>NZ_VTFT01000001.1:1489247-2689247 GCF_008244685.1 Luteimonas viscosa
TGTTCGACCGCGCCCGGCTCCGATTCCCACGCGACCCTCACACCAACGACGACGACGACGATGCGGGCACTCCCGGGTCGGGGGCTCCATGACCCCCGCGATGAACACGACAGCTGCGGATTCGGCCTGATCGCGAAGATCGAGGGCACGCCGGAGCGTGCGATCGTGGATATCGCGCTCGAAGCGCTGGCGCGGATGGCGCATCGTGGCGGCGTCGCCGCCGACGGCCTCTCGGGCGACGGCTGCGGCGTGCTGATCCACGGCGCGGAAGGCTTCGTGCGCACGCTCGCACGCGAGGCCGGCTTCCCCCTGCACGACGGGCCGGTCGCGGCCGGCATGGTCTTCCTGCCACACGACGGCGACGCCGCCGCGCGCTGCCGCGCGCAACTGGCCGCACAGTTGCAACGCGTCGGCGTGCGCGTCGCCGGCTGGCGCGCGGTGCCGCTCGACCTGGCCGCCTGCGGCAAGCTCGCGCGCTCTTCGGTGCCGCGCATCGAGCAGGCGTTCGTGGAAAGCGACGAGGCCGATGCCGATGCGCTCGAGCGCGTGCTGTTCCTCGCCCGCCGCCGCTGCGAGGAAGCGCTGCGCGACGAGGCCGACTTCTACGTCGTCGGCCTGTCGCCGCGCCTGCTCGGCTACAAGGGCATGGTGCTGCCCAGCCACCTGCGGCAGCTGTTCCCCGACCTGTCGCATCCGGAGCTCGCGGCGCGTGCGGTGGTCTTCCACCAGCGCTTCTCCACCAACACCCTGCCACGCTGGCCGCTGGCGCACCCGTTCCGGCGCCTGGCGCACAACGGCGAGATCAACAGCATCGAGGGCAACCGGCGCTGGGCGCAGGCGCGCAAGCAGGTGTGGCGTTCGCCGCTGCTGGACGTGTCCGAATTCGAGTCGACCGTGACCATGCACGGCTCGGATTCGCAGTCGCTCGACAACATGCTCGAATGGCTGCTGCTCGGCGGCATGGACCTGCCCCAGGCGATGCGCATCCTGATCCCGCCGGCGACGCAGTCGCTGGAATACAAGGACACCGACCTCGCGGCGTTCTACGAGTACTACTCGATCAATTCCGAGCCCTGGGACGGACCGGCCGGCGTGGTGATGTGCGACGGCCGCTTCGCCGCCTGCACCCTCGACCGCAACGGCCTGCGCCCGGCGCGCTGGACGCTGTCGAAGGACGGCGTGTTCGTGATCGCCTCCGAGGCCGGCGTATGGGAGCTGCCGCCGGAGGACGTGGTGGCCAAGGGCAAGCTCGGCCCCGGCGAGATGATCGCGGTCGACCTCGAGGCAGGGCGCCTGCTCGACAACGACGCGATCGACGACCTCAACCGCGCGCGCGCGCCGTACAAGCAATGGCTCAAGCGCGGCATGAGCTGGCTGCATACCGAGCTGATCGACCCGGCGCTGACCGACGCGCCGTTCACCCCGGAAACGCTGCTCGCCTTCCAGAAGCTGTTCCAGCTCTCGCGCGAGGAGCAGGAAGCGGTGCTGCGCCCGCTCGCAGAAACCGAGCAGGAAGGCATCGGCTCGATGGGCGACGACGTGCCGATGGCGGCGATCAGCCAGCGCGTGCGTCCGCTCTACGATTGCTTCCGCGAGGCGTTCGCGCAGGTCACCAACCCGCCGATCGACCCGCTGCGCGAGGAGTGCGTGATGACGCTCTCCACCCAGATCGGGCGCGAGGGCAACCTGTTCCTGGACCAGGCCGAGAACGTCCACCACGTGATGCTCAACTCACCGGTGCTGTCGCAGCGCAAGCTGCACCAGCTGCTGGCGCTGCCGCGGTTCGAATCGGCGCACCGCTACATCGACCTGTACTTCGACCAGCGCACCTCGCTGCGCGACGCGCTGCTTCGCATCTGCGCCGAGGCCGAGGCGGCGGTGCGCGAGGGCGTCGAACTGCTGATCCTCAGCGATCGCCGCCCGCGTCGCGGCCACGCCGCCGTGCACGCACTGCTCGCCACCGGCGCGGTGCACCTGCACCTGGTGCGCAAGGGCCTGCGCTGCGACGCCAACCTGATCGTCGAGACCGGCACCGCGCGCGATCCGCACCATTTCGCCTGCCTGATCGGCTTCGGCGCGACCGCGGTCTACCCGTTCCTCGCCTACCAGACCCTGGCCGCGCTCGCGCGCCGCGGCCTGCTGGGCGGCAAGACCAGCAACGAGCCGCTGCAGGTCGGGCGCAGCTATCGTCGCGGGATCAAGAAGGGCCTGCTCAAGATCCTGTCGAAGATGGGCATCGGCAGCATCGCCAGCTACCGCGGCGCGCAGCTGTTCGAGATCGTCGGCCTCGACGAGGACGTGGTCTCGCTGTGCTTCGAGGGCACGCCCTCGCGCATCCGCGGCGCCGGTTTCGCGCGGCTGGAGAACGATGCCTGGGCGCTGGCCGAGCACGGCTGGGACGACAACGCCCTGCCCGAGCCGGGCGGACTCATGCGTTACGTGCACGGCGGCGAGTACCACCAGTACAACCCGGACGTGGTGACCAGCCTGCAGCGCGCGGTGCTCACCGGCGAGCGCGAGGACTGGAAGGTCTATTCCGGGCACGTGGACGGCCGTCCTCCCGCGGCGCTGCGCGACCTGCTGCGGCTCAAGCCGCTCGGCGCGCCGCTGGCGCTCGACGAGGTCGAACCGGTGTCGTCGATCGTCAAGCGCTTCGATTCCGCGGCCATGAGCCTGGGCGCGCTGTCGCCCGAGGCGCACGAGGCGCTCGCCATCGCCATGAACCGCCTCGGCGGCCGCAGCAACTCCGGCGAAGGCGGGGAAGATCCCGCGCGCTACGGCACCGAGAAGCGGAGCAAGATCAAGCAGATCGCGTCGGGCCGCTTCGGCGTCACGCCCGAGTACCTGATCAATGCCGAGGTGCTGCAGATCAAGGTCGCGCAGGGCGCCAAGCCCGGCGAGGGCGGTCAGTTGCCCGGCAGCAAGGTCAACCCGCTGATCGCGCGCCTGCGCTATGCCAAGCCCGGCATCGGCCTGATCTCGCCGCCGCCGCACCACGACATCTATTCCATCGAGGATCTCGCGCAGCTGATCTTCGACCTGCGCCAGGTCAACCCGACGGCGCTGATCTCGGTCAAGCTCGTCGCGCACGCGGGCGTGGGCACGATCGCGGCCGGCGTGGTCAAGGCCGGCGCCGACCTGATCACCATCTCCGGCCACGACGGCGGCACCGGCGCCAGCCCGCTCGGTTCGATCCGCTACGCCGGCGTGCCCTGGGAACTGGGCCTGTCGGAGGCGCGCCAGGCGCTGCAGGCCAACGAGCTGCGCGAACGGGTGCTGCTGCAGACCGACGGCGGTCTCAAGACCGGGCTCGACGTGGTCAAGGCGGCGATGCTCGGCGCCGACAGCTTCGGCTTCGGTACCGCGCCGATGATCGCGCTGGGCTGCAAGTACCTGCGCATCTGCCACCTCAACAACTGCGCCACCGGCGTGGCCACCCAGGACGAGCGCCTGCGCTCGGCGCACTTCACCGGGCTGCCCGAGCGCGTCGAGAACTTCTTCCGCAACATCGCCGAGGACGTGCGCGAACTGCTGGCATCGCTCGGCGCGCGCTCGCTGGAGGAGATCGTCGGCCGCACCGACCTGCTCGAACAGCACCTGCGCCAGACCCGCGAAGAGGTCGACATCGACCTGTCGCGCTTGCTCGCGAGCGATCCCTCGCAGCCCGCGGCGTATTGCGGCGCGCCGGCGCTGCAGACGCCACCCGACGGCCTCGCGGCGAGGCTCGATGCCGAACTGACCGGCGTGATCGAGCGCGGTGAAGGCGGCGAGTACGCGTATGCCGTGCGCAACACCGACCGCAGCATCGGCACCCGCCTGTCGGGGCTGATCGCGCAGCATCACGGCAATACCGGCATGGCCGATCGCCCGCTCACGCTGCGCCTGGCCGGCAGCGCCGGGCAGAGCTTCGGCGCGCTCAACGCCGGCGGCCTTCACCTGCACCTCGAGGGCGAGGCCAACGACTACGTCGGCAAGGGCATGGCCGGCGGCTGCATCGTGCTGTCGCCGCCACGCGCCAGCGTGTTCGAATCGCGGCATGCGCCGATCCTCGGCAACACCTGCCTGTACGGTGCCACCGGCGGCGAACTGTACGCGGCCGGCCGCGCAGGCGAGCGCTTCGCGGTGCGCAACTCCGGCGCGGTCGCGGTGGTGGAAGGCGCCGGCGATCATTGCTGCGAGTACATGACCGGCGGCACCGTGGTCGTGCTCGGTCGCACCGGTCTGAACTTCGGCGCCGGCTTCACCGGCGGCCTGGCCTACGTGCTCGACCTCGACCGCGACTTCGTCGACCGCTACAACCACGAGCTGATCGACATCGTGCGCATCTCGCCCGAAGGCTTCGACAACTACCGCCAGCACCTGACCGACCTGCTGGAAGCGCACGCCTCGCTCACCGGCAGCGCCTGGAGCGCGCGCATCATCGACGAGTTCCGCGACTTCGTCGGCAAGTTCTGGCTGGTCAAACCCAAGGCCGCGAGCCTCGAGGCGCTGGCGAACGAGCTGCGGAGGGCGGCATGAGAGCCGGGATTGGGGATTCGGGATTCGGGATTCGAAAACGCGGATCCAGAATTCCTGCGGTGGCGCACAGGCGTTGCCGCCACGCCGTTCCGAATCCCCAATCCCGAATCCCGAATCCCCTCGCATGAGCAAGAAAAAAGTCTTCCAGTTCCTCGACATCCCGCGCGAGATGCCGCGCAAGGTGCCGTTGCAGCTGCGCACCGAGGGCGACTGGAACGAGCTGTACGGCAAGTTCGGGCAGCCCGAGGCCGCGTACCAGTCCGGGCGCTGCCTGGACTGCGGCAACCCGTACTGCGAGGCCAAGTGCCCGGTGCACAACTACATCCCCAACTGGCTGCAGCTGGTGGAGGAAGGCCGCATCCTCGAGGCGGCGGCGCTGTGCCACGAGACCAATCCGCTGCCGGAGATGTGCGGCCGGGTGTGCCCGCAGGACCGCCTGTGCGAAGGCGCGTGCACCCTCGACGCCGGCTTCGGCGCGGTGACCATCGGCGCGGTCGAGAAGTACATCGTCGACACCGCGTTCGAGCAGGGCTGGCGGCCTGATCTGTCCAAGGTCGTGGCCACCGGCCGCCGCGTCGCCGTGGTCGGCGCCGGCCCCGCGGGGCTCGCCTGCGCCGACCGCCTCGCGCGCGCGGGCATCGCCGCCACGGTGTTCGACCGCTACGAGCAGATCGGCGGCCTGATGCAGTTCGGCATCCCCAGCTTCAAGCTCGACAAGTCGGTGATCGCGACCCGGCGCGACGTGCTGGAGGAAATGGGCGTGCGCTTCAGGCTCGGGGTCGAGATCGGCCGCGACGTGTCGCTGGGCACCCTGCTGTCGGATTACGACGCCGTGTTCCTCGGGCTTGGTGCGTATCGCTATACGGATGGCGGCCTGTCGGGGCAGGACCTCGCCGGCGTGCTGCCGGCGTTGCCGTTCCTGGTGCAGAACGGACGGATCGTCACCGGACGCGAACCGCAGGGCCGGCCGATCGCGGGCTGGGAAGACCGGCTGGTGCTGCCCGACCTGGCCGGCAAGCGCGTGGTGGTGCTCGGCGGCGGCGATACCGGCATGGACTGCGTGCGTTCGGCGATCCGCCTCGGCGCGACCAGCGTCACCTGCGCCTACCGCCGCGACGAGGCCAACATGCCGGGCTCGGCGCGCGAGGTGGCGAACGCGCGCGAGGAAGGCGTGCGCTTCCTGTTCAACCGCCAGCCGCTGGCGATCGAGGCGGCGGACGGCAAGCAGGCCTCCGGCGTGCGCATGGTCGAGACACGGCTGGGCGAGCCGGATGCGAACGGCCGCCGCAGCGCGGTGGCCATCCCGGGCAGCGAATCGGTGATCGACGCGGACGTGGTGATCATCGCCTTCGGCTTCTCGCCCCGGCTCCCCGACTGGCTTGCGAACTCGGGGGTGCAGGCGCGGGAGAACGGCCGCATCATCGCCGGTGGCGGCGACCGCCTGCCCTACCAGACCGCGCACCCGCGCCTGTTCGCCGGCGGCGACTGCGTGCGCGGCGCCGACCTGGTGGTGACCGCGGTGCAGGAAGGCCGCGACGCCGCGGCCGCGATCGCGCGGATGCTGCGCGACACCCAGGGCATGGCTTCGGCGCTCGACGCCGCCTGAGCGTCGACGCAACGTGGCCGACCTGCGCGGGGGATTGAACCGGCCCTGACCGGAGGTCCCCGCGGTTTGCCCCATCGCGCCCGCGGCGGCAAGATGAGGCATGCGTCCGCGTCTTCCCGCCGTCTTGCTGACCTCGCTGCTCGCTGCCGTGAGCGTACGCGCGGCGGAGCCTGTGACCGTTTACCGGTGCACCGACACGCAGGGCCACGTCACCCTGGGCGACGTTCCGTGCCCGCGGGGTTCGTCGGAGCAGGTGATGACGTTGCAGCGGCCGGCCGACAGGCCTACGCCACCTCCGCGTGCCGAAGAGCAGCTTCCTGCCGACGACCCGCCGCCCCGCCCGCAGGTGGTGGTCGTACGTACGCCACAGCCGATGTACGAGTGCACCACGCCCGATGGTGAGCGGTACACCAGCGACGATGGCCACGGCAACCCGCGCTGGGTGCCCCTGTGGACGCTCGGCTACCGCAGTGGCCACGGGCCCGGCCGTCCACCTGAGGCGGAGAGCGGCGCGCTGTCCCGGTACTACGCCGACCGTCCCCTCGGCGGGCGCGTCGGCGCGCCCACGCCGCGCCCGGATCCACCGACGGCCGGCCCCGGTCGGCCCGGTCGGCCCGACCGTCCAGGTTACGGCGGCCTCGGCGGGCCGGGCACCTGGGTCCGCGACACCTGCCATGCCCTGCCGCAGGGCGAGGTCTGCGCGCGCCTGGTCGATCGCCGGGAAGAGATCCGCCGGCGCTTCTTCAACGCGCAGGAGACCGAACGCAACCGCCTGCGCACCGAGGAACGCGGCATCAACGCGCGCCTCGCTGCAGACTGCGGGACAGGCTGATGCGCCCGGGGCGGATGGCGGCCTGCCTCCTGCTGCTCCTCGGCGCGACGCTGGCGTTGGCACAGGACGACGCCGGCACCATCTACCGCTGCACGGCGGCCAGCGGCGAGGTCACGATCCAGAACGGCACGCCCTGTCCCGCCGGCAGCCGGCAGGAGATCCGCAAGGTCGACGCACTGCCCTCTCGACCGCCGCCGGCAGGCATCCCCGGAGGCCTGACGGTGGTCGAGGAACCGGCCTACACGCCGCCGCCGCTGTCGAACTTCATCCAGGTCGCCGGACCGCAGGACGAACCGATCACCGGTCCCGAGCGCCCCGATCTCCCGGAACCGGCGCAACTCGCGGACAGCGAACGCCTGCCGCCGCCACCGATCTACCAGTGTGAAACCTGGGACAACGACAGCTACGTGAGCGAGGACTGGTCGCCCAAGCCGCGTTGCGTGCGCCTGGACACCGCCGGCGTCGGCGCCGCCTGCGAGAACAAGTACGACGTCTGCGCGCGTATCGGCGACCGCGACGCCTGCGACGGCTGGAAACGCCGCCAGCGCGAGATCGAATCCGGCTGGCGGCATGCCCGCGGCGCGGACAAACCCGCGCTGCAGGAAGAGTTCGCGCGGGTGACGAGGATCCTGGTCGATTCCACCTGCGCACTGCCGCCCTGAGGGCGGCTCACGCGTCGAAACGGATGTGCACCGAGTCCGCGCTGCGCTGGGCGGGGCCGTGGAAGACCGCCTCGATGTTGTTGCCGTCGGGATCGAGCACGAACGCGGCGTAATAGCCCGGGTGGTAGGGCCGCTCGCCGGGCGCGCCGTTGTCGCGACCGCCATGGGCGAGCGCGGCGGCATGGAAGGCATCCACCGCCGCCCGGTCGCGGGCCTGCAGGGCGAAATGGTGGCGCCCGGTCAGGTCGCCCTGCGCCGCCTCGCTGTCGGCGGTCGACACGAACAGTTCGTCGGCCCAGAACCAGCCCTCGCCGCTGCCGCCCATCGGGATGTCCAGTGCGCCGAGCACGGCCTCGTAGAAGCGGCGGCTGGCGTCGAGGTCGCGGACCACCAGTTGCAGGTGGTCGATCAGCCGGCCGCGGTGGAGTTCGTTCGTTTCCATGTCCCGGTTCCTGCGGATGAAGTGCCGCCGATGGTAGCCGGCGACCTCCGGCGCGCCAATCGCGGCGCAGGCCGCAGGGCCGGGTGCGCCGCAGCGCTGCGGAACGTCCCTTTGCCCGACCCGGCCGCGGCCATCCCGTCGACGACGCGGCGGCCAGAGGCGGCTTGACCGCGGAACGCGCTGCGAAGCCGCGCGCGAGCCTGGTCAGAAGCCGTAGCGCAGGAACCCGCCATCGACCGCGATGCACTCGCCGGTGATGTAGCCCGCCGCCGGCAGGCACAGGAAGGCGACCGCGGCGGCCACTTCCTCCGGTTCGCCGACGCGGCCCATCGGCGTGCGCAGCAGCACTTCGTCGAGATAGTCGGGATCGGACAGCTTGTCCGAGGTGCGGCGCGTGCGGATGTACCAGGGCGCCACCGAGTTCACCCGCACCCCGTCCTCGGCCCACTCGACGGCGAGGTTGCGCGTCATCTGGTGCATCGCCGCCTTGCTCATGCCGTAAGGCGCGCCGCTGCGCACGTGGGTGAATCCCGACACGCTGCCGACGTTGACGATGCTGGACGCGGCGTGCCTGGTCAGCAGCGGATGCGCGTAGCGTGAAAGCTCGAACGCACTGAAGGTGTTGACCTCGAAGATCTCGCGCCACTCGTCCTCGGCGTAGTCGGTGGCGGCGCGGGTGAGGTTGCCGCCGGCGTTGTTGACCAGGATGTTCAGTCCGTCGCCCTGATCCTCGACCCAGTCCAGCACCTCGCGCCGCTGCTCGTCGTCGGACACGTCGCCGATGAAGGCGCGGATGTCGCCGTCCTGGAACTCCTCGGCAAGTTCGTCGCGCGCGACCTCCAGCGCGTCGCCGTTGCGCGCGACGATCAGCACGGTGGCGCCGAAGCCGAGCAGCTCGCGTGCGATCGCGCGGCCGATGCCGGCGCTGCCACCGGTGACCAGTGCGAGTTGTCCATCCAGGCGCCAGCGATGCGGGTCCATCTTCGCGCGTCCAAAACCGGGTCCGGCCTAGGATAGCGCCCTACCGCCCCGCAGAACCCCACGCACCGGATCGCCAGACCCGCCGCGCTCGCCGCCGCCCTGCTCTGCGCCGCCTGTTCGCCACCGCGGGAGCCGCCGGACCAACAGCCGCCGGAGCCGCAGGCCGCTCAGGGGGTGCGCGACGCCTCGTCGAATACGATGAAGATCACCAGATCCTCGTCGCCGAGCTGGCGCAACGCGTGGCTGTCGCCGTTGCGGGTGAGGATCGCGTCGCCCGGGCCGACCTCGCGCGCGTCGCCGTTGAGGACGAGTTCGCCGCGGCCGGAGATCACGTAGTAGATCTCGTCCTTGTCGTTGACATGGGCGCCGATGGTCGCGCCGGGATGCAGCGCGCGCTTGCGGAACACGAGGTTGAACCCGGTGGCGTCGGAGAAGAACGGATAGGCGGTCGTGGTGCCTTCGCCTGCGTGCGGGCCCGGCTGGATCACCGCGATGTCCCGCTCCTGGACCACGATCGAAGGCGATACCGCCACGGGCGCGGGCGCGGCGATCATGGGGCACGTGCCTGCCGTGACCGGCCTGACGGGCGCGTCCGTATCGGCCGCATGCCAGCCCGCGGCCACAAGGCAGGCGACCACCTGCGCGCCCGCCGCGCTGAAGTGGGTGTCGTCGGCCTGGCGCTGCGCCGGCACGTGCAGGAAATAGGGCTTGGACGCCGCATCGCCCAGCCCGCGCAGCCAGTCCATGCTCAGCGCGTTGAGATCGACCAGGGCCACCCCCTCGCGTCCAGCGAGCTCCCGCATCGCCTGCGGATAGGGGCCGTGGGTGTCGAGCAGCTGGCCGCCGTCGAACTTGCGCCGCGCCACCGGCGTCACCAGCACCGGCGTTGCGCCGCGTTCCCGCGCCAGCGCCACGTAGCGCTGCAGCCAGGCCGGGTAGGCGACGGCAGGATCGGTGTAGCGCGCGGGATCCTCGACCTTGGCGTCGTTGTGCCCGAACTGGACCAGCAGCACGTCGCCGCGGCGCAGGTCCTTCGCGATCGCATCGAGCCAGCCCTGCTCGATGAAGCTGCGCGCGCTGCGGCCGCTCTGCGCGTGGTTGCGCACTTCCCAGCCGTCGGCCAGCAGCGGCTGCAGGCGCATTCCCCAGCCTTCGCGCGGCGCGCGCTCTGCGGGATAGACGCTGGCGGTGGAGTCCCCGGCGATGAAGACGCGCCTGGGCTCCCCGGCGGTTGCCGTCGCGACGGCGAGACACAGGCCCGACGCGAGGGCGATGATCGGTTCAATGATGCTCATCGCGGACCCTCCGCGGGCGATGGCGGCGGCGCCACCCGCGGCAGTCGCCGCGCCCGGCTCGGGCGGCCGGAAGGCGGCGGTCCGCTCGCGGCGACCCGGCTGCCGTGAAAAAAAGGAGCGGGCGGAGAGGATCCCGTCGGGGAGGACACCGACCCTCCCGCCCGTTCCGGAGAGGACCTCAGCGCGCGAGCCAGCCGCCGTCGACCGGGATCACCGCGCCATTGACGTAGTCCGAGGCGCGACTGGCGAGGAACACCGCGGTACCACCGAGGTCGGAAGGCTCGCCCCAGCGCCCCGCCGGGATACGGTCGAGGATCGCCTTGTTGCGGTCGGCATCGGCCCGCAGCTGCGCGGTGTTGTCGGTCGCCATGTATCCCGGCGCGATCGCATTGATGTTGATGCCCCTGCTGCCCCACTCGTTCGCGAGCAGCCGGGTGATGCCGGCGATGCCGCTCTTGGAGGCGGTGTACGAGGGCACGCGGATTCCGCCCTGGAACGACAGCATCGAGGCGATGTTGATGATCTTGCCGCTGCCCTGGGCGATGAAGTGCCTGCCGGCCGCCTGCGACATGAAGAACGCGGACTTGATGTTGACGTTCATCACGTCGTCCCAGTCCTTCTCGCTGAAATCCACCGCGTCGGCGCGGCGGATCAGGCCGGCGTTGTTGACCAGGATGTCCAACCCGCCGAGCCCGTCGACGGTCTCCCTGACCAGCCGTTCGACCGGCTCGATCGAAATCAGGTTGGCGTCGAGGTTGAGGAAGCGGCGCCCCAGCGCGCGCACCCCGTCGCCCGTCTCTGCCGCTTCCACGATGCCCGCCGCGGCGATGTCGGCGCCGGCTTCGGCGAGCGCCAGGGCGATGCCCTGGCCGAGCCCGGTGTTGGCGCCGGTGACCAGCGCGACCTTGCCTTCGAGACTGAAAGGATTGCCTGCCATCGTGTTCGGTTCCTTGCGTGGGTTGCGCGGCGGATGGGGTTACTTGAGCTGGCAGATGTCCAGCACGTGCATGTCGGTGTAGTCGAGGTTCTCGCCGCCCATGGCCCAGATGAAGGCGTAGTTGGACGTCCCCGACCCCATGTGGATCGACCACGGCGGCGAGATCACCGCCTCGTCGGTGGCCACCACGATGTGGCGCTGCGCGTCGGGCTGGCCCATGAAGTGGTAGACGCGGTCGTCGTCGCCGAGGTCGAAATAGAAGTAGACCTCGCTGCGACGGTCGTGCAGGTGCGGCGGCATGGTGTTCCAGACGCTGCCGGGCTTGAGCACGGTCAGGCCCAGCAGCAACTGCGAGGACCGGCAGGTGGCCGGCACGATGAACTGGTAGATCGTGCGTTCGTTGCTTGTTTCCAGCGCCCCGCGCTCGAGCGCCACGGCGTCCTTGATCGAGAGCTGTTTCGTCTCGAAGCGCGCATGCGCAGGTGTGGAAGCCAGGTAGAACTTCGCCGGGTTGGCCGCGTCGTCGGAAGAAAAGGACACGTCCTGGCTGCCCATCGCCACGTACAGGCCGTCCTTGGGACCCAGCGCGTACGCGGTGCCGTCGACGGTCACCTTGCCGGCGCCGCCACCGACGTTGATCACGCCCAGTTCGCGCCGCTCGAGGAAGGGGTGGCCCTTCGCCGATTCTGGCTCGGTCTGTCGCGGCAGCTCGACCGTTTTCGACACCGGCGCGGCGCCGCCGAGCACGAAGCGTTCGTTGTGCGAATAGTTGAGCTGCACCGTGTCCGCGACGAACAGGTCGCCGACCAGGTAGCGGTCGCGCAGCTGGTCGTTGCTGGCGCCGTCCATCATGTCCGGATGGGTGGCGTGGTAGGTCTTGCAGAACATGGGCGGGAACTCCGTGATTCGGAGGCCGGCGCAGCCGGCCGGTGGATCGGACGGAGGCCAGTCTATCGATTCTGGTAACCGGTGTCATACTGCGCTGCGGCAAGCCGAAACAGCGTAGCCCGGGTAAGCGCAGCGCACCCGGGGCCGCGTCGCCCTCGCCGGACTGCCCATCCGCAAACGCCACCCCGGTGCGGCCGTCCCATGATCGTTCGGGTCCACACCGCCGGATACGCACCACGGACACGGCCCGTCCTTGCCGGAACGCGCGGGAGTCGAGGTCCCGGATGCGCTGCGCTTATCCGGGCTACGCGGGGGGCTGGCAGGAGTCGCGGATGACCAGGTGCGGCCGGACGCTCGACAGCGGGCGCGGGGCACCGTCGGTCTGCAGCAGCATCGCCGCGGCCATGCGCCCGGTATCGCGCGTGTCGCGGCGCACCGAGGTGAGCGGCGGCCACAGGCGCGAGGCCAGCGGGCTGTCGTCGTAGCCCACCACCGACAGCTGTTTCGGGATCTGGATGCCGGTGCGCAGCGCCACGCGGTAGACGCCCGCGGCCATTTCGTCGTTGCCGCAGAAGATCGCGGTCGGGCGCTTCTTCGCGCCGAGCAGCTTCTCGGCCGCGGCCACGCCCGACTCGAAGGTATACCCGGCTTCGACCAGGCGCGACGGCGGCAGCTCGATGCCGCGCCGCTGCAGCGCGCCGACGAAACCGTGGGTGCGCTCGATCGCGGAGCGGTAGGCGGCAGGACCGGTGATCATCGCCACCTCGCGGTGGCCCAGCGACTGCAGGTAGTCGGCCACTTCCGCGGCGCCGTCGCGGTCGTGGGTCACGACGATACGGTCGGGCGCATCGAGCGCCACCGCCGCGATACGCGCGTACCGGCAGCCGACGTCGTCCAGCATGTCGGCCAGGGCCTGGTCCTCGGAGACGCGCGGCACCAGCATCACCCCGTGCAGCTTCTGCTGCTGGACGAAGCGCCGCACGCCGTCGACATAGTTCGGACTGCGGCTGTCGCAGGGATGGACCACGAGCTCGAAACCCGAGTCGCGCAGCGCGTCCAGCGCGCCGTACTGGATGTCGACGATGTACTGCGCGGTCGGGTTGTCGTAGATCATGCCGATCAGGAAGGAACGGCGGAACGCGAGGCCACGCGCCATCGGGTCGGGCACGTAGCCCACCTCGCGCATCAGCGTCTCGACCTTGTCGCGCGTGTCCGCACGCACCAGCGGCGAACGGTTGATGATCCGCGACACGGTCTTCTTGGACACCCCGGCGAGCCGGGCGATGTCGTTGATGGTCGCCGCCTTGCCCCGCACGGGCCTGGCGTCGTCTTCCTTGGTTCGCGGCATGTCGTGTCCCGCCGGCTGATACCGGTGTCGGGATCAGTCTAGCGCGCGATACCGGAAATTGCGGAAATGCACCGTGCCGCTGCCGGCCGCATACAGCGACGGCTTCACCGCCAGGAAGCCCCCGGCCACGTTGTGGTGATAGCCGGAGATCTCCATCTGCACCGGGTACTTGGTCCAGCTGCTTCCGTCGCGGCTGGTATGGATGGTCACGATATGGCGGTCGTTGCGGACCCGGATCCACAGCCGGCCGCCGGTGGCGCCGGGCGCCAGCCGCGCCGGCCGTTCCAGGCCGTAGCGGTGCATGACGAACTGTTCGCCGTTGCTGCCCAGGCCCGCGTACAGCCGGTCGCTGTAGAACAGCAATGCGCCTCCCTGCGCCCCCGGCTCGATGTCCATCTCGACCTCGAACTCGTAGGCCAGGTCGCCCGCGATCACGCCCAGCGGGGAACTGTCGCGTGGCGAGTCGCCCTTGCCGCGCAACCCCAGGCCGCGTTCGCCGAAGGCGATCCGCGCATACTCGTCCGGCGCCGGGTCGTAGAACGCCCATTGCTTGCCCAGCCTGCCGCCGGCGAAGCTGTCCGACAGCGCGATGCCGTGCGGCTGCAGCGCCTCGCCTGCGGGCTTGCGTATCGGCTGGCCCAGGTCGCCGCCACGGGCCACGAACCAGCCGTCATCGGTCCACTCCACCGGATCGAGCAGCGCCTGGCGGCCGAGGGTCCAGAAGTCGCGCTCGTAGCCGTGGTAGATCATCCACCACTGGCCGGCCACGTCCTCGACCAGCGTGGCATGGCCGCGCGACCACCAGTATTCGTCGCGACTCCGCGTGCGCACCACCGGGTTGTGGGGGGAGTTCTCCCAGGGCCCATGGATGGAACGCGAGCGGGCCACGATCACCATGTGCCCGGTCGGCGGGCCGGCGGTGCCGCCGACGGCGGTGACCATGTAGTACCAGCCGTCGCGGCGGGTGATCTTCGGGCCTTCCTGCGCGTACGCCTCGACCACCCAGTCCTCGGGGTAGCGCCAGCCATCGTAGACGTGCTTCACCTCGCCGACGGTGGACAGGCCGTCGTCGGCCAGTTGCACGTAGTCGCCGCCGCTGAGGAACAGGTAGCGCCTGCCGTCCTCGCCCACGGCATGGCCCGGATCGATGTGGCCAGGCAGGCCGATGTCGACCGGATCGCTCCACGGTCCGCGGATGTCGTCGGCCCAGACCACGTAGTTGCTGCGCTCGCTGCCCTCGGTGCCGCCATGGCGCGCCGGGAAGTAGATGTAGTAGCGCCCATCGTGCTTCACCAGGTCGGGCGCCCAGACAGAGCCCACGTTGGTGGAGATCGCGTTGCCGACGGGCTGCCAGTTCACCAGGTCCCGCGAGTGCCACAGCGGCAGTCCCGGGTAGGCCGTGAACGAGGACAGGGTGAGGTAGAAATCCTCGCCGTCGCGCAGCACCGAGGGATCGGGATGGTCGCCGGCCAGCACCGGGTTGAGGAAGGTGCCGTCGCCGAGGTCCGGCTGGCGCTGGTGCTCGATCCCGCGCTGCCATTGCGGCAGCGCGTCCTGCGCAGGCGCGGGCGGAGCCAAGGCGATGGACAGGAGGAGCCAGAGCCAGCGCGACGTCTTCGACATGGAATTCCTCATGGGAAACGGGCCGCCATGTACCGGTTCACGCGCGCAGCAGCGCCGGCAACCACAGCGACAGTTGCGGGAACAGCACCACCGCCAGCAGCACGGCCAGGCCCGCAAGCCAGAACGGCCAGATCGAGCGCAGGCTCTCGGCGATCGTGATCTTGCCGATCGCGGTGCCCACGAACAGCACCGAACCCACCGGCGGCGTCACCAGGCCCAGTCCGCCGGTCAGCACCAGCACCATGCCGAAATGCACCGGGTGGATGCCGTACGCCTTGGCCACCGGCAGGAAGATCGGGGTGCAGATCAGGATCAACGGCGCCAGGTCCATGAAGGTCCCCAGCAGCAGCAGGATCAGCACGATCAGCAGCAGCACCGCGTACCTGTTCCCGGCGATCGATTGCAATGCCTCGACCGCCGCCACCGGCACCTGCAGATAGGCCAGCATCCATCCGAAGGCGGCCGCGCAGGCGATCACGAACAGGATCACGCCGGTGGTCCTGGCCGCATGCACGATGGTCTCGAGGAACATCCGCCAGCGCAGTTGCCGGTACAGCACCACGGTCACCAGCAACGCGTATACCACCGCCACCGCCGCGCTCTCGACCGCGGTGAACACGCCGGCGCGGATGCCGATGAAGATCAGCGCCACCAGGCCCAGGCCGGGCAGTGCCGACACCAGCCGCAGCAGCACCGTGCGCAGGCCCGGGAACGGCTCGGTGCCGTAGCCCCGGCGCCGCGCCACCACGTAGCCGGTCAGCATCATCGCCGCCGTCATCAGCAGCGCCGGCAGGATCCCGCCGGCGAACAGGTCGGCGATCGAGATGCCGCCGCCGGCCGCCGCCGAGTACAGGATCAGGTTGTGCGAAGGCGGCACCAGCAGCGCCACCAGCGCGGCGGTGATGCAGACGTTCACGGCGAAATCGCGGTCGTAGCCGCGCTTGACCATCTGCGGGATCATGGTGCCGCCGACCGCGGAGACGTCGGCGATCGCCGAACCCGACACGCCGCCGAAGAACAGCGACGACAGCACCGACACCTGTCCAAGGCCGCCGCGCACGCGCCCCACAAGGCCCGCGGCCAGCGCGATCAGGCGTTCGGAGATGCCCCCGCGCATCATGATTTCGCCGGCGAAGATGAACAGCGGGATCGCGATCAGCGATGCGGTGCCGATGCCCGCGCCGACCTGCTGCGCCAGCACCACCGACGGCAGGTCGAGGTACAGCAGCGTCAGCAGCGAGGCGGCAGCAAGCGCATAGGCGACCGGCACGCCGATCACCAGCAGCACGATGAAGGAGATGAACAGGATGGCGATGCCCATGGCTCAGCCCTCCCCGCCGGCGCGCAGCACGCCGGGCAGGCGCGCCAGCGCGAACACCACCATCAGCGCGCCGCCGAGCGACAACGGCAGGAAGCCGATGCTCTGCGGCATCGGCGCGCCGGCGATGCGCACGTCCAGCGCGTCGAACAGCAGCACCGCGCCCCAGCCCGCCAGCACGGCGCCTATCGCGGCCACGACCAGCACGTTGAGCGCATCGACCACGCGTCGCACGCGAGGCTGCATCGCGTCGGCCAGCAGGCTGAAGCTGAAGTGGCGTTGGGTGTGGACACCCGCCGCCGCGCCGAAGCTCATCGCGGTGCCGAGCAGCAGCAGCGTGACCGGCTCCGTCCAGCTCGGCGAATCGTTCAGCACGTAGCGTGCGACCACCTGCCAGCCCTGCACCAGCACCAGCCCGGCCAGCGCCGTCGCGGCGATGGCGATGGCGATGCCGGCGAGCCGGTCGAGCGCACCCGGCGGTCCTGCGGGGGGCGTCTGGTCCGTACCGGCGTCGGTGCCGGTGTCGAGTGGGGTCTCCGATCGTCCCGTCATCTGGGTCCTCATGCGGTTGCGCGGATCTGCGCGTACAGCGCTTCGATGCGCGGATCGCGGCGATACCCGGCCAGCAGCGGCGCGGCCGCCGCGCGGAAGGCGTCGATGTCGACCTCGTTCGCCTCGATGCCCGCGGCCAGCACCTCCTCGCGCGCCGCGGCTTCGGAGGCGTCCCAGGCCTCGCGCATCACCGCCACCGAGCGCCGCGCGGCGTCGCGCAGCAGTTCGCGGTCTCCGGCATCGAGGGCATCCCAGGTGCGCCGCGACAGCAGCAGCACG
Organism: Luteimonas viscosa; assembly: GCF_008244685.1. NCBI lineage: Bacteria > Pseudomonadati > Pseudomonadota > Gammaproteobacteria > Lysobacterales > Lysobacteraceae > Luteimonas > Luteimonas viscosa. The sequence continues at coordinate 1,506,529 of NZ_VTFT01000001.1, forward strand.
TCCGGCGCGTAGGAATGCTCGCTCTGCGACCAGTAGCGGGCCGCCTCGAAATGGCGGCTCGAGTGGAAGCTGCGGATGTTGTTCTCGGCCCCGTCGATCATCCGCGTCTCCATGCCCGAGTACACCTCGCCCAGCGACAGCGGGGTGGCGTTGGCGCCGAACTGGCGCAGCAGGCGGATGAAGATGTCCGAGACCGGCACGCGGATCTTCATCCCGTGCAGGTCGGCGGGCGTGCGAATCGGACGCCGCGCGTTGTAGAAGCACCGAGCGCCGGAGTCGTAGATCGCCAGCCCGACCAGGCCGCGTCCGGAGAAGCCGTCCAGCACCGCCCGGCCGACCTCTCCGTCCATCGACCGGCGCATGTGCGCGACCGAGTCGAACGCGTACGGCAGGCACAACGCCCGGGTCAGCGGGAAGGCGTTGTTGAGCGCGCCGCTGTAGACGCGCGCGAAGTCGATCGCGCCGAAGCGGGCCATGTCGATCGCCTCGGCCTCGCGGCCGAGTTGCCCGGAATGGTAGAGGCGGATGCGCAGCCTGCCGCGTGTCTCGCGCTCCAGCGTCTGGCCGATCCAGCGCATGGCCTCGACCGTGGGATAGTCGCTCACGTGCACGTCGGTGGCGGTCAGCAGGCCGTTGCGGCCCGCGGCCAGCGCCGGCATCGCGCCCGCGCCTGCCGCGCAGGCGACGCCGAGGCCGGCGGCGATGAAGCGGCGCCGCCTCATGCGCTGCTGCCGGCGGCGAACGCGGTGGCGGCGACGACACGCCCGTGGATCGTGCCGTGCGTGCCGAAGCCCACGCGTACGCGCTGGCCCACGCGCACCTCGTGGATGCCGGTGGCGTTGCCGGTCGCGATCAGGTCGCCGGCCCGCAGCGGACGGCCGCGCCGGGCCGAACGCGACAGCGCGAACGCATAGGCGGCCAGCAGCCCGCCGGGCAGGAGCGTGGCGCCGCCCGTGCCGACGCGCTCGTCGTCGATCCAGCACTCCGCGACCAGTTCCGGCTCCGGGATGTCGCGCCAGTGCGGGATTTCCGGGCCCACCACCAGGCCGTTGTTGTTCCCGAAATCCGAGACCACCACCCGCGGCCCGAGCGCGTTGATCGTCGCCAGCGGGCTGCTGGCGATCTCCAGGCCGATCGCCAGCGCAGCCGGCAATGCGGCAGCCTCGGCAGGCGTCCAGTCCAGCTTGCCGGCAGGCGCGTCGGCCTCCAGGCGCAGCACGTACTCGGCCTCGATCGCGCCGAAGCCGCCGACGAACACCGGCAGCACCGCATCGTCCACCCGGGTCGACAGCTGTCGTTGGTAGATCGGGCCGAGCAGGCGGTCGTCGCCCGATCCGTCCCGGCGCTCGGCGCCGATGTAGCCGACCTTCCAGCCGGCCACCCGATCCGGCCAGCGCGCGATCGCGAGGTCCTGCACCCTGTACGCCGCGACCAGGTCTTCGGGAATGACGCCGGGGAAGTCCGGCACGCTGCGACCCTGCAGCCTTGCCTCCACGAACGTGTCGGCGATGGCCACCGCGGCGGCATGCTCGGTCGAGTCCTTCGATGTTTCGGTTTCGCTGCTCAAGCCCCCTCCGGATGATGTTGCGGTGCAGATCGCCGCAGGCCGGATGTCCTTGTAAGGTAAACCGGTGTCATCTTCAATGTGCAGTGCGGCAAACCGGTGGACATCCTCCGCCCGGCCGCCCGATCCGACCCGCGATGGAGCCTTCCGCATGTCCCCGATCCGCCGATCCCCCGCCTGGTACGCCCTGCTCGCCTGCCTGCTCTGCCTTGCGCTTCCCGTGTCGGCCGCCGCCGACCGCGTCCCCGCCTTTCCCGGGGCCCAGGGCTGGGCCGCGCACACGCCGGGCGGCCGCGGCGGGCAGATCCTGCGGGTGACGACGCTGGCCGCCGATGGCCCCGGCTCCCTGCGTGCCGCGGTCGAGACCAGGGGTCCGCGGGTGGTCGTGTTCGAGGTCGGCGGCGTGATCGACCTGGGCATGAAGGAGCTGCGGATCAGCGAGCCCTACCTGACGATTGCCGGCCAGACCGCGCCGCATCCCGGGATCACGATCATCAAGGGCGGCCTGACCATCGCCGCCCACGACGTGGTGGTCCGCCACCTCCGCATCCGCCCCGGGGACGGCCACCGGCCCAAGGGCTCGGGCGACATCGACGCGATCACGACCCTGCGCGGCGCGCGCAACGTGATCGTCGACCACTGTTCGCTCACCTGGGCCACCGACGAGGGGCTGTCGGCCTCCAGCACGCGATTCCTCGGCGAGGACGAGTCGCAGTGGATGCGCAACGCTTCGCACGACATCACTTTCAGCAACAACATCATCGCCGAAGGCCTGGCCCATGCCACCCACCCCAAGGGCGAGCATTCCAAGGGCACGCTGGTGCACGACCACGTCAGTCGCATCCTGATCGTCGGCAACCTGTACGCGCACAACTACGAGCGCAGCCCGCTGTTCAAGGGCGGCGCGCGCGGGCAGGTCGTCAACAACCTGATCTACAACCCCGGCCAGCGCGCGATCCACTACAACCTGATCGCCGAGGAATGGATCGGACACCCCTACTCCCGCGGCGAGATGGTCCTGCGCGGCAACGTGCTGCGGGCGGGGATCTCGACCGAGCCTCTGGCACTGTTCATGGTCGGCGGCTCCGGCGACGTCGACGTGCATGCGGAGGACAACCTGGCGGTCGATCGCCTCGGCAGGCCGGTGATCGAAGCGACCGGTCGCTACACCACCGCGCCGGTCCGGATCAACGAACCTGCAGCCGCGCCCGCGCTGCCGTTCGGCGTACGGCTCCTGCCGTCGGCGCAGGTGCAGGATGCCGTGATCGAAACCGTTGGGGCCACGCCCTGGGACCGCGACCCGGTCGATCGTCGCATCGTCGCCGACGTGATCGAAGGCCGCGGCACGATCATCGACAGCCAGGACGAGGTGGGCGGCTATCCGCAGTACGCGCCCACGCGCAAACCCTTCGTCGAGGCGGACTGGAACCTCGGGACGATGGAGCCGCGTTCGGGCACGTACCCGCGCGGCGAACCACTGCGTTGACCGCGATGCGACCCAGGCGCGCGTTCCTGCAGGTTTCGCTGGCGCTGTGCGGTGGCGCCATGGCGCCCGGCCTGGTGGCCGCCGCTCCCTCGCCCGCGACCAGTCTCGCACGCGTGCGTGGCGGCCGCGTCGCCGGCACCCGCGAGCACGGCGTGCACGTGTTCCGCGGCATCCGCTACGGCGCCGACACCGCGCCGCGCCGCTTCCTGCCTGCATTGCGGGAAGCCTCCTGGCGTGGCGTGCGCGATGCGCTCGCCTACGGCGCGGCGACCGCGCAACGTGGCGGCGAAGGCCCGGGCAGCGAGGACTGCCTGTTCCTCAACGTCTGGACGCCGGGGCTGCGCGACGGCGCGAGGCGACCGGTCCTGGTCTACCTCCATGGCGGCGGTTTCAACAACGGTTCTGGCAGCGATCCGCTCTACGACGGCGCCCGTCTGTGCCTGCGCGGCGACGTCGTCGTGGTCACCCTCAACCATCGGCTCAACGCCTTCGGCTACCTGTATCTCGGGGGCCTGCTCGGCCCGGACTACGCCGGGTCCGGCAACGTCGGCCAGCTCGACCTGGTACAGGCACTGCACTGGGTACGCGAACACGCGGCGGAGTTCGGCGGCGATGCCGGCAACGTCACCCTGTTCGGCCAGTCGGGCGGTGGCGCGAAGATCGCCACGCTGATGGCGATGCCGGCCGCGCGCGGCCTGTTCCATCGCGCGTGGACCATGAGCGGGCAGCAGGTGACGGCGGCCGGGCCGCGCGCGGCGGATGGTCGAGCGCGGATCTATCTCGACGCCCTCGGCCTGTCCCCGGCCGATGCCGGACGCCTGCGCATGCTGCCGGCGGAGACGCTGCTGGCGGCACAGTCGGTGCGCGACCCCTCGCGCATCGAGGACAGTGCACTCTACTTCGGCCCCGTGATGGATGGCGCTGCGCTGCCGCGCCACCCGTTCTGGCCCGATGCGCCGCCGCAGTCGGCGGCGATCCCGATGGTCGTCGGCAACACCCGCGACGAGACGCGCGCCTTCCTCGGCAGCGATCCCGACAACTTCACGCTCGACTGGGAGCAGCTCCCGGCCAGGCTGCGCACGCAGCAGTATCTGGACATCGACCCCGACCTGGTGGTGGCCGGATACCGCAGGCTGTATCCGCACTACACGCCATCGGAGGTGTTCTTCGCGGCGACCACGGCCGGGCGCTCCTGGCGCGGCGCGGTGGAGGAACTCGAAGCGCGCGCACGCGATGGCGGAGGCAATACCTGGGCCTACCAGCTCGACTGGTATCCACGCGACGTGGAAGGCGGCGAGCGCAGGCGCGCCTTCCATACGCTCGACATCCCGCTGGTGTTCGACAACATCGCCCGGGCGGGCTCGCGCACCGGGGTCGCGCCGCAGGCGCAGCGCGTGGCGGATGCGATGAGCGAGGCGCTGCTCGCGTTCGCCCGCTGCGGCGATCCGCGCACCGGCGCGACCGCGGACTGGCGGCCGTACTCGCTGCCGCGGCGCGAGACGATGGTTTTCGATGCCGAACCCCGGATGGCCGACGATCCGCGTGGCGGCGAGCGGCGTCTCTACCGGATCGCACCCTTCGTGCAACGCGGCACCCTGTAGGAACGCGGCATGCGTGTCCGCATCCTGCTGGCGGGCATGCTGGCGTCCATGGCCACGGCGTCGGCGGAGCCGCCCGCGGGCCCGGCGTCCGCCGAGGACGCCGGCGTGGTCCGGATCGAGATCTGGCCCGCCGGCCACGCCCCCGATCATGCAGGCACGCTCCCTCCGCAGCGCATCGTGGACCGCGGCCGGCTTGCCGACGGTTCGCGCGACCGCGTGATCACCGGCGTCCGTCGTCCCTACTTCGTGGTACACCGCCCGCCGCACCCCGATGGCACCGCGCTGCTGGTGGCGCCCGGCGGCGGATACGAGCGCGTCGTGCTCGACAAGGAAGGCACCACGCTCGTCCCGGCCTTCGCGGGATCCGGGATCACCCTGTTCGTCCTGCGGTACCGCCTGCCGGGGGACGGTCATGCGGAAGGTGCCGATGTGGCGCTGGCCGATGCGCAGCGTTCGTTGCGGATGATCCGCGCCTGCGCACCTGCCTGGGGACTCGATCCCGCCCGGGTGGGCATGCTCGGCTTCTCCGCCGGGGGCCACCTCGCCGCCAGCCTGGGCACGCGCTTCGACGAATCGCTGCAGCCGCCGATCGACGCCTACGACGCGACGAGCGCCCGGCCCGACTTCCTGCTCCTGGGCTATCCGGTGATCGACATGGCCGGCCGCGATGCCCACGCGGGATCGCGACGCCGACTGCTCGGCCCCGCGCCGTCGCCCGATTCGTTGCGGCGCTACTCGCCGCAGCACGCGGTCGACGGCCGCACACCGCCGACCTTCCTGCTCCATGCCAGCGACGACACTTCGGTGCCGGTGCGCAACAGCCTGGTCTTCCACGCCGCCCTGCGCGCCGCAGGCGTGCCCGCGGAACTGCATGTGTATGCGGCGGGCGGGCACGGATTCGGCACTCACGCCATCGCCGACAACCGGCTTGCCGGGTGGCCGCGTCTGGCGATCGACTGGATCCACTCGCTGCCACCGCGCGCGGACGCGGTCCCCGCACCCGTCACCGGTTGTCCCCGCATCGCGCCCGAGTCCTGAGGCCGGCAACGTCGCTGCCCTCGCCCAGCGTCGCCCGGGCGCGCACGAAGCGGCTCGCCGCGAAGGCCGACTCCGCGGGGTGTCCGCACCGGTGGCCAAGCCGGACCGTCTTCAAGCCGCGCAGCGCGTGCGCGACAGATCCTCGAAACGGGGAGCCGGCGAATGCCGGCGGCGCCAGTGAGGGGCCCGCCACCGCGATGCGGCCCCGCCGCGCGCAATGAAAGGCCCACCGGGCGCACGACGGCGCCCGGTGGGCCGCGGATGGATCAGAAGCGGTAGCGGAAACCGAGCTTGTACACCCGGCCGGTGTGGTCCCACTCGTAGCGGCGGCGGGCGTCGATGTCGGTCCAGCGATCCTGGTAGTCGTCGGTGAGGTTCAGCGCCTCGAGGGTGATCGAGAAGTTGTCGTTGACCTTGTAGCCCATCGAGGCATCCAGGTTGAACGTGTCGCCGTACCCCTCGAAACGGTTGCCCGTGCCGCTGGTCCCGGTCAGGTAGTCGCTGCGATAGGCGCCGGACAGGCGTGCGTCGAAGCGCTCGTTCTCGTAGAACACGGTGAAGTTGTAGGAGTTCTTCGACAGGCCGAACAGGCGTTCGGTCACCACCTCGCCGCTGATCGTGTAGTCGGCATCCGAATCGACATAGGTGTAGTTGCCGATCAGCCCCATGTTGCGCACCACCGGCATGTCCGGCGCGATCAGCGCCAGCGGCATCTGGAAGGCGAGCTCGAGTCCATGCAGCTTGCCGCCCGGCCCGTTGATGACAGAGTTGATCTCCCACAGGCGGGCTTCCGGATTCTCCGCGGCCGGCGAGGTGGGCACCAGCAGCGACAACGGCAGCCCGGTCGAGGCGTAGGTGCCCTCGCGCTGGCTGGAAATGGGCCGCGAATCGATGTCCTTGTAGAAGAACGCGGCCGACAGGATCGCCTCCGGCGCGAAATACCACTCCAGCGACGTGTCGAAGGCCTTCGCCCGGGTCGGGTCGAGGTAGGGGTTCTGGAAGGTCACGCGGTAGTTGAAGCTGTCCACGCTGCCGCCCGGCGTGAGGCTGCCGATGCCCGGACGGGTCATCACCTTGGCCGCCGACGCGCGCCACACCAGTTCCGGGGTCAGGTCCCAGGCCACGTTGAACGAGGGCAGCACGTCGCTGTAGGCCGGCCGCTCGACAGTGACGAATACTCCCGAGTTGTAGCCGCTTGATTCCTGCTCGGTGCGGACGTAGCGCACGCCGGCATTGAAGCGGAAGTCGCGGTCGGCCAGCAGCGTGGAGCCGTTGAGCTGCACGAACACACCGGTGTCGCGCTCCTCGACCGAGCGCACGTTGCCGGTGTCCTCGCGCATGGGGCGGTTGCGCAGGTCGATCTGGTCCGCCCAGCCCCACAGGTCGGGGATCACCCAGCTCGTGGTCGAGCCGTCGCCGACGCGGTCGCCGAAGTGGTAGACCGTGGACGGACCGTCCGTCGCCGGAACGCCGTACACGCCTTCCGTGCACTCCACCAGGCCCGCGGCGCACGCGGTGGAATCGCGGATCCCGCCCCAGGTCTCGAAGTTGAACTTGCGGTAGCTCACGCCGGCATCCATCCAGTAATCGGCGCTGAAGTTCCAGGTCACGTCCGCCGCGAGGTTGTCGAAGGTGTGCCTGGTGTTGCTCGGCCGGTCGCGGAACTCCGCCATCTGGAAGTTCGCCGGGTCGGTGACGTCCGCGCCGTTGAAGGCGATCAGCGGATACTCATCGTTCGTGTAGTCGTAGACGAAACCGTCGTAGTCGCGGTCGTCGTACATGAAGGTGATCTCGTACGGGAAGTCGAGTTCCGACGAGGCGGTGCCGGCCAGGAGGTGGCCGCTGAAGGCATCGTTGAAGGTGTGTGACAGGTCGAACGTATACTGCTTGAACTCGGTGGTCCAGGCCTTCTCGAACGATTCGTTGCGCACCCATGCGTTGTCGACCTCGAGCCGGTCGATGGTGCCGGTTTCGGCGTCCACCACGTAGTCGGTCACGTCCATGAGGTGTTCGTTGCCGCGGAACAGGACTTCGCCCCAGATCTCCCCGCGCGCGGCATCGAGCTTCGAGTACAGCGCGTCGAGCTTGATCTTCGTGTCCACGCTGGGACGGAACTCCAGGCTGCCGGTGAGCCCGATGCGCTCGCGCTCGACCTTGATCTCGCCGTAGCGCGGGATGCGCGCGCCGAAGTTGTTGACCATGTCCTGGCAGCCCGGGTCGGCCTGGTTGTCGAAGCAGTTCACCCCACGCACCGAGCGGAAGCCGAAGCGCTCCTGCGCCTGGTTGACCGGCGGTCGCTGCCAGCGGACCGTGTTCTGGCCCATCTCGTAGCTGGTGTCGTCGGAGAACGCGGCCGAGAACGACACGCCCCACCTGTCGCCGGGATCCTTGTAGGCGAACAGCGCCGCGCCGCGCGGCGCGAATTCGTCCGAGATGTCGCTGTACTGGCCCTGCCCGGACAGCAGGAGGGTCGTTCCATGCTCGTAGCCGAAGGGGGCGCCGGTGTTGAGGTCGACCAGCGCGCCGAGCGAACCTTCGTCGAACTTGGCCTGCGCGGTCTTCTGGACCACCACCGAGTTGAACAGTTCCGAGGCGAATACGTTGTAGTCGAAATCGCGGCCGCGGTTCGGCCCGCCTTCGCCGCCGGTACTGGCGATCGCCTCCATGCCGTTGATGCGTACCCGGGTGAACTCGCCGGACAGGCCACGCACGGAGATGTTGCGGCCTTCGCCGGACTCGCGGGTGATGGCGATGCCGGGGATGCGCTGCAGCGATTCGGCGATGTTCTGATCGGGGAATTCCGCGATGTCCTCGGCCACGATCGCGTCGACGCTGCCGACGGCATCGCGCTTGAGATCCAGGGCCTTGACCAGGCTTGCGCGGTAGCCGGTCACGGTGATCACGTCGAGTTCGGTGGCGTCTGCCGGCGTGTCCGCGGTGGCTGTCGGCGCGGCAACCGGCGGTTCGGGCACGTCCTGGGCCAGCGCCACCATCGCCTGCGCCTGCAGTGCCAGACCGATGGAAACCGCCAGCAAGGTAACCGGTGTCTTTTTTCTCTGTGCGACAGCTTGCATAATTCCCCTCCCGTGATGTCAGGCGTTGGCCGTTGCGGCAGCTGACAGTTGTAAGTGCTTATGAGATGACGCCCGGCGGGCCGAATGACACCGCTGGCCAAAACCCTAACAAAACCTTGCCCGGCAAGCATGCTGCGGCGCAAAACGCGCTGTCGCCGGCACTCGCCGATGATGCAGGGAACCAGCGGGAGCCCCCATGTCCGGTCGCATCGTCTGTTTTGGTGAACTGCTGCTCCGCCTCGCCGCCCCGGGGCGGGAACTGCTGCTGCAGTCGCCCGCGCTCGAGGTCCGGATCGGCGGGGCCGAAGCCAACGTCGGGGTGTCGCTGGCCCGGTTCGGCCACGATGTGGGCATGCTCGGCACCGTCGCCGACAACGCGCTCGGCCGCGCCGCGCTGGGCGAACTGCGCCGGCACGGCGTGGATACCCGCGCCGTGCGCATGGCCGGCGGCCGCATGGGCCTGTACTTCCTGGCCACCGGCGCCGGGCACCGTCCGAGCGAGGTGCTGTACGACCGCGCCGCCTCGGCTTTCGCATCGGCGCCCGCTTCGGGCTACGACTGGGACGCGCTGCTGCGCGGTGCCGCATGGCTGCATCTGTCGGGGGTGACTCCGGCGCTGGGGGCGGCCACCGCCGCCGCCGCCGCGGACGCGGTGCGGGCCGCGGTCGCCTCCGGGGTCCGGGTCTCGTTCGACGGCAATTTCCGTCCCAAGCTGTGGGCCGCGTGGGATGGCGATCCGGCCACGATCCTGCGGCCGCTGCTGGAAGGCGCGGAAATCGCCTTCGCCGACCACCGCGACATCGACGTGGTGCTCGGCGCGGAGGCCGGCGACCCGCCCGACACCCACGAGCAGCGCTTCGCACGCGCCGCGCGCCGCGCCTTCGAGGCGTTCCCGCGGCTGCAGCGCATCGCCTGCACCACGCGCGTCCAGTCCAGCGTCGAGCACCATGCGCTGGGCGCGCTGATGGCCACACGCGGCGGCGGGCTGCACCGGGTCGAGCCGCGCGAACTGCCCGCGATCGTCGACCGGATCGGCGGGGGCGACGCCTTCGCCGCCGGCGTCCTGCATGGCCTGGTGCTGGGCTGGGACGACGCCGACAGCCTGCGCTTCGGCCATGCCGCCGGCTGCCTGAAGCACGCCGTTCCGGGCGACTTCAACCTGTGCGATGCCGACGACGTGATGGCGCTCGTGCGCGGCGAGCGGCTGGACGTCAAGCGCTGAGTCGGGCGCGAGCCGGCGCGGGAAGGATCCGCGCGCCGCGACACCTCACGCGGGAAGGCGCGTTCCCACGATCAGGCGGCGGGGCGTCCCGGCCGCCATGCCGGCGAATGCGCGTCAGAGTCCGCAGAAGCAATGCGCCAGCGTCTTCACCGGCGCGGCGTCGGCCTTGAGCACCTGCTCGAGCATGCGCAGGTCGCGTTCGGCCTGCGGTGCCGCGCGCGCGAGCAGGCTGCGTGCGAGATCGGAATCCTGCAACCAGGCCCGCGCGAGGCGGCCCTCGACGAACCCGGCGAACCAGCGCTCGAACGGCGTCGCCGCGCGCTCGACGTAGCGCACCCGCCAGGCGTCGGCCTTGCCGAGCCGGGCTCGCTCCGCGGCGTCGGCGATCGCCGCGCGCAGGCCGCCGAACTCGTCGACCAGACCCCGCGCTTTCGCCTGGTCGCCGGTCCAGACGCGGCCTCGCGCCACCTCGTCGATCTGCTCCGGGGTGCGGCCGCGGCCCTGCGCGACCCGGGTGATGAAATCGCGATAGCCCTTGTCGATCAGCGACTGGATCAGCTGCCCGGCCTCCGGCGACAGCGGGCGGCTGAGGTCGAACGCATCCGCCATGCGCGTGGTGGCGACGCCGTCGGTATGCACGCCGATCTTCTCCAGCGCGCGCGGGAAGGTGGGGATCAGCCCGAAGATGCCGATCGAACCGGTGATCGTCGACGGATCGGCATAGATCCGGTCGGCGTCCATGCTGATCCAGTAGCCGCCCGACGCGGCGACATCGCCGAAGGAGACCACCACCGGCTTGTCGGCCTTCTTCAGGCCCAGGACCTCGCGGCGGATGACTTCGGACGCGAACGCCGAGCCACCGCCCGAGTTCACGCGTAGCACCACGGCCTTCACGTCGTCGTCGTCACGCGCCTCGCGCAGCAGCGCGGCGGTGGACTCGCCGCCGATCGTGCCCGGCGGCTGGCGACCCTCGAGGATGTTGCCCTCGGCCACCACCACCGCGACCTGGGGGCGCGGATCCGCCGCCCGCGACGGACCGTCGGCATGGCGCAGGTAATCGAAGAACCCGACCTGGCGGAAGCCGCCTTCCGCGTCCTCGTCGGCCGCGCCGCGCTCGGCGAGCAGCACTTCCACTTCTTCCTGCGTCTTCAGGCCGTCGACCAGCTTCTGCGTCATCGCGTAGCGCGCGGCGTCGCCCTCTACGGCGGCCACGCCTTCGGGCAGGGCGTCGATGCCGGCGGCGAGCGCCTGCGGGGTGGTCTTGCGCAGGCGCGCGATGTCGGCCAGGTAACGCTGCCAGACGTCGTTGCGCCAGAACAGGTCGGCCTGCTTGGCTTCGGGCGAGGCGTCGTCGCGGATGAACGGTTCGGCGGCGGACTTGTATTCGCCCACCTTGAACAGATGCATGTCGATGCCGAGCTTGTCCTCCAGCCCCTCGCGGTAGAACTGGCGGTAGCCGCTCAGGCCCAGCAGCAGGATCTCGCCCTGCGGGTCGAGGTAGACCTCGTCGGCCTGCGCGGCCAGCAGGTACTGGCCCTGGGTGAAGCGCTCGCCGAACGCGACCACCTGCTTGCCCGATTCGCGCAGCGCCTGGATCGCCGCGCCGATCTCGCGGATCGCGGCGAAACCCGAAAAGCCCATGCGATCCACGCGCAGCAGCACGCGTTCGACGTTGGCGTCGTCCTTCGCCGATTCCAGCACCTGCAGCACGTCGCGCAGCTGCACTTCCGCCGGCCCCTGGCCGAAACTGGCCTGGAACGAACGGCTGACCGGGTCGGAGGTGTACTGCTCCACCAGCAGCGCTTCGGGCGCGATCACCAGCGTGGTGCGCGCCTCCAGCGGAGCGACCCCACCCCTGCCGCCGGCGAGCACGACCAGCACCAGCAGCAACAGGAAGAAGAACAGCAGGTTGAAGACCAGCCGCCGGACGAAGTTCATGCCGTCCCAGACGCCGACGATGGCGCGCAGCAGCGGGCCGCGCTGTGGGGTTTGACTCATTTGGGCGAAAGCTCCCTGTTCCGGAGGGCCAGAGTACCCGGCAATCCCCGCGTTTTCATGCGTCGTTGGTCACCTGCACCGGCGGCACGGCCGGCAACGCGGCCGGCCGGCTGCTGCGCGCGAAGCGCAGCGCCATCAGCACCGCCGCGACCGTCAGCCCGGCGATCAGCCCCAGCCACATCCCGCGCGGCCCCCAGCCCAGGCCCAGCCCGAGCCCGGCGCCCAGCGGCATGCCCACGCCCCAGTAGGCGAAGGCGGCGATGAACATCGGCACCCGCGTGTCCTTGAGCCCGCGCAGCGCGCCGGCCGACAGCACCTGGACGCCGTCGGGAAACTGGAACGCCGCCGCCAGCAACAGCAGCGAGCCGGCCAGCGAGGCCACCGCCAGGTCGCGGGTGTAGATGCCGGCGATCGCCTCGTGCCAGCCCAGCAGCACCGTCGCCGACAGCGCCTGGGTGGACAGCACCAGCACCAGGCCGGCGAGCGCGGCGCGACGCACCCCGTGCGAGCCGCGCCCGGCGCCGACCGCGTGCCCGACCCGTACCGTGGTCGCCTCGGCCACCCCGAACGGGATCATGAAGCACAGGCTGGCGACATTGATCGCGATCTGGTGCGCCGCCACTTCGAGCTCGCCAAGCCGGCCGATCAGCAGCGCGGTCGCGATGAACAGCCCGCCCTCCATCGCCACGGTGACCCCGATCGGCAGGCCGGTGCGGAGCAGGGCCGAGATCTCGCGCCAGCGCGGCGGATCGAACCGGTCGAACAGGCGCATCGCCTCGAACCTGCGCGCGCGCGCCAGGTAGGCGAGGAAGCCGAGCACCTGCAGCCACAGCATGATCGAGGACGCCAGGCCCAGCCCGCCGGCCCCGCCTTCCGGCAGCCCGAATGCGCCGAACGTGAGCGCGTAGCCCAGCGGCAGCAGCACCAGCAGGCCGCCGAAGCCGAAGGCCATCGTCGGCAGCGTCCAGTGCAGGCCGTCGCACAGGTAGCGCATGCAGAAGTACAGCGTCATCGCCGGGATGCCCCAGCGGATCCCGAGCAGGAACGCGCTCGCGGCCGGGCGCACCTCGGGCGCGATGCCCATCGGCGCGAGCGCGTGCACCGACAGGCTCAGGAACGCGAACAGCAGCGCGCCCAGCCCCAGAGACAGCCACAACGCCTGCCGGAACAGCGGCCCGACCTCGGCCCGGCGCCCGGCGCCGTCGAGCTGCGAGACCGAGGGCGGCAACGCCATCAGCGTGCCCATGGGCACCATCATCGGCAGCCAGAACATGGCCGTGCCCACCGCCACCCCGGCCAGGGTATTGGTGCCGTGGCGCCCGGCGATCACGTTGTCGACGAAGCCGATCAGCCCGGTGGCGAGGTGCCCGGCGACGAGCGGCGCGGCAAGCACGGCGGTGGTCCGCACTTCCTTGCGGAAGCGCGGCGGCGGAGTGGACGGAGACATGGCGGCGGCTCGGGACGACTGCGGCCGGCAGCGAATCGGATGTCGCGCGCTGGCGCCGGGTCGACGGCGACCGGTATTTTAGGCGATACGATGCGCCGCGACGCGCGCCAGTCCCCGCGCGTGTCGCGATGCGCCAATCCCCGACGCTGCCGGACCGCCGATGACGACCCCGACCGACCTGCCGGCGCCCTCACCGCCCCCACTGCCCGCCGGCGACGCGCCGCGCGGCGACTGCGCCAACTGCGGCACCCCGCTGCTGGGCGAGCACTGCTACGCCTGCGGCCAGCCGGTGAAGGGGCTGGTGCGGCATTTCTCCAGCCTGGTCGGCGACGTGCTCGACAGCGTGTTCGAGTGGGATTCGCGCACGCCGCGCACGCTCTGGCCGCTGTTCGCACGTCCGGGCTACCTCTCGCTGGAGTACTTCGCCGGCCGCCGCATCCGCTACGTCAGCCCGTTCCGGCTGTTCTTCTTCATCGCCATCGTCACCTTCTTCATCGGCAGGCTGGTGGTCAGCTTCGGCGACCAGAACCCGGTGCAGCTCGGCGGCGACAGCGGGATCGAGACCGCCCGCGACATCGCCGAGGTGGAGCAGGCGCGCGACCGGGCGCTGGCCGAGCTTGCCGATGAACGCGCGGAACTGGCGCCGCAGATCGAGGCCGCGGAGGGCCACGCGTCGCCTCCCCGGGTCGGCACCATCACCGGGCTGCGCACCGCGGATGCCGCCCTGCAGGCCGCCGAAACCGCGATCCGCGCCCAGGCCGACGAACGCATCGCCGCGTTCCGCGAGGCGGAGCAGACCGGTGGGCCGCCGCCGGTGCCGCGGCTGAACCGGCTCTCCTTCAATTCCCGGGACTGGGATCCGGTGAGCAACCCGGTCAAGGTGGACTGGCTGCCCGGCTTCGCCAACGACTGGCTCAACCGCCAGGTGGGCCGCGCAGAGAAGAACGTGCAGCGGCTGCAGGAAGATCCGGATCTGCTCAAGGATTCGCTGCTCGGCGCGGTGCCCTCGACGCTGTTCGTGCTGCTGCCGCTGTTCGCGCTGATGCTCAAGTTCGCCTACGTGTTCAAGCGGCGGCTGTACATGGAGCACCTGATCGTGGCGCTGCACAGCCACGCCTTCGTATGCCTGGCGCTGCTGCTGGTGTTCATGGCGATGGCGATGGAACGCTGGCTGGCGCCGCACGGCGGCGGACTGGGCGTCGCGTTCAGGCTGGTCGAAGCGGCGCTGTGGACCTGGATGCCGATCTACCTGCTGCTGATGCAGAAGCGCGTATATCGGCAGGGCTGGATCATGACGCTGGTCAAGTACAGCGTGATCGGACTGCTGTATTCGATATTGCTCAGTCTCGGCGCGGCGTTCACCACCGTCGCCAGCGTGGTGTGGTTGTGATCCACGGAGGTGGCCGATGGTGCTGTACGAAGTGAGCGCGCGGGTCGAACGCGGGATCGCGGGGGACTTTCTCGCATGGCTGCCCGGCCACGTGGAAAGGCTCCTCGCGCTGCCGGGCTTCGAGGCCGCCGAAGTGTTCGAAGTGGTGGAAACGCCGCCGGACGCCGGCCACCTGCTGCTGTGCGCGCACTACCGCCTGCGCGACGCCGCGGCGCTCGATGCGTACCTGCAGGAGCATGCGGCCAGGATGCGCGCCGAGAGCGCCGAACGCTTCGGCGACCGGGTGCGCGCCTCGCGCCGGGTGCTGCGGCCGGTCGGCTGACGCGCGCAGCGGCCTACCGCGCGCCCGCAGCGCCCGGAAAGGGGCCGATCGGGTAGCGGCCATGCTTGCGCGGCGACCTCGCGCGCATGCGCGACGCCAGCAGCGGGAACCGGGTCAGGGCTCGACCCGGCGTCGCAGCCATGCGGCGCGCTGCGACGGCGGCTGCGCCATCAGGTCCGCGCGCAGGCGGTCGCGTTCCTGCGGCGGCGTGCGCTGCGCCAGCACGCCGAGGTCGGCGCGTGCCTGCGCCGGCAATGCGCGCAACGCATCGACCAGCCCATCGCGCTCGCCCGGCGCGACCTGGGCGAACAACGCGTGCAGTTGCGGCCAGTCGGCGCCCACTACCGGGCCCAGCAGCCAGCCGCGGCGGAGACCGGCATCGAGCGCGTCGAAACGCGCCCGCAGCGCCTGCTGCTCCGCGACCGGCAGCGCCTCGTAGGTCTCGCGCGCCGCGCGCATCCGCGCCCGCTCGTCCTCCGGCAGAGCGCGCCAGGCCGTCCAGGCTTCCCGGCGCTCGCGACGCAGCGGCGCCGGCAACGCATCCCAGGCCTCGGCCCGGCGCTGCAGCGCCGCGCGCTGGTCGGGCGTGAGCGCCGCGATGGCGCGTGCGCCCTCGCCGGCGGGTTGCGCGAGGGCGCCGCCGGCCAGCCACAGCGCCAGGCAGGCGCAAGCGACGCGGATGCGCTCACCGCGGCGCATCGGGCGCTCCCGCGGAGTCGTCGGCCGCGACCCCGTCCGCAGGCCGCGCCGTCGCGCCGTCCGCTTCGCCCAGCGCGCCCACCAGCCAGGCTTCGAATGCCGGATCGGCATCGTCGTCGAACGCACCGGTCGCCTGCGCGATCAGCAGCTCGAGGTCGCGATGGCTCTCCAGCGCCGTGGCGGGATCGAAGCGTGCGGCCGGCGTCGCGGCGGGCGGCAGTTCCTCCGTCTGGATGCGCGCGCCGCCAGCGGCAGGCGGGGGCGCGATCCACGGCCCCCACCAGGTGGCCGCCAGCGCCGCGGCGGTGAGCACCAGGACGGCGATCGTGGCCGGCCAGACCCAGCCGGCACGCGTCCCGGCCGGGGTGGAAGGCTTTGCGGGCGGCGGACGGATCCCGTCGCGCAGCATCGCGATCCGCTCCAGGCGCTCCGGCGGCAGGGCGCGCACCGCCTGCTGCGCCGCCGTCGACAGCGCGCGCCACGCGTCCGGATCGGCAACGCCGTCGTCGCGGTGCGGCAAGGCCCGCTGCAGGGCAAGGCGGTAGGTCGGACGGGCGATGCCCAGCACCGCCGCGGCTTCGGATTCGGCCAGTCCCGCGACCAGCCGCAGCAACAGGGCAGCGCGGGGACCGCTCCCGAGCGCGGCGACATGCGCGGGGGCGGCGTCGGGGGCGACGCGCACGGTGGCACGCAGCTGCGGCGCGGCCAGCAGCATCGCCCAGAAGCGGCGCGGCCATTCGGCGAAGGCGATGCCGGCGGCCACCTCGCGGAATCCGCGCAGGGTGGAGGCCAGGGCCATGTCCCCCGCCTCCCCGTTTCCGCCCTGCCACTCCGCGAACACCACCCCCCGGCGCTCGACGCCGCGCAGGAAGGCAGTCAGGGCGGCATGGGCCGCGGCGGGATCGTTCAAGGGGAAGACGCCATCGTTTCCGGGCCCCGGGGCGGCCCGACGCGCGCCATGATACGTGCGTCGCCACGGCCATCGGGGACTTGACGGGCGTCTCACTCGATGATCCAGAAGCGCTTTTGCGGGCAAACGTTGTGCACATGCGTCGCGAAACCGTCATTTCGGGGGGCCGTGAAGCGCTGTTGACCATTGTGAAGGCTTTGTTTCACGCCTAACTGTTTGATTTTTCAGATAAATGGTCGATTGGCGCTTTTTTCGCCAACCCGGGCTTTCACGCACAGGGCGAGGCCAAAAACACGCTGTGGATGCGCTCGTGCACAGGGTTATCCACACAAATTGTGGATAAGGGGAAAATCCTTTGCCGCCATCCACTTGCAGCCGGAACGTCCACCGCAGGACAACTCTGGCGCGCAAGTCCGGCTGCGGCGCGGGCGGGGCGCGACCTGCGGGCGGCAGGCCCTAGACTTCTTCGGTGTCCGATGCCCACGCTCCCGTGTTCCAGGTCGCCCTGCCGCTGCCGCTGCCGCGGCTGTTCGATTACGCCGCGCCCGCGGGCCGGGCGCCGGGCACCGACGACATCGGCCGCCGCGTGCGGGTGCCGTTCGGACCGCGCGAGCTGGTCGGTGTGGTCGCGGCAGTCGGCGCAGCGGCACCCGGTTCGCCCGAGCTGCGCGCCGTCCTCGCCCGGCTCGACGAGCAGCCGCTGCTGCACGGCGAACTGCTCGACTCGCTGCACTGGCTGGCGCGCTATACCCACGCTCCGCTCGGCGAGGTGCTGGCCACCGCCCTGCCTGCGGCGCTGCGCCGGGGCGAACCGCTGCCGGACACCCACGCCTGGGCCTGGCGCCTGACCGAAGCCGGGGCCACCGCGCTGAGCGGGCTGCGCCAGGGCACGCGCCCGCGGCGGCTGGCCGAACTGCTGCACGACGCCGGGCGCGACGAGGACGCGCTCGACGCCGCGCTGGAAGACTGGCGCGGCGCCGCGCGTTCACTGGCCAGACGCGGCTACGCCGAGCGCGTCGCGATGCCCGCTTCGCAGCTCGCGCCGATGCCGGCCCCCGGCCCGACACCCCACCCCGAGCAGCAGGCGGCGATCGAGGCCGTGCGCGATGCCGGCGGGTTCGCACCGCTGCTGCTCGACGGCGTCACCGGCAGCGGCAAGACCGAGGTCTACCTGCACGCGATCGCCGACTGCCTCGCGCGCGGCCGCCAGGCGCTGGTGCTGGTGCCGGAGATCGGGCTTACCCCGCAGTTGCTGGCGCGCTTCCGCGCGCGCCTGGGCGTACCGGTGCACGCCACCCATTCCGGGCTCAACGACGGCGAACGCGCGCGCACCTGGGCCGCGGCCTGGCGCGGCGAGGCGCGGGTGGTGGTCGGCACGCGCTCGGCGGTGTTCACGCCGCTGCCCGACGCCGGCCTGATCGTGGTCGACGAGGAACACGACGGCAGCTACAAGCAGCAGGACGGCATCCGCTACCACGCCCGCGACTTCGCCCTGGTGCGCGGCAAGGCGCTGGGCGTGCCGGTGCTGCTGGGCAGCGCGACGCCCTCGCTGGAAACCCTGCACAACGCCACCACCGGCGGGCGCTACGGCTACCTGCGCCTGTCGCAGCGCGCCGGCGACGCCAAGCCGCCGGCAGTGCGGGTGATGGACGTGCGCAAGCGTCCGCTGGAGGCCGGGCTGTCGGCGCAGATGCTCGAGGCCATCCGCACCGCACTTGCCGACGGAGGCCAGGTGCTGGTGTTCCGCAACCGCCGCGGCTACGCCCCGGTGCTGTTGTGCCACGACTGCGGCTGGAGCGCGCAGTGCCCGCGCTGCGGCACGCCCGAGGTCGGCCGGCCGATGACCGTGCACGCGCACGGCCGGCGCCTGCAATGCCATCACTGCGGCCATCGCAGGGCGGCGCCGCCGGCATGCCCGGACTGCGCCGGCCTCGCGCTGCAGCCGCAGGGCGTGGGCACCGAGCGCATCGAGGAGGTCCTCGCGGCGAAGTTCGAAGGGGTACCGGTGCTGCGCATCGACCGCGGCAGCACCCAGCGCAGGGACGGGCTGGCGACGCTGCTGGGGGGGATCGGCGAGCGGCCCGGCATCCTGATCGGCACCCAGATGCTGGCCAAGGGCCACGACCTGCCGAACCTCACCCTGGTGTGCGTGGTCGGCATCGACGAGGGGCTGTTCTCGGCGGATTTCCGCTCGCACGAGAAGCTGGCGCAGCTGCTGATCCAGGTCGCCGGACGCGCCGGACGCGCGCAGCGCGCGGGACAGGTGCTGCTGCAGACCCACCATCCCGACCACCCCCTGCTGGCGACGCTGATCGACGGCGGCTACCACGCCTTCGCCGCGGAGGAGCTGGCGCAGCGCGAGGCCGCCGGCTTCCCGCCGTTCGCGCACCTGGCGTTGCTGCGCGCCGAGGCCAAGCACGCGGGACCGCCGCTGGCGTTCCTGCAGGCGGCGAAGCAGTGCCTGGCGCCGGCCCGCGCAGGCGAGACCCGCCCGGCCCAGGACGCGCCGGCGCTCAGCGGTCCGATGCCGGCGCCGATGCCGCGCCGCGCCGGCATGCATCGCGCGCAGCTGCTGCTGTCCGCGCCGTCGCGCCGCAGCCTGCATGCCGCACTCGAGGCGGCGTTGCCGCCGATCCATGCCCTGCCCGAGGCGCGCAAGGTGCGCTGGTCGCTGGATGTCGACCCGGTGGACCTGTACTGAGGCGCGCGCAGGTCAGCCGGCGGCCTTGCCCCGCGGCTTGTCGCGCACGAACACCATCTGTCCCTGCCGGCGCACCTCGAACAGGCCGATCGCCTCGACCAGGTCGCTGAGCTTGCGGTAGCCGTAGTTGCGCGGATCGAACGAGGCCTGGTTGCCGATCTGCTGGCCGACCTGGCCCAGGTGCGACCAGCCGTCGTCGTCGGCGGCCGATTCCACCGCGCTGCGCAGCAATTGCAGCAGGCGGCCGTCGCCGCGCAGCTGTTTCAGGGTGCGTGGCTTGCTGGCCGAAGGCGCCGCGTCCGCTGCCACGCCCGGCGCGCCCAGCGCCTCGACGTAGGTGAACTTCGAGCAGGCGTTGACGAAGGGCTTGGGCGTCTTCTGCTCGCCGAAGCCGTAGACCTTCACGCCTTCGGTCAGCAGCCGCATCACCAGCGGGGTGAAATCGGCATCGCTGGAGACGATGGCGAAGGCGTCGAGCTTGCCGGCGTAGAGCAGGTCCATCGCGTCGATCACCATCGCCATGTCCGAGGCGTTCTTGCCGGTCGAGTAGTCGAACTGCTGGATCGGCCGGATCGCGTACTCGTGCAGCACCGCCTCCCAGGCCTTGATGTGCGGGTTCTTCCAGTTGCCGTAGGCGCGGCGCACGTTGGCGACGCCGTGGCGCGCGACCTCGTTGAGGATCGCGTCGATCTTGGCCGCGGGCGCGTTGTCGGCGTCGACCAGCAGCGCGATGCGTCGTTCGATGTCCATCCGTTCGTCCCGTGGTCGATGTCGCACGGATTATCGAGCGCGGCCGGGCGACAATACAAATGCGGCCCGTCGCTACGGCCCTGCTCTCGCGCCCTGGTTTCCCTCGGTCTTCGGTCCCTCTTTTCGTTCCTGTCATCCCGAGTGCAGCGAAGGATCCGCTTCGATGCGCCGGACACCGTATCCCTCGCTGCGCCCGGGATGACAGGAGCCCGTGGGCAGATGATCCAGCCGCCGGAACAGGCCAGAATGCCGCGGTCCCGGCCCCAGTGAGCACCGCATGCAGACCGAACCACGCGCCGCCATGACGCCCGCGCAGCGCCTTCGCAGCATCTTCAGCGGCTCGGTCGGCAACCTCGTCGAGTGGTACGACTGGTACGTCTACGCGGCGTTCTCGCTGTACTTCGCCGAGGTCTTCTTCCCGGACGGCGACCGCACCAGCCAGTTGCTCAGGACCGCGGCGATCTTCGCGGTCGGCTTCCTGATGCGTCCGCTCGGCGCCTGGATGCTCGGGCGCTACGCCGACCGCCACGGCCGCAAGCGGGCGCTGATGCTGTCGGTGGTGATGATGTGCGGCGGCTCCCTGCTCATCGCCTGCACACCCGGCTACGAGACCATCGGCATCGCCGCGCCGGTGCTGCTGGTACTGGCACGGCTGCTGCAGGGCCTGAGCGTGGGTGGCGAATACGGGACCTCCGCGACCTACCTGAGCGAGGTCGCCACGCGCGAACACCGCGGCTTCTGGTCGAGCTTCCAGTACGTGACCCTGGTGATGGGCCACCTGGTCGCGCTGGGCGTGCTGATCTCGCTGCAGCGCGTATTCCTGACCGAAGAGCAATTGCGCGACTGGGGTTGGCGGATCCCGTTCGTGATCGGCGCGGTCGCGGCCGTCGTGGCCCTGTGGCTGCGGCGGACGATGGTCGAAAGCGAATCGTTCCAGCGCGCCGAGGCGCAAGCCTCCAACGCCACCGATGCGCGCCAGGGCACGCTGCGCGAACTCGCGCGACATCCGCGCGCGGTGCTGACCGTCATCGGCCTGACCATGGGCGGCACGCTGGCGTTCTACACGTACACCACCTACGTGCACAAGTTCATGGTCAACAGCGCCGGCATCGCCAACGAGACCGCGAGCCTGATCAACGCCGCGACGCTGTTCGTGTACATGCTGCTGCAGCCGCTGGTCGGCGCGCTGTCGGACCGGATCGGGCGGCGGCCGATCCTGATCGGCTTCGGCGTGCTCGGCGTGCTGTGCACCTGGCCGATCCTGAGCAGCCTGCAGGACGCCAGCCCGCTGCAGGCGTTCTGGCTGATCCTGGCCGCGCTGGTGATCGTCAGCGGCTACACCGCGATCAACGCGGTGGTGAAGGCCGAACTGTTCCCGGTCGAGGTGCGCGCGCTCGGCGTCGGCCTGCCCTACGCGCTGACCGTGGCGCTGTTCGGCGGTACCGCCGAGTACGTGGCGCTGTGGTTCAAGGGCATCGGCATGGAACGCGGCTTCTTCTGGTACGTCACCGCCTGCATCGGCGTGTCGCTGCTGGTCTACCTGCGCATGCCGGACACGCGCGCGGCCTCGCAGATCGACCGCGACGGTACGTGCTGAAACCGTTACGGCAGCGCAACGGCGGATGCGCGACAATACGCGCATCCCTCATCGAACCGACCGCACGCCCACATGCCGACCCAGCTCGAACAGCTCCGCGCCCTGTCCACCGTCGTCGCCGACACCGGCGACATCGAGGCCATCGCCCGTTTCAAGCCGATGGACGCCACCACCAATCCCTCGCTGCTGCTCAAGGCCGCCTCGCTGCCGGCCTATGCCGCGCACCTGGACGCGGCCGTGTCCGGCGCGGGCGGCAGCGGCGAGGCCCGCGTGGCCGACGCCGGCGACCGCCTCTCGGTGGCGATCGGCGGCGAGATCCTCAAGCTGATCCCCGGGCGCGTCTCCACCGAGGTCGACGCACGCCTGAGCTTCGACACCGAAGCCACCATCGCCAAGGCGCACCGGCTGGTCGAGCTCTACAGCCAGGCCGGCATCGGCACCGATCGCCTGCTGATCAAGATCGCCTCGACCTGGGAAGGCATCCGCGCCGCCGAACGGCTCGAGCGCGAGGGCATCCACTGCAACCTCACCCTGCTGTTCTCGTTCGCGCAGGCGGTGGCCTGCGCCGAGGCCGGCGTGTTCCTGATCTCGCCCTTCGTCGGCCGCATCCTCGACTGGCACCTGGCCAACGGCATGGCCAGGCCGGCCACGCCGCAGGACGATCCGGGCGTGGAGTCGGTGACCAGCATCTGGAACTACTACAAGCGCCACGGCTACGACACCGTGGTGATGGGCGCGAGCTTCCGCAACACCGGCGAAGTGCTGGCGCTGGCCGGCTGCGACCGCCTGACGATCTCGCCCGACCTGCTCGGCGCGCTGGAAGAGTCCGACGCGACCGTCGAGCGCGCGCTGGTCGACGCGGGCGAACGTGGCGACAAGCCCGCCGCGCTCGACGAAGCCGCGTTCCGCTGGCAGCACAACGAGGACGCGATGGCGACCGAGAAGCTGGCCCAGGGCATCCGCAATTTCGCCGCCGACCAGCGCAAGCTCGAGGCGCAGCTGGCGGCGAAGCTCGGCTGATCCCGGACCAGTGCACCAGCGCGCGGCAGCTGCAGTGCGCCATCGCCGCCACGCCGCTTCCTTGCGAGTCATGATACGGCGAGGCGTCGACCCACGAAGACCCGCCTGCTCCCTCTCCCGCTTGCGGGAGAGGGTCGGGGTGAGGGCCGGGACGCAGCGCGTTGCCTCCGCGTCTCCGGCACGCCTCCTCCGCCTGCGGCATCCGTCGACCGCAAGCGCTGGAACCGCCAAGCGCAACCCTTCGCCGCAGGAGTGCGAACAGCCCGCGACCGTATCGTGGCACCCGCTCGGCCGGGTCCACAGGATCTTGCGGCGTCCGTGCCTAGAATCGACCGCATGACGCAACCGCTTCCCCACGTGGTCATCGTCGGCGGCGGCTTCGCGGGCCTCTGGGCCGCGCGCGCGCTGCGCACCGCTCCGGTCCGCATCACCCTGCTCGATCGCGGCAACCACCACCTGTTCCAGCCCCTGCTCTACCAGGTGGCGACCGCGGGCCTGTCCGCGCCCGACATCGCCGCGCCGCTGCGCCAGATCCTGCGCCGGCAGGAGAACGTGGAGGTGCGGATGGCGACCGTGTCGCGCATCGATGCGGACGCGCGCCAGGTGGAAATCGAGGATGCCACCGGCGGACAGCGCCTGGATTTCGACTACCTGATGCTCGCCAGCGGCGTCACCCACGATTATTTCGGCAACGAGCAGTGGGCCGCGCACGCGCCGGGCCTGAAGACGCTCGACGACGCGCTCGACCTGCGCCGCAAGCTGCTGCTCGCCTTCGAGCGCGCGGAGGCCGAGACCGATCCCGACGAACGCGACGCCTGGCTGAGTTTCGCCATCATCGGCGGTGGTCCTACCGGGGTCGAACTGGCGGGCACGCTGTCGGAGATCGCGCGGCACACGCTCAGCGGCGAGTTCCGCAACATCGATCCGGCGCGGGCGCGGGTGCGGCTGGTGGAAGCCGGACCGCGCGTGCTGTCCTCGTTCCCGGACGACCTGTCGCGCAAGGCGCGCGCGCAACTCGAGAAGCTCGGCGTCGAGGTCCACACCGGCGTGCCGGTGGAGGAGATCACCGCCGAGGGCTACCGCCGTGGCGAGGAGTTCGTGCGCGCGCGGACCGTGGTCTGGGCCGCCGGCGTCGCGGCCTCGCCGCTGGCGCAATGCCTGGGCGTGCCGCTCGATCGCGCCGGGCGCGTGAAGGTGCAACCGGATCTCTCGGTGCCGGGGCATCCCTGCATCTTCGTGGCCGGCGACCTGGCCGCGATCGACCGCGCCGACGGCAGGCCGGTGCCGGGCGTGGCGCCGGCCGCCAAGCAGATGGGCCGCCACGTCGCGCGCACGATCCTCGCCCGCCTGGACGGCCGCGAGGGCACGCATTTCCGCTACCGCGACTACGGCAACCTCGCCACCATCGGCCGCATGGCCGCCGTGGTCGACCTCGGCGCGTGGCGGTTCTCGGGGATGCTGGCCTGGTGGTTCTGGCTGCTGGCGCACCTGTTCTTCCTGGTCGGTTTCCGCAACCGCATCGTGGTGCTGCTCAACTGGTCGGTGGCGTACTGGACCCACCAGCGCGCGGCCCGGATCATCCTCGGCGGCGACGATCGTTCCGATACAAAGTAACGATCCACACGCGTGAGCGTGCACGTCAGCGCGTGCCTTGCTTCGGCTAGGATGGCGCGTCCCCCGGAACGCCGCGCGCATGACCGAGATCCCGCTGCAGAACCTGCTGATCGCGCTCGCGGTGACCACCGGCGCAGGACTGGCGACGGGGCTCGGCAGCCTGCTGGTCTTCGCCTCGAAGAAGCCCAATGCGCGGCTGCTGGCGTTCGGCCTGGCCTTCGCCGGCGGGGCGATGGTGTACGTGTCGCTCGCCGAGATCCTCAACAAGTCGGTCGCGTCGTACACGCTGGCCTACGGCGACCGCCTGGGATTCACCTGGGGCACGCTGTCGTTCCTCGCCGGCGTACTGCTGATCGTCACCATCGACCGGCTGGTGCCGAACCCGCACGAACGGCTCGAGGTCGACGATCCCTACTTCCGCCAGCACAACCGCGACTACGTCAAGCGCGTCGGCCTGCTGACCGCGATCGCGATCACCGCGCACAATTTCCCGGAAGGCCTGGCGACGTTCTTCGCCACGCTCGAGAATCCGGGCGTGGGCATGCCGCTGGCGTTCGCGATCGCGATCCACAACATCCCCGAAGGCATCGCGATCGCGGTGCCGGTGTACTTCGCCACCCACAACAAGGCCTACGCCTTCATCGCCTGCCTGCTGTCCGGCCTGGCCGAGCCGATCGGCGCGATCATCGGTTACGTGCTGCTGCGGCCGTACCTGTCGGACGCGGTGTTCGGCGGGGTGTTCGGCTTCATCGCCGGGGTGATGGTGTTCCTGGCGCTGGACGAACTGCTGCCCGCGGCCAAGCGCTACGCCAAGGGCCACGAGACGGTCTACGGCCTGGTCACCGGCATGGCCGCGCTGGCGATCAGCCTGGTGCTGTTCAAGTGGTGACGGCCGCCGGGGCCCGCTCCCCGGCCTGACGCGCACGTGCGAACCCGCCGGATCGAACGTCGCGGACGTCCGGTCCGGCCGGCTGCGACGACCGCGGCGCGTGCGCTGCCGATGCTGCCTCCATCCCGACCCGATGGAGCAAGCGCATGCGGCTGCAAGCCACGACCCTGCTGGTGCGATCGACCCAGGCCCTGTTCTCGCTGGCGTGCGTGCTGGTGGCCGCCTACGCCTTCGTCTTCCTGCTCATGCCCGTGCGCGAGGGCGATCCGTTCGCGGCCCGCTTCGCCGTCGCCGGCTGGGACGTGCCCGCGCACTTCTTCGGCGCCGGGCTCGCGCTGCTGCTGGTGCCGGTCCAGCTGAGCCAGGGCATCCGCCGGCGGTGGCCGATGATCCACCGCGTCTGCGGCCGGGTGTCCGCGGTGGCGATCCTGGTCGGCGGCGTGTCCGGCCTGTCCATGGCCCAGGAGGCCCATGGCGGCTGGGTCAGCCGGGCGGGGTTTTCCGCGCTCGCGCTGCTGTGGCTCGGCATCACCGCGAACGGCATCCGGCTGGCGATCAGGCGCGACCTTCCCCGCCACCGCACCTGGATGGCCTACAGCATCGCCCTGACCACCGGTGCGATCACGTTCCGGGTGATGCTGGGCGTGGGCACGGGGGTGATGGAATGGCCGTTCACGCCCGTGTACGCGACGGTGTCCTGGGTGAGCTGGATGTTCAATCTGGCCGCGTGCTCGGGCTGGCTGGCCCTGTCGCGCCGTCGCCGTCCGGCGACTTGCCCCGCGCCGGTTCCGGTTCCGCATGCCGACGCCGGAAGGCGCTGGGCGTCTCGCCCACCAGCCGCTTGAACGCGGTGTTGAACGTGGACTTGGAGGTGAATCCCGCGTCGTAGGCGAGCTCGAGGATCGCGCGCGATTCGGCCGGATCCGACAGGCTGGCGCGGACCGCCTCGATGCGATGGCGGTTCACGTACTCCCAGAAATTGCCGCCCAGCCGGCGGTTGATCACGGCCGACACCAGGTACTCGGGATAACCGCTGCGCCGTGCGAGCTGGGCGATCGTCAGCGCGGGTTCGCGGTACAGGCGCTCGCGCGCCATCAGCTCCGACAGCCGCGCCTCGACATCGTCGACGCGCGCGTCGCCGGCAAGGCCATCGCCGCCCGGCGACGGGTCCGGCGACGGATCCGCAACGGGATCGGTCTCCGCCGTCGTCGCCACGGGCGGCTGCGACAGGCTGAACCAGCCGATCACGCAGACCCAGGCCGCGACCGCACCGTAGATCAGGTAGTAGTCCAGGTACGGCAGGCGCACCAGCCATTGCAGCAGCGCGATGCCCCAGATCACGAATTGCCCCGCCGCCAGGGCCGTGAGCCAGCGCAGCGACAGCCGGTCGGCGTCGGAGCGGTGCGCCTCCAGCCGACGGCGATACCGCGCGACGCAGCGCAGCGCCGCCGCCAGGTAGGCGAACGCCACCAGGTACAGCAGGGGATCGAACCACGGCGCATCCCACGACCCGGCCACCGGCAGCGGGGCGCCGCCGAGCCAGCGTCCGCCCGCCCACGCCAGCGCGAGGCCGAACCACGCGGCGTGGGCCAGGTCGCGCCAGCGCGGGGCCCGTCCCGTGGTCAGCACCCGCACATAGACGAAGAACATCGGCGCGTAGAACAGCGGCAGCAGCCGCGCGATCCGGTACGCATCGCCCAGGGCGGTGGTCGCGGACGCCATGTACCCGGCCTTGACGGCGAGATCCACCGCGATGACGCCCAGCCAGGCCGAAAGCACGCGGTTGGCGTGCGCGTTCGACCGGCTTCGCCAAAGCGCGGCTGCCAGCATCGCCGCCTGCGCGGCGCCGACCCAATACAGGATCACCCAGACTGTCATCGACCGCGGAGCCGGTGGCGGGGCCGTGCAGGATAATCGCGCGGACGCCGGAAACGGAAAAAGCCCGGCCGGAGCCGGGCTTTTCCTGTTCTTCGCAGCGAGACGATCAGGCCGCGAACAGCGCCTTCATCTTCTTCAGGGCGTTGGCCTCGACCTGGCGGATGCGCTCGGCCGACACGCCGTACTCGTCGGCCAGTTCCTGCAGCGTGAGCTTGCTGTCCGGATCGAGCCAGCGACGCTTGATGATGTCGCGCGAACGCTCGTCCAGGCGCGCCAGCCCGGCGCGCAGCAGCTCCAGGCGGTTGTCGGCGCTGTCGCCGCGCTCGTAGGCCTGCGCCGGATCCTCGTCGTGCGCGATCAGGTACGCCGACGGCGACGGCGGCGCGTGCTCGTCGTCCTCGTCGGACGGCGCGTCGAAGCCGATGTCGCGACCCGACAGGCGCGACTCCATCTCCAGCACCTCGCGCTCGGACACGTTGAGGTCCTTCGCCACCGCGCTCACTTCCGCCGCGTTGAGCCAGCCCAGGCGGGTCTTGCTCTTGCGCAGGTTGAAGAACAGCTTGCGCTGGGCCTTGGTGGTCGCGACCTTGACGATGCGCCAGTTCTTGAGGATGAACTCGTGCATCTCGGCGCGGATCCAGTGCACCGCGAAGCTCACCAGGCGCACGCCGATGTCGGGGTCGAAGCGCTTGACCGCCTTCATCAGGCCGATGTTGCCTTCCTGGATCAGGTCGCCGAGCTGCAGGCCGTAGCCGCTGTAGCCACGGGCGACGTGCACCACGAAGCGCAGGTGCGAATGCACCAGCTCGCGCGCGGCGTCGAGGTCCTCTTCGTCGCGGAAACGGCGCGCCAGCGCCTGCTCGTCGTCGACCGAGAGCACGGGAATCTGGTGGACCGCACCGATGTAGGCTTCCAGCGAACCGAGCGGAGTCAGCCCGGTGAAGGCGGGAACCGGCAGGTTGTTGGCAACGAGGGCTTGGGTCATGGGGGTCTTCATGGGAAAGGAGTCTAGCAGTCGGTACCTGTGACTGCTAAGGGCTCTGGAAGTTCCCAGCGTTGCATGAATGGAACAACGACAGGGGCGGCTGTCGATCGTTTCAGGAGCCGGCCTGGCGCTCCGGAGACATCTGGCCCCGCTCCTCGCCGTTGCCCGCCTGAATCCCGCTCGACCGCCTTATCGAACGTGCGACAGGCCGACCCGTTGACGCGAGCGACGCACGCCGGCGGCCAGCCTCCCCGGCCCGGCACGCCGGCCCCCTCGGCGTCGGCCGGCCTGCCTGGCGTCGCAGCGCGTCGCGGACGCCTCAGGGTTCCGGATCGGCCACCGTGCACTGGTATTCCAGCACCAGTTCGCCACCTTCGGGCAGTGCCGGGATCGTCAGCCCGGCGCCCTGGAGGTCCCCGACCGTGGCAGCGGCGGGGCACTGCGCACCGCCGCTGGCGCTGCAGGCCACGACCGAAGCCGGTGCGCAGTCGAGTCCGTCCACCGGCGGATCGGTGACGACCGCGCCATCGGCCGCGAACGGGCCAGCGTTGCCCACGGTCACGGTGTAGTCGACCACCTGCCCGACGCTGGCATTGGTCGGCGTCACCACCTTGTCCAGCGACACGTCCACCGCGAGTTCGAGCTCGACCGCGTGGTCCTCGGCTTCGCCGTCGGCCGCTTCGCCGGAGGGCGACTGCACCTCGGCGGCATCGGTCGCATAGCGCAGCCGCACGTAGCTGCTGCCGGGCGAGACGTCGGCGGGCACGATCCACGACAGGGCCGCGGCCCCGCCGCTGCACGCGGCCTGCGCGCGCTCGTCGGGGTCGAACGCGCCGTTGTGGTCGAAGTCGATCCAGCCCGCGACCGTGCCGGTGCCCACGCAGGCAATGCTGCGGTCGATCGGCTGCGCGGTCCCGGTGATGGCCAGCGTGTCCGACGTCCATGCGTCCTCTTCGGCGGAGCCTGCGCTGCCGCCGCTGTCGTCGCCATCGGCGTCGACGCCGGCCTGGGTGCCGGGCTCGCCGTCGGGACCGATGCTGCCGAGGAAGCCGCTGTCGGGCGGTGCGAGCTGTCCGAGCTGGAAACCCGGGGTGTTGATGTCGATGGCGCCGGCGCCGGGCGCCAGCCCGTCGGGCTCGGCCACCAGCCCGCGCAGCAGGTGCGCGGCGTCGCCGTAGCTGCCCGGGGCATCGCCGAAGTCGGCGGACGGCGCCAGCAGCCCGATCGCGATCGCGGTATTGCCGCCACCGAGGATCTCGAACGCCATGGTGATCGACTCGCCGGGGCCGTAGGCCGCTTCGTCGAAGGTCAGGAAGGTCACGCCCGCCGGACTGGTCGTGCCGTTCTGCTCGCCGCCCGGGTTGCCGAAGCGGATCGCCTGCAGGCCGCCGCCCACGTCGTCCTTGCGCGCGTCGTAGCGGTTGCCGTTGCCGGTGTAGACCTCGACCACGTTCCAGGTGCCCGCGGCGGTGCCCTCCAGGTACTCGGTGGTCGTGTTCATCGACTCCGCGTCCGCCATCACCAGACCGGGGATCCGGTACGGCAGGCCGCCCAGTGTCGCCTGGCACTCGACGGTGAAACCGTGGGTGCCTGTCCTGCCCATGATGCCGGTGATGAGCTGGTTGGCAGCGCCGGTGCCACCGATGTTGTACATGTCGTCGAGCGCGTCGCCGCTCCAGTCGCCGGGGCGATAGCTCTCGATGGTGCCGCTGATGCCGGACAGGCTGCACTCGAGGACCAGGTCCTGGTTCGCGGTCACCGGGATCGTGGCCGAGGTCGTGGCGCCGTCGGCCAGCGGGAGCCCCGCCGTGCCGTTTACGCCGCCGCCCCAGGTCAGCCACAGGACCTCGTTGCGGTACTGGCCACTGCCGCCGGTGGCATAGGCCGCGGCATGCGCCTGCGGCAGGTGCGCGGCGAACAGGCCGCCGGCCAGCAACAGCGTGCAGGCGTTGCGGAGGTTGCGAGTCTTCATCAGTAGCTGCCCACGAAATTGACGAACCAGCCCTGGTGGTCGTAATCGAACTCGGTCAGGTCGTCGCTGAAATCGGTGAAGTTGTAGCCCGCGCCGATGCGGAAGTTGCGGCCGATGTCGCGGTCCACGCCCGCCATCCAGCCCTGGCGCGTGCCGCCATCGTCCACGTCCAGCCAGCGGTACTCGGCCATCGCGTGCCAGCGGTACAGCAGCTCGTAGCGGACCTGCCCGGCGGCGAAGGTGGTCGCCGAGTCGAACCAGTCGCCGGTGCCGCGGCCGAAGCGCGCCTCGCCCTCGCGGCGCGCGAGCTTGCCCGCGAATTCCCAGCGCTGGTCGTGGCGGTACACGCCTTCCAGCGACAGCACCTGGGTCTTCTGGTCGTACTGCGCGCCGCCCATCTGGCCCAGCGTCGCCAGGTCGTAGAGGTAGGTATAGCGGCCGAACAGGCCCCAGCGCGTGCTGTTCCACGGGCGGAAGGCGAAGCCGAGGTTGCCCTCGATGAACTTCGCGCTGGCGGCCGGGTCGAGGTCGTCCTGGGTATCGGCGTAGTTGAAGCGCCCGGCGATCCGCCAGCTCTCGTTGAGCTTGTGGGTGAGGCGATGGGTGCTGACCCACTGGGTGACGCGTTCGGCGCCGCTGTCCTCGCGCCACTCCAGCTTGCTCTGCCAGCTGGTGTCGGTGGAGGTGCGGCCGCCGGCGACGCTGATCGCGCGGCGATCAACCTCGCCGCCGTTGACGTTGGTCAGCTCGCCGTCGCTCAGGGTGAAGCCGACGTTCCAGCCCTGGGCCGGATAGAAATCCAGGCCGAAGGTATGCGCCAGGCCGCTCTCGCGACGGTTCTTCAGGAACTGGCTCTCGTTGAACACGTTGACCTGGTTCGACAGCCGCCAGCGCTGGCCGAGCGTCCAGCCGTTGCGCGCGTTGGGATTGAAAAGCGGGTCGTAGTCGCTGCGATCGGTGGAGTACGTGTAGCTGCCGTAGAAGCTCTGCTGCGCCGAACGCCGCCACTCGCCGTTGATCTGCGCCGCGTCGCCGCGGTCGCCGGTGGTGAGCTCGCCGCCCAGGGTGGAGAGATTGGCGAAGTTGTAGCGACCGCCGAGGGTGAACGCGTCGTTGTCGGCGTAGGCGCCACTGTCGTCGTCCAGGGTCAACTGGGCGGTGCCGTAGACATCGAGCGCGGTGCCGAAGCGGCGGGTGTAGCGCGCGGCGCCGAGCAGGCCGGCCGCATCGAGCGTGCCGCGCGTTTCTTCGACCCGCCGCAGCTCGAACGCGAGCGCATCGACATCGCCGATCCGCCATTCGGCCCGGGCCTGCGCCTGGGTCAGCACGTCGCCGGCGCGCTCGGCGCGGCTGTAGCGTGCGTACACGCCCAGGTTCGGGGTGAACTCGCCCAGCACCTCGGCGCCGTATTCCTCGACCTCGGCGCCGGTATCGAAGCGCGAGATCGAGTAGCCGGCGTCGATCTGGCGCCACCACGCCCCCGCGCTCCACGGCTGCTGGCTCCAGCCCAGTTCCTGGAAGTTGGCGCGCGCCTCGACCGCGGTGGCCTCGCCTTCGCGTGGCCCGGCGGGATTGATGCGGGTGAAGCTCAGGCCGCCGTTGTCGGAGAAGAACACCGGCGCACTGGTGGACTCGGTGCGCGCGTGCTCGAGCTTCAGGTAGGTGCCTTTGCCGGCCTGCAGCGTGACGTCGGCCGAGGTCAGCGTGTAGTCCTCGCCGGCGCGGTTCTCGTCGACGTGGGTCAGGCCGACGCCGAGATGGTCGCCGAACCAGTGTTTGCCGCGCACGCCGGCGGCGACGTCGTCGGCGTCGAAGTCGCTGGGCACCCACTCGTAATCGACGATCAGGCGTTGCGCGAACCCGTCGAGCGGCGCGTCGCGGGTCAGCGTCGGCAGGTTCTGCAGGGTGATCTGCGCCAGCGGGCGGGTCAGCAGCACGCGGCCCTGCAGCTCGTCGATCTCGTAATCGGCGCCGCGCAGCAGTTCCACGCGCTGCTCGACACGGCCGGTGGTGCGGTCGCGCACTTCCAGCACCACCCGGTCGGAGCCGGGCAGCACGTCGGTGTGCCGCAGGTAATACAGGCTGCCGCCGGTGCCGATGAACTCGCTGTGGCCGGGCGCGGTCTGCGCCTCGGAGGCGAACGCGCGCAGTTGCGTCACCGGGTCGCCCCAGGCATTGGCCATGCGCGAGCGCCAGTTCAGCGCGGCGCCGTACAGCGCGCGTGAGTACTGGCCGTACTCGGTGCCGGTGAAGCCGGTGGCGAAGTTGCCCCACAGCGCCTCGTTCTTGTCCCAGTCCGCGCGCAGGTAGAAGCGGCCCATGGTGTCGACGTCGCGCCATACGCGGGAATCGTCGCCGTAGGTCGGGTAGTACAGGTCGGGATCGAGCCGCCGGAACACGTCCTGCGGATCGGCCGAGGTGAAGCCGTCGAACAGGTCCTCGAGCGGACGGTTCTGCGTATCGGCCTGGGCGGTGACCAGGTACTTCCCGCCCAGCTTGGCCTTGCCGTAGAACGCCAGGCGGCCGTCGCTGAGGATGTCGTCCTCGCGGCCGGCCATCGCCAGGGACTGGCCGGGCCCGCTGGCGTCGTTCTGGTAGACGGTGACGTCGGCCATCGCCACGCCGAAGAAGTAGCGGCCGCTGACGTCGACGTCGAGCGCATGCACGATCGGCGCGGCGCCGTCCTGCCCATCGAGGCCGATCTCGAACCGGTGCTGGCCGACCGGCACGAGGTATTCGGCGACGAACTTGCGCTCAAGATCGACCGGATACGACTCGCCATTGATGCGCAGCGAGCGGCCTTCCGGCAGGTTGCGACCCTGCACGCGCACGCGCGAGCCGTAGATCGGGATGTTCTGCTGGCGCAGGCCGTTCCCGGCGAACGCGTCCTCCACGAGTTGCTGGGTCAGCGCCTGGTCGCCGCTCAGCGCGGTGCCGAGCGAACGTTCGACGCTCTCGCGCACCTGTCCGCGGGCGCGCTCCGCTTCGTCGGGGCGCACCAGCTGCAGCTTGCGCGGCGAGGTTTCGTCGAAATTGCCTTGCGCGTCGAACGCACGCAGCACGTAGACCAGTTCGTCGCCGGCGCGCAGGCGCAGGTCCGCCGGAAGTTCGCCGTTCCACTCGCTCTGCACGGCGGCTTCGACCGGGAGGTCCAGGCTCGCCACCGGTGCGACCAGGTCGCCGTCGCTGCCGCGGTAGATCCGCAGTTCGTAGCGGTCGACGAAGGCGGTGTAGTTGCTGCGCACGAACAGGCGCACCGGCTCGACGATCCGCCCCGCGTCGAAGGCGACCATCGACGGCGCGGTGATGCTGAGTTCCGGCACGCCCAGGTCGGGATCCTCGGTGGCCCAGATCGCGCCGCCGCCCGGCAACTGCACCGAGAACGTGCCGCGCGCCACCGCGCGACCCGGCTGGTCGAGCGCGACCGACACGCGCCGGTCCGGCTGCAACGCCTCGGAGGACGACTGCGCGTCCGTCCCGGTGGTCGCCGGCTGGTCGTAGCTGCGCGTGCGCACGCGGAACACCAGCTCGCCGGTCTCGCTGCTGCAGGCTTCATCGCCGCATTCGATCGCGGCCTTCGCCGGCTCGGCCTGTTGCGCCGAGGCGCTGGCGCTCATGCCGGCGAGGATGCCGATCAGGGTGGCGTCTAGCAATTTCATCTTCATGGTCCGGATCCCCCTTACCTGCGTTCCGTGCCGACGGGGGCCGCCGGATCGCTGCTTGCCTCGACCCGCACCTTGGCGCGGACCTCCGGACTCAAGCGCTGCGCGAGCGCCTGCTGCACCGCGCTGGCGCGTCGCAGTCCGAGCGCGGCGTTGTAGGCGTGCGAGCCGCGGACGTCGGTGTGTCCGACGATCGCCACCACGCCGCC
The DNA here is from genome assembly GCF_008244685.1 of Luteimonas viscosa. NCBI lineage: Bacteria > Pseudomonadati > Pseudomonadota > Gammaproteobacteria > Lysobacterales > Lysobacteraceae > Luteimonas > Luteimonas viscosa. The sequence goes on from NZ_VTFT01000001.1 coordinate 1,540,557, forward strand.
GCCGAGTTGCTCGAGCCGTCTCGCGACCGCGTCGAGCAGGTCTTCGAACTCGGGCCGGATCCGCGACTGGTCGGTGTCGAACAGCACCGTGCCCAGCAATGCGCCGCCGGCATCCACGCCCGCGACCAGGCTGTGCGGATCCTCGACGCGCGTGCGCAGGACCACGCTGAGGCCGGCCTGCGCCTCGGCCGCCACCTGCGCCTGCAGCGCATCGCGCACCGCGGCCGCGCGGGCGAAGGCCAGGCCCTCGCTGTCGCCGTCGGCGGTGATCGCCACCTCGCCACCGCGATGGCGCTCGAACTGCTCCGCCATTCGCGTAATCGCCGGCAGGTAGGCCTCGCGCACCTCGGTGCTGCCGGGGGCGAAGATCACCTCGCCCAGTTCCAGTTCCACCCGGCGCTCGCCGCCCGGCAGCACCTGCACCGGCAGTTGCACGCCGAAGTCGAAGCGCACCGGCAGGCCCGGGGTCACGCGCCGCACCAGCGGATTGGCGGTGGTGAACGGCGTGCCCGGCGGCAGCGTGGCCGGATCGACCTTGAGGATGAAGTTGCGGCCATGGCCCCAGTCGCCGCCGTGCACGTCGGCCAGGTGGTAGCGGCCGTACTGGTCGGTCTCGATCAGCACGCCCTCCACCGATGCGATGCGCACGCCGGGAATGCCGCGCTCGTCGATGCCCGCATTGGAGATGACGTAGGCCACGTCGAACCCGCCTTCCACCGCGGACACCACGCGCTCGACCGTCGGCTCTGCCGCGTTCAACCCCTTCGCCGCCTCGCCGCTGCGTTCGAGCGTGGGGTTGCCGGCGGCGTCCATGCGCAGGGTCACGCCCTGGGCGCTGCTCAGCACGAAATCGCCGGTGAAATCGGCCGAGCGCAGGCGCTGGCGGATCACCACCTGGCGCGCCTCCACCGGGTCGGCTTCGGACTGCCGCGCCGCGATCGCACCCACGTCGATGCCGTGCAGCAGCGGTGCGCTGGCATCGGCCACCGGCTGCGGACCGTCGCCACGATCGATCGTGGTCGAACCGGCGACGTAGGCCGCGGGCGCGAAGCCGCCCTGCACGCGCACGTCGCCCAGGTCCGCGCGATCCTGCCAGCCGTCGCCGTCGCGATCGTCGAAGACCGTGCCGAAGACCAGACTGTCGTCGAGCAGCGGATCGGCGTCGAGCGCGACCTGCGCGGTGGCGACGTTCGAGATCGGCGTGTTCGCCCCGTCGACCGCGACCGCTTCGTTGACGTGCGTGCCGGCGCGCACGCCGGCGCCTACGCGCAACAGGTAGACGATGGTCGCCTGCCCGCCGGCCTCGATGTCGAGCCCGCCGATGCGCAGCGGATACCGCCCGTCCAGGGTGAAGGCACCGTCGCGGTCGGTCACCGCCATCGAGCCCTCGACGTAGCTGAAGCCGTCCGGCGGGGTGTCGACGAGGGTGGCGCCGGTCACGTTCACCGCACCGATGTTCTCGACCGCCAGGGTGTAGCGGACCAGGTCGCCGATCGCGACGTTGCGCACGGCCACGCTCTTGACGATGCGCAGCAGCGCGTCGTCGGACAGCTCGTGCCGGGTTTCGCAGACGGTGCATTCGGGCTCGACGTCGCTGGATTCGCCCACCACCACGTTCCCGACGCTGCCGCTGGCGTCCGCCGTGACCGTGGCCGGGTAGGTGAAGGCGTAGTCGCCCGGCACGGTGCCGGTCGGCAGGGTGCAGACCACCGTGGCGCCCTGCGCGGCGCAGCCCGCCGGCAGCGCGCCCAGCGCGAGGCCCGGCCCCGGGGTGTCGACCAGCCGCACGTCGGCGCGCGTGGCGGAGTTCTCCACCGTCGCCGTCAGCGTGTACTCGATGACGTCGCCGACGCCGACTTCCTGGTCCTCGCCGGGCGTCGCCTGCTTGGCGATGACGATCCGCGGTTCGACCAGGGGATGCTGGGTATTGCAACTGCCGCACGTCGGCGGCTGGCCGCCGGTGCCGGTGCCGCCGCTGGCGGCGACCACGTTGCTCACGATGACGGTCGCATCGGCATCCACCGTCGCCGTGTAGGTCAGCGCGTACGTGCCCGGCAGCGTGCCCGCCGGCAGCGTGCAGGTCAGCGTGCCGGTGCAGGCGAACGCGCCCGCATCGGTCACCTCGCCGAAGCTCAGGCCCTCGCCCAGGGTGTCGTCCAGGGTCAGCACCTCGCGCGTCGACGAACGTTCGACCGTCGCCTGCAGGGTGTAGGTGATGACGTCGCCCGCACGCACCGGGGTGTCGCTGCCCGGATCGGAGGACTTGGTCACGGTGACCACCGGCGCGATCACGTCGTGTTCGGTCGCACACGTGGTGCACTCCGGTTCCGGATCGCCGCCCGGCGGGTTGCTCGCCGTCACCACGTTGCCCAGCGTGCCGGCCGCATCGGCGTCCACCGTTGCGGTGTAGGTCAACGCGTAGGTCCCAGGCACCGTCTCCGCGGGCAGCGTGCAGGTCAGCGACCCGGTGCACGCGAACGCGCCCGCATCGGTCACCTCACCGAAGCCCAGGCCCTCGCCGAGGGTGTCGACCAGCGTCAGCACCTGGGTCGTGGCCGAGTGCGCCACCGTCACCGTCAGCGTGTAGGCCAGAGTGTCGCCCGGCGAGACTTCGCTGCCCGGCGCGGGATCGGACGACTTCGCCACCGTGATCGAGGTCGGCAGCACTTCATGCTCGGTCTCGCACGTGGTGCATTCCGGTTCGGGATCAGAACCGCCCGGCTGGTTGCTGGCTGTCACCGCATTTCGCAACGTGCCGGTCGCGTCGGCATCGACGGTCGCGGTGTAGCTCAGTGCATACGTGCCCGGCAGCGTGCCCGCCGGCAGGGTGCAGGTCAGCGATCCGCTGCAGGCGAACGCGCCGGCGCTCGTCACTTCTCCGAAGCCCAGGCCTTCGCCCGGCACGTCGACCAGCGTCAGCACCTCGGTCGTGGCCGAGTTGGCGATCGTCGCCGTCAGGGTGTAGGTCAGGGTGTCGCCCGGCGCCACTTCGCTGCCCGGCGCGGGATCGGACGACTTCACCACCGTGATCGAGGTCGGCTCCACTTCGTGCCGGGTCGAACAGGTGGTGCACTCCGGATCCGGATCGCCGCCGGGCGGGGTCGAAGGGACCACCACGTTGCCGACCGTACCGGTCGCATCGCCATCCACGGTCGCGGCGTATTCGAACGTGTGCACGCCGACCGCGGCACCGGCCGCCAGCACGCAGGTCACCACCTGGCCGCTCGCCGTGCAGCCGGCCGGAAATGCGCCTTCCAGCGTGAGGCCCGCGCCCAGGGTATCGGTCAGCGTGATCGCTTCGGTGGTCGCGGCGTTGGCGACGGTCACCGCCAGCGTGTAGTCGATCGTCTGGCCCGGGGTCACGGTCGCACCCGAGGCCGGGTTCGAACTCTTCGTCACCGTGGTCGCCGGGGTCAGCGGATGTTCGGTTTCGCAGCTCGTGCACTCCGGATCAGGGTCGCCGCCGGGCGGGGTCGTCGCCACGACCACGTTGCCGACCGAACCGGTCGCGTCGGCATCCACGGTCGCGGTGTAGTCGAACGTGTGCACGCCCACCGTGGCACCGGCCGCCAGCACGCAGGTCACCACCTGGCCAGCGGCGGTGCAGCCGACCGGCAGCGCGCCGTCCAGCGTCAGGCCCGCGCCCAGCGTGTCGGTCAGCGTGATCGCCTCGGTGGTGGCCGCATTCGCCACCGTCACCGCCAGCGTGTAGTCGATGGCCTGACCCGGGACCACGGGCGTGCCCGCGGCCGGCGTCGAACTCTTCGCCACCGACGTCGCCGGGGTCAGCGGATGTCCGGTTTCGCAGCTGGTGCACTCCGGGTCCGGGTCGCCGCCCGGGGGTGTCGTCGCGACCACTACGTTGCCGACCGAACCGGTCGCGTCGGCATCCACGGTCGCGGCGTAGTCGAACGTGTGCACGCCCACCGCGGCACCGGCCGCCAGCACGCAGGTCACCACCTGGCCGCCGGACGTGCAGCCGGCCGGCAGCGCGCCGTCCAGCGTCAGGCCCGCGCCCAGCGTGTCGGTCAGCGTGATCGCCTCGGTCGTCGCCGCATTGGCCACCGTCACCGTCAGGGTGTAGTCGATCGCCTGGCCCGGGCTGACGCTGGTACCCGGGGCCGGCGTCGAACTCTTCGCCACCGAAGTCGCAGGCGCCAGTGGATGTCCGGTTTCGCAGCTGGTGCAGTCCGGATCCGGATCGCCGCCCGGCGGCGTGGTCGGGACCACCACGTTGCCGACCGTCCCGGTGGCGTCGCTGTCGACCGTCGCGCTGTATTCGAAAACGTGCGGGCCCACCCCGGCGCCTGCCGCCAGCACGCAGGTCACCACCTGGCCAGCCGCGGTGCAGCCGGCCGGCAACGCGCCGTCCAGCGTCAGGCCCGCGCCCAGCGTGTCGGTCAGCGTGATCGCTTCGGTCGTCGCCGCATTGGCCACGGTCACCGTCAGTGTGTAGTCGATCGTCTCGCCGGCGCTCACCGGGGAGCCGGAAGCCGGGCTCGAGGCCTTCTCCACCGAGCTCGCGGGACCGAGGGGCGTGAGTTCCTCGCAATCGTTGCCGGCCGCGGTGCAGTCGATCGAACCGTTGGGGAAGCTCACCGCATTGGCGATGCTGGTGACGTTCGCCGGCAGGGGATCGTCGACCTGCACCACGAAGTCCAGCACCGCGCTGCCGTTCGCCGGCACGTTGAACGCGCTGGTGTTGGTGCAGGCGCTGCCGGTGCAGGTGAAGTCGTTGCCTGCGGCCACGTAGGCGCTGTTGGCCGGCACGGTCTCGGCCACGTCGCCGGCGAACAGCGTGCCCACGGCGCCACCGGCGTTGTCGATGGTGATCGCGTACGACAGCACGTCGCCCGCGGCGACCGCCGCACCGTCGACGTATGGCGCACCGTTCACTTCGGCCAGCGTCTTGACCACCGACAGCTCGGCCTGGGCGATCTCCGGGAATGCACAGGACGCCAGGTCGCGGGAACCGTTGGCGCTGGTCGGCGCCTGTGCCGCCAGGGTGCCCGTCGCCGGGTCGTAGGCGTAGTACTGGCTGGGACTGGAGTTGTTGGCCACGAACAGGCGCCCGTCGTCCGCGAACGCCACGCCCGCCCACTGGATAGTCGACGGCTGCCCGTCGAGCAGCGGCCGCGTCTGGCGGGTGGCCTGCGGGCTGCCCGGCGTCGAGAAATCGATGCGGTACAGGTCCTGTCCCGCGGCGATCCAGCCGAACCCGTCGGCATCGAAGGCGACGTCGCCCGAGCCCGGATCGGTGGGCGCGAAGTCGTACTGCAGGTTGCCGATGTCCTGCGCGCTGTAGCCGAACCCGGTCGCGTCGGCGGTCAGCCGGATCACCACCGGCGAAGAACCGCTGGCGATCAGGTAGCCGACGCCGTCGGGCGCCATGCCGGCACGCGGGAAGTCGCTGCTCGACAGCCCGGAGGCGAGCGCCTGGTACCAGCCGCCGTTGTCGGCGTCGTAGGCCCAGATCATCGAACCCGTGGTCGCATGGAACAGCATGCGATCGCGCACCGGATCGATCATCAACGCGTTGACGTTGCCACCCACCGTCGGCAGCGCCAGCTCCGGCACCGTCGCATCGGACGCCGCGCCGGGTTCGTAGCGCGAGATCTCCACGCCGTTGACGAAGCTGTAGATCGCGTTGGAAGTCGCGCTTCCACCTGGCGCGGTGCAGAAGCTGTAGGGCGCGGCCGCCGAGACCGTGACCGTCGCGCCGTCGGTGTTGTTGCCGGGATCGGTATCGGTGGTGCCCTCGGGCGCCGCGACCGTCGCCACGTTGGTGAGGGATGCCGATTGCGCGAGGACCGGCGATGCCGCCAGTCCCGCGAAACCCGCGATCAGCGCCAGCACCACCCCTGCGGCGGCCGCCCTGGCCTGCCCGTAACCGTTCGAAAGCACCTGCAACCCCCTAGGAAAGTCCGCGGCAAGCCAGCGCACGGATGTGCGTGGATGCCGCCCTTCGCCATGCGCATGACGATCAGGGGCGAGCAGTCCGTTCCCGGATACCCCGCAGATGCGGGGTGCTGGATCCCCCTGATCCGGACTCGCGGCGCGCGTCAACGACTCATCGCCCGGATGGCGACGCCGAAAGTGCGCGCACTGTAGAAACGCATCCGGCCGCCATCAATCGCGGTTTGCTCACGTTTGCTCACATGGCGTGAGTTACGTACCGGCGCATTTGCGCAATCATTCCCGCCATCCACACGGGAGACGACGCACGATGGTGTTGGGCAAGATGAGGCATTGGCTGCAGGTCCCGGCGATCGCCGACCCGGTCGATCGCCGAAACGCGCCGATGCTGCAGGTGATCCTGCTGGCGCTCGGGACCCTGCCGCCGGCGCTGTGGCTCTACCGCATCCTCGGCACGGACATCGCCTGGCGGCCCGGGGAAACCGTGAGCCTGTCGGCCAGCCTGCTGATCAGCGGCATCGCGCTGTGGTCGGTGGTGCTGATCCGTCGCGGCCGGTTCCAGTGGGCGATCCGCCAGCTGATGACCCTGGTCGCGGTCATCCTCGTGGGCTCGTATGCGCTCAGCGGCCTGGGCGCGCACATGTTCGAGATGCCGGTGCAGGTGCTGTGGCTGTTCGTCGCCGGGATGATGATCGGGCGCAAGGCGCTGTGGGCCATGTACGGCGCCATCGCGCTGGCGCTGATGCTCGGTGCCGGCGCAGACGTCAGGAACGACGTCATGGAGGCGAGCCACGCCTTCGGCGACGCCGTCATCCGCTGCGTGATGTTCCTGCTGATCGCGCTGGTGATCGATCGCAGCGTCGCGGCGCTGCGCGAAAGCCTGAAGGAGGCGCTGGCGCACGGAGCCGGGCTCGAACAGGCCAACATCCGCCTGCGCGACGAGATCGGCGCGCGCGAGCGGGCGCAGGCGCAGTTGCTGCACGCGCAGAAGATGGAAGCGGTCGGGCGCATGGCGAGTGGCCTTGCCCACGATTTCGGCCACCTGCTGACCCTGGTCAACGGCTACGCGGCCAATGCCCTCGAGGCCGACTCGGCCGGGGAGCGCGCAGCGGCGCTGGATGGCGTGCGCTCCGCCACCGCCCGCGCCAGTGCGCAGGTGCGCAAGCTGCTGCATTTCGGCAGGCGCGACATCGCCTTTGCCGAGACCTTCGACGCAGCCGGGACACTGCGCGAAATCGAACCCATGCTGCGCCAGACCCTGGGCGCCGCGATCCGCGTCGATCTGCAACTGCCCGACTCGCAGGCGCCGATCCGGTTCGATCGCGAGCAGTTCGTGCTGGTAATGCTCAACCTCGCCGCCAACGCCGCCGATGCGATGCCCGACGGGGGACGCTTCTCGGTGGCCGCGCGGGTCGTGGACGCCGCGACACTGGAGATCCTCGTTGGCGACGACGGCAGCGGCATTCCCGAGCCGCTGCGGGAGCGCATCTTCGAACCGTTCTTCAGCACCAAGCCGGCCGAGCACGGCACCGGGCTGGGGCTGGCGGTGGGCCGCGACCTGGTGGAGGCCGCGGGTGGCAGCCTGACGCTGGATCCCGCCGCGCGCGGTGCAGGGGCGGTGTTCCGCATCCGTTTGCCGATGGGCGGACGGGAGCTCCCGCCGCACACGTGACCCTCGCCGCCTGCGGCGGCCCGGGCGCGCCTATCGTTCGAACAGGTAGCCCACGCCGCGCACCGCCTTCAGCGGCAGGGCCTCGCCGGACGCGTCCATGCACTTGCGTCGCAACCGGTAGACCAGCATCTCCAGCCGGTGCGGATCGAATCCGTCGACGTCGCTGGTCAGGTGCGCGATCAGCGTTTCGCGGCTCACCGGCTGGTTCGCACGCGCGGCCAGGATGCCCATGATCTGGCGCTCGGCCTGGTTGAGCGTCACCGTGGCGCCGGAAGGCGCCGACAGCGACCAGCCGTGGCGATCCAGGGCCCAGCTCCCCTGGCCGGGCGCATCCGGCGCATCGCGACCCTGCTGTCGCCCCTGGACGTTGCGCAGCGTCTCCACCACCTCCTCCATCTCCAGCGGCTTCACCAGATAGGCGTCGATCCCCGCGCGCAGACCGCGCATGCGGTCGGCGCTGCGGCCATGCCCGGTGCACATCACGATCCCCAGCGAGGGCGACAGCCCGCGCAGGTGGCGCGCGATCTCCACGCCGTCGTCGTCCGGCAGCCCCACGTCCAGCAGCACCAGATCGAAGGGAGAACCGGCCCACATGCGGTAGAACTGCAGCGCACTCTCGAGGCCGACAGCGTCGAACCCGGCCCTGCGCAGGGCCGGCAGCATGATCTGCTCGCGCAGCTCCGCGTCGTCTTCGACGACTGCGAGACGGGTGCCGAGCGGCGTCTGGCCGACCTGACCCGCCATCATCCCTGAACGCGCGTGCGCGGGTGGATCGCCTGCATCACCACGGCCGCATTCCGTGGCGACCCGCCGCAGCGATCCCGGCCATCGCCGTTGCCGGCACCGACCGGGCGTCGCCCGTCGCCACGCTCATGCGGGGGACTTCCTGGCGGCATGCGCCGCGCCGCTGTCCGCGTCCGCCGCCCTGGCCGACCAGTCCATCGCCCGGCTGGCCTCGCCCGCCAGCACTCCCGTGGCCAGCGCCGCAGGCACATCGTCCAGCGCGCGCGCCGCGTCGCCGTCCGCTGCCACCCCCCAGAGCCCGGCCCATGCATTGCCGCCGGCACACTTGGCCACATGCAGTGCACGCTCGGCGGCACGCATCGCATCCCGCCAGTCGCCGCCACCGCCGACGAACAGTGGCAGCGAGGCCACGCCGATGGATACCGAAAGTGGCGGTGGTGGCGCGTCCCGGCCATCTCCGACCTGCAGTCGTTCGATCTGCGCCCGCAGGTGCGCGGCGAGCGCGAACGCCGCCTCGGGCGAAGTGTTCTCGCGCAGCACCAGGAACGCGCCGCCGTCCCAGCGTGCGACCACGTCGCCGGCATCGCAGGATTCGCGCAGGCAACGCGCCACCGCCGCCAGCACGCGATCGCCCGCGTCGTGGCCCTGGCGGTCGTTGATCGCCCGGAAACGGTCGATATCGATCAGCAGCAGCGCGGCGCGCGCCGCATCGTCCGTCGCCATGGCCTCGATGTGACGGGCGGCGCGATGGCGGTCCGGCAGTTGCGTCAGCGCGTCGGTGGCGCTGAGCGCTGCCAGCGCACGTTGCCGGCGTTGCGCACGGGCAAGCAGCAGCAGCGCGACCAGCGCCAGCACCGCCAGCACGACGATCGCGACGTCGCGCCACAAGGCGTCGCGTGCCTCTCCGGCACGGCCGCCCACTTCGGCCGGTGCCAGCTCGCTGGCGGCCCGTGCCTGCAGGCCCGCCAGCCTGCGCGCCGTGGTCCCGCGGTCGATCGCGCGACCGAGCTCGCGCGATCGCGCCGCGTGGCTCGCGGCCGCTTCGCGCTGTCCGAGCGCGGCGTGCACATCCGCCAGCAACCCGAGCGCATCGCGCTGTTCGGCAGTCAGGCGCGCCTGTTCGGCAATGGCCAGGGCCTCGCGCGCCGGTGCCAGCGCCTCCTGCGCGCGATCGAGGTCGAGCCTCGCGCGAGCCAGCCGCTGCAGGGTCACCGACTGACCCGCTACGTCGTGGCTGGCGCGCTGGCGCGCCACGATGTCGGCGAACTGCGGTTGCGCCGCAGCGGGGTCTCCGCGCAGGCGCAGCAGCTCCGCACGGTGACTGGCGATGCGGTCGCGCAGGCCCGCGAATTCAGGGGCGGCGGCGGCATTCGCGGACTCCGCCAGCATCGTGTCGGCCTCGTCGTGGCGACCGATGACGAGCAGGGTATAGCCCAGGTCGTAGGCCACCACGGGATTGGGGCGCGCACCCGAACCGGTCAACTCGCGATAGAGGTCGTACGCCTGGCGGAAATACGGCAACGCACCCTCCGGATCGTCGAACTCGGAGGCACGCACCTGCCCCAGGAAGCGCAACGCCTCCATCTGCATCGGCAGGATGCGCCGCTCGCGCGCGCCGTCCAGCACCGACTCCTGCATCGCCAGCGCTTCATCGAGGCGTCCCACCCGCACCAGCAACCCCGGCAGCCGCGCCTGTCCTTCCAGCCGGCCGATCGGCGTCACGCCCGGCGCCTCCAGCAGCGCCAGGGCCGCATCGATGCTGGCGCCACCGGCCTCTCCGCGACCGGACAGCACTTGCGCCGCCGCCAGGCACGCGGTGGCGATCAGGCGCTGGTCGGGCGAGGTCCCGGAAGCATCGAGCACCTCGCGGGCGGCGGCTTCGGCGGCGTCGGGCTGCGTCCCGACCTGGCGCTCGCAACGCGCCAGTGCCTCGGCTTGCGAGGACAAGGGAAGCACCGTCTGTGCCGCAGCGGCGGCACTCGCCACGAACAGGATCGCCGCCAGCCATGCGGCGCCATGTGGGGAACATCGCACCATCCAGCATCCTTGTGTCGGGGACCGGACGAGGTGCCCGCAATGCCACAACTATAATACCCATCCGCGGCGCAACGCCCGTCCTCGCCGGCCGACACGATCCCGTGCACGATTCCGACTCCACCGGCCGCTCCGATGCACGTGCACCCCGGCTGCTGCAACGCTGGCGTGCGCTTGCGCGGGTCGATCCGGCCGATCGCCGCAACGCATCGATGCTGCAGGCCGTGCTGGTGGCGTCCGCGCTGTTCCAGCCGGTGAGCCTGGCGCTGGCGTGGGCCAGCGCCGTCGGTGTCGACGCGATGGCGGTGGGCATGTCGATCGTCAACATGGCGATGCTGCTCGCCAGCCTGGCGTTGCTGCGCCACGGCGCCTTCGTCGCGGCGGCCCGGCTGTTCGTCGCGGTCACGCTGGCATTGCTGACCGCGGCCTATTTCCACTGGGGTCTGGCACCCCAGGCGCCGCAGCAACTGCTGCAGCTGGTGCCGGTGCTGATCGGCGGAGCGCTGCTCGGCCGCCGGGCGATGTGGACGACGGTCGCCTGGCTGGTAGCCCTGGTCGTGGTCGGGGGCTGGCGCGATGCGGCGGTGCTGGCCCACCGTCCCGACAGTCTGCTGGTGCTCGGCAGCCGCATGCTGGGCAGCATCTTCGGCTTCGTCATGGCCGCTTTCGTGCTCGACCAGGCCCTCGCCGGCCTGCGCGAGAATCTGGCGCTGGCGCGGCGCCGCGGCAACGAACTCGCCGCCGCGCGCGACCGCCTGCAACTGGAAATGCAGGAGAAGGAGCGACAGCGCGACCAGCTGGTACACGCGCAGAAGATGGAAGGCGTGGGCCGCCTGGCCAGTGGCGTGGCCCACGACTTCAACCACCTGCTCACGCTGGTGCTCGGCCATGCCGCACGCGGCCGCGCCAGCACGACCCTGGACGACGCGCACGGCGCATTGCTCGACGTGCAGTCCGCGGCACGCCGGGCCGCGGCCGTCAGTCGCCGGCTGCTGGACTTCAGCCGCATGGAGGATGCACGGCCGGAAGTCTTCGATCCCGCCGCCGCAATCGAGGAGATGCGTCCGATGCTGCGTCAGCTGTTCTCCGCAGGGACCCGCCTGGAATTGCAGTTGCAACCTTCTCCCGGCCTGGTCCGCTTCGACCGCGCTCAGTTCGAGCTGATCCTGCTCACCCTGGCCGCGAACGCCGGGGACGCCATGCCCGTGGGCGGGCGGTTCCAGGTCGCGCTGACCGCCGCCGGTCCGGACATGATCGGCATCTCGGCCCGCGATGACGGCCACGGCATGGACGCCGACGTGCGCGAGCGCTGCCTGGAGCCGTTCTTCACCACCAAGCCCAGTGGACAGGGCACCGGCCTGGGCCTTGCGGTGGCCGCGGGCCTGGTGCAGGCGGCCGGCGGCAGCATCGCCATCGACAGCGCGCCCGGCCACGGCACCAACGTGCGCATTGCCCTGCCCCGGGCGGGCTCGATCGACGCGGAGCGGGGCGTGCCGACGGCGTGACCGGCGCCTTCCGCGCCGCTTCCCCCGACCCGGGAGCCCGGCAACCGTATCCGTTCGGCCCGCGATGGCACCCCCGTGCTGCCGGCTCCTTCTGGCGCCGGGCAGGACGCAGGTGGTCGCGAAAACACGAAAGCCCCCGGGACCGGGGGCTTTCGGTTCGACGCATCACGGATCGCCGTGGCGACGCCGGATCAGAACCTCTGCGCGTAGCGGAAGTAGACCGTGCGGCCGTAGGCGTCGTACAGATCGAAGTTCCAGGGCCGGTTCTCGAAGCCCACCAGCTGCGGGTACTTGTCGCCGGCGTTGTTCACGCCGAGGGTGACGGTACCGTTCCAGGGCATCTCGTAGCTCGCCGAGACGTCATGGGTGGTGTAGCTGCCGACGCGCGTGTTGGCACCGCCGGCCAGGAAGCCGAAGGCCGGCACCGTGCCCGGGTTCTGCTGGTCGCCGATGTAGTTGACGTTCCAGTTGGCGCTCAACTCGCCCCAGCTCCAGGTGTTGCGCAGGCTGGCACGGGTGTCGGGCGCGGTGACCCAGCCGAGACGGTCCTTGACCGTTTCGCCGTCGGTGACGGTGTAGTCGAGCACGCGCGCGACCTGCAGCCAGTTCTCCAGCCGTCCGGCGGCGTCGAGGTCGAACCGGGTACGCAGGTTCAGGTCCAGGCCGCTGGTTTCCAGGTCGCCTTCGTTGGCGAACGCGGTGTTGATCTCGCTCACCGAACCGTTCGCACGCCGCAGCACCGAGGTGCCGGCAGGCAGCGGCATGCCGGCGTTGTCGAAGTTCACCAGTTCCTGGAACTCGATCTGCCGGATCCGGTCCTCGATCTCGATGTTGTAGTAATCGAGCGTCAGGTTCAGCCAGTCGGTCGCGTCCCAGGCCATGCCGATGCTGTACTGCCTGGAACTCTCCGACTCGAGCGCGAGGTTGCCGCTCGAATAGCTGTCGACCTGGTAGGAGACGACGTCCTCGTCCTCCGGTCCGTCGGCGATGTTGTCGTTGTTGGCGTCGCCGCCGCACTGCGCGGGGGTGAAGCCCGTCGCCACGCAGGTGCGGAAGTCCTGCACCTGTTCGGCGGAGAACGCGCGCTTGGAATAGATGAAGGTCAGCGGCGGTGCGCGGAAGCCTTCGCCGGCGGAGGCGCGGAAGGTCAGGTTGGCCAGCGGCTGCCAGCGTGCCGATATCTTGGGCGAGACATCGCTGCCGTAGTCGCTGTAGCGGTCGTAGCGCGCGGCCAGGGTGAAGTCGAAGGTGTCCACCACCGGGAACAGCCATTCCGCATAGGCCGCGTAGACCTCGCGATCGCCCGCGGCGGAGTTGCCGGAGGAACCGGCGACCACGCCCGCCTCCGACAGCGAGTCGTAGATGTCGGCGTAGTCCTCGGTACGGTATTCCGCGCCGAAGGCGAGCACGGAGCTGCCGCCGCCCATCTGGAACAGGTCGAGCGTGGCATTGGCGTAGAGTTCCTCGACGTCGAACCTGCCGTCGCGGCTGGTGGTGGCGGTGAATCCCTTGATCACTTCCTCGGAATTGCCGAACGGGTCGAACAGGTTGTAGGAGCCGTTCGCCGCGGCGGCCTCGGCCAGCGGCGTGACGATGTAGCCGCGGCCGATCTCCTTGAAGCTGGCGTCGCTGCGACGCAGGCCGAAATCGACATACAGCCGTTCCGTCGCCTGCCAGTTGAAGCCGAAGTTGAAGTCGACCACGCTGTTGTCGACGAAGTTGTCGCGGTTGCCGGCCGCGGCGTAGCGGTGGTAGACGAAGGCGCCGAGGCCGTCGCCCGGCACCGGGTCGTTGGGCGTGCCTTCGGGAACGAACAGCACGCCGGGCGTCGGCGCGTAACGGCCGAAGCTGTCGGCGGCGCTGTAGCTGGCCGAGGTATAGACCGACCAGTCCTGGTTGATCTGCCAGGTACCGCGGGCGAACAGCGACTTGTTCTTGACCGAAGCCTCGTTGGCGGCGATCGCGTTGAAGTCGAACACGCAGTTGGCGCCGTTGCGCCAGAAGTTCGGGTCGTCGCAGGCGTAGCCCGGCAACGCGCCGCCGGCCGCGCCTTCCTCGCCCGGCTCGGTCTCGCTCTCGAAGTAGAAGTTGTTGCCGTAGATCGAGCCGCCACGGACGTCGCCGCCGATCTGGTCGCGGGTGAACACCATGTCGCGCGAGTTCATCGAGGCGCCGAGCAGCAGGCTGCCGCGATCGGACGAGGTGCCGAACACCACCGAGGCCTCCTCGGTGTCGCCGCCCTGGACCTTCGGCGTACCGCGGCCGTAGCGCAGCTCGGCGCCTTCGAAGTCGCGGCGCAGGATGATGTTGACCACACCGCCGATCGCGTCCGAACCGTACAGCGCGGAGGCGCCGTCGGACAGGATCTCGATGCGCTCGACCGCGGCCAGCGGGATGGTGTTGAGGTCGGCGTTGGTGCCGGTGGACGGCGCGTACGGGGCGCGTCGGCCGTCGATCAGCACCAGGGTGCGGTCCGAGCCGATGCCGCGCAGGTCGACGTCTGCCACCGCCTGCGCCGAGCTGCCCGAGCGCGGCCGGAAGTTGCCGAACGAGGAGAACGTGGTGTCGCGCAGCAGATCCGACACCGAGACCTTGCCGCTGGCGTCGATGGCCGCGCGGTCGATCACGGTGACCGGGTTCGCCCCTTCGATGTCGGCGCGCGTGATGCGCGAACCGGTGACCTGGATACGGTCGAGGGTCTGCGTGCCCTCGCTCGCCGCGTCCTGTGCGAACGCCGGCATCGCCGGCAGCGCGCAGGCGATGCCGAACGAAAGCGCCGCCAACCGGCAGCCCGGCAGCCCGAAATTGGATGTCATGATGGGTACTCTCCGAATAATCGTTATGGGTGCGTTAAACGCACCCGAGACCTTACGGAGCTCAACCCGCGCTTGCTTGGCGCGCCATGTCGGGTGTGTTTGCGTTTCCTGTCCGTCCGTTCGCGTTGGCGAGCCGGTACAGCGATGGCGGCATCCCGTGCTGGGCACGGAACGCGCGCGAGAAGCTGCAGTTGTTCTCGAAGCCGCAGGCCGCTCCGACCTCGCTGACCGACAGCCGCGTGCGCCGCAGCAGCTTCGCCGCCGAACGCAGGCGCAGGCGCGCCGAGGCGGCCTGCGGACCCTCGCCGTAGAGTGCGTGGAAGGTCTTGGTGAAATACCAGACCGAGACGTTGCTCAGCTCGGCCAGCTCGGCGATGCGCACCGTGCGTCCGAGGTGGCCCTCGATGTGCAGCCAGGCGCGCTGCATCCGGCTGAACACCTGGCGCTTGCGACGCAGCGAGCGCCCCGGGCAGCGATCGACCATCTCCCGGTACGCGTGCTGCTGTGCGGCGAGCAGGCGCAGCACCTGCCCGAGCAGGTGGCGGTCGACCTCGCGCAGCGCCGCTTCGTTGCGCGCGAACGCCGCGCAGCGTCGCCACAGCCGCAGCGCATCCGAGCGCACGCCACGCGCGACTCCGCCGAGCCCGGGGAACACCACCACCTGCGCCGACTGGTGCAGTTGCGTCTGCATCGACGCGGTCATGGCGATGCCCACCAGCAGCGCGCCGGCGCCGGCGTAGACCGTGGGACGGGCGTCGCGTTCGAGCGACAGCCACTGGCCGCGGCCGAGTTCGAAACGGCCCTCCCGGCACTCGACCTCGGCTTCGCCGCGCAGCACCAGCCACAGCGTGGCGACCGGGGTCGAGACCACCAGGCTGCCGCCGCGGCTGAGCAGCATCAGGGCCGGTGTTTCATCGCATCCGGTTCGAGCGGCGAGTTCGAGCGCGGTACCGCGATCGCTCCAGGTGGTTTGCATCTGCATGGCCATTTCCTTGGGGGAGTCTGGCCACCTGTTTGACCCGTTCGGGTCCGAAACACAGGAACGAACGCCGAAATTTTGCCGAGATTGCGCCGCCGCGCATCCGAAAGTCATGCATCGCATGCCGGAACCATGACTTTCGCCATGCCTCGGGGAGACCTGCCACCATCAGCGAGGTACGCGCAGGCCCTGCGGCAGGGCGGCCCAGCCGATGTCGATGTTCTGCGACATCGGCAGTCCCAGGTACAACCACTCGCCGGCGCCGTCGACGCTGGGCGAGCCGGCGATCGCGCCACCGTCGCGCGACACGCAGGCGCCCGCGCTCCCGGCCTCGAGCAGCGGCCGCCAGCTGGTCGCGCAGCCGCCGCCCGGCCCGTTGTAGAACAGCCGTCCTCCGAACACGCCCCAGTGCCGGTAGTGTTGCGGGGTCGGGTCATCCGCCGAGACCCGGGCGATCTCGCGCAACGCGGGATCGGCGCGCCACAGCCCGACCTTCGACGGCCGGGTGAAGTAGATGTCGCCGCCGGTCGCGTCGTAGCGGGCCACGGCGACGTCGTCCACGGACGCGATCTCGCGCCAGTCGCCGCGCGTGTAGAGCACCAGGCGGATCCGGCCCTGGCCGCCGTCGACGCCCACCAGCAACCGGTCGGGATCGCCGGTGTAGGCCGCGAACACGGGATGGGCGTCGGGAACGTCCAGCCACTGGACCCCGCCGCCGACATCCACCTCGAACAATCGGTCGCCTCCGGCGGTCTTGCCCAGCACCAGCAGGGTCCGGCCATCGGACGACCACACCGGCAGGTGGCGCGGGACCGGGCGCAGCCCCTCGATCGCGCGCAGCGTGGCCGGCTGCCCCACTTCGCCCAGCCACAGCTGGACCGCCATCGTCCGGTCGGAAATGAAGGCCAGGGTGCGGCCGTCGGGCGAGACCGCGGGCAGCATGTCCACGCCGCTGGATTCGAACACCGGTTCGATCGGCGGCTCGCGCGCGTCGCCGTCGATGCGGACGCGGAACAGGCCGCTGCGCGACTGGTCGATCTCGAACACCATCGACCACGCCCGCGCGGCCAGGTCCGGATGCACCGCGTTGCCGGTCGACAACGTCGGCAGCGGTTCGATCGAACCGTCCGCGAGCCGGTAGAGATACAGGCCGGCTTCGCTCGTGACGTGGCTGAACACCAGTCCGCTGCCATCGGGCAGCCAGTCCCAGCCGCGGATGTCGCCGCCCAGGTGGGTCAGGCGCCGGGGCGTGCCCCCCGCGGCAGGCATCAGCCACAGGTCGGCGAGCGAGAGGTTGCGACGGAACGCCAGCCAGCGTCCGTCGGGCGAGTAGCGGGGCATGAGGTCGACGTCGCCGTCGGCGATGCCGTACTCGAGCGCCTGCCAACGGCCACTGGCGAGGTCGAGCCGCTGCAGCGGCGCGCTGGCATCCTCCGGCGCGCGCAAACCGCCCATCACGATCCCGCGTCCGTCCGGCGTCCAGTCGAACATCGAATACGCCTGCCGGAGGCAGGGACCCGCCTCCCGCGGCTCTCCACCGGCGGCAGCGACCACCATGACCCGGCAGTCGCCCTGCGACACGCGCACGAACGCGATGCGCGCGCCATCGCGCGACCAGACCGGCATCACGTCGGAGTGTCCCGGCCCGGGCGCGGTCAGGCTGCGCGCAGACACCTGCGCGACCGACTGCAGCATCAGCGAGCTTCCCTCGCCCTGCGCGCCGGTCCGCGCGAAGGCGACCGTCTCGCCGTCCGGCGAGAGGGCCGGCAGGCGCTCCTGGCCGGGGGTCGACGTGATCGCGCGGTACGCGACGTCCGGCGCGGCCGATTGCGGACCGGCCTGCTCCTCGATCGGCGCGGCATCGACCACGGAGCGCTTCGAGAGCGCGAGGACCACCGTCAGCAGGGCCGCGGCGGCCAGTGCCAGTATCGGCCAGGCGATCCGTGGTGCGCGGCGCGGCTCCGCCGCCGGTGCCGGCACGTCGGCACCTTCACCGGCGTCATGGTCGGGCTGCGGCAACGACGCCGCGGCTCGCGGCGCCAAGGCGGGTGCAACCGGGTCCACGTCTTCCGCCAGCCACTGCGCCTCCGCGATC
Source organism: Luteimonas viscosa (assembly GCF_008244685.1). Classification (NCBI taxonomy): domain Bacteria; kingdom Pseudomonadati; phylum Pseudomonadota; class Gammaproteobacteria; order Lysobacterales; family Lysobacteraceae; genus Luteimonas; species Luteimonas viscosa. The sequence continues at coordinate 1,558,318 of NZ_VTFT01000001.1, forward strand.
AGCCGGTACCCGGCCTTGGCGATGGTTTCGATGTAGCGCGGCGCATCGCGGTCGTCGCCGAAGGCCTTGCGCAACTGCGCGACCGCCTGGGTCACGACGTCGTCGGTCGGCATCGTGTCCGGCCAAACGCGCTCGAGCAGGGTGCTGCGCGCGACCACCGTGCCGCGCTGTTCGACCAGCACCAGCAGTACCTGCATCGCCTTGACGGTGATGCGCAGCGGTTCGCCGCCATCCGGCCGCGACACCATGCGCCGCATCGTGTCGACCTCGCAGTCCAGGACGCGAAGCCGCGGGGCGGTGGCCGCGATCACGGGCGCGCGACCGCGGACGGCAGCCGCGTGCAGCCAGGGTTCGAAACGGATTGGGTGTCGTCGTGCATTCCCGTGTCCACGGATCCGGGTCGCCGGCGCCCGTCCATTCATCGCAGTACCTGCATGAAGCGTGGCACCAACGCCGATCGCGCGCATGTGTCATTGGTCTGGCTTCGCCGCGCGCCGACGTGCGCCGGCGCACGCCTTGCGCACCCATCCGTGGCGCCGGTCGGGATTCGCGTCCGGACACGCAACCGCGCGCCCGGGATCGCATCCGGCCCAGGTGAAACCGTCCGCATCACGCAGCCGCCGCACGACCGGTCACGCCAGGCCTCGACCGCGTTGCGGGAGTGGCGGGCTTGCATCGTCTGGCGTGAACGCCTGACGCAGGTCACCTGCACTTGCAGCAGATTCGCGGCACGCATGCGGTCCGTAGCCTTGCTCGCGTGGTCCACACCCGCCACGCACAAGAGGTCACGTCATGAAAGCCATCGCCATCCCGTTCGCCACACTGCTGTTCGCCGCGCACCTGCTGCCTGTGGAGGCGAGGCAAACGCAGGCACTGTCCGAATGCGTTGCGCTCTCGGCCGGGCACCAGGGCACGCGCGTGTCCGGGAAACAGTTCCTGCTCAAGGACGGGGACGCCCACTACAGGGTCCAGTTTGCCGGCCATTGCGACGCCGTCGCGCGCAGTTCGAAGATTCGAATCGAAACACAGGGGCAGCTCAACCAGCTTTGTCCGCAGGAAACGTCGGTACGCACAAGCAACGCGAGCTGCAGCGTACGCTCGGTTGAAACCATCGGCGCGGAAGAGTACGAACGTCAGGCGCGCAGAAACCGGCGCTGATCAGGCGGATCCGTCTACGGAACGCGGGTCCGCCGTGCGCGACGCACGGCGGACCCATCGATACGTTTGTCTATTGCGGTGCCGGCACCGAGCCGGCGCGATACGGATACTCGGCGAAGATCTCGGCCATCGTGCTGTCGATGCGGGCGTTGCGCTCCGCAGGATCCTTCCCGCGCGAGACGCGGCCGACCGCGATGCCCTCCCACACCAGGCGGTTGCGCGCAGCATCGACCAGGTCGACGTTGAGCGTTCCCTCGGTGTAGCGATAGACGTCGGTACGATCGCGCCAGTACGGCACCACGTAGTAGCCGCGCGCGCGGTAGCTGTAGTAGTAGGCGTAGTCCACCGTCGGCATGGAGCTCACATCGGTGCGCTGTTGCGCGTATGCGTTGATGTTGAGCCACAGGTCCGGCTGTTCGCTGGTGAAGACGTAGCCACGCGCCTCCATCTGCGCGCGCGCGGCCGCCTTCATCCGTTCGCTGGCCGCCGAACTGTAGCCTTCCTTCTCGATCGCCAGCGGCGAGTAGAAGCCGAAGCTGCGATAGCGGCTGAAATCCGCCTCCGGATCCGCCTCGGTGCTGATGCGTGGACCGGTGGCACAGCCCGCCAGCAGAAGGGCGACCGCCAGCCCCACCACCCAAGTCGAGACGCGGAACGCTTTCATGGCCAATCCCTCCTGTCTGTCGGGACGACGCTAGCACGCAGCCGGCTACGCCGGATGAACGTGCTCGCCGGGGCTACGGGCGGCACGCGGCGCCCGACGGGCGGCGACCGCGTGCCGGAAAACCGACAACCTGTGCACACCGGCTGCACCTCCCGTGCACACCCCGTTGAACCAACGTCGGCCAGACTGTGCCCACAGACAACGTTCCGCACGCTCGCATCGGCTCTCTCTCCCGGTTCGAATCCTGGCGCCGCTTCTCCGCGGCGCCTTTTTTTTCGGTCGGCCCGTGAGGACGCGGATCGGGCGATATGGCCGCTGCCCGCACGGCACCGCTGGACCCCCAGTAAGCCTGCGATCCCGGGCCGCTGCGCACCGGGTGGCCCGGACACCCGTCCGGGCGCGCCGCCGGGCCGGCCCGCCCAGGCGTCAGCCGGGCCGGTAGACCTCCGCCCCCTGTTCCCGGAACTCGGCCGACTTCTCCTCCATCCCGGCCCGCAACGCCTGCGCCTCGTCCATCCCCTGCGCCGCGGCGTAGTCGCGCACGTCCTGGGTGATCTTCATCGAACAGAAATGCGGGCCGCACATGCTGCAGAAGTGCGCCAGCTTGTGCGCGTCCTTGGGCAGGGTCTCGTCGTGGAATTCCCTGGCCTTCTCCGGATCCAGGCCGAGGTGGAACTGGTCTTCCCAGCGGAACTCGAAGCGCGCCTTGCTCAACGCGTTGTCGCGCACCTGCGCGCCGGGATGGCCCTTGGCCAGGTCCGCGGCATGCGCGGCGATCTTGTAGGTCATGATCCCGTCGCGCACGTCCTGCCGGTTGGGCAGGCCCAGGTGCTCCTTGGGCGTCACGTAGCACAGCATCGCGGTGCCGAACCAGCCGATCATCGCCGCGCCGATGGCGCTGGTGATGTGGTCGTAACCGGGCGCGATGTCGGTGGTCAGCGGCCCGAGCGTGTAGAACGGCGCCTCGCCGCACTCGCGCAGCTGCTTGTCCATGTTCTCCTTGATCAGCTGCATCGGCACGTGGCCGGGGCCTTCGATCATGGTCTGGACATCGTGCTTCCACGCGACCTTCGTCAGCTCGCCCAGCGTTTCCAGCTCGCCGAACTGCGCGGCGTCGTTGGCATCCGCGATGCAGCCGGGGCGCAGGCCGTCGCCCAGCGAGAAGGCCACGTCGTAGGCCTTCATGATCTCGCAGATGTCCTCGAAATGTTCGTACAGGAAGCTCTCGCGATGGTGGGCCAGGCACCACTTGGCCATGATCGAACCGCCGCGCGAGACGATGCCGGTCACGCGCTTCGCAGTCAGCGGCACGTAGCGCAACAGCACGCCGGCGTGGATGGTGAAGTAGTCCACGCCCTGCTCGGCCTGCTCGACCAGGGTGTCGCGGAAGATCTCCCAGGTCAGTTCCTCGGCACGTCCGTCGACCTTTTCCAGCGCCTGGTAGATCGGCACCGTGCCGATCGGCACCGGCGAGTTGCGGATGATCCACTCGCGGGTCTCGTGGATGTGCTTGCCGGTGGACAGGTCCATCACCGTGTCGCCGCCCCAGCGGATCGCCCAGACCAGCTTCTCCACTTCCTCGGCGATCCCGGAACTCACCGCCGAATTGCCGATGTTGGCGTTGATCTTGGTCAGGAAGTTGCGGCCGATGATCATCGGCTCGCTTTCGGGATGGTTGATGTTGTTGGGCAGGATCGCGCGGCCGCGCGCGATCTCGTCGCGCACGAACTCCGGGGTGATGAATTTCTGGATGCTCGCGCCGAAGCTTTCGCCCGGATGCTGGACCAGCAGCCCGGCATCGCGCACCGCGTCGAGGCGCTGGTTCTCGCGGATGGCGACGAACTCCATCTCCGGCGTGACGATGCCGCGCCTGGCGTAATGCATCTGGCTGACATTGGCGCCGGCCTTCGCGCGCCGCGGCAACAGGCGGTTCGGGAAGCGCACGGCATCGAGCTTCGCGTTGTTCTCGCGCGAGCGGCCGAACTCGGAACTCAGCGACGGCAAGGCCTCGGTGTCGCCGCGCTCCGCGATCCAGCGCGCGCGCAGCGCCGGCAGCCCCAGCGACAGGTCGATGCGCGCCTCCGGATCGGTATACGGCCCCGAAGTGTCGTACACCGTGACCGGCGGGTTGTCCTCGCCGCCGAACAGGGTCGGCGTCTGGGCCAGGGCGATCTCGCGCATCGGCACGCGCAGGTCGGCGCGCGAACCTTCGACGAAGATCTTGCGCGAGCCGGGAATCGGGCTGGTGACCGACCCGGACAAATGGTCGGTCTGCTGGATCAGCGAGGCGGGCACTGCGTTCATCGGCATCGTCCGGTACGCCGGCCGCGAGGGATTCGCAGGCCGCGAACGAAGCGAAGGCGCAACGGCGTGACGGGTGCCGTGGCGAAGCTTCCCTACGCCGGTCTGAACCGGATCAGGTTCGAAGGGACTGTCTCAACCTGCCGCCGGCATGCCGGCGGCGGGTACCCCCGCTTCACTGTCTATTAGACTCCGGCCGCGCGCCGCGCGCCACCCGCCTGCGACCCCACCGACGCGCAAGGCAGGCGCGGCTGCAGGCATCCGCGGGAGGTGCCGGATCGCTTGCTGCGCCCGTGGACGCCGGCCTGGGCCGTTCCGGCCATCGCCACGCTGCGGCGTGCGCCCGGCGATGGTTGCCGACGCAAGCGAATTGCCGCCTTGACGCGCCGCATCATTGTCCGGTATTCATGCCGGCCATGCCGAACGCAGCCGCCACCGCCGCCATACGCACCGACGCCGCACGCCGCGGTTCGGTTGCGGTTGCGGTTGCGACGATTTTCGCCACCACCGGTACCATTCGGACCGGGGTGCGGACGCGCGTGCAGGACTGATCACCACGCCGCTCCGCACCCGATCCGGGTGCGGGCCGCACGGCTTCCCACCCGACCGGACGCGGAGCCCCAACCGGAGCTTCCCCAGCATGTCGTCCGCGCCGTCCCAGACCCTTGGCGATGCCGTTTCCTCAGCTGCCTCGTCGGTGCTCGCCGCGCTGCACCCGGCGACCGCCACCCGCGTCCACAAGTTCGGCGGCAGCAGCGTCGCCGACGCCATCCGCATCCTGTCCCTGGCACCACTGGTCGACGATGGCGCGGACGTGCGCGTGGTCGTGGTCTCGGCGATGGCCGGCACCACCAACGCCCTGGTCGCGATGGCAACCCAGGCCGCTTGCGGCCAGGACTGGAGCGCGGACTGGTCCGTCCTGCGCGAGCGCCACCTGCTGGCCGCGGACGCGATCGACCCCTCCTCCCGTCATGGCCTGCGCGATGCGGTCACCCGCGACTTCGACGGCCTGCGCGACGACCTGCTGGCGCTGGCGTCCGCGACCGGCGACACCGCGCCGCTGGTCGCGCAGGTGCACGGCCTCGGCGAGCTGGTGTCCTCGCGCCTGGTGCAGGCGGCGCTCGGCGGCGAGCCCGCCGGCTGGCAAAGGCTCGATGCGCGCGAGGTGCTGGTCGTGCATCCGGGCGAAATGGGCGCCGGCGTCGAATGGGATGCCTCGCGCGAGCGTTTCGCCGACTGGCGCGCCCGCCACCAGCCCATCCGCGTCGTGGTCACCGGTTTCATCGCCCGCGACCTGGCGGGCCGCAGCACCACCCTCGGACGCAACGGCAGCGATTACTCCGCCGCGATCTTCGCCAACCTGTTCGACGCCGGCGAGCTGGTGATCTGGACCGACGTCGACGGCGTGCTGTCGGCCGACCCGCGGCTGGTGCCCGATGCGGTGTGCCTGCCGTCGATGACCTACGCCGAAGCCTGCGAACTGGCCTACTTCGGCGCCAAGGTGCTGCATCCGCAGACCCTGGCGCCGGTCCAGTCGCGCGGCATCCCGCTGTGCATCCGCAACACCCTCAACCCATCCGCGCCCGGCACCCGCATCGTCGAGCGGCTGGAGCATGGCGACGACGACAGCCTGGTCAAGGGTCTCACGATCGTCCGCGAGATGGCGGTGCTCGAGCTGGTGGGCAACGGCATGGTCGGCGTGCCGGGCACGGCGGAGAAACTCTTCGCCGCGCTTCACGGGGCCGGCGTCTCGGTGACGATGATCTCCCAGGGCTCGTCCGAGCATTCGATCTGCTGCGTGGTACGCGCCAGCCAGGTCGAGCATGCGCGCGCCACCGTCGAGGCGGCATTCGCCGATGCCATGGCCGACGCGCGCACCCAGGCGGTGAACGTCACTCCCGGCATCGCCATCCTCGCCGCGGTCGGCGACGGCATGGTCGGCATGCCCGGCGTGGCGGCGCGGCTGTTCGCGGCGCTGGCGCAGTCGCGGGTGAACATCCGCGCGATCGCGCAGGGCGCGAGCGAACGCAATATCTCAGTCGCCATCGCCGATGCCGATGCCACCCGCGCGCTGCGCGCCGCGCACTCCGCGTTCTGGCTGTCGCCGCAGACGGTGTCGGTGGGCGTAATCGGCCCGGGACAGGTCGGCCGCGCGCTGCTGTCGCAGATGGCGGCGGTGCTGCCGAAGCTGCGGGCCGCCTCCCAGGTCGACCTGCGCCTGCGCGGCATCGCCAACAGCGGCTACATGGCGCTGGACCATTTCGCCATCCATCCCGACGAAGCGGTCGCGCGCCTGACCGGGATGACCACCCAGGCCTTCGATGCCGACGCCTTCGCCGCGCACGTTCGCGCCGAGCACCTGCCGCATGCGCTGATCGTCGATTGCAGCGGCAGCGACGCGATCGCGCGACGTTATCCCGAATGGCTGGCGGCCGGCATCCACGTGGTCACGCCCAGCAAGCATGCGGGCAGCGGCGACTGGTCGCGCCATGTCGCGATCCGCGAGGCCCAGCGCAACGGCGGCGCCCGCTTCATGTACGAGGCCACGGTCGGCGCCGGCCTGCCGGTGATCCAGACCCTGCGCAACCTGCTCGATACCGGCGACGAGCTCGAGGCGATCGACGGCATGCTTTCGGGCACGCTGGCGTGGCTGTTCAACAGCTACGACGGCAGCCGGCCGTTCTCGGCACTGGTGCGCGAGGCACGCGAGCTCGGCTACACCGAACCCGATCCACGCGACGACCTCTCCGGCCTCGACGTGGCCCGCAAGCTGGTGATCCTCGCGCGCGAGGCGGGACAGGCACTCTCGCTGGACGACGTGGCGATCGAAAGCCTGGTGCCCGCGCACCTGCAGGAGGTATCGCGCGACGAATTCCTGGCGCGGCTGGAGGAGCTCGATGCGCCGATGCAGGCGCGCCTGGACGAGGCCAACGCAGGCGGGCTGGCCCTGCGCCACATCGCGCATCTGTCGCGCGGCAACGGCGCCCGCGTCGGCGTGGTCGCGTTGCCGGCCGCGCACGTCTGCTGCCACACCCGCCTGACCGACAACCTGGTGCAGTTCACCACCGCACGCTACGCCAGCAATCCGCTTGTGGTGCAGGGACCGGGCGCCGGCCCGCAGGTCACCGCGGCCGGCGTGTTCGGCGACGTGCTGGCGATCGCGCATTCGCTCAGCAACGGCATCGGCGCGCACGCATGAGGACATCCGCGAGTGCGTTCGCGCCGGCCAGCGTCGGCAACATCGGCGTCGGCTTCGACCTGCTGGGCCACGCGGTCGACGGTCCGCGCGACGTGGCGACCGTGCACCGGATCGACGAGCCGGTGGTGCGCATCGAGGCGATCCACGGCACCATCGCCGGCGTCGAGCAACTGCCGCTGGAGCCCGCGCGCAACACCGCGGGCGGCGCACTGATCGCGCTGCGCCAGGCGCTGGCGCTGCCGTTCGGCTTCGCCCTGACCCTGGACAAGGGCATCCCGCTGGGCTCCGGGCTGGGCGGTTCGGCCGCATCCTGCGTGGCTGCGCTGGTCGCGGCGAACGCGCTGCTCGATGCACCGCTGCCGCGCGAAGCGCTGTACGGGTGCGCGCTCGCCGGCGAATCGATCTCGAGCGGCAGCCGCCACGGCGACAACGTCGCGCCGATGCTGCTCGGTGGCGTGGCGCTGGCGACCGCCACCCGCGCGCTGCGCCTCGATGCCCCGGACTGGCTGCACGCGGTGGTGGTGCACCCCGACCAGATGCTCGAGACGCGACGCTCGCGTGCGGTGCTCGCCGAGCCTTACCCGCTGCACACGGTGGTCGAGCAGACCTCGCACCTGGCCCAGTTCCTGCTCGGATTGCAGCGCGGCGACGCGGCGCTGATCCGCGACGGCCTGCACGACGTGCTGGTCGAGCCGCGGCGCGCACCGCTGATCCCGGGCTTCGCGCAGGTGAAGGAGGCGGCGCTCGCGAACGGGGCGCTCGGCGCCAGCATCTCCGGCGGCGGCCCCAGCGTGTTCGCCTGGTTCGCCTCGAAGGCGGAAGCCGATGCCGCGGCCCCGGCCATGCGCGGGGCGTTCGTCGAGGCCGGGTTCGAGGCGCGTGCGTACGTGACCCCGGTCAACGCGCCACGTGCCGAGGTGCTTTCCTGACCGGACCGGTGGCGGGCCGGCGATCGACGGTCGGGGTCGACTTTTTCGCCAGGGCACAGCCGCATCGCGGCAGCGCGGAGAAAAGTCGACCCTTACGCTGGTGTTTCCGGCATTCCCCCTAGAACCCGCACAACGAGGCCTTGCGTTCCATGCAGTTCACCAGCACCCGCGGACAGGTTCCACCGACGTCCATCGATGTCGCCCTCGTCGCCGGACTGGCGCCCGACGGCGGCCTCTACGTGCCCGAACGGTTCCCGCGGCCCGACTTTTCCGCGCCTGCGACGACGCTCGCGGCGATGGCGACGCGCACCCTGTCGCCCTACTTCACCGCTTCCGCCCTGCGCGGGCGGCTCGACGCGATCTGCGCCGACGCCTTCTGCTTCGACGCGCCGCTGCAACCGCTCGGAGGGACGGGCGACCATCTGCTGGAACTGTTCCACGGCCCCACCGCCGCGTTCAAGGACTACGCCGCGCGCTTCCTCGCGCGCGCGCTGGAGGCCCTGCGCGATCCGGACGCGCCACCGACCACGATCGTCGTCGCGACTTCCGGCGACACCGGCGCGGCGGTCGCCTCCGCGTTCCATCGCCGAGAGGGGTTCCGGGTGCTGATCCTGTATCCGGAGGGCAAGGTCTCGCCGCGACAGGCGCATGGCCTGGAGTGCTGGGGCGACAACGTCGCCGCGTACCGCGTCGACGGCAGCTTCGACGACTGCCAACGCCTGGCCAAGCAGGCGCTGTCGGACGAGGCGCTGCGCGCACGGGTGCCGCTGGGTTCGGCCAACAGCATCAGCCTCGGCCGGCTGCTGCCGCAGGCGGCCTACTACGCGCACGCGGCGACCAGCTTCCATGCCCGCCACGGCCAGCCACTCAACTTCATCGTGCCCACCGGCAATCTCGGCAACGCCAGCGCCGCGTTCGTGGCGCGGGCGATGGGCGCAGCGGTCGGCGAGATCCGCCTGGCCTGCAACGCCAACGACACCCTGCCCCGCTACTTTTCCGGTGGCGACTATACCGCCCAGCCCACCCGTGCCACGCTGGCCAACGCGATGGACGTCGGCGCGCCGAGCAACTTCGAGCGGCTGCGGCACTGGCACGCGGACGATGCCGCGCTGCGCGCCGCCTTCATCGCCCGTTCGATCGACGACGCGACCATCCGCGACGCCATCCGCGACGCGCCGGCACGCCACGGCATCGTCGCCTGCCCGCACACCGCGACCGGTCTGAAGCTGCTGGAAGACCTGCGCGCGTCCGGGGACGCACGGCCCTGGGCGGTGGTGGCCACCGCGCATCCGGCCAAGTTCGAGGGCATCGTCGAACCGCTGGTGGGACATCCGGTGCAATTGCCGGCGGCACTGGCGGAGTGCCTCGCACGCCCGGCGACGTCGTCGCGGCTCGCGAACGACTATGGCGCGCTGCGCACATTGCTCGCGGGCTGAGCCGCGAGCACCTGGCAGGCAGGACCTTCGCCTGCCCCGCCGGCACCCGTCCGCTTCGGGCGGCAGCCGTGATCAACGCGCCGCCATGAACGCCTCGATCTCCTCCGCGCTGCGCGCCAGCCCGTAGCCCGGGTAAGCGAAGCGCACCCGGGACCCACCGGCAGTGCGCCCCATCGCGATGACCGATGGGGCTTCGGCCGTGCCCGGCTCATCCGCGCGCATGTCGACACGAGCCTGGCCGCGGCCCTCAACGTGCCGCCATGAACGCTTCGATCTCGTCCGCGCTGCGTGCCAGCCCTTGCGTCAGCAGTTCGTGGCCATCCTGCGTGATCGCCACGTTGTCCTCGATGCGGATGCCGATCCCGCGCCATTTCGCCGGCACGCCGGTGTCGTCGACCGGAACGTAGAGCCCCGGTTCGATGGTGAAGACCATTCCCGGTTCCAGCAGGCGCGATTCTCCATCGATGCGGTAGTCGCCGACGTCATGCACGTCCAGGCCGAGCCAGTGCCCGGTCTTGTGGCGGTAATAGCGCTTGTAGCCGCCGTCGGCGATGGTCTTCTCCAGCTTGCCCTTGAGCAGGCCGAGCGACAGCAGGCCTTCGGTCAGCGTCTCGACCGCGGCATGGTGCCCGGCCTCGTAGGGCACGCCCGGGCGCGCCTGCGCCAGCGCCGCGGCCTGCGCCGCCGCGACCAGGTCGTGCAGCGCACGCTGCTCCCGGGTGTAGCGGCCGTTGGCGGGGAAGGTGCGGGTGATGTCGGCGGCGTAGCCGCGGTATTCGGCGCCGGCATCCACCAGCACCAGGTCGCCGTCGCGCGCCTGCCCGCGGTTGGCGCGGTAATGCAGCACGCAGGCATTGGCGCCGGCGCCGACGATACTGGCGTAGGCGGGCTCCGCATCGGCGGCGCGGAACACGCGTTCCAGTTCCGCCTGCAGCTCGTACTCGTGGACGCCCGGCCGGGCCGCGCGCATCGCCGCCTCGTGCGCCTGCACGCTGATCCGCGCCGCGCGGCGCATCAGCTTCAGCTCGTCGCGCGACTTGAACAGCCGCATCTCGTCGAGCAGGTGGCCCAGCTCCAGGAACTCGTGTGGCGGCTGCGCCCCGAGACGCACCTGCGCGCGCACCCGGTTGAGCCAGCCGATCAGCTTGAGGTCGAACTCGGTGTCGAGCCCGAAGTGGTAGTAGACCCGGGTGCGGCCTTCGAGCAGGCCCGGCAGGATCTCGTCGAGGTCGTCGATCGGATAGGCATCGTCCATGCCGTAGGCCTCTACCGCACCTTCCGGCCCGGCACGCGGTCCGTCCCAGCCCTCGCGTTCGGGATCGCGTTCGCGGCAGAACAGCAACGCCTCGCCATGGCGGCGGCCGGGCACCAGCACCAGCACCGCCTCCGGCTCCGGGAACCCGGTGAGGTACCACAGGTCGGAATCCTGCCGATACGGATAGTGGGTATCGCGGCTGCGGACCCGCTCCGGCGCGGAGGGCAGCACCAGGATCGCGTCCTCGCCCGCCATCCGCATCAGCTGCCGGCGACGGCGGACATAGCCCTGGGCCGGGATCCCGGTGACCGCGCGCATCGCCACCGCCCCTAGTTCAGGCGCCCGCGATGACGCGGACCCAGGGTGCAGTCGCCATGCAGCAGCAGCGCCGCCACCCGCACGTATTCCTCGATCTCGGCCAGCGCGTCCTCGTCCTCCTGGTCGCCGCCCGCCTCGGGCGCGGCCGCGGCCAGGCGCACCAGGTCGGCGAGCGCTTCGCCGCCCTCCTCCGACAGTGGCGGCGACGCGCCGGCCGCCAGCCCGAACGCGCCGACGAAACCGCGGCACCAGTCGAACAGCGCGCCGCTGCGCACCAGCAACGACGCCTCGTCATCGGGCAGCAGCAGCGCGAAACCGAAGTCGCGATCCTCCAGCTGCGACGCCGTGGCCGCGCGCAACCGGTCGAGCGTATCGCCCGGGGCGACCGGCGCCAGTTCCTGGTCCACCAGCACCTTGCCGAGCCAGTCGGGACCATCGGAACCGCCGCCGGCCAGCCAGCCGCAGAGCGCGCCGTGCAGCTCGCTGGCGCCCACGCCCAGCCGCCGGTCGCGACTGGCCGAATCGACGTCCTGAAGCGGCGGCAAGGGCTCGGACACGGATGGTTCCTCCTGCGGATGCGACAAGTCTAGAACGTCGTCCGCGCCGCTGCATGCGACCATGCGCCATCGCATGTCCACGCCGGACGCGCCGCCGCTTGTTGCCGGCCGCCGCGGGCGCCTACACTCGGTCATTCAAGGACGCAAAGCGCAGGGGTTCTCCGCGTGCCGACCAATCCGGGGGACCTGCAGTTGCTGCTCGCGGCGGTGGTCGCGTCGCTGCTGCTGCTCGCCCTGCTGTTCATCAGCCTGCGGCGGCGACAGAGCGAGCGGTCCTACATCGATCGCCTGCGCGACGGCGAGGAGCGCCTGAAGCTCGCGCTCTGGGCGACCGGGGAGCGTTACTGGGCCTACGACGTCGGCAACGGCAACATCCACCGTCTGGCCGCGGAGTCCCGCGAGAACCCGTCCGGGGAGCTGGCCGAGGAGATCTCGGCGGTGGGCGACGTGGTCCATCCCGACGACCTGCCGATGGTGCGCCAGCGCGTTGAGGACTACCTCGCCGGCCACACCGACACCTTCCTCGCCGAGCTGCGCGTGGCCGATGCCAAGGGCGGCTGGGTGTGGATGCGCGCCCGCGGACGCGCGGTGGCGCGCGACCCGCAGGGCCACATCCGGCGGATCGCCGGCACCGCGCTCAACATCACCGGCACCCGCGCGGCCGAGCGCGAACTGCGCATCTCCAGCGAAGTGCTGCGCAGCATGAACGAGGCGGTGGCGGTGATCGACCGCAACTTCGACTTCGTCTCGGTCAACCCGGCGTTCCTGCGCATGACCGGCTACGACGAGGAGGACGTGATCGGCCGCAATTCCAGCGTGCTCGACAGCCTCCAGCACGACGCCGCCTTCTACCAGCACATCCGCGAGCAGATCCGGCGCAAGGGTCGCTGGAACGGCGAGATCTGGCAGCGGCGCAAGGACGGCGAGGAGTTCCTGTGCCAGATCGAGTCGAGCACGGTCTACGACAAGAACGGCCAGCTGATCCTGTACGTGGCGGTGCTCAACGACATCACCCAGCAGAAGCGCGCCGAGCAGGAGCTGCGCTACCTCGCCAACTTCGACACCCTGACCAACCTGCCCAACCGCTCGCTGCTCTCGGAGCGCCTGTCGCGCGCGATCGTGCGCGCGCATCGCGAGGACAACCGGATCGCGGTGCTGTTCCTCGACCTGGACCGCTTCAAGGACGTCAACGATTCGCTCGGCCACGCCGCCGGCGACCGGATCCTGCGCGCGGCCGCCGCGCGCCTGCAGCAGACCGTGGGCATGCACCACACCGTCGCGCGCCTGGGCGGCGACGAGTTCACGGTGGTGCTGGAGAACCTGGAGACCCCGGAAGAGGCCGACCGGGTGGCGCGCGAGATCATCATGGCGTTCGAGGCGCCGCTGCTGCTCGACGACCGACGCGAGATCGCGATCTCGCCCTCGATCGGCATCAGCCTCTACCCCGACCACGCCCACGTGCCGACCGAGCTGCTCAAGCAGGCCGACACCGCGATGTACCAGGCCAAGGCCGCGGGCCGGCGCACCTTCATGCGCTACGACGACGCGATGGACGTGGTGGTGCGCCAGCGCGCCACCATTTCCGGCGCGCTGCGCAAGGTGCTCGACCGCGGCGAGCTGCGGCTGGTGTTCCAGCCGCAGCTGGCGCTGGCCGAAGGCCGGATCACCGGGGTCGAGGCGCTGCTGCGCTGGCACAGCGACGAGCACGGCGAGATCCCGCCGGCGGACTTCATCCCGATGGCCGAGGAAAGCGGCCTGATCCTGGAAATCGGCGAATGGGTGCTGCGCGAGGCCTGCCTGACCCTGCAGCGCTGGCGCCAGCACGGTCTGACCGACCTCACCGTCTCGGTCAACGTCTCGGTGCTGCAGTTGCTGCGCGGCGATTTCCCGGAGGTGGTGAGCCGGGTGCTCGCCGACATCGACCTGCCGCCGAGCGCGCTCGAGCTCGAGCTCACCGAGAGCGTGCTGATGGCCAATGCCGAGCACACGGCGGCCAAGCTGCAGGCGTTCCGGAAACTGGGCGTCTCGCTGGCGATCGACGATTTCGGCACCGGATATTCCTCGCTGGCCTACCTCAAACGGCTGCCGATCACCACGATCAAGATCGACAAGGCCTTCATCGGCGACCTCACCCACGACCCGGAAGACGCCGCGATCACCAGCACGGTCATCACCATGGCCCACTCCCTGGGCCTGAACGTGGTCGCCGAGGGCGTGGAAACCGAGGCCCAGGTCCGCTTCCTGCGCGGCCAGCAGTGCGACGAGGTGCAGGGATTCTGGCTGTCGCAACCGCTCGACGCCCATACCTGCCTGGCCTTCATCCGCAACTGGCGACCCCCGGCCCAGGAGGCGACGCCGCCGCGGTCGCTGGCGGCGCCTTGACCGCCCCCTGCCCGCTGCCTATCGTGCCGATATGGACCGCCCGGACGTCATCGCCCAGCTCCGCGCCCTGACCGGGCGCATCGACGCGCTGGTCGAGCGCGCCCAGAAGCTGGCCGAGGAGAACCGGTCGCTGCGCCAGCAGCACGAGCAGATCTCCGGCGAGCGCTCGCAGCTGCTGGCCAAGAACGAGCAGGCGCGTTCGCGGGTGGAGGCGATGATCGCGCGGCTCAAGTCGCTGGAACAGCACACGTGAGCGCGCGCGCATGAGCGGCACCAGCGAAGCGGTCAGCGTCCACGTCCTCGACCGCGAGTACACCGTCGGCGTCGCCGCCGACGAGCGCGAAAGCCTGATGGCCGCGGCGAAACTGCTCGACGGGCGCATGCGCGAGGTGCGCGGCAGCAACCGCATGGCGGCGGTGGACCGGGTCGCGGTGCTCGCGGCACTCAACCTCGCGCACGAACTTCAGCAGGTGAGGGTGGAGAACGAGCAGCGCGATCGCGAGATGGCGCGCCTGCTCGAGGACCTGCAGCGCAAGCTCGACGGCCTGATCGACGCGCGCTGATGCCGCGCATGCGCGGCATGAACCGCGGCATGCCACTGCCGACGAACGGGCTTGGCAGGAAATGGCGGCGGGCTATACTGCATTCGCGTCCTCTGCCCTGTCCGACGGCATGCGCAACATTCGCCTTGTCCCTTAATGACGACCACGGGGGCGCGAGGAATCCGGGAGTGCAGGTCCGCCTTGTAGCGGGAAGCCCGATGGAAACCGAACGCTCCCACTTGAACCCCGGGTTCAAGGTCGTTTCGCAGGCATCGGCATGGCGGAGGACGTATCCATTCTGCGGCGGACTCGACGCCCCATCGGGCGGAACCGCCAGGCCGCTTCGCACGCCGCGCTTCCGGCGGCCATGCCGCCCCCGGCACAATGGCGGGCATGACCCCCGCGCAATCCCTCGATGACGTCTGAACGCGACGCGCTGCGACGCGAGATGCGCGCGCGCCGTCGCGCGCTGCCGGCGCCCGCGCGCATCGCCGCGGCCGAGCCGCTGGCCGAACGGCTCCTGGCATTGCCCTTCGCCCCGCGCTCCGGCTTCGTCGGCGGCTACTGGGCGATGGACGGCGAGATCGCGCTGCACGCCTGGCAGTTGCGCCTGCCCGGGGGCGTGCGCTACTGCCTGCCGGTGTTGCACGGGGACCGGACGTTGCGCTTCGCGCCATGGACGCCGGGCGCGCCGCTGGCGAACAACCGCTACGGCATCCCCGAGCCGCAGGTGCCTGCCGACGCCCTGCTGCCACCGTCCGCGCTCGGACTCGCCATCGTGCCGCTGGTGGCGTTCGACGCGCGCGGACACCGGCTCGGCATGGGCGGCGGCTGGTACGATCGCAGCTTCGCGTTCCGTGCCGCGCAAGCCGGCCCGCCGCGGCTGGTGGGCGCGGCGTTCTCCATGCAGCAGGCCGACGCGATCCCGTCCGAACCCTGGGACATCCCGCTCGACGCGGTCTGCACCGAATCCGACACCTTCCTGGTCCCCGCATGAGTTCCCGCAAGCGCTACTGGCTGATGAAATCCGAGCCGACCGACTTCTCGATCGACGACCTCGAGCGCGTCGGCACCGAGCCCTGGACCGGCGTGCGCAACTACCAGGCGCGCAACTTCATGCGCCAGATGCAGGTCGGCGACGGCGTGCTGTTCTACCACTCCAATACGCAGGTGCCGGGGATCTACGGCATCGGCGAGGTGGCGAGCACCGCCTATCCCGATCCGACCCAGTTCAGGAAGAAGTCCAAGTACTACGACCCCAAGGCGACGCAGGAACAGCCGCGCTGGGACCTGGTGGACGTGAAGTTCGTCCGCAAGTTCGATCGCGGCATCCCGCTGGACGAGATCCGCGGTCACGCCGAGGCGCTGGGAGAGGAATTCGCGCTGATCCGCAAGGGCACGCGGCTGTCGGTGATGCCGGTGACCGCGGCGCAGTGGAAAGTGCTGCTGGCGCTCGAGTAGCGGTGACCGGTGATCCGGGGGATTCGTGGTTGGTGATTCGGAAGAAGCCCGTGTCATCCCGAGCGCAGCGAGGGATCTCGCTCCCGATGCCACGTCGCCCGGATCCCTCGCTGCGCTCGGGATGACAGCCTGCACCGCGAATTTCGACCCCTAATCACGAATCACCAGTCACCAATCCCCACAACCCATGTCCGAATCCAAGCGCCTGGCCGGCGAAAAAGCCATCGAGTTCGTCGAGGACGGCATGGTCGTCGGGGTCGGCACCGGCTCGACGGTCGCGTTCTTCATCGATGCGCTGGGGCGGATCCGCGACCGCATCGCCGGCGCCGTGTCCAGCTCGGAGCAGAGCACGGAGCGTCTGCACCGGCACGGGATCGAGGTCCTCGACCTCAATGCCGCCGGCCCGCTGCCGCTGTACGTGGACGGCGCCGACGAATGCGATCCGCACAGGCGGCTGATCAAGGGCGGCGGCGCGGCGCTGACGCGCGAGAAGATCATCGCCCAGGCCAGTACGCGCTTCGTCTGCATCATCGACCCGGCCAAGCAGGTCGACGTGCTCGGCCGCTTCCCGCTGCCGATCGAGGTGATCCCGATGGCGCGCAGCCTGGTGGCGCGCGAAGTCCTGGCCAGGACCGGCGGGCAACCGGTGTGGCGCGAGGGCGTGGTCACCGACAACGGCAACTGGGTGCTGGACGTGCATGGCCTGCGTATCGTCGATCCGGTCGCGCTGGAGGCCGAACTCAACCAGATTCCGGGCGTGGTCGCGGTGGGCCTGTTCGCGCGCCGCCCTGCGGACGTGGTGATCGTCGGCGGGGAGCCACCGCTGGTGCTGCGCTAGCCGGTACGCGATGCTCCGGGCGCGGCCCGCTGTCTGCGTACCCGCCCGGACAGCAGCGGCGCCAGGAGCCGCACATCGGCGGGGAGCCCACCCGTTGCGGCAGGGGGCAGGGTGAGGGCTGGACCAGCATGCAGCGGCATCGGCGCGCCAACACGATTCCCGGTTCCCGGACAAGCCCGTCCCTGGGCCCACCCGGAAGACGAAGACTCAGCGCAGCGCGATCGCCGCGAGTGCGCGCGCGGCCTGTCGCCGTGGCATGGCGCGGCGACGCGCGCCCGGTATCGCCGGCGCACGGCGACGCGACGGCAGCGCCACTGCGGCTCCGGTCGCGACGCCGCGGCGCGACCACGCCAGCAGTCGCGTCGCAAGCAGGCTGGTGGCCGGGAGCGCAAGCAGCCAGAACGGCGTCCAGCCGAGCATCTGGCCGGCGCCGCGCGCGGCGGGAAACGACAGCAGGACGACCGCGGCCAGGAACAAGGTGCCGAGCAGCAGCCGCTCGACGACGGGAAGGGCGTCGCGGCGTGGGGGACGGGCTTCGGTTCGGGTCATGGCGGTCGCTCCTGTCGTGGCGCACAGCCTCGCCGGCCGTCATCTCAGGGACTGCGACGCCTTCCCGGCGCCCGCGGACGATGCCGCCGCGCTATCAGTAGCCGGCAGTGTCGAGCGCCCTGGTCGCGGTGGCGCGCCCGAGGTCGATCAGCTCCGCGGCGCGCCAGAACTCGTAGAACTGGCAGGCATCGCGCGGGATCCGGATCAGCAGTTCGGGCGGATCCATCGCCAGCTGCACGCGTGCGATCTGCGCCTGCATCGTGTCCAGCGACCGCGACATGATCTCGGGCAGTCCCATGCGCAGCGCGTCGCGATCGACGGCGGTGTCCTCGCCATCGGCCATGCGCAGGGCCGCGCGTTCGAGCCAGTCGCCGAAGCGCCCGGCCAGGGACGGATCTTCGCCGGCCTGCGGCTGCGCGGGCTCGCCGGGCGGGCGACGCGGCCAGCCGTGCATGTCGACGGCGACCAGCCGGTGCGCGTCCGACATCCGCGTCGCCGCGATCGGCAACGGCGCCAGCAGCCCCCCGTCCACCAGCGCGCGCCCATTGATCCGGTGCGGGGTGAACAGCCCCGGGATCGCGAACGAGGCGCGCAGCGCGTCCCACAGCCGCCCATCGCGGATCCAGACCTCGCGCTGGCGCTGCAGGTCGACCGCGACCGCGGTGAACTCCACCGGCAACGACTCGATCAGCGGATCGCCGACCACCTCGCGCATCGCCTCGACCAGGCGCAGGCCGCGCAGCAGGCCCGAGCGCCGCCAGCCGGGGTCGAGCAGGCGCAGGAAGTCGCGTCGCGACATGGCACGCAGCCTCTCGTCGAATTCGCGCAGCCTGCCCGCGGCGAAGATGCCGCCAACCAGGGCGCCGCTCGAAGAACCACAGACCGCGTCGATCCGGAAGCCGCGTTCCTCCAGCACCTCGATCACGCCGATCTGCGCCAGCCCGCGCGCGCCGCCGGCGCCGAGCACCAGCGCGATGCGCTCGCGCTGCGCCCGCGACGGCGCGCCTTCCGCTGCCTCGCCCACCGCCATCAGCGGTCGTAGTTCGACAGGGCGAGCTGGAGCAGCGACTTGGCCTGCTCGCGCAGCGCCGGCGGCTCGACGATCTCGGCGTCCGCGCCGTAGTGCAGCACGTCCATCAGCAGTTCGCGCGATGCGCTGTAGGGCAGCTTGAGCTCGTAGCGGCCGTCGGCCAGGTGCCGGCCCTGCTGCTGCGAGTGCCAGTGTTCGTCGGCCACCCAGCGCGCGGCCTTGGCGCTGAACACGATCGTCGCCACGCCTTTCGGCGGGCCGGAGAAGATGCCGTAGCTGCCGGCCAGGTGGGTGTCGAGCTGCGTCTCTTCGACATCGCGCGCGACGGCATCGAGCACGCGCGCGGCGCCGATGCGGTCGACCGAGAAGCTGCGCAGCGCCTCGCGCTCGTGGTCCCAGGCATCGAGGTACCAGTTGTCGCGGTAATGGGTGATGCGCTGCGGCGACACCGTGCGCCGGGTCTTCTCGTCGGTCGAGCGCGCGCGGTAGTCGAACGCCAGCTGCTTGCGCTGCAGCACCGCGGAACAGACGGTGCGGAACGCGTGCTCGTCCATGCGCCGGCCGCGGTGCGGGATCACCCGCACACGTTCCACCGGCCAGTGCTTGCCGGCCGAGTGCTCGTCGAGCAGCTTGTCGATGCGCGCCTGCAGCGGCGCCAGCGCATTCGACAGCACGCCGCCACCGCTGCGCGAGAGCAGTTGCTGCGCGGCCAGAAGCGCGTGCAGCTCGTCGGAATTGAGCCACAGGCCGGGCAGCTCGAAACGCCCGCCCTCCTCGGCGTCGTAGCGGAAGCCGGCTTCGCCGTCGCCGACCACCGGCGCCATCAGCGCGTCGCGCAGGAACGCCAGGTCGCGGTAGACCGTGGCGCGCGAGCATTCGAGCTCCTGCTGCAGGCGCGCGACCGTCACCGGGTAGCGCGAGGTCTTGAGGATGCGGTGCAGGGAAAGGATGCGTTCGTATCGGTCCATGGCCGGATTATGCGCCCGTCGGCCACCGGTTGGCGTCGCCCGGGGCGCATTGCGCCGTGGTTTCGGGCGCGCGGGATTGCAGCGTCGCGGCAGGCGTCCCACCATGTCCGTCGGGACGGATGAAGGACGACGGCGGATCGGCGTGGCCAGCAGGACGACAGCAACCGCGCCGCAGGCGCGCATCCCCGCATCCCGGCCGCCACGACCGGGCGCGGCCGCGCACGCCCCGAGCCACGGGAGGCCGGCATGGCCCTGTGGCTGACGCTGGCCATCCTGGCCGGCGCCATCTACCTGTTCGTCACCGAGAAGGTGCGGATGGACGTGGTGGCGCTGCTGGTGATGACCGCCCTGCTGGCGAGCGGCGTGGTCACCGTGCCCGAAGCGCTCTCGGGCTTCAGCAGCCAGGCCACGGTCATGGTCGGGGCCATGTTCGTGCTGAGCGCGGCGCTGCAGCGCAACGGCGCGCTGGTGGCGATCGGCGAGCTGCTCTCGAAGATCCGCTGGCGCTGGCTGTTCCTGCTGCTGATGCTGGTGCTGGTGTCGTGCGTCTCGGCCTTCATCAACAACACCGCCACGGTGGCCGTGTTCCTGCCGCTGGTGATCGCCGCGAGCACCGCCAACAGGTGGGCGCCCTCCAGGTTCCTCATCCCCCTGTCGTACATGTCGCAGGCGGCCGGGGCCTGCACCCTGATCGGCACCTCGACCAATCTGCTGGTGGACGCGATGGCGCGCGAATCGGCGGGCATCGGCTTCACCCTGTTCGAATTCGCGCCGCTGGGCATCGTCTTCGTCGGCATCTGCATGCTCTACCTGATGACGGTGGGCCGCTGGCTGCTGCCCGACCGCGGCATTCCCGGCAGCGACGACACCGAGCACGTCGGCCGCTACGTCGCGGAACTGCTGGTGCCGGCGGACTCCGACGCCATCGACCTGCGCCGCGAACAGGTGGTGCCCGCGACCATCGACGACGTCCTGGTCCTGGAGATCCTGCGCAACGGCGACCCGGTCCACGGCGAGGCCGCCGTGGTGCGAGAGGGCGACCGGTTGCTGCTGCGCGGCGAGTGGAGGCAGATCGCGGCGGTGCGCAAGGCGCGCAGGCTCCGGTTCGATCACGTCTCGCGCGACCTGGACGGCGACATCACGGCCGGGCGGGTGCAGGTGGAGGCCATGGTCTCCCCGGGTTCGCACCTGATCGGGCATACCCTGGCGGGAATGCGCTTCGGGCACATGTACCGGACCCGCGTCCACGGCATCCATCGCCGGCTGCTCGACATCCGCCAGCCGCTCGACCATGTCGAGCTCAGCGTCGGCGACGTGCTGCTGCTCGACGCCCCCGAGAAAGCGATCGAGGACCTGCGCGCAGACAAGGGCATGATCGTGCTGGGCACCCACAAGGAAGCCAAGGTCGACGTGTTCCGCGCGCTGATGTCGGTGCTGGTGATGATCGCCACCATCGGCGCGGTCGCGCTGGGCTGGCTGCCGATCGTGGTCGCCGCACTGATCGGCTGCGGAGCGCTGCTGGTGTTCCGGCTGATCGATCCGGACGAGGCCTACCGCGCGATCGACTGGCGGGTGATCCTGCTGCTGGCGGGGATCATCCCGCTCGGCATCGCGCTGCAGAAGACCGGTGGCGCGGCGCTGGCCGCGGAGTTCATGATCGATTCGCTCGGCGGCTACGGGCCATTGGCGGCGCTGGCGGCGGTGTACCTGATGACGGCGATCGCCACCGAGTTCATGAGCAACAACGCCTCGGCGGTGCTGGTGGTGCCGATCGCGCTGGCCGCGGCCGAATCGCTCGGCGTCGACCCGAAGCCGCTGCTGGTCGCGGTGGCCTTCGCGGCGTCGACCAGCTTCGCCACGCCGATCAGCTACCAGACCAACACCATGGTCTTCACCGCCGGCGGCTACCGCTTCTCCGATTTCGTGCGCATCGGCCTGCCGCTCAACGTGGTGTTCTGCACCGCCGCGATCCTCCTGATCCCGCGGTTTTTCCCGTTCTGATCCTGCCCCGCCCGCGCGGTCGCCGCTGGACGTAGAAACCGGCCTACGGGCACACCGTTCATTTGCAATCATGGTGCGCCGCGTCACAATGCCCGGGTAATCGTTTCCACCGGAGTCGGGATGTTCGCCAGTTGGTGGCTGGCCGTGGTCGGCCTGCCGGTATTCATGCAGCCTTTGCCCGAAGCGCCGGCCCTGCCGGCGGCGATTGCGGTCGCCTCCGGGCAGGTTTCGCTGCGTCAGCCCTGCCTGCGCTTGGCCTGCGCCGATGCCGAATGGACCGCCTCGCGCGTCACGAGGCGCACGCTTGTCCGCGCGCCGGTACCGGGCGCGATTCCGGCGATCGAGCCGCAGCGCCTGCCCCGCCTGGCCACGCGCCGCTACATCGGCCTGCATTCGCCGGCGTCGCGCCGCGACTGGTTCTATTCCACCGGCGGCGCCGCCCTCGTCGACACGCGCTATGGCCTCGAGCCCGTGCGCAGCGGGCAGACCCAGGTCCAGATCGAGTTCGGTACCGGCTATCGCCTGCAGCCTTATGCGAACTACGGGACGGCGGCGCAGGGACCGGTGGCGACCGGCCAGCTGCGGCTGTCGCAGCGCGTCGGCGAGCGCGCCGAGATCAACCAGCAGGTCCGGGTGGAACGCGGCCGCGAGAATGCCTTCGTGCGCCAGACGATCGGCCTCGACCTGCAGCTCGACCCGCAGTGGTCGCTGCTCGGGGACCTGGAGGTACGCCACGACAGCGCCGGCAACGGCGGCGACGGGCGCACCGATCGCGAGGGCTCGGTGCGACTGCGCTACGCCTTCTGAGGCACCCGTCAGGTTTCTCGCCAGCCTGCCGGGATGCCAATTGCCGGCGCTCGGCCGTCTCCATCCGCGCTCCGGTACGTTGTCCGGCGTTCCGCCAACGAATCTGCTGTTCCACAGACGCCCGAACGACGCCGGACACCTGCTCAGCCAGGCAGATCGAGCAGTTCGCCGGCGCCGGCGTCGAGCAGCCGGCGCGCGGTTTCGCGGCCGAGCACCTCCGCCTCGTCGCCGACCACATCGGCGCGAACCAGGCGTCCGTCGACGGCGCTGCCGACCAGCCCCTGCAGGTGCAACCGGCCTTCGCGCTCGCGCGCGAACGCCGCCACCGGCACGTGGCAGCTGCCGTGCAGTGCGCGGTTCATCGCGCGCTCCGCCTCCACACAGCGCCGGGTCGGCGCATCGTCGAGCACGCGAAGGAGCGCCTGCACGGCGGAGGCGTCCCTGCGGCATTCGATCGCGATCGCGCCCTGCGCGGGTGCCGGCAACCAGTCCGGCGCTTCGAGACGCGCGCGGATGCGCGCTTCGAACCCGAGCCGCTGCAGGCCGGCACAGGCGAGCACGATCGCGTCGTAGTCGCCGGCGTCGAGCTTCGCCAGCCGCGTGTTCACGTTGCCGCGCAGGTCCAGCAGTTGCAGGTCCGGGCGGCGCGCGCGCAGTTGCGCCTGCCGCCGCAGCGACGAGGTGCCTACACGGGCGCCCGGCGGCAGGGCGTCGATCCCCTCGAAACGGTTGCTGACGAAGGCATCGGCGGCATCGGCCCGCGCCAGGATCGCCGGCAGTACGAAGCCGGGCTCGAGCTCCATCGGCACGTCCTTGAGCGAATGCACCGCGCAGTCGGCACCGTGGCGCTGCATCGCCACCTCCAGCTCCTTGAGGAACAGCCCCTTGCCGCCGATCGCGGCGAGCGAGCGGTCGAGCACCTCGTCGCCGCGGGTACTCAGCGGCACCAGCGAGACGTCGAGCCCCGGATGCTCCGCACGCAGGCGCGCAGCCACGTGTTCGGTCTGCCACAGGGCCAGGGGACTCTTGCGCGTGGCGATGCGGAGCGATGCGGTCATGCGGGCATTATCCCGCAGGAACGCGCCACGCGCCCGCACGCTGGCGGTGTCCATCAGGTTCGCGGGAACGCCGGCTACAGTTGCCGGATCGTGTCGCGCAACTGTGCGACGCAGCGACGGCTGACTTCCAGCGGCTTGTCGCCGTGGCGCAGGATCGCGTGCACGTGGCCATCGAGGCCGCGCTTGAGCTCGACCAGCTCGTGCCGCGCGACCAGGCAGTTGCGGTGGATGCGCACGAAGCGGTCGCCGAACTCGTCCTCGAGCGCCTTCAGCGATTCCTCGATCAGGTCCTCGCCACGCGCGTGGTGGACGACGACGTACTTTTCCTCCGCCTGCAGGTAGCGCACGTCCTCGACCGGGATCAGGCGCAGGCTGCCGCGCAGTCGCGCGCACAGATGGGTTCGCCGCTTGCCCCCGCGCGCGCCTTCGGTACCCGCCTGGCGACCCGCGGTGAGCGCACGCGCGCGCTGCAACGCCGAAGCCAGCCGCTCCGGGCGCACCGGCTTGACCAGGTAGTCCACCGCCTCGGCGTCGAACGCCGACAGCGCGTGCGCATCGTAGGCGGTGCAGAACACCACCACCGGGCGCGGCTCGAACGCCTGCAGGTGGCGCGCGACCTCCAGCCCGTCGATGCCGGGCATGGCGATATCGAGCAGCACCAGTTCCGGATCGTGCGCGGCGCAGGCATGCAGCGCCTCGTGGCCGTCGCCGACCTCCGCCACGACCTCGACCCCCGGCTGCTCGGCCAGCAGGGTCCGCAGCCGTTCCCGGGCGAGCGGTTCGTCGTCGGCGATGACGATCTTCACTGGGGCATCCGGTCCAGCGGTCGTGAACTCGCCACCATGTTAGCCGCGGCCAAGGGGTGGCACCATCCCGCGCGCGGCGGCCCGGGCATCGATCAGCCCGCGGCCAGCCGGCGCGACATCCAGTCGCCGAGTTCCTTGATTTCCTCGATGCAGACCGAATGCGGCATCGGATAACGGTGGAATTCCACGTCGAACCCCTGCTGCCGCATCCACGCCGCGCTCTGCTCGCCGGCGGCGAAGGGGACCACCGGATCCGCGGTGCCGTGGGCCATGAACAGCGGCTGCGCTTTCGCCGCGGGCGTCACCGCGCGGGCGGCATTGGCGGCGTCGGGGAGGTAGGTCGACAATCCCACCAGGCCGGCCAGCGGCTCGCTGCGGCGCAGGCCCGCGGCGAGCGTGATCGCGCCGCCCTGGGAGAAGCCGGCAAGGAAGATGCGCGAGGCGGGGATGCCGCGCGCGACCTCGCGGTCGATGAGCGCGCCGACCTGCGCGACCGATTCCGCCACGCCCTGGGCATCGGCGCGATTGGCCAGGTCGTCGAAGTCGCGGATGTCGTACCAGGCGCGCATGCGCATGCCGTTGTTGATCGTCACCGCGCGCACCGGCGCATGCGGGAACACGAAGCGCATCGCCGGCCAGTCGCGGCGCACCAGCTCGGGCAGGATCGGCACGAAGTCGCTGCCGTCGGCGCCGAGTCCGTGCAGCCACAGCACGCTCCATGCCGGATCGGGTCCGGTTTCGCGTTCGATCGCTTCAAGCAAGGCGTGTCCGCCTTCGGCCATGATGGTCCCCGTGACGATGCAGGGCGGGAATATACCGCGCGCAAGCTTGGCGCGTTGGCGTTCGCTCAGTCGCGCAGGCCGTGGCTCCGCCATGCGCCGGAAACCTGCGCACGCGTTTCCGCCAGCGCCGGGTCCTGCGCCACCAGTCGCGGCCGCCGGTCGAGCGTGCACTCCAGCCCCGCGGTCACCAGCAGCGCATGCGCCGCATGCAGGTCTCGCGCCAACGGCGCATCCAGCACGCCTGCCTGCGCGAGAGCGTCGATCAGTGGCGGAGTCGCGCGCGGCGACAGCAACGCCGGGTGGGTGGCCGCCTCGCGCAGCACCAGGTACTGCAGCAGGAACTCGAGGTCGACCAGGCCGCCTTCGCCCTGCTTCAGGTCGAACAGTCCGTCGCGGCTGCGATCGAGTTCGCCACGCATGCGCGCCCGCATCGACACCACGTCCTCGCGCAGCTTGCCGGCATCGCGGGCGCGTCCGAGGGTGCCGGCGCGGATCCGCTCGAAGGCGGCGCGCAGCGTCTCGTCGCCGGCGATGAAGCGGGCGCGCACCAGCGCCTGGTGTTCCCAGGTCCAGGCGCGCTCGCGCTGGTACTCGTCGTAGCTGGCGATCGTGGACACCAGCAGGCCCTGGCCGCCGTCGGGCCGCAGGCGCACGTCGATGTCGTACAGGCGCCCGCCACCGGTGACCGCGCCCAGCAATGCGACGATCTTCTGCGCCAGACGCGCGAACCAGCGCGGCGGGTCGAGCGGGCGCGCGCCGTCGGACTGCGCGTCCGGCGGCGCGTCGTACACGAACACGAGGTCGAGGTCGGAGCCGAACCCCAGCTCCTCGCCGCCCAGGCTGCCGTAACCGAGCACCGCGAACCCGGACGACGGGATCGTGCCGTGCGCGGACTCGAGCTCGCGCCGCGCCAGCACCAGCACCGTGCCGACCACGGCGTCCGCCAGCCACGCCAGCTGGCGGGTGCTGTCCTGCGCCGGCTGGCGGCGGTCGAGCGTGGCCAGCGCGATCCGGAAGCTGAGCTGCTGGCGGATCTCGTTGAGCGAGAACAGCGCCGCCTCGGTCTCCAGCCCGCACGCCGGGCGACAGGCTTCGGCGAACAGCTCGCGCTGCGGCAGCGGTCCGTCCGCGCGCGCGTCGAGCAGCTCGTCGAGCAGCAACGGATGTGCGGCCAGGCGCTCGGCCAGCAGTGCGCTGCGCGTGACCACGTCGACCAGGCGGGCCAGGGCAGGCGGCTGCTCGTCGAGCAGGGCCAGGTAACTCGCGCGGCGCAGGATGTTCTGCAGCAGCGCCAGCAGCCGACGGATCGCCTGCAACGGGAAGGTGGCCGGGGCGGTCGCCTGCAGCAGCACAGGCATCACCCGGTCCAGCCGCGCGCGGGTGGCGTCGGGCAGCTCGCGCACCGCGGGCGACCGGGCGAAGTCGCGCAACACGGCATCGACGTTGGCCGCGTCCGCGTATCCGGCCTGGGCCAGCGCCGCGGCGGCGCCACCGCCGGGCAGCGCGCGCCAGTAGTCCGCGACGTCGACGGCGACGGCCGGCTGCTGCTCGCGCTGCGAGAGCAATGCGTCGAATTCCCGCGACACGCGCTCGCGGTGGCCGGCGAGAACCTGCACCAGTGCATTCCAGTCGCCGTGGCCGAGGCCGCGCGCGACCCGCTCGCGATCGACCGGGGACTCCGGCAGCGCATGCGTCTGCGCGTCGCGCAGCATCTGCAGCCGGTTCTCCAGCCGGCGCAGGAAGCGGTAATCCTCGGCCAGCGCCTGCGCGGTGTCGGCGCCGACCTGCTCCGCGTCGCGCAACGCCGCCAGCGCATGCAGCAGGCGCGGCTCGCGCAGCGCGGGTTCGCGCCCACCGCGGATCAGCTGCAGCGCCTGGGCCAGGAACTCGATCTCGCGGATCCCGCCCGGGCCGCGCTTGATGTCGTCGGCCAGCTCCTTCCGCGCCACTTCCGCGGCGATCATCGCCTTCATCCCGCGCAGGCCGTCGAGCGCGCCGAAATCCAGGTAACGCCGGTACACGAAGGGGCGCAGCGTTTCCAGGAAGCGCCGGCCCGCCTCGACGTCGCCGGCGACCGGGCGTGCCTTCTGCCAGGCGTAGCGTTCCCAGTCGCGGCCCTCGCGCTGGAAGTACAACTCCAGCGCGGCGAAGCTCAGCGCGACCCGGCCGGCGTTGCCGAACGGGCGCAACCGCAGGTCGACGCGATGGCAGAAGCCGTCGACGGTCGGTTCGTCGAGCAGCCCGGCCAGCTGCTGTCCCAGGCGCGCGAAGTAGTCCTCCGCGACCAGCGATCGCGCGCCAGGACCCGCTTCCGGCCGACTTTCGCCGCCGTGTTCGTAGGCGTACACCAGGTCGATGTCGGAGCTGAAGTTGAGTTCGCCGCCGCCGAGCTTGCCCATGCCGAACACCACCAGCCGCACCGCGTTGCCCTCGCCGTCGCGAACCAGCCCGTGACGCCGTGCGAAATCCTGCTCCAGCGCCTCCAGCGCGATCTCCAGGCACCGTTCGGCCAGTCGGGTGGTGCCGGCCAGGGTGGCGTCGACGTCATCCAGGCCGAGCACGTCGCGCCACACCAGCCGGGTGGATTCGGCAGCCCGGTAGAGACGCAGCTGGCGCGGCCAGTCGTCGCGCCGGCCGGCATCGAGGACCGGTGGCGGCAGCGGCCCGGCGCCGACGTCCGTTGCGAGCCGCGCCAGCAACTCCGGCTGGCGCACCAGGGTGTCGATGGCGAAATCGCTGGCGATCGCCACGCGCCTGAGGCGCTCGCGCAGTTCCCCTTCCTGCGCGGGTCCGGGGAAGCGGGCGAGCGCGCGGTCGGCGATCGCGTCGGTTTCGTCGCGTGTGGCATCCATGCAGGGATTGTGGCATCGCGTCCGTGCGAGGGATGCGGATCGGATTGCGGCCACGGGGGCGGGAACCGGTCGACGCGCGGCACGGACAGGCCCTCGACGGCGACCGGACGTGCGCCACTCCGTCGCGCAACGACGCGTTCCCTCCGGGCGCTTCGGGTCCGGGCGGCGCAATAAAAAAGCCCGCTTGCAGTTGCCTGCCAGCGGGCTTTGCTCCCTCCCCCACGTCGGGTGCGGAGCCATCGTGAACGATTCGTTACCCCCGTTGCACGCTGCAGCGCAAAACGATACCGGTCGGTTTATTAAGCCACCGGCGCCCGATGTTGCAGGCGGCCGGGCTGCAAACGATTTCATGCGCCTCGACGCATCAACGCGCTTCGGGGAGCGCGCGGCGCGAGCGACTCAGGCGGGGCGCGGGCCGCGCCGCAGGTCGCGCAGGATTTCGCGCGCCGCGTTGCGTCCGGGCAGGCCGGTGACCCCGCCACCCGGATGCGTGCCGGAGCCGCACAGGTACAACCCCGGCAGCGCACCCCGGTAGTCGCCCTGCCCCAGCAACGGCCGCGCACTGAACATCTGGTCGGGGCCGAGCGCGCCGTGGAAGATGTCGCCGCCCACCAGTCCGAACTCGCGTTCCAGGTCCAGCGGCGAGAGCGCGCGGTAGCCGAGCACGCTGCGCGCGAAGTTCGGCGCATGCGCGTCGACGGTGTCGATCATCAGCCTCGCCACGGCGTCGCGGTGCGCGTCCCAGCCACCGTCGGGCTCGCCGCTGTCGGCCAACTCCGGGCTCACGTGCTGGCAGAACAGGCTGGCCACGTGCTGCCCGGGCGGCGCCAGGGTGTCGTCCAGCGTCGAGGAGATCACCAGCTCCACGATCGGCGCGCGTGCCCAGCCGGGGTTGTGCGCCTTCGACTTGGCATCGAAGTAGGCGTTCTCGAAGTACTGCAGCGACGGGCCGATCAGGATGCCGCTCTGGTGGTGCGGCTGCAGCTGCGTGCCGGGCGCGGCGCTGAAGTCCGGCAGTTCCGACAGCGCCACGTTCATGCGGAACGTGCCCGAACCGCAGCGATAGCGCGCGATCCGCTGCGCGGTATCGTCGTCCAGGTGTTCGCGCGCCACGAGCCTGGTGTACAGCAGCTTCGGGTTGAGGTTGGAGACGATGGTCTTCGCGTGCAGCTCGCGACCGTCGGCCAGCACCACCCCGACCGCGCGCCCCCCGCGCACCAGCACGCGTTCGACCGCCGCGTCGCTGTGCACCCGCACGCCGCGCGCGATGCACTCCTTCGCGATCGCCTGGGTGATCGCGCCCATTCCTCCGATCGCGTGACCCCAGACGCCGGTCTTGCCGTTGACCTCGCCGAACACGTGGTGCAGCAGCACGTAGGCGCTGCCGGGCGTGTAGGGACTGGCGAAATTGCCGACCACCGAATCCCAGCCGAGCGCGGCCTTGAGCGGTTCGGATTCGAACCAGTGGTCGAGCAGTTCGCCGGCGGATTTGGTGAACAGGTCGAGCAGGTCGCGGCGGCCGCGCAGGTCGAGCTGCCTGAGGCGCTTCGCCGTGTCCCACGAGGCCAGCCAGTCGGCCAGCGACAGCCGTTCGCCGAGGTTGGGCGGCGTGCGCTGCATCAGTTCGCGCAGCACCACCACCACGCGGTCGAGCATCGCGTTGTAGGCGACCAGCCGTTCGCCATCGCGTGGCGACCAGGCCTGCAGCGACTCTGCCGTGTGCGCGCCGCCGAGCCGGAATGCGCGCCCGTCCGGCAGCGGCAGGAAGTTCGCGTACGGCCGCTCGACCACGCGCAGGCCGTGCTCGGCCAGGCGCAGGTCGGCGATCACCTTCGGGTTGAGCAGGCTGACGGTGTAGCTCGCGGTGGAATTGCGGAAGCCGGGATGGAACTCCTCGGTCACCGCCGCCCCCCCGACCACGCCGCGACGCTCGAGCACGGTCACCTTCAACCCGGCGCCGGCCAGGTAGGCGGCGCAGACCAGGCCGTTGTGGCCGCCGCCGATGATCAGGACATCGTGCTCCTCGCGCATCTGTCAGGGCTTCCCGTGCGTGGCCATGCCGCGTCCCGGCATTGTAGGAGCGCCTCCAGGCGCGATGGCCCGCCGCATCGTTTCCCGGGGTGCAGGAGCGCGCCCGCAGCCGCGGCTACGGCGCCGGCAGCAGCCGCTCCACCGCATCGGCCAGGCGCGCCGCGGCATCGGGACGCCCCAGCGCCGCCGCGGCGCGCGCGGCCTCGGGCAGCCGCGTCGGCGAGTCGAACGCCTCTCGTAGTACGCGCGCCAGCGATTCCGGGGTGAGCTCGGCCTCGGGGAGGTGCCAGCCCACGCCCGCCTGCGCGAGGGTCTGCGCGTTGCGGCGCTGCTCCTCGCGCGCGCCGCCGTGCGGCAGCGGCACGAAGATCGCGGGGCGACCGATGGTCAGCAGGTCCGCCGCGGTGGTCGCGCCGGCGCGGGTCACCACCAGGTGCGCCTCGCGCAGGCGTTCGCCCATGTCGTCGAAGAAGGGACGCACGACGGCGTCGATGCAGGCATCGCGCAACTGCGCCACCAGCGCATCGGCATCCTCGCCGCGGTACTGCAGCGACAGGTGCAGGCGATGGCGCAGCGGCTCGGGCAGCAGCGCCAGCGCGGGCGGCACCACCCGGCCGAACACCGCCGCGCTCTGGCTGCCGCCCACCACCAGCAGCCGCAGCGGGCCGTGCGCGTCGAACGCCGGGTAGTCGCCGCGCGCCTCGAGGATCGCGCGCCGCACCGGATTGCCGGTCTCGACGATCTTCGCGGCGTCGATGCCCTCTGCTCCGGCGACCACCGGGAAGGAGGTCGCCAGCCCGTTGGCGAAGCGCAGCAGCTGCGCGTTGGCCTTGCTCAGCCGCGTCGCCTGTTCGTGCAGCAACAGCGGCAGTCCGAGGCTCTTCGCCGCCAGCGCGGGCGCGAAGCTGGGGTAGCCGCCGAAACCGACCACCAGCGCGACGCCCCGCCGCTTCAGGTCGCGCCGCGACGCCAGCAGGCCGTGCAGGATCGTCAGCGCCGCCCTGGCCTTGGCCACGACGCCGCCTTCGAGCGAACTCGCCGGCAGCACCACGTGTTCGATGCCCGCGAGCGCCTGTGCGTACTGCGCGCCGCGGCGCTCGGTGTGGATCGCGACATCGAACCCACGCGCGAGCAGTTCGCGCGCCAGCGCCTCGGCCGGGAACAGGTGGCCGCCGGTGCCGCCGGCGGCGAGGACGATGCTGGCGCGGCGGGAAGGAAGAAGCGACGACATCGCGCGGGGAAGTATCCGGCAGGACGGCGGCGCACTATAGAACGTCGCCGCGCGGCCCGCAGGCAGTGCGGCGCTGCCACCGGCGCATCGCGCATGCGCCCGATGGGGCAATGCGCGCGAACCCGTCGGTCACGCGCAAGGCAACCGCATCCCCGGCCACATGGCGGTCGCAAACCGGGCACGCCCGGCCGTGGTGCGATTGCGCGGTGTGCGGCGCCTGTCCGCAGCGCATGACTTTCGTCATGGGGCGCTCCGGACGCTGCCTGTACCATACGGCTGCCAGATGCCGTGCCGCCGCCGGCCAGCCCCCGCCCACCCCGCCGAAGCGCCCCCTTCGCCCGACCGCGCCGCGGCCGGCCGCTTCGCTTGCACCATGGATGCCCGGATGAACCGCACAGGCCTCGTCAAACCCGCCCTGATCGTCGTGGCCGCGCTCTTCGCGGGCGTGCTGCTGTGGCAGGGCGTCGGCAACCGCGGCGACGAGGCCGAAACCCGAAGCGGCCGCGGATGGGGGCCGGACGGCGAGCGGCCGCCAACGCCGGTGCGGGTGGCGACCGCGACGCGCGAAGCGCTGGCAGTGGAACTCAAGGCGCTGGGCACGGTGACGCCGCTGAAGTCGGTGACGGTGCGTCCGCGCGTGGACGGCGAGCTGCGCCGGGTGGTGTTCGAGGAAGGCCAGCAGGTGGACGCCGGCGACCTGCTGGCCGAGATCGACCCTGCCCCGTTCCGCATCCAGCTGGCGCAGGCGCAGGGCCAGCAGAAGCAGAACCTGGCCGAACTCGAGAACGTGCGCATCCAGCTGCAGCGCTACCGGGACCTGTCCGAAGGCTCGTACGTGTCGGCGCAGGACGTGGCCAACCTGCAGGCGCAGGTTCGCCAGCTGGAGGGACGCCGCGAGATCGACCAGGCCTCGGTCGACGAGGCACGGCTGCAGCTGCAGTACACCCGCATCGTCGCGCCGGTCGGCGGACGCGTCGGCCTGCGCATGGTCGATGCCGGCAACCTGGTCGCCAGCGGCGACGAGGACGGCATCGCCAGCATCGCGCAGACGCGGCCGATCAGCGTGCTGTTCTCGCTGCCGGAGAACGTGCTGGCCTCGGTGATCGAGGCGATGCGCGGCGATTCCGCGCTGCCGGTGGAAGCCTGGGACCGCGAGGAGCGCAACGTGCTGGCCACCGGCACGCTGTCGAGCGTCGACAACCGGATCGACACCGAGACCGGCACGCTGCGCCTGCGCGCGCTGTTCGCGAACGACGACGACGGCCTGTTCCCCAACCAGTTCGTCAACGTGCGCCTGCAGCTGGGCGACGACGAAGCGCTGGTGATCCCCGATGCCGCGGTCCAGTTCGGCGGCGACGGCACCTACGTCTACGTGGTCAACGACGACAACACCGCCGCGGTGCGGCCGGTGGTGCTCGGTGCCGGCAGCGGCGGCCGGGTCGCGGTGCTCGACGGCATCGCGGCGGGCGATCGCGTGGTGCTCGAGGGCATCGACCGGCTGCGCGAAGGCGCCGAGGTCGAGGTCGTTCAGACGGACGACGTTGAAGCCGCGCCACCCCCGCCCGCCCAGGACGACGGGCCGGCCACGTGAATCTCTCGCGCCCGTTCATCCTGCGGCCGGTGGCGACCACGCTGCTGATGCTGGCGCTGCTGCTCTCGGGCCTGTTCGCCTATCGCCTGCTGCCGGTCGCGGCGCTGCCGCAGGTCGACTATCCGACGATCCAGGTGCTGACGCTCTACCCCGGCGCCAGTCCCACCGTCACCACCAGCGCGGTGACCGCGCCACTGGAGCGCCGGCTCGGGCAGATCCCCGGGCTCAACCAGATGTCGTCGACCAGTTCCGGCGGCGCCTCTGTGATCACCCTGCAGTTCGCGCTCGAGATCGACCTGGGGGTGGCCGAGCAGGAGGTACAGGCCGCGATCAACGCCGCCGGCAGCTTCCTGCCCGACGACCTGCCGATGCCGCCGGTGTACCGCAAGGTCAATCCGGCCGACACCCCGATCCTGACCCTCGCCATCACGTCCTCGACGATGGCGCTGCCGGAGGTCTACGACCTGGTCGACACGCGCATGGCGCAGCGGCTGTCGCAGCTGCCGGGCGTGGGCCTGGTGAGCATCGCCGGCGGCCAGCGTCCCGCGGTGCGGATCCAGGTCAATCCATCGGCGCTGGCGTCGGCGGGCGTGGGCATGGCCGACATCCGCGCGGCGATCGCCGCGGCCAACGTCAACATGCCCAAGGGCAGCTTCGACGGCCCGACCCGCGCGATCATGCTCGACGCCAACGACCAGATGCGTTCGGCCGATGAGTACCGGCGACTGGTGGTGAGCTGGCGCGAGGGTGCGCCGCTGCGGCTGGGCGATGTCGCCACCATCAGCGAGGGCGCCGAGAACCGGCAGCTCGCGGCCTGGTCGGGCGAGATGCCCGCGATCCTGCTCAACATCCAGCGCCAGCCCGGCGCGAACGTGATCGAGGTGGTCGACGGCATCCACGAACTGCTGCCGCAGCTGCGTGCGTCGATGCCGGCCGCGGTCGACGTGGCCGTGCTCAGCGATCGGACCGAATCGATCCGCGCCTCGATCCGCGGCGTGCAGCACGAGCTGCTGCTGGCGATCGGGCTGGTGGTGCTGGTGACCTTCGTGTTCCTGCGCACGATTCCGGCCACCATCATCCCGAGCCTCGCGGTACCGCTGTCGCTGGTCGCGACCTTCGGCTTCATGCTGCTGGCCGGGTTCTCGCTCAACAACCTCACGCTGATGGCGCTGACCGTCGCCACCGGCTTCGTGGTCGACGATGCGATCGTGATGCTGGAGAACGTCGCCCGGCACCTGGAAGAGGGCAAGTCGCGGATGCAGGCCGCGTTCGACGGCGCGCGCCAGATCGGCTTCACCCTGATCTCGCTGACGGTCTCGCTGATCGCGGTGCTGATCCCGCTGCTGTTCATGGGCGACGTGGTGGGGCGGCTGTTCCACGAATTCGCGATCACGCTCGCGGTCGCGATCGGCATCTCGCTGGTGGTCTCGCTGACGCTCACGCCGATGCTGTGCGCCCGGTTCCTCAAGGCCGGCCGCGACCACGGCATTGCCGACCACGCGAGCGGCGATGCCCAGGCCGCCGGCTCCGAGGGCGACATGTTCGATCGTGTGGTCGCGCGCTACGACCGCGCCCTGCACTGGACCCTGGCGCGGCAGCCGCTGATGCTCGGGGTCACCGTGGCCACGCTGGCGCTCACGGTCGCGCTGTACCTCGCGGTGCCGAAGGGGTTCTTCCCGTCGCAGGATGCGGGCCTGATCCAGGGGATCAGCGAGGCGCCCGCGTCGATCTCGTTCCAGGCGATGGCGCAGCGGCAGCAGGCGCTGGCGACGGCGATCCTCGAGGACCCGGACGTGGCGACGCTGTCCTCGTTCATCGGCGTCGACGGCAGCAACCCCACGCTCAATACCGGCCGCTTCCTGATCGAGCTCGAGCCGCATGCCGACCGCGACGCCGGCGCGCACGCGATCATCGAGAGGTTGCAGGAGCGCGTCGCGCAGGTGCCCGGCATCGCCCTGTTCCTGCAACCGGTGCAGGAGCTGTCGATCGAGGACCGCGTCAGCCGCGGCCAGTACCAGTTCGCGCTGACCAGCCCCGACCACGCCGCGCTGGCGCAGTGGACGCCACGGATGACCGGACACCTGCGCGACACCGGCGCGTTCGCCGACGTCTCCAGCGACCTGCAGAACGAAGGGCTGCAGGCCTGGGTCGACATCGACCGCGATGCCGCCGCGCGCCTGGGCATCCAGGCTTCGGACGTGGCCGACGCGCTCTACGACGCCTTCGGCCAGCGCCAGATCTCGACCATCTTCACCCAGGCCAACCAGTACCGCGTGGTGCTGGAAGCCGACGCGCAGTTCCAGCTCGGTCCGGAGGCGATCGAACGCATCTATGTGGCCACCGCCGACGGCGGGCAGACGCCGCTGGCGGGCATCGCCCGCGTCTCGACCCGCAACGCGCCGCTGCTGGTCAGCCACATCGGGCAGTTCCCGGCTGCGACCGTCTCGTTCAACCTCGCGCCCGGCGCCTCGCTCGGCGAGGCGGTCGAAGAAATCGAGGCGGCCTCCGCGGCGATCGGCCTGCCGGCGTCGGTCGAGCTGCGGCTGCAGGGCGCGGCCCAGGCCTTCCGCAACTCGTTGTCCAGCACGCTGTGGCTGATCCTGGCCGCGGTGGTGGTGATGTACATCGTGCTGGGCGTGCTCTACGAGAGCTTCATCCACCCGGTGACGATCCTGTCCACCCTGCCCTCGGCCACCGTCGGCGCGCTGGCCGCGCTGCTGCTCAGCGGACGCGGCCTGGACCTGATCGCCGTGATCGGCATCATCCTGCTGATCGGGCTGGTGAAGAAGAACGGCATCATGATGGTCGACTTCGCGCTGGAGGCCGAGCGCGAGCAGGGCCTGTCCCCGCGCGAGGCGATCCACCGCGCCGCGCTGCTGCGCTTCCGCCCCATCCTGATGACCACGCTGGCGGCGTTGTTCGCCGCGGTGCCGATGATGCTCGCCAGCGGCTCGGGCGCCGAGCTGCGCCAGCCGCTGGGCCTGGTGATGGTGGGCGGCCTGCTGGTGAGCCAGGTGCTGACCCTGTTCACCACGCCGGTGATCTACCTGTTCTTCGACCGGCTGACGCGATCGAGGGCGCAGGCAGCAGCGGCCGATGGCGAAACGGCTGCGCGCTGATGCATGCATCGCGCTCCAGGTGCGTCGACGGTTCCCTCCCTTCTCCCGCTTGCGGGAGAAGGTGCCCCGTAGGGGCGGATGAGGGCGCTTGGCCTCGGGTCGGGCTTGCCCCCATCCGCCTGCGGCACCTGCCCGGCCCGACGCAGCGCGCCGTGCGTTCGGTCGGCCGGCGCGGCAATGCCGCGCGAGCAGGCCGTTCTCGCCCCCCGCAAGCGGGGGAAGCAGAAGTGCGAGGCCGACGCTGATGGAGACGCAGCGCGTCAACCTCTCGCGGCTGTTCATCGAACGCCCCGTCGCGACCATCCTGCTGGCGATCGCGGTGGTGCTGGCGGGCATGCTCGCCTACCGCATGCTGCCGGTGGCGCCGCTGCCGCAGATCGATTACCCCGCGATCCAGGTCAGCGCCAGCCTGCCGGGCGCCAGTCCCGAATCGATGGCATCGACCGTGGCCACGCCGCTCGAGCGCGCGCTCGGCACCATCCCCGGCATCACCCGGATCAGCTCCACCAGCAGCCAGGGCAACGCCCGGATCGACCTGCAGTTCGCGCTCGACCGCAACGTCGACGAGGCCGCGCGCGAGGTGCAGGCCGCGATCAATGCCGCGCGCGCGCAACTTCCGTCGGGCATGCCCGGCATGCCGCAGTACCGCAAGATCAACCCCTCGCAGGCGCCGATCCTGGCGCTGGCGCTGAGTTCGTCGACGATGACGCCGGGACAGGTGTACGACGTCGCCTCGACCGTCATCGCGCAGAAGATCGCGCAGATCCCCGGCGTGGGCCAGGTCGAGGCCGGCGGCGCTTCGCTGCCGGCGGTGCGGGTATCGCTGAACCCGAACGCCCTCAACCAGTACGGCATCGCGCTGGACGAGGTCGCCGGCGCGATCCGCGAGGCCAACGCGTTGCGTCCGCTTGGCCACGTGGTGCGCGGCGATCGCCAGTGGCAGGTCGAGGCCGGACTGCAGCTGCGCACCGCGGCCGAGTATCGCGACCTGGTGGTGGCCTGGCGCAACGGGCGACCGGTGCGGCTGCGCGATGTCGCCGACGTCAACGAGGGCACCGAGGACCGCTACGCCGCCGGCTTCCACAACGACCGCGACGCGGTGCTGCTGGTGGTCAGCCGCCAGCCCGGCGCCAACATCATCCGCACGGTCGATGCCATCCACGCGCAGATGGACGGCCTGCGCGCACTGCTGCCGCCGGACATCGACATGGCGCTGGTGATGGACCGCTCGCCGGTGATCCGCGCCACCATGGCCGAGGCCGAGACCACCCTGCTGCTGGCGGTGGCGCTGGTGGTGCTGGTGGTGCTGGCGTTCCTCGGCAGCTGGCGCGCGGCGCTGGTGCCGACGCTGGCGATCCCGGTCTCGCTGTTCGGCGCGCTGGCGATCATCTGGATGCTCGGCTTCTCGCTCAACACCATGTCGCTGATGGCGCTGATCGTGGCCGCGGTGCTGGTGGTGGACGATGCGATCGTGGTGCTGGAGAACATCTCGCGCCACATCGACGCGGGCCTCTCGCCGTGGCAGGCCTCGATGCGCGGCGCCGGCGAGGTCGGCACCACCCTGCTGTCGATGAACGTGGCGCTGGGCGTGGTGTTCGTGTCGATCCTGTTCCTCGACGATTTCGTCGAGCGCCTGTTCCGCGAGTTCTCGCTGACCCTGGTGGCGGCGATGACGGTCTCGCTGCTGGTCTCGCTGAGCCTCACGCCCACGCTGTGCGCGCGCCTGCTCGGCCGCCATCGCCGCACCGCCGACGTGCCGAAGTGGCAGCGCATGGGTACCCACGTGTCCGACCGGCTGCGCGGGCTGTACCTGCGCTCGCTCGGCGGCACGCTGCGGCACACCACCCTTGCGCTGGCGATCCTGCTCGGTGCGATCGTGTTCAACGCCTTCCTGTTCGCCAAGGTTCCCAAGGGCGTGGTGCCCGAGCAGGACACCGGCCAGCTGCGCGGCTTCGCGCGCGGCGACGACGGCCTGTCGTTCCAGGTGATGCAGCCGAAGATCCAGACCTACCGCGAGTACCTGCTGACCGATCCGGCGATCGCCGACATCTCCGGCTACATCGGCGGCGGCACCGGCGTGAACAACGGTTTCGTCATCATCCAGATGAAGCCGCTGTCCGAGCGCGGCGTGTCCAGCCGCGAGGTGATCGATCGCCTGCGCGAAGGCCTGCCCAAGGTTCCCGGCGGCAACCTGTGGCTGTGGGTCGACCAGGACATCCGCATCGGCGGCGGCGGCGGAGACGAGGGCAACTACGACCTGCAGCTGCTGGCCGGCGACATCGAACCGCTGCGCGAATGGACGCCGCGCATCCGCGCCGCGCTGGAGGCGCTGCCGCAGCTGGTGGACGTGGATTCGGGCGGCGACGAGGGCATGCGCCAGGTGGCGCTGGACATCGACCGCAGCGCCGCCGCGCGCCTGGGCGTGGACATGCGCACGATCGCGACCGTGCTCAACAACTCCTTCAGCCAGCGCCAGGTCGCGACCCTGTACGACAGCCTCAACCAGTACCGCGTGGTGATGGAACTCGACCCGCGCTACACCCAGACCCCGGACACGCTCGACCAGGTGTTCGCGATCGGCGGCGACGGCGGGCGCGTCCCGCTGTCGGCGTTCGCGCGCTGGGAATACGGCATGGCGCCGGACCGCATCCAGCACCGCGAGCAGTTCCTCTCGACCAGGGTGAGCTTCGCGCTGGCGCCGGGCGTGACCCTCGACGGGGCGGTCGACGCGATCGACGCCGCGATGGCGCGGATCATGCTGCCCAACGAGGTGCAGGCGAAACTGGGCGAGGAAGCCGGCAGCCTGCAGGAGATGCAGGACCGCCAGGTGTGGCTGATCCTGGGCGCGGTACTGGCCGTGTACCTGGTGCTCGGCGTGCTGTACGAAAGCTACGTCCAGCCACTGGCGATCCTCTCGATCCTGCCCTCTGCCGGAATCGGCGCATTGCTGGCGCTGCTGCTGTTCGACAACACGCTCGACCTGATCTCGCTGCTCGGCCTGTTCCTGCTGGTCGGCGTGGTGATGAAGAACACCATCCTGATGGTCGACTTCGCCCTGGCCGCGCAGCGCGAACAGGGCCTGTCGGCCGATGCCGCGATCCTGGAAGCGGCGAAGCTGCGCTTCCGCCCGATCCTGATGACCAGCCTGGCGGCCCTGCTGGGCATGCTGCCGCTGGTGCTGTCGACCGGCGAAGGGTGGGAGATGCGGCGGCCGCTCGGGCTGGCGATCGTCGGCGGCCTGCTGGTGAGCCAATGGCTGACGCTCTACACCACGCCCGCAGCGTTCCTGGTGCTGGCGCGGCTGCGCGCGCGGTTCTCGCGCGACAAGCAGACCGCGGCGCCTGGCACGAGTCCGGCCGCCCGCTGAGCACGGCGCGCCCGGTTTCGACGCTTCACTCCGTCGCGACGCCGGCGGTCGCTTCCCCGAAGAACGCCAGCTTGCGCGGCTTCGGCAACCGCTTGAGCTGCCACTCGGCGCGCGAGGCGGCGGCGCGGTCGGGATAGGCGCGACTCGCGATCAGGCGCAGCGGCAGGCGCCCGCGCGTGTAGCGCGCGCCCTTGCCCGATGCATG
The DNA here is from genome assembly GCF_008244685.1 of Luteimonas viscosa. Classification (NCBI taxonomy): domain Bacteria; kingdom Pseudomonadati; phylum Pseudomonadota; class Gammaproteobacteria; order Lysobacterales; family Lysobacteraceae; genus Luteimonas; species Luteimonas viscosa. Next base: position 1,597,755 of record NZ_VTFT01000001.1, read on the forward strand.
CGCCCGCAGGCGCGCCTCGAGATCGTTGCTGATCCCGGCGTACCAGCTGCCGTCGCCGCATTCGAGCAGGTACAGCCACCAGCAGGGCGGCCGATCGCTCACGCCGGCCACCATGCCGGGCCGTCGCCAGCGTCCGCGGCGCGCGGCCGACGCGCAAAACAAGGTGCATGGAGGAGAATCGCCCCGGTCATGCGCGCAGCATGCCCGATGCCATACGCGGCGCACAGGCGGTAGGATGCGGCCGGACGATTCTGCGCGCTGCCGGCGGGAGCCAGGACGTGGGAGAAGGCGACGAAGACATCACCCTGCTGTTGCAGCGCGCCCGCCAGGGCGACGCGGCGGGTACCGCGCGCGCCTACGCCCTGCTCTACGACGAGCTGCACAAGGTCGCGCGCAGCCTGCTGCACGGCGGCCAGGGCACGCTGACGCCGACCGTGCTGGTCAACGAAACCTACCTGCGCCTGTGCGGCGGCGATGCCGTGCTGCCGCTGGAAAGCCGCAAGCACTTCTTCGCCACCGCCGCGCAGGCGATGCGCTGGATCGTCGTCGACCACGCGCGCCGCGCGCAGGCGCAGCGCCACGGCGCCGGGCTGGTGCGGATCGAGCTCGACGAGAACCTGCCGGACGGCATGAAGCCGGACGACCTGCTGGCGCTGGATGCCGCGCTGGATGCGCTGGAGCGGATCGACCCCGCGCGCCGCGAACTGGTGGAATTGCGTTTCTTCGCCGGCCTGGGCTACGAGGATATCGTGCCGTTGCTGGGACGCTCGGAGCGCACCCTCAAGCGCGAATGGGCGGCCACGCGCGCGGCACTGCAGACGCTGATGGACTCGCCGTGACCCGGCGCAGTGGCACGCACGGACCGGTTAGCGCGAATGCTGCGGAGGAAGCCGTGCGTGCGCGGCCGATTCCACCCCAGCCGCGAGAACCCCGCCATGCGAATCCTGTTCACCCCCTGCCTGCTGCTGATCCTCGCGGGCGCCCCCGCCGCTGCCGATGCACAGGGCATCCTGCGCACCCGGCCGGCGCCCGAGCGTCCGCCGACGACCGAAGCCGGCTGCACCCTGGACCTGGTCAAGGCCAGCGGCCGGGAGCGCAAGATCCGCAACCGCGCCGAACGCGAAGCACGGGACGCCTGGGAGCGCAACGTCAGGCGCAAGTACGGCCCCGCCTTCGCCCGCTGGGGGAACTCGGCGCGCCACACCCGCCTGCTGGAGTGCAAGACCTCCGATCGCGGATTGATCGAGAAGCACTGGTGCTGGGCGGCGGCGACGCCCTGCGCGGGATGAAGGCACGGCGCACGTGAGCGACGGCGCCTCCCGTGCCGGCGACTGGCAGGCGGCGCTGGCGCTGGTCGAACGGCTGCTCGACCTGCCACCCGGCGAGCGGGAGGCGGCGTTGCGCGCGGGAGCCGCCACGCCGGACATCCGCGAGCTGGCGGCGAGGATGCTGGCGGCCGACAGACAGCCCAGCGTGCTGGACATGCCGTTGGCCAACGTCCCCGCCGGGGATACCGGTCCCACCGACCTCGTCGGCCGGCGCATCGGTCGCTGGCTGCTGACCGGCCTGCTCGGGCACGGCGGCATGTCGGTGGTCTACCGTGCGCGTTCGCTGACGCCACCGGCCGGACAGGAAGCGGCGCTGAAGCTGCTGTCGATGGCCGCGGCCACCGCCGCGGGCCGTGCGCGCTTCGGTCGCGAGATCGAGATCCTCGTGCGCCTGCGCCACCCGGGCATCGCGCCGCTGCACGAGGCCGGCGTCGCCGCCGACGGCACCCCGTGGTTCGCGATGGCGCTGGTCGAGGGCATCGACATCGCCACCTGGTGCCGGGAGCAGGGTCCCGGCGTCGCGCAACGCGTCGAGTTGCTGCTGCAGGTCTGCGACGCGGTCGCGCACGCGCACCGGCACCTGGTGATCCACCGCGACATCAAGCCGTCGAACGTGATGGTGGATGCCGAGGGCCGCGCGATCCTGCTCGACTTCGGCATCTCGCGCATGCTCGAAGCCGGCGCCGCCGACGTCACCGGCACCGGCACCTATGCCTTCACCCCACGCTACGCCGCCCCCGAGCAGATCGCGGGCGGCGCGATCACCACCGCCACCGATGTGTACGGCCTCGGCAGCCTGCTGCACCTGTTGCTGCTGGGCGGCGCGCCGCAGTTCCCGGCGCACGCGCCGGATGCCGAATGCGTCCACCCGGCGACGCTCGCCCGCCGCGAGGGCGATCGCGCGTTGCGCAAGGCGCTCTCCGGCGACCTGGGCGAGATCCTGCACAAATCGCTGGCGCGCGATCCGGCCCGGCGCTATCCCGGCGCGAGCGAGCTTGCGACCGACCTGCGCGCATGGAAGGCGGGCGAGCCCGTGGCGGCGCGCCAGGGCGGACGCGCGTATCGCATGCGCCGGTTCGTCGCTCGCCACCGGCTTCCGGTGGCGCTGGGAACGGGCATGGTCCTGGCCCTGGCCGTCGGTGCCGCGCTGGCGCTGTGGCAACGACAGGAGGCGCTGCATCAGGCCGGACAGGCCAGGGCCGCGGCCAACTCGTCGATGCGGCAACTGGCGTTCCTGCGCACGCTGCTCGACATGCTGGTGCCCAGCAACGAAGCCGAGGCCGCGATGGGACGTGAGGCCGTGATCGGCGAGGCGGCCCGGCGTGCCAGAACGGAACTCTCGGGACAGCCGGTCGAACTGGCGGCGGTCCAGGTGCAGCTGGGCAGGTTGTATCGCCGCATCGGCCGGTTCGACGAAGCCGAACAGCTGTTGGACCAGGCGATGGACCTGGCCGAAGGCAACGGCGGTTTCGGCGTGCCGCAACGGGTCGAGATCCTGCTGGCACGCGCACAACTGATGACCGATCGGAAACAGGATCCGGAACGTGCGGAAGCCTACTATCGCGAGGCGATCGCGATGTTGTCCGCAGTGCGGGGGTCGCTTGAACAGTGGCAGTCGGCCAAACGCTCCTACGCGGTGCACCTGGGCAACCGGGGCGATTACGACGATGCCCTGTCGCAGGTGCGGGATGCGCTGTCGCATTGCGACGAAGCGGTCGCGACGTCGATGGAATGCCAGCTGCTGCACTACCAGCTGGGGACGATCTACGGGCACCAGGGACGGGTGGGCGAAGCGATCGGGCAACTGGAGCGTGCGGAGCGCGGATTGCGCGACCACCACCCGAGCGCGCAGACGACGTGGTTCGTTGTCGTCCGGGCGCTCGCGGCCGCCTACGCACAGGTGGGCCGCTACGCGCAGGCGGTGGACCTGCTGCGCGACATGCTCGATTCGCACGCGCGCGTCTTCGGCCGGCCGACGGTCGATTCGATACAGGCGTTGACCACCCTGGCCGACGCACTCGACCGGCTGGGCCTGTTCGACCAGGCCGTGGACGCAGCGAAGCAGGCGATGGAGCAGGCCGCCTCGATCCATGGCGCTTCGTCCAGCCAGTACGCGAATGCCGTGACTGCGCTGGGCAACGCCCGGTACCGGTACGGCGACTGGTCCGGGGCCCTGGAGGACTACCGTCGCAGTCATGCCCTGATGCTGGAGATCCATGGCGCCGAGCATGCGGCAGTGGCGATCGCCGAAGGCAATGTCGGCAATGCCCTGCGCGACGGCGGAGACGCGAGGGCCGCCTTGCCCTGGCAGCGGGCGGCGACCGAACGGATGGCGCGCACGCTCGGGACCGATTCGCGGCGGTACGCCGCACGCCTGTCCAACCTGGCGAGAACCCGGTTCGCGCTCGGCCAGCTGGACCAGGCGCGCGCCGGCTTCGACCGGGCGATCGAGTTGTATCGGCGACACGGCAGCGAGGACGACTTCGCACCGCACTACATCCGGGCCAATCGGGCGTTGGTGCGCGCCGCCCAGGGCGAGACCCGCCAGGCCCGGCTCGATGTGCTGGAAGGAATGGAGGGCGTGGTGGCTTCGCAGGGTGCCCGGAGCGGAATGGCGCTGGAATCGCTGGCGTGGGCCCTGACGTTGCATTGCCGGCCCGCGCCATCGGCCGACTGCGCGCCATTGCGGCGGCGCGCGCAGGCGGTGCTGCAGGAGCAGGCCGCCCTGCCGCCACTGGAACGGCGGATGCTGTCGGCCGCACTCGCGGACGACTGAGCCCGCCCCGGGGCGGCTGCGGCCGCACCGTTGGCACTTTTACCGACCGATTCCGAATGTGCAGGTAAGCGGCCCGTGCGCCGCAACCTGCACCCGGGGAGTCCGCCATGTTCCACCGCCCGTCCGCCACCGCGCTGTGCCTTGCCCTCGGCATCGCCCTGCTGTCCGCCACCGCAGCCGCCCAGAGCTGGACCGACCGGCTGAGAAAGGTCGCCGAACGCGCCGCGACCAGCGAGGTCGAGCGCAAGGTGGACCGGGAAACCCGCCGCGCCACGCGTTGCGCGCTGGGCGACGAACGCTGCGTGCGCGAGGCCGAACGCCGCGGCGACGAGGTCGAGATCGTCGGCGGCGGCGCCGGCAGCGAGAGCGCCTCTGCCGACCCGGGGGGCGACCATCCGCTGATCACGCCGTACGCCGGCTCGAACCTGCGCGAACGCAAGTTCGACGCCTACAACGAGTACCAGCGCATCGTCGGCTTCGCGCAGCGGCAGAATCGCACCGAGCGGCTGGAAGGCAAGCTCACGCGGCTGCGCTACGACAACCCGCGCGGGCGTTCGACCTTCGAGATCGAGCGCAACTACCGCGACGCGCTGGCCGCGCGCGGCTTCCGCCTGGACTACGAATGCCAGCGCCGCGAGGCCTGCGGCAGCACCGCCAAACCGGGCTGGAACACCCTCAACGGCATGAACGTGGGCATCGCCGGCGACCTGCGCTATTTCACCGGCGGGCTGGCCTACGGCGACGGCACCGCGTACGTGTCGGTCGCGGTCAACCCGAACATCACCTACGTGCACGTGCTGGAAACCGCCGGCATGGACACCGGCATGGTCGGGGTCTCGGCCGACGCGCTCGCCGCCGGGCTGGCGCAGGAAGGCAAGGTCACACTGGACGGCATCTTCTTCGACACCGGCCGCGCCACCCTGAAACCGGAGTCGAACGCATCGCTCGACCAGGCCGCGCAACTGATGCGGCAGCAAACCGCGCTGAAGCTGCTGGTCGTGGGGCATACCGACAGCACCGGCACGGCATCGGCCAACACGGCGTTGTCGCAACAGCGTGCCGAGGCCGTGCGCAATGCCCTGCTGGCGCGCGGCATCGCGGCGGCGCGACTGACCGCGCAGGGCGTCGGCAGCAGCGTGCCCGTCGCCGACAACGATACCGAGGCCGGCCGCGCGCGCAACCGGCGCGTGGAACTGGTGAAGCAATGAAGCGCAGCGCCGCGGCCGCCTCCGGCATCGCCGCACTGGTCGTCGGCGCGGCGGCGTTCGCCTTCGCCACCGGCGCGATCCCGAACCCGTTCGATCCGCCCGACGCGCCGCTCGACGTCGTCGAATCCGGCTCGTCGAAGGCACGCGACCTGGGCGAGCGCTTCATTCCGCCGGACAAGCCCGACGTGCCCGAAGGCAGCCTGCCGGGCGAGGCCGATCCCTTCCACATCCCCGACCGGTTGGCCGACAAGCCGGCGTGGACCGGAGACGAGATCCCGGGCTGGCAGAGTCCGTTCGACATCCCCAACGACCTGGTCAAGCCCACCGACGCCGGCGACGCGGAGTGGCGCAGGCGCAAGCAGGCGCGCGAAGCGGCCTATCGCGCCGACAGCCGCTTCCCGCGCAACCCCGAGGGCGACCTGGGCAAGTTCCAGTTCGACTGGATGATCCTGCACACCGTCGAAAGCGCCGACCTGCTCGAGGACTTCAAGTATTTCGTCAACAGCGCCGACGGCAGCTGGCTGGTCACCGGCGATGCGATCGGCCACCTGATGGCGACCGCGCCGCCGCTGCCGGCCGATGCCGCGATCGACGGATTGATCCGCAAGGCCAACGGGGACTTCCTGCTGTGCGGCACGCATCCCGACGTCGGCCGCGCGTGCATGAAGCTCGGCGACGACATCCCGGCCGCCTTCGCGTGGCTGGCCAGCGCGGCACGCACGCACGAGTTCCTGTCCAGCATCGCGCGCACGCCGCAGCGCCTGGGCAGCGCCCCGCCCGGTCGCGCCCGGGGCGCGCGCGGCAAGGTGGACATCGACGGCACGGAACGTTACCTGCAGGTGTGGGTCGCGCCGGGCGCGAGCGCCGTCGTCACGCAGGTCCCGTGGCTGGGCATGGGCAGCGGCGTGATCAAGGACGCACGCGTGCGCGTCAACCGGGAGGTGCGGCGCGTGCGCTACGAGGGCGCCGACCGCGACGGCGGCGACGTGGTGATCGACCTGAAGCAGATGCAGCCTGCGGTCGCCGGACTCGACACCCGGCGCTACAGGATCGTCACCGCGTTCGCCGGACCGGCGCTGGAGCAGGCGATCGGTTTCGGCGAGGACGCGACATCGCTGGTCGACCAGGCGGCGGAGATCGACGCCGCCCTGCGCGCATGTCCGCAGGGACGCAGCGGCGCGGAGTGTCGCCGCGTCCACCGCGAACGCATGAAGCAACTCGACGAAGGTGCGCGCGACGAGGCGCTGCGCTGGGCACGGGAGCACGGATTGCCGGTGACCGGGGATTGAGGCCTTTCCGCGACCGCTGTGACAGGCGCCACCGCCCGCTGCACATGGAAGGCGGATCCACCCCACTCGCGACCCGGACGGTGGCCCCGGATCGTGGCGCTTCCCGAATGCGGTCAGGTGGGAGCGGCACTCCGCCGTTTCCGTCACCGGAGCCCGCCATGAGCATTCGATTCCCGTCCCGCGCCGCGCTGGCGCTGGCCATCCTCTTCAGTCTCTCCTACCCCGACGCGACTGCCGGCGAGAGCTGCATCCTCGCCGACGACGGCACGGCCGCGGAAAGCACGGGCGGCAGCAGCGCCCCCGGCTCGTCCGACGCCGTCGCCTGCGGCATCGACAACGTCGCCGGCGGCGTAGGCAGCGTCGCCTTCGGCCTGGAAAACGACGCCGGCGGCAACCAGAGCACCGCCATGGGCCGCGTGAACGTGGCCGCCGGCGTCGGCAGCGTGGCGATCGGTTTCCTCAATACCGCGACGGAAACGAACGCGGTGGCTGTGGGCCAGGACAACACCGCATCCGGGGCCCGCGCAGTGGCGATCGGCCGGAGCAATACGTCCACCGCGATGGAGGCCAGTGCCATGGGCGTCGGCAACACCGCCGACGGCGAACAGAGCAACGCGTTCGGCAGGAACAACACGGCCGCAGGCCAGTTCAGCAGTGCGATCGGCGCCTTCAACAGCGCCGTCGGCGATCGCAGCCTCGCCGCCGGGTTCTCCAGCGAGGCCATCGGCTTCGGCGCGGCCGCGATCGGCCTGGACGCGGTCGCGGGCGAGGACTTCGCCACCGCAATCGGTGCCGAGGCGTTTGCCGGCTACGGTTCGTTCGCTGGAGGGTATGGCAGCCGGGCACTCGGCCAGGGCGCGGCGCTCGGGCAGGGCAGCTTCGCCGAGGGGGGCACCAGCGTGGCGATCGGCTTCGATGCGCATGCCGCCGGCGACCGCAGCGTGGCGCTGGGCCAGTCGTCGGTCGCCGGTGGCAGCGACAGCGTCGCTGTGGGATCGAATGCCGGCGCCGACGCCACCGGATCGGTCGCCATCGGGCAGAACGCCAGCGCCACCGGGGCCAACAGTGTCGCGCTGGGCGCGGGCGCGCTTGCCGACCGCGCGTGGACGGTGTCGGTGGGCAGCGCAGGCTTCGAGCGCCAGATCATCCATGTCGCCGACGGCACCGCGCCGACCGACGCGGTCAACCTGCGCCAGCTCGAAGCCTCGCTGGCCAGCGCGAACGCCTACACCGACGCGCAGGTCGCCGGCCTGGGACCGGGCGGCCTGTCGGAAGCCGAGGTACGCGCGATCGCCGACGGCGGGGACGCCGCCACGCTGTCGGCTGCAGGGACGTATGCGGATGCCGCCGACGATGCGACGCTGGATGCCGCGCAGGATTACGCCGACACCGGCGACGCCACCACGCTCGACGCCGCCAATGCCTATACCGACGCGCAGATCGCGAGCATCGCCGGCTTCGATCCATCGGCGCTGAACGCACGCATGGACGCATTCGAAGACCGCTTCGACGACATCGATCGTCGCATGCACCGTCAGGACCGCCGCATCGACCGCCAGGGCGCGATGGGCAGCGCGATGCTGAACATGGCGATCAACGCCGCAGGCACGCAGAGCCCGCGCGGGCGCATCGCGGTCGGCGCCGGCTGGCAGGGTGGCGAAAGCGCGCTGTCGATCGGCTACGGCAAGCGCGTCGGCAGGACTGCGTCCTTCAGCCTGGGCGGCGCGTTCAGTGGCAGCGAGAAGTCCGCCGGCGTGGGCTTCGGCATCGACCTGTAAGGCGGGCGGCACGCACGATCCGGGCACAAAGAAAAACCCCGCCTCGCGGCGGGGTTCTTCGTCTTGCGGTGCAGCGGGTGAAGCCGGATCAGAAATCCATGCCACCCATGCCGCCCATGCCGCCACCACCGCCGCCGTGGGCGTGCGGCTCTTCCTTCTTCGGAAGCTCCGCCACCATCGCTTCGGTGGTGATCATCAGGCCGGCGATCGAGGCCGCGTTCTGCAGCGCCGAACGGGTGACCTTGGTCGGGTCGAGGATGCCGAACTCGATCATGTCGCCGTATTCGCCGGTCTGGGCGTTGTAGCCGTAGTTGCCCTTGCCGTCCTTGACCTTGTTGAGCACGACGCTGGGCTCTTCGCCGCAGTTGGTGACGATCTCGCGCAGCGGGGCTTCCATCGCACGCAGGGCGATCACGATGCCGTGGTTCTGGTCTTCGTTCGCGCCCTTGAGCTCGCCGATGGCCTGCAGCGCGCGCACCAGGGCCACGCCGCCGCCCGGGACCACGCCTTCTTCCACCGCCGCACGCGTGGCGTGCAGGGCGTCTTCGACGCGGGCCTTCTTTTCCTTCATCTCGATCTCGGTCGAGGCACCGACCTTGATCACCGCCACGCCGCCGGCCAGCTTGGCCACGCGCTCCTGCAGCTTCTCGCGGTCGTAGTCGGAGGAGGTCTCTTCGATCTGCGCCTTGATCTGCTTGATGCGCGACTCGATGGCGGAGGTGTCGCCAGCGCCGTCGATGATCGTGGTGTTCTCCTTCGAGACCTGGATCTTCTTGGCGCGGCCGAGGTCGGCGATGGTCGCCTTCTCGAGCTGCAGGCCGACTTCCTCGGAGATCACGGTGCCGCCGGTGAGCACGGCCATGTCTTCGAGCATCGCCTTGCGACGGTCGCCGAAGCCCGGGGCCTTGACGGCGCAGACCTTGACGATGCCGCGGATGGTGTTGACCACCAGGGTCGCCAGCGCCTCGCCCTCGACTTCCTCGGCGACGATCAGCAGCGGCTTGCCGGCCTTGGCCACGCCTTCGAGCACGGGCAGCAGGTCGCGGACGTTGGAGATCTTCTTGTCGTGCAGCAGGATGAACGGGTCGTCGAGCTCGGCCGACATCGACTGCTGGTTGTTGATGAAGTACGGCGACAGGTAGCCGCGGTCGAACTGCATGCCCTCGACCACGTCGAGTTCGTTGTCGAGGCCCGAGCCTTCCTCGACGGTGATCACGCCTTCCTTGCCGACCTTCTTCATCGCGTCGGCGATGATGTTGCCGATCGACTCGTCGGAGTTGGCCGAGATCGTGCCGACCTGGGCGATCGCCTTGTCGTCGGCGGTGGGCTTGCTGATCTTCTTCAGCTCTTCCACGGCGGCCTTGACCGCGTGGTCGATGCCGCGCTTGAGGTCCATCGGGTTCATGCCGGCGGCGACCGCCTTGGAACCCTCGCGGATCAGCGCCTGCGCCAGCACGGTGGCGGTGGTGGTGCCGTCGCCGGCGTTGTCGGAGGTCTTGGACGCGACTTCCTTCACCATCTGCGCGCCCATGTTCTCGAACTTGTCGGACAGCTCGATCTCCTTGGCGACGGACACGCCGTCCTTGGTGATCGTCGGGGCGCCGTAGCTCTTCTCGAGCACGACATTGCGGCCCTTCGGGCCGAGGGTCGCCTTGACGGCGTTGGCGAGCGTGTTGACGCCGCGCACCATCTTGGCGCGTGCGTCTTCACCGAAACGGATTTCTTTGGCAGCCATGGGATGAAACTCCGGAATTGGGGATTGGGGATTGGGGATTGGAGAAAGCGAAGGCGGCGGGCTCGGGAGGGGCGGGGCGGCGCGTTGCGCCGTTACGAATCCCCAATCCCCAATCCCGAATCCCTTCGCGGTACTCGGCTCAGCCGAGGATCGCGAAGATGTCGTCTTCCTTCACCACCAGATACTCGGTGCCGTCGAGCTTGACCTCGGTGCCGCTGTACTTGCCGAACAGCACCTTGTCGCCCGCCTTGACCTTCGGCGCGCGGACGCTGCCGTTGTCGAGCACCTTGCCCTCGCCGACCGCGACGACTTCGCCCTTGATCGGCTTCTCGGTCGCCGAGTCCGGGATCACGATGCCACCCGCGGACAGCTTCTCTTCTTCCATGCGCTTGATGACCACGCGGTCGTACAGCGGCTTGATATTGCTCATATTCAATCCTTTAAGTGATTGATTGGACTGGGAAAGTGGTGGCGATGTTAGCACTCGCACATGACGACTGCCAGCACCGTGGGCACGAAAATCCCGGGCAGGCCGGGAGGTGGGCGGAACATGGGGCGGCGTCTTGGGGCTTTCAAGGGCCGGTGAAGAAAAATCTCCCGCACCCCGGCGGGCCCGGCATCGTGTCCAGAGCACGCGCGTCCCGGTTCCCGGCAGGCGGGTGTCAGCGCGCACGGGGAAGGACTGCCGGGACCGGTGACAGGACAGCAACAACGTTGTTGAGCCCTTGTCGCGCGGCGCAGGGCACGGGTGCCCCCGGAGACGAATGTCCCCCGCCGCCGCCCTGCGGCCGACGGCTCCTCCTTGATTTCGTCCCCGGGGACACCCGCACCCTGCGGAGCAGGGTCCAGGTTTCCCGATCCAACAACCCAGCGCACACCCCGGCTTGGGACTGGCGATCCACGTGCCAGTCGTCAGCCGAGCGCCGCTGCGACCGGCGGGCTTTCGCGGCGAAATCAAGGAGGAGGCTTCCGCCGCGAGGCGGAGGCCGGGGGACATTCGCCGCGAAAGCCCGCCGGTCGCAGCGGGGCCCGTCAGGTCGCCACGAGACCGTACAGCGGCGGCCCGGATGTTCTGGACCCCTATGTCACGCGCGATGCCGCGCCGCGACTTAGCACACGCAACGCGCTTCGACGACCGCGCCCGTCGCGCAGGATCGCGGTGCGCATCGCAGGCGCGCCATCAATCCGCGACCGGCAGCTCCAGCGTCTCCTTGACCTCTTCCATCACGATGTAGCTGCGCGAGTCGCGCACATGCGGCAGGGTCAGCAGGGTGCTGCCCAGCAGCTTGCGGTACGAGGCCATCTCCGAAATGCGGGCCTTGATCAGGTAGTCGAAGTGGCCCGACACCAGGTGGCATTCGAGCACGTTGGGCAGCTTCAGCGCCGCGCGGCGGAACTCCTCGAAGATGTCGCCGGACTTGTAGGCCAGGCTGATCTCCACGAACACCAGCAGCCCCGCCTTCACCGAGGCCGGCGCCAGCCGTGCGTGGTAGCCGGTGATCACGCCATCGCGCTCGAGCCGGCGCACGCGCTCGGTGCACGGCGTGTTCGACAGCCCCACTCGTTCGCCGAGTTCGGTGAAAGGGATGCGCCCCTCCTGCTGCAGGATGCGCAGGATGCGGCGGTCGATGCGGTCGAGCTCGCGCGGCTTCATGGTCCTGCCAGGAACGGCTTCTGCAGGAATATTACCTGTCCTGAGCCTCGATATCAGTCGAATCGACTGCAATCGTCTTTCTATACTGGAGAATGCCACGGCCAGCGCGGCAACTCCCGGAACCTAGGGGGCGTATGCGTGAGGCCCTCCGCGGCGATCCCCACGTCTGCGCGTCCAGCGAAGCGACGGCACCTGCGGGCGAGCTTTCCATCCTTCCATCCACTGGCGTGTGGCGAGAGAACAGGCAATGCGCATCCTGATCCTGGGTTCCGGCGTGATCGGCGTGACCACCGCGTGGTCGTTGCGCCGGCAGGGCCACGAAGTGGTGGTCGTCGACCGCGAGCCCGGCCCCGCGCTGGAGACCAGCTTCGGCAACGCCGGCCAGGTGTCCCCCGGCTATGCCTCGCCTTGGCCGGCGCCGGGAATTCCGCTCAAGGCGGCGAAGTGGCTGCTCTCGCGCCACGCGCCGCTCGCGATCCGCCCCACCGGCGACCCGGAACAGTACCGCTGGCTGTGGCGGATGCTGCGCAACTGCACCCACCACCGCTACGCGGTCAGCAAGGCGCGGATGGTGCGGCTGGCCGAGTACAGCCGCGACTGCCTGGGCGAACTGCGCCGCGAGACCGGCATCGAGTACGAACAGCGCACCCTCGGCACCACCCAGCTGTTCCGCACCCAGGCGCAGCTCGACGGCGCCGCACGCGACATCGCCGTCCTGCGCGAATACGGCGTGCCGTACGAACTGCTCGATCGCGACGGCATCGTCCGCGTCGAGCCGGCGCTTTCCAGGGTGAAGGACACCCTGGCCGGCGCGCTGCGCCTGCCCGGCGACGAGACCGGCGACTGCCACCTGTTCACCACCCGGCTGGCGGCGCTGGCCGCCAGCGCGGGCGTGGAGTTCCGCTTCGGCCAGGAGGTGCAGGCGTTGCTGGGGGATGGCGAGCGCCTGGCCGGGGTGCGCATCGGCGGACGCACCGAGACCGCCGACGCCTACGTGCTCGCGCTCGGCAGCTGGTCGCCCAGGCTGCTGGCGCCGCTGGGCGTCCGCCTGCCGGTGTACCCGCTCAAGGGCTACTCGCTGACCATCCCGATCGTCCGCCCGGAACTCGCGCCGCACTCCACCGTGCTCGACGAGAGCTACAAGGTCGCGATCACCCGGTTCGACCAGCGCATCCGCGTCGGCGGCATGGCCGAGGTCTCGGGCTACGACCGGTCGCTGCCGCGCACGCGGCGCGAGACGCTGGAGATGGTGGTGCGCAGCCTGTACCCGGAGGGCGGCGACCTCGATCGCGCCGAATTCTGGAGCGGCCTGCGCCCGTCCACGCCCGATGGCCCGCCGGTGGTGGGCGCCACGCGCTACCGCAACCTCTGGCTCAACACAGGGCACGGCACGCTGGGGTGGACCATGGCCTGCGGTTCGGCGCGGTACCTGGCCGACCTGGTCGACGGGCGCACGCCCGCCATCGATCCCGAGGGCCTCGACATCTCGCGCTACGATCGCCCGTGGCCGGTCCCGACCGGGCTGCGCTGACATGCGCCCGTCCCGCTCCACCATCGACCTCGACGCCCTGCGCCACAACTACCGCCATGCACGCGCGCTCGGCGGCGGCCGCGCGCTGGCCGTGGTCAAGGCCGATGCCTACGGCCACGGCGCGGTCGCCTGCGCGCGCGCGCTCGAGGGCGAGGCCGACGGTTTCGGCGTGGCCTGCATCGAGGAGGCGCTGGAACTGCGCGAAAGCGGCATCCGCGCGCCGATCCTGCTGCTGGAAGGCTTCTTCGACGTCGAGGAACTGCCGCTGGTCGAACGCCACGACCTGTGGACCGTGGTCGCCACGCCGTGGCAGGTGGACGCGCTCGAGCGACATCGCGCCTCGCGTCCTTGGCGGGTCTGGCTGAAGCTCGATTCGGGCATGCACCGGCTGGGCCTGTCGCCGGACGAATACCTGCCCGCCTGGCAGCGACTGCGCGCGCTGCCGTGGGTGGACGCGATGGTGGCGATGAGCCATTTCTCGCGCGCCGACGAACTGGGCCACGACAGCACGCGCGTCCAGCTCGCCACCTTCGACGCCGCGCTGGCGCGGTTGCCGGCCGGCACCCCGGCCAGCCTGGCCAACTCGGCCGCGCTGATGGCATGGCCCCATTCGCGCCGCGACTGGTCCCGCCCGGGGCTGATGCTGTACGGCTCGCACATGCTCGACGCGCCGCGCGCGGAAGCGGACGCGCTGCGCGCGGTGATGCGGCTCGAGTCGAAGGTGATCGCCGTGCGCGAGCTCGCCGCGGGCGAGCCGATCGGCTACGCCGGTACCTTCACCACCACGCGCCCGACGCGGGTGGGCGTGGTCGCGGCCGGCTACGCCGACGGCTATCCGCAGTACGCCACCTCGGGCACGCCGGTGGTCATCGACGGCCGGCCGGGCGAACTGATCGGACGGGTCTCGATGGACATGCTGACCGTGGACCTGACCGACCACCCCGCGGCCGGCCTCGGCAGCGACATCGAGCTGTGGGGACCGCGCCTGCCGGTGGCCGTCGTCGCCGCGCGCAGCGGCAACAGCCCCTATCGCCTGCTGACCGGTCTCAAGCGCGTCCCGCGCCACTACACGGGCTGACGCCGGCGCCCGTCGGGATCGGTGGCGGGAACGCGGCTTCCGCAGCGAGCGGTGTGTGCAGCGGCAGCGTGCCGTCGGCAACCTTCCGCCACCATCACCGGAACCGCTAGAACCGCCACGCGCCCTGCAGCATCGTCTCGCCATCGTTGGGCTGGTGCAGGCTGGCATTGGAGATGTGCCGGGCCAGCAGCGAGAACCGGCCCCACTGCCAGCCGATCGTGCTGATGAACTGCGGCGAGCCGGACAGCGCGTCGGTCTCGCCGCTCTGCACGCCCACGCCGAACCCGCCGACCAGGCCGCTCGGGCGCTCGTAGCGCAGGCCACCATGGAAGAGTGTGACGTCGTCGCCGTTGTCGTAGTCCGAGTCGCTGCGTCCGCGCACGTGCATCGCGCCCAGTTCCCAGTGCAGCATGCCGCCGCGGAACTCGCGCCACGCCGGCAGCCAGGCCAGCGCGACGACCGGCGTGTCCTCGTTGTCGCGGGTGAAGGAAACGCCGGCCCCGACCTCGACTTCGGCCGCGCCGGCAGCGCTCCAGGCGAACACGAACGGGAGGGCCAGGGCGGCGAGCCGCGAGGCAGGGCGAATCGATGGCGACATGGGTGGCAGACCAGGGGGGACCGCGGAAGGATAAGACCAGGCGGCGCGAAACGCAGCGCGGCCGCGCCGGTGCCGCCGGCACACTGCGTTCCGGGCGGGCGGCCGGTTACCCTGTCCTGCCTTCCCGCCGGACACCCTGCTTGACCGCTCCGCCGCCCGCGCTTTCCGGCCGTGCCGAGGCCGACTTCGCGATCGAGTCCGGCCGCTGCGGACCGCTGCGGGTGCGCGCGTCGACCCGCGGCGGCGAGGTGTTCGACCGCTTCTTCGCCGCCTACGACCAGGCCTTCGTGCTGCCAGACGAGAAGGAGGGGCGGGAGGGCTTCCTCGCCTGCCTGGCCCTCAACCACGGCGACGCGCAGGCGCGGCTGCTCGCGCGCTTCGGGGCCTTCCGCGAATGGGTGCTGGTGGCCGAGCGCGATGGCGACGTGGTCGGCGGCGCCAACTTCATCTGCCACGCGGTCGCCGCCCACGACGGCGCCCCCCTGCTGGCGATGAACCTCAACTACGTGTTCGTGGCGCCCGCGCATCGCGGTCGCGGGCACCTGCGCGACATGGTCGCGGCCAGCCGCGGGCTGGCGCGGATGTCGTTCGCCGGCGCGGACGCCGACACGCTGCCGCTGCGCATGTTCATCGAGCTCAACGACCCGCTGCTGATGGAGGCCGACGCTTATGTCCTGGACAGCGCGGTCGCCGGCATCGACCAGTTCGACCGGGTCGCGGTCTGGGCGAGGCTCGGCGCGCGCATCCTCGATTTCCCCTATCGGCAGCCGCCGCTGTCGGGGACGCAGGCGGCCGACGCGGGCCTGATGCTGGGGGTGGTCGACGCCCCCGGGGCCACGCTCGACGCCTGCGTGCTCGGCGCCCACCTCGAACGCTTCTTCGCGATCTCGGTGCTGAAGGACGGCGATCCGCACGCGCAGCCGGCCGCGCGCGCGCAGCTGGACCTGTGCGCCGGGCGCTGCGCGCAGGGCGGCGGATTTGCATTGCTCGATCCGCTGCCGCATCTTCCGGCATTGCGCGCCGGATCCGGCCCCGGCGCGCCGCGAGGGGGATTTCGCGAACGCCTGGCCGGGCTCGCGACCGGGTAGCGCATGCCCGGCCACGACGGGGACCGCATGATGGCCGGGGAGCCCACCACCGAAGCCCTGCTGGAGGAGGCGCTGGCCCTGCGCGAAGGGCCGGGCCGCCTGCACCTGACGCTGTCGTTCCTGGTCGAGGAAGCGCGCATGCAGGCGCTCGTGACCGACCGCGAGGGAAGTTGCTACTGGAACCGAGCCCTGCTCGCCGCGCTGCGCGGCGACGACGACCCCGACGCCGACGACTACCAGGACAGCCGCCGCCTCGGACACGCCATCGAGCCGCTGTTCAACGACATCGCCGACCGCCAGCGCGGCCTGTTCATCCAGGATTTCCTGCTCGACACGCCGAGCGATCCGCGCCGCGGCGACGATGCCGACGGCGAGAACGTCTGCGACGAGCTGGAACTGGCGTTCCCCGCGGACGTGCGCTGGGAAACCGAGGGCGACCGCTTCGCCCTGGCGCTGTCGGCGCCGGTGCGGCTGGCGGCGCGCTGCCGCGCCTTCTGGGTGGCGCATTCGAACACCGCGCTGACCTACCACCTGTCGCTGGAGCTGGCGTACGCGCACGACCACGCGCACTACTACGCGCTGTCGCTGCTGCAGAAGTCGGTGTTCCCGACCGAGGGCACGCGCTGGCTCGACGGCGCCGACGACGGCCTGCGCGTGCATTCGCGCCTGGCCGGCGCGGCGCTTCCGCTGCAGGCCTACGTGGCGGCGATGTTCGAACGGCATGCGGCCAGCCTGCTGGCCGGCGTGCGCGTCGCGCTGGCGCGTCGCGGCATCGAGATGGCGTCGCCCCCGCGCGAAGGCGGGCTGTGGCGCCGGCTGCTGCTTCCCCTTCGCGACGCCGACGACGCCGCGGCGCGCGCGCTGGGCGAACTGCGCTGCCGCACGGTATTCCTGCTGCAGGACCCGTATTTCTTCGCCCTGCTGCGGCCGCAGCTGCGGACCGGCCTGCGCGAGTTGACCGCGATCCGGCCGGCACGGGGCGACGACGGCCGCAACCGCTACGACGAGGCCGACCTGCAACCCGGGCGTTGCCCGCCCACGCATCTCGACTACTACTTCGTCTCGGGGTTCCTGCAGAACATCGTCGATTTCCTGCGCCAGGACGTGTCCGAGATCCAGGACGGCACCGATCCGATCTACCCGCCCACCGGCATCGACGACCAGGACAGCCACTTCCTGGTCTACGCCACCCAGAGCTCGGTCTACGAGGTGGTGGCCGGTTCGCGCAGCCTCGAGGTCGGGCGCGGCTGGATCGGCACCTGTCC
This sequence comes from Luteimonas viscosa, assembly GCF_008244685.1. Lineage (NCBI taxonomy): Bacteria > Pseudomonadati > Pseudomonadota > Gammaproteobacteria > Lysobacterales > Lysobacteraceae > Luteimonas > Luteimonas viscosa. Next base: position 1,615,083 of record NZ_VTFT01000001.1, read on the forward strand.
CTATCTGTTCCTGGTGCATCTGATGACGATGCACAACGAATCGCTGGTGCGGACCTACGAGACCATGGTGCGCGGCCTGATCGAGAAGCTCGAACGCGACGGCCTGCTGCACGCCGACGCGATCGACGACACCCGCGCCTATTCCACCCACGTGGCCGACGAGGCGTTCGAGGCGTTCCGCCGCTTCCGGCTGGACACCTTCAACCACGTCGCCAGGCACCGCTACTTCAACGTGCTGCGCTACGACACCGAACGCGAGTTCTACGAATCGATCGAGACGGTGCGCGGCATCAACCAGCGCGAGGAGTACTGGGCGAAGGTGGTCGGCGAGCTGGAGCAGACGGTCGACGACCTGCGCGGCAACGAGGCGCAGAAGTCCGAGAAGTTCCTCGAACGCGTGCTGTTCTACGTCGCCTTCCTGGGCATGCTGCAGGTGGTGTTCCAGCTGATCGACTTCGGGTTCGACGGCGCCTGGGCCAAGCTGCGCTATGCGCTGGCGGCGAGCGCGGCGACGGTGTTGGTGATGCTGGCGCTGTTCCATTCGCGCGGGCTGATCAACAGCCGGCGCTGGCGCCAGGCGCTGCGGTTCCGGCGCAGCCGGCGCCCGGACGATCTTCCGCGGCGCTGAACCGGTCCTGCCCCCGGCGGCCGCGTGCGGCGTCGGCTACCCTATCCGGCCCGAATCCACAGCCGCGCGCCCCGCCGTGACCGCCGTTGCCTGCTTCTGCACCTGCCCCGATGCCGGCACCGCCGGCCGCATCGCCGACGCGCTGGTCGTCGAGCGGCTGGCGGCGTGCGTGAACATCCTGCCCGGGATCACGTCGGTGTACCGCTGGCAGGGCGCGGTGGAACGCGCCGACGAAGTGCTGCTGGTCGTCAAGACGATGCGCGCGCGGCTGGAGGCGCTGACCGCGCGCGTGGTGGCGCTGCATCCGTACGAACTTCCGGAGGTGATCGCGGTCGATATCGCCGGCGGCCTGCCCGGGTACCTGGACTGGATCGCCGCCGAAACCCGCCCCGGAGCCGACGAGTGAACCTGTTGCCGCGACGCTTGCGATGCGCATTCGCCGCGCTGGCGCTGCTTGCGGCGACGCTGCCGGCGGCCGCGATCGACGAGAGCCAGCTGCTGCCGGTGGACGAAGCCTTCGTGCTCGACGCGCGCGCGGTGTCGCGCGGGCGGATCGAGATCGAATGGAAGATCGCAGACGGCTATTACCTCTACCGCCACCGCACCGCGGTGCAGGCAACCGGCGGCGGTTTCAAGTCCAATCCGCTGCAGCTGCCCGCGGGCAAGCGCCATACCGACGAGTTCTTCGGCGAGGTCGAGACCTACCGCCGGCAACTGACCGCGGTGTTCACCGGCGCGGCCGCGGATGGCGTCGACCAGGTCACGTTGCAGGTGAAATACCAGGGCTGCGCCGACCTGGGCATCTGCTATCCGCCGCAGACGCGCGAACTGCGCGTGGCCTTGCCTGCCACCGGTGCGTCTCCGGGCGCCGCGGTTTCGGCTGCCGGTTCGCGCACTGCGCCCGGCGCCGCGCCCACGGGCGATACCGGTTTCGCGGCCCTGGGTCGCACCCTGTCGGGCGCACGGGCCCCGGCCCCGCTGCTGGGCACCGATGCCGCCGGCCGCGCGCAGGCGTTGCCGCTGCCGCCGGAACAGGCGTTCGGCTTCGAGGCGATCGCCGACGGCGGCAATGCACTGCTGCTGCGCTTCACCCCGGCGCCGGGCTACTACCTGTACCGCGACCGCAGCAGCTTCCTGGTGGAAGGCGCCGATGGCATCGCGGCGGAGGCGCCGCGCTGGCCGCCGGGCAAGGCGCATCGCGACGAGCACTTCGGCGAGGTGGTGGTCTATTTCGACCAGGTCGACGTGCCGCTGCCGCTGCGTCGGACCATCCCGGATGCCGCCCGCCTGACCCTCACCGCGACCTTCCAGGGTTGCCAGGACGATGGCATCTGCTATCCGCCGATGACGCGCACGGTGGACGTGGCGGTGCCGCGCGGCGGGATCGCGACCGGGGAGCGGGGGCCGGAGTCGCCGTCCCCGGCCACTTCCCCGGAGGCCCCGGGCCGGTCGGGAGAAAGCGGCCCTGCTCCCACTCCCCCCAACCCCGAAGCCGGCTCCGGTCCAGGGGACGCGGAAGTCGATGCCGGCCCGTCCACCTCCGCGGCCAGCGACGCCTCCGCCGACAACGCCGCACGCACGCGCCCGCCGGGCGCGATTCCGCCGAAGGGCGGCGTGTTCGGGGCGCTGCTGCTGGCCCTGCTCGGCGGGCTGGTGCTCAACCTGATGCCCTGCGTGCTGCCGATCCTGTCGCTGAAGGTGCTGGGCCTGGCGCAGAGCGGCGAAAGCCGTGCCCGCGCACGCAGCCACGCGCTCTGGTACACGCTCGGGGTGCTGGCCGCGTTCGCCGCGATCGGCCTGCTGGTGCTGGCGCTGCGCGCCGGCGGGCAGGCGCTGGGCTGGGGCTTCCAGCTGCAGCAGCCGTGGTTCGTCGCGGCGCTGGTGTACCTGATGTTCGCGGTCGGGCTGAGCCTGTCGGGGGTGTTCACGCTGGGCGGTGGCCTCGGCAACCTGGGCCAGTCGCTGGCGGCGCGGAGCGGGCCGGCAGGCGACTTCTTCACCGGGGTGCTGGCCTGCGTGGTCGCCAGCCCCTGCATCGCGCCTTTCATGGGCGGCGCGCTGGCATTCGCCTTCACTGCCTCGCCGCTGCTGGCGCTGGCGGTGTTCCTGATGCTGGGCCTGGGGCTGGCGCTGCCGTTCCTGCTGGTCGGCTTCGTGCCGGCGCTGGCCGACCGGCTGCCGAAACCCGGCGCATGGATGGAAACCTTCAAGCAGGTGCTGGCGTTCCCGATGTACCTGACCGCGATCTGGCTGCTGTGGATCCTGGGCAAGCAGCGCGGCGTCGACGCGATGGCGCTGGTGGCGGTGGGGCTGGCGGTGTTCGCGCTGGCGCTGTGGTGGCACGAGCGCAGGCGCTGGACCGGCCGCCTGCCCGGGCGCGTGCTGGCGCTGGCCCTGGCGCTGCTGGCGCTGTATCCGGTGTGGAAGGTCGGGTCGCTGCCGCCACCGGCGCGCGCGGGCGCGGCCGCGGATGCGCTGCAGCAGGCGTGGACGCCCGAGCGCCTGCAGGCGCTGCGTGCCGACGGTCGCGTGGTGTTCGTCAACATGACCGCCGACTGGTGCGTGACCTGCAAGGCCAACGAACGCCGCGTGCTCTCGCAGCCCGCGTTCCGCGAGGCGCTGCGCGAGGCCGGTGCCGCCTACCTGGTCGGCGACTACACCAATACCGATCCCGCGATCACCGCCTTCCTCGACCGTCACCGCGCCGTCGGCGTGCCGCTGTACGTGGTCTACCCGGCCGGCGGCGGCGAAGGCGAGGTGCTGCCGGCACTGCTGAGCGACGAGATCGTGGTGTCGGCGCTGGGGCGCGCGGCGCGATGAAGCTCACGCCGCTGCGGATCGTGCTGGTGGCGGTCGTTTCAGGCGGCCTGGGACTGCTGGCCGCGCTGCTGGCGACCGGGCCCGGCCCGCTCCTGGGCAGCGACCTCGGCCAGCGCGTGCTCAACGACGCGCTGACCGCCAGCGCGCCGCCACTGCCCGATGGCCGGTCGGTGGCCCGGCGCGGAGAAGCGCTGCCTGCGGTCGAGGTCGCCGCGCTCGACGGCGCGGCGATCCGCCTGCCCGGCGACTTCGCCGGTCGCCCGCTGCTGGTGAACGTCTGGGCCAGCTGGTGCGGCCCGTGCATCAAGGAGATGCCGGAGCTGGACCGCTACGCCCGCGCGCAGGGCGAAGGCGGCATGCAGGTCCTCGGCCTGGCGCTGGACGATCCGCAGGCGGTGCGCAAGTTCCTGGCCCGCATCCCGGTGGCTTACCCGCAGGCGATCGATGTGCCGGGCCCGGCCGATGCCGGGGTGCGCCTCGGCAACCCCAAGGGCGTGCTGCCCTACTCGATCCTGGTCTCGGCCGACGGCCGCCTGCTCAAGCAGAAGATCGGGCCGTTCGAGGATGGCGAGATCGACCGCTGGGCGGCGCACTGAGCGCTCAGTCCAGCCCGGCGAACGGGTCGCGCCAGGCGTCGAGTTCCTGCAGCCGTCCATGCCAGGCGCGGATGCGTGGGAACGGTTCGAGCGGGATCCGCGCCTCTTCCGCGAACGGCAGTGCCGCGGCCACGCGGAAATCGGCATAGGTCGGCGCGTCGCCGACCAGCCAGCGGCGGCTGGCGAGCGTGTCGTCGAGGATGGCCGCGAACCCGCGGAAGTCGCCGTCCGCCGCCTGCACCGCGGCCAGGTCGGGCGCTCGGTCGAAGTAGCGCGGCACGACGATGTGTTCGAAATAGAACACCCCGGCGGCGCTGGTGAAGTGGTGGGCGGCCCAGCTCACCCACAGCATCACCTCGGCGCGGCGCGCCGGCGGCCAGAAGCCTTCGTCGAAGCGCTCGGCCAGGCGCATCGCGATCGCGTCGGTCTCCCACAGGGTCAGCGACGGCTCGACCAGGATCGGCACCCGGGTGTTCGGGTTGATCGGCCGGAACGCCGCGCGTTCGCGTCCCATCGGGTCGGCGCGGACGAACCGCAGCGGCGCGCGCAGGTGGCGGGCGACGGCCACCGCCACGCGCGGATTGAGGTTGTGGGAGTAGTAGAGGGTGTCGGCAGGGGGAGGGGCCATTCGGGATCCTCGGAAAGTGTTGTGTGCGTGCATCGTCGAAACCGTGCGCCGGGAATCGACATCGTGGCCAGCAGGCTTCAGCGATGCCGCGGCATCGTATAGATAGAGCGGTCGCGTACTGCGGCGATTGCGGTTTCAACTGGAACCGTGATTAGAGCCGCAACTCCAACAAAGGCTTAACTCCTTCAAACTTCGGCGAACTGGACACCATCCGCGCATTGGTCCAGACTGCGCGCCTGTCCCGCGGCGCTTACCAATGGCCCAGTTGCTGCTCCTGCACGGCCCCAACCTCAACCTGCTCGGCAGCCGCGAGCCCGAGGTCTACGGCCACGCCACCCTGGCCGACATCGATGCCGAGCTGAAGGCCACGGCCGACGCCGCCGGCCAGGTGCTGGAGAGTCTGCAGTCCAATGCCGAGCACGTGCTGGTCGACCGCATCCAGGCCGCCCGCGGCGACGGCACCGCCTTCATCCTGATCAACCCGGCCGCCTTCACCCACACCAGCGTGGCGATCCGCGATGCGCTGGCCGCGGTGGCGATCCCGTTCATCGAGATCCACCTGTCCAACCCGCACGCCCGCGAACCCTTCCGCCAGCACAGCTATTTCAGCGACAAGGCGGTCGGGGTGGTCTGCGGCTTCGGCGCCGACAGCTACCGCTACGCGCTGGACGCGGCCCTGCGCCGCCTGCCGCCGGACGCCTGACGCCCGCTCTTTTCCCAGTTCTGCAGCACCGGATACCAACGAGGCCACCCATGGACCTGCGCAAGCTCAAGAAACTCATCGAACTGCTCGAGGAATCCAACCTCTCGGAGATCGAGATCAAGGAAGGCGAGGAGTCGGTCCGGCTGTCGCGCGGCAGCAGCGGTGGCGCGCCGGTGGTCTACGCGCAGGCGCCAGTCGCCGCACCGGGCGGGCGCAGCGCCGAGCCGGTGATGCCGATGCTGTCCCCGGTCGACGGCGCCACCGGCGGGCGCGCGCCGGCCGAGGCCGGCTCCGGCCTGCCCGATGGCCATGTCGTGAAATCACCGATGGTCGGCACGTTCTACCTGTCTCCCGCGCCCGACAAGCCGCCGTTCGTCGCCGTCGGCCAGGCGGTCAAGGCCGGCGACACCCTCGGCATCATCGAGGCGATGAAGATGTTCAACCCGATCGAGGCCGACGCCTCCGGCACCGTGCTCGCGATCGTCGGCGAGAGCGGCCAGCCGGTGGAGTTCGACCAGCCGCTGTTCGTGATCGGCTGACGCCGATCACGACGGGATTCGGGATTGGGGATTCGGGATTTGGCGCAGGAACAGCCACTGATGAGGCCTCACGAGCGGCTGGACGTCTGGCGTGACGCGATGGCGCTGGTCGAAGCGGTCTACCGCGCCACCTGCGCGTTTCCCGACGATGAACGCCTTGGCCTGACGGCACAGATGCGTCGCGCCGCCGTCAGCGTGCCATCCAACATCGCCGAGGGGGCCGCCCGCCGCTCCACTGCCGAATATCTGCGTTTCCTGTCCATGGCGAGAGGTTCGCTGGCGGAACTCTCCACCCAGGTCGAGATCGCGCAACGCCTCGGCTTCTTCGGAAAGAACGCTTTCGATATCGAGTTCATCGACCGCACGTTCGCCCGTCTCAATGCATTGATCCGCACGCACGAACGCCGTATCCGCGAGCCGGATGCCCATTCCGAATCCCCAATCCCGAATCCCCAATCCCATGCTCGATAAAGTCGTCATCGCCAACCGCGGAGAGATCGCGCTGCGCATCCTGCGCGCCTGCCATGCGCTGGGCATCCGCACGGTCGCGGTGCATTCCACCGTCGACCGCAACCTCAAGCACGTGGCGATGGCCGACGAGTCGGTCTGCATCGGCCCGGCGCCGTCGAACCGCAGCTACCTCGACATGCCGGCGATCATCGCCGCGGCCGAGGTCACCGACGCGCAGGCCATCCACCCGGGCTACGGCTTCCTGAGCGAGAACGCCGACTTCGCCGAGCGCGTCGAGCAGTCGGGCTTCGTCTTCATCGGGCCGAAAGCCGAGACCATCCGCCTGATGGGCGACAAGGTCGAGGCGATCCGCGCGATGAAGGAGGCCGGGGTGCCCTGCGTGCCCGGCAGCGGCGGCCCGCTCGGCGACGACGTCGACGCCAACCTGAAGATCGCCCGCGAGATCGGCTACCCGGTGATCGTCAAGGCAGCCGGTGGCGGTGGCGGACGCGGCATGCGCGTGGTGCATACCGAGGCGGCCCTGGCCAATGCCATCGGCACCACCAAGCAGGAAGCCAAGGCCGCGTTCGGCAACGACATGGTCTACATGGAGAAGTTCCTGGAAAACCCGCGGCACGTGGAGATCCAGGTGCTCGCCGACGGCCAGGGCAACGCCATCCACCTGGGCGAGCGCGACTGCTCGATGCAGCGCCGCCACCAGAAGGTCGTGGAAGAGGCGCCTGCGCCCGGGATCACGCCCGAACAGCGCGCGCAGATCGGCAAGGTCTGCGTGGAAGCCTGCCTGCGCATCGGCTACCGCGGCGCCGGCACCTTCGAGTTCCTGTTCGAGGACGGGCGCTTCTACTTCATCGAGATGAACACCCGGATCCAGGTCGAGCATCCGGTCACCGAGATGGTCACCGGCATCGACCTGGTGCGCGAACAGCTGAAGATCGCCTCGGGCCAGAAGCTCTCGATCCGGCAGGAGGACGTGGTGCTGCGCGGCCACGCGATCGAATGCCGGATCAACGCCGAGGATCCGGAGACCTTCCTGCCCTCGCCCGGCCTGATCCAGCACTTCCACGCCCCCGGCGGCCCGGGCGTGCGCGTCGACTCGCACATCTACGAGGGCTACAGCGTGCCGCCGAACTACGACTCGATGATCGGCAAGCTGATCGTGCACGGCGCCGACCGCGCCCAGGCGATCGCGCGCATGCGCGTGGCGCTGTCGGAGATGGTGGTCGACGGCATCCGGACCAACATTCCGTTGCAGCAGCGGATCCTGGCCGACGCCGGCTTCCAGGCCGGGGGCCAGAACATCCACTACCTCGAGAAGCAGCTGGCCGAGCGCAAGGACAAGGCGCTGTCGATCGGTTAGTCGTGCGGCAGCAGCGGCCCGGCGCTGCGAACGGCCGCGGGAGGCGCCACCACTGGCTGGTCGGCGGCGTCGCGCTGGGTGCCGGGGATCGGGGCGACGCCGTCGCTCGCGGCGGGATTGGTCACCACCACGTATTCGCTGGATCCGTCGGGCCACACGATTCGCAACGTGCTGCCGGGCGCGAGCGCGGCGAACGGCGCCCCGCTCTGCGCGCGATAGACGGCCGCCATCTGCGCTGCGCCCAGGTTGCGCATGTCCTCGCTGGCATGGACCGTGACCGGAGACACCTGCGAAAGTTCGGCGTACTCCTCCTCGCCCGCGTCGAGCACGGTCACGCCGATCGCGGCCACGGAATACACCGCGAACAGCGACAGCCAGAACAGCCCGGCGAACCTGCGCCTTCTCGTCTCGTACTTCATGGTGCTCCTCCAAACCTCTCCACCAGCGCCGCCACCGCGTCACGCACGGGGTCGGCGCTCTGGCGCGATATCGCCGCGTCGTACACGAACTCCTCGAAACCCTGTCCGGAGCTGCGCGAGCAGATCCCTCCGTTGACGCAGTAGGACGTCATCAGCGTGCTCTGCGCACTGCAGTCCAGGCCCATCCGGCAGGCGGCCAGCTGCCAGACGATCGCGTGGTACTGGGGTGCGACGTCCTGGTCCAGCATCGACAGCCAGTCGGGCACCTCGACCGCCGGGGCCAGGGCGCTGAATGCCTCCACGTCGCCGGCGCTGTCGATCCGGTCCAGCAGGGCATTGCCGTAGTCGCCTTCGGCCGACACCGGTTCGCCGCGCGCAAGCAGTTCCGCTTCCGCCGCCAGGCTGCCGCCTCGCGCCGCCTCCAGCCGCAGCTGGTGGACACGCACCTGCGACAGGCCGTCGGCGGGGGTGAAGCGCCGGCAACGCGCGTCGACCCGGGCGCGCGCGGCGTTCATGGCCTCGGCCGCCCACAGATCCCTGCCCGCGAGCGTCGCGCTGTCGCGTGCGAACGCGGCGGGATCCGCAGCATAGGCCGCGCAATAGTCGACCACCCGGCTCATCAGCCAGGCCGCTTCGGGATCTCCCTCGCGCAACGCGGGAACCAGCTGCTGCGAATACTCGAACAGGTCGTCGGCCATCTCGAAATCGCGCCTGCGCGACGGAACCGCATTGGCCGGTCGCGTCCCGGGCACGACGCGCCCGGATGCTGACCGCAGGACCGCATCCGGGCGGGCGGCTCCGACCTCCGGGGCATCGCCCTCCACGGTCGTGCGCCCGCTCACCAGGGGCATCGGCCGCTCTGCGACGCCGTCGGCGCGGCGTTCGGGCCGCAGAGCGAGCAGCCCGAGCGTCGACAGCAGGCACACCGCGGCGAACAGCACCGTGCGTGGCCGCAAGCGCCGTGCACCCGTGCCCCGCCAGGCATTGTCTTCGCCGACCCGCATCGACAGGCTCCAGAACGTCAGCCAGGGCCCGCGCGCGATCCGCGTCGGGCTGCATCCGTTTGTGGTGGATTCTATCGCGCCCACCTGCGGGACCGCGCAGCTTGTCGAAGCCCGGGCAACCACGCCCCCGAGCGCCAGCGCAACCGTTCACGCGGCGCTGGAGCGATCGCGGCGGCCGCATCGGCAGCGGATGCGCGGCGCCGCGCCGCAAGTCCAGATGCGCCTTGGCGCGAACCGGAAGCACGAATCCAGCCCCCCGCGAACACCGGAACCCGGCGTGCGGGGGCTGGACTGGGGCGTGGGGTATCCTTTCTCCCGCCGATCCCCACGCTGAAGCCGTCCCGACGTGTTCCCGATCCTGCTCCGCCTGCTGCTGTGCCTGGGCCTGCTGGTCGACACCGTCGCACCCGCATTCGCGGCAACGCGCATGGCGATGTCCGCGCACGACCCCGTACACGTCATGCCGATTGCGGCCGGGTCGGCCGCGGGTCCGTCGGGCCACGACGCCGCGGCGGACTGCCACGACCGGGGGCAGGATACGCCGGCGCCCACGCAGCCTCCTGCGCCCGGCGACGAAGACTGCCTGCAGCGCTGCCTCGATCTCTGCCTGCAGAACACGTTCGCCGCGGTGGCGACGACGGTCGCCTTGCCAGCGTCGGGACCAGCGCCCGCGCCCGTCCGCAACCTGCGGACCCGGGCCATCGCGCGCCCCGCATTTCCGCTGCTGCGACCTCCGATCGCCTGACGGCCCGCCGCCCACGGGCGGCCCGATGCCTCGTCGCGCGCCTGGCGCCTGCGACGTGGTCCCGTCACCCGAACCGGCGGATGCGCATGCCTCCGCCGCGGAGCATGTCCCATGATCCACAGGAGCCCACGACTCCCCGCGCAGGCGCCGGCCTCGCCCACGCGCCGGACCTTCGTCCAGGGTCTTTTCCTCGGCGGCGCCGCGCTCGCCACCGGCACGTTGCGCACGCCCGCGCACGCAGGCGACGCCGTCGTCGCACGTCCCGGCACCGAACTCACGGGCACGGACTTCCGGCTCGACATCGGCCCGGCGCTGGTCAATTTCACCGGTCGCACGCGTCCGGCGATCACCGTCAACAACGCACTGCCGGCGCCGATCCTGCGCTGGCGCGAGGGCGACACCGTCACCCTGCGCGTGGCCAACCACCTGCCGCCCGGGATCCAGACCTCGATCCACTGGCACGGCATCCTGCTGCCGGCGAACATGGACGGCGTGCCGGGCATGAGTTTCGACGGCATCATGCCCGGCGAGTCCTACCTGTACCGGTTCACGCTGAAGCAGTCCGGCAGCTACTGGTACCACAGCCACTCGCTGCACCAGGAACAGGCCGGGCTCTACGGCGCGATCATCGTCGACCCGCTGCAGCCCGCGCCCTACCACTGGGACCGCGAACACGTGGTGCTGCTCTCGGACTGGACCGATCTCGCGCCCTCGGACCTGTTCGCGCGCCTGAAGAAGGCGCCGCACTTCGACAACTGGTACAAGCCCACCGTCGGCGACTTCTTCCGCGACGTTCGCCGCGACGGCTGGGCGGAAACGCTCGCCGACCGCCGCGCCTGGGGCGAGATGCGCATGACGCCCACCGACCTTTCGGACGTCAACGGGCACACCTACACCTACCTGATGAACGGCGTCACCCCGGCCAGCAACTGGACCGGCGAATTCCGCCCCGGCGAGAAGGTGCTGCTGCGCTTCATCAATGCCTCGGCGATGACCCACTTCGACGTCCGCATCCCCGGGCTGAAGATGACCGTGGTGGCGGCCGACGGGCAGTACGTCCATCCGGTGAGCGTCGACGAATTCCGCATGGGCGCGGCGGAGACCTTCGACGTGATCGTCGAGCCCTCGGGCCAGGACGCCTACACCATCTTCGCCCAGGACATGGGCCGCACCGGCCATGCGCGCGGCACCCTGGCGGTGCGCGCCGGACTCGAGGCGCCGGTGCCCGCGGTGGATCCGCGGCCGCGGCTGACGATGGCCGACATGGGCCACGGCGGGCACGGCGCGCACGGCGCGGCGATGGAAGGCGGCTGCGGCGCGGCGATGGCGGCGGAGGGCGGCTGCGGCGCCAGCATGCAGGGCGCGCACGCGGACCACGGCGGTGGCGGCATGCAGTCGCATCCGGCCAGCGAAACCGGCAATCCGCTGGTGGACATGCAGACGATGAGTCCGACGCCGAAGCTCGACGATCCCGGCATCGGCCTGCGCGACAACGGCCGGCGCGTGCTGGCCTATGGCGACCTGAAAAGCGTGTTCGAAGATCCCGATGGCCGCGACCCGGGCCGCACCGTCGAGCTGCACCTCACCGGCCACATGGAGAAGTTCTCCTGGTCGTTCGACGGCATCCCCTTCGCCAGCGCCGAGCCGCTGCGCCTGAACTACGGCGAGCGTCTGCGCATCGTGCTGGTCAACGACACGATGATGCAGCACCCGATCCACCTGCACGGACTGTGGAGCGACCTCGAGGACGCGGACGGCGGGTTCATGGTGCGCAAGCACACCGTCGACATGCCGCCGGGCACGAAGCGCAGCTACCGCGTGCGCGCCGATGCGCTCGGCCGCTGGGCCTACCACTGCCACCTGCTCTACCACATGGACGCGGGCATGATGCGCGAAGTGCGCGTGGAGGAACGCGCATGAGCCGGCTTCCGCACTCGCACCTGGCGGTCGTGCTGCTCGGCCTCGGCGCGACCGGCGCCGCACTGGCGCAGCACACCCACGGCCCGACCGCGGGCGCGCCATCGCGCTGCGCGCCGGAACATGCGGCGATGGGCCACTGCAGCCCCGCAGCCGCACCTCCAGGGCAGCACGAGGCGCAGCACGAGGAGCGCGACGACGATGCTGCATGCACGCCGGAGCATGCGGAGCTGGGACATTGCAGCCCTGCACCCGCCAAGCCCGAGGAGGAATGCGCGCCCGCACACGCGGCGATGGGGCATTGCAAGCCCGCGCCCACCACGCCGCCCGACGACTGCACGCCTGAGCATGCAGCGATGGGCCACTGCGCGCCACGCGCCGGCCTGCAGCAGCCTCGCGAACCGATCCCGCCGCTCACCGATGCCGACCGCGCCGCCGCATTCCCGGTGCTTTCGCACGCGGGCATGGAACACGGCCCCGCGGCCTACAGCCGGGTGAAGTTCAACCGCTTCGAAGCCTGGGACGGCAAGCATGCGCGTGGCCAGGCCTGGGAGGGCAGCGGCTCGGTCGGCGGCGACATCCACCGGCTCTGGCTGCGCAGCAGCGGACAGCGCGAGGCGGGGCGCACAACGTCGGCGAACGTCGAGCTGCGTTACTCGCGCGCGGTGGCGCGCTGGTGGGACGTGGTCGCCGGCGTGCGCCAGGACGTCCGCCCGGCATCGCGCACCCGCGCCGCGTTCGGCGTGCAGGGCATCGCGCCGTACATGTGGGAGGTGTCGGCCATCGCCTACATCGGCGACGGTGGCGGGGTCGCGGCGAAACTGGAGGCGGAGTACGACCTGCGCTTCACCAACCGGCTGGTGCTGCAGCCGCTGCTGGAGATCGAACTGCACTCGCAGGACGACCCCGCCCGTGGCGTCGGCAGCGGGCTGTCGAAGGCGGAGGCCGGGCTGCGCCTGCGCTACGAGGCCACCCGACGGTTCGCGCCCTACATCGGCGTTTCGCACGAGCGCACGTTCGGGCGCACCGCGGACTTCCATGCGGCGGATGGCGAGGCGTCGCGCGACACGCGGGTGGTGGCGGGCGTGCGGTTCTGGTTCTGAGGCCTGCCCTCATCCGCCCTTCGGGCACCTTCTCCCGCAAGCGGGAGAAGGGAAAGACCTGCGGATCGTTCACCCGCATGCGGGAGGATGGAAAGACCTGCGGATTGTTCACCCGCATGCGGGAGGATGGAAAGACCTGCGGACCGTTCACCCGCAAGCGGGAGAAGGCAGAGGCCTGCGCGCCGTTTGCCCGCGTGCGGAAGAAAGACCAAGACCTGCGGCCCCTTCTCCCGCTTGCGGGAGAAGGTGGTGCGAAGCACCGGATGAGGGCCTGCCGGGGACTCGGACTTGCCATCGCTTGCTTCGCCAGTTCCACGCACCCGGGAAGCCCCGCGGGCGCTCAGATCTCCAGCGTCGCCCGCGGCGGCAGCGACCAGTCGATCGGCGCCTGCCCGTGCCGTGCGAGGTACTCGTTGGCCGCGGAAAAATGCCCGCAACCCAGGAAGCCGCGATGCGCAGACAGCGGCGAGGGATGGGTAGTGCGCAGCACCCGGTGCCGGCGCGGATCGACGATCGCGCCCTTCTTCTGCGCGTAACTGCCCCACAGCAGGAACACCAGCCCCTCGCGCTCGCGGTTGAGCGCGTCGACGACGTGGTCGGTGAAGCCTTCCCAGCCCTTGCCCTGGTGCGCACCGGCGCGGCCTTCCTCCACGGTCAGTACCGCGTTGAGCAACAGCACGCCCTGCCGCGCCCATGGCATCAGGTAGCCATGGTCCGGCCGCGCGATCCCGAGGTCGCGCTGGATTTCCTTGAACATGTTGTCCAGCGACGGCGGCACCGGCACGCCGGGACGCACGGAAAAGCACAGGCCATGCGCCTGGCCGGGACCGTGGTACGGATCCTGCCCGAGCACCACCACTTTCACCGCGTCGAACGGGGTCGCCTCGAACGCCGCGAAGATCTGCGGTCCCGGCGGATAGACGCGGGCGCCGGCCGCCTTGCGCTGGCGCAGGAAGGCCGAGAGCGCCTGCATGTCCTCACGCGCGAACCACTCGCCGACGTGCGACTTCCAGGAGGGCTCGAGCCGGACCCCTTCCCCGCTCATGCCTGCTGCGAATGCAGGACCGGCAGGCGCGCGAGCCGCAGCTGGAACAATGCCTTGGTCGCGAGCAGCCGCTCCTCGATGGGCTTGAGCACGAGGTCGTTCGCGCCCTGGCGCAGCAGTGCGGCCTGGTTGTCGCGGTTGTCGTCGCCGGTCATCACCAGCACCGGCAGCCGGCGCTTGCCGTAGCCCAGGCCGTTGCGCACCTTGTCGAGCACGTCGCGGCCGTCGAGCTCGCCCTTGAGGTAGAGGTCGGTCAGCACCAGGTCGGCGCCGGGCGCGGCCTCGGTGCCGGCGTAGGCTTCCAGGTAGGCGATCGCGTCCTCGGCGTTGGTGACGTGGGTGACGCGCATCTGGTGCGCCTCGAGCATGCGCCGGATCGCCACCGCGACCGTGCGGCTGTCCTCGATGTACAGCACGTGCGCGTCCGGAATCGGCTGCGGCTGCACGTAGCCGCGGATGAACGCGGCCAGCGCGTTGTGGCCCAGGCCCTTGTCGAAATAGTCGGTGACGTCCTCGGTGAAACGCCGGTCCTCCAGGTGCGACTGCACGTCGCCGGAGATCACGATCACCGGCACGTAGCGCTGGCCGCCGGCCTCGCGCACCGCGCGCGCGACCTGCAGGCCGTCGCCGTCGGGCAGCACCAGCGCGGTGGTGACGAGGTCGACCGGCTCGCCGCCCAGCGCCGCGCGCGCCTCGGCGAGGCTGCCGCCCTCGACCACGCGCACGCCGGGCAGCTCCTTCTGCAGCACGGCGTGGATCAGCTTGCGCACCAGCTTGGAGCCGTCGACCACGAGGACGCAGGGATTGTCGTTGTCGAGGTGGCGGAGGTCGTGCGAGATCATGCGTCAGGTCTCGGTGGGGCGCGTCTGCCGCAGGAAGTGGCCGGTGACCAGGCCGGCCCCGAGCCAGCCGAGTACGGTCGCGACGGCCAGCACCGCGAGCGTCCACCGCATATCGATGCCGGCGAGTGCGAAGCGGCTGCCGTAGCTCGCGGCGAGTTCGGCCAGCGGATCTCGCAGCGCGAATCCGGCGGCGGCCAGCAGTGCGACCGCCAGCGCGCCCGCCGCGAGGCCGTACCACGCGCCGAGGTACAGGAACGGGCGACGGATGAAGCCGTCGGTGGCGCCGAGCAGTTGCAGCACGCCGATCTCCTCGCGCCGAGACTGGATGTCCAGGCGCACGGTGTTGCCGACCACCAGCAGCGCTCCGAGGCCGAACAGGGCCGCCAGCACCCAGGTCACGCGGCCACCGAAGCGCAGCCAGGTGTCCAGCCGCTGCCGCCACTGCGCGTCGTGCTGCACCAGCTCGGCCTCCGGCAACTGCTGCAGCGACGAGGCGACCATCAGCTCGTCGCCCGCCGGGGTGACCACCAGCGCATGCGGCAACGGATTGTCGTCGCCGACCGCGTCGACGATCCCCGCCAGCGAGTCGTCCGCGCGCAGCGACTCCAGCGCCTGCTCCGGGGTGACGTGCTCGACGCTGCCGATGTTGCCGCGCGCGCGCAGTTCGTCGGCCAGTCGCGCGGCGCGCGCGGCGTCGACGTCCTGGCGCAGGAACACGCTGATCTCGCGCGAGCGCTCGATGTTGCCGGCCAGCCGTTCGACGTTGCCCAGCACCAGCCACAGGCCCAGCGGCAGCGCCAGCGCCAGCGCCATCACCGCGATCGTGAGCAGCGCCGCCCAGGGCTTGCGGAACACCCGGCCGAGGCTGGCGACCAGGCTGTAGAGATGGTGGTCGAACCAGGTGCCGAGCGGCGAGGCCCGGACTACGGTTCCCGCGCGCGCCTCACTCATCGGCCAGGTCCTCGGGCGCGATGTCGTCGGCGAGCCGGCCGTGGTCGAGCACCAGCACGCGCTTCTTCATGCGCTTGACCAGGCCCAGGTCGTGGCTGGCGACGAGCACGCTGGTGCCGCGCTCGGGCAGCGAGGCGAACAGCGCCATGATTTCAGCCGACAGCGTGGGATCGAGGTTGCCGGTGGGTTCGTCGGCGACCAGCAGCCGCGGTTCGCCGACCACCGCGCGGGCGATGCCGACGCGTTGCTGCTCGCCGGCGGAGAGCTGGGCCGGCAGCGCGCGTTCGCGGTCGCCCAGGCCCAGCCGCTCGATCACGCTGCGCACGCGCTTGCCGATCTCGCCACGGCGCAGGCCGCGCAGGATCAGCGGCAGGGCGACGTTGTCGAACACGCTGCGGTCGGTCAGCAGCCGGTGGTCCTGGAACACCACGCCCACCTCGCGCCGGTGCAGGGCGACCCGGCGCCCGCGCACCTTGAGCAGGTTGCGCTCGTTGAACACCACCGCGCCCCGGCTCGGCCGCTCGGCGAGGTGGATCAGCTTCAGCAGGGTGCTCTTGCCGGCGCCCGAATGCCCGGTGATGAACAGCATCTCGCCCGCCGACACGTCGAAGCTGACCTCCGACAGCGCGACGCGCCCTCCGGCGTACTGTTTGCTGACGCTGTCGAAGCGCAGGACGTTCATGGCAGCGGAGTATCGCAGAAGTCGCAAACGCCGAACGGAACGGCGTCGCGGCTTTCCGCCCATCAGACGGGTGCCGTTTTCATCCCGCGCGCGAGCGCTTGGTCGACGCCGGCGGCCGGCGCGGGACCGCGGGATCCCCGCGCTCCACGCTCGAGCCCATCGCGCGCGGCCGTCCCCGCCGGCATCGCCGCCGAGGACACCCGTCGTCGCCGAGTCGTTGCTTCAGTGCTGGCTCTGCGGCGCCCGCGTGACCAGCTTGCGCAGTCGCGCGCCGATGCGCGAAAGCAGCGAGGTTTCGCCCGTCGCCGCCGGCGCCTGCGCGGCGCGCGGCGCGCGCTGCGTACGCGGTTGCGAAGCCGCCTTGGCTTCGCGCGGCTGTGCGGCCTCGCGACCGTGGCCACTGCCGTTCGCCGCCGTCTCCGGCGCGCCCTCGATCCGCTTGCCACGACGCCGCTTGCGGCGCTTGCGCGGCGGGCGGGATTCGTCCGGCGTCGCCGCGGCGACCGCACCGGCGGCGTCGATCACAGGCGTCGATTCGACCTGGAGGGCCGGAGCCGCATCCGCGGCTGCCGCCGGCACCGCCTCGCCTTCCTGCGGGCGCGGCTTGCGCGGACGACGCGCGCGCTCGTCGCGCCCGGCATCCGCGCGCGGGCCGCTGCGGCCACCGGGCGGTCGCGCGCCACGGCCACCGCCACGCTTGGCATCCTCGGCCGCCCTGGCCTCGCGCACCTCGCGGTAGATCTCGCCGATGCTGTCGCCGTCCTCGTTGTCGCCCGTGTCGATCACCGCGTCCGGGCGCGCCTTGCGCGGGACCGGCACCAGCAGTTCGGCGGTCACCGGCTCGGACGGGATCTTCTGTTCGATGTAGGCCTCGATGTCCGGCAGGCCCACCGCGTAGCGCTCGCAGGCGAAGCTGATCGCATCGCCCTCGGCGCCGAGGCGCGCGGTACGTCCGATACGGTGCACGTAGTCCTCGGCATCGAACGGCAGGTCGTAGTTGTAGACGTGGCTGACGCCGTCGATGTGCAGTCCGCGCGCGGCGACGTCGGTGGCGACCAGGATCTCGAGCTGGCCGGCCTGGAACTTCTTCAGCAGCGATTCGCGCTTCTTCTGGGGGACGTCGCCGCTCAGCACGCCGACGCGGTAGCCGGCGCGCTCGAGCGAACGCGCGACGCGCTCGACGAAGGCCTTGGTGTTGACGAACACCATGGTGCGCGCGCCCTCGCTGCGCGAGAGCAGGCCGATCAGCAGCGGCAGCTTCTCCTCGTCGGACGGGTAGTAGAGCTTCTGCCGCACTTTGGCCGCGGTGATGAACTCGGTCTCGACGACGATCTTTTCCGGCTCGTTCATGTGCTCGTAGGCCAGCTCCAGCACGCGATGGCTGAGCGTGGCGGAGAACAGCAGCGTCTGCCGCTCGGTGCGGATCGGCATGCGCCGCAGCAGGAAGCGGATGTCCTTGATGAAGCCCAGGTCGAACATGCGGTCGGCCTCGTCCAGCACGCAGACCTCGCAGGCGTGCAGCGACACGACCTTGTGCTGCTTGACGTAGTCGATCAGGCGCCCGGGCGTGGCGATGATCACGTCGGCGCCGGCCTGCAGCAGCGAACGCTGCTTGTCGTAGTCGACGCCGCCGTAGACCAGGGCGAACTTCAGGCCCGTCTCGGCCTCGAGCTTCATCGCGTCCTTGTGGATCTGGATCGCGAGCTCCCGGGTCGGCGCCAGGATCAGCGCGCGCGGATCCTCGGGCTTGCGCTCGGCCAGCGCCGGCCTCGACAGCAGGCGGTTGATGACCGTGACCAGGAAGGCCAGGGTCTTGCCGGTGCCGGTCTGGGCCTGGCCGGCGACGTCGCGCCCGGCGAGGGTGATCGGCAGGGTCAGCGCCTGGATCGGCGTGCAACGGGTGAATCCCGCGGACTCGAGGCCTGCAAGCAGGGCCGGATGCAGTTCGAAGCTGGAGAAGGTGATGTCGGTAAGTGGTTTATCGCTCATGGATTGGATCTTGTATGCCGCTCCGCGGCCTGCCGTGTGCCTGCAAGTGCTCCCCGGTCCGCTTGGGTCGCCGCAAGGCGAGGCGCCCATCGCCGCATTGCGGCGACCCAAACGGGCAGGGAAGTGCTTGAAGCTGCATGACACGCTCTGGTGCTTGCGTGGGTGGCGCCCGCATCGCAGACTGCCTGGGAACCGGGGATGGCGCCGACGGCGCGGCTCCCCGGAAGCTCGCGGACCACGGGCGCATGGGGTCGCCCCGGGGGATTCCCGTTGAGGGGGCCCTTGAAACGGGCCGCGAATCCCCAAAGTTTACCATCCATCCCGGTATCGCCGCCGACGCGGCCGCCGTCCGACCCCAGGAGCCTTTCGTGAGCGAGCACGTGTTCCACGCCACCGACGCCGATTTCGAGTCCACCGTGCTGCAGTCCGCCGAGCCGGTGCTGGTCGACTTCTGGGCGCCCTGGTGCGGGCCGTGCAAGATGATCGCCCCGGCGCTGGACGAGCTGGCCGACGACTACGCCGGCAAGGTCCGGATCGCCAAGGTCAACGTCGACGAGAACCGCGCCACCGCGCTCAAGTACCACGTCCGCTCGATCCCGATGCTGCTGCTGTTCAAGGACGGCCAGGTCCAGGCGACCCAGATCGGTGCGGTCGGCAAGGCGCAGCTGGCGCAGATGATCGACAAGGCGGTCTGACCGCCTGCGGGGTGCCTGCGCCCCATCCCCGGCACGGCAGCCAGGCCGCATGCGGCCCCGTCACATGAACGCGGCGCCTGCAGCCCTGCTTGCCGTGCCCCCCCGGGCGGTGTTAGCTTGGCCCAATCCGGCGTGGATCACGGCGCCGCACCCCGTCTGAACGACTCCCGTCAACACTCCCCGCCCGGTTCCGGGCGCTCGCAGCAAGCGAGGAATCCGCACTTGTCCGACAACACCCCCGACGACGGCGACACCGCCGCCAAGCGCGTGCGCAAGACTGCCGCCCGCACCACCAAGAAGGTCGCCAGGCCCGCGGATGCGGACGCGCCCCGGCTGTTCGAGTCCGCCCCGACCCCAGCCGAGCCGAAGGCCGCCGCGCCCGTGCCGCCACCGCCGGCACCGCCTGCGCAACCGCCGGCTGCCGATCCGGCGCCGAACCAGGCCGCAGCCCCGGGCGCCGATGCCTCCCAGGGCGAAGGCGGCCAGCAGCGCCAGCCGTACGACGGCAACCGCAACAACCAGAACAACAACAACCAGAACAATCCGAACGGCCCCGGCGGCAACCGCCGCGACCGTTTCCGCAACAGGCGCGACCGCCAGCGCGGCGGCGATCGCCCGCGCGATGGCGGCCTGCCGCAGGACGACGGCAGCAGCGGCAACGAACAGGCCTCGCGCCTGCCGCCGCCGAACATCCCCGAAGGCTTCCCCCAGTATTCGCTGGGCGACCTCAAGCGGATGCCGGCGCACAAGCTGCTCGACATCGCCGAACAGCTCAACATCCACGAAGGCGTGGCCCGGGCGCGCAAGCAGGACGTGATCTTCGCCCTGCTCAAGGTGCTCACCCGCACCGGCGAAGGCGTGCAGGCCGACGGCGTGCTCGAGATCCTGCCCGACGGCTTCGGCTTCCTGCGCGGCGCCGAGGCCAGCTACCTCGCCGGCCCGGACGATACCTACATCTCGCCCTCGCAGATCCGCCGCTTCAACCTGCGCACCGGCGACCACCTCTCAGGCCGCATCCGCTGGCCCAAGGACGGCGAGCGCTACTTCGCGCTGAACGTGGTCGACACCATCAACGGCGAGCCGCCGGAGGCCAGCAAGGGCAAGGTGCTGTTCGAGAACCTGACCCCGCTGTTCCCGCGCCGGCGCTTCAAGCTCGAGCGCGGCGACGGGTCCACCGAGGACATCGCCGGCCGCATCCTCGACCTGATGGCGCCGCAGGGCAAGGGCCAGCGCGCGCTGATCGTCTCGCCGCCCAAGGCCGGCAAGACCATGCTGATGCAGCAGATCGCCACCGCGATCACCAGCAACCACCCGGATGTGCACATGATCGTGCTGCTGGTGGACGAGCGCCCCGAGGAAGTCACCGAGATGCAGCGCACCGTGCGCGGCGAAGTGGTGAGCTCCACCTTCGACGAACCGGCCGCGCGCCACGTGCAGGTCGCCGAGATGGTGATCGAGCGGGCCAAGCGCCTGGTCGAGCACAAGAAGGACGTGGTGATCCTGCTCGATTCGATCACCCGCCTCGCCCGCGCCTACAACAACGTGGTGCCCAGCTCGGGCAAGGTGCTCACCGGCGGCGTCGACGCCAACGCCCTGCATCGCCCGAAGCGTTTCTTCGGCGCCGCGCGCAACGTCGAGGAAGGCGGCAGCCTGACCATCATCGCCACCGCCCTGGTCGACACCGGCAGCGCGATGGACAAGGTGATCTACGAGGAGTTCAAGGGCACCGGCAACTCGGAAGTGCACCTGGACCGCCGCATCGCCGAGAAGCGCGTGTACCCGGCGATCGCGGTCAACCTCTCCGGCACGCGCCGCGAGGACTACCTGATCGAGCCGGAAATGCTGCAGAAGATCTGGATCCTGCGCAAGCTGCTGCACCCGATGGACGAGATCGCGGCGATGGAATTCCTGCTCGACAAGATGAAGAGTTCGAAGTCCAACGACGAGTTCTTCGCTTCGATGAAGCGCTGAGTCCCGGCACATCGCGACAACAGGAAGGCGCCGGGCAACCGGCGCCTTTCTCGTTTGTTCCACATGTGAAGGGGAAGGTGTCCCTCGCTGGATCGCGTCGCCCCCTTCCCTGGCGACCGACGGGCCGCGCCGTGACCGGCAGGCGTGAAGCGCTTTGGATTTCGCGCTGTGGGCTGCCGCCAGTCCCTCCACGCCGGGTGCGGATGTCCTCGAGTGCGAAATCAACGAGGAAGCGACGGCCGCAGGCCGTTGCCGGGGGACATTCGTACCCAAGGGCATCCGTGCCCGGCGCCTCGCAAACCGGACAGACGCGGCGCTTTCCCTCGCTGGAGCCGCCTCGACTCCGGCATCCGCGACAACCCCGAATCTGTTGCGCCTGGGCCCCGTCCGAGGCAGAGGAGTGCGTCGGACGCGCGCTCCGACGGCCCAGACGCGTTGGCGCCGCGCTGTACGGCGCCCCCTGGGGCCCGTGCCGATTGGACATGCCCGCATTCCGGTCGCACCATGCGTGTCGCGGACGCCGGTTCGCCGAACGGCGTCCGGCATGGAAACCTTCCAGGGCCCATCACCATGTCCCGTGCCGCCGCCTTCCTCGCCAATGCGCGCGACCGTCTGGCCCATCTGGACGCCACGCTCGAAAGCGCGGCGCTGCGCGCGGACGTCGCCTGGACGCTGTGCGGCTTCGCCGGCAAGGAACTCGAGCTGGTCGACGCGATCGTCTACCTGTGCGACCCCGGCGGCCGCACGCTGACCCAACAGGCGGCCTGGGGACCCAAGCGCGCCGCGAGCCGCGTACTCGAATCTCGGATCACCCTCGCGCTCGGCCAGGGCATCGTCGGCCGCTGCGCGCAACTGCGACTGCCGCAACGCACCGGAGACGCGCGCTTCGATCCCCGCTACGTGCCCGACGACCAGTCCAACCTGTCCGAACTTGCGGTGCCGATCCTGCTCGGCGACACGCTGTTCGGTGTACTGGACAGCGAGCATCCCGAGGCCGACCACTACACGCTCGAACACGAGCATGCGCTGTGCGCGATCGCCGAGCGCGGCGCGCGGCAGCTGCAGGCGCTGTGTGAGCTGAACGCGCCGCGGCTGTGAGCCGCGTCAGCCGCCCTGCAGCGGAACCAGCAGCTTCAGCCCGGTGCCGACCTGGTGCACCTCGCCTGCCACCAGCGTGTCGGGTGCGATGTCGAATCCCTCCAGGCTTTCCATCTGCCAGGGCACCGGGCTGCGCGGACCCGGCACGTAGGCTTGCCACTTGCCGTAGCCCGGCTGCATGCCGCCGATGAGGTAATCGACCGGCACCCGCGCCGACCACGATTCCTCGTCCACCCACTCGCCGCGGACGGGCGTGCGGAACGTCCATCTGCGCGCGGCCGCGAGGGCGGGCCTGGCCAGCAGGTCCCGCATGCGCGCCATCTCGCGCGCGTTGCCCAGCGCCCTCAGGTTCACCTGCTCCACCGCGGCATCCTGGACCCGTCCGCTGCGGTCCACGCGGACGATCACATACACGGTGCCCTGCACGCCCGCTTCCAGCGCCAGTGGCGGATAGCCGGGCGGGCGCATCTCCAGCCCGCTCAGCCGGTCATCCGGGAAGGACGCATCCTCGCGTTTGCCGCGCCGGCCCGGGGGTTGTGCCCTGGACACCGCGTCGCGTCCGAAATATCCGTTGCGGATCGAAACCCGGAAGCGCTCGTCATCGATCCGTTCGGCGATCATCTGCAGGCTCATCCGCGCGCTGCCGTGGGCGGGCTTGCCATCGATCACGATCGGCTCGAAGCGCCAGCCGGGCGCCGCGGCGTCGATCATGTTCGCCACCACCTCCGGCAGCTTCTCGCGCTGGTCGATGGTCCAGTCGCTGACCGTGCCCTCGCGCGTGATGGTGACCCGCCCGGTCACCAGCATGCTCGCCTCCACCTGCTTGCGGGCCTCGGCCACGCCGGCGGCGTGCACGGCGCCTGTCGCGAGCCACAGCAGCAACACGTACCAGCGCCAATGGTGTCGCATCCCCATCTCCCTGTTCCCTGACGCGTCGAGCCCCGTCGCACCGTGCGCGCTCCGGGCGCGGGATGCGACTCCCTGACGCAGGCACCCCGGCCTGGAGCGCTGCCAGCGGACTGTAGGCCCGGCGGTCCACGCGGCGCAAGGTCACGGCGCAAGGGGCGGGCGCCCATGGGACGCCCGTCAGCCGCGGTCGCGCAGGAACCGGGCCATCGACACCCCGGCCTGCACCGGGACGTATTCGTGGGCGACGTCGACGAAGCCGCGCATCACCGCGATCTCGCGCGGGGTGCGGTTGAGGGCATCGCGGGCCTCGGGGTCGGCGCCGGCGCGCAGCAGGCGCTGGGTGACGCGCAGCAGGCCGTGCAGCGCGGCCAGGTGCAGGGGCCCGAAGCCGCGCGGGTCGCGCGCGTCGAGCGCGGCGCCCTCGTCGAGCAGGTGCTCGATCACCGCCAGCAGCACGTCCTCGTCGCAGGCGGTGCCGGGCTCGGCGCGCGCACCGACCAGCAGCAGCAGCGGGGTGACGCCGCCGGCCGCGACCGCGTCGACCTCGGCGCCCGCGAGCAGCAGGGTGTCGAACAGGGCCACCAGCCGGGTGCGGTCGCGCGCGGTGAAGCCGTACAGCGCGGCGCAGTGCAGCGGCGTGAGTCCCTGCGCGTCGGTGGCGTGGACGTTGGCGCCGGCGGTCATCAGCCGCGCGCACAGGTCGGGCAGGCCCAGCGCCGCGGCCAGCATCAGCACGGTCACCTCGCCGGGCAGCCGCTGCTCGAGCTTCGCGCCCGCGGCCAGCAGGCGTTCGACGATCTCGCCGTGGCGCATGCTCACCGCCGCCGACAGCGGCGTGGCGCCGGTGTGCGCCACGTGCTGCGGCTGCGCGCCTCGGGCCAGCAACAGGTCGACCACGGCGCGATGGCCGCCGCCGCTGGCGCGCAGCAGCGCGGTGCAGCCCTGCGTATCGACGGCATCCACCGCCAGCCCCAGGTCGATCAGGCGGCGCACCGCATCGACGTCGCCGGCCATCGCCGCGGCGGGGAGGTCGGCCGGCTGCAGCGCACGCCGCGGCAGCGGCCAGCCGCGCCAGTCGAGCCAGTCGGCGAGGTCGCGCCGGCCGCTGGCGAGCGCGACCCCGAGCGGGGTCTGGCCGTCCTGCGCACGCATGTCGATCGCGGCGCCATGCCGCACCAGGGTCTTGAGCACGTCCTCGCGTGCCAGCGCGGCCGCGAGGTGCAGCGCGGTCATGCCGCGCGCGTCGCGCGCGTCGGCATCGACCCCGATCGCGAGCAGGCGCTCGATCAGGCGGTCCCAGCCCAGGTGCACCGCGAGCGAGAGCGGCGGATCCCCGGCCGGCGACGGCGCGAACGGATCGGCGCCGCGCTCGACCAGGTCGAGCGCGCACTGTTCCAGCGCGCGACCGGCCTGGTCGCCGTCCACGCAGGCAGCCAGGAAGCGCGCCAGCCCGCCGCTGCCGGCCGGACAGGCGCCATGGCGCAGCAAGGCCTGCAGCGCGGGCACGGCGCCCGGCCCGCGGCCCAGCAGCCGGAACACCGCGGTGTCGCCGTCCGCGTCGCGGGCCTCGAGATCGGCGCCCTGCGCGACCAGCCAGTCGATGCGCGCAAGCGAGGGCGCCGCCGCGTCGTCGAGCAGCAGGGCGCCGAGTTCGGCCGGGGACACCAGCGCGGCGACGCGCTCCAGGTCGTCGAAGCGACCGGCGTCGAGTCCATCGCGCAGCAGGACCAGGGGCGTGCGGTCCTCCGGCGGCGCATCGCCGGCCTCGCCCTGCACGCTGGCCGGCAGCGCGTAATCCGGATCCAGCAGCGCCACCAGCCGCCAGCGCCCGGCTTCGGCCGCCAGTTCCGCGGCGCGCTTGCCGTCGTGGCCGGTCACCTGCGGATCCAGTCCCAGTTCGAGCAGCCGCGCGACCAGCGCGGAGGACGGAGCCTCGGCGATGCAGGCCAGCAGCAATGCGTGGCGGCCTTCGGCATCGAGCGCATGCGGGTCGGCCTTGGCCGCGAGCAGCGCCTCGAACGTCGCCGCACCGGCGCCGCGTGCGGCTTCGAGCAGGGGCGTGGACTCTCGGGCATCGCGCGCATGCACGTCGGCGCCGGCGTCGAGCAATGCCGCGGTGATCTCGGCATGGCCCTGGAGGGCGGCCACGTGCAATGCGGTACGCCCGTCGCGATCGCGCGCATCGACCTTCGCCTTGTGCCGCAACAGCAACTGCACGCCGGCCGGGTCGTCCTCGTCGCCGCTGGCCGCCGCTACCAGCGCCGGCGTACCGCCCTCGACGCCCGGCTTCGCGCCACGCTCGAGCAGGAAGCGCGCAAGCCGCCAGTTGCCGGCGACGCAGGCGACCCCGAGCGGGGTCAGGCCTTCATGGTTCTGCACGTCGAGGTCGGCGGAGGCATCGCGCAGCAACGCGGCCACCCCCGGGTCGGAGCTGCGCGCAGCGTGGTGCAGCGGGGTATTGCCGTCGTGGTCCGCGGCGCGCGGATCGGCGCCATTGGCGAGCAGGGTCATCACCGCTTCGGGGCGGCCGTGCCAGCTGTCGCGGGTGGCCGCGAGCAGCGGCGTCAGGCCGGCATGCGCGGCGTTCACGTCGACGCCTGCCGCGATCAGGGCGCGGAGCAGGCGCAGGTCGGGCAGCACCGCGGCCAGCACCGGCAGCGTGCGCTGGTCGCGCTCGCCCGTCGGCGGCAACGCGTGCAGGTCGGCACCGGCTTCGATCAGCGCCAGCGCCTGGTCGACCCGTCCGGCGCGGGCGGCGACGTACAGGGCGTGATCCAGGTCGCCATCGAACGCCGGCGGCGGCAGGTGGGAGGCGTCGCCCTCCATTTCGACCACCGGGATCGCGAGCACGCCCGGTGCGGGCAGCCGTTGCAGCAGGTGGTGCAGCAGCGGCCAGGCGATGGCGCAGGCGCCGGCCAGCGCCCAGCGCGCCTGCGGCAGCAGCCATTGCGGCCATGCCAGCAGCACGATGCAGGCGAGGATCGCGGCCACGCATGCGGCCGCTGCCACGCCATGCCAGCCGGACGCATCGCGGTCGCCCAGTGCCCGCCAGTGCCGCGCCAACGGCCCGCCCTCGCCTTCGGTCGCATGCCACAGCGGCCAGGTACGCCACAGCCCGAGCACGCACAGGCCCGCCACCGCGCTCAGCGCGAGCGCCGCGCCCAGGCCCCCGCTCTGCAGGACCGCGAGCAGCGGCCATGCCACCAGCAGCGCGGCAACGCCCAGCCCGAGCGACCACAAGGTCAGCAGCGCGCGTGCGTCGCCCAGCAATGCGGCGCGATCCATGGCCTGGCGCACGCGCCACCCGCGCGCGGCCAGTGCCAGCGCCGGCTGCGCCAGCACGCCCGCCAGCACCGCGACCACGCCGCCGAATCCGGCAGCCAGGGCCAGCACGACGCCGATTGCCGCGGCCCACAGGGCCTGGCGCCGACTCGCCGGGACGTCAGGCATCGGTGCCCCAGTCCTCGTGCATCGGATCGGTGCCCAACGTCGGCGGGAACTGCAGGTGGAAGCCGCGCGTGGCGAGGTTCTCGCGGACCTCGGCCGGGTTGGCGCGGGCCAGGCTGCGGGTCGGGGTCAGCGCCAGGTCGAACACGAACTGCAGCGGAGCCAGTTGCATGCGCAGGGACTCGGGCAGGCGCTCGAAACCATCGCGCTCGGCGAGGAACACATAGGTGTCCGCCTTGCGCTGGCTCCTGTAGACGTAGGCGTGCATGTCCGTCCGCTGGCTTCGATCACGGAATTGTGCGGGAAAACCGCGGGCTGCGGAACCGAGGCGGCCGGGCCACGGTTCATGTGCGCAGGGGCGCATCTCCGCGAGGCGTCGCGGCGGTGGGGTAAGCTGGCCCGGCCGCCCCGACAGATTCGTGCATGGCACTCCAGGATTCCGTCGCCACCGAGATCGTCCCGGCCTCCGACTGGAACGACCGCGCCTACCGCGCGCGCTTCGAGGAGATGTACGCGCACCTGCGCACCATTGCCAGACGGGAGCTGCGCGGCGTCGCGCGCGGTACGCTCGATACCACGGTGCTGGTGCACGAGGCCTACCTGAAGCTCGATGGAAGCGCGGTCGACGTCAGCCAGCGCGGACCGTTCCTCGCGCTCGCCGCAAAGGTGATCCGTTGCGTGCTGGTCGACCACGTGCGTGCGCGCGGCGCGCGCAAGCGCGGGGGCGATGCCGCCCGGGTCACGCTGTCCACCGACCTGCCGCTGGAGGGAGCGCAGCCCGGCCTGGACGTGCTCGACATCGAGCGCGGCCTGCGGGCGCTGGAGGCGATGGACCCGCGCCTGGCGACGGTGATCGAGTTCCGCTTCTACGCCGGCATGGAGTTCGAGGAGATCGCCCGCCACCTCGGCGTGACCTCGCGCACCGTGCATCGCGACTGGCGCAAGGCGCGCGCCTTCCTGCTGTCGCACCTGGGCGAGGCCGCGTGACCGACGACCGGGCGCGCTGGCTGCGGCTCTCGCAGCTGTTCGACCAGGCGATCGACCTCGACCCATCCGCGCGCGACGCGCTGCTCGATGCCGAATGCGCCGACGATCCCGCGCTGCGCGAGGAACTGCAGCGCATGCTGGACGCCGACGCCGCGAACAGTGCGTTCGATGCCGGGGCACGCGGGATCATCACCCGGCACGACGACCCGCACGATGGCGACGGCGATGGCGATGGCGACGACGATGCGCCCGCGCCACGCCTCGGTCCGTGGCGGATCGACGCCGAACTGGGCCGCGGCGGCATGGGCACCGTGCATGCGGCGCACCGCGACGACGACACCGCGCAACGCGCGGCGATCAAGCGACTGCGCCGGCGCTGGGACGGCAGCATCCAGGCGCAGCGCTTCCTGCAGGAACGGCGGATCCTCGCGGTGCTCTCGCACCCCAATATCCCGCGACTGCTGGACAACGGCATCGACGAGGACGGCCGTCCCTGGTTCGCGCTCGAATACATCGACGGCAGCCCGCTGACGGCATGGGCGGATGCGCAGCGGCTGCCGCTGCGCGAGCGCGTGGCGTTGTTCGGCCAGGTCTGCGAGGCGGTGCAGCATGCGCACGAGCATTTCGTCGTGCACCGCGACCTCAAGCCGGCCAACATCCTGGTCGACAGGGACGGCCGCGCGAAGGTGCTCGATTTCGGCGTCGCCAAGCGCATGGACGAGGATGCGGGCTCCACGCGCACCGGCATGTTCGCCGGCTTCACCCCCGAGTACGCCGCCCCGGAACAGATCACCGGCGGCGCCATCAGCGCCGCCACCGACGTGCACGCGCTGGGCGTGGTGCTCTACCAGCTGCTTACGGGCAGGCTGCCTTTCGTCTTCGCCGTCGACGACCTGCGCGCCGCGGCGGAAGCCATCTCCACCCAGCCGCCGCCGCGGCTGGAGCAGGCCATCGCCACCGGCAGCGACGACGAGGTCGCCACCCGCCTGCGCGAGCGCCGCACCGACACGCGGGCGTTCCGGCGCTTCGTCCGCGGCGACCTCGGCCGCATCCTGCAGACCGCCCTGGCGAAGGAGCCGCAGCGTCGCTACGCCAGCGTGCGCGCCTTCGCCGACGACCTGCAACGCTTCCTGGAAGCCCGCCCGGTGTCGGTCTCGGGCGACACCTTCGGCTACCGCGCCGGCAAGTTCATCCGCCGCAACCGGCTCGGCGTGGCGATGGGCGCGATCGCGGTCCTTGCACTGGTCGGGGGCGCGACCGGCATCGTGCTGCAGACGCGACAGGCGCGCGTCGAGGCCGTGCGCGCGAACCTGGAAGCCCAGCGCGCCGAGTCGGAAGCGGCGCGGGCCGAAACCGAGGCCGGCCGGGCGATCGCCTCGCGGGACTTCCTGTTCGAGCTGCTGGGCCGCGGCTCCCCGGAAAGCAGCGGCAGCCGGCACGGCGAGATCACGGTGGGCGAAGCGCTCGCACTGGCGCGCGAACGGCTGGACGAGACCCTGCGCGAGGATCCGCACCTCGGCGTCGACCTGAGCTGGCTGATCGCCTCGGTCCACGTCTCGCTCGGCGAACACGAACGTGCCCGCGCCGTGCTCGAGCCCGCGCTGGACGTCATGAGCGGGGACACGCCGCCGCTCGTGCGTGCGCGCGTGCACTCGCTGTACGCGCGGACCCTGCTCAGTCGCGAAGACCTCGAGGCGGCCGAACCGCACGCACGCAGCGCCATCGCGCTGCTCGAGGGCGGCGCTCCGGACGACGCGCACGCGGCGGCGCACGAGACCCTGTCGACGATCCTGTTCATGAAAGGCGACGACGCCGCGGCGCTGGCCGAGCAGCAGCGCGCGACCGGCCTGTACGTGGCGGTGCACGGACACGACAGCGCGCGCGCCAACAACAGCCGGGTCGAACTGAGCTATTTCCTGGCGATGATGGACCGCCACCCGGAAGCGATCGGGACCGCGCAGGCCGCGGTGGACGCATTCTCCAGGCTGCATGGCGATGCCGCGCATCCGGACCTGACCCATGCGCTGTGGTCGCTGGGCTACACCCTGCACGCCGCCGACCGGCCGCGCGACGCATTGGTGCCGTTGCGCCGTGCGCTGCCGCTGGTCGGGAAGATCTACACCGCGGACAGCACCAAGTTCGCACGCTCGCTGCAGTTGCTGGCACTGTCGGAAATCGAAGCGGGGGAATTCGATCCGGGCGTGGCCCATGCACGCCGGGCTGAGGCGCTGTACCGTCGCCACGCGCCCGGCCATCCGCTGCTGGCGTTCCTCGCCATCGCCATCGCCGACGCACTGACTGCGCAGGGCGATCCCGCCGGGGCCACCGCCCTGCTCGCTGCCCACTTGCGCGACAGCCCGCCCAAGGGCAATCCCGACGTCGCTTACCGCATGCAAATCATGCTGGAGCGGGCCCGCATCGACGCCGGACAGGCGGCCGAGGGCGCCCAGACCCTGCCCGCGCTGGTGGACACGCTGCAAGCGTCGGGATCGAGCGAGTTGCCCGGCGCGCTGCTGGCAGAAGCCTACCGGCTCCGGCTCGCCGGCGAACTGGAATCGGCCGGCTCGCGCCTGGACGCGATCGACAGCGTCACGGCATCGAACGGCTTGCGCGCGCGACTGGCACTGGAACGGGCGCTGCTGGCCGGCGCGGACGGCGACGCGGCGGCGGCGGCGCGGCACGGCCGCACCTCGTTCGACCTGTTCGTCGCGGCGCAGATGGAGGGCCGGCCCGAGGCGGTCCGGGCCCGCGCCCTCGCCGGGATGGAAGCGACCCGGCCGGCGGCTGGCCGGTAGCGCGACTCCCGGCCCGCTTCGGACTTGCCTGCGGCGAACAGCGGCCCACCGGGCTCGCGTTGCCGGGAGTGACGCGACAGGCCACGACGCGTCACCTGAGACACGCGTCCCGATCTGCGCCCCAGCAAGCCGGTTTCGCGTCCGCCGCACCGGCCACGACCGCGGAATGTCTGGTCCCTGCCGCGGAATCCGATCACTGATCGACGCCGGGGCTTTCGGCTCCGCCACCAGACCCCTGGAAGCGGCGACGAGCCATGCCCCTTCGGAACGAACCCTTTCGATCCCAGGAGCCCGATATGCAACTTGAACGAACCCGTCCACCACGCGCATTCCTGTGCGTTTCGGCGCTGTCCATCGCGGTGGCGACGGCCGCGCTCCCGCTGCAGGCCGTCGCTGGCCACGCCTGTGACCCGACCACCGGCAGCACCGCGGCCGGGGTGCTGGCGTTCGCATGCGGAAACATCAACACGGCCGACGGCGATTTCAGTACCGCCATCGGCTGGGAGAACACTGCGGTGGGATATCTCAGCGTCTCGCTCGGCGCACGCAACCTCGCCAACGACGACTACAGCACCGCGGTCGGATTCGAGAACGAAGCCGCGAGCGATCAAAGCAGCGCCTTCGGCTTCCGGAACGAGGCGATCGGCGAGCGCAGCAGCGCGATCGGAAACTTCAACCGGGCACGCGGGTTCGACAGCAGCGCCTTCGGTCGGGGCAACATCGCCTCGGGCCAGGAAAGCAGCGCCTTCGGCTATGCCAACGAGTCCGGTGGCTGGTACAGCAGTGCCTTCGGGTTCGCCAACACCGCCAACGCCAACTCGAGCAGCGCCCTGGGCTACAACAACACCGCCAGCGGCCAGTTTTCCAGCGCCATCGGCCATTTCAACAACGCGAGCGGCCCCTACGCCAGCGCCGGTGGCAGCGGCAACGCCGCCAGCGGCAACGACAGCAGCGCCTTCGGCCGGAGCAACACCGCGACCGGCGCCTTCGCCTCGTCGTTCGGCCATGGCAACGCGGCCAGCGGCCAGAATGCCGGCGCCTTCGGCTACCGGAACACCGCATCCGGCGCCAACAGTTCGGCCATCGGCTGGGACAACGAGGCCACCACGCTCCAGGCCGTCGCCATCGGCTTCAGCAACGCCGCCACCGGCGGCCAGGCCACCGCGATCGGACGGTCGAACGTCGCCCAGGGCACCGGCAGCCTCGCGTTCGGCTCGGGCAGCACCACCACGGGCACCGGCAGTATCGCGTTCGGCTTCCGCAACCTGTCCTCGGGCTTCCGCAGCTTCTCCACGGGCTACCAGAGCACGGCCAGCGGCTCCTATGCGTTGAGCTCCGGCTACCACGCACTCGCCTCGGGCAACTATGCCGTCGCCGTCGGCAACTGGATCAGCGGCGGGGATGCGGATCCGCAACTCGACCTCGACCTCGATCGCGACGGCGTGCCGGATGCCAGTTCGCTGCAGACCATCGCCCACGGCACGCATGCCAGTGCCTACGGACCGGCCGCGCTCGCGCTGGCCGATGCCTCGGTGGCGCTCGGCGCACGCAGCCGGGTCGATGCGCAAGACGGCGTGGCCCTGGGCCGGTCCGCACGCGTCAGCGCGTTCGGCGCCGTGGCGATCGGTGCCGACGCGATCGCGGACCGCAGCGGCAGCGTGTCGTTCGGCAGCGCCGGTTCCGAGCGCCAGCTGGTGCACGTGGCCGACGCGACCCAAGCCACCGACGCCGTCAACCTGCGCCAGATGACCGCGGCCCACGACGAGCTCGGCGCCGGCATCGCCGCCTGGCTCGGCGGCGGCGCGGCCTATGCCGGCGGCGTGTTCACGGCGCCGGTGTACGTGATCCAGTCGAACGACTACAACAACGTCGGCGCGGCCTTCGGGGCGGTCGATGCGGCACTCACCGACATCAACCAGCGCATCGTCGACGCCGGTGGCATCCAGGGCGAGCGGGGCTACAGCGCCTACGAGGTCGCGGTGCGGAACGGCTTCGCCGGCACCGAAGCCGATTGGTTGGGCTCGCTGCAAGGCCCGGCCGGTCCGGAAGGCCCCGAAGGTCCCGAGGGCCCCGCCGGGGGCGGGCCGCGCAGCGTGGTCTACGACGATGATGGCCGCGAGGTGCTGACCCTGGCCGGCAGCAACGGCACCACGATCTCCAACCTCGCCGACGGCGTGGCGGCGACCGATGCGGTCAACCTGCGCCAATCGCAGGCCGGCGACGCGGCCACGCTGACCTCGGCCAACGCCTACACCGATACCGTCGCGGTGCAGACGCTGCAGTCGGCCAACGAGTACACCGACAGCCGTTTCGCCGCCTGGGATGCGCAGCTCGATTCGATCCAGCGCGGCATCGACGACCGATTCCACGAGCAGGATCGGCGGATCGACCGGCAGGGCGCGATGAGCAGCGCGATGCTGAACATGGCGATCAATGCCGCCGGTTCGAAAAGCCCGCGGGGCCGCATCGCGGTGGGTGCCGGCTTCCAGGGCGGCGAGCGGGCGATATCGGTCGGCTATGGCCGCAAGGTCGGCGAGCGCGCATCGTTCTCGCTGGGGGGTGCGTTCAGTGGCGGCGAGAAGTCCGCCGGCGTCGGCTTCGGCGTGGACCTTTGACCCAGGGCGGGGGCCGGCCTCCGCATGTCTGGTCTGCGCCCCCGATCACGATTGACTGCAGGAGCCGGAACGTTCCGGCCGACCCCGGTCAGGAGCCACCATCATGAATTGCACTCAGTCGTACGCCCGCCGCCGCCCCCGCCTGCGGCGTTCCGCTATGGGCCTCTGCCTCATGCTGGCGGCATTGCAGATGCCGGCGGTGGCGGGGAGCATCTGCCTGAACAATGGCGCCGGTTCTCTCGGTAGCGCGGAGGGCCTGGGCGCATTCGCCTGTGGTTCGTCCAGCGCAAGCGGACTGGGCAGCATCGCGTTCGGCACCAGCAACATCTCCAGCGGCTGGGCAAGCAGCGCCGTTGGCTACGGCAACACCGCAGGTGGCAATACCAGCAACGCGTTCGGCTACGGAAACACCGCCAGCGGAGAGAACAGCAGCGCGTTCGGCTACCAGTCGCAGGCGCTCAATACCGCCAGCACCGCCATCGGCTACCAGGCCATCGCCGATCGCGACTACAGCGTGGCTGTGGGCAGCAGCGGCAACGAACGCCAGATCATCCATCTCGCCGATGGGACCGAAGCCACCGACGCGGTCAACCTGCGTCAGATGCGCGCGGCCGACGACGACCTCGGCGCAGGCATCGCCGCATGGCTCGGCGGTGGCGCGACCCATGCCGGTGGCGTGTTCACCGCGCCGGTGTACGTCATCCAGTCGAACAACTACGACAACGTCGGCTCTGCCTTCGGCGCAGTGGATGCCGCACTGACAGACATCAACCAGCGCATCGTCGATGCCGGCGGCATCCAGGGCGAGCGTGGCGACAGCGCCTACGAGGTCGCGGTGCGGAACGGCTTCGCCGGTACAGAGGCCGACTGGCTGGGCTCCCTGCAGGGGCCTGTGGGACCGGGTGGCCCGCAGGGTCCCGAAGGCCCCGCCGGCGGCGGTCCGCGCAGCGTGGTCTACGACGACGACAACCGCGACGTGCTCACACTCGCCGGCGACGAAGGCACCATCATCGCCAACGTCGCCGACGGTGTGGCCGCGACCGATGCGGCCAACGTGCGGCAGGTGCAGGCGGGCGATAGCGCCACGCTGGCCTCGGCCAATGCCCACACCGACACCGTCGCAGTCCAGACCCTGCAGTCGGCCAACGAGTACACCGACAGCCGCTTCGCCGCCTGGGATGCGCAGCTCGATTCGATCCAGCGCGGCATCGACGACCGGTTCCACGAGCAGGACCGGCGCATCGACCGCCAGGGGGCGATGGCGGGCGCGTTCGCGGGCATGGCGATGAATACCGCCGGCCTGGCCGGGCGCAACCGCGTGGGCGTCGGCGTCGGTGCCCAGGGCGGCGAACAGGCGCTGGCGGTGGGCTACCAGCGCGCCCTCGGCACCCGTGCCAGCGTATCGTTCGGCGGCGCCTTCAGCGGCGGCGAGAAGAGCGTGATGGGCGGCGCCGGCTTCAGCTGGTAGCGGCGGAACGCGCGTGCCGGTAGCCGCCGCCGCGAAGCGGCGCGTCCGGCAATCCGGACGGGAGCGACAACCGCTCCCGTCCGGGGTGGATGTCCTGCACGAGGCCGGCGGCCGACACGCTGGTCCGGCACCTCCTCATCCTGCGTTTCGCGTCACGGGCGGCCCTTCGCGATGCACGGCATGACCTGTGGCCCGGCCCCGCCGCGGACCGGGCTGGTACCCTGCGGGGCGACCCGTGCTGCGCAGCCACCATGATCCGAACACTGTCCTGCCTGCTCCTGCTCGCCTCCTGCGGGCTTCTTCATGCGCAACCCGCGCAACCGCTGACCCTGGAGCGGGTCATGGCCGACCCGGACTGGGTCGGCCCGCCGGTCGAGCAGGCCTGGTGGTCGTGGGACGGCAAGCGCGCCTACTACCCGCTCAAGCGCGAGGGCAACCGCATCCGCGACCTCTACGTGCAGGACGTCGCCGGCGGCGCGGCGCAACTGGTCGACGGCGCCGCGCGCGCCGGCATCGATGCCAGCGATCCGGTGCTCGACCCCCAGCGCACGCGTATGGCCTTCGTGCGCAACGGGGACGTGTTCGTGCGCGACCTGCGCAACGGCGCGCTCACCCAGCTCACCCGCAGCGAGGCCACCGAGGCCGCGCCGCGCTGGGGCAGCGACGGCGCGCTGATCTGGCGCAGCGGCCACGACTGGTACCGCTGGAACGCGGCCGACGGCGCCGTCACCCACGCCGCCGCGCCCAAGGCCGAGGACGATCCGGCGAAGCCGCCGAAACCCGACCTGCTGCGCGAGGACCAGTTGCGCCTGGTCGAGACCCTGCGCCGCGAGCGCGCGCGTCGCGAGGCCGCGCGCGAACAGGAAACCGACTGGCGCCGCGCCGATCCCACCCGTGCACCCGCGCCCGTCTACCTCGGCAAGGATGTCGAGATCGCCGCGACCGCGCTGTCGCCCGACGGCCGCTGGCTGCTGGTCGCCACCGAGCGCAAGCAGGACGAGCGCGGCCAGGGCGGCAGGATGCCGATGTACGTCACCGAGTCGGGCTACGAGGAATTCGAGGACGTGCGCACGCGGGTGGGCCGCAATCCGCCGCGCGCGCAGTCGTTCTGGCTGGTCGACATGCGCGACGGTTCGCGCCGCGAGCTCGAAACCGATGCGCTGCCCGGGATCGCCGACGATCCGCTGGCGTCGCTGCGCAAGGCCGCGGAGAAGGAACCGCTGAAGGGATCGCGCCCGGTCCGCATCGAGGACGACGGCGACGGCATCGCCTGGAGCGCCGATTCGCGTTTCGTCGCGCTGATGCTGCACTCGGTCGACAACAAGGACCGTTGGCTGGCCACCGCCGAGCCCACGGCCGCCACCCTGCAGTCGCGCCACCGCCTGAGCGACGAGGCCTGGATCAACTGGGAGTACAACCAGTTCGGCTGGCTCCACGACCAGCGCACGCTGTGGCTGCTCTCCGAGGAAAGCGGCTGGTCGCACCTGTACACGGTCGATGCCGGTCGCGGCCGCGCGCGTGCGCTGACCTCGGGCCGCTGGGAAGTCTCGCAACCTGCGCTCTCGCCGGACGGTACGCGCTTCCATTTCGCCTGCAACCGCGCCCGCCCGGGCGACTACGAACTGTGCACCGTGCCGTCCACCGGCGGCGAGGTGCGCGAACTGACCGACCTCGGCGGAGTCGAGGGCTTCGTCGCATCGCCCGACGGCACGCGCCTGCTGCTGCGCCACTCATCGAGCTACGTGCCGCCGCAGCTGGCCGTGCTCGATGCCGACGGGAGCAACCTGCGCACGCTCACCGATACCCGCAGGCCCGAGTACAGCGCCCACGACTGGCTGCAGCCGGAGGTGGTGCAGGTGCCCTCGAAGCACGGCGCAGGCACCCTCTGGGGCAAGTTCTACGGTCCGAAAACGCTCGAGCCCGGTCGCCGCTACCCGGTGGTGCTGTTCGTGCACGGCGCCGGCTACCTGCAGAACGTCAGCGACCGCTACCCGAACTATTTCCGCGAGCAGATGTTCCACAACCTGCTGGTGCAGCGCGGCTACATCGTGCTCGACCTCGACTACCGCGCGTCCGAAGGCTACGGCCGCGACTGGCGCACCGCGATCTACCGCCGGATGGGCCACCCGGAGCTGGAGGACTACCTCGACGGCATCGACTGGCTGGTCGAACAGCGCCAGGGCGACCGCGGACGCGTGGGCGTCTACGGCGGCAGCTACGGCGGCTTCATGGCCTTCATGGCGCTGTTCCGCGAACCGGGCACGTTCAAGGCCGGCGCGGCGCTGCGCCCGGTCGCCGACTGGACCCAGTACAACCACGAATACACCAGCAACATCCTCAACACGCCCGACATCGATCCCGAAGCCTACCGCCGCTCCTCTCCCATCGAATACGCGGACGGCCTGCAGGACCACCTGCTGATCGCGCACGGGATGATCGACGACAACGTGTTCTACCGCGACTCGGTGGTTCTGGCGCAGCGGCTGATCGAGCTGCGCAAGGACAAGTGGGAACTGGCGAGCTATCCGCTCGAGCGCCATGCCTACCAGCAGTCCGATTCCTGGTACGACCAGTACCGCCGCATCCTCGAACTGTTCGAACGCACCCTGAAGTGACGCACGGCGCGGGCAAGCTGGAGACCTTGCGGCCGTCGCCGATGAAGTGGCTGGCGATGTTGGCGATCTGCGCGGTGTTCGTCTGGATCGGCCTGCGCGTGATGGGCACGCACCCGCTGGTGGGGTGGAGCTGCATCGTCTTCTTCGGCCTGTGCGGCGCGCTTGCCGTGCTCAACCTGATCCCCGGCGCGAGCGCGCTTGTGCTCGACGCGGACGGTTTCGAGATCGTCTCGCTGTTCCGGCGCTCGCGCGTGCGCTGGAACGACGTGGCCCGGTTCGGCGAGACGCGCGTGGGGCTGCAGCGTCTGGTCGGCTTTGACTTCGTCGACGGCCATGCCGGCAGCGACCGGCTGCGCCGCGTCAACCGCAACCTCAGCGGCTTCCAGGCCGCGCTGCCGGACACCTACGGCCTGTCCGCGAATGAGCTCGCCACGCGCATGGAGGCGCGGCTCGCCGCGCAACGGGCGGACACGGCCTGGCGCACCTGAGACGGCAAGCCGCGCGGCGACATGTTCGCCTTGCGTTCGGTTCTGCAGGAACCTCCGCCCGTCAGGTCCCGCGAAGCGGGGAATCCAGGGAATTCGCCGATCGAAGGCGCCACCCCAAGATTCCCGCCTTCGCAGGGAAGACCACGCGGGAAACCCGCTGTACGGCGCACTAGAATGTCGCCATGGACCGCTTCGATGACATCCGCGACTACCTCACCGGCCTGCAGGACCGCATCTGCGCCGCGATCGAAACCGCCGACGGCGGCGCCCGCTTCGTCGAGGACGCCTGGCAGCGCGACCCCGACGATGCCGGCAGCCACCTGCGCGGCGGCGGACGCACGCGCATCCTGCGCGACGGCGCGGTGTTCGAGCAGGCCGGAATCGGCTTCTCCGACGTTTCCGGCGACACCCTGCCGCCCTCGGCCACCGCGGCGCGGCCGGAACTGGTGGGTGCCTCGTGGCAGGCGGTGGGCGTGTCGCTGGTGTTCCATCCGCGCAATCCCCACGTACCGACCACCCATGCCAACGTGCGCCACTTCCGCGCCCGGCGCGACGGACAGACGGTGGCGTGGTGGTTCGGCGGCGGTTTCGACCTCACGCCCTTCTATCCCGTCGACGAGGACGTGCGCCACTGGCACCGCACGGCGCGCGAGCTGTGCGAACCGTTCGGCGGCGAACAGCGCTACGCCGCGCACAAGCGCTGGTGCGACGAGTATTTCTTCCTGAAGCACCGCAACGAGACGCGCGGCATCGGCGGGCTGTTCTTCGACGACCTGCACGACGACCTGGAACAGGACTTCGGCTACCTGCGCGCGGTCGGCGACGGATTCCTCGATGCCTACCTGCCGATCGTCGAACGCCGCCGCGACACGCCCTACGGCGAGCGCGAGCGCGCGTTCCAGCTGTACCGGCGCGGGCGCTACGTCGAGTTCAACCTGGTCTACGACCGCGGCACCCACTTCGG
Source organism: Luteimonas viscosa (assembly GCF_008244685.1). NCBI lineage: Bacteria > Pseudomonadati > Pseudomonadota > Gammaproteobacteria > Lysobacterales > Lysobacteraceae > Luteimonas > Luteimonas viscosa. The sequence goes on from NZ_VTFT01000001.1 coordinate 1,653,574, forward strand.
CCTGCAGAGCGGCGGACGCGCCGAATCGATCCTGATGAGCCTGCCGCCGCTGGTGCGCTGGGAATACGGCTACGCGCCCGAGTCCGGCAGCGCCGAAGCACGGCTGCACGACTACCTGGTGCCGCGCGACTGGCTGGCGGGCACCTGAGCATCGCGATGGATGCCACCGCGCAACTGCAGGCCAGCCTCGACGCGATCCGTGCGCGGATCGCCGCGGCCTGCCGCGCCGCCGGTCGCGATCCGTCCGGCGTACGCCTGCTGCCGGTGAGCAAGACCGTCGATGCCGCCCGGCTGCGGCTCGCCTACGATCTCGGCATCCGCGAGTTCGGCGAGAACAAGGTGCAGGAAGCGCTGGCTAAGTCCGAGGCGATGGCCGACCTGCCCGACCTGCGATGGGTGCTGATCGGCCACCTGCAGACCAACAAGGCCAAGCATGCGGCGCGCTTCGCCGGCGAATTCCAGGCGCTCGACAGCCTGCGCGTGGCGCAGGCGCTCGATACCCAGCTGCAGAAGCACGGGCGTGCGCTCGACGTGCTAGTGCAGGTCAATACTTCGGGCGAAGCCAGCAAGTTCGGACTCGCGCCCGGCGAGGTACCCGCGTTCGTCCGCGAGCTGCCCGCGTTTTCCGCCTTGCGCGTGCGCGGGCTGATGACGCTGGCGCTGTTCTCCGAAGACGAATCCCGCGTGCGTCCCTGCTTCGTGCGCCTGCGCGAGCTGCGCGACCGGCTGCGCCAGGAGGCGCCGGACGGCATCGCCATGGACGAACTGTCCATGGGCATGTCCGGCGACTTCGAACTCGCCATTGCCGAAGGCGCGACCACGGTGCGCGTGGGCACGGCGATCTTCGGCACCCGTTCCACGCCCGACAGCGCCTACTGGCCGGACGCGACGGGCCATCAGTAGGACACGTTGAGCTTGACCCAGGCCGTGCGTCCGGGTTCGTGGATGCGCGTCGGATCGGCCGGATATCCGAAGGCGCTGTTGCCCGCGAGGTTGAGGTGTTCAACGTAGTCGCGATCGAACAGGTTGTCGATGCCGGCGGCCAGGCGCCAACGGTCGTCGATTCGGTACGCGCCATTGAGCGAGAACACCGCGAACCCGCTGCTGGGGCCGAGGTCGCGTCCGACCACGTTGCCGAGCGCCGGGCTCACCCTGTCCTGCGCGGCCACCGCGCGCAGCAGCGCGCCGGCCGACCAGGTGCCGTTGTCCCAGGCGGCGTTGAGCCTTGCCTCCAGTGGCGGCATCTGCGGCAGGGCCTGGCCGCTGTCGGCCAGTTCGCCCCACGAGTAGGCGAGCGTGCCGCCGAGCTTCCAGTGTTCGGCCGCGCGCCACTCCACGCCGGCCTCGCCGCCACGGATATCCGCATCGGCGTTGCGCGCGCGCGTGGTGGTCCCGCCCATCGCATCGATGTAGTCGAAGGCGATGTAATCGCTCATGCGCCCGGCATACGCCGAGACCCAGGCATCGATCCGCTTGCCCGCATGGCGCATGCCGACGTCGAACTGGGTGGTGCGCTCGGGCCGCACGCCGGCGAAGGCGTTGGCCGCGCCGTCCGGTCCGCGATTGGGGGAGAACAGCTCCCAGTAGTCCGGCATGCGCCGGGTGTGGCCGATGCCGGCATACCAGCGTAGCGGCCGGCCATCGAGGTCCTGTTCGAAGCGGACGAAGGCCGAGGGCAGCGTTTCCGCGCGCGCCTGTCCCAGGGTCGGGTTGGGCGTCGGCATCATGCCGCCGGTCGTGGCGCGGCGGTCCTGGGCCTCGCTGCGGTCCACGCGCGCACCGGCGATCAGGTGGTTGCGTGCGTCCAGGTGCCAGTGCAGTTCGGCGAAGGCGCCGGCCTGGCGGAAGCGCGCGTCCACCGTCCACGGCTGCGCGAGGTACTGCCCGCGGCCCGTGGCGCTGCGGCGCGAATGGCGGCTGCTGCGTGCGTCGACACCCGCGGTGAGTTCCCAGTGCTCGCCGCCGAAGCCGAACGCGGACCGTCCGCCGCTGGTGCGGTGGGCGACGTTGCTCGCCATCGGCATCGGCATCGCGCCCGCGGGATCGGGTTCGCGCAGCGTGTAGTTGTCCATCACATGGTCGACGTCGTTGTAGTAGACGTTCGCCGCGATCTCGTGCAGCCGGCCCTGCATGCCCTTCTTCTCGAAGCGCAGGCCCCAGGTGGCGCGGTCGAACTGCGTGCCGTCCATGCCGCGTCCGGCATAGCGCGCCTGGCCGTCGCCGGTGCCGACGCTGGCTTCGAGCACGGTATCCGGATCCGGCGTCCAGCCGATGGCGGCGTCGGCGTTCCACTTCTCCCAGGCCGAGGGCACGGGGCGGCCGACGCCGTCCTCGTAGTCGTCCGATTCGGAGCGGTTGGCCGTCAGCCTCCCGTACACCTGCGGACTGCCGGCGATGGCATCGAGCACCTGGTCGTTGCGGCCGTGGCTGGCGAACATGGCGCTGCCGTCCAGGCGCAGGCCGGGCTGGTCGAAGTACGGGATCTCGCGTTCGAACCTCACCGTACCCGCCGAGGCGCCGCCGCCCCACAGCACCGTCTGCGGACCCTTGACGATGGTCAGCCGGTCGTAGGTTTCCGGCGACACGTAGGACATCGCGTTGTCCATGCGCGAGGGGCAGGCGCCCATCAGCGCGCCGTCGCCGGCGAGCAGGTTCAGGCGCGAGCCGAACTGCCCGCGCAGCACCGGATCGCCATTGGTGCCGCCGCTGCGCAGGGTGGCGAAGCCCGGCACGGTCCTGAGGTAGTCGGCGCCGTCGCTGGCCGGCACCGGCTGCCGCGGCAGGCGCGGATCGGTCACCCAGGTCAGCGATGCCACCGGCGCCACGCCGACGACCACCAGGCTGTCGAGGTCGACGATGCGCTCTTGCACTGGCGCGCCTTGCTCCGCCGCCTGCGCCCCGGCCGCCACCAGTTGCCACAACGCCACCGCGCCCGCGACCGCCACGCACAGGACCTTGCCTTTCATTTCGACTCCTCCGTTCATGGCGCCATTGCAGCGCCGTTGCGCACACGGAGAAAGGGACAAAATGTCCTGTTCGCGCAGTGGCTTGACCTGCGTCAGGCGGGCCATGCGATCGGCAGATCAGCTGATGCAGGTCAAGGTGGAACGTGCGCGCGCAAGCGATGCTGAGGTCGCCGCGGCGCATGCCGCGAGCGCGCTGCATGCGCACCGCGGGACACCCCCCCTTCTTCCAGGATGCACGCCATGACCCAGTTCAACATCCGCCTCGACCAGCGACTGGACGACCTCGCCACCTTCGAGCGCCGCCTGCAGGCGCAGGATCCCGCGGCCCTGGCCGATACCGATGCCAGCGACATCCTGCGCGTCTCCACCAGCCTGGGCGAGGACGAGATCGCCGCGAGCCTGCGCATGGCCGGCCACACGGGCGAGACGGTGCAGATCGAACGCCAGGCCTCGACCTGCTGCGGCGGCTGCGGAGGCTGATCGATTCGACCACGATGCGCTCGGGACGACGGCCCGGGCTCGACACGACGGCCCCACCCGCCTCCGGCACCATCCACCCGTGGAGGGCGCAATCCCGGAATCGCCGCCTTTCCCTTCTCCCGCGGGCGGGGGAAGGGAAAATCCCTATTCAGAAGATGTGATGGAGAGACAGCAAAGCGGGGGAGGAAACGCGGTTTACTCGACCGTGACCGCCTTGGCCAGGTTGCGCGGCTTGTCGACGTCGGTGCCGCGCGACAGGGCCGTGTGATAGGCCAGCAGCTGCACCGGGATGGTGTGCACGATCGGGCTGAGCACGCCGACGTGGCGCGGGGTGCGGATCACGTGCACGCCCTCGGACTCGTTGAAGTTGCTGTCGGCGTCGGTGAACACGAACAGCTCGCCGCCGCGCGCGCGCACTTCCTGCATGTTCGACTTCACCTTCTCCAGCAGGGTGTCGTTGGGCGCGATCACCACCACCGGCATCGCCGCGTCCACCAGCGCCAGCGGGCCGTGTTTGAGCTCGCCCGCAGGGTACGCCTCGGCGTGGATGTAGGAGATTTCCTTGAGCTTGAGCGCGCCCTCGAGCGCGATCGGGTAGTGCACGCCGCGGCCGAGGAACAGCGCGTGGGCGCGCGGCGCGAAGCGCTCGGCCCACAGCGCGATCTGCGGCTCGAGGTTGAGCGCGTGCTGGATGCTGCCGGGCAGGTGGCGCAGCGCCTCGACGTACTCGCCTTCCTTGTCCGCGTCGAGCCGGCCGTGCAGCTTGCCCAGGGTCGCGGCAAGCGCGAACAGGCCGACCAGCTGGGTGGTGAAGGCCTTGGTCGAGGCGACGCCGATCTCGGCACCCGCGCGGGTGTAGAACACCAGCCGGCTGGCGCGCGGGATCGCGCTCTCGGGCACGTTGCAGATCGACAGGGTCCTGTCGTGACCGAGTGATTTCGCGTACTTGAGCGCCTCCATCGTGTCGAGGGTTTCGCCCGACTGCGAGATGGTCACGATCAGCTGCTTCGGGTTCGCCACCGCCTTGCGGTAGCGGTACTCGCTGGCGATCTCGACGCTGCACGGCAGCCCGCTGATCGCCTCGATCCAGTAGCGCGCCACCGAGCCGGCGTAGAAGCTGGTGCCGCAGGCCAGGATCTGCACGCCCTCGACCCCGGCCAGCACCTCGCCTGCGTCCTTGCCGAACAGCGCCGGCTCGAACGCATTGGCGTCGATGATCGCCTCGAGCGTGTCGGCGATCGCGCGCGGCTGCTCGTGGATCTCCTTCTGCATGAAGTGGCGGTACGGGCCGAGCTCCAGCGACGCAAGCGAGACGTCCGACAGGTGCTCGTCGCGCTGCACCGGCGCATCGTCCGCGCCGAACACGCGTACGCCCTCGCGGCTGATCTCGGCGGTGTCGCCTTCCTCGAGGAAGATCACCCGGCGCGTGTACTGCACGATCGCCGAGACGTCGGAGGCGACGAAGTTCTCGCCCTCGCCCAGGCCGACCAGCAGCGGGCAGCCCATGCGCGCCACCACCATGCGGCCCGGCTCCTTGCGGCTGATCACCGCCAGCGCGTAGGCGCCGTGCAGCTCCTTGACCGTGTGCTGCAGGGCGCCGAGCAGGTCCTGGCCGCCCTTGAGGTAATGGTGGATCAGGTGCGCGATCACCTCGGTGTCGGTCTGCGATTCGAACGCGTAGCCGAGCTGCTGCAGCCGTTCGCGCTGCTGCTCGTGGTTCTCGATGATGCCGTTGTGCACCAGCGCCACGCCGTGGCTGATGTGCGGATGCGCGTTGGCTTCGGTGACGCCGCCGTGGGTGGCCCAGCGCGTATGGCCGATGCCGAGCGAGGCCCGCACGCCTTCGGCATGGGCCGCCGCCTCCATTTCCGATACGCGGCCGGTGCGGCGCACGCGGCGCACGTCGCTGCCGTCGACCAGGGCGATCCCGGCCGAGTCGTAGCCACGGTATTCCAGACGCTTCAGTCCGTCGATCAGGACCGGAACCACATCGCGATCCGCGATCGCGCCGACGATGCCGCACATGTATCCGCACCTCCCCGAATGTCCGCCAAGTGTACGGGAAAGGCCCGTCCGACCGGACAGCCGGAGTGTCCGCGCGGACACCCGGACAGACGCCTTTTCCTTTTCCGATCAACGACATCGCCGTTGGCACGGAGGTTGCGTGCAACCTTCCTGCCTCCCTCGACATCCATTGACCTTGCCCATGGACCAACCCGCCCGCATCCGCGACACCTCCGGCCAGGACCAGGTGCTGGCCCGGCCGTCCGGTCTGCGCCGGTTGCCGAAGGCCTGGCTGTTCGGCGCCGCCACGGTGGTGGTGCTCGGCCTGCTCGCGGCCTGGGTGATCGGGGGCTGGGCCTCGGGCTCGAGTTCGTTCGACGCTTCGCGCGTCCGCATCGCCGAGGTCACCCGCGGCGACTTGGTGCGCGACCTGTCCGCCGACGGCCGCGTGATCACCGCTAACAGCCCGACGCTGTACGCGATCGCCGGCGGCACGGTGACGCTGAAGGTGGTTGCCGGCGATGTCGTGAAGCAGGGCCAGGAACTGGCGGTCATCGACAGCCCGGAACTGCGCAGCAAGCTGGTGCAGGAGGAATCGACCCTGGCCAGCCTGCAGGGCGAGGCCAACCGGGCCGTGCTCGACGCCCAGCTCACCCGCTCGGACGCGCAGAAGCTGCTCGACCAGGCGCAGATCGACCACACCGCCGCGCAGCGCGACGTGGAACGCTACCAGCGCGCCTTCGAGGGCGGCGCGGTGTCGAAGAACGAGTACGACCGCGCGCTCGACGGCCTCAAGAAGGCCGACCTCGGCCTGGCCGCGGCGCGCAAGGATTTCTCGCTGCAGGGCGAGGGCGCGGGCATCGACGCGCGCAACAAGCGCCTGCTCGCCGAGCGCCAGCAGGCGGTGGTGGGCGAACTGCGGCGCCAGGTGGAGGCGCTGACGCTGCGCGCGCCGTTCGACGGCCAGGTCGGCCAGGTGCAGATCGCGCAGGGCACCAACGTCGCGGTCAACGCGCCGATCCTGAGCGTGGTCGACCTGAGCATGTTCGAGGTCGAGATCCGGGTACCGGAAAGCTTCGCCCGCGACCTGGCGATCGGCGTGCCGGCGCAGGTCACCAGCAGCGGCAACCGCTACGCGGCGCTGGTGTCGGCGGTCTCGCCCGAGGTGGTCAACGGCGAGGTCACCGCGCGTCTGCGCTTCGACGACGGCCAGCAGCCGCCCAACCTGCGCCAGAACCAGCGCTTGTCCTCGCGGATCGTGCTCGACACGCGCGAGGACGTGCTGATGGTCGAGCGCGGCCCGTTCCTGGAGCAGGACGGCGGGCGCTTCGCCTGGGTGGTCGACGGCAGCAGCGCCGTGCGCCGCCCGATCCAGGCCGGGGCCGCCAGCCTCAGCGCCGTGGAAATCGTATCGGGACTGGAGGCGGGCGATCGCATCGTCGTCTCCGGGACCGACCAGTTCCCCAACGCGGACCGCGTCCGCATCTCCGGACAATGACATGAACGCCTTCGCCCACTTCCCCGCCCGCCTGCACTGGACCGCGCAGCAGCTCGCCGATGCCGTCCCGCTGCGCCTCCACGAAGTGTTCGCCTTCGACGCCGCGCGCGACAACAGCGGCCGCTCCGCTGCCAACGGCGAGCGCAGGCGTGCACGCGCCGCCACCGCGTACGCGATGCGCTCGGCGTTGCCGCCGCGCTTCGGCGTGCACTGAGTCCCCCCACTTTTTCCATCCCGGTCCACCGGGGCGCGTCCGTCTCTCTCCGGACAACGCCCCGCGGCCTCACCGCCACGGCCGGGATGGCCCTTCTCCACCGCCGCGCCCGAAGGAACCCACCATGCTCGACATGCGCCAGGTCACCAAGGTCTACCGCACCGAACTCGTCGAAACCCATGCCCTGCGCTCGCTCGACCTGCAGGTGCGCGATGGCGAGTTCGTCGCCGTCACCGGCCCCTCGGGTTCGGGCAAGACCACCTTCCTCAACATCGCCGGCCTGCTCGAAACCTTCACCGGCGGCGAATACCACCTCGACGGCGTCGACGTGAAGGGACTGAGCGACAACCAGCGCTCGCGCCTGCGCAACGAAAAGATCGGCTTCATCTTCCAGAGCTTCAACCTGATCCCCGACCTCAACCTGTTCGACAACTGCGACGTGCCGCTGCGCTACCGCGGCATGCCCGGCAACGAACGCAAGCTTCGGATCGAGCAGGCGCTGTCGCAGGTCGGGCTGGGCTCGCGCATGAAGCACTACCCGGCGGAGCTCTCCGGCGGCCAGCAGCAGCGCGCGGCGATCGCGCGCGCGCTCGCGGGCAGTCCGCGATTGCTGCTGGCCGACGAACCCACCGGCAACCTCGACTCGCAGATGGCGCGCAGCGTGCTCGAGCTGCTGGAGGACATCAACTCGCGCGGCACCACCATCGTGATGGTCACCCACGACCCGGAACTCGCCGCGCGCGCGCAGCGCAACGTGCACATCGTCGACGGCATGGCGACCGACCTGTCGGTGGAGCCGAGCCTGGCGCGCGTCGCCCGCCGGGAAGCCGAGCCCGCAGGCGCCGCGTAGGGCGCACCCGTTCCGGCATTCGCGCCCGTCGACTGGCGACGGCACTGCAACCGACACCGGCGGGCCAGTCCCCGCCCTACGGAGCCAATCCATGTTCGGCTACTACCTCAACCTCGCGCTGCGAAGCTTCAGGCGCAACAAGGTGCTCACCGCGCTGATGGTGCTGGCGATCGCACTGGGCATCGGCGCGTGCATGACTACGCTGACCGTGTTCCGGGTGCTGTCGGGCGACCCGATGCCCGGCAAGAGCGGACAGCTGTTCTACGTCCAGCTCGATCCCGCCACCATGCAGGGCTACAACCCGGGCGAAGAGCCGAGCGAGCAGGTCACGCGCTACGACGCAGAAGCGCTCCTGCGCGAGAAGCGGGGGGACCGCCAGGCGATGATGACCGGCGGCGGGGTGTCGGTCACTCCCGGCGAAGCGGGCATCGCGCCGTTCCTGTCCGATTCGCGCTATACCAGCGCCGATTTCTTCCCCATGTTCGAAGTGCCCTTCCTGCAGGGCCGCGGGTGGACGGCGAAGGAGGACGAGGCGCACGCCCGCGTCGCGGTGATCTCCAAGGCGTTGAACGAACGGCTCTTCGGCGGCGGCAACAGCGTCGGCCGGACGCTGCGCCTGGACCAGGACGATTTCACCATCGTCGGCGTGATCGACGAATGGCGTCCGACGCCACGCTTCTACGACATGAACAGCGACCGCTACGGCGAGCTCGAGGAGGTGTTCCTGCCGTTCACCACTTCGCGCGACCTGAAGATGGGCCGCAGCGGCAGCATGGACTGTTGGGGCGACAGCGGCGGCGATGCCACCAGCGCCACCGCCCCCTGCGTCTGGATCCAGTACTGGGTGGAGCTGGGTTCCGCCGAGAAGCACAGCGCGTATCTCAACTACCTGACCAACTATTCCGACCAGCAGCGCGCGGCCGGGCGCTACGAGCGTCCGACAAACGTACGCCTTCGCAATGTCATGGAGTGGCTGGATTACAACCGGGTCGTGCCCAGCGACGTGGTGATGCAGTTGTGGCTCGGCTTCGGCTTCCTGCTGGTCTGCCTGCTCAACACCGTCGGCCTGTTGCTGGCGAAGTTCCTGCGCCGCAGCAGCGAGATCGGCGTGCGCCGCGCGCTCGGCGCATCGCGCATGGAGATCTTCAAGCAGTGCCTGGTCGAAGCCGGCACCGTCGGCCTGGCCGGCGGCATCCTCGGCCTCGGGCTGTCGCTGCTCGGGCTGTGGGCCGTACGGCAGCAGCCGTCGAGCTACGCCGAACTCGCGCACCTCGACGTCGGCATGCTGTTCACCACCTTCGCGCTCGCGATCGTCGCCAGCCTGTTCGCCGGCCTGCTGCCCGCCTGGCGCGCGATGCAGGTGACGCCCGCGCTGCAGCTCAAGTCGCAATAACACCGGAGAACGCCATGGAAATCCGCCCCATCCTCTCCACACTGCTGCGCCACAAGACCGCCGCGACGCTGATCGTGCTGGAGATCGCGCTGACCTGCGCCATCATCTGCAACGCGTTGTTCATGATCGGCGAACGCATCACCCAGGTGAACGAAGTCAGCGGCATCGCCGAAGACGAACTGGTCAGGGTGCAGCTCACCGCGATCGGCAACGACGACAACGCCGAGGCGCAGACGCGCTCCGACCTTGCGTCGCTGCGCGGCCTGCCCGGCGTCACCGCCGCGACCGTGCTCAACCAGGTACCGTTCGTGAACTCCTCGTGGAACAGCGGCGTGCGCCTGAGCCAGGAGCAGACCCAGTCGACGCTCAACGCCACCACCTACATGGCCGAGGACCAGTTCGTGGAAACGCTGGGGCTGAAGCTGGTGGCCGGACGCGATTTCGAGCCCGACGAGTACCTCGAGTTCGAGACGGTGAATGGCACCCCGGGATCGTTCAGCATCCCCGCCACCATCATCACTCGGGTGATGGCAGAGAAGCTGTTCCCCGGCGAAGACCCGATCGGCAAGACGTTCTACAGCTGGGGCGAAGAGCCCATCCGCGTGGTAGGCGTGGTCGAGCACCTGGTACGGCCGAGCATGCAGGGCGGGCCGGCCCAGCGCGAGTACACGATGGTGTTCCCGCTGCGACCGACCTACAACCTCGGCGGCAACTATGTGATCCGCACCTCGCCGGAACGACGCCAGGAGGTGCTGGAGGCCGCGGTCGACCTGCTGCGCAAGAACGGCCCGAACCGGATCATTCTCGACGAGAACACCAAGACCTTCGAGCAGTTGCGCAGCGAGTTCTACCAGCAGCCGCGGTCGATGGCCTGGCTGTTGGCCATCGTCTGCATCGGCCTGCTGCTGATCACCGCCTTGGGCATCGTCGGCCTCGCCAGCTTCTGGGTGCAGCAGCGCACCAAGCAGATCGGCGTGCGCCGGGCGCTGGGCGCGACCAAGGGACAGATCCTGCGCTATTTCCAGACCGAGAACTTCCTGCTCGCCACGATCGGCATCGTGCTCGGCATGTTGCTCGCATACGGCATCAACCAGTTGCTGATGGGCAAGTACGAACTGCCGCGGCTGCCGCTGTACTACCTGCCGATCGGCGCCCTGGCGTTGTGGCTGCTGGGACAGATCGCGGTGTTCGGGCCCGCGCGCCGCGCGGCCGCGGTGCCGCCGGCGATCGCGACCCGGAGCGTCTGATGGCGTGGCCGCGGACATCGCATGCGGCGTCTGTCCCGGGCGCCGGGGTGCGGATGTTCGCCAAGCCATTGCTTGGAGCCTTGCTGGCCCTCGTCGCCTGCCACGTGCAGGCCACGCAGGCACCCCCCCCGGAGGGCCTCGCCGAAGCGATCGCCGCCCGCGACGCCGCGGTGTTCGAGGCCTTCAATCGCTGCGCCGATCCGGCCCAGCTGGAAGCGCACGCCGGCCATTTCGATCCGCAGGTCGAGTTCTACCACGATACCGGCGGCGTCACCTGGACCCGGGACGAGATGCTGGCGAACACGCGCAGGCATGCCTGCGGAACCTACACCCGCGAACTCGTCCCGGGCAGCCTGCGGGTGTATCCGGTGCACGGATTCGGCGCGATCTCGCAGGGCACGCACCGCTTCTGCCGGGCCAATTCGGGGGCCTGCGAGGGCGTCGCGGACTTCACCATGGTCTGGCGCCATGCGGGCGGCGCGTGGCGCATCACCCGCGTGCTCAGCTACGGCCATCGTGCCGTCGCGGACTGATCGGCTTACGATACGCGCACACTCCATTCCCGCCGGCACGATGCCCACCGTCCTCGTCATCGACGACAACCCCTCCGTCGCCACCGCCCTGGACCTGCTGTTTTCGCTGCACGAGATCCAGGTGCTGCGCGCGGAGACGCCGGAAGCGGGCCTGGAGCTGCTGGAACGCGGTGGCATCGACCTGGTCATCCAGGACATGAACTTCCGCGCCGACACCACTTCCGGCGACGAGGGCGTTGCGCTGTTCCGCGAGATCCGGACGCAGCACCCGGACATGCCGGTGATCCTGCTCACGGCATGGACGAGGCTGGAATCGGCGGTCGACCTGGTCAAGGCCGGCGCTGCCGACTACGTGGGCAAACCCTGGGACGACCACAAGCTGCTGGCGTCGGTGAACAACCTGCTCGAACTGTCCGAGACCCGACGCGAGCTGGCCGCGCGCAGCGGAGGCGAGCGCCGCCGGCGCGAGGCGCTGGCGCGCCAGCACGACCTGCGCGGCCTGGTGTACGACGACGTCGCCAGCGAAACCGTGCTGGCGCTGGCGCTGCAGGTCGCGCGCTCGGAACTGCCGGTGCTGGTGACCGGGCCCAACGGCGCCGGCAAGGAAAAGTACGCCGAGATCATTCACCACAACTCGGCGGTGAAGTCGGGTCCGTTCGTGGCGGTGAACTGCGGCGCGCTGCCGAGCGAACTGATCGAGGCCGAGCTGTTCGGCGCCGAGCCGGGCGCCTACACCGGGTCCGGGAACAAGGCGCGCACCGGCAAGTTCGAGGCCGCCGACGGCGGCACCCTGTTCCTCGACGAGATCGGCACCCTGCCGCCGGCCGGGCAGGTCAAGCTGTTGCGCGTGCTGGAAACCGGGCGCTTCCAGCGCCTGGGCGGCAACCAGGAGCGCAGCGTGAAGGTGCGCGTGGTCAGCGCGACCAATGCCGACCTGCCGGCGATGATCGCCGACGCCCAGTTCCGCGAGGACCTGTACTACCGGCTCAACGGCATCGAGCTGCGCGTCCCGCCGCTGTCGCGGCGGCCACGCGACATCCTGCCGCTGGCACGCCATTTCCTGCCCGCCGGCAAGCAGTTCGGCGAAGGCGCCGAACGCGCGCTGCTGCGGCACGCCTGGCCCGGCAACGTGCGCGAGCTGCGAAACGCGGTGCAGCGCGCGGCACTGCTGTCGGGCGAGCGCATCGAGGCAGAGGCGCTGGGGCTGCAGGCGCTGGCATCGTCCCCGCACGCGCATGCCGGGGGCGACGAACCCGATCGCGCCGCGATCGAGGCCGCGCTGGCGCGCAGCGGCGGCGTGCTCGCGCAGGCGGCGGCCGACCTCGGCCTGTCGCGACAGGCGCTGTATCGCCGGCTCGACCGCTACAACATCCCGCGCGGCTGACAGCGACGCATCGATGCGCATCCTCCGCGTCCTGCCGCTGGCGATCCGCATGGTCGCCCTGGTGCTGTTCGGCGTCGCCGCGACCGCCGCATGCACCGCGCTGCTTGCCGGATGGCTGGCGCCGTGGCAGGCGGCCCTGGCGGCGGCCGCCATGGTCGGCGCCGCGATGGGGATCGCGGTCTGGCGCACGTTCGTGCCGTTGCGCGCGCTGTTCCGCGCGCTCGCAGGCACCGTCGCCGGCTACCGCGACGGCGATTTCAGCTTCGGCATCACCTGGGACCGCTACGGCGACCTGGTCGAACTGGTCGACGCCCACAACGAACTCGGCCAGGCCCTGCGCGACCAGCGCCTTTCGCTGGTGCAGCGCGAGCTGCTGCTCGACACCATGGTCCAGAACACGCCGGTGGCGATGCTGCTGCTCGACCCGTCCCGCCGGGTGGTGCTGGGCAACATCGCCGCGCGTCGCATGCTCGGAGATGGGCGACGACTGGAGGGCCACGCGCTCGACGAATTGCTCGACGCCGCGCCCGCCGCGGTGGGCGAGGCCTTCGCTCGCGGCGGCGACGGCATGTTCACCGTCGGCGACGAGGATCACGAGGACATCTACCACCTGGCCAGGCGCATGTTCCGGCTCAACGGCCGCCGGCACGAACTGGTGCTGCTGCGGCAGATGACCGCCGAACTGCGCCGCCAGGAAGTGCAGACCTGGAAGAAGGTGATCCGGGTGATCAGCCACGAGCTCAACAACTCGCTGGCGCCGATCGCCTCGCTGGCGCATTCAGGCGCCGAGCTGTTGCGCCGCGGTCAGTACGAAAAGCTGCCGATCGCACTGGCGACGATCGAGGAGCGTGCGCGCCACCTGGAAGGCTTCCTGCGCGACTACGCGCGCTTCGCCAAGCTGCCGTCGCCACGGACCGAGCCGATGCGTTTGCCGCAGTTCGTCGAGAAGCTGCGCACGCAGATGGACTTCGCGATCGATGGCACGGTCCCCGACGAGGTGGCGCGCTTCGACCCGGCGCAGCTGGAGCAGGCGCTGCTGAACCTGATCAAGAACGCGCACGAATCGGGCACCGCGCCCGGCACGGTCTCGCTCGCGGTGCGGCGCATCGCCGACGGCTGGCGCATCGACGTGCTCGACCGCGGCAGCGGCATGAACGAATCGGTGCTGGAGAACGCGCTGCTGCCGTTCTATTCGACCAAGCGCAGCGGCACCGGCCTGGGACTCGCGCTGGCGCGCGAGATCGCGGAAGCGCATGGCGGTCGCATCGCCCTGCTCAACCGCGATGGCGGCGGGCTGTGCGTATCGGTGGTGCTGCCGCGCCAGACCGACAACGGCTGAATATCCCGGACGGCGCAACACAGCCTTCGCGGGCGACGATCCTGCCCCCCACATGGGAAGCGAAGGCATCGCACTCCACGCGCGCCATTCACGGGCTTCGGAACGAGGCCGCGTCCTGGCGGCCGGAAACCGCTTTCCCTCGGTCAGGGCCTCCTGCCCTGACTCGGGCGCGTGCCATCCATGGCACGCTTGCCGCAGCTCCCGGCCGCCAGGACGCGGCTCATTGCGATCCCTCGCCAACCCCTTCGGCGGCGTACCCCACTGCCGCGAAGAGATTCGGGCTTCCCGAGCCGGGCAACGCGCCAGTCCCGTCGCCGCCTACCCCTTCTTCTGCGGCCGGGTCCAGCCCTCTATCGCGACCTGGCGCGCGCGCGCGAGGGTGAGCTTGCCTTCCGGTGCATCGTGGCTCACCACGGAGCCTGCGCCGATGGTCGCGCCAGCTCCCACCGTCACCGGCGCCACCAGCGCGGTGTTCGATCCGATGAAGGCGCCATCTTCGATCACGGTCTTCGATTTGTTCACGCCGTCGTAATTGCAGGTGATGGTGCCGGCGCCGACGTTCACCTTGGCGCCGATCCGGGCATCGCCGAGGTAGGTGAGGTGGTTGGCCTTGCTGCCCACCCCGAGGACCGCGTTCTTGGTCTCGACGAAATTTCCCACGTGCACGCCGTCGGCCAGCACCGTGCCGGGCCGCAGCCGCGCGAACGGGCCGATGGTCACCGCGCCTTCGGCACGCGCGCCGTCGAGGTCGCAGTGCGCACGCACCTCGGTTCCGGCGCCGAGGACCACGTCCTTCAGCCGCGTGAACGGCCCGATGCGCACGCCGTCGCCGAGTTCGACCCGGCCCTCGAGCACCACGTCCACGTCGATCTCGACGTCGCGCCCGACGATCACTTCGCCGCGGATGTCGATGCGCGCGGGATCGGCGACGCGCGCGCCCTGCAGGCACAAGGCCCGCGCCGCGCGCAGCTGGAACGCGCGCTCGAGCTGCGCCAGCTGCCACGGGTCGTTGGCACCCTCGGTTTCGCGCGGATCGTCCACGCGCACGATCTCGGCTGCGTTGAAGTCGGCCGCGGCCATGCCGGCCACGTCGGTCAGGTAGTACTCGCCCTGCGCATTGTCGTTCGACAGCCGCGACAGCCATTCCTTGAGGGCGGTCGCGTCGGCGACGATCACCCCGGTGTTGACGAGGCGCACCGCGCGCTGTTCGCGATTGGCGTCCTTTTCCTCGACCACCGCGGCGACGTGTCCCTCGGCATCGCGCAGCACGCGGCCGTAGCCGGTGGGATCATCGAGTTCGGCCACCAGCAGCGCCAGCCGGCCCTCGGCCGCGAGCAGCCGGCGCAGCGTCTGCGCGGTGAACAGCGGCGCGTCGCCGTACATCACCAGCACGCGTGCATCGTCGGGTACGTCCGGCATCGCCTGGCGCACCGCATGGCCGGTGCCGAGCTGTTGCGCCTGTTCGGCCCACTGCAGATCGTCCTGCGCGGCGAATGCCTCGCGCACCTGGTCGCCACCGTGGCCATGGACCACGTGGATGCCGGCCGGCTGCAGTTCGCGGGCGGTCGCGATCACGTGTGCCAGCATCGGCCGCCCGGCGACCTTCTGCAGCACCTTGGGCAGCGACGATTTCATGCGCTTGCCCTCGCCGGCGGCGAGGATGACGACGTGCAGGGGGGTGTTCATGGCGCTTCCATCGGGACCAGAACGTGATTCTAGGGCGGCCGGGCAGCGATGTCCGGTCTCGGGGCAGACTTGCCTTGCGTGGACTTGCCGGATGCGGCCTCCGGCCTTATCCGGGCTACGCTGGTCCGGGCCGTGGCGCGGGCAAGCCCAGCGCAGACCCCGGCCGCCGCGCGCGCTTGGGAATGTTCTATTCACTTCGCGGCGGTTAGGCTTGCCGCCGATGAGCTTCCTGCCCGCCCTCCGAAACCCGCTCCCGGAGCGCGGCCCATGAGCCTGCGCCGCCAAGGTAGTCACTTCCTCGCGATCGGCGTGCTCCAGTACCTGGTGGACTGGGCCGTCACGGTCTGGCTGTCCCACATGGGCATGGCGATCGAGGCGGCCAATGTCACCGGGCGCATCTGCGGGGCGCTGCTGGGGTACTGGCTCAACGGCCGGTTCACCTTCGCCGGCGAGGACACCGCGATGGGCCGCGTGCAGTTCCAGCGCTTCGCGCTGCTGTGGCTGGGCACGACCGCGGTCAGCACGCTGGCGATGAGCGCGATCGACGACATGCTCGGCCTGAAGTCGGCGTGGCTGGCGAAGCCGGTGGTCGACGCCGGACTGGCGTTGGTCGGCTTCGTGCTGTCGCGGCACTGGATCTACAAGCGCTGAGCCGGGCCTCGGGGCCGCGCCGGCCCGGACGCCCTGGTTGCGCGTCGGCGGACCAGCGATGCCGCCACGGCAAACCGGCCCATCGACGATGGTTGCGCCGTATCCTGCCGGATTTTGCCGTAGCTGTGAGGCCTTCCTGGGGCGGCCGGTCAAGGCGCCACGGTGTTGGCCCTGCGCAGCCGCGGCAGCACCCGCTCCAATGGCAGGGCCGGTACGGCACCCCGATGCCCGCGCTTGCCCGTGGCCCGGAACAGGGAATTGACGATCGCCTCTTCCGTGGCCTCGGCCACGGCTTCGAACAGCGGCGTCATCGCCTCGTTGGGCAGGACCTGCTGCGCGTGGCGTCGCGCGCCCAGCGCGCGGCGCACCTGGGTGGCGGTCGAAAACGCGATCACGTAGTCGCCCGAGCCGTTGCTCATCGACGAGCCGGTCCGCCCGACGCCGAGCAGCGCGCGCGCCGCCAGCCGGCGCAGCAGGCGGTCGTCCAGCGGCGCGTCGGTGGCGACCACGATCATGATGCTGCCGTCGCCGGTCGCGGGCGGCACTGCGTTCGCGCCGCGCGATGCGGAGCGTGCCGGGCGGACATCGTCGAGCGCCACGCCGCCGATCGTGAGCCGGCCACCGTAGTTGCTCTGGACCAGCACGCCCACGGTGTGGCCGCCTTGCGCATCGTCGAGCCGGCGGGAGCTCGTGCCGATGCCGCCCTTCCAGCCGAAGGCCACGGTGCCGGTGCCGGCGCCGATTGCGCCCTCGTCGACGTTGTCCGTCGCGGCAGTCTCCAGCGCCTGGACGACGTGCTCCGCGCGCAGGGGGCGGGCACGGATGTCGTTGAGATAGCCATCGTTGGTCTCGCCGACCACGGGGTTGAGCGATCGCACGTCCTCCATCCCCGGCCGCGCCAGCTGCCACCCGACCAGGGCGTCGGCCGCGCGCCAGACGCCGAGCGTCCCGGTCAGCAGGATCGGGGTTTCCAGTTCGCCCAGTTCGGCGACCTGGCTGATGCCGAGCAGCTTGCCGTAACCGTTGCCGATCACGATCGCCGCGGGCACGCGCTCGCGATAGAGGTGACCGGGGTGCGGCAGGATCGCGGTCACGCCGGTGCGGATGGCCTCGCCCTCGACCACGGTGGCATGCCCCACCGCCACACCGGGAACGTCGACGATCGCGTTGCGCGGGCCGGTCGGCAGCACGCCGATGACCACGCCGGCCTCGCGCGCGCGCGGCCGCTCGAGGCTCGTGTCAGGGAGTTCCATTGCCTGCGCTGGGCCGCACGCCACGGCAACCAGTAGCCAGACACTTCTCCAGTTCGCCATCGCTCGTTCCCGGGATCGACAGGGCGTCCATTGTGTCGCAATCCTCGCAGGCGGTGACTTTCGGGCAATCGCGATCATGCTGCGTCTGCCGCAGACAGCAGCGCGGAGCCCGTCGTCCGCGCGAAGGCGGCGACGAGCACCTACCGTCGCTGCAGGCGTGATCCCCGTGATTCCCGCCTTCGCAGGAATCACGGCGTGGTCGCGGGAGTGGCGGCGTCGGCTGTGGGAATGACTGCGAAACCCAGCCATCACGCCGCGGTTTGCAGTGACTGCCGGCGCCGGAAAGCAGGACGCCGGCGCATGGCCGGCGTCCCGATTCCCGCATGAACAGCAGCGGCCGTCAGTGCTTGAGGTTCTTGCGCAGGCGCTCGAGCGCCGACAGCTGGGCCATCACCTC
Organism: Luteimonas viscosa; assembly: GCF_008244685.1. Lineage (NCBI taxonomy): Bacteria > Pseudomonadati > Pseudomonadota > Gammaproteobacteria > Lysobacterales > Lysobacteraceae > Luteimonas > Luteimonas viscosa. The sequence continues at coordinate 1,671,529 of NZ_VTFT01000001.1, forward strand.
GGCCATCTTCTGCTGCGCCTCGGCGATGTCCATCGCCTCGCCGCGGCCGGCCAGCACGCGCTCGGCTTCTTCCTTGGCCGCGCGGACCGATGCCTCGTCGATGTCGTCGGCGCGGATCGCGGTGTCGGCCAGGATCGTCACCACCTGCGGCTGCACCTCGAGGATGCCGCCACCGATGGCGAAGTCGAGCACGCTGCCGTCGGCCTGGGTCACCACGACCTTGCCGGGCTTCAGGCGCGTGATCAGCGGCGCGTGGCGCGGCGCGATGCCGAGCTCGCCCATCTCGCCGGTGGCCACGACCAGGGTCGCTTCTCCCTGGAAGATCTCGGCCTCGGCGCTGACGATGTCGCAACGGATGGTGGTCATGGCTTTTCCTCGCTACGCTCGGAGGGGATTCGGGATTCGGGAGTCGGGATTGGGAAAAAGGCATGTGCCTTCTCTACCCTCCTCGACCCCGAACCGGTGCCCGCTCTCTCTAATCCCTAATCCCGAATTCCGAATCCCGAGAAGATTTCCGCCCTCGCGGAAATCTTCTTATGCGGCAATCTTCTTCGCCTTCTCGACCGCCTCGTCGATGGTGCCGACCATGTAGAACGCCTGCTCGGGCAGGTGGTCGAATTCGCCGTCGACGATACCCTTGAAGCCGCGGATCGTCTCCTTCAGCGAGACGTACTTGCCCGGCGAGCCGGTGAACACCTCGGCCACGTGGAACGGCTGCGAGAAGAAGCGCTCGATCTTGCGCGCGCGGGCCACGGCCAGCTTGTCCTCTTCGCTCAGCTCGTCCATGCCCAGGATCGCGATGATGTCCTTGAGCTCCTTGTACTTCTGCAGCGTCGCCTGCACCCGGCGCGCGGTGTCGTAGTGCTCGTGGCCGATCACGTTCGGGTCGAGCTGGCGCGAGGTGGAGTCGAGCGGATCGACCGCCGGGTAGATACCCAGCGACGCGATGTTGCGGCTCAGCACGACGGTGGCGTCGAGGTGGGCGAAGGTGGTCGCCGGCGACGGGTCGGTCAGGTCGTCCGCAGGCACGTACACGGCCTGGATCGAGGTGATCGAACCGGTCTTGGTCGAGGTGATGCGCTCCTGCAGCACGCCCATTTCCTCGGCGAGCGTGGGCTGGTAGCCCACTGCCGACGGCATGCGGCCCAGCAGCGCCGACACTTCGGTACCTGCCAGCGTGTAGCGGTAGATGTTGTCGACGAACAGCAGCACGTCGCGGCCTTCGTCGCGGAAGTACTCGGCCATGGTCAGGCCGGTCAGCGCGACACGCAGGCGGTTGCCCGGCGGCTCGTTCATCTGGCCGTAGACCATCGCCACCTTGGACTTGGCGTGGTCCTGGATGTTGACGACGCCCGACTCCTGCATCTCGTGGTAGAAGTCGTTGCCCTCGCGGGTACGCTCGCCGACGCCGGCGAACACCGACAGGCCCGAGTGCTCGGTCGCGATGTTGTTGATCAGCTCCATCATGTTGACCGTCTTGCCCACGCCGGCGCCGCCGAACAGGCCGACCTTGCCGCCCTTGGCGAACGGGCACATCAGGTCGATGACCTTGATGCCGGTCTCCAGCAGTTCGGTGGTCGAGGACTGGTCCTCGTACGACGGCGCCGCGCGGTGGATTTCCCACGACACGTCGGACTTGACCGGGCCGGCCTCGTCGATCGGGCGGCCCAGCACGTCCATGATCCGTCCCAGCGTGCCCAGGCCCACCGGCACCGAGATCGCGCGGCCGGTGTTGTCGGCGACCAGGTTGCGCTTGAGGCCGTCGGTGGAGCCGAGCGCGATCGTGCGCACCACGCCGTCGCCGAGCTGCTGCTGCACCTCGAGGGTGATCTCGGTGTTCTGCACCTTCAGTGCGTCGTACACCTTCGGCACTTCGCCGCGCGCGAACTCCACGTCGACGACCGCGCCGATGATCTGAACGATCTTGCCCTGACTCATTTTGATGCTCCGGTTAACTTTGTTCTGTCCGGACGGCATCTGCCATCCGGTTGGGTTTTCGTGATTGGTGATTCGTCATTCGTGATTCTGGAAAGCGCGCTTCGCTGCCTTTTTCGAATCACCAATCACCAATCACGAATCACCGCCGTCGTCAGACGGCCGCCGCTCCGCCCACGATCTCGGAAATCTCCTGGGTGATCGCCGCCTGCCGTGCCTTGTTGTAGACCAGGTTGAGCGTGTCGATCAGCTTGGTGGCGTTGTCGCTCGCGGACTTCATCGCGACCATGCGCGCCGCGTGCTCGGACGCCACGTTCTCCATCACCGCCTGGTAGACCAGCGACTCGACGTAGCGGGTGAGCACGTAGCCGAGCACGGATTCGGCGTCGGGCTCGTAGATGTAGTCCCAGTCGTGCTGGGCCACGGCCTCCGACGGCGGAAGCGGCAGCAGCTGGTCGAACGCCGCGCGCTGGGTCATGGTGTTGACGAAGTCGTTGTAGACCAGGAAGACCTTGTCGACCTCGCCGGCATCGTAGGCGTCGAGCATGACCTTGACCACGCCCACCAGCTGCTCGACCTGCGGCTGGTCGCCGAGATGGCTGACGCTGGCGCGCATCTGCAGCTTCAGGCGGCGGAAGAACACCGTGGCCTTCTGGCCGATGGTGACCACGTCGACCTCGACGCCCTTGTCCTGCCACTGCCGGATCTCGCCCAGCAGCTTGCGGAACAGGTTGTTGTTCAGGCCGCCGGCCAGGCCGCGGTCCGACGAGACGATCACGTAGCCGACGCGCCTGATCTCCTTGCGCTCGACCAGGTACGGATGCTGGAACTCGGAGTTCGCCTGCGCGAGGTGCCCGATCAGCTGCCGCATGGCGCGTGCGTACGGGCGCGAGGCCTTCATCCGCTCCTGCGCCTTGCGGATCTTCGAGGCCGAGACCATTTCCAGCGCGCGCGTCACCTTGCGGGTGTTCTGCACGCTCTTGATCTTGGTCTTGATTTCCCTGCCACCGGCCATCTAGCTCGCTCCGCTCGCGGTAATTCGTGATTGGTCATCGGTGATTCGAACAAGCGAATCCCGGCCCGTCACGCACCTGCTGTTGTTGTTGCCGTTACCAATCACGAATCACCAATCACACCGGCTCAGTAGGAGCCGGTCTTCCTGAAGTCCTCGATGCCGGCCTTGTAGGCGGCCTCGATCTCGTCGTTCCAGTTGCCGCTGCCGTTGATCTGTTCGATCAGCTCGCCCTGGGTGTTGGCGAAGTGCGCGTGCAGCGCTTCCTCGAACGCCAGGATCTTGCCCACCGGCACGTCGTCCATGTAGCCCTTGTCCACGGCGTAGATCGACAGCGCCTGGTAGGCGATCGACATCGGCGCGTACTGCTTCTGCTTCATCAGCTCGGTCACGCGCTGGCCGCGCTCGAGCTGCTTGCGGGTGGCTTCGTCGAGGTCGGACGCGAACTGCGCGAACGCCGCCAGCTCGCGGTACTGCGCCAGCGCGATGCGGATGCCGCCCGACAGCTTCTTGATGATCTTGGTCTGCGCCGCGCCGCCGACGCGCGACACCGAGATGCCGGCGTTCACGGCCGGGCGGATGCCGGCGTTGAACAGGTCGGTCTCGAGGAAGATCTGGCCGTCGGTGATCGAGATCACGTTGGTCGGCACGAACGCGGACACGTCGCCGGCCTGGGTCTCGATGATCGGAAGCGCGGTCAGCGAGCCGGTCCTGCCCTTGACCTCGCCGTTGGTGAACTTCTCGACGTAGTCCTCGGACACGCGCGCGGCGCGCTCGAGCAGGCGGCTGTGCAGGTAGAACACGTCGCCCGGGTAGGCTTCGCGGCCCGGCGGGCGCTTGAGCAGCAGCGAGATCTGGCGGTAGGCGACGGCCTGCTTGGACAGGTCGTCGTACACGATCAGCGCGTCCTGGCCGCGGTCCATGAAGTACTCGCCCATGGTGCAGCCCGAGTACGCGGAGATGTACTGCATCGCCGCCGACTCGGACGCCGTGGCCGCGACCACGATCGTGTGCGCCAGGGCGCCATTCTCTTCCAGCTTGCGCACGATGTTGGCCACGGTCGAGGCCTTCTGGCCGATCGCGACGTACACGCACTTGATGCCGGTGCCCTTCTGGTTGATCACCGCGTCGATCGCCATCGCGGTCTTGCCGGTCTGGCGGTCGCCGATGACCAGCTCGCGCTGGCCGCGGCCGATCGGGATCATGGCGTCGACCGACTTGTAGCCGGTCTGCACCGGCTGGTCGACCGACTTGCGCCAGATCACGCCCGGCGCCACGCGCTCGACCGGCGCGCTCAGCTTCGCCTCGATCGGGCCCTTGCCGTCGATCGGCTCGCCCAGCGCGTTGACCACGCGGCCGAGCAGTTCGGGGCCGATCGGCACCGACAGGATCTGGCCGGTGGTCTTGGCGGTGTCGCCCTCGCGCAGGTGCTCGTAGTCGCCCAGGACCACGGCGCCGACCGAGTCGCGCTCCAGGTTCAGCGCCAGCGCGTAGGTCGGCGTGCCGCCTTCCGCGGCGGGCAGCTCGATCATCTCGCCCTGCATGGCGTCGGCCAGGCCGTAGATGCGCACGATGCCGTCGGACACCGAGGTGACCGTGCCTTCGTTGCGCGACTCCGCGGCCAGCTTGACCTTGTCGATGCGGCTCTTGATCAGTTCGCTGATTTCGGAGGGATTGAGCGTGGTGGTTGCCATTTCTTCGTTTCCTGGTCGCATGCCGCGGTTGCGGCATTCGGATTTCTATTGTCTGTTCGTGATTGGTGATTCGTGATCAGTCATTCGGATGAAGCCTCAGTGCCTTCTGCTTTTCCGAATCACGAATCACCAATCTGCGAATCACGCGTCAGCTCGCTAACGCACTCTGCAATCGCGAGAGCTTGCCGCGCAGCGAACCGTCGATGACCACGTCGCCGGCGGCGATGATCGCGCCGCCGATCAGGGCCTCGTCGACCGCCGTCTCGATCTCGACCTCGCGGCCGAAGCGCTTGCGCAGCGCGGCCTTGATGGTGTCGAGCTCGGTGGCCGGCAACGCCGTGGCCGAAGTCACCGTCGCCTTGACCACCTGCTCGGCCTCGTCGCGCAGGTCCTCGTACAGGCCCGCGATCTCCGGCAGCATCGCCAGCCGGCGGTTGTCGGCCAGCAGCGCGAGGAAATCGCGGAACGCGGCCGGGGCGCCGTCGGGCGAGAGCAGTTCGACCGCCTGCTCGCGGACCAGCGCCGGATGTCCGAGCACCGCCGCCGCCTGCGGATCGGCCGCGACCCGCGCGGCGAAGCCGAGCGCGTCCGACCACGGCGCGAACGCGCCGGCGTCCTTCGCGATCATGAACGCGGCGCGGGCGTAGGGACGGGCGAGCGTGAGGGCCTGGCTCATCGGATCAGGCCGCCTGGTCCGACAGCTGCGTCGCCAGCTCGTCGAGCAGCGCCTTGTGGGCGCTGGCGTCGATCTCGCGCCGCAGCAGCTTCTCGGCGCCGGCCACCGCCAGCGTCGACACCTGCCTGCGCAGGTCCTCGCGTGCACGGTTGGCGGACGCGGCGATCTCGGCCTCGACCAGCGCCTTCTGCCGCTCGCCCTCGGTGATCGCCTCGGCCTTGGCCGCATCGACGATCTGGTTCGCGCGCTGGTGCGCCTGCTCGATGATCTCGTTGGCCTTGGCGCGCGCCGCCTTGAGTTCCTCGGCGACCCGCTCCTCGGCCTGCGCCAGGTTCTTCTGCGCGTTGTCCGCGGCCGCGAGGCCTTCGGCGATCTTCTGCTGGCGCTCCTCGATGGCGTTCATCAGCGGCGGCCAGACGAACTTCCAGGTGAACCAGATCAGGATCGCGAACGCGAGGCCCTGGCCCAGGAATGTGGCATTGAATTGCATCGTGATGCTCCGCGATTGTCACACGGGCGCGGGTCGCGCCCGACCGTGCCGCACGCCGTCGAACGGCGCGCGGCAACCAGCCCGATCAGCCGCCGGCGGCAGTCTGGACAGCGCTGAGCAGCGGGTTGGCGAACGCGAAGAACAGCGCGATCGCGAGGCCGATGATGAACGCGGCGTCGATCAGGCCGGCGAGCAGGAACATGCGGCCCGACAGCATCGGCACCAGTTCCGGCTGGCGCGCGGCGCTCTCGAGGAACTTCGAGCCCATGATGCCGATGCCGATGCAGGCGCCCAGCGCGCCGAGGCCGATGATGATGCCGATCGCGAGCGCGGTGTTGCCCTGGACGGCGGCGATGAGAGCGGTGAGTTCCATGGTGACTTCCTCGGTGGATCTACAGGGTGAAGGGGAAAACGACTTCGGGGACGTGCGGCCTGGGCCGCGGTCAATGCGCTTCGGACGACATCGAGAAATAGACGACCGACAGGATCATGAAGATGAAGGCCTGGAGGGTGATGACCAGGATGTGGAAGATCGACCAGGCCGCACCGGCCAGCACGGCGCCGATGAAGGCCAGCGCGCCGCCGGCCTTGGCGCCGAGCGCGGCTTCCATCATCAGGTTGCCGCCGGCCGCGCCGAGCAGCGCGATCAGCAGGAACACCAGCTCGCCGGCGTACATGTTGCCGAACAACCGCATCGCCAGGCTGACGGGCTTGGACAGGTATTCGATGACGTTGAGGCCGAAATTGGCCGGTGCCAGCACGATCTTCATCACCGTGCCCTCGGCATGGAACGGCGCGGTGAACAGCTCCTTGCCGAAGCCGCCCACGCCCTTGGCCGCGACTGCGAAGCCCAGCATCAGCAGCAGCACCGCCAGCGCCATGGCCGAGGTGATGTTGAGGTCGGTGGTGGGCACGGCGCGGAAATATTCCTGGCCGGCGGCCGCAGCGGCGCCCGGGAAGAAATCGACCGGAATCATCTTCAGCGCGTTCATCGCGAACACCCACACGAAGATGGTCAGCGCGACCGGCGCGACGAAGCTGCGGTTGCCGTGGAACACGTCCTTCACCTGGGTGTCGATGAAGCCGACCACGATTTCGATGAAGGCCTGGAACTTGCCGGGCACGCCCGCCGTCGCACGGCGGCCGACCATGTAGAACGTGCCGATGGTCAGAACGCCCAGCAGCACCGACACCAGCAGGCTGTCGACGTTGAGGGTCCAGAACGCGCCATCGCCGATCGAGACCTGCCAATGCTTGAGGTGATGGGTGACGTATTCGCTGGGGCTGTCGCCGGCAACGCGGAGGAGATCACGGATCATCGAAGCAACCAGGGCAAGCCGATCATGGACACCAGGAAGGCCGTCAGGGCCCCTCCCAGCACGAATTCCGCAGGCAGACCGGCGCCACCCATCGCCAGGACGAGCCCGGCACCGATCACCAGCCACTTGAGCGAGGTTCCCACCAGCAGACGCGCGAACATGCGTCCTGCGGGAGCCACCGGCGTACGCCCCGCGGTGCGCCAGCCGAACATCGCGAACCCCGTCGCGATCACGGCCGCCCCCGCCAGGAAGGCCGCCGCGGGAAGCCCCCCGGCAGCCACCGCCAGCACCCCCGCGCCGGTCAGTCCGACCGCGGCCTGCGCCATCGGCAACCGCAGGGCGGCGCGACGGGTCGGATCGGGTCGGGGACTTCCTGGCTCGGGCTGCTGCAAAGCCTGAAAAGTATAGCAGTGGGGCATTTTCCGGGGCAACCTTGTGCGGTGCACCATGCCGCGGCGGCGCGTTCAGGAAGCCCCCGGCCCGCACCTGGCGCGACGCACCCTGCCTGGCCCGGCGAAGGACGCGGCGCGGCGTCCTGCTCGTCCGCAGGCCTGGACGCACGCTCGCGCGGCCGGGGCATTCGCTTTCGAGCGCGAAAGCGATTGCGACAGCGCGCAAGCGGACAGCCTGCGCTTGGCGATGTCCAGCTTCTCGCCACGCCCCGCAGCACCCCCAGCCATCGATGGGCGATACCGCAGGTGACCGAGGCCGCATGCCTCCGTTGCGCGTCCGCGCTTCACGGCAACTGCACCGCGCAATGCGGAGGATGCGCACCCTCGCAAGCATCCCCCACTGCAGGAGTACCCAGTGACCCATCGTTCCAGGATCGCCACCGCCGTTGCCGCCGCACTCGTGCTGCCAACCGCCTTCGCCGCACAGGCGCAGGATTTCGCCGACCCCGCCCGCTTCGAACTGCGGCTGTCCGCGTTCAACCCGGAAGCCAATATCGCCTTCCGCGGCGACGGCATCGCCACCGATGGCGAGAGCACCGAGGAACTGGAGGCCGTGGGCGACATCGGGGTCGACGGGCGCTGGCGGCCGCGCGGCGAGTTCGCGTTCAACATGACGCCGCGGCAGTCGCTGCGCGTGAACTACTACGACTACCGGCGCGAGGAGTCGTGGCGATTCGACGGCGAATGGGTCGATCCGGGCGGCATCTTCGACGAAGTCGAGCTGCCGGGGGATCCGGTGGAAGTGCCGAGCGTCGACCTGGACGGCCGTCTCAGCTTCGAACTGGCGAGCGTCAACTACGATTTCGCCGTCGTCGACACGCCACGCTTCGAGTGGGGCCTCGGCCTCGGCATCACCCACGCGTCGCTGGAGGCGCGTGCCACCGGCCGCTCCACGGGGACCGACGAACTCGACCCGGAGTGGGAACGGGTGAGCTGGAAGCGCGACGGCACCTCGCCGAACCTGCATACGCGGCTGGCGTGGACGCCGGCGCCGCGCTGGCGAGTGGAAGTCCAGGGCCAGTACCTCGACACCCGCTGGGGCGACTTCATCGACGAGCGCGGCCACTTCGAGCGTGGCGGCCTGCTGGTGGAGTACCTGCTGACCGATCGCGTGGCGATCCACGCCGGCTACGACTGGTTCCGGCTCAAGCTCAGCGACGACTACCGGGGCTCGTTCGAGGCGCCGGACGAGTCCGGTATCGGCACGGTCGACGTCAGTGGCCGGGTCACCGGGCAGTTCAAGGTGCACGGCCCGATGGCCGGCGTGACGTTCAGGTTCTGAACTGCGTCCGGGTGATCCCGGCGGGGGGCGGGGAACCTTCCGGCCCCGAAAGGGTCCACTGAACCGGTGGGCCGGTTCCGTATCCTCGTCGACCTCAGGATCGGCCCATTCGCGAAGCCCCGGCAGCCCCGGGGCTTCGTTCATTTCCGTGTTGGAACGTGGCGCGGTGCCACGGCCGGATGGCCGCGCGCGGGGCTGGCGTCCCGCTGCGGCGTGGTGGCCTCCCGCCCGCCGGCACGCAAAGCGGGGGCCTGCGGGGCACTCCAGGCGGGCGGCGCAGGCTATTTCTTCTTCGGCAGGTAGAGATCGGTGATGGTGCCGTCGAACACCTCGGCCGCCATGCCCACCGATTCGCTGAGCGTGGGATGCGGGTGGATGGTGTGGCCGATGTCGGCCACCTCGCAGCCCATCTCGATCGCCAGCGCGGCCTCGGCGATCAGCTCGCCCGCGTGCACGCCGACGATGCCGGCGCCGATGATCCGGTGCGTGGCCTCGTCGAACACCAGCTTGGTGAAACCTTCCGTGCGCGACAGCCCGATGGCCCGACCCGAGGCCGCCCACGGGAACTTGCCCACGCCGACCTTGAGCCCCTTAGCCCTGGCCTCGGTCTCGGTGACGCCGACCCAGGCGATCTCCGGATCGGTGTAGGCCACCGACGGGATCACCCGCGCCACCCATTCCTTCTTCTCGCCGGCCGCCACTTCCGCGGCGAGCTTGCCCTCGTGCGTGGCCTTGTGCGCCAGCATCGGCTGGCCGATGACGTCGCCGATGGCGAAGATGTGCGGGACGTTGGTGCGCATCTGCGCATCGACGTCGATGAAACCGCGCTCGCCCACGCGCACGCCGGCCTTGTCCGCATCGATCTTCTTCCCGTTCGGCGAACGGCCCACGGCCACCAGCACGCGGTCGTAGACCTTGCCCTCGGGAATGTTCTCGCCGTCGAACGTGACCTCGATGCCCTTCTTGGCGGCCTTGGCCTCCACCACCTTCGTCTTCAGGTGGGTGGACACGCCGCCCTTCTTCAGGCGGTCGGCCAACGGCTTGACCAGGTCCTTGTCGGCGCCCGGCATCAGCTGGTCGGCGAGTTCGACCACGGTCACCTCGCTGCCCAGGCCGCGGTACACCGTGGCCATCTCCAGGCCGATGATGCCGCCGCCGACGACCAGCAGCCTCTTCGGCACGTCGGCCAGGTCCAGCGCGTCGGTCGAATCCATCACCCGCGGGTCGTCCCAGGGGAAGCCCGGCAGCTTCAGGGCCTGGCTGCCGGCGGCGATGATGCACTGGCCGAAGCGCAGCAACTGCACCTTGCCGTCGTCGCCGGTGATTTCCATCTCGTTGGCAGAGACGAACCGGCCCGTGCCCTGCAGCACGCGCACCTTGCGCTGCTTGGCCATGCCGGTCAGGCCCCTGGTGAGCTGGCCCACCACCTTGTCCTTGTAGGTGCGCAGCTTGTCGAGCGCGATCTTCGGCTTGCCGAATTCGACGCCGTATTCGCCGGCGTGGCTGGCCTGTTCGATCACGTCGGCCGCGTGCAGCAGCGCCTTTGAGGGGATGCAGCCGACGTTGAGGCAGACGCCGCCGAGCGCGGCGTAGCGTTCGACCAGCACGGTGTCGAGGCCGAGGTCGGCGGCGCGGAACGCGGCGGTATAGCCACCCGGGCCCGCGCCGAGCACCACGATGCCGCATTCGACATCGGCCTGGCGGCCACTGGCGGCCGCCGCCTGCGGACCCGGCTCGGCCGGCGCGCGATGCGACGGTGCCACCGGCGGTTTGCTGCCCGGGGCCACCTTCTGGCTCGCGCTCACCGGAGGCGACGGCGGCGAGGCCGCTGCGGTTTCGATGATCGCGACCACCGCGCCTTCCGACAGCGTGTCGCCGACCTTGACCTTCACTTCCTTCACCACGCCCGCGGCGGACGAAGGCACCTCCATCGTCGCCTTGTCCGATTCCAGCGTGACCAGGCCCTGGTCCTTGGCCACCGTGTCGCCGGCCGCAACCAGCACTTCGATCACCGGGACGTCGCTGTAGCCGCCGATGTCGGGCACCTTCGCCTCGACGGTGCCGCCACCGGACGCAGACGCAGGCGCAGGTGCGGAAGCGGGCGCCGGCGCCTGTCCGGACTGCGGGGCAGATGGCGCGGCGGCGGGCGCGGACGCAGCGGGCGCCGCCGGCGTCTCCTCGCCGGACTCGGCCTCGACCACCACCACCACGCTGCCTTCCGACACCGTATCGCCGACCTTGACCTTCAGCGCCTTGACTACGCCGGCATGCGAGGACGGCACTTCCATCGTCGCCTTGTCCGATTCCAGCGTGACCAGGCCCTGGTCCTTCGCCACCGTGTCGCCCACCGCGACCAGCACCTCGATCACCGGCACGTCGTCGTATCCGCCGATGTCGGGGACCTTCACTTCAATCGGGTTGGCCATCGCTTGCTCCTCTGGTTCCGGGTGCGCCGGCGTCGGTGGTCGACGCCTGCTGTTCGCGTAGTTCGGCTTCGCGCGCGTCTTCCTCGATCGCGCGCCGGGTGTCTTCGCCCGCGTCGTTGCGCGCCAGTCGCGCGCGCTCCTCGCGTGGCAGCGACGCTTCCGCCCTCGCGGGGGCATCGTCCTCGTCGCGACCGGGCGCCTGTCCGCGCAGCAGGGCCAGCGCGTCCTCGCCGCTGCGCCCGAACGCGCTGCGCAGGTGCAGGTCGCGTTGCGGGAAGGGGATCTCGATGCCGTGCTCGTGCAGCGCGGTGTCCAGTTCCCACAGGTACGCGGCCCTGATCGCGGCGTTGCGGCGCGCCGCCTCCTCGGTCAGCCACACCGCGAGGATGTATTCCACCGCGCTGTCGCCGAAGTTGACCAGCCATACCTGCGGACGCCGGTCGTCGTCGTTCGCGAGCGTGAACGGCACGCGCGCCGCCGCTTCCAGCGCCGCCTTCTTGACCAGCAGCTTGTCGGTGCCGTAGGCGACGCCGAAGGGCACGCGGATGCGACGATGGTCGGTGCCGTGGGTCCAGTTCACCACCCGCCCGCTGACGAACTCGGAGTTCGGCACCAGCACGTCGATGGCGTCGTTGGTGGTGATCAACGTGGAGCGGATGTTGATGGCGCGCACCACGCCGCGGATGTCGTTATCGAGCTCGACGAAATCGCCCACCTTGAGCGAACGGTCGAACAGCAGGATCAGGCCCGAGACGAAATTGCTGAAGATCGCCTGCAGGCCGAAGCCGAGCCCGACGCCGATCGCGCCGGCGAACACCGCGAACTGGCTGAGCGGCATGCCGGCCACGTTCATCGCGGCCAGGAAGCCGATCGTGATCAGCACGTAGTGCGCGAGCCGCGATACCGTGTAGAGCGCCGGCTGGCTGACGCCGCCGCTGCGGCCACCGTAGCGGGCGATCGCGCGCTGCAGCAGCTGCGACACCACCCAGGCCACGACCAGCACCACCAGCGCGGCGATCATCGCGCCGATGGTGATGCCGCCCAGGCCGAACGCCTGCAGCGGCGCGTAGCCGAGCACGGCGCCGACGCCGTCGCGCGCCTGCCCGGCGGCTGCGGCGGCCTGCGATGGCGCGGCGGCGGCTACCGCATGCAGCATCCGGCGCCTACAGCAGCACGCGGCGCATGTCCGCGAGCAGTTGCGCGAGGTAGGCGGTGAAACGCGCGGCGGCGGCGCCGTCGATCACGCGGTGGTCGTAGCTCAGCGACAGCGGCAGGACCAGGCGCGGCACGAACTGCTTGCCGTCCCACACCGGCTTCATCGACGACTTGGACACGCCCAGGATCGCGACCTCCGGCGCGTTCACGATCGGCGTGAACGCGGTGCCGCCGATGCCGCCCAGCGAGCTGATCGAGAAGCAGCCGCCGGACATCTCGGCCGGGCCGAGCTTGCCGTCGCGCGCCTTCTTCGCCAGCTCGCCCATCTCCTGGCTGATCTGCAGCACGCCCTTCCTGTCCACGTCCCGCACCACCGGCACCACCAGTCCGTTCGGCGTGTCGGCGGCGAAGCCGATGTGGAAGTACTTCTTCAGCGTCAGCGTCTCGCCGGCGGCGTCGAGCGAGGCGTTGAAATCGGGATACTTCGCCAGCGCGTTGGCACTGGCCTTGATCAGGAAGGCGAGCATGGTCAGCTTGATGCCGGACTTGCTCTTCTCCGCCTCCTGGTTGAGCTGCACGCGCAGCGCCTCGAGGTCGGTGATGTCGGCATCGTCGAACTGGGTGACGTGCGGGATCATCGCCCAGTTGCGCGCGAGGTTGGCGCCGGAGATCTTCTTGATCCGCGAGAGCGGCTTCTCCTCGACCTCGCCGAACTTCGAGAAATCCACCTTCGGCCACGGCAGCAGATTCAGGCCGTTGCCGCCACCCGCGCCGGCCGGTGCGGTGGTCGCGCCGGAGAGCACGCCCTTGACGTACTTCTGCACGTCCTCCTTCGTGATCCGCCCACCCTTCTCCGTGCCGGTCACCTGCGACAGGTCCGCGCCGAGCTCGCGCGCGAACAGGCGTACCGCGGGGCTGGCGTAGGGCACCTTGCCCGGGATCAGGGCCTCGGCCTCGAAACGCACCGGCGGCTCGACCGGGCCCGCCGCCTTGCCGGCCTGCGCATCGATCGAGGCCTGGGCGATGTTGTCGGGCTTGCCACCCACCGCGACCGGCTCGACCACCGGATCGGGCTCCTTCGGCTTCGTCGGCGCGGGCGCGGCAGCCGCTGCGGGGGCGGCTGCCTCCGGCGTGTCGCCCGCGGCCGCGGCCGCCTCGATCACCGCGACCACGGCGCCCTCCGACAGGGTGTCACCGAGCTTGACCTTCAGCTCGCGCACCACGCCGGCGAACTCGGCGGGCACTTCCATCGTCGCCTTGTCCGATTCCAGCGTGACCAGGCCCTGGTCCTTCGCGACCGTGTCGCCGACCGCGACCAGCACCTCGATGACGGGGACATCGTCGTAGCCGCCGATATCGGGGACGCGGGATTCTTTCAGGTCGGCCATACGGCCCTCTCGAGGCGGCAAGGGGATTCCTATTGTGTCCGCATGTCCACCGCGCGCCAACCATGGCGCGCGGCGGCGGTGCGCGCGATCCCCGTGGGAGGGAGGCCGTGGCGCAGGTTTGCCGCCGATGCGGCCTGCTCCCGGGCGCATGGTTGCGTGTGCAACGTCCCAGGGCGGCGGGACGCCTGTCCGTCCGCGTGCGCCGGACGTGTCGCCGGGCGTTCACCATGGAGCGAGGAACACTGCATTCCGGGGACGAGGTGCCGCTCCTGACGGCCATCGTGCAGGGCGGATGGCGAGCGGCCCGCGTGGCGTCCGCATACGCGCTGGTCACCACGATGAACGCGCGCCCCACGCACGCAACCGATTCGCCTCACGCGCGCGCTTCGATTCATCCAGGCGTCGCTACGGTGTGCGCGCCCATCCCAGATGGGCAATGCCCACCTCAAGGGCAAACGGCTACACCCACAACCACATGAGGAGTCCCCCATGCAGTCCTTGCGTTCACTTGGTCTTTCCGCCGCCATCGCTTCGCTCCTGGTCGCCCCCGCCGCCTTCGCGCAGGACACGGGCGACAGCGCTTCCGGCAAGCGTTTCTCCGTGGTCGGCAGCGCCACGATCCTGCAACCCGATTCCGATCCCCTGCCCGGCTCGCGCATCGACGCCGACGGCGACGTCGCGCCGACCCTGAGCGCCACCTACCACGTCAACGACAATATCGGCGTGGAACTCTGGGGTGCGGCCGACAAGTTCAACCACCGCGTGCGCGGCGACGCGGGCAAGATCGGCACGGTCGACTCGCAGCCGATCGCGCTGAGCGGCCAGTACCACTTCGGCGATGCCGACAACACCTTCCGCCCGTTCGTGGGCCTGGGCTACCACCAGACCAACATCAGCGACGAGGACATCGCCACCGCCGACGGCTCGCATGTCGGCCTGACCTCGCCCAAGGGCGCGATCGGCACCGTGGGCGTGGACGTGAACATCACCCCGACCTGGTTCGCGCGCGCCGATGCGCGCTACCTGGACGGCGACGCGGATGCCAAGCTCGCCGGGCAGACGGTCGAGCGCGACGTCAGGTTCAACCCGTGGACGGTGGGGGTCGGCGTCGGCGCTCGGTTCTGACCGGTCGCCGACGGCCCCCTGCGGCCGGACATGCGCCACGCTCCATGCAACGGGCCCTTTCGGGCCCGTTGTTCATTGGTGTGCAGCTTGCGACGTGCGGCCCGGGGCATGCGCGCGACCCAACGGCATGAGGCCGGCGGATGCGCCGACGCTCAGCGTGTCCGGCGCCGCGACAGCATGCCCAGCCGCCGCAGCTGTCGCCGCAGTCCCCAGGCGAACGCCAGGTGGTAGCCCAGCAGCAGGCCGCCCATGGCCCAGAGGCTGGCGGGGTCGGCCAGCCACGGCCAGGGCACCGGTGCGGGCACGCCTTCGAAAGCGCGGTGCCAGGCCTGCCACGCGCCCAGTGCGATCCGCGCCGCGACCAGCAGGACCAGGGCGGCCACCAGCCACGCATTGGCGGTGTAGTGCAACCGGCCGTCGCCGGCTTCCAGACGCGCGAGCCACAGGCCGGCGACGCCGATCGCGACGCCCGCCAGCAGCCCGGCGCCGGCATTCGACGCCGCGCCATCGATCCAGATCGCGCCGATTCCCGCGCCCAGCAGGAACAGCACCGACGAGAGCAGCAACGCGAACGCGTTGAAGCTCACCCAGCCCGGCCGTGCCCGGCGCCTGGAACGACCGGCACGATAGCGCTGCCACAGCCCCAGCGGCCACAGCAGCAGCGCGAGCGCGAGCAGGACCAGGAGCACGAACGGGAGCAGCAGCAGGGGCATGGCGGGATGCCGGTGCGCGGTTACGGCGGCGGCGTCTGCGCCGCGTCGGGCGGGCGCGGACCGGCGACGATGCGTTCGCGGCGGATCAGGTACAGGCCGCTGGCGATGATGATCGCCGCACCCAGCCAGGTCATCGAATCGGGCAACGCCTGCCAGACCAGCAGGTCGAGCAGCACCACCCACACCAGCGCCGCGTACTCCAGCGGCGCGATCTGGCTGGCCTCGCCGAAGCGGAAGGCGTGGGTCAACGCCACCTGCCCGAGGGCGCCGGTGACGCCGATGAGCGCGATCACCGGCCAGTGCGCGCGCTGCAGCGGATGCCAGTCGAACACCGCGACCGCGCCGGCGAACACGCCCAGCAACACCAGGAACCAGAACACCATCGCCTCGGGGCTGTCGCGCATCGCCAGTTTGCGCACCGTGATCGCCGCGATCGCATAGCTCAGTGCCGCCAGCACCACGGCCAGCCCGGCGAGCGTCGCCACGCCCTCGCCGGTCGGGCGCAGCACCACCAGCACGCCCACCAGGCCGACCGCGATCGCCGCCCAGCGCCGGGGCCCGACCTTCTCGCCGAGGAACGGCACCGCCAGCGCGGTGACCATCAACGGCGCGACGAAGACGATGGCGTAGGCGGTCGACAGCGGCATCCGCGCCAGGCCGTAGACGAAGCCCGCCATCATCGCCACGCCAAGCAGTCCGCGCAGCAGGTGCAGCCGCCAGTGCACGCGCAGCAGGGTGCCCGCGCGCCCGCTCATGGCGATCCACAGCAGCACCAGCGGCAGCGCCGAGACGCTGCGCAACACCGCCACCTGGAACGGCGGGTAGTCGTTGGCGATCCACTTCATGCCCGCGTCCATCAACGCGAACAGCAGCCCGGCCGCCAGCATCCACGCCGCCGCCGTGCCGGGGCGATGTGCGGCCGCGGGCGTCATGCGGCGTGCAGGCTGGCGATGTCGATCATGGGGCGATCCCGATGCGGGGGAAGCCATGATGCCGCATCCGCCGGCCGCGCGGTTCAGCCGCTTTCGAGCACCCGGCCGATGCCGGTTTCGTCGATCTGCGCGACCGCCGCGGCCAGCGCCGCCGGGTCGGTGCCGCGGACGAAGCCGATGCGGAAATGCACCTCGCCCGCCGGCGTGCGCGAGGAATGGATCGACTCCAGGCTGACCCCGTGGCTCTCGAACACATGCAACAGCGCGCGCAGCGAACCGGGCCGGTCTTCGGGCAGGTGCACGCTGGTGAACTGGCGCGCGACGAGGTCGGCGAGCAGGTAGCCGACCCGCTCGTAGGCGTGGTTGCCCTCGGCCAGCGCCTGTTCGCCGAACGCCTCGCGGCTTTCCAGGAAACGTTCGCGGAAGCGCGCGCGCGCCGCGTCGTCGCCCTGGCGGACGAGGTCGCGCAGTTCCGAGAGCTGCGCCAGCAGGCTGTCAAGCACCTCCGCCGAATGCCGGTTGCCGAACTGGATCTCCTCGTAGATCTCGGGATTGAGCGAGAGGATGCGCGCGGCGATCGCGGCGTCGAGTTCGAACGAGGCCGAGCGGAACGGCATGATCGCGGACATGTCGCCGACACGACCGGCGTATTCGCCCAGCACGCCGGCCTGGGCGAGGTGGGAGGCGTGCACCATCGCCTGCACCAGCGCCATCATCCGGTCGTGGCGCTCGGCGCCGGCGTGTACGCATTCGCCTTCCAGCGCGTCCAGCAGCGCCTGCAGCCACGGCCGCCAGCGGTCCAGGCGCGCCTCGCACACCACCACCACGCGGCCCTTCATGGTCGGCGCCTTGGGCGGCGCGGTCATCGGGTGCAGGCCCACCACCTCGGCGCGCGAGCGCAGCATCGCCTCGACCGGGCCCTGCTTGATCGAGGTGATGTCGAGCCACAGCCGGCCGGCCTCGCGTCCGCCGGACAGGCGCACGTACTCGTCCACCAGCGCCGCGGTGGAGCGGATCGGGGTCGCGAACAGCAGCACGTCGGCGCGTTCGAGCAGCACGTCGCGCGCGTCGCTGCCGGCATCGCCCGGGTCGTGGCCGATCACCCGCAATCCCATGCGCCGTTCGAAGAAGCCGCGCAGCCAGCGGCCGTAGGTGCCGGCGCTGCCGACGATGCCGATGAGCGGGAAAGGGGTCACGCAGCGTTCCGCAACGCGCCCACGCCGGGCGCGCCTTCACGTTAAGGTCTGCCACGCCCCCGTGCATCCGTTGCGTGCGCAACCATGCGGTACCCTATGCTCCCGCGAGCATTCCGCAGGAGCGGCTTCAGCCGCGAACAGCGTTCGATCGCTGGCGGCAGGCGATCGCGCCGAAGGCGCTCCCGCAGTTGTCGAGCCGGGGCGACGATGCCGCCGCTTCCACCCATTCACGATACCGGACCGCCATGCCCTCCTTCGACATCGTCTCCGAAGTGGATACCCACGAATTGATCAATGCGGTCGACCAGGCCAACCGCGAACTGTCCACCCGTTTCGACTTCAAGGGCGTCGAGGCGAGCTTCGTGCGCGAGGACGCGGTGATCACCCAGTCCGCGCCCAGCGAATTCCAGCTGCAGCAGATGACCGACATCCTGCGCGCGCGCCTGATCGCGCGGAAGATCGACGCGCGTTGCCTGGAGTTCGGCGACATCGACACCAACGTCGCCGGAGCGCGGCAGAAGGTCACGGTGCGCCAGGGCATCGAGCGCGAGCTGGCGAAGAAGATCCAGGGCACGCTCAAGGACGCCAAGCTCAAGGTCGACAGCCAGATCAACGGCGACAAGCTGCGCGTCAACGGCAAGAAGCGCGACGACCTGCAGGCCGCCATGGCCCTGCTGCGCGGCGAGGACTTCGGCCTGCCGCTGCAGTTCGACAATTTCCGCGACTAGCGCGCCGATGGACGCCGCCGCGGTCGAGCACGACATCCGCCGCTGGCTGGAGCGTGCGGTGATCGGCCTGAACCTGTGCCCGTTCGCCAAGGCGGTGTACGCCAGGCAACAGGTGCGGATCGTGGTCAGCGACGCCAGCACGCCGCGCGCCCTGCTCGAACAGCTGGGCGAGGAGATGGCGTTGCTGCGCGACACGCCGGCGGAGCGCGTGGACACCACCCTGCTGGTGCATCCGCAGGTGCTCGACGATTTCCTCGACTTCAACGACTTCCTCGACGATGCCGACGCGCTGGTCGAGGCGATGGCGCTCGATGGCGTGCTGCAGGTGGCGAGCTTCCATCCGGACTACCGCTTCGCCGGCTGCGCGCCGGACGATGCCGACAACCTGACCAACCGCGCGCCGTGGCCGATCCTGCACCTGCTGCGCGAGGACAGCGTGGACCGGGCGGTGGCGGCCTACCCGGAACCCGACGCGATCATCGAGCGCAACATCGCCACCGTGCGTACCCTCGGTTTCGACGGCTGGCGCGAACTGCTGGAGGAATGACGCGAAAGTCGCGTGGATGGCCCCGGGCCTGCGTGCGGGCGCAGGCTGCACGCGGGACCGGATCGACACATCGCGACATCGAACGCGATGCAGCGTCCGCCGCGGTCGTACGCAGGTGGATCCGGGCGAGCGGCCCTAGCCCACGAACCGCGCGTCGAGCAGGCGCAGCGCGTCATCCAGCGAGTCCACGATGCGGTGGCCGAGCGCGCGGGCCGCGGCATCCGGCGCCAGCATGTCCGGCACCTGCACCGGGGTCATGCCGGCCGCCAGCGCGGCGCGCACGCCGGTGGGCGAATCCTCGAGCACCAGGCAGCGCGCGGGCGCGACGCCCAGCCGCGACGCCGCCAGCAGGTAAACGTCCGGCGCCGGTTTCGGCGACGCCACGTCGCTGCTGGTACAGACCGCGTCGAACCGGTGCAGCAACCCGGCCGCGCGCAGCTTGCGCAAGGCCAGCGGGCGCCGGGTCGAGGTGGCGACCGCGCGCGGGATGGCGCGTTGTTGCAGCCAGTCGAGCAGTGCCACGATCCCGGGCCGGTGTGGCACGCCGGCGTCGACGCGCGCCTCGTAAAGGGCCTGCGAACGCTGCAGCAGGGCCTGCGCATCGTCGGCACCGAGGCGCTCGACCAGCATCTCGCGGCAGACGGCATCGCCCAGGCCGACCATCGACAGCCACAGCGCCTGTTCCAGCGGATGCCCGGTTTCGGCGGCGGCCCGCGCCAGGCAGTCGATGATCGCGCGTTCGCTGTCGAGCATCAGCCCGTCCATGTCGAACACCACCGCCTCGGGCATGAAGGGCAACGGCTCGATCCGGCTCATGCGCCGCGCCCCGCGAACAGCCGCTCGATGTCGCTGGCGTCGAGCGCCCGCCACTGCCCTTCCGGCAGGCCGTCCAGCGCCAGCCCGCCGATGCGCTCGCGATGCAGCGCCTGGACATGGTTGCCGACCGCGGCGAACATGCGCCGCACCTGGTGGTAGCGGCCCTCGGTGATCGTCAGCCGCGCACGGGTGTCGTCGATCGCTTCCAGCAACGCCGGCTTCAGCGGCGTCTTCTCCGATTCGAGCATCAGGCTGCCGCCGGCGAAGACCGCCGCCTCGTGCCCGCGCAGCGGTTGCGCCAGCGTCGCGAGGTAGGTCTTGGGCAGGTTCGCGCGGGGCGAGATGATCCGGTGCAGCAGCTGGCCGTCGTCGGTCAGCAGCAGCAGGCCGCTGGTGTCGCGGTCGAGCCGGCCCACGGTCGACAGCGCCGGATCGCGCAGGCGGAAGCGCGGCGGCAGCAGGTCGTACACCAGACGTCCGGCGTCCTTCGTCGAGCAGGTGTGGCCCACCGGTTTGTGCAGCATCAGCACCAGCCCGGGCGCGGGATCCAGCGGCTCGCCGTCGATGCGGACGCTTTCGTGGGCGATCCGGTCGTCCGCATACAGCACCGCGCCGTCGGCGTCGGTGATGCGGCCTTCGCCGAACATCCCCTGCACCTGCCGGCGGCTGCCGTAGCCGAGGTTGGCGATGTGGCGCAGCAGTTTCACGCGATCCGCCGTCCGCGCATCGCATCGCCGATCCGGCGCTGCGTCCCCGCCAGGGCGATCGATCCGGCGCAGGCAGGCGGTGGCCACGCACGCGGCCTGGACCCGCCATCCGCAGGCAGGGACGATGCGCCCGCGGGGGAACGCCTGCAATCGCTCACCGCCCGCGCACCGCCTCGATCACCTTGAACCCGCCGCGCTGGGCGACGATGCGCACGGCGGCGAAACGCGAACCGAACGCCTCCTCGTAGGGCAGGTGCCGGTTGGCGACCAGCCACAGCACCCCGCGCGGCTGCAGCGCCTCGGCCGCCGCGGCGATGAACGCACGGCCGATCTCCGGACGCGATTCGCCGCGCAGCGCATGGAACGGCGGATTGGTGACGATGAAATCGTAGCGGCGGTCGAGGCCGGCGGTGACGTCGAGCCAGCGGAAATCGAGCGCGACGCGCGACGCGTGCGCGGCGAGGTTGCCGCGCGCGCAGTCGAGCGCGCGCATCTCGGCCTCGACCACATCCAGCGCGGTGACGCCCGGACAGTGCGCCAGCACTTCAGAAGCCAGATAGCCCCAGCCGGCGCCGAGGTCGGCGCCGTGGCCGGAGAGCGTGACCGGCAACTGTTCGGCCAGCAGCGCGGAGGCCGCGTCGACGCGATCCCAGGCGAAGACGCCGGGGCGGCTGGTGAAACGCCCGCCCAGGATCGGTCGCGGCGCATCCAGTTTCCGCCACGAGGCCGCCAGCGCGGTATCGGCGCGGTCCACCGACGCCCAGAACACCCGGCACTTGTGCTTGCTCAGCACCGAGGACGGGCCGAACAGCGCCTCGAAGTCGGCCTGTCCGGAACGCGCGCCGGCATCGTTCGGCATCGCCGCCACGACGATCCCGCCGGGCGCGCATCGCGAAAGCGCCCGGGCCAGCAACGCCCGCGCCTCCTCGCGCTGCCGCGGCGGCAGCACCAGCACCCGCGCGTACGCGCCGTCGCCGTCGACGCGGGCGTCGAAGCCGGCGCGCTGCAGCGCCTCGTGTTCCGGCCGGAACGACTGTTCGCACACCAGCGAGCGCGGCGCGTGCGCATGCAGCGCCGCGCCTTCCCGGGCGCGCAGGAACAGCGCGCCGGCCGCGGGCCAGTCGAGCTGGCCGCCGGCGAACGGCAGCATCAGCGCATCGAGGGCGGGGTCTTGCATCGTCGCGTCGCATCCGGATCCAGGCGCCGGATTCTACCGGGGTCGTCCCTGCGCAGGGGACGCGCCCAACGTGCCGCGTACGCGGCGTTGACCGCGCGGGAACATTCGCACGGGCAGGCTGTCCATCAAGGGAGCGAGGGCCACTTCCGGAAAACCCAAGGAGCAAACCCCCATGCGTGCATTGTTCGTCGGCGGCGTGATCGACAACAACGAACTCGACCTGGACGGCAACGAGCCGCCCAGGCATTACCCGCCGCAGACCGGGAGTGGACAGTCCCGCTACCGCCTGCACGCCGTCGGCCACGGCAACGGCGGCATCGCCTGCGCGGTCTACGGCGCGCCGGACATGGAGCCGGGGGAGATCCTGCGCGTCAGCGACGAGCGCGGCTACGCGCGCCGCTTCGAGACGGAGCTGCAGATGGTGGACTGAGTGGCCGCAGCCGGTGGCGTGGCGGCCGCCGGGTCGCCGGCGCCGTGATGGAAACCGCCGCGGGGCGACCGCCAAGCGCCGCGCTGCCCCGGCGGCCGGCGCACCGGCCGCATCCGGACTCCCGGGATTCCCCGGGCCGTCGCGACGACTTCCGGTGCCTGCTGCCGCACCGATCTCCTCTCCCGCCGCCCGGAGCGTCCGGTCAGGCCGGCGTCGGCGTGCGCGTCGCGTCCAGCAGCCGGCGCACAGCCTGCGGCAGCCACGACAGCAGCAGGCACAGCCCGGCGAACGCGGCCCACAGGGTGGCCTGGGTGCCGAACATTTCGCCCGCCAGCGCCCACCACCGGCCGCCGTACATCGCCACCGCCCCCGCCCCGGCCAGCGCCATCGCCGCCAGCAGGACGTGGAGCAGCACGCGTTCGAGACCGGATTCCGCGGCTGCCTCGCCGCCGTCCCGCGCGGCGATGCGCGCGACTGCGCTCGCGAAATCCGCAGGCGGCCGCGACAGCGGCATGGTGCGCAGCGCGCGCGCGAGCAGCAGGTCGCGACGGTCGGCCGTCGCACCCGACAACGCACGTTCCTGGGCCTGCCAGTCGCGTTCGGCCACGCCCGGGCGGTTGTCGTCGACGGGACGACGATCCGATGGCCTGGATGTATTCATGCGGCGAAGACTCCCACGGTCGGTTCCAGCAGGCCCCGCAGTTGCCTGCGGCTGCGGAACAGGTGGCTCTTGATCGTACCTTCGGCGAGCCCGGTGACCCGTGAAATCTCGCCGATCGGCAGTTCTTCCAGGTGATACAGCGTCAGCAGCGTCCGCTGCAGCGGCGGCAGGCGGTCGATCGCCGCTTGCAGCAGGGCGACGGCCTCGCCGTCCGAAGTGGCGCCCTCGAGGTCGAAGCCGTCGCCGACGTTCTCGACCAGGGACCAGCCGTCCTCCCCGCCCGGCATGTCGGCCAGCGGGATGCGCTTCTTCTCCAGATGGCGCTTGGCCACCGAATAGGCGACCTGGGCGATCCAGGATTTCAGCGCGCTCTCGCCGCGGTACTGGTGCAGGGCCTGGTGCACCCGCAGGAAGGCCTCCTGGCACAGCTCGCGGGTGTCCTCGGGGTGACGGACCATGCGGTCGATCACGTGCCAGCACAGGCCCTGGTACTCGCGCACCAGCCGCTCGAAGGCACCCGGCGCACCCGCGAGCACGGCCTCGACCAGGACGCGGTCGGCCTGGGTGTCCTGGGGATCGGGGGAGGCGGGCATGGGGACAGGGATACGCCGGTCGCGCGGGCGGTTGCAAGGCCGGAACGTCGTGCCCGGCAAGCCGGGCTGCAACCGGCCGCGCCGGGCCGGTATCTCCTGTTCCGAACCCGTCGTAGCCGCTCCATCAACCGGATCCCGCCACCATGGAAATCGAAGTCCTCATTCCCATCACCCTGTTCATCTGCATCTACCTCGCGATCAAGGCCGTGGTCGACGCGCGAGCGCGCAAGCACATGCTCCAGTCCAACGGCTCGGAGGAGATGCTGCGCACGCTCATCGACGGCGAGGAAACCCGTCGCCGCCAGGCCTCCCTGCGCTGGGGCGTGATCCTGGTCGCGCTGGCGATCGGGTTCGGCCTGATCGAAGCGGTCGACTGGCAGGATGCGTCGCCCGGCCTGTTCGCGATCCTGCTGGCGGCCACCGGCGTCGGCAACCTCGCCGCGTACTACATCGCACGCCGGGCGAAGTAGCGGACCCGCCGCCCCGCCGCCCGCGGCTGCGCGCGTCGCAGTCGCGGGCGGCGACTGCGACTTTGGTCGAAATCGGTCCCGCCGGGCCCCGAACCTACCCGTGCGTACGGCTTGTGCACGGCAATTCCGCGATACTTCACGACCACGAAGCTCGCGGGTCGCCCGGTACGATGAAGGATTCATTCAGCTACGAACAACTGATCGCCTCCGGCGAGGGCAGCCTCTTCGGCCCCGGCAGCGGCCGCCTGCCGCTGCCGCCGATGCTGATGTTCGACCGCATCACCCATATCGACGACGACGGCGGCGCGCACGGGCTGGGCCGGATCGAGGCCGAACTCGACATCCGCCCGGACCTGTGGTTCTTCCAGTGCCACTTCAGCGGCGACCCGGTGATGCCCGGCTGCCTCGGCCTGGACGCGATGTGGCAGCTGATCGGCTTCTACCTCACCTGGCGCCGGCTGCCGGGGCGCGGGCGCGCGCTCGGCGGGGGCGAGGTCAAGTTCACCGGCGAGGTCGGACCCGAGGCGAAGCTGGTGCGCTACGAAATCGACATCAAGCGGGTGATCCAGCGCAAGCTGATCCTCGCCATCGGCGACGCACGCATGCTGGTCGACGGCCGCGAGATCTACACCGCCGGCGACCTGCGCGTGGGCCTGTTCCAGCGGACCGACGGCCAGGGGGACGGCACGGCATGAGCATGCTTCCCGGCCATCGCCGCGTGGTGATCACGGGCGCGGGCATCGTCTCGTGCATCGGCAACGATGCCGACACGGTCGCCGACGCGCTGCGCCAGGGCCGCTCCGGCATCCGCGCCGATGCCTCGTACGCCGAAAAAGGCCTGCGCAGCCAGGTGTCGGGCATGCCGCAGGTGGACCTGGAGGCGCTGATCGACCGCAAGCTGCGGCGCTTCATGGGCGATGCCGCGGCCTACGCCTACCTGTCGCTGCGCGATGCCATCGCGCAGTCGGGGCTGTCCGATGCGCAGGTCTCCAACCCGCGCACCGGCCTGATCATGGGTTCGGGCGGCGGTTCGCCGACCAACCAGATCGAGTCGGCCGACACCCTGCGCGAGCGCGGCATCCGCCGCGTCGGGCCGTACCAGGTGACGCGCACGATGAGTTCGACGGTGTCGGCCTGCCTGGCGACCGCATTCGGCGTCAAGGGGCTGAACTATTCGATTTCCTCGGCCTGCGCGACCTCGGCGCATTGCATCGGCGTTGCCGCGCAGCAGATCCAGGCCGGGCTGCAGGACGTGGTCTTCGCCGGCGGTGGCGAGGAGGCCAGCTGGGGCATGGCGATGCTGTTCGACGGCATGGGCGCGCTGTCGAGCAGGTACAACGACACGCCCGAGCGCGCTTCCCGCCCCTACGACGCCGATCGCGACGGCTTCGTCATCGCCGGCGGCGGCGGCGCGGTGGTGATGGAAAGCCTGGAACACGCGCAGGCGCGCGGCGCCACGATCCTCGGTGAACTGGTCGGTTTCGGCGCGAGTTCGGACGGCGCGGACATGGTCGCGCCCTCGGGCGACGGCGCCATCGCCTGCATGCGCACCGCGATCGACGGCCTCGACGGCGGCATCGACTACGTCAACACCCACGGCACCTCGACCCCGGTGGGCGACGTCAGCGAACTGCGCGCGATGCGTGAGGTGTTCGGCGATGCGATGCCGCCGTTCTCCTCGACCAAGTCGCTGACCGGCCATTCGCTCGGCGCCACCAGCGTGCAGGAGGCGATCTTCTGCCTGCTGATGCTGCAGCGCGGCTTCATCGCCGGTTCGATCAACGTCGACACCGTCGACCCCGAGGCGGCCGACCTGCCGCTGGTGCGCGAGAGCCGCGATGCGCAGCTGCACACGGTGCTCTCGAACAGTTTCGGCTTCGGCGGCACCAATGCCAGCCTGGTGTTGCGCCGCTGGGAGGGTTGAGACGCGCCGGAATCCGTTCCCGGGTGCGCTTCGCTTACCCGGGCTACGCGCCTGCGAGCCCGTCTCGCGTGGCCCGGATAAGGCCGAAGGCCGCATCCGGGGGCGACCCGGACGCGATACCGGTAACGGTTCCCGGATGCGCTGCGCTTATCCGGGCTACGCGCTTGGGTGCCCGTCTCGCGTAGCCCGGATAAGGCCAAAGGCCGCATCCGGGGGCGACCCGGACGCGATACCGGTAACGATTCCCGGACGCGATACCGGTAACGATTCCCGGATGCGCTGCGCTTGTCCGGGCTACGGCTGCGCGGCCGACGGCTCCGCAATCACTGCGATCCGCACGCCGCCGGCCTCCACCGTCTGCCCTGCGCGGATCTTGCAGGTGCGCCGCAGTTCGACCACGCCATCCACGCGTGCCGCGCCGCTGGAGACCAGCGCCTTGCCGGCGCCGCCGCTGCCGACGACGCCGCACAGCTTGAGCAGCTGGTGCAGCTCGACGAAGTCGCCTTCGAGCGCGAATTCGATCACCGCCGCCGCGCTCACCCCTGCAGCTCGCGCAGGGTCGCCGAGGGCGGCGCATCGAGCACCTTGCGCGTGGCGTACAGGCCCGCGAGCAGCGTGACCAACACGCCCACCGCGCTGCCGACCGCCGCCAGCGTCCAGTTCGCGCGCCACGGCAGGTCGAACACCTGCACCGAGATCACGCCCGCCAGCACCGAGGCCGCGATCGCCGCGACCAGCCCCGCCAGCAGCCCGATCGCCGCGAACTCGGACACCTGCGCCATCCGCAACTGCGCGCGGCTGCCGCCCAGCGCTCGCATCACCCCGCCTTCCAGCAGGCGCTCGTCCTGGCTGGCGCTCACCGCCGCCAGCAGCACCAGCACGCCGGCCAGCAGCGAGAACCAGAACACCACCTGGACCACGGTGGAGACCTGGTCGGCGGTGTTGCGTACCTGCGCGAGCACCGCGTCGACGTCGATCACCGACAGGTTCGGGAACCGCTGGACGAGTTCGGCGGTGAAGCGCGTGCGTTCCGGCGGTACCTGCACCGCGGTGATGTGGCTGGCCGGATAGCCGTCGAGCGCGCCGGGCGAGGCGAGCACGAAGAAGTTGGGCTGGAAGCTTTCCCATTCGACGTCGCGCAGGCTGGTGATCGGCGCCTCGAAACGCTGGCCGGCGATGTCGAAGGCGATGCGGTCGCCCACCTGCCAGCCGAGGTCCTGCGCGAAACCTTCTTCCACCGACAGCTGCGGGGTCGCCGGCGTGCCGTTCCAGAACTCGCCGGCGGTGACCTTGTTGTCGTCGCGCAGGGTGGCGGCCATCGACAGGTTGAACTCGCGGTCGGCACGCCGCTGCGCCTGCCTGTCCTGCTCCGGGTCGCCGGAGCGATCGGCGTAGTCCGCGCCCGAAGTCGGCGCGCCGTTGCGCGCGACCAGGCGCGCGCGGACCATCGGGAACAGCACCGGCTCGGACACGCCCTGCGAGGCGATGAACTCGCGCACCGGGCCGACCTGGTCGGACTGCACGTTGATGATGAACCGGTTCGGCGCGCTCTCCGACAGCGCCAGTTGCCAGCGGTCGAGCAGGTCGGTGCGCACGAAGGTCAGCAGCAGCAGCGCCATCAGGCCCAGGCCCAGCGCGCTGACCTGGGCGATGCTGGTGCCGGCGCGGCGGCTGACGTTCGCCAGCCCGTAGCGCAGCGCGCCGCGCAACCGCGAACGCAGCCGGCGCACGGCGATGATCAGCGCCCAGGCGATGAGCGCGAGCACCGCCAGCGTCACGGCGATGCCGACCAGCATCGACAGCGCCAGCGTCGCCGAACCCGCCTGCCACCACAGCAATGCGGCCAGGCCGCCGAGTCCCGCCAGCGCGACCACCCAGGCCGAGGGCTCCGCGCCATCGAGGTCGCGCCGCAGCACGCGCAGCGCGGGCACACGCCGCAGCGCCAGCACCGGCGGGGCGCCGAACGCGAGCAGCACCACCATGCCCACGCCGTAGCCGTGCAGCGCAGGCCACACGCTGGCCGGCGGGATCTCCACCTTCAATGCCTGCGCCAGCCAGCCGGCGATCGACCATTGCAGGGCGAACGCGATCGCCACCCCGATGGTGCAGGCGATCAGCCCCAGCAGCACCAGCTCGCCGACATGGATGCCCACCAGGGTGCGCTGCTGCGCGCCGAGGCAGCGCATCACCGCCACCCCCGACAGGTGCCGCTCGCTGTGCCGGCGCGCCGCCATCGCCACCGCCACCGCCGCCAGCACCACCGACACCAGCGCGGCCAGGCCGAGGAAACGCCCCGCCCGATCGAGCGAGGAGCGCACTTCCGGCCGCGCATCGGTGATCGTCTCGATGCGTTGCCCGCGGCCGAGGTTGGCCTTGGCCGCAGCGGTGAAGCCCTCGACCGCCGCCGCGTCGCCGGCCACCACCAGCCGGTAGCGCACGCGGCTGCCTTCCTGCACCAGGCCGGTGGAGGCAAGGTCGGCGAGGTTGAGGAAGGCCTTGGGCGCGACGTTGAAGTAGTCGATCGAGGCGTCGGGTTCCTGCACCACCAGCGCGGCCAGACGGAACTCGCGCGTGCCGATGCCGATGCGGTCGCCGACGCGCGCGCCGAGCGTGTCGGCGCCGGCGCGGCTGAGCCACAACGTGCCGGGTTCGGGAATCGCGGCGGCATCGCGCTCGACGCCGTCGTCACCGGCGATGCGGAACGTGCCGCGCAACGGGAAGCCTTCGCCCAACGCGCGCAGGTCGCCGAGTCGCAGCTGTGCCTCGTCGCCGGTGCCGACACGGATCATGCTGTCGAGCTCGACCGTTTCGGTCCGTCGCAGCCCGGGGGCGTCCGCCGCCTCCAGCACCGCGCCGGCGATCGGGGCGTCGCCGCGCACCAGCGCGTCGCCGCCGAGCAGGCGGTTGGCCTCCATCGCAAGCGCGCGTTCGGCGCGGTCGGTGACGAAGCCCACCGAGGACACCGCCACCACCGCCAGCACCAGCGCGCCGGCGAGGATGCGGATGTCGCCGGCCTTGATGTCGCGGCGCAGTTGCCGCCAGGCGAGCGCGAGCGTCTTCATGCGCGGCTCACCGGGTTTCGTCCGACACCAGCCGGCCGCTGTCCAGCCGCAGGGTGCGGTGGCAGCGCGCGGCGAGATGGTCGTCGTGGGTCACCAGCACCAGGGTGGTGCCCGCCTCGCCGTTCATCGCGAACAGCAGTTCGATGATCGCCTGTCCGGTATTGGTATCGAGGTTGCCGGTGGGTTCGTCCGCGAACAGCAGCGACGGCCGGGTCACGAACGCGCGCGCAAGCGCGACGCGCTGCTGCTCGCCGCCGGAGAGTTGCTTGGGGTAATGGTCCAGGCGTTCGCCGAGGCCGACCTTGCGCAGCATCTCGCGTGCCGGCGACTGCGCGTCGGCGTCGCCGCGCAGCTCCAGCGGCAGCATCACGTTCTCCAGCGCGGTGAGCGAGGGCAGCAGCTGGAAGTTCTGGAACACGAAGCCGACCTTGTCGCCCCGCACCTTCGCGCGGCCGTCCTCGTCGAGCGCCGAGATCTTCGCGCCGTCCAGCGCCACCGCGCCGGCACTGGGCGTGTCGAGGCCCGCCAGCAGCGACAGCAGGGTGCTCTTGCCGGAGCCGGAGGCGCCGACGATCGCGACCACCTCGCCGCGGGCGACATCGAAGCCCACGCCGTCGAGGATCGTCAACTCGCCGGAAGGCAGCATGACCCGCTTGCCCAGGCCGGTGACATGCAGCGCGGGCGCTGCGGACGGGTTCGGCGAGCCGTGGGGGACGGCGGCAAGCGGCGCGGGGGCGTCGGCCATGTTCATTCCGGATTGGTTATCGTGGACCGCAAGCGCCACAGCGCGCGAGACGGACGAGGACACAGATGACAGAAGGTTATGCGGCCTGCCGGCGCCCGATGCAATGGGCCATCGGTTTACTCTTGCTGCTGGCGCTGTGGCCGGCGTTCGCCCAGCCCGCGCCCGCCGCGGATCCGGCGCCGCGCACGGTGCTGGTGATGGGCGATTCGCTGTCGGCCGGCTACGGCATGGCCGCGCCGGAAGGCTGGGTGTCCCTGCTGGGCGAGCGGCTGGCGGAACGCAAGCCCGGCTGGCGCGTCGTGAATGCCAGCATCAGCGGCGAAACCACCGCAGGCGGATCCGCGCGGATCGTCGGCGAGGTCCTGCGGCACCGGCCCGACGTGGTGGTGATCGCGCTCGGCGCCAACGACGGCCTGCGCGGACTGCCGCTGGCCGAGGCGCGGCGCAACCTGGCGCGCATGATCGGCGCCTCGCAACACGTGGGCGCGAAGGTGCTGCTGGTGGGCATGCGCATGCCGCCCAACCTCGGCGCCGACTACACCGCCGGCTTCGAACGCAACTACCGCGACCTGTCGCGGCTGTTCGACACCGCACTGCTCCCCTTCCTGCTCGAACCCATCGCGCTCGAACGCGAGGCCTACCAGGACGACAACCTGCACCCCACGATCGCCGCCCAGCCGAAGCTGCTGGACCACGTGTGGACGGCGCTGGAGCCGTTGCTGCAGTAGCTGTCGCAAGGCCGCGTCGGGCACGGGCGCGGTGCGATCCGGGAAAGAACGCCGGTCGATCCCGGCATGCCTCGCGACGACCCGGGCAGGCGCGCAACCCGGATCGCTGCGCTCGCCCCGGGGCGCCCGATCGCAGGTCGGACAGCCGCCGGGACCGGGGGCGCGGCGGTGGCAACGCGCCTGCCACATGCGCGGGACCGGAGGGGACCGAGGCAGCTATCGGGCGAGCGTCGCTGCCGGTGGTTGCATGTTCACCGGGTCGGCCACCAGCTCCGGGCGTGTCGCCGTTGGCGCGCGCGTGGGCGCAGCGTCGAGCCGCGCGTGTCCGCCGGCCAGCCAGGCCTGCGCGGCGCGCGTGTCCATCAGGCGCTTCGAGGTTTCGGAAATCGCCGCCGCGTCCCCTGACTTCAGCGCGCCGAGGAACTGGTCCAGCGCCTGTCCGGCCTCTCCCGGCAGCAGCGGCCTGCGTGCGGGTGGCATCGGCATCGGCATCGGAGCCAGGGGGTCGCGACCACCCGTTTCCTCCGTATGCGACGCGGCAGCCCTTGCCTGCAGCAGCGCGCGAGCAGCCTGTTCGCGCCGCGCGATCTCGCTGTCCAGGCTCGGGATCACGGCGCTGGCCATGCCGTGCCGCTCCAGCGCCTCCCGCACACCGGGGCCAAGCTCCTGCCGCAGCCGCACCGAGCTGGCCACGTCGATGGCGGTGAACGGATCGCCCGGGCGGTAGGTCACGACGGTGCCCACCAGCATGCCCGTGGTCCCGCCCAGCGCGGCGCCGGCCGCCGGGGCACGACCGGTGACGCCGCGGATGCCGTCGCCGGTGGCGTCCAGCCTGTCCTCCACCCGCTCGCCGACCCGCACCAGCTGCTCGCGCATGGCCGCACCGCTGCGTTCGATGCGATCGCCGATGGCGTCGCCGACGGCGTCCGCCGCCAGGCGCAGGCCCGTCGCCGACACCTGTCCTCGCGCCATGGCCTCGGCCGCCTGTGCGTGGCCGCGTTCGCGCGCCAGCGCGCCGCGCGATTCGAATGCGTCGGCGCGCGCCTCGAGCCCGCGCTGTCCTTCCGCGGAGACGGTGCCGACGATCGACCCGAGCAGGCGTGTGCCCGCGGCGGCGGCCGAGTCGCCACGTTCCTGCAACCAGCCGTTGGCGCGCCAGGCGAAGGCACCTGCCTGCGCCTTGGTCTCGTGCCATTGGGCGGCCGCCTCGCCCAGCGCCTGCGTGCCGTGCTCGACAGTGATGCCCGCCACGCGGTATGCATGCCCGGAGAACGTGCCGGCAAGGGACAGGGTGCCCGCGGCACCGTCCCCGGCGACCTCGAGGCCGCGATCCGCGAGCTTCCCCCCCGCGGCGGGAATCTCGCCCATGGCGCGCCCCGCATCGGCGCCACGCGCCGCAGCCGCGACCACCGTCAGCAGCGGACCGGCCAGACGGTGGAGCTCGCCCAGCGAGGCCGCGTCCTCGCGCCGCACCAGTTCGCGCTCGTGTTCGGTCATCGCCACCAGCGGCGGCTTGCGTTCGCCCGCGGCCTGCGGCAGGTCGCGGATCAGCTCCGCGGCGTTGCCGCGTTCGAGGCGGTCGAGGAAAGCGTGGATCGACGGATGCGAGGATTCGGGAATGCCCGCAAGCAGCGCCTGCTCCAGGACCTGTCGCGCCTCGGGCACGTTGCGCAGGACCGACGCGGTATCGGACATCACACCCGCCAGGCGCAGGCGCTGGCGCGCGCCCATGTCGGCGAGGTCGCCCTGTACGCCGTCGTTGAGCAGGTCGCCCTGGACGTGCCAGGCAGTCACGCTGCGTGCGGTGTCGTAGAGCGGCAGGCCGCCATTCTCAGCGGCGAAGCGCCTCGCGGTCTCCGGGTGCAGGCCGGCCGCATTGAAGGTCACGGCAGACATTCCGGTGACGGCGGACGCGGCGGCGGACTTGCCTCCTGCAAGACTGTGACCAGCGATGTCGAAATCCAAGCCAGCTCGCTTCAGTACTGTTGCGACCCTCATCGCGCGATCGTAATAGTCGGTCTGCAGACCGACCGACTGCGGAAAATTGTTGCCGAGGAAATCTTCGGTTGTCGTATCCCGCCGACTCCCGTCTGCATCGAGCACTTCGCCCGCCGAGCCTTTGAAGACCAACACCGGCTTGTAGCCGGGCCCCAATATCGCCGGGTCAGGAACATAGATTTCAGCACGAAATCCGGAGTCCTTCGGCCGCAAGAGTTCGCGCCAAACATCATCGGTCAAGTTCGCACCCGGAACAGCGCGCCGCAGCAACGCCATATCCTCGCTGCCCCGCGACCACCCCGCCTCGGGACTTCCGGTTCCAACCACCGCGTCGTAGATGTCAGACGAGACCCCTGCCATCTCGCGCGCATGGTAGAGCTCTTCGAGCTGCTTCGCCTCATCGCGTAAGGCCGGGTTACCACTCGTGCTCAGCTCATCAAGCAGTGCGCGACGCTTCTCTCGGGTCGTTGGCATGTTGACGTTTCCTTGTCATTCCGGCTCACAGAAGTGGGATGCGTGATTCTTCGTGCGGAAATCCAAGCCGCTCACGCATCAACCGATAATGCTCGGGCATTGCAGGGCGCTCATGCCCATTCCCGATCAGCCACTCCTGACACTTGCGTTGCCAGGTCGGGTCATCGGGATTACCTGGATGCCAGAACACCGCCTCGATCGTATGCGAATCGGGGCCATGCACCGGCTTGTCATATGCATAGTCGAGCGTCGGATCCGCACCATGCTCCAGCAGCCAATGGACCATCATGAAACCGCCATTGGATGCGTAGTGTCCGATGAGTGTGCCGCCCATGCCGACAGAAGCATTCACATCCGCCCCCCGCTCCACCAGCAACTGCACATTTCGCCACTGGTTCTGCTTGATGAAGGCGTGGAACAGCAGCGCTTCGTTGTTGGCGTTGCGGGTGTCGGGGTCGCCGCCGTGGTCGAGCAGCAGTTGCAGGTACGCCGGGTCTTCCTGCTCGGCGGCCCAGACCATGGCGTTGGCGTGGTAACGCTCGCCGCGGTCACTGGGCGAGCGCTTCTTCACGTTGGGGTCGGCGCCCGCCTCCAGCATCGCGCGCAGGCCTTCGGGACTCCTGCTGTAGATCGGCCAGGCCAGCAGCGGCATGCCGCCGTCGCTGCCGCCGAAGATCTCGTCCGGGTCGACGCCCTCGTCGCGCATCAGGCGCCGCACTTCGCCGGCGTCGCCCTGCTCGGCGGCGATCGCAAGCGCCTGCGCGCGCGGATCGGGGAAGGCGCGTTCGAGCACTCCCTGGTGGCGCGAGCGCGGCTCCGAGGCCGACAGGTCGAAATCGCAGGCCGACAGCCACAGCACGCAGGCCACCACCAGCCACGTCGCGCGCCATGCATGGCGAACCCGTACGAACGTCGCGCCCATCGCGGCGCGCGGCGCCGTCGATCGGGAATCCTTCCCCTTCACTCCGTCCATGGTGGGTCCTGCGCCATCGGGTGAGGGGCCTAGATTAGCGGAGAATCGGGCGGGGCGCCCGCAGGCGCCGGCGCGCCGCTCAGCGCTCGCCGACGCCGGCAAGCAGCGGATACGGATTGACCGGCGTGCCGGTCCACCACTGCCGCTCGGGCGTCAGCGCGAACACCGCGAAGTGCAGGTGCGGCGCGGCGGGGTCGGCGTTGCCGCTGCTGCCCACGAAGCCGATCACCTCGCCCCGACTGACTTCCTTGCCCTCGGCCAGGCCGGGTGCATAGGCCTGCAGGTGCGCGTAGTAGTAGCACCAGGTTCCGCCCGGCTCGAACTGGTAGATCGTGAGGCCGCCGCGTTCGCTGTCGAAGAGCTTCTCGATGCGGCCATCGGCGACCGCGAGCACCGGGGTGCCGGCTGGCGCCATGATGTCGAGCGCCTCGTGCATGCGTTCGCCGCCGCGGGCATCGCCGAAGGTGTCCTGCAGGTCGGCCGCGGCGACGCCCTGCACCGGCACGACCAGGCCCGCCGCGGACGGCGGCGGCTCCAACGGCGGGGATGAGCCGGCGATCGCGTCTTCCGCGGCTGTTGGCGTCGCGACGACGTCCCCTGCGGCCGGCGCAGGAGCGCGCTGCGATTCGCGAGTTCCCGCGGAGACCGGCGAAGCCCGCGGCGGCGGCTCACCCACCGCGACGTCGGGGCCCACCACCGGCGTGGGGCTTTGCCGCCACAGCGGTCCGTCGTGGCCGCGCATCGCCCACCAGGCCAGGTTCGCGGCCAGCAGCGCCAGCACCAGCCCGATCAACCAGCGCATGCGCTTACTCCTGCAGCAGCGCCGGCGTGCCGGGCTCGACCGCATCGGCCACGGCGCGGGCGCTCCAGTTGGTCATGCGGATGCAGCCATGCGATTCGGTCTTGCCGATCTGCGCGGGCTCGGGCGTGCCGTGGATGCCGTAGTGTTCCTTCGACAGGTCGATCCAGACCGTGCCGACCGGGTTGTTCGGGCCGGGCTTCAGGATCGCCTTGGCATGCGACTCGTCGGCGTCCCAGAACAGCTCCGGGTTGTAGTGGAAGGTGGGATCGATGGCGACACCCTCGATCTTCCACTCGCCGATCGGCAACGGATCGTGTTCGCTGCCGGTCGAGGCCGGGAACTGCGCGTAGACCTTGCCCTCCGCGTCCTGCAGCCGCACCACCGAATCGCTCTTGTCGACGACCACGGTGGCCGCCGGCGTCAGCGCCGGCAGGCCGGCGACGTTGGGAACGACGATCTCCACGCCCGCCGCCAGTTCCTTGCCCGGATTGAGTCGCGCCAGCAATGCCGGCGAGGCATGGAACTTCTCGCCGAGCGCCTCTTCGACCGAAGTGAAGCCGAGCGCTTCGAGCTTCGACTTCTCCATGGTGTCGTCGGGAATCCTGCGGAATGGGCCGGCCACGTCTTCCGCGGCCAGCGTGTGGCTGACCAGCGCCGGGGAATCGTCCTCGGTCAACGCCTTCCAGGTGGCCCCGTCGAGTTCGCCGGTCGGTTCCAGGTCGCGGGCGCGCTGGAAGCCGGCGATCGCGCGCGCGGTGTTGCTGCCGGCGCCGCCGTCGATCTCGCCGGGAGAGAAGTGCGCGCGTTCGAGCAGCACCTGGGCGCGCAGCACGGCGCCGGCGTCGTCACCGCTCGCGGTGTTGACCTGGTCGGGCGCGAGGGCGGCCCGGGGCGAGCCGGCGACGACGGGCGCCGCCGCGAGCGCGAGCAGCAGGCAGAACATTGGGGAGAAGCGGGTCATGTGCGGATTCTGTTGCGGAACCGGTCGCATCATGGCGTCGCGTATTGCGTGCGCGACGTGAATGCCTACGGCGACGCGCGCGAGCCATTCAGGCTCCTGGCCTAGCCTGCGGCTGCGGGCATCCGAAGCGCCGCCCGTCGAGCACCGCCACCGGCCGCGTCCGGGCGCAACGCGGTTTTCCGAACCGTTAAGCCCGGGGGGCGCAGACTTGCTCCGTCACCCCGGAGCCCTGCCATGACACGCACCGCACGCCTGCTCCTGATTCTCCTTGTCCTGTTCGCAACGGCCACCGCCGGCGCCAGGACCCGCAACGTCACCGACCCCGAGGCTCCGCGCAGCCTGCCCGCCGAAGGTGCGGTCAGCGTGCAGTGGACCGATCCTGCCGGTTTCACCGACCTCAAGTACAGCGGCAACCGCTGGCGCGCCAGCCAGGGCAACTGGGTGTACCAGTTGGCCGAGCACCTGCGCGAGTCGGCCGAAAAGCACCTGCCCGAGGGCGAGCGCCTCGAAGTCACGATCACCGACATCGATCGCGCCGGCCGCTACGAGCCGTGGGGCGGCGTCCGCCTGCAGGACGTGCGCATCCTGCGCGACCACTACCCGCCCTCGATGAAGCTCGAATTCCGCCAGTTCGCCGCCGACGGCACCCTGCTCGCCGAGGGCAGCCGCGAGCTGCGCGATACCGGGTACCTGATGGGCGGCAGCAACATCGGCACCCACGACAACCTGTATTACGAAAAGCGCATGGTCGACGAGTGGGTGCGCGACGAAATGCGCAGGACGTCCGTGGCGAGCAACTGAGCCTCGAGGCTGGATTCGACGAAGACCCCGGCGATGCCGGGGTTTTTCGTTTCGCCACCTGCCGCTGCCGCGCGCACACGCCTGGACCTGCGACAGGTCCGGCCTCGCGCCGGCGCCGGAACGATGGACGGCAGCAACTCCGCGGCCGCGGCGACCACCCCTTGTCGAGTCCGGGCGAGACGCGTCGCAGCCGGTCGCGGTGCTCCAGCGCAGGGCCGCCGACAGCTTGCCCGGTTGCGCGCCGCGGCGCATTGCTATGCTGCCGCGATGGCGGTCTACGTCGACGATGCGGTCACCCTCTGGCGCGGCAGGCGCTGGGCGCACCTGATGGCCGACACCCTGGACGAGCTGCATGCCTTCGCCGCCCGGCTCGGGCTTCCGCGCCACGCCTTCCAGGACAAGACCAGCGGCGCGCATTACGACGTGAGCGCCGAGCTGCGCGAGCACGCGCTCGCGCTCGGCGCGGTGCCGATCTCGCGCCACGCAGACCGTGCGCTGGTGCGCGCGGTGATCGCACGCGCGAAGGCGCAGGGCCGGCGCGAGGCGCCCTGATCCGTCCGCGCGCGCTGCGCCCGACGCGGCTATCCTTGAGCGATCATGCCGCGAACAGTCCAGGTCACCCGCTACGTCACGCCCCTGCGCGAGGGCGGCTCGATGCCGGCCGTGGTGGAGGCCGACGACGACGGCATGTACGTGGTCAAGTTCCGTGGGGCCGGCCAGGGAGCGCGCGCGCTGGTGGCGGAGTGGATCGTCGGCGAACTCGGTCGCGCGCTCGGACTGGACGTGCCCGAGATCGTCTTCGCCGAACTCGATCCGGTGCTCGCGCGCACCGAGGGCGATCCGGAGATCCAGGCCCTGGTCCGCGCCAGCGCGGGCCTGAACCTGGCGATCGACTACCTGCCCGGCGCGGCCAACTTCGATCCGCTGGCGTGGGAGCCCGACCCGCTGCTGGCCTCGCGCATCGTCTGGTTCGACGCCTTCTGCAGCAATGTCGACCGCACCGCGCGCAATCCCAACCTGATGCTGTGGCACCGCCGGCTGGTCCTGATCGACCACGGCGCGGCGCTGTACTTCCACCATGGCTGGGATGGCGACGCCGCGCGCGCCGACCAGGCGTTCCCGCTGATCCGGGACCACGTGCTGCTGCGATGGGCCGACCACGTCGGGCGGGTGGACGCCGAACTCGCGCCGAAGCTCACCCCGCAGCTGATCGCCGGCATCGTCGGGCAGGTGCCCGACGCCTGGCTCGACGGGCCGGACGCGTTCGCCGACGCCGCGGGCCAGCGCCAGGCCTATGTCGACTACCTGCTGCGTCGCGTGCAGCAGCGCGGCGCCTTCGTCGGGGGAATCGCCGATGCACGCGGTTGAGTTCTACGACTACGCGGCGATCCGGCTGGTGCCGCGGGTGGAGCGTGGCGAGTTCATCAACGTCGGCATCCTGCTCTCGTGCGCGGCGCGCGGCCACCTCGACGTGCGCATCGAACTCGACGAGGCACGCGCGTTGGCGCTCGATCCCGCGCTCGACCTGGCCCTGGTGCGGCGACTGCTCGGCGCGATCGAAGCCGTCTGCCGCGGCGGGGCCGATGCCGGAGCGATCGGGCTGCTGCCGCCACGCGCGCGCTTCCACTGGCTGACCGCGCAGCGCAGCGCGATCCTGCAGACCTCGCCGGTGCACGGCGGCAAGTGCGCCGACCTCGACGCCACGATGGAACACCTGCTGCAGCGGATGGTGCGCATCGCCGGGCGCGGCTGAGCGGTCGGCTACAATGCGCCAGGTTTCCCGCAGCGCCCCGCCATGACCGATACGCCCCCCGACCGGCTGTCCAACGATCCGCGCAGTCCGCATTACGACGCCGCGATGCTCGAGCGTGGCATCGGCATCCGCTTCAAGGGCGTGGAGCGGCGCGACGTGGAGGAATACTGCGTGAGCGACGGCTGGATCCGCGTCGCCGCGGGCAAGGCGCTCGACCGCCGCGGCCAGCCGCTGACGATCAAGCTCAAGGGCGAGGTCGAGGCCTGGTTCAAGCTGCCCGACACGGAGTGAATCCGCGTCGCGCGCTGGCGTCGCGGCCCCGCGATCCGCGGGATGCGTGAATGGTCGGCGTGGGCACACGCGCCCGCCGCACGAAGCTGGCACACTCGCCCCGCGATGCCAGCACGCCCAAGACGCCCGAGGAATCCGCCATGCCCGGCTTCGACCTGACGCCCCCCGACGCCACCCAACGTGCCCGCCTCGAGGCGACTCTCGACGAGGCCGAACGCCGCGTACTGCTGGCGCACGGCACCGAGGCGCCGTTCTGCGGCGTGTTCCTCGACAACAAGCGCGAGGGCGTCTACACCTGCCGGCTGTGCGGGCTGCCTCTGTTCCGCTCCTCCGCCAAGTTCGATTCGGGCACCGGCTGGCCGAGCTTCTTCGCGCCCTACGCGCCCGAGCACATCCGCTACGTGCGCGACAGCAGCCATGGCATGGTCCGCACCGAGGAAGTCTGCGCGCGCTGCGGCAGCCACCTCGGTCACGTGTTCCCGGACGGACCGCCGCCGACCCGCGAGCGCCACTGCCTCAATTCCGTCTCGCTGGCCTTCACTCCCGCCGGCGAACCGCTGCCCGATCCGCTCGGCCGCGGCGGCGCCGAAGCCGGCACCGCCGACTGACGCCGCCACCGTCTCCCCCGGACAAGGAACCTGCGCCGATGCAATACCTGCTGATGGTCTACACCGATGATGCGCTGCTCGAGGCGCTGCCCGAAGGCGAGTACGACCGGCGCATGCGCCATTGCCTCGAGAGCGCCGACGAACTGCAGGCGCAAGGCACCCTGCTCGGTTTCCAGCAGCTGGAGCCGGCGAAGACCGCGAAATCGGTCCGTCGCCGCGGCGGCAAGGTGAGCGTGGTCGACGGCCCCTTCGCCGAAACCAAGGAAATGCTGGCGGGCTTCAACCTGATCGAGGCCGACAGCCTCGAGGAAGCGCTGCGCCTGGCCGAACAGCTGCCGTGGGCCGAGACCGGCTGCATCGAGGTCCGCGAAGTGCGCGACGTCGACGTGGTAAGACGGCGGGTAGGGGCGACGGCGCGTCCGGCCGCCGCCTGAGCGAACCCCGGCGTCAGATACCCGCAAGCCCGGCTTCGTCGCCCGTCGGGTCCCAGCTGGCGACGCGGTTGCGTCCCTGCAGCTTGGCCGCGTACAGCGCGCGATCCGCGGCCGACAGCATCCGCATCGGCGAGCGGGCCTGTCCGGCCGCTGCCACGAACACGCCGATGCTGACCGTCATCCACGGCGCGACCACCGACACCGGATGCGCCATCGCTGCGTCCTCCACGCGCCGGCGCAACTGCTCGGCGATCCCGAGGGCTTCCGCCTCGCCGCGCCCGGGAAGCAGCAGCGCGAGTTCATCGCCGCCGTAGCGCGCGGCCATGTCGCCCTCGCCTGCAGCGAATTCGCTGCAGGCCAGCGCCAGCCTGCGCAGGCATTCGTCGCCGTGCAGGTGGCCGAGCGCGTCGTTGAGCTGCTTGAAGCAGTCCGCGTCGACCAGCAGCAGCGCCAGCGGGGCGTCGCGCCCGGACGGTCGCGCGCAGTCCTCGGCCAGGCGTTCGTCGAAGCAGCGGCGGTTGGCCAGTCCGGTGAGGCCGTCGACCGTCGACAGTTCCCGCAACTTGCGGTTGGCCGCCTCCAGCTCGGCCACCACGCGGGCGAGATGGATCGCCCCGGCGACCTGGTGCGCGATCGCGTCGAACACCGCGCAGGTTTCCGCGACGAAGAATTCCTCGTCCGTGCTCTCGATATTGAGCACCCCGTGCAGGCGGCCGCGATGCCGGATCGGCACCACGTACTCCGAGCGGACCGCGGGGTTGCCCATCACGTAGTCCCGATCGATGGCCACGTCGGCGATCAGCTGCGGCTTGCCGGTACGCGCGCAGCGCCCCGCGACGCCCATCGACACATCCCAGATCGCCATGTCCAGTTCCGCCAGCGGGATGTCGCCGGCCCAGACTTCCCTGACGAAGCGGGTGCCGCTCTCGTCGAGCAGGATGATGCTGGCGATCGGCACCGGCAGCCGGCGCACCACGCAGTCGACGATCCGCTGCAGCACGTCGTCCAGCCCCTCGGCCTGCAGCGCTTCGCGCGAGACCTGCGCCAGCACTTCCGACAACCGCAGGTCGGCGGCGGACAGGCCGTGCGCGGCCGCATCCGTGTCTCCTGCCGTCCGCCAACCCGGATCGGGCATCCCGCATCTCCCCCGGAAACGCGGCAGTTTAGCGTCGCGCCGCGCGCCGTCCGCAACCGGCGTCACGGATGCCGGCCTCAGCGGGCGGTCGCGCCCCCGAGGTGTTCGGCGAGGAAGGCCAGCAACTGCGCGTAATAGCGGCGCCTGTGCTCCTCCTTGCGGAAGCCGTGGCCTTCGCTGTCGATGTAGAGGGTCTGCACGGGCACCCCGGCATCCTCGAGCGCGCGCTGCATGCGGCGGCTGTGCGTGATCGGTGCGATGTCGTCGGCGCCGCCTGCGGCAAGGAACACCGGCACCTTGATCCGGTCGGCCAGGTTCACCGGCGAGCGCTCCGCCAGCGTGTCGCGCGCGCCGAGCCAGTCGTTGGCCCAGTGCCGCATCCATGCGGCCGAGCGCGCGCGGTCGGCGTGCATCGCAGGCAGGTCGTAGACGCCCACGTAGCCGACCGCGCAGCGATACAGGCCGGGCTCCTTCGCCACTCCCATCAGCGCCGCGTAACCACCATAGCTGGCGCCGGCGATGCAGATGCGCGCGGGATCGGCGACGCGTTGTTCGATCGCCCAGCGGGTGGCGTCGGTCAGGTCGTCCTGCATGGTGCCGCCCCATTCCTGCGCGCCCAGCGCCCGATAGGCGCGCCCGTAGTTGCCGGAACCGCGGTAGTTGACCCGCAGTACCGCGTACCCCGCCGCGGCCAGCAGTTGCGTCTCCAGGTCGAAGTCCCAGGCGTCGTGGATGCCGTAGGGCCCGCCGTGCGGCACCACCACCATCGGCAGCGGCTCGTCCTGCGCGCCCTGCGGACGCGTGAGGTAGCCGTGCAGCGCGACGCCGTCGCGCGCTTCGAGCCCGATCTTCCGCGTGGGCGCCATCGTTTCGGGCGCGAACCAGGCCATGCGCACGAACACGCCGTTGGCGGTCTTCGCTTCGGTATCGAACAGGAGGTACTCGCCCGGCTCGCGGTCGCTCCAGGCGCGGACCACCATCAGCCGGCCATCGTGCGTGGTCGAGGTGATCTCCACGCCCGAGCCCGGGAAGCCCTTCTCCAGGCTCCGGTAGCGGCGCGCCATGGCCGCCCCCTCGTCGAAGAAGCGCATGCGGATGCCGTCGTCCATGTAGCGCGCGCCGACGGGCGTACGTCCGTCGACGTCGAACAGGATGGACTCGGGATCGACCACCGGGTCGCGCAGCAGCGGCTTGCGCGCCAGCGTACGCATGTCCCACGCCTCGATCTGGTCCGGCCCCTGCGGCTGGCTGACCTGCACGTAGGCGGTGACGCCATCGGCCGCCATTCCAAGCGCCTCTGCGATGAAACCGCTCTCCGCCGAGTCGTTGACCAGGCGCCACGGCGCATCCGCACCCTCGCGATAATGCAGCTTGCGGTAGTTGCGCTCGTCGAGGCCGTCGGCGAAGCGCACGGCGCCCGCCGGGTCGAGGGTGAAGCCGGCGCGACGCACCGGCGCGGAGATGACCACGTTGCGGCGGCCGCTGCGCAGGTTGAGCGTTTCCACCTGGGTCTTCGGGGTCGCCCCCGGGATCCAGGTCGCGATCATCACCGCGCCCGGTTCCTCGGGCAGCGTGTCGATCACGGTAGCCAGTTCCACCGCATCGCCCGCGCCGTAATGCTGCACCAGGCCGATGTCGTCCTTGCGGCCGAACAGGCGCTTGACCCGGCTTCCGCCGATCTCCAGCGCGTGCAGTTCGCCCGTGGCGTACAGCGGATCCTCGCTGCCGAAACTCTGCGCCATGGAGATGACGATGCGCGTGTCGTCCACCCACCAGAAGTCCCATACCGCCGAGTTCACGACGCCCATGCCGCCGGCGACGATCTTCTTTTCGGCACGGTCGAGCACGACGAGGACCGTGCGGTCCTCCAGCGGCACCGTCGCCGCCAGGTGTTTGCCATCGGGCGAGATCTTGATTGTCTCGTAGTGGTCGCGCCTGACGTACGGCGTCAGGTCGATCTGCGGCTGCCCCTGCGCCCACGCCGGCGACACCACCGCGACGGCCACGATCGCCATCGCCAGCCGCCACGCGAGCGCCCACGTCCATGCCTGCATCACCCCTCTCCCAGCCGCGTCCCCGGCGGCGTCCCCGCGCGCATCCTAGCGCGAGTGCGGGCCGTGCGGCGATGCCCGCGGCTCAGGGCACCACGAAGACCACCGCGGTGCGGGCGGGCACGTGGAAGGTGCCGCTGCCGCGGTCGTAGCGCGCGGCAGCGGCGCGGCGGTCGGCGGCGTCGCGGGCGCGGTGCACGGGATGCAGGCGGTAGCCCTTTTCCGCCTCGGCGGCGAT
This sequence comes from Luteimonas viscosa, assembly GCF_008244685.1. Lineage (NCBI taxonomy): Bacteria > Pseudomonadati > Pseudomonadota > Gammaproteobacteria > Lysobacterales > Lysobacteraceae > Luteimonas > Luteimonas viscosa. The sequence goes on from NZ_VTFT01000001.1 coordinate 1,714,431, forward strand.
CGGCAGCGCGTGCGCACGCTTGTCGACGTTGACCAGGTAGACCAGCTCGCGGAAGTTCGCTCCCGGATAGCCGCGGCCGTCGAGGTGCGCCACCAGCACCGTGGGCTCCTGGGCGCTGCCGGTGTTGTGGAAGCGCAGACGCTGTTCGATGTCGTCGGCGGTGCGCATGCGCAGCAGGGTGGAACTGGCGCGGATGCGCAGCAGGTCGCGGAACGCGTCGCGGGTCCAGCGGATGTCGGCCGGCATCGGCACGATCGACGGATCGGCCAGCAGTGGCGCCATCACCGGCCAGTTGTCGCCGTTGTCGGACTGCATCGGCAGGCCGACGCCGAAGTTGTTGCTCTGGTAAGTCCAGTCGAGCGCGTTGAACCAGTCGCCGCTGTCGTAGCTGTTGCGGTCGAGCGACTTGCTGCGCAGGGTGTCGATGCCGGCATGGAAGTAGGCCACGCCCTGGCTGAAGGCGGTGATCGCCGCGCCCAGCACCTGCACCCGGGCACGGTCCTCGCGACTGGTCGTGCGTGGCAGCTTGTAGACGTTGGCATCGAACAGCGTCGGGTTGTCGTGGTTGTCGACGTAGTTCACCACTTCCTGCGGGTCGACCACGTAACCGGCCGGCTGGCCGTTGTAGTCGATCTGTTCCAGCGGCAGGGTCGCGTCCCAGTGCGTGGTCAGCCGGTAGCTGCGGATCGAGCCGGCGAGGCCCACCTTGATGATGTCGCCCGACCACATCAGCGCGCTGCGCGGGTGGTTGCCGCCGCTGCCGTTGTCGTCGTAGTGCAGGCCGTTGAGGAAGCCCTGGTTGCGCAGCAGGTCGATGCCGTTGTCGAAGCCGGACCCGCCGCGCGCGTGGTCGCGGGCGCGGTCGCTGAAGGTGCCGATGCCGGTGCCGTTGAGCGAGAGCTGCGAGGCCTGCACGAAGCGCGCGCCGTTGGCGACCTCGCCGAAGTTCCAGCCCTCGCCGATCAGCTGCACCGGCCGCCCGGCCGCGGCGTTCACCTCGTCCTGCAGTCGCACCATGACTTCGCGCGGCTGGTGACCCATCAGGTCGAAGCGGAACGAGTCGACGTGGTATTGCGTCGCCCACAGCTTGACCGAGTCGATCATGAGCTTGCCCATCATCAGGTGCTCGGTGGCGGTGTTCTCGCAGCAGGTGGAGCGCTCGATGCCGCCCTGCGCGTCGAGCCGGTGGTAGTAGCCGGGCACGATCCGGTCGAGCACCGACCTCGCGTCCTGGCCCGAGGCGCTGGTGTGGTTGTAGACCACGTCCATGCCCACGCGCAGTCCCGCCGCGTGCAGGGCCATGACCATCGCCCGGAACTCGCGCACGCGCGCGGCGCCGTCGCGCGCATCACTGGCGTAGCTGCCTTCGGGCGCGTTGAAGTGCCAGGGATCGTAGCCCCAGTTGAAGCAGTCGCTGGCGCGGGTGGCGGCGACGGCGGCCTGCTGCGCATCGGAGTCCGGCGCTGCATCGGGGATGTCGGGCGTGGTGCAGCCGGTTTCCGGCACGCTGGCGAAGTCGTACGCCGGCAGCAGGTGCACGTCGGTCAGCCCCGCCTGCGCCAGCGCGCGCAGGTGGCGCAGGCCGTCTCCGTTGTACTGGGCGAAGGCCAGGTACTTGCCGCGCAACGGCGCGCGCACGCTGGCGTCGTTGATCGAGAAGTCGCGCACGTGCAGTTCGTAGATCGACATGTCCTCCTGTGCGCGCACCGCGTCGGGGCTACGATCGCGCGCCCAGCCCGGCGGCATCAGCGTGGGCGAGGACAGGTCGCCGACGTAGCTGCGCTGCGAATCGGCATCGAGGCTGATCGAGTAGGGGTCGGTGACCAGGTTGCGTACCAGGCCGACGCCGCGCACGAACACCTCGACCGCGTAGCGGTAATGGTCGCCGGCGCGCAGCGCGCGCGTGGCCAGCGACCAGCTGCCCGTGACGGGATCGAACTGCATCGGCTCGAGCAGCGGCCCGCCACCGCGCGCGCGCTCACCGCACAGCCACACCCGTTGCGCGGTCGGCGCCCACAGCCGGAAACGTGCCTGGCCGCGATCGAGCGTCACGCCCAGATCGTCGAGCCCGTCGGCCGCGGCGTAGCGCGCATCCAGGTAGCCGGGCAGCTGGGTGGTGGTCGCGCCCAGGACGCGACCCTCTTCGTCCTCCTGCACCAGCACCAGTTGCCGGCGCATCAGTCCGGGCAGCGAATCCAGCTGGTCGGCCGGCACCTCGAGCACGGCGCCCGCGCCCACCCAGCGGAAGCGCTCGGCCACGTCGGCGGGCACCTCGTGCTGCGCCACCTGCAGGTCCAGCGCGCCGTCCGCACCGGCGATCGCCACGCCCTTGCGTGCGACGACCTGGCCGGTCGCCGAGTGGTACAGGCGAAAGCGGCCGGAGGTATCGGTGCGTGGCCAGCGCAGCAGGCGTTCGGACAGCCAGTAGGCGCGCGCATCGGTGGTCGAGGCGCGCGCGATGTCCGGCGGCAGGGCGAACACGCGCGGTTCCTGCTGCACCAGCCAGGCCTGTCCGCGACGATCGGCGATCGACAGCGCGGAGAACACGATGCGGATGTCCGAGGTCCAGCCATCCTTGTTGTCGACGCCGCCGTCCGGGTTCGACGACAGCCCGTGCAGCACGAAATCGACATGCGTGCGTGCCGCGTCGTCCCGGGGATTGAGTACCGGCAGGTCGAAGGCGACCTCGGCACCATCCTCCGACACCGCGTAGTTCGGCATCGCCGACAACGGCACCGGGTTGTTCCAGTCGCCGAGCGCGAGGCCGGGCAGCCGCGCCACGTCGATGCCGCTACCGTCCCACAGGTGCAGGCCCCAGTGCCGGTAGGCGTTGTCGTAGCGGCGGTAGTGCACGCGCACGGTGTCGATGTCGGCGCTTCCGGCCAGCGGATTGCGGGTGTAGACGGTCGCGTCGCCCGAGCGCAGCCACAGTTCGCGGCCGTCGGCGAAGCGCCAGCTGCGGTCGACGCCCGGATCGCCCGCCTGTCCCGGCGGATGCACGATGAAGCCGAAGCCGACGGCGCCGGGATGCGTGAACGCCGCGGCTTCGATGTCGAAGTACGCACCGTAGTCGTCGATGCCGGAGCGCGGCAGCGGAGCATCCCAGTTCACGCCGGGATAGTCGGCCAGGTAGCGTCCGTCGGCATCCACCTGCCAGACATGCAGGCCCCAGTCGCCGTAGGCGCCATCGGGCCGGTGGTAGCGCACGCGTACGTCGACGGCCACGCCACCGTCGCCGTTCGCGGGCACCGGCACCAGCACCGTCGCGTGTGGTGCTTCGCAGATCGTGGCGGCGTCCGTGGGCCCGGCCGTCGGCACGGGCTGCGATGGCGCGATCGAAGCAGCCGGGGTGGCGGCCTTGCCGCTGGTTGCCGCCAGTGGCTCGTCGCAGCCTGCCAGGCACATCGCGAACGCGAGCGGGAGGGCGACGCGCAGCGTGCGCAGGCAGGCGGGGAATGGAATGCGCATGACGGACCCCGCGGCATGTCGGAGAAACGAGGAGGCGACGACGACGGAGAGCGCACATGCGCCGCTTCCGTGTCGCCATCGAGGATGCGCATTCGACTGTGCCTGCCGGCATCGGCTGCGGCAAGGGAATGCGGGTCCGTCGCATACGTATTCAACGCAGGTGCAGCATTTTTTCGCGCACTGCATGCGCAGGGATTGCGCATGCCGGTTTCGCACTGCGTGGTCTTTCCCGCGCGCGTCGCCGCGCACGCGGGCCCGGCCGTCGTCATGGATAGTCGACCGCGATGTCCTCCGGGCGGCGTCGGGCCCGGGCTCGACAGCGTTTGGTCGCGACAGGTGGACAGCCAACGCGCAGGCACTACCATCGGCCGATGCGAACCCCCGCCAGGATCCCCGCCCCGGACCGACGCCGCTTCCTGCGCAGCGCCGGATGGTCGGCGCTCGCCCTGTCGATACCGCCGGCGCTGGGCGGCTGCGCCAGCCGCGCCGCCGCCACGGCCACCGACGCCGCACCCGCCTTCGCCGCGCCACCGCCGCTGGCGCCGATCTTCGCCACGCCCGACCGCATCATCGCCATCGACGTGTGCACCCGTCCGTTCCGCGCGCAGGGCCCGCGGATCGAGGCCGAGCGCATCGGCGACCACACCATCGTCCACAACTACGGCCATGGCGGCGGCGGCTGGTCGCTGTCGTGGGGGTCTGCGGCCGAGGCGCTACGACTGGTGCAGGCCACGGGCGAGCGCGAACTCGCGGTGGTCGGCTGCGGCGCGATCGGACTGACCACCGCCCTGCTCGCGCAGCGCAGCGGCCTGCAGGTCCGCATCTATGCGCGCGAGCGGCTGCCGCTGGTGCCTTCGTCGTTCGCGACCGGCGTCTGGTCGCCGGCCTCGCGCATCGCCGCCGCCAGCCACGCCACGCCCGCGTTCGAGGCGCGCTGGGAGCGGATGGCGCGCACCTCCTTCCGCACCTACCAGACCCTGCTGGGCCTGCCCGGCGAACCGGTGGGCTGGCACGATTTCTACCACCTGTCCGATGGGCCGGGGGCCCGGCGCCAGCGTAGCGGCGATGCGCCACCCGAACCGGCGTATGCGGACCTCGAATCGCGCCTGATCGACGACCTCGGCCCGCGCTCGCGCGCGCTGGGCGACGGCGCCCATCCGTTCAACGCCGCCCGCGTGCGGCGCAAGCCGCGTCTGGTGTTCAACCTCGCCACCTACTCGCGCCTGCTGCTCGGCGACTTCCTGCAGCTCGGCGGCACCATCGAGACGCGCACCTTCCACAGTCCGGCTGACCTCGCCACGCTGCGCGAGAAGACCGTGGTCAATGCCACCGGCCAGGGCGCGCGCGCGCTGTTCGGCGACCCTTCGCTGGTGCCGGTGCGCGGACAGACCGCGCGGCTGATCCCGCAGCCGGAAGTCGGTTACGGCCTGGCCCATGGCGGCCACAACCTGTTCGTCGTGCCGCGCGGCGACGGCATCCTGGTGCAGACCCAGGAACCCGGCGACTACGACAACGACGACACCACGCCGGACCCCGCGCTGTCGGTGGCGGCGGTGCAGCGGCTGGCGGGATTGTTCCAGTGAGCGGGCGCGGATGGGTGTTCGCGCTGCTGCTGCTCGCCTCCGTGGCGGGGGCCGCGGCCGAACCGGTCGCGAGCGTGCGCGTCGCCTTCGATCGCGACGGCGTCACCGCGACCCGGGCCGAGGGCATGGCCGACATCGCCGCGCAGCGCGCGATCACCGCCGACGATCCTGTGCGGGTGGCTTCCATCTCCAAGCTCGTGGTCGCGATCGGCGTGCTGCGACTGGTCGAGGCGGGGACGCTGGACCTCGACGCCGATGTGTCCGACCTGCTCGGCTGGACCCTGCGCCATCCGCAGTGGCCCGACGTGCCCATCACCCTGCGCCTGCTGCTCTCGCACCGCTCCGGCCTCACCGACGGCGCCGGCTACTGGCAGGTGCCGCTGGGCGAGGAACTCGCGCCCCTGCTCGACGATCCGCGCGCCTGGGACGCGCAGCATCCTCCGGGTGATTTCTTCCGCTACGCCAACCTCAACTTCCCGCTGGTCGCCGCGGCGATGGAACGCGCGACCGGCGAGCGCTTCGACCTGCTGATGGACCGCCTGGTGCTGGCGCCGCTCGACATCGCCGGCTGCTACAACTGGGACGCATGCGACGCCGCCACCGCGGCGCGCGCGGTGGTGCTCTACGACGAAGCGCGCAAGCCCGTGCGCGACGACCACGGCGGGGCCAAGCCGGCCTGCAACGTGATCGTGGCCGCCGACGGCGACTGCGACCTCGCGCTGTGGCGCGCCGGTGCCAATGGCGCCACGTTCTCGCCACAGGGCGGACTGCGCATCTCGGCCAACGGGCTGGCGAAGATCGGCCGGCTGCTACTCGGCGACGGCGAGGTCGACGGCGTACGCCTGCTCGCGCCCGGATCGGTGCGCATGCTGCTCGCGCCCGTGTGGACCTCCGCGCCCGGCAACGGCGTCGGGCACGAGGAAGACACCGGCGATGGCCAGGCGCGCGCGTTCTTCTGCCGCTACGGCCTCGCCACCCAGACCCTGGCCACGCCGCTGCCGCAATGCGGCGACGATCCCTTCGGCGACGGCATCGCCCGCGTCGGCCATGCCGGCGACGCCTACGGCCTGAAGTCGGGCCTGTGGATCGACCGCGAAGCCGGCACCGGCGTGGCGTACTTCGCCACCGGCGTGGCGACCACCGATCCGGGCGCGCGTTCGGCGTTCTCCGCCATCGAAGAACAACTGGCGGCCGGCGAAGACTGATCCGCGGCGATCACAACGCCGACCCGCGTTTACAGGGCGGTCGCGAGCATGCCGTTTCACCGCCATGGAGGCGTCCATGTCCGCCGCGACCACGCCGGCCCTCGACTGCGCGGGCGAGGACGGTTGCGCGGTCGATCCGGCGCGCATGCACGCCTGGTCGCCGGCTCGCCGCGCCGTCGCCGGCGTGATACAAGACGCGCCCTTCCGGGACATCCCGTTCCCCGCATGACGCTCGAACATCCGACCCGGCCATCGCCGTTCTGGCCGCGACTCGCGCTGGCCGGGCTGGCCGCGTTCGTGCTCGCAGCGATCGCGCTGCACCTGCTGCGCCCGGATCTCGATCCGGTCGAGCGGCAGATGAGCCTGTACCTGGTCGGTGCCTGGGGACCGCTGCTGCAGGCTTCGTACGTGGCCCTGGGGGTGGCGATGACCGGACTGGCCTGGGGCGTGTACCGCGCACTGCCGCCGCACGCGCGCAGCGCGGCGCCGCTGCTGATGTTCGCGCTCGGTGGCGCATCGCTGGCGACCACCGCGTACGCGTGGATGGACATGCCCGGGGTCGACGCGACCATGGAAGGCCTGGTCCACGGCATCAGCGCGCAGGCCGCGTTCCTGTTCGCGACCACGGCCATCGTGCTGCAGGCGCTGCGCTTCCGGCACGACCCGCAGTGGCGTGCACGTGCGCTGGCTGTTTCCCTGGGCGCTGGCCTGCTTCGCCGCGATCTGGGTGCTGGCGCTGTGGCGCGACCTGCCCCGCGGGCTGTCGCAGAAGGCGGTGATCGCGCTGATCGTCGGCTGGCTCGGCGCGGTGGCGCTGCTGCTGCAGCGACGCGCCCGCTTGCGTCCACGCCAGGCTGGAGACGGGCGCCAGGCGCCTGCGTGGCTTGCTCAGCGTCCGCCGTCGGGACGCGGGCGTGCGCCTTCTTCCTGGCCGTAGCTCAGCCAGAGGCTCGCGCTCTGGGGATCGACGAACACCTGCGCCTGCAGGCCCGCGTCGATCGCCGACAGCACGCAGTATTCCACCGTGTCCAGGCCACGCGGCTTGACGTGCGCGATGCGCAGCTCGCCCAGCCGGGGGCCGACCTCGGTGACCAGCGTGCGCCACTCTTCGGCACTCAGCGGCGGCCCCGTCAGCTCGTCCACCAGCAGCAGCTGGCGCGCCGGCTGCGCCTCCACCGCGTCCGCGATCGCGCGCCAGTAGGCGAGCGTGTTGGCCAGCGTGGTGGTGCCGCTGACGTGCGCATGCAGGCGCCCGCCGGCCTCGCGGCGCAGTTCGATGTGGACATCGTCATCCATTGCGCGCCTCCCGCCGTTCGCGGCGAAGGTGGGTCGCGACGCCGAAGGAACCCGGCTCGCTGCAATGCAGTCCGTCCGATGGATCCCGCTGCGCCACCCGATGCCGGCAACCACCGGCCCGCGAACGTTTCCCTGCGCCGATCCTAGCGTGAATCGCGGGAAAGGGCCCGTGAAGGACGCCGCCGGCCTACCGGTGCCCGGCGCACAGGGACGCCGGCGCCGCGGATGCGGGGCGGGCGACGCCGCGACACCATGGATGGCGCGGGACGCGTCGCGTGGCAGGCGTCCTGGGCGGGCGATGCACGAGGGCCGGATGCGGATGCGGATGCGGATGCGGATGGCAGGATCGTGCGCCGCCGGCATCCGCCCACGCCTGCCGGTGCGACGGGACGCTCGACCGCGTCCGGCAGACGGCACACGGTGCGCGCGTCCTTCGCCGGCTGGGTGGCAGCCGCCCATCGCGGCTTCCATACTGCGCGCATTGCCGTCACGACAGGACTCCCGCATGCCGTTGCCGCGCCGCGCCTTCCTCGCCGCGATCGCCGCCGGCGCCGCGATGGCGGCCCTGCCCGTGCGCGCCCGGGCCGCGAATGCGCCAGGCCTGCTGTTCCGCGACGTGCGCCTGGTCGACGGCACCGGCGCGCCGGCGCGGACCGCCGACCTGCTGGTGCGCGGCGAACGCATCGAACGCATCGGTCGCATCGGCGCGCGTGCGCTGCGTGGCGTGCGCATCGTCGAAGGCGGCGGTCGCGTGCTCGCACCCGGCTTCATCGACCTGCATGCGCACGGCGATCCGCGCGAACAGTCGTACGCCAGCCACCTGGCGATGGGCGCCACCACCGTCGTGCTGGGGCAGGACGGCAGCAGCCCGGGCGACGACAGCCTGTCGGCGTGGTTCGAAGCGATGGCGCGCGCCACCCCCGACATCAACGTCGCCACCGCCGCAGGCCACGGCAGCCTGCGCCGCCTGGCCGGCATCGACGACGGCACGCGCATGCCGTCGGCCGCGCAGATCGCGCGCCTGGCCGCACTGCTCGATGCCGACCTCGCCGCCGGCGCGTTCGGGCTGTCCACCGGCCTGGAGTACGTGCCCGGCCGTTATGCAGCGGCGGACGAACTCGCCGCGCTCGGCCCGGTGGTGGCACGCCACGGTGGCGTGGCCGCGAGCCACCTGCGCTCGGAGGACGACGATCGCGTCGAGGCGGCGATCGCCGAGCACGTCGACGCCAGCCGCCCCGCGCGCACCCATGTTTCCCACCTCAAGGTGGTGTACGGCCAGGGAGAGGCACGCGCGGACGCGCTGCTCGCCGCACTGCGCCGGTATCGCGACGCCGGCGTGCCGTTGACCGCCGACGCCTATCCCTATACCGCCAGCTACACCGGCATCGCCATCCTGTTTCCCGAGTGGGCGCTGCCGCCCAACGACTACGCGCAGGTGCTGGCGACGCGGCGCGACGAACTGCGCGCCGCACTCGAACAGCGCATGGTCCGCCGCAACGGTCCCGGCGCGCTGCTGCTGGGCAGCGGCGAGCACGCCGGCAGGACCCTCGCCCAGGTCGCCGAAGCCGCGGGCCGGGCGTACCCGGACGTGCTGCTCGACCTCGGCCCCGGCGGCGCCAGGGCCGCGCACTTCGTGATGGACGAGGCCTTGCAGGCGCGACTGCTGCAGGATCCGTTCGTGGCCATCGCCAGCGACGGCTCCCCCGTCGGCCGTCATCCGCGCGGTCATGGCACGTTCGCCCGATGGATCGAGGAATTCGTGGTGCGCGATCCGCGCGTGCCGCTCGAGGAAGCGGTGCGCAAGGCCAGCGGCCTGCCCGCGTCGATCCTCGGCCTGCACGACCGCGGCGTGCTGCGCGAAGGCGCGATGGCCGACCTGGTGCTGTTCGACCCGACGCGCGTCCGCGCCCGCGCCGACTACACCGACCCGTTCGCGCCGGCCGAGGGCTTCGACCTGGTGGTGGTGAATGGCGTGACGGCGTTCGAAGCAGGCGAGCGGACCGGCATCGCGGGCCGGCTGCTGCGGCGTCGCGCGGCCGTCGCCGGACCGGGGGGCTGATCGTCCACGAGGGCACGGCGCGCAGCGGCAGGACTGCGACGTCCGCACCGTTCGCGGTCACGCCCGGATCACCCGGCCTGGTCCACCCTGAGCGCCCGCTTTTCGACGGAGACCGGACATGGGATTCCTGAAACTGCTCGCGGCCGGCGCGCTCGGCTTTGTCGCCTACAAGTCCTGGCAGCGGTACCAGGCCGGACCACATGCCGCCCCGCCGCGCGACGATGGTGCGCGGACCCCGCCGCATGGCGATCCCATCCTCGCCGGCGAGCACATCGACATGGCGCCGTCCCCGCGTCCGGCCGCGCAGGCGAGCCGCAGTTTCGGCGAGCCCTGAGCGCGGGCCGGATGCGTCCGCGTCGCCGATCACAACACAGGCAACCGGCATGCGCCTGCTCGTCCTGTTGACCGCGCTCGCCATGCCGGTCGTGGCCTGGCTGTCCAATACCGGCGCCTTCGGTCCCGACAACGGCACCGTGTCCGATCGCTATCCCACCCTGCTGGTGGCGGCGGGCTACGCGTTCTCGATCTGGGGCCTGATCTTCCTGCTCGACCTCGCCTACGCCGGCTGGCAGGCCAGCGGCGATCGCAGGCGCGACACCACCCTGGGCCGCGTCGCGCCCTGGGCCGCGGCGGGGTTCTTGCTCACCACGATCTGGATGCCGCTGTTCTCCTACCAGCAGTTCTGGCTGTGCCTGTTGGTGATCTTCGCCGCGATGGCATGCCTGGTGTGGTGCGCCGTGCTGCTGTCGCGCGATGCCTCGCCACGCCGCGGCCAGTGGACCTGGGCCTGGCTTCCGCTGTCGCTGCACGCGGGCTGGCTGACGCTGGCCGCCTTCCTCAACCTGGCGCAGGTGATCGTGGCGTACGGGCTGCTGCCACCCGATGCGCAGTTGCCGTGGAGCCTCGTCCTGTTCGCGGTCGCCGCCCTCGCCTTGCTGGTGCTCAACCAGCGCATGCGCGGCAACGTCGTCTATGTCGCCGCGGCGCTGTGGGCGCTGGCCGCGGTCCACGCGAGGCAATCGGCGAGCGACCTGGCCGGCGCGGATGTCGCCGCATGGGTGGCCGTGGGCATCGCCGTGGCCCTGGCGGCGCAGACCTTGATGCTGCGCCGCAGGCATCCGGGCGGCCTGTTGCCGAATGCGGGGGGCGTGGCCGCGCCGGGAAACTGACCGCCGCGATGGCGGGCGCGGCAACGCCGTCGTCCGGATCACGCGCGATCCGCACGCGAGGGGTCGGTTCCATCGAAGAAGAAGCAGGTCGCTCGACGACGGCCCCAGCCGCGGGGTGGCCGCCGACATTGCCGCAGCTGCAGCGCCTGCCGCGGCCCCACGCGCAGCAACGTCCGCTCGACGCATGCGCAGAAGACGCACGCGGCACCGCCCTACGCCGATGCCGACGTCCTGTCGCGCGTCTCGGTGTCAGCCGCCAACCGGGCCTCGAGCGCCTCGCGCAACGCGGGACCGTCCGGCAGGCGCAACTCGAACTCTTCGCGCAGCACCTGCATCACCGCGTCGGCATCGGCCAGTTCGCGACGCTCGCTGGCTGCGCCCAGGCGGTGAAGGGTGTAGCGGCCGTTGGCCAGCGTCTTGCGGATGCCGGCGCCGGTTCGCGCCACGCGCAGGTAGCCGAGGAACGGCGAACCGGGATGCGTGGACACGTACCAGCTGCCGACCTCCAGGTCGATGTCGAGCTGCGGTTGCAGGTCGAAGGCGTACAGGTCGCGCCAGTCGCCCGCCACCCGCGCGCGCAGCAGCCAGCCACCGTCGCGCGCGAGCAACCGGTAGGGCTCGTGCGGGGTGGGCTGCACGGCCTCGGTGTCCAGCCGCAGCGGCGCGGTCGGCACCATGCCGCCGAAGCCGACATCGCTGGTCCAGGCCACGCCGTCGATCGTCACCAGCAGCAGCAGGTGGGTGCGCGCCAGCGGCGCGGCGCCTTCGATCACGCGCGCGGTCAGGGGTCGCGCATCGAAGCCGAGATGCTGCAGCAGCGCCAGGAACAGCCGGTTGAGCTCGAAACAGTAGCCGCCGCGTCCGTCGTGCAGGAGCTTGCGCTCGAGCGACGGCAGGTCCACCGGCACCGGCTGGCGCAGCAGGGTGGCGATGGTCTCGAACGGAAAGGCCGCGGTGTGGCGCAGCTGCAGCTGGCGCAGGGTGTCCAGCGTCGGCGGTGGCGGCGCATCGAAGCCCAGGCGGGCGAGGTAGGGTCCGGGATCCTTCAGGTTGGTCGACATGGCGGCATCGCGGTAACGGGCTGGCCGCACGATACGGCCTCAAGCGCAGTTGAGGTCAAGGCGGCGACGGATCGCCGCCGGGCCTTCCTCCCGTGTTTCCGCATGGCGCAGAACGCGTCCGGACTCACGGCCCCGCGTTCGCTCCATCACAGATGCGGCCCCCACATCATCCGCCACGCGCCGAACACGCCCAGCGCCGTCAACAGCGCGCCGCTCGCCAGCACCGCCGCCACCGCGCGCCGCACCGCAGGGCCGGCGCGTTCGGCGCGGAAATACAGTTCGGCCACGGCCAGCGGCAGCAGGTAGCAGCCGAAGCTCCAGGCGATGTCGAACCAGCCGTCCATGCGCGGCGTGTTGCCGCGCGGGCCCTGGTTGAGGATGAACCAGGCCATGAAGCCCAGGCGCATCGTCCACACGCCGCTCACCAGCAGCAGCGCGCGGATCGCCCAGCGCCGGTGCCCGGCGAACCGCCGCTGCCGCGCCAGCCGCCACGCCATCGCCGCCGCCACCACGATCAGCACGCCGTTGAGCGTCACCGCCATCGCGGAAGCGTCCCCCAGCCGCGAGCCGCGCACCCAGACCAGGAACAGCCCGCTGCCGGCGCCGGCCAGCGACAGCACCATGAAACCGCGGCCAGCCCAGCGATGCCACGCCGGCCAGTGGCGGCGCAACCACGGCAGCAACTGCAGCAGGCCGCCCAGCGACAGCAACGCCGCCGCCAGCACGTGCGCGAGCAGCACGCCATTGCCGACGCCATCGCCGGCGACATGGCCGGTGATCAGGCCGGTGCGGTTGACCGCGTCGCCATCGCCCAGTGCCAGTGGCTGCACCAGCGCCAACAGGATGTAGACGGCGAACAGCCATTGCCCCGCCAGGGCGATCGCGAACCAGCCGCGGGCCGCCCACGCCAGGCTGCGGGAAGGGAGGGTGGAAACGGAAAAAGTCGGCTCTGCAACAGACATGTGTTGGCCCCGTGGTTGGTCGGCACGCAACATGGCCGCGAGCGACGCCGCTTGTCCTGCCGATTTCGGAACCCGGCAAGCGCTCGTGACCTATGGGCGATGACGGCGCGGCGCACGCGGCCGACGATGGCCGTCGATGCCCGCTCCAGGAGGGGAACCATCCGTGCAGGCCTGGATTCCGGCGCTGCAGGCCACGGCGGTCTGCCTGTCCACGCTGTGGCTGCTGCTGACCTTGTTCTCGCGGGAGCGCACGCCGCTGCGCTGGGTCTGGGCGCTGTTCTGCGCCTCGATCGCGATGGCGATGGCGCGCAGGCTCATCGGCCCGGACGTCGCAACCTGGTCGCTGCTGTTCGCGATCGGCGGCTGCGTGACCTGCAACGGCTACTGGCTGGTGGCGCGCGCGCTGTTCCGGACCGGACGGCCGTTCGGCGCGCCGCACCTGGCCTTCGCCGGCACGGTGGCGCTGCTGATCGTCCTCGCCCAGCTCGCGCGCGCCGGCGACGGCAGCTCGCCGCTGGCCACCGCCGCGGTGGGCGAGATGCTGGGCCTGCTCGGCTCCACGGTGCTGATGCTCACCCTGTGGGAGGGCCTGCGCGGCTGGCGTACCCACCGCGGCGTGGAACGCGGCATGCGCGCGCTGTTCGTCGCCAGCTACGGCGGCTGCGTGCTGGTCGTCAGCCTGGGCACGGCGATGTTCGACCCGCAAGGCACCGGCGCCTGGCAGGCCGGTGGCGATCCGGTGGCGGCGGTGCTGATCCTGCTGGTCAGCCAGGGCCTGGTGGCGTGGCGCCTGCGGCACCCGCTCGAAGATCTCGCAGCGCGGGCCGATGACGAAAAACCGAACGTGGTCCCGTCCGCACAGGCGCCGCCGGCCGGCTTTCGCGACGCCGAGCCGACCGCGGTCCGCGCAGAGGACCGCGCGCTCGCCCGCACGCTCGAACAGCACATGCGCAGCGAACGCCCCTGGCTGCGCACCGACCTCAAGCTCGGCCACCTCGCCCAGGCGCTGGACGTGGGCGAGTACCGCATCAGCCGCGCCATCCACGACGTGCTCGGGCACCGCAACGTCGCCCACTACGTCAACCGCTACCGGCTCGACCATGCCCGCGCGATGTTGGGTGATCCCGACTGCGATGGCTGGTCGACCCTGGTCGTGGGCCTGGAAAGCGGGTTCGGCTCGCTCGGCGCGTTCCACCGCGCGTTCAAGGCCGCGGAAGGCTGCACGCCAGGCGAATACCGCAGCGCACGGCCCGCTCCCGATGATGTCGCGGGCCGACAGCCCGCCTGAGGTCCGGCACGACACTGGCTCCCCGCTTTCGCGGGGACGACGGCGAGGGGCTGAGCCTTGCTCGAGTAAATATCCCGGCAAAGCCGGGGGCTTTAAAGGGGTGAGCCCCTCAAAGGAGCCAATCGAAGCATGCGTCGCTTGAAAACGGCATGCACTTCCCTTCTCCCTCCGGGAGAAGGTGCCCGAAGGGCGGATGAGGGCACGGCGAAGACCGGACAACTGAACCATCGTGGCTTCGCCGTACCCTCACCCCAACCCCTCTCCCAGTGGGAGAGGGGCTTCAAAGCCGACCGCCGGAAAGGTCGAACCATCGACGGCATGCACTTCCCTTCTCCCTCCGGGAGAAGGTGCCCGAAGGGCGGATGAGGGCACGGCGAAGACCGGACAACTGAACCATCGTGGCTTCGCCGTCCCCTCACCCCAACCCCTCTCCCAGTGGGAGAGGGGCTTCAAAGCCGACCGCCGGAAAGGTCGAACCATCGACAGTCCCCCGGCAAAGACCGGGGTTTCCCCCAACGAATGATTGCGAAACAGCGCGTTCGGGCGACCACACTTCGTCAAGGCCCCCGGCCTCGCCGGGAGATGCTCATTCCCGCCACCACGCCGTCGTCGGCTGCGGCGCGGCCAGGTCGACGCGTTCGCCCATGCGCGGCGTGGCCAGCGTGAGGCCCTGGTCGGCGGCGAGCCTGCTGACGCGTTCGAACGGGTCGTCCCAAGCGTGCATGGCCAGGTCGAAGGTGCCGTTGTGGATCGGCAGCAGCACGCGCCCGCGCAGGTCGGCATGCGCCTGCACGGTCTGTTCGGGCAGCATGTGCACGAAGGCCCACTTGCGGTCGTAGGCGCCGGTTTCCATCAGGGTCACGTCGAACGGGCCGAAGCGGCGGCCGATTTCGGCGAAGCCGTCGAAGTAGCCGGTGTCGCCGCTGAAGAACAGCCGCAGGCCGGCATCGCCTTCGCCGGTCGGCGGATCGAGCAGCACCCACGAGGTCCACAGCGTGCGGTCGCGATCGAACAGGCCGCGCCCGGAGAAATGCTGCGCCGGCGTCGAGACGATGCGCAGCCCGTCGAGTTCGGTCTCCTGCCACCAGTCGAACTGCCGCACCTTCGCCTCGGGCACGCCCCAGGCGACCAGGCGGTCGCCCACGCCCAGCGGCGCGAGGAACACCTCGGTCTTCGCGGCCAGCGCCACCACCGCATCGCGGTCGAGGTGGTCGTAGTGGTCGTGCGACAGCAGCACGCCGCGCAGCGGCGGCAGCTCGTCCAGCGCGATCGGCGGCGCGTGGAAGCGCTTCGGGCCCATCCATGCGAACGGCGAGGCGCGCTCGGCGAAGACCGGATCGGTGATCCAGAACCCGCCGCGCAGCTTGATCAGCAGGGTCGAATGCCCCAGCCGGAACAGGCTGCGATCCGGCGCCGCCTCCAGCGCCGCGCGGGTCAGCGGCAGCACCACCGGCGGCGTCGCCGGCACCGTGCTGGCAGGCTTGTTGAAGGTGAAGTCCCACAGCACCCGCGCCATGAAGGCCAGGCCATCGGGCGGGCGCGGCCTGGGGTTGCTGAAGCGGCCATCGGCGGCCTGCGGCGAGGCCGGATAGTCGGCCAGGGGCTGGTTGGTGCGGACGAACGACAGGCTGCAGGCACTCACGGCGAGGACTCCGAAGGCGAGGGTCAGGGCGATCAGGCGGCGCCCGCGGGTGCGGCGGCGCGTCGGGGAAGGGGCGGTCATGGCGGGATCCGGAAACTACACTGTGCAGTTTAATTACCAGATTCCGGAAAGTAAACTGCCCGGTGTAAACTTTGTCGTATGGCCTCCCGTCCCGCCCGCCCAGACGCCCCCACCCGCCTCACCGACCGCAAGCGCGCCGCGATCGTCGATGCCGCCGTGGCCGAGTTCCGCGCCGCCGGCTTCGAGGCCACCAGCATGGATCGCGTCGCCGCCCGCGCCGGCGTCTCCAAGCGCACGGTCTACAACCACTTCGCCAGCAAGGACGCGCTGTTCCTGCATATCGTCGACGCGATGATGGCCAGCGGCGGCGACGAGCAGGCCACGCCCTACCGCGCCGACGCCCCGCTGCGCGAACAACTGCTGGACCTGGTGGCTCGCAAGCTGCGCCTGCTGCACCAGCCCGACTTCGCCGACCTGGCCCGCGTGGCCATCGTCGCCGGCCTGCATTCTCCCGACCTCGCGCGCCAGCTGGTGGAACTGCTCGGCCAGCGCGAACACGCCATGACCGCCTGGGTGCGCGCCGCCGCCGCCGACGGCCGCCTGCGCACCGGCGATTCCGCCTTCGCCGCGATGCAGCTCGAATCGCTGGTCAAGGGCGTCGCGTTCTGGCCGCAGGTGGCGATGGGCCAGCCGCCGCTGACACAAGCGCAGCAGGCGGCCGTGGCCGAATCGGCGGTGGAGATGTTCCTGGCACGCTACGGCTGAAGCCGCGCCGCGCCGGCCCGCTCAGGCCTCCCGCGCCCGGGGTGAATCCGCATCCCGGTGCAGCCAGCGGTACAGGACCGGCAACACCAGCAGGGTGAGCAGGGTCGAGGAGAGGATGCCGCCGATCACGACGGTCGCCAGCGGCCGCTGCACCTCCGAACCGGCACCGACGTTGAACGCCATCGGTACGAATCCCAGCGACGCCACCAGCGCGGTCATCAGCACCGGCCGCAGCCGGGTCAGTGCGCCCTCCACCACCGCGATCTCCAGGCGATCGCCCTGCTCGCGCAGCCTGCGGATGAAGCTGATCATGACCAGCCCGTTGAGCACGGCCACGCCCGACAGGGCGATGAAGCCCACGCCCGCCGAGATCGACAGCGGAATGCCGCGCAGCGCGAGCGCCAGCACGCCTCCGGTCAACGCCAGCGGCACGCCGCTGAACACGATGGCCGCATCCCGGGCCGATCCGAAGACCATGAACAGCAGCCCGAAGATCAGCGCCAGCGTCACCGGCACCACCACCGCCAGGCGCCGGCTGGCCGAGATCAGCTGCTCGAAGGTGCCGCCGTACGCCACCCAGTACCCGGGCGGAATCTCCACCCCGCTCGCCACCCGCGCCTGCAGTTCCTCGACGAACCCGCCCAGGTCGCGGCCGCGGACGTTCGCGACCACCACCACCCGGCGCTTGCCGTTCTCGCGGTTGATCTGGCTGGGGCCCTCGACGATGTCGATTGCCGCCACCTCGCGCAGCGGCACGGTGCGCGGCGCGCCCACCCCGCCGACCGCAGGGTGGCCGGCCTCGTCGGCGCTGAAATCGGCCGGCAACGGGATCGGCAGGTCGGCCAGCGCCACCGGATCCTGCCGCAGCCGCTGCGGCAGCCGGACCACGATGTCGAAGCGGCGATCGCCCTCGTACAGCTGGCTGGCGACCTCGCCGCCCACCGCCGTGGCGACGGTCCGCTGGACGACGCCCGGATTCAGTCCGTAGCGGGCCAGCGCCACCCGGTCGGGCGTCACCGTCAGCAGCGGCAGGCCCGTGGTCTGTTCCAGCTTCACGTCGGCGGCACCGGCGATCGACCGGGCCACGTCGGCGACCTGTCCGCCCACGGCGACCAGCGTGTCGAGGTCGTCGCCGAAGACCTTGATCGCGACTTCCGCGCGCACGCCCGAGATCAGCTCGTTCATCCGCATCTGGATCGGCTGGGTGAACTCGTAGTTGTTGCCGGGCAATCCGCCCACCGCGGTCTCGATCTCCGCGATCAGCTGCGCGCGCGGCTTGCGCGGATCGGGCCAGTCGTCCCGCGGCTTCATGATCAGGAAGGTATCCGCCACCGACGGCGGCATCGGGTCGGAGGCCACTTCCGCGGTGCCGATCTTGCTGTAGACGCGTTCGACTTCCGGGAAACGGGAAATCCGCTCCTCGAGGGCGATCTGCATGCGCACCGACTGGTCCATCCCCGTCCCGGGGATGCGCAGCGCATGCAGGGCGATGTCGCCTTCGTCCAGGTCCGGGATGAACTCGGTGCCCAGGCGGGTGGCCAGCAGGCCGCAGGCCACCACCAGCGCCACCGCGCTTCCGAGCACGATGCCGCGATGGCGCAACGACCAGGCGAGTGCCGGCGCATAGCGGCGCTTGGTCCAGCGCATCAGCCGGTTCTCCTTCTCCTCGACGCGGCCGCCCAGGAACACCGCGACCGCGGCGGGAACGAAGGTCAGCGACAGCACCATGGCTCCGCTCAGCGCCAGCACCACGGTGATCGCCATCGGGTGGAACATCTTTCCCTCGATCCCGGTGAGCGCGAAGACCGGGAGGTAGACCGCAGTGATGATGCCCAGCCCGAACAGGCTCGGCCGGATCACCTCGGCGGTGGCGGATGCCGCCACGTCGTGGCGCTCCGCGTCGGTCATGGTCCGGCCCAGCGCGCGTTGCATCTCGCCGAAGCGGCGCAGGCAGTTCTCGATGATGATCACCGCCCCATCGACGATCAGGCCGAAATCCAGCGCGCCCAGGCTCATCAGGTTGCCCGACACGCCGGCGCGCACCATCCCGGACATGGTGAACAGCATCGCCAGCGGAATCACCGCCGCGGTGATCAGTGCCGCCCGGAAGTTGCCCAGCAACACGAACAGCACCACGACCACCAGCAGCGCGCCTTCGAGCAGGTTCCTGGAGACGGTGGCGATGGTGCGGTCGACGAGCGCGGTGCGGTCGTACACCGCGCTGGCGGTCACGCCCGGCGGCAGGCTGGCGGCGGCCTGCTCCAGACGGGCGGCCGCGGCCTGCGCCACGTCGCGGCTGTTGGAACCGACCAGCATCATCACCGTGCCCAGCACCACCTCGCGCCCGTTCTGGGTGGCGGCACCGCTGCGTAGCTCCGGCCCTTCGCCGACGCTGGCGACATCGCCCACGCGGATCGGCACGCCGCCGCGCCGGTCGAGCACGATCGCGCGGATCTCGTCCAGCCCGGACACCTGGCCCGGCACCCGCACCAACAGCTGCTGCCCGTTGCGCTCGATGTAGCCGGCGCCGACGTTCTCGTTGTTGGCGGCGACCGCAGCCACCACGTCGCCCAGGGTCAGGCCGAGCGCCACCAGCCTGGCCGGGTCCGGGGTGATGTGGATCTGCCGCTCGAACCCGCCGATGGTATTGACCTCGGTCACCCCCGGCGTGTCGCGAAGCTGCGGGCGGATCACCCAGTCCTGCAGGGTGCGCAGGTCGGTGGCGGTCCATGGCGTGCCGTCGTCCTTGCGTGCCGCCGGATCGGCTTCGACCGTGTACATGAAGATCTCGCCCAGGCCGGTGGCGATCGGCCCCATCGCGGGCTCGATGCCTGCGGGCAGCCGCGCGCCCACCTGCTGCAGCCGCTCGCCCACCAGCTGGCGGGCGAAGTAGAGGTCGGTGCCATCCTCGAACACCACGGTGACCTGCGACAGCCCGTAACGCGAGATCGAACGGGTGTAGTCGAGCCCCGGAAGGCCGGCGAGCGCGGTCTCGACCGGAAACGTCACCCGCTGCTCGGCCTCCTGCGGCGAGTAGCGCGGGGCTTCGGCGTTGATCTGCACCTGGACGTTGGTGATGTCGGGCGTGGCGTCGATCGGGAGCCGGGTGAAGCTCCAGATCCCCACGCCCACCAGCACCAGCGTCGAGGCCAGCATCCACCACCGCTGCGCGATGGCGAAGCGGATGATCGCTTCGAGTGCGCCGCGCCTGTCAGTGGTCATGCGAGGCCCCCGATTTCTCGATGTCGGCCTTCACCAGGTAACTCTGCTCGACCACGACCATCGCGCCGGCGTCCAGGCCCGACAGCACCTGCACCCGTTCGCCGTCGCGCTTGCCCAGTTCCAGCGGCCGGACCTCGTAGGTGTCGCCGACCCGCACGAACACCACGTCCCAGTCGCGGAACCGCTGCACGGCGGCCAGTGGCACCATCCGCTCGACCGGCTCGAGGTCCACCGTGATGCGCGCCGTCACCGCGCTGCCGGGCCGCCACGATCCATCGTCGTTGTCGAGGGTGGCGCGGGCCACGGTGCTCTGGCTGGCGGTCGCGGTGCCGGGCAGCACACGCTCCAGCGTCGTGGTGACGGTGGCGCCGTCGCTGAGCCGGGTGACCGCGACCGGCACCCCCGGCCGGATGTGCTGCGCGTCGGCGCCGAAGATGTGCAGGTCGACCCAGAGCGTCGACAGGTCCGCGATCTCGAACAGCCCCATGCCCTCCGTCGCCATGCCGCCGACGGTGCCGTTGCGCTGCGTGACCACCCCCGCGATCGGGCTGGCGACGGTGTACGTGCTCAGGCTGAGGTTGCTCTCGATCGTGGCCAGCGGCTCCCCGGCGCGCACCGCATCGCCCACGCTCGCCCGCAGGCTGCGGATCGGGCCGGGGAATCGCGCGGTCGCGCTGGCGACGCGGCCTTCGACCGGGGTCAGCAGCCCCTGGACTTCATGCTCGTCGGCGATGGTGCCCGGCCCGGCCGGCGCCACCCGGATGCCGGAGGCCTTCGCCACGTCCGCGGCGATCGTGGTGCGGCCTTCGTAGCTCGGGTAGCTCCAGCGCAGAGCCTCGCCGTCGATGTTGGCCCGCACCTCCACGTCGAACGAGTGCGGCTCGCCCACCACCGACGCGGCCATCAGGCTGCCGTCGGCCTGCGGTTCGAGCCGGTGGCGCTCGCGCACGCCTCCGAGGCGTTCGAGCTCGACCTGCATGCTGCCCGCGGTGGCCGGCAAGGGCTCGCCATCGCGATACAGCCAGGCCTTGTACTTCGGCGGGGCGCCGTCCTCGGCGATCGCCAGTTCCACCGCGAACCCGTCCTGCTCCAGCAGGCGTCCGCCGTGTTCCCCCGCCCGGGCGTGTTCGTCCGATGTGTGCGCCTCCTCGTCCGCATGGCCGTGGCCATCGCCGTCGCGGTGGCCGTCGCCGCATGCCGACAGGAACAGGGACAGCACAAGCATCCATCCAGCCAGCCGCGGCCGCGGTGCGGAAGCAGGGGTCATGGCGTGGCTCCTTGCGTCGACGGCGCCGGGCCGGCGAGGAACGCCTGGCCGGTCAGTCGCTGGATCTCGATGAGGGCGCGCTGCGCGTTGAGGGCCGCGTCGAGCTGCCGGCGCAGCGCCGCGGTGTGTTCGGCCTGCAGCGAGGCCCATTCCAGGTAGCTCGCCGCGCCGGCGCGGTAGGCCGTGGCCGCCGACGCCTGCGCGCGCGCGAGTCGCGGCAGGACGTCATCGCCGATGCGCGACACCTCCAGCTGCGCGACCCGGTAACGACCGTGCGCTTCGGCAAGCGTGGCGTACAGCGACAGCCCGGCGGCTTCGCGCTCGATCCCCAGCGCGGCCAGCTCGGCGCGCGCGGCGCGGATGCCCGGTTGCGCGCGTGCGGATGCGCCCAGCGGAACCGACACGCCCGCGACCAGGCCGAAGTCGTCGCTGGCCTGCAGGCGCCGCACGCCGAGCTGCCACTCGACATCCGCGCTGGCCTCGGCCTGCGCCAGCTGCATCCGTGCTTCGCCGATGCGCCGTGCATCGGCGAAACGCGCCAGTTCCGGCGTGCGCTCGAGCCATTGCGCGAGCTCCGCGAACTCCGCCACGTCGTCCAGGCGCAGGACATCGACGTCCGCGACGTCGAACGCGGGCGCCTGCTCGCCCCACATCGCCGCCAGGTGCTGGCGCGCGGCCAGCGCCTGCTGCTCCGCGCGCGCCTGGTCCAGCTCCGCGCCGGCCAGCGCCGCCTGCGCGGTGAGCACCACCGATTCCGGGGAAGCGCCGGCGCGGTGTCGCTGCCGGGCCGCATCGACCGTGCGCCGGCGCTGCGCGATGTCGATGCGGGCGATGCCGGCCTGCTGCCGCGCCACGACGACGGCCAGGTAGCGGCGCGCCACTTCGGCCAGCAGGTCCAGGCGGCGGGTTTCCCGCTCGATCGCCAGCGCATCGATCCGGCCCTGCGCCAGGATGCGCCGCGCGTCCAGCTTGCCGCCGCGCTCGAGCACGGAAGCCAGGCTCAGGGTGAGTTCGGCGTGGTCCACGCCGCTGGCGGCGCCGCTGCCGAAGGCGTTCTCGAGGGTGGCGCCGGCCACGTACGCCGGCCTCGCGGACGCGCGCTCGAGTTCGGCGTCCAGCGCCTCGCGCCGCGGACCGAACAGGCGAAGTTCGGGATGGGTGTCGGCGACGCGCGCGAACGCGTCGTCCAGGGTCAGGGGCTCGGCGGCCAACGCCGGCCAGGTCGCGGCGCAGGCCGCGACGCACACGGCCACGGCCGTGGATCGCAATCGCATGGGAGTGCTCCGATGAAGCGGACAGGACGGGAAGCTGGCCGTCTGGCCAGTCGGGCCTTACGCCTGGATCGGAGGTCGGAACGGGGGGCGCAGTTGCGGCGGCAGCGCGGGCGAGGCCATGGCCGTCAGCGGCCGCGCCCCGGACGCGGGCGACCAGTCAGCCCCCATGCGCGGCGGATCGAGGCCGGCGGCATGGCCGCAGCAGTGGGCGAAGTGGAGCAGGACATGCAGCGTGTCGGCGGGCGCGTCGCCCGCGGCTGCGGCTGCGTCGTCCTGGCCGGATGCGTGTTCGACATGGAGGGTGGACTGGTCGGCATGCGCGACCACGTCGTGCAGTTCGCCCACGGCCGCCAGGCCGCCCTGCACCGTCATGCACAGCGCGAGCAGCCCCAGCAGGGCTGCGCGGAGCGCACGGGCACGGACATGGCGGAGACGAGGGAAACGACCGGACATCGGCGCACCCTAGCGAACGCCGCGGCGGGTACACAATTTCATTGCCTCGAGCGCGTGCTCGCGGGCGCACGCACCTGCCGTCAGGATCCGCTCAGGGGCCGCACTGCCAGCGCCCGTCGAACGTGCGGCTGGCGCCATCGGCGCGCTGGTAGGTGAGCGTGGCCGGGCGCGGTGGCGATTCGCCACCGCCGGTCGCCGGGCCGGTCACGGCGATGACGATGGTCTTGCCCTGCCCGGTGAAGGTGGGATTCTCGAGGATGCCGTCGAAGCCGCCGGGTGCGCGGATCACTTCCACGTAGCCCGCGACCTTGACGATGCCCTGCGCCGGTTCCCCCGAGGCGACCATGCCGCGGGCGAGCAGGATCGGCGCCGCATCGTCGGCGGAGAAGCTGCAGGCGAGTTCACCGGAGAGGTCGGCGTCGGCGAGGTCCTGTTCGGTCAGCGCGTCGAGCCGGATTTCGGAGCCGTCGCCGCCGATCGTTTCGTCGCCGGGTGCAGTCGCGCCCGGTCCCTCCACAACCTCGACGGGCGCGGGCGCCGTGGTAGCCGGCGCCGTATCGCGCGACGCGTCCTGCGCCGGTTCCGGTGCCGGCGAACACGCCGCCAGCAGCGCGACCGTCAGCAAGGCGAGCGGAGCCGACGCAGGCGCGCGGTGCGAATGGGAACGAACGGAACTCCTGGAAAGCAGCATCGGGTGTCCTCGTGATGTCTTCGAAATGGCCGGGGGCGCCTTGCAACCCTGCGCCTCTGTCGACGACATGGTGGCGACGCGGGCCTTCGATCGAGGTGAAGACGGTTTGCGGCGCGGAGCTGCATCGATATGCGCGGCACGCAAGCAGACGCACCCCACGCGCCGCACGATCCGGCTTGCGCGCAACTGGATTGCGCTCGCGCGCAAGACAGCGCGGCTTGCGCGCGGGCAAGGACTAGTCGCGCGCCGCCGGATTCCGCTTGCGCGCCAGCAGATTGCACCCGCGCGTGGCTCTCCTTCACTCCGGGCGCAAACAGATTCCGTTTGCGCGCAACCGGGTCTTGCTTGCGTTCCACCGGATCCCACTTGCGCGCGAGCGAACTGCGTCCGCGCGTGACACTCGCCACTGCGGGCGCGAGCGGATTCCGCTTGCGCGTCGCCGGACTTGCTTTGCGCGCGACCGGAATCCGCTTGCGCGCAAGCCGCGACGGCCGGCGACCGGGGAAAAAGCGCTTGCGGTCGGGTCAGGCCCGCCCGGCGGTGAACCGCGGCCGCCCGCGCGACGCGGTGCGCGCGCTCACAGCCGCGCCGCCTGCACGTGCATCCAGTCGCGGCCGATGGCGCGGCCGAGCGAGATCCAGCCGTGCGCCTCCCAGATGTCGAAGAACTTTCTGTACTCGCGCCCGCAGAACAACGCCTGCGGACAGCGCGTGGTCAGGCCGTTCGGCCCGGCGAAGAAATCCCAGGCGCAGCCGTAGGCATGCATCGACCACGCCGAACCACCGCGCATGCGGCGCGGGTTGTAGGTGCCCGCGTTGCGGTCCAGTCCCAGGCGCCGCAGCTCGTCCAGGCCGTACTTGCGCAGGATTTCCTTCATCGCCGCGAGGGCACTCTCGGCGCAGCGCGCGTGCAGTTGCACCCGCGTCACCCGCCGGGACAGGTTCCAGTCCAGGCGCATCGGGAACGGCAGGTCGACCATCACCAGTTGCCGCTCCACCGCCGGCCCCGGCGCGCCGTAGTACCCGTTGCATCCGGACTGCTTCGGGAAGCCGCTGTCGACGGCCGGCCCTGTACGCGTGGTGTCCAGCACCAGGTCGCGGCCGTAGGCCTGGCGATGGTTCCACTGCAGCAGCGCGCCGGTGGTCTGGTTGCCGGCGTAGCCATCGATGACGCCGGGGTCGCAGCCGGCGTGCCTGAGCGCCAGCTGCGCGGCGCCGGCCGAGCGGCGCCTGGCCGACCACCTCGCGGGATCGGAGGTGCATTCGGCCGCATGCGCGGTCAGGATCGCATCGATGGCGGCAAGGCTTTTGGGGCCGATCTCGCCATCGATGGCGCCGGTGTAGTGGCCGGCGGCGGCGAGCAGGCGTTGCAGGTCGGTCGGCGTCATGATCGCGACTCCGGTAGGCCCCTGTGCCAGAAGCAACGCGGCGGCGGTGCCCGGGCGGACAACGGACCCCGAGCCACTTGGCGATGCCCTCCCCCGATCAGGCCCGGAACGGTTGCCGACCCCATGCTTCGCGCGTCGGATCGCAGTCGGCGCGCGCGTGCGTTTCCGGCACGCATCGCACGGGCCCAACGCGCCGGCCCGCCGCGTAGTCGCCGTGCCGGTCGCGGCCGCCGCAGCGGTTACGATGGCGCCCCCCGTCGACACCCCCCGCCCGTGCCGCACGCCACCGGACCCCTGCTGACCCGCGACGTCGCCGACGCGCTGTGCGCCGCGCGCGATGCCGGGGCCGGCATCTGGTCCGGTTCGCTGGACCTGGGGCGGACCACCACGCAGGCGACCCTCGCGCCGACGCACTGGCGCTGGCAGGACCGCGACTTCCCCTACCCCGAACGCCTCAAGGACCGCAGCATCCACTACTGGGATGGCGCAGCGTTCGTTCCCGCCTCGCGCTATGGCCGGGCGCTCTACAAGCTGGTGCCCACCTCCTGGGGCCCGCCGACCTTCGAGATCGACGGCATCAAGATGCTGCCGACCGCGAAGGTCTCGCCGTACGAGGACGCGCGCGGCAAGGTGGCGCTGGTCGCACCGCGCGGGCTTCGCGTGCTCGACACCTGCGGCGGGCTCGGCTATTTCGCCGCGTGCTGCCTGGAGGCCGGCGCGGCGGAGATTCTTTCGTTCGAGAAGAGCGAAGACGTGCTGTGGCTGCGCACGCTCAACCCCTGGTCGCCCGATCCGGACGCGCCCGCGCACGGCGGACGGCTGCGCCTGCGCCATGGCGACGTGGTGCAGGAAATCGAACGCCTGCCCGACGCCGGCTTCGACGCAATCCTGCACGACCCGCCCCGCTTCGGCATCGCCGGCGAACTCTATTCGCAGGCCTTCTACGACCAGCTTGCGCGCGTGCTGCGCAGGGGCGGCAGGCTGTTCCACTACACCGGCATGCCCAACAGGCTCACCAGCGGGCGCGACGTGCCGCGCGAGGTGTCGCGGCGGCTGGAGAAGGCCGGGTTCCAGGCACGGCTGGCGCTGGACGGGGCGCTGGCGCAGCGGCGCTGAACGCGCGCCGGATGCATCGACACTCCCCCTAGCCGCCCGTGTCGAACAGCGCGACCCGGCTCGCGCCGACGCCACGGCCAGTGTGCAGACCACGAGGACTGCACCCGACCCCCAGTGAGTATCTCCCGGCAAAGCCGTGGGCTTTAAAGGGGTGAGCCCCTCAAAGGGGCAATCAAACCATGCCTCGCTTGAAAACGGCATGCACTTCCCTTCTCCCTCCGGGAGAAGGTGCCCGAAGGGCGGATGAGGGCACGGCGAAGACCGGACAACTGAACCATCGCGGCTTCGCCGTACCCTCACCCCAACCCCTCTCCCAGTGGGAGAGGGGCTTCAAAGCCGACCGCCGGAAAGGTCGAACCATCGCCAGTCCCCCGGCAAAGCCGGGGGTTTCCCCAGAACGAATGACCCGTCTTCCGGCTACCGTGCAAGCGTCGCCGGCAGCGGCCTGCGCAGCAGGTAGTAATCGACGAGGCGATTGGCGGCAGGCGGATCCACGTTCGCCAGTCCCACCACCACGAGGCCTTGCGCCGGATAGACGCGCAGGTCGCCATTCATGCCCGGCGCGCCGCCGCCATGACCGAACATGCGCACGCCGTCCTGTTCGCGCGACATGAATCCGTAGCCGTACCACGGGGTCTGGTTGCGCGTGGCCTCGGCCAGCAGCTCCGGCGACAGCAACGTGCCCGCCAGCAGGGCGCGCGCGAACTTCAGCAGGTCGCCGGCGGTGCTGTAGCCGCCGCCAGCGGCGGTACCGCGATACGGCAAGGTGTCGGCCGCATCGGTCCAGGCGCCGTCCTTGCGCATGTAGGCGGTCGCGCGGCCCGGCACGGCCACGTCCTCGGGCAGCGATCCGCTGCCCTGCATCCCGGCAGGGGCGAACACGTGCGCGTCGACGTAGTCGTAGTACGACTGTCCGCTGGCCCGTTCGATGATCGCGCCGAGCAGCAGGAAGCCATAGTTCGAATAGCGCTGCTCGGCACCCGGCGGATGCGTTGGCGCGCGCGCACCGAACAGGCGCACGTAGTCGTCGTGCGTCTTCAGCGACAGCCGCTGCGCATCGAACTCCGGCCCGAAGAAATCGCCGGTGCCGCCCGAGTGCGTCAGCAACTGCCGGATCGTCACCTTCGCGATCTCCGCATTCGGATAACCCGGCAGGTATTCGCCCACCGTGCCGTCCAGCGACAGCTTGCCGGCCTGCACCAGTTGCAGCGTGGCGACGGCAGTGAACATCTTGTTCATCGATCCGATGCGGAACTTCGTGTCCAGCGTGATCGGCGCATCGGCAGGGGCGCCGGCGCGGTTCCATGCACGCTGCAGCAACACGTCATCGCCATCGGCGACCAGCAGCACACCGGAGAACGCGTCCTTCGCCGCCTGCGCATCGGCCTTCGCCACCAGTGCATCGATGGCGGCGGACGCCGTCATGCGCGCCACGCGCAGGTCCTCGGGCGGATCGATCGTGCGGATCTCCAGGCGCGCCGGCTCGCCCGGCGTCACCGTCATCTGCATGCGCGCGACCGTGTCGGATTCCATCTCCTGCAGCAGCGCGTAGGCCTTGCCGGGTTCCGAGGGCTCGTGCCGCACCAGCCGCAGCCCGCCCGTCTCGGCGTGGAACTCCAGCATCCGGTCCACGTCCATGTCCGGCTTCCAACGCTCGCGATAGGCCTCCAGCGGCGCGCGTTCGCCGGAGTTGAACGCCGCCAGCCAGGCGTCCAGCGCCTGCCGTGCGGGATCGACAGCCGATTCGGAGGCCGGCGCGGCAGTGGCGGTCGGCGCGGGGGGCGATTGCGCCAGCGAGGTGAGCGGCAGGCAACAGGCGAGGAGCAGGGCGAAGGCACGGGACATGGCGGCGGCTCTGGAGGGTTCGGTGGAAGCGGATGCGGCGATCATGACGCCGGTTGCAGCGGAAGTCGCCGATCGCGACCCCAGCGAAGTCGCCGTGCATCCAGCGCGGTCACCACCGGGTCCGCCGGGAGGCGGCAATGGGCTTCGCGTGGTCGCATTCGGACGCCCGCGCACGGCACACGAGCTGCCTCCACGCCGCGCTCACCCACCGCTAACGCCGCTTCCCTAGATTCGTCCCGGTCGCACACCACACGATCGCGCGATGAAGACCCAACGCCTGCGCCTGTCCAGCGGCCGCGACCTGTCGTATTCGACGGCCGGCGACCCGGACGCGCCCGCCCTGCTGCTCCTGCACGGCACGCCGAACTCTTCGCGCATGTTCCGGCAGGTCGCGCCCGCGCTCGCACAGGCCGCGCACGTGATCGCGCCCGATCTGCCCGGCCATGGCGACTCCGACCCCATGCCCGACGCCACCTTCCACGGCATCGGCGAGGCGATCGTCGAACTGCTGGATCGGCTCGGCGTGGGGCCGCGCCATATCTACCTGCACGACTGGGGCACGCCGGTCGGCCTGCACGTGGCGATGGACGCGCCGGAGCAGGTGCTGGGCCTGATCGTGCAGAACGCCAACGCACACCGCTCGGGCTGGGGCGAGGGCTGGGCCGCGACGCGCGCCTACTGGGAGCGGCCCACCCCGGAACTAGAAGCCGAAGTCACCGCGCACCTAAGCCTGGAAGGCACGCGCGACACCTACGTCTCCGGCGTTCCCGCCGAGGTGGCCGCGCGCATTCCCGCCGCGCACTGGGAAGAGGACTGGCGGGTGATGCAACGGCCCGGGCACCTCGAAACGCAGCGGGCGCTGATCGCCGACTACGGCCGCTACGCCGAGCGCTTCGACGACATCGCTGCGTATCTGGAACGCCACCAGCCGCCGGCGCTGATGGTCTGGGGCCGGCACGACATCTACTTCGAACTCGACGAAGTGCTGTCGTGGATGCGCGCCCTGCCGAGGATGGAGGCGCACGTGCTCGATGGCGGCCACCTGCTGCTGGAGACGCACGCGGAGCAGGCGGCGTCGCTGATGGTGGAGTTCATACGCCGGAATCGGGGAAGCGCGGGGACCGACGCTACGGGATGAAGCGCACTTGGCGCGGCGCATCCCGCCAGGCGGGTCCGCCCGCGTTCCCGCCTCTACCGCGGCCCCGCCAGCGCCGTCTCGATCTCCTCCAGCCGCCGCCCGCGCGTTTCGATCCCGTGCCGCAGCAGCATCCACCCCGACAGCGCCATCGGCGCGGCGATCAGCAGCGCCGACCATGCGAAATGATCGAAGAAGCCGACCACGCCGAGCCCCGCGCCGAGGATGCCGCCGGCCTTCGAACTCGCCGCGATCACGCCCGAGCCGGTGCCGCGCAGGCGCACCGGGTAGATCTCGGCCGCGTACGGGATCAGCATCGCGATCACCCCGCTCACGCTGACCAGCAGCGCGGCCGTGGCCGCCACCACCCACACCTGCTCGCGCACGCCGGCGAAGCCCATCGCCGCGAACGCCAGCAGCGACAGCGTGGTGAACGCGATGAACAGCACCAGCGCGCGCACGCTGCTCCAGCGGTGGTAGAGCCAGATCACCACCGCGATCCCGGGCAGCGCCAGCAGCGCCGAGCGCGCGAGCAGGGCGCTGGCCGCGTCGGCTTCCACGCCCAGTTCCACCAGGTTGGTCGGCAGCCACAGCAGGAAGCCGAAGTTGGCCAGTCCCCACGCCACGCCGCAGACCAGCAGCCCGGTGGTGATCGGCGCATGCCGCCCGTGCAGCAGCGCGCGCAGGCCGGTGACCGGATGCGATTCCTCGATCACCGGCGCGCCCGGATGCGCGGCATCGTCCACC
Organism: Luteimonas viscosa; assembly: GCF_008244685.1. Lineage (NCBI taxonomy): Bacteria > Pseudomonadati > Pseudomonadota > Gammaproteobacteria > Lysobacterales > Lysobacteraceae > Luteimonas > Luteimonas viscosa. Next base: position 1,744,087 of record NZ_VTFT01000001.1, read on the forward strand.
TCCACCGCATCGCGCCCCGGCCCCGCGAAGCGACGCAGCACCTCGCGCGCGGCGGTGTGCAGGCCGGCGTTCGACAGGAACCGCGGCGACTCCGGGATCCAGCGGTTGAGCACGAGGATCAGCGCGCCGGTCGGCAAGCCCAGCAGCCACAGCACGCGCCAGCTGAACATCGGTTCCAGCCAGGCCGCAGCGCCTGCCGCGAGCAGGTAGCCCGCCGACGTGCCGATCCCGCCCAGCGCCACCAGCAGCCAGCCGCGGTGTGCGGCCGGCACGGTCTCGGCCATCAGGGTGAAGGTGATCGGCAACAGGCCGCCGGCCGACGCGCCCATCAGGAAGCACATCGCCAGGTTCCATTCGAAGGTCGGCATCGCCCCGCAGATCGCGGTGCCCATGAACATCAGCGCCGACAGCAGGATCGCCGCCCGGCGCCCGGCATGGTCGGCGATGCGGCCCCAGAAGATCGACCCGACCGTGGTGCCGGTGAGCGCGAACAGCGCCAGCAGGCTCGCCTTCGAGGTGCCGATGGCGTATTCGGCGCGCATGCCCGGCATCACGAAGCCGAGCGTGGCCGGCTTCATCACGTCCACCGCCAGCGCCACCACCAGCACCGCCACCAGCCCCAGGTGCGCCCGGTTGAGCGCCACTCCGTCGGCGACATGGAAATGCAGCTGCGCCGCGGGCGCCACGCCGGCCCCGGGCAGCCGCGGCAGCATGCCGAACGTCGACAGCGCCAGCCCCAGCGGGATCGCGGCCATGCCCAGCCACATCTCCGTGGTCATCGGCATGCCCACCATCTGCCAGTGCGTGTGCTGCCCCATCATGAACATCGGCGCGTGGGCGAACACCCCGCCCACCAGCAGTGCGCAGCCGAACCAGAATGCGAGGGGGTGGCGGAAGGCTAGGCCGTTGATCATCGGGAGGCGCGGTGGGGGAAAGCGGCGGAGTTTGATTCAGATGAGGAAGGAATACACGTCACGATGTGCCTGCCTGCTCGGGCAACCCGTGAGCGGCCCAACTACGCTCCTTGGAAGACAGCACTTTCGATCCGCGCTTCATGTTCCGCTGGCTCCAACGGCAGCTAACGCTTTCATTAGCAACCAGACCGTGGGGCTGCACAGTTTTGCGTCAGCGGGGGCCCCTAAACTTCGGAGGGGAACACTACCTGCGCTAGCCGCTTGACAACGGATACGGAAGGCGCAAGATCCGCTGGCACGCATGGCGCCATCCCCTCGGGGGAGCCAGGGATGGCGTAGGGACAGAACGGATATCTGGGGGACGCATGCCTTGTCATGGAGTCTCGGGCAAAGCGCCCGATAGGTTAAGCGAGCGCAATGAAGGGGTAGGCGCACAGAACGTGTGCCGCGTGCCTTCTGCTCTGAATCGACCAGTGCCAGTTATGGCCCGAGCTCTCTCTCGTGCACGGACTGGCCCGCAGCCAACCAGTGCTGCCCCTGCAATTTATCGGCTCGCGCCTTTGCGGGGTATGCAAGCCGTGGGGAGGGCGTGGACGTGAATGTCTGCTTCCTTCTGTTCGAGTCTCGCGCAGCCAGACATGGCCCCCTCTCTCAGCGCTGCCTTCGGTGCACCACCGAGTTTTCCCTTATTCGAGAACGCCCCTCTTCGAGGATCACCCGTGGTGCGCGACTCAAATGGTCGTGTGTGTATTGGTGAGGTGCGCGGCTTTGTGACACCCCCTTGGAGTTCTAAACCGGATGAACAGGCGCAGGAGCGACCGCAAACCTATGAACACGGCATCTAGGCAACCCGGCACCGGATGGGCCGCACATCTGAGACATTCTGGCTTCTGTATCGCCGCACTCGCCTTGCTAGTCTCGGCCCCTTCCCTGGCTCAGCAACCTGCGTATGGCGTCGATCTGCGTAAGGATTCGCTGCTCAAGCGACAGGAGCGGAACAGGACGATTCCAAGCAACGAGTTTGGAGACCAGCATGGCCTGGAGAGCGGATCACTGACGTTCAATGTGGTCGATGTGGATATCCCGGGCAACAGCAAGCTGTCTGTCGAGTTCCGTCGAATCCTGGTGGCTACCGATCCCGTCAAGCAGTTCAACTCCTTCTCCTATGGCTATCCTCAAACGCGACTGGGCGACTGGGCCATTGGCCTGCCGAAAATTGAGGCTACCTACTCGGCGACAGCAGGATGGATTACGTCTGACACCGCTCAGCCCACGAAAAACTGTTCGATCACGCAGGCTTGGCTGATGGAACCGCCGCCTGGCGAGCCGTATCCGGACGCGTTCCGCGCGCACATGTTCTGGAACCCTCCCACCGTTCATTACCCTGATGGCAGCTCGGGTTTGCTTGTCTACAATTCAGCGGGAATGCCATTGCCGTCTTCCGGGGGACCCTACCGTTGGGTCACGACCAGCCACGACGCAGCCTCGTGCATCACCACACTCAAGAATCGGAACACGTCGGCGCCAGCGGGTTCTCCTGAGCGGATCTTTGGCCAAGGGGAGGGCTACCTCGTCGTACGTCCAGATGGCACGAAGTACTGGTTCGATTGGATGGCGCTGGAAAGCAGCCTTCCTGTTAGTAATTCAGCCCTGAACTACTGCGCAATTGGACCATTCGGCTGCGAGATTCAGCTGATGGAGGTGTCAATGCAACTGGCCACACTTGCGCTGTACCCCACCCGGATCGAGGACCGCTTTGGTAACTGGGTCACCTACACGTACTCCAACAAAACCAATGAACTGGTAAAGCTGGACCGAATCGAATCCAACGACGGTCGCCTGATCACGTTGGGTTATTCCAACGGCTACCTGAGCTCGGTGAACGCTAATGGCCGAGCTTGGTCTTATACCTACAATTCGGCGAACGTGACCGCCAACCTCATTAGTGGCCAGCCACTTGCCGAAGTCCGCAATCCAGATGGAACGAACTGGCGCTACTGGGGTACCTCACACCCGCCGCCGCCCAACTCCATCCAGCGACCGTGCGAGAACCTTGCCTGGACGCAAACCGTGAATCCGGACGCGACGACGGTCGCCGATACCGACTTCGGAGGCTACACCGTCGATTCCCCTTCCGGGGCCCGCGCGGTCTTCCGCGTGGATCAAGTGATTCTGGGTCGATCGGCGGTCACCGATGGCTGCTATGCCCCAGGGGCCGTCATGCCGGGCTCGAACCCCACTACGGTTCCACGCCGCTTCCTTGGAGGATACCGGCGCGTGTTGACCGGCAAGAAGGTCACAGGTCCAGCCCTGACGCCAATGATCTGGAAGTACAGCTACCAGTCCAACATCGGGTTTGCCCCGATGGCGAACGGCACGACCAGAACCAAGGTACTGGGACCAGATGGCGCGCTGGACACCTACACCTTCGGCAACACCTACACGCTGGACGAGGGCCTGCTGCTCGCACATACGCGCGCTGCCAGTCCCCAAGCCCAACCCTTGCAGAGCGAGACCCATACCTACGCAACCGGTACGGCGATCTCGGGATTTCCCAAGCTCATCGGATTCCACCCGGACGCGCGTGACCGGGTGGCCGCTACGTTCCTGCGGCCCAAGCTGAGCACCACCAAGGTGCTGCAGGCGACGCGATTCAGATGGGCTGTCGACACCACGTGCTCCGGCAGGTGCCTCGACACGCTGGGTCGGCCGACCAGGGTCACGCGCAGCAGCGCGCCCAACCCGTAGCGCGGCCCGAGGACGTGCCGATGACGACTTCGACCAGGGCTCGCCGGGCCGCACCGCGCCGCCGGTACAGCGCAGGAGCGGCACTGCCGCACCGGCAATCCGGATATGGGGTGGCGTCCGCCCAGCTCGCACAACCGTCTTATGCGCTCACGACAGGACAAGGAAGAGACATGGACTATCTCGTTCGCTGCAGGTACGCGTTGATTGCGTGCCTGTCTGCCATGCTGGTGGTGCCTGTGGCGAACGCCCAGACCTACAGCCGCACCGAGGTCATCGAGTACCACGATGACCTTGCGACCTACGTCCTGGGCCAGGTCAAGAAGACCACCTGCGCCGCATCGAGTCCTGCTCATGCCGCATGCGACGGGCAGGCGGACTCCGTGATCTCCCAGGTCGACTACGGATGGAAGGCGCTTCCCTCGAAGACATACAGCTTCGGCAAGGTGCAGGAAACGTTCACGTACGAAGCCTCCCTCGCTGGCCAGTTGGGCACGCTCAAGACGGTCGCGGACGGCAACAACAACATCACCACCCTGTCGAGCTGGAAGCGCGGCATTCCGCAGTCGATCCGATATCCGGCAACGCCCGAAGCCACCGCGGGCGCCACGCAAACGGCCGTGGTCGACAACAATGGCTGGATCAAGTCGATCGACGACGAGCTGAACTCACGCACGTGCTATGACCACGATGCGATGGGGCGGGTCAACAAGATCACCTACCCGTCCGAAACGCAGGCCGACGTCTGCAACACCTCCAAGTGGGCGGCGACCACCATCGATTTCTCCGCCGGTCATGCCGCTGCCTACGGTGTCCCAGCCGGCCATTGGCGTCAAACGACCCTCACGGGCAACGGGCGGAAGATCCTCGTGCTGGACGCGCTTTGGCGACCGGTGGTTGAGCAGACCCTGGACCTGGGCAATGTGGCAGGCACCCACTCCGAGGTGATCACCCGGTATGACGCCAAGGGCCGGGCGGCGTTCCGGTCCTATCCCATGCGAACCAACGGCGCGGCCGTCTACACCAACACCGCACTCAAAGGCATCCACACGGCCTACGACGCACTCGATCGCGTCACGCAGGTCAGGCAGGACTGGGAAGGTACGGGGCAGCTGACGACGACCACCGAGTATCTGGGCGGCGCGGACGGTTACTACACACGGACCAGAAATCCACGTGGATACTACTCTTGGACGAACTACCAGGCCTTCGATCAGCCGAATTACGATACGCCGGTCTTCGTGCAGCAACACAGTAGCGGTGGCGTGGGATACGCAATTACCGAGATCGATCGTGACGTGTTCGGCAAGCCGACGTCCATTACGCGGCGCAAAGGTGACGGGACCGAAAGCGCAACGCGCCGCTACGCTTACAACGCTTACCAGGAACTGTGCCGCTCCGTGGAGCCTGAAACCGGCGCCACTGTCATGGGTTACGACGGAGCCGGCAACCTGACCTGGTCGGCATCTGGCCTGCCGGCGGGTACTGCCTGCCACACCACCGGCAACACCACGGCGATCACTGCCCGCAAGGCGGTGCGAACCTACGACGGCCGTAACAGGCTCAAGACGCTTACGTTCCCAGGGGACGGCCTGGGCAACCAGACATGGACGTACTACGCCGACGGCCTGCCCAACGCGGTGACCACCCGCAACGACACCGCCGGTGCGCAGCAGACGGTCAACAGCTACACCTACAACCGGCGCCGGCTGCTCAGCCGGGAGAGCCTGAAGCTCGGTACCGTCTTCACCTGGCCGGTCGACTACGCCTATAACGGCAACGGCCACCTGGCGTCGCTGACCTGGCACGGCCTGGCCGTGAACTACGCACCTAACGCACTGGGCCAGCCGACGCAGGCCGGGACCTATGCCACCGGCGTGACCTACCACCCCAACGGCGGCATCAAGGAGTTCACCTATGGCAACGCGATCAAGCACACGTTGACCCAGAACGCTCGCGGCTTGCCCGACACAAGCTGCGACTTCTACGGCAGCTGCGGCGCATCGGCCTTCCTCAACGATGGCTACGACTACGACCAGAACGGCAACGTTTCGGCCATCAGCGACGGCAGGACTGGGAACCGCGGGAACCGCACGATGACCTACGACGTGCTCGACCGGCTGACGAAGGTGGTGTCCGGCAACGGGACCTCCAATCCGATGTTCGGCACCGCGACCTATGCCTACGACGCGCTCGACAACCTGACCCGGGTCCACGTGACCGGAGGCAACCATGCCCGCAACCACTACTACTGCTACGACACTGCGACCTGGCGTTTGACCAACGTCAAGACCGGCAGCTGCAGCGGGGCGACGGTTATCGGGCTGGGTTACGACGTGCAGGGCAACCTGGCCAACAAGAGCGGCCGGACCTACGCCTTCGACTTCGGCAACCGGCTCCGCAGCAACAGCGGCAGCCCGGCATCGACCTATGCCTACGACGGCCACGGGCGCCGGGTGCTGGACCAGGTGGGGACCGGCAAGAAGTACACGCACTACCTGCAGGATGGCCGCCTCTCGATGACCGGAGACGACCGCTCGGGCAAGGTTGCCGAGTACATCTATCTGCAGGGGAGCCTGGTGGCGATCCGCGAACGCGACGTGGCGACCAACGTGTACACCACGAAGTACCAGCACACCGATGCGCTGGGCAGTCCCGTGGCGATCACCAACCAGAGCCGGACGGTGCTGGAGCGGACGGATTACGAACCGTACGGGCGGCCGAATCGCGCATGGCGGGACGGGCCGGGGTATACGGGGCATGTGGAGGATGCGGCAACTCAGCTGTCATACATGCAACAGCGCTATTACGATCCGAGCATCGGGAGGTTTCTCAGTGTCGATCCTGTGACCGCTAGCGGTCATACCGGAGATAACTTCAACCGGTACTGGTATGCCGACGACAATCCGTATCGGTTTACTGACCCGGACGGCCGGCAAGCCAGTGAGGAGAAGGAAACTCCGCCGCCCGAGGAGAACGTTACTGAGCCCACTACGCTGGCCACAATCTCAGTCACTGCGACCCGTCCGGCAATCGCGTCCTCACAAGCGGTTGGTTGGGGACAGATTGGCAGATCGCTGGTCCAGGGCGGGTCAATCTCTCTAGTGTTCGTTGCAGGCATGTGGCCCCACGACATGGGGCACTCGGCTTGTGAGACACAAGGTGCCTTTGCTTGTGGAATCATGATGTCTGACCAGTTCCCGCCTGGATATAAGCCGGGCCCAGTGGGAGCTGCGGAATGGGGAAGGAGGAACGGTGTCAGTCCTCGAGAAGCTCGCGAGAGATTTCATAGAGGAGTAAAAGGGAACACAAAGGGCGCGGGAGCAGATCACGATTTTGGAGTCAACCCTGATACTGGCGATGTGATTGATCCCAATGGGGATTCAGTTGGAAACCTTGAGGATGAACATGGCGGATGACAATGCGAGCATCGACTCTTTGATGGTCGGCCTCTATATTTATGGAGACGATTTGTTGCCTGAAGAGATCTCTTCCAGCCTAGGCGCCTTAGCAACCAGATCGCACCGGAAAGGCGAGCTGAAAGAGCTTAAGGGTGGCAAGTTCAACTCCATGAAAACAGGCATGTGGGAGTTGAGGTCGACGCGCAAGTCACTAGTGCTTTCGGAGCACATTGCGGACATCTTTTCCAATCTGAAATTTCCTGTCCAGCTCTCATCGATGGAAGGTGTCGATGAGGTGCATCTCGACGTTTATGTATCCGGACTGCTCCGTGCCGATGGATACAGGCATCTCGATCTTGAACTAACTGCCGATGACATGTTACTGCTTGGCGGAATTGGAGCAGCGGTACGCTTTTCAGTGGTGGATTAAACTAAAGGAACTGAAGGAACTGAAGGAACTGAAGGAACTGAAGGAACTGAAGGAACTGAAGGAACTATAGGGGACGGCGTGGAGTGACCCCCGTTCTTCGGAAAGTGGACCTAGGGCACACACCCTAAGCGATTGAACCGCTCTTCGTATGAGCGGACAATTGGCAGTTTAGAGCCGAGTGTATGCGTGTTCGGATGTAGAAGGCCTCGATGTAGTCGAACACCGCGAGGCGGGCAGATTCGCGCTAGGCGAAAGCCTTGTCTACTATCAGCTCCAGCTTAAGGGTGCTGAAGATGCCTTAGCCATCGCATTGTCTGATGTCGTGCCGATTACTCGTGATCCCGGCCGAATCTGCTTGAGCCAAAGCCATGCGAGCGGATACAAGATCCCGCCTAGTGGTCACACCATCTTCGGCATAGCATCGAGCCTGACTTGACTGCCGGCAGTGGTATGTTGCTACCACTGCTTGGATAGGCTGATGCTCAAGAACCGGCCGACGGCCGAGTAGTTGGTCGCGTCATAAGGCGGCGCATACGCCGGTAGCCACGGCGTGGTAGGGGGCGGCACGCGATTGAACAGGTTCTGCCCGGCAATCGTGAGTTCCAGCCCAGGAAGCACGTTGGCAGAGGCGGTGGTGGCGAACCGCAGCGCCGCATCGAGCGTAGTGAATGATGCCGTCTTCTCGTCTCGGGGCAAGTTTCTCACGCCTCCCTTGTGATTGACGAACGCCGACATGGTCCAGCGGCCCTTGGTCCATACGCCGCCCAATCGACAACCAAACTTTGGAGGATTGCTCAACGTTCCCGCCAGGTCGAACGGCACCTGGAGGTCGGTGTTCTGCTGCGTGCTGTCCAACCAGATCGCCGATCCGCGCAGCGAGATGCTGCCATCACCGATGTTGAACCGATACGCGCCCGACAGACCGACACCACGGATCTCCTGGCGCGCGACGTTGGTGTGCTGCAGGTTGACTAGGGCCGCGACGTTCGCCGGGTCATATGGGGCTCCTACGAAGTTATGGAACGTCGCCGCATCTGAGATCCGTTCATCCAGTGTCGCGGGGGTTGGAGCATGCTCGATGAACTGCGCGTAGATGGGATTGCTCAGCGCTTCAGAGAAGTTGGTGATCGGCTCCAGTGCGCGATCCGTATAGTCGATGTCGTACCAGGTAACTTCCACGTCCAACCCCGGGATCGAATCCGGGTGAAATGCCAGCGATGCGGTCCAGGTTCGTGCTCGCTCCGGGCCCAGGTCGCGGTTGCCGCCGCCGTCCGCGAGAATGGTCGCGTCCGCGGCATAGCCGGTGCCGCCAAAGTAGGCCGGCGGGGCCAGCATGACGTACGGTGCGAGGTGGCGCTGGCGCAGCGTCGGCCCTTTGAACGATTTCCCCCATGACGCCTTCAGCGTGAGATCCGCACTGGGGCCGTAGATCAAGCCAAGCTTGGGCAGGATCACGCCACCGAAGCTGTCGTAATCCTCCCCGCGCAAGGCGGCCGTGATCGAGAGCCGGTTCCCGTCCCCGATGTCATCCGGCTTGCCGAAGACCGGAAGATCCGCCTCGATGTAAGCGAACCGACTGCCTTCTTTCCCACCCGTGGTCGGCGTACCCGTGAGATGGTTGAAGTGCAGGTACTCGTTCCTGCGGTAGCCGGCGCCGACCGCGACGCGCGCTTCCCCGCCCGGCAACTCGAACAGGGCGCCGTCAGCGCCTACTTCGTAGACGGTGCTTTTGTTGCACAAGCAGTCGTGGACCGACAGGGTGCTATCGCCCGTCTTCGCGGTGTCGCGGCGCTGGTACTGGATGTGCTCGCTCGTACCCCTCGTCGCACTGAGGGCGAGTGTCCAATCATTGGGAAGGAAGAACCTGACTCCCGGTGCCGCAAACTTGGTCGTGGTCTCGGAGTTCACGCGATTGATCCAGCCGTCCGGCGAGGCCACGTTATAGAGCTGGTCGCGCCTGGACATCATTGCATCCATCGTCATCTCCGCGACCGCGCCGACCGCCTGGTGCATGCTGGCCACGGCGCTTTTGAGGTTGATTCCCGGATACAGGGTGGTCGGATCCCGCATCACGCTGGCATAGTCGCGTTGACGCACGTAGATCGGGTCCGCCCTTGCGTTCTTGAAGGTCGTGATCAACCCACCACCGCCCCATGTACTCCCGGCCGTCGCGGTGTACTCGCGGGTTGCCATGCCACCGTCGCTGGCGCCTCCGAACGAAACGCCGATCACCACGTCGTCGAAATCGCGCTTCAGGATGACGTTTCCCACGCCTCCCACTGCGTCCGATCCGTATATCGCCGAGGCGCCATCGAGCAAGATCTCGATACGATCGACCGCCTCGACGGGAATCGCGTCGATGTCCACGGCCTGGGCCATTCCGCCGTAGGCCATCCGCCGGCCGTTCAACAGGGTCAAAGTGGCGTCCGGCCCGAGTCCACGCAGGTTCAGGGCCGACCCGCCGGTGACGTTCTGGTTATGGATGCCCGCGCCGGAGTAGCCGAGGCTCGGCACACCCGGGTTCTGCCCGCCGGAAAAGTTCTGGGGCACGCTACGGATCACGTCTCCCAAGTCACTGAAGCCTTCCTCCCGGGTGTTCTCCGCGCTGATCGTGATCACCGGCGAGGGCGTGACGCCTCCGCGGATTCGGGTCCCGGTGATGGTCATCCCGCCCAGCTCGATCGTCTCCAAATCCCGTACCTGCACCGGCGCCGACAGCTGGCGCCTGGTCGCCTGCGATGCGGAACCCGGGCCATTCGCGGCCGGCGCCGGTCTCAGGGTGAAGGTCGCGTCACCCGCGTCCCGCGCCTCCAGTCCTGAGCCCCGCAGCAGCAGCCGCAGTGCCTCGCCCGGCGCATACCGCCCCGAGAGGCCGCTTGTCGTCTTCCCCGCGACCAGGTCTGGCGAGTACAGCAGCGTGGTACCACTCGCCGACGCCAGCGCGTCGAGTGCTTCGCGCAGGCTGCCGGCCGGGATCGCCAGTGATTGGGGCACACGCGGTGGCTGCGCGTATGGCCGCCCAGGGATGCAGCCGATGAACAGAGCAGCCAGTGCCGTCGCCAGCGCCTTCGCGATCACGCGGGTGCGCAGGCAGCCCCATCGCCTGCCCTCGCCCGCGCCGTCGAGACGATGCTGCACTTCCGGTTGACCGTTGTCCATGGCTCCTTGCCTCAGTGCGTGTGGATTAACGCCACGCCCATCGGGCATCCCATCTCCGCTGCCGCAATCCTTTCGGCGGGTGCTGCCCTCTTCCACGACGCCCGATGCACACCGCCATGTCCGTGGCCGAGCGTACGGTAAATGGCCGCATCGACACATGGCGCGCTACTGCCGCGTCAGCAGGATCTCGTTCTCGGCGACCCGCCGCGACTGGATGCCCCACCCCTGCTCCAGCAGGCGTTCCAGGTTCTGCCGCTTCCGGGTCTGGAACACGCCGCTCAGTCGAACATCACCTATCGCGGGGTCGTCGATGCGCAGTTGCACGACACTGTATCGGTTGAGCTCGGCGACAAACTCGCGCAGCGTCCAGTCGTCGACATGAAGTTTGCCCTGGGTCCACCCTTCGGCTGCCCCCACGTTGGCAATCTCCACCTCGCCCAGCCGGCCGTTCGCGTCAAGGCGGATACGCTGGCCCGGCTGCAGGATATCGATGCGCCCACTGCCATCCCAGCCGCGTTCGGCAACATGAACGACGCCGTGCAGCAACGTCACCGACGAACCGGCGCCTGCCACGCGAACCTGGAACCGCGTCCCGACGGCGGTGACTGTGCCGCCTCCCGCGTGCACCACGAAGGGCCAGCCGGGGCCTCCCTCCACGTCGAACTGCACCTGCCCCTGCTGCAGATCGACGCGGCGCTCGCTCTCGCTGAAGCGCTCCACCAGCACCGTCTGAGTGTCCAGAGTCAGCGTCGAGCCGTCGGCGAGTCGAATGTCGCGTTGTTCGCCGACAGCCGTGGCGTATCGCGTCCCTGGCGGTGGCGCCTTCGGAGAAAGCGGGTCGTAGATGATCATCGCCACGACCATCGCCGTGAGAGCGGCGGCGATCGCGAGCCAGGCCGCCCGGCGCCCTCCGTACCTCGCAGCCCGGATGTCAGGGCCCCACCGCGCCAAATCCGCAGCATGGCCCAGAACCAAACCGTCGCGGATCACGGCCCTGCTGTCCCGCCACATGGCCTCGGCCTGCCGGAATGCCACCGCGTGCAGTGGATCGGCGCCGCGCCAGCGCTCGAACGCCTCCATGTCGCTCGCGGTGCAGGTTTCACTGTCCAGCCGGACCAGCCACTCTGCCGCCTGTTGCGCGGCACGCCGGCTTTCGTCGATGCCCATCCTGCGACCCATTCCTCTACAAGTCCCCATCGCGCAGAAACCCTACCTGCCGCTGCAGGCGCAGCAGGGCCGCGGCCAAGTGCTTCTCCACCATTTTCGTGGAGATCCCGCAACGCTCCGCGATCCGGGCATGGCTCAGGCCATGACCATGTCGCAACAGGTAGACGCGCCGGCACTTTGGCGGCAGCGCGAGAATCGCCGCTTGCAGGAGCTCGGCGCGCTGGAGGCGCTCGGCTTCCTCTTCCGGCAGCGGCGCATCATCGGCCAGCAACTCGGTGACACTCCCCCGGCCTCCATGCGCACGGGAGGCCTCACGCTTGCCGTGCTTGATCGATCGGTTGATCGCAATCCGGTACAGCAGCGGCTTCCAGTCGCTGACGTGCCCCTTCTCGCGATACCCGAGAAGACTGATGATGCTGTCCTGCGCGATCTCTTCAGCGTTTTCCACGCTGTTGCGGCGACTCAGGAACCCGACCAGGCCACGGTACTGACTGCGTACGAACTCCTCGAAACGTACGCGCGAATCCTCGCACTCGACCGTTCCCGTCGCCGGCGAACCGGTCGCCATGTCATCGCGCTTGTCGGTCATCGTTCCAGGCCTCTGCCGCCGCGCCTCCGGGAGCAGTACGGGCATTAGAAGTCAGCGATGCGATCCCATGCAATTGCGGCACGACTGCTCCAGGTCCGGATCCGCAGAACCCCTTTCCCCACGCGTCGCGGGAGGACTCCTTGCCCGAAATCCAGCGATGTGCGCGAAGCAACGACCGCAGCCATCTCCACTACAAGCCTTCTTGCAGGGCGAATCCCTACCTTCTTCCTGCGGAAATCCGGCGCACCATGTTCTGGAGTTCCGCTTCGAGTTCTTCTACATGCAGGCACGTCTATGCCGCTTGTTTTCGCCACTGTCCATCCATGTAATATCTCGCCAGGGACGATGCCAAACGCAGACACGGAGTCCGCCATGAGCGAGACCCACTCCAAGAGTGCATTCGTGTACGGCCAGGTCATACGAGACCTGCAGGCAGGGCGCTACATGCCCGGACAGAGGGTCGATCCAGCAACGCTCGCACTCGAGTTCCAGGCCAGCACCACGCCGGTTCGCTTCGCCCTGTATCGACTCGTCGGCGAAGGATTGCTCGAGGATCATGCCCGGAGCGGTCTCCTTGTTCCGCTGCCGAACGAGGTCGCGCTACGCGGCCTTTTCGACTGGATGCAGCGCCTGCTCGTCATGGCCTGCGACCTTGTCAGTGAGCACCGCTCCCCGGCGCCCACGATGGTCGCCGAACCCATATCCATCGAAGACGATGTCGTCAATCGCACGTGGCAGCTCTTCGAAGCGATCGCCCGCTCAATCGAGCACCCCTCCCTGCGGCAGGCCGTGCGGCGGGCCAACGATCAACTGGCCCCGGTACGCCGGGCGACGCAAGGGCTCTTCGATGATGCGGCCGAGGAGTATCTCGAGCTCGCCCAGCCATGGCGGCGGCGCGACATGGCCAATATGAAGCTGGCGCTTGCGCGCTACCACGAGCGACGCATGCAGCTGGTCCCGCGCATCGTGGCAAGACTGACGGCGACGGCAGACCAACACCGGTAGCACCACGCACGCGCGGAGCCCGCCTCAATCAAGGCTACGGCGTCGATTGCCCATGCCGACGCGACTCGAATGATGGACATCGATCACAACGCGGCACAATCAAGAGAAGACAACGTAATAATCATTTGAGAATCACGGCCGCGGACTCCTAGGCTGCATGAGTCATGGATGGTCCATGACACAAAGAGGAGAGCCAAGATGGACAAGATCAACGAAGCCAACCGCAGCAACGAGAAGGACGTCCTGATCGAACTCGGCGTCGCCAGCATCGAGACCCAGGGCATCCCCGTCGGCCTGGACGAGCCTTTCGGCCGCTTCCCCGATACCGGCATCTCGGATAGCTGAACCACGAGGGCGCATCGCGAGATGCGCCCTTCTTCACTGCGGTGACCTATGCGCTACCGGATCCGGGATGATCTCTCCTTCTGCGTGATCGACAGCCAGGCGATCTTCCTGGACATCGAGTCAGACCGATACTTCCGCCTACCTGCTGATCTCGAGCGATCGTTCCTGTCCTGGGAGAGGGCCGGAGGCAAGGCTTCAGCCGCGGACCTCTTGAAGCTTGCAGATCTCGGGGTCGTTGTCCCGGCGGTGCCAACCAACGACAAGTCCATCCCATCGCCGCGCGTGGACGTACCTGCACGCAGCGCTTTGGAGCTGCAGGGCCGTGACGCGCGGTCGGCAACAGCCCTCGTTCCCGAGGTCCTGATAGGCGTCCTGGCGCGCCGCCGCGAACTGCGCAGGCGACGTCTGCGTGATGTCCTCGCGGACACCGCACGGGATCGCCAAGCCCGCTTGGCCACCCAGGGTTCTGCCGTCAGTGCGGACAGAGACAGGTTGATCGAACTCGCCCAGCGCTTCAGGCGGGCCCGCCTGCACGTGCCGATCGAACCCTGCTGCCTTCCGGACTCACTCGCCCTGGTGGGATTTCTCGCGAGACGTCGCATCGTTGCCAACATCGTATTCGGCGTCACATGTGAACCATTTGCAGCGCACTGCTGGGTACAGGCCGGCGACATGGTGCTCAACGACACGGTCGGCAACGCCCTGGCCCACACTCCGATCAGGGTACTGTGATGATCGATCGCTACTTGGTCATCGTCGGCAACCCCGGCGCCAGGTCGGTGGCGGAGACCACGGAGCATGCGCGCTTGCTCGGCTTGGAGGCGCGCGCCTCCTGGGCTGGCGCAAGGCTGCTCACCTCGCCGGCTGCGCCGACCGCAGCGACTCCCGACGGCGGCATCGTGATCGGACATCTGTTTCGACGTGACGGCACGCGTGTCCAAGACGGACTACTTCGTCTTTCGACGACAGATCCAGCACGGATCCGCTCACACCTCGTCAACGAATACTGGGGCGAGTACCTCCTGATCCAGGGCGGACACGATGGCCCGTTGCGGCTGACAGTGACGCGAGATCCTTCCGGTGGCCTGCCCTGCGTCTACGCGACGGATCGTGGCGCCGGATTCATCACCTCCGATATTTCGATGGCGATGCAGCTCGGCCTGTACCGGAAGCAGGTCGACTGGATCGCCCTCGCACACTTCCTCACATACCCTTATGTGAAGACCGGGCGCACCGCGCTCGATTCAGTTGGTGAACTGCTCCCAGGAAATACCCTGTGGCTGGATGACGCCGGCTCTCGCGTGGGGCAGGCCTGGTCGCCGTGGCGCTTTGTCGCGCCGCCATATCGGCATGCGAGGTTCGACAGCGCCGCCACGGAGCTCCGCGCCGTCACCCAGAGGACGATCGCCAGCTGGGCGGGGGTAGATGAATCCATCCTCGTGGAACTCTCCGGCGGCCTGGATTCATCGATCGTCGCAACGTGCCTTCGAGGCGTGCGCGCGGACGTCTCCTGCGTCACGTTGGTTTCGGAGCTTCCTGGCGCCGACGAGCGCGAGTACGCAAGGGCCGTAACGGAAGGCCTGGGCGTACAACTCCACACAGAGGGCCTGACCGTGGCGGCCGCCTCGTTCGATGCACCCCCGCCTTCCTCGGCGGTCGGCCCTGGCGCCGGCCCGTTGCAGCATGCGGCAGACGCCATCATGGAACGCGTGGCGGGCCGCGAAGGAATGCGCAGCTTCTACTCCGGTGGCGGAGGCGACACGGTCTTCGGCTATCTCGGTGGTGCCGCCCCGGCAGCAGACGCATTCAGGGAATGCGGACTCTCCGCAGGCATGCGTGCGGTGCGGGACCTCGCGGACTTGCACCAGTGCACCACATGGCGGGCCGCGAGCCTCGCGGCACGGAAGCTGAAGGGTGTCTCGACGGCGCCGCCCGCGGCGATATCGGACATGATGAACCGCGATGCCGTGGTCGGCGCCCCCGATCCGCATCCCTGGTCGGATGCTCCGCCGGGCGCCTTCCCGGGAGACAGGGAGCGCGTGCTTGGGCTCGCGGGAACCCAGCTCTTCCGCGATGGATTGTCCAGGGCTACGAGACGGCCACTGCGGTTGCCGTTGCTGTCCCAACCTGTCATGGAAACTTGCCTGTCCATTCCCACATGGATGTGGAACACCGGCGGCGTCGATCGATCCGTCGCCCGTGCGGCCTTCGCCGCCCTGCTTCCCCGCAACGTGGTCGAGAGACGGAGCAAGGGCAATTTCCTGCAGTACAACGGTGCCGTCTACCGGCAGAAGAAGGATCACATGCGCGACTACCTGATGGAAGGCGTGCTGCAGTCCCATCACCTCCTGGATCGCGAGGCAATCGCAGAGTTCTTCAAGCGGCCTTCGGCCCCCAGGGATCGTGCATTCATGCGCGTGTTCGACCTGTGCAGGGCGGAAGCCTGGGCGCGCCAGCAGGTCTAGCGCAGACCGAGGTCTGGCGACCCGCTGGTACCGTCGCGGCCGTGCTCCCGCATCTTGCGCCAGTGTGCGTACTGCCCCGCCTTGCGGTGATCCGCATCCTCCACGTCCTGCAGCCAGAAGCGGAACCAATCCAGGTTGCGTTCGTTCGCCGCCTGCAGGTGGCGCGGCTGGAACTTGCGGTGCGGTTCGTCCGGAAACACGTACATGTCGGCACGATGCGCTCCCATCAGCGGGACCGCGTACTCCAGCGCGTGGACGTACTCCTCCTCGGGCATCTGGAACAGGATCGGCGCCGTGATCCTGTCCACCCCGTAGGCCGGCGAAAGGCGCTTCCATTGCTCCGGCGTTTCCTCAGGAGAGCCCAGGCCCCACACGCCGCGCAGGCCAGCCAGGAACCTGTCGCCCTTCACGCTCCCCATCAGGTAGTAGATCGGCGTGACGGAGGGCGAAGTCACCGATGCCGCGGCCAGCAGGTCGGAGTGCATCGCCACCCACAACACGGCTTCGCTGCCGAGACTCAGCCCTCCCATTCCGATCCGCGCTCGGTCCACCCGCCCCTGGGACTCGAGCAGATCCACGGCGTGCCGGACGGCGGTGATCGCTCCGTCGAACCGCACGAGGGGATCGGATTTGGGAGGCGGCGCGTTGATGCATAACGTCGAAATCCCCTCCCCGGCAAGCGACGCGAGCGGCCACTCGTCGCCCATCCCGCCGCGCAGGAAGCCCGCGCAGTGATAGTAGTTGACGAAGAGCGGGCGCCTCGTGGGGCCGCGCCTGGCTTCGAACAGGTAGCCCGAGAACTGGTTGCCCTCTCCATCCTCCCAACGCAGCAGGCGCGAGGAGATCGACTCGGAAAGATCCGCCGCCAGCGCGGCGTTCGGCGCAAACAGCACGTGCCGATTACCGCTCAGGATGTCGATCCTCTCCAGCCGCGGCGGCCCGTCCGCCTCCGATGCGACGCACAGCAGCGATTCGGCCGACAGGCCGCAGGTACTGCGCGTGTCGCGACCACCGCTGACAAGCCCATCCGCGGCCACCACGGCCTGCACGTCCCCGGTGCCGACGTTCCATCGGAAGATGGATTGCGCCAGCCCGTTCTCGCGGTCCGTCACGGTGAACAGCAGCTCGTCGCCGCCGGGCCTCCATTGCACGCTGGTGATCGCCTTGTCCGCGCAGGGCCCGGCCGTGCACGGGACCGCGCTTCCCGCGCCGCTGCCGGGCAGCACCGAAAGCTTGGCACGATCCGATCTGCGCGAGCGATCGCCGCCGTCCGAGCGCGACAACACCGCCACACGCCCGCCGTGCGGATCCGGTACCTCCAGCAGGGTGGTGGGCAAGGCGTCCGGCGCGGCAGCCGCGCCTGCTGGGTCGGGTTCCCGGAACGGCACGGCATGCCGCTCCCCCGTGCGAAGGTCGATCTCGCGCCAACGGTCCGGCACGTCCGCCAGCAGCGGACCCCGATCGAACCAGGTGCCGGTGTATCGCTGGGTGGCCAACCGCGGGCCTACCCGGCTGGAGCGGTACAGGCTGGCGCCGACCGGCACCGTTTCGTCGATGCGAATCCCGTTGTCGTAGTCGGTCCGCTCGGCACGCGCCACCTCCTCGCGTGTCGCACCCACGCTGTAGCGCAGTGCCGTCCCGTCATCCCCCAGGACGAACGCACGCACGTCGGCGGGATCGGATGTCACCGGTTGCGCGCCGGATCCATCCGCCGCAGCACGCCACACGTCGATCCGGCCTTCGAGCACCGCACGGTAGTAGATGTACCTGCCGTCCGGCGACCACACCGCCACCGGCGGGATCGAGCCGCCCGCCGAGTCGCGCAGCGGCACGCCACCGTCACCCACGCGACGCGGCGGCACGCGACCGTCCACGTCCTGCACGTACCAGGTCGAGTCGTAGGTATCGCGTTCCACCGAGGCCTGCTCGGCGCGGAACGCCACGCGGCGCCCGTCGGGCGAGACCACCGGCCCGGCCAAGTCCACCACTTCCACCAGTCGGCGCGGCGCGACCGGCGTGGTCGCCATCGCCGCGCCCGCGGTGGCAAAGAGCAAACACGCGATCAGCCAGGGGCGCATCCGTACCCCCAGGCCATTCGCGGCCGCGTGCATCCGCTGCATTTCCATGTCTACCTCCCTCATGCGCCTGCGTCCCGCATTCGCACATCACGTCGCCGACGCGCCCGGTATCGGCGCCCGCCCTTCCCTGCTCAGAACCGTTTGGCGATCGACAGGCTCACGACCCGCCCCACCGCCGAGTAGTTGGTGGAGTCGTACGGCGGGAAATCCGGATACGGCGGCGTGTAGAACGGCGGCGCGCGGTTGAACAGGTTCTGCGCCGACAGCGCGAACTCCATGCCCGAGGCAAGCCCCGCCGCGTCCGGCGTCTCGTAGCGCAGCGTCGCGTCGAACGTGGTGAACGACGCAGTGCGCCCGCCCTCGCCGGCATTTGGCAGCCCTTCGACACCAGCGGTGTAGTTCACGAAGGCCGAGGCCCCGAACCCGCCCCGCGCCCACACCGCGCCTGCCCGGGCGTTGACCTTGGCCGGGCTGAACAGCGTGCCGGCGAGGTCGTAGCTCGCCTCGCCCGGCGTGGACTGCTGCGAGCTGTCCAGCCA
Organism: Luteimonas viscosa; assembly: GCF_008244685.1. NCBI lineage: Bacteria > Pseudomonadati > Pseudomonadota > Gammaproteobacteria > Lysobacterales > Lysobacteraceae > Luteimonas > Luteimonas viscosa. The sequence continues at coordinate 1,762,924 of NZ_VTFT01000001.1, forward strand.
GCTGCCCGCCCCGCGCAGCGTCAGCCGCCCCTCGCCCAGCTCCATCCGGTACGACGCGGACAGGTCCACGCCGCGGATGCGCTGCCGGGCCACGTTGAAGTACTGGCTGTAGAGGATCGCCACCACGCGGTCCGGGTCGTACGGCGTGCCCATCAGGTTGTAGAAGATGTCGGCGCCCTCGATCACCGCCGCCTGCTCCTCCACGCTTGGCGCATAGTGGATGAAGCGCGCGTAGGCCGGGTTGCCCAGCGCCCGGTCGGGGTTGGTGATGGGCTGCACCACGCGTTCGGCGTAGTCGATGTCGAACCAGGTCAACTCGGCCTCCAGGCCGGGCAGCGCACGCGGGTGCAGCGCGAGCGACGCGCTCCAGGTGCGCGCACGTTCCGCACCCAGGTCCGGGTTGCCGCCGCCCAGCATCAGCACGGCGTCTTCCGGGTCGATGCCGGGGTCGCCGAAGAACGCAGCCGGCCGTAGCAGCGCCTGCTGCGCCCAGTAGCGCTGGAACAGGGTGGGCGCCTTGAACGAGCGGCCCCACGAGGCCTTGAGCGTCACGTCCTCGCCCGGCCCGTACACCAGCCCCAGCTTCGGCGTGGTGACGCTGCCGAAGCTGTCGTAGCGCTCGGTGCGGGCGGCCAGGTTCAGCGCCAGCCGCCGCACCCATGGCCTGGCATTGTCGGCGCCCACCAGCGGCAGGCCGAGTTCGGCGTACGCATGGCGGGTGCGCTCACTGCCCGCGATGGGCGTGCTGCCCACCAACCGGTTGTGCTGGGCGAACTCGTTGGTGCGCTGCCCCACCCCGAGCGCCAGCCTGGCCTCGCCGCCGGCCAGGGCGAACATCGGGCCCTCGATCCCGACGTCGTATGAGACCACCTCGTTGCAGTAGCAGTCGTGGCTAAGGCGCGTCACCGCGCCATCGGCCAACGCCACGCGCGACTGCTGGTTCACCAGCCGATCCCGGCCAAGGCCGGCGCCCAGCTGCAGCGTCCAGTCGCCCAGGGCCACATCGGCACCGGGTGCCAGGAAGGTGGCAGTGGAGTCCTGCACCATCACGTTGGAGTACGGCAGCTGCGGGCGGTTGTAGGGGTGCTGCAGCTGGTCGCGCTCTGTGCGCAGGGCATCGAGCCGCAGAGTCACGGCGGCGCCCAAGGCCTGGTGCCCGCTCAGCAGCGCACTGCGCACGTCACTCCCGGGGAACAGGGTGCTGGGGTGCGCCATGTGGCGGGTGTAGTCGCGCTGGCGCGCGTACAGCGGATCGGTCGAGGCATCGCGCAGCGCCACGATGAACCCGCCGCTCGCCCACGCGCGCCCGGCGGTCGCGGTGTACTCCCGCGTGTCGAGCCCGCCATCGGTGGCGCCGCCGTGGCGCACGCCCACCCCCACGCCGTGGTACTCGCGCCGCAGCAGCACGTTGGCCACGCCGCCCACCGCGTCGGACCCGTACAGCGCCGACGCGCCATCGGGCAGGATCTCCACCCGGTCCACCGCCTCCACCGGGATGGCACCGATGTCCACCGCCTGCACGAAGCCGCCGTAGGACATGCGCCGCCCGTTGAGCAACGTGAGCGAGGCATCCGGCCCCAGGCCACGCAGGTTAAGCGACGAGCCCCCGGTGAGGTTCTGGTTCGCCAGCCCGCCGGCGCCCGTGGTGGCACCCCCGGCCACGCCCGGGTTCTGCCCGCCGCCGAAGTTCTGCGGCACGCTGCGGATCACCTCGCCCAGGTCGGTGAAGCCTTCCTCACGGATGTGTTCGGCGCCGATGGTCAGCACCGGCGAGGGAGAGGTGCCGCCGCGGATGCGGGTGCCGGTGACGGTGACCTGTTCGAGTTCGGTCGCCGCTTGCACCTGCGACGGCTCGGCCTCCGGACTGACCTCCGCCGCTCCCACCGTTGAGTGTTCCTCGATGGTTTGCCATGCCGCTGCCGATCCTGGCGTGCCAACAACGCTAACTAGGAACGCGACACGAATCGCGTCGTAAAGACTGCTGGTCTTCATGCTGTTCTCCCTCGGTTTCCCAAGTTGTTCCTTCCAGTTCGGCCGGGCGGCTTCCCAGGCCCTCGTTGCTACATTTAATGTAGCGTTCATAGCCGCAGCTGGCTCTCCGCTGCATCGGCATGGACTACAACTCAAGAGTGTGTCGGCCCTCTTCCCCTACCTCGGCAGTCGCGTAGAGCGGCGTAACGCGTTGCTACATTTAATGTAGCATACAGATTGCGGCTGGGAAAGCCATCCTGTTGAGCACACAGGAACGGCGTTGACGATCCATGTCGCCTCTCAATCCCCGTAACGTGTTTGCCAAACGTCTCAGGAAGGCGCGCCTAGCCTTAGGTATATCGCAGAGAGAGCTTGGTAGAAGGATCGGACTGTCGGAGGACGTCGTGTCCAGCAGAGTCACGAGATATGAACGGGGAAGTTCAGAGCCCGACTTCGATACGGCAGATCGGCTAGCCAAGGAGCTCGGAGTCCCGCTGGCCTACCTGGTGGCCGACAACGATGTGCTGGCGGAGGTCATTCTTGCGGTGGCGAGCATGTCGCCCTCCGAGCAGCGCAAGATCGCCAGTGAGTTAAAAGAGAAAGCGAAACGCTAGCCCGCGGCGGAGACAGCCAGTGCGCCGCGGCTACTTCTTCGTTGCGAGTTGCTCTTTCAGCCGGCTTGCCAACTCCTTCCGCTCCTTGGGCGAAAGTTGCGAAAGTGCAAGCACGATGTCAGCTGTTGGCTCATCTTCCGCGACCAGGAAAGCCATCGGCACCCTCAGAGTTTCCGCCAGCTGAGCGAGCCCGTCCAGATCAACCCCACTGGCCTGTGTCTCGTAGCGATTGATCCGGCTGCTGCCTCGCTCTTTCGTGAGCCCCATCAGAGCACCCAGCGCACGCTGACTACGGATTCCGCGCAGGTCGCGAGCCTGCTTGATCCGAGCAGAGAAGATGGCGCGGGGCGAAGCCTTCGGCACGGGCAGAGTAGCCTTCTGATCAGTCGCAACAGCATGCCCTCGTCCCACTCCTCGCGGCAGACTCTTCATGAAATGTAGCACTTCTAGCGGCAGCTGCCGTGGAGCGCCAGTACGCGCATCCGTCAGTTCGCTGTGGCGCCTATGTGCCCACTTTCCGAATCAGAAAAGTCCTACGGTTCACTGGCCGAACGCCCGATAGAAGTTCAATGGGGCTTGGAACAAGCTGATCCTGCCCCGGCAGCACGGCCTTTGCACCGGCAACGGATGCCGCTCAGCGAGGAATAAGGCCGCCGCCTTGAGCAAGCGGTAAAGCTGGGCCGGGGCATCTTTCTCCTTGTCGTCTTTCGTTCGTGATCGAACACCAGCCCATCCGTTTCTGAGGGCAGCGCGGACCACGCTCCCTAGATTTTCCGCACTACGTCGGTACACTCATAGCTCTTGTGGACCAAGGAGTGGTCATGCTCATCCTGACGCGTCGAGAGGGCGAAGCGATCCAGATCGGAGATGGCATCCGTCTGCAGGTCACTTCTGTCAGAGATGGCAAAGTACGGATTGGAATCGAAGCGCCGCCCGACGTACTTGTCCTACGCGAGGAGCTACTACCTATCTCTGGGGATCAGGACGACGGACTCTTGAGCAACTGCGCCACCAAGTAGGGGCTCTTCGGGACGGCAGCGAAGAACTGCGCTTTGTGAATCAGTGTGGCGTCTGTCGCGCCCGCACCACGCCTGTGGTTTGACTTGGTCAACCAGTGGCTTCTTTCGGCCAAAAGCGGTCATCTGGTTACGTGCCCCGAAACGTCGGTGAGGCGGCGCGCCCAAGGCTTCGCGTCAACGGTCAGACACCGCCAGCAGCGACATGGCATGCGTTCGGAGAACCCGGGCGCTTCGGCCGCTGCCCCTCTCGCTTTCCGTTTGCTTCCATGCAGGCATTCAGGGAGATCAAGGATGGGTCGAGCCATTGTACTGATAGGAGTCAGCCGGACGGCCAATCCTGGTCAGTTCCCTGATCTTCCCGGTGTTCGAGACGCCATCAGGCGAATGCGGGAGTGGGCGCAAGGCCAGCAGTTCGAAGCGATCGAGGAAGTTACAGAGGAAACAGTGGGCCGCGTCACCGCCATCGCCATCAACGACACGATCGACGAAATTATTCGCAGCGACCAGAACCTCGAACAACTCGTCATCTACTTTTCAGGTCACGGAATCATCAACGCGACCAACGAGTACTGGCTTCTTTCACTGGCCCCAAGCAATAGCAACGAAGCCGTCAACGTCAGTGGCAGCCTGTTGCTCGCAGAAGCCGGGCACATACCGCACGTAGTCTTCATCTCCGACGCCTGCCGGACACCTGCAAGCACAACTCAGCTTGGCCGCATCACCGGTAGCCTGATCACGCCGAATCGACCGAACCCAGACACCCAGCAGTACGTCGACGTCTTCTATGCGACTCGGCTGGGAGCGCCAGCGATCGAAATCGCAGCCGAAGCGGCATCCTACGTGGCGGTCTATACGTTGGCTTTGGAGATGGCGCTCGGCGGGGGCGTCCCTCAGCTGATCGAGCAAGGGTACGTTCGCCCGCGGCCATTAGGCGACTGGCTCAAGACGAACGTGCCGAGACTTCTCGCCAGAATGAAGCCAAGAAGCCTCCTGTCCCAAGGCCCCGAGGCTCGGATCTGTTCGCCGCCAGAAGCGTGGGTGGCGCAATTCACCGGGTCAGCCGCGACAGGACGGAAGTTCGAAGCGGCGGAGTACTTGGCCGCCATCTCTTACGAGCTAGAACTCGCCGAATCCTCGATGGCAGCGGTAACGCCGCGGAGAACGCCAGGAAAGCCCGCATCCGTCGCCGCTTTCGAACTCATGCGATCGCTCACCGGCCTTCGTGCACACGAACTCAATGCATGGGACCCAAAAGATTCAGGCGTGGTGGTCATTGGCGATCTCCTGCACAGCGTGACCTGTGCCGCCAGGGACGTGCAACTCACGATGACGCAATCTGATTCGGTCTTTGCCGCACGTGGTACGAGGCAGGGCCAACTGCTGGTGGAGTTCGCGGACGGCAGCGGCGTGCTAGTCCCGTTGATCAACGGCTATACCGGTGTGGTCCGCATCGAAGGCGGGTGCCTGCGCGAAGTCCATTACGAGCCCGCAAGCAGGTCGATGGTGCGAGCCAGCCGAGAAGAACTACAGTTGCCGCGCTCGATCCTCTATCGGGCTGTCGCAAGTGGAGAGCTCAACCTGGACGAGGAAGCAACCCTCACCGTATCGCGCCTGCTGACTTCGTCGACTTTCTTTGATCCCGCATTATCGGCGTGTGCGGTGTATGCGTATCAAGGTGCCTCGAAACTGACGCATATCCGAAAGCTGCAACGTCACCTTCTGGATCGCGGGGCGGGTATATTCGATCTGGCCATGATGGCGAGGGACCTGCTGAAAGCAGACGAGTCCCCGAACATGAGCCTTAGCCTGCCCATGTTGTCGCAAGGGTGGGCTTACCTGGACGCATTGGTGCCGCGCTTCCCGGGGGCATTGCGGCGTCTCCAAGAACACACTAGGGATTCGCTGTGGTGCCACTACGAGCGACAGGGCGTGAGCGCGATCAGATGCTGGTTAGACCGCGAGGGATACCACACGCACATGCCTTCTGAAGGAGCATGAGATGAAGCGATTGATCTTGATCCATGGGAGATCCCAGGAGGACAAAGACGCACTGGAGCTGAAGACGATTTGGGTGACGGCATGGCAAAATGGGCTGGCGAAAAGCAATCTTGCGCTTCCGATCTCCGAAGACCGCATTCGCTTCATTTACTACGGGAACACCCTGAGGGACATGTGTGAAGGACTACCCGCGTCGAAGGCCGCTGATGTGATCTATCGTGGCGCGAACGCAGGCGCCGACGATCGGGAACGGCTTCAGGAGCTTCTTCTGGCGTACCTGACAGGGCTGGGGATCGAACCTGCACAGGTCGATGCAGTGCAACGAAGGGTGACCGGCAACGAAGTAGTTGAGCGCGGGCCGCAGAACTGGGCATGGGTCCAGGCCGTCATTCGGACGATCGACGCACATGTACCCGGCGCGGGTACTCTGATCGCCATGATCACCAATGATGTTCATCAGTATTTGAGCAAGGATTCCTTCCGATCAGTGATCGAGGACGGGATCATTGCTGCGCTATCGGAAGAAGAGGAGAGCGTGATCGTTGCGCACTCGCTGGGAACGATCGTTGCCTACAAGCTATTGCATCGGTTGAGCCAAAGCGGGGCATGGAAGGTGCCAGTTTTTGTTACCCTCGGCTCCCCCTTGGCGATCAATGCGATTCGTGAGCGCCTTAGACCCATCAGGCATCCTTCCTGCGTCAGTCAGTGGTACAACGCGCGCGATCCAAAAGATGTCGTGGCCTTGTATCCGTTGGATCGCGATCATTTTAAGGTAACTCCTGAAGTAGATGACAGTAGCCATGTCAGCAACTGGAAGAACAACCGGCATGGAATTGAGGGATACCTAGACGACGAACGTGTGGCGCGTCGCATCGTCGACGCACTGAGCGAAGGGTAGGCTCGCCGACGATGACGGGTCTTGATCGCTCGGAGGCGAAGTTGGTGCTGTCCGAGGACGCGTGTGATCTATTGCGCAGCCTAGAGCGAAATGGAATAGCCCCTTCCCTAGCGATCCGTTTGGCCGCGGCCATTCAGGGCATTCGCGACGAGTTCCCGGAACCGGATCAGGTCGCTATTGACGAGGGAATTGGGGTCGTCGTGAAGCTCATGTGGGCCAATCAACATTGGCAGTTGTTCTTCGGAGCGCCGGCGTCCGACGAGATTGCCGATCGCCTGCAAGTGACATCCCGACGAGCAGTCGAAGGCCTGCTTCAGACGGGTTTGTGGTCGTTGCTGTGCTACATACTGTGGGTGTGCAACCTCTCTCTCGGGCCAAGGGACGGCAATAGAACCGACGCCACGCATTGGGCGTACTATTTGGAGAAGATCAATACCCGTATCTTCAAGGCCGGCACGTCGATTCCTACGCCAGATGAGCTCGGTGCAGCACTTGATCTGCTTTTCATGGTGTTCGATCCGCTAGATGCGGAAGCGCTTGGCAATGACGATCTGAGACGCTTGGTCCAAGCGCGCGAGGAGATCACTGGTTTCCAATCGCCAACGGCAACCCTCTTCGACTGGATTCGCGAGACTCGTCCGCGTACGGGAATAGCGGCCGAAGACATTGCAATCGTGACGCAGCGACTCATTCAAGATATCAACAGCTTGGGCTCGCAGATGTCCGAGACAGGGCACGCGACTGGCGCACCAGACAGCTGAAGGCGGGTTTGCGGGGGCAGAGGTCCCTCCCCGTTGACGGTCTCGCATGACATTCGACCATGCAGCCGTAGCGTCAAAGCACCTGCGTTCGGCCACCCCGACCTCGCTCTTCGGCAAGGGTCGTGGCCGATGGCTTTCGTTACCGGATCTAGATGCTCAATGAGGCCGCGAATGGAGTCGTAGGATGCCGTCGTTGAGGTGGCAAAATCCACTTCACCGTTGCCATCCTTCTCGACCCGCTCGTGCGCCCGCACGAACAGCGCGCCTCCGGTCCACAGATCAAACTGCGGTAGGGGCCGGACCAGCCCAATAGCCGAGAGCGTCCGCTTGGGGTCGAAATCTGCCGTTCGTCGGCAATCCGGAAATCTGAAATGCGTACCGAAGTAGTCGCGATTCTTCGATCTGAGCGAGCTCGGACGCGGTGGTTACAAGACCGAACCAGTCGTTAGAGCCCGCGTTCTTCGACCGGACGTCAAGAAGAACTCATCTGCGCGGCCGGCACCGTCCGGCAAGCACGCATTGGCGTCTACTTAATCGAGTGCAGTTCGGCGAACTGTAGTGGAGAAAGCCCCTGCAAGCTCGTGTGGGGGCGGCCAAAGTTGTACCTGACACGCCAATCGTCCAGCATCCGCTGTACCTCAGCGAGGCTCCGGAACTTGTAACAGTCAAGGACCTCTCGCCTCAGCGTTGCGTTGAAGCTCTCGGCAATGGGGTTGTCTTCGCAATGTCCCGGGCGGGAGTAGCGCCGGCGGACTTGGTAACGATCAGTCCAGTGCAGATAAGTGGCACTTTTGAACTGTCCCCCGTTGTCGCTTCGGATCGTGCCGGGCACGCGGCCCTGTAGTCTGGCCAGCTCCAGGGCTTCTACTGTCGCTGTTGCCGTCGCCTTCGGCAGAACGCGACAGATCACACCCTCGCGGCAGTAGTCATCAAGGGCGGAAAACACAAAGAACCGCCTGCCAGATGGCAGTACGTCCATCAGGAAGTCCATTGACCAGATCTGGTCGCGGTGGCCGGCCGGCTTGATCTTCCTGACAACTCTTTCAGGAAGTGGAGCGGGCTTCTTGCGCCACCGCCGCTGCAGCATCGCCTGGTAGTAGAGCATTCGGGCATGTCCTCGCGTGCAGTTCTCGTCGCGAAGCAGCACGTGGAACATTCCCCGGAATCCGTCTCCCGGGTTCTCCGCCAGGTATTTTCGCATAACGGCCACTAGCCGCTTGTCGCCCTCTTGTGCCACGCCCTGATGGCCAACAGAATGGGCAAGACCGCAAGCAGCGTTGGCGTCGGTTCGAGATAGATTGAAGACAGCCTGCAGAGATGCCGAGTACAGGGACCGTCGCTTGCGACGAGTCTCCAGACTCCTTATGAGCTTGGTCGTCGCGCGAAGCTTATGTTCGAGTTGCAGGATTCGACGGTTTAGGTAGTCGTTCTCCTGCTCAAGACCACGGACGTGAGCCAGCCACTTGGCTGTTAGACCGACGTACGGTTTCCAATGAGTGAACGCCCCAGCGGATATGTCGTATCTTCTGGCGACGGAGGCCATGGACTCTCCGCAATCGTAGTCCAGCAGCATTCGTGCAACCTTCTGATGGCTCAGCTTCTTGAAACGACCCACCTTGGCTGGTCGACGCACGTTCGTTGGGGTCATGATGAACACCTCTGCACCTAGCTGCGGTTCCACCCGAGCGTGCGCCTTGGAGCCGGCGAATGCCAACCGCCCTACTCTTTCCCGACTGACTTGCCTCACACAGACGCCGATTCGCGCGGTCCCGGCATGGTCGGCGATGCGGCCCCAGACGACCGTCCCGACCGTGGTGCCGGGCACGCAGTCCGGAGGGGGGGGGGGGCTGTGCTCCAACCAAAGTTTGTCCTCTACCCCTTTTCGCCGGCTCAGTCGGGGGTATGATGCCGGCCGAGACCGCAAACACCACGCCAGAATCTCTATTTCTGATGTGTCCGCTTGACGGGAGCTTACCTACCCGTGTCTCTCCCGGGTTAGGACCTGGCGGGTTCGGAGCAAACTCATCCATACTTGCGTACTGGCTAGCAGGGTAGTGGATATGGCGACTTTTGTGGATCTATTCTGTGGTGCAGGCTTCGGGGCACGCGGTGCGGTGCGCGGAGGTGGTGTCCCTCTACTTGGTCTCGACGCCTGGAGTCTCGCCACGCAGACCTATAAGGCCAACTTTCCGCAGGCAGATGTTCTTACTGAGAAGATCGAGATCGTTTCAGCCAGTGAACTTGGAACGAAGTACAGACCTGATGTCCTGCTGACCTCGCCAGAGTGCACCTCGCACTCAATCGCCCGTGGCGCAAAGCCCGCTTTGGAGAAGAGCCGAGAGACCGCTATTGGCATTGTCCCGTGGGCCAAGGCAATGAAGCCACGCTGGGTGATCGTGGAAAACGTCAATCGGATGAGAAAGTGGGATCGTCATGATGAGCTCGTGCAGAGCATCGAGGCGCTCGGCTACTCGGTCAGTGATCTGTTTCTGAACTCCGCCGACTTCGGTTCTGCGCAAGCTCGCAAACGCATGTTCCTCGTATGTGACAAGGATGGAACCAAGGTGACCCGGGAGGATCTTCTCGGATTAGTGAAGCCTCAGCGAAAGACCGCTGAGAGCGTCATCAACTGGAATGCCAACTATCCGGTCGCGCCACTGCGGAAGCCCGGACGGGCCAAGGCCACGCTGGAACGGGCAGAGCGGGCCATCAAGAAATTAGGTCGCGGCGTCCCCTTCCTCATCGTCTATTACGGATCCGACTACGCTGGAGGCTGGCAAGCGTTGGACGTTCCGCTTCGCACAGTTACCACCGTGGATCGCTTTGGCCTTGTGACGTGGCAAGGCAGAACCGCTTACATGAGGATGCTTCAACCCGACGAATTGCTCGCCGCGATGGGAGGTTCAACAGACCATGTTCTTCCGCATGGCAACCGGCGGGAGAAGGTCAAGCTTTGTGGCAATGGTGTGTGCTCCGACGTGATGACTCCGATTTTTCTATGGATTTCGCAGAAGCAAGCCAAGCGAACGGAATTCCACTGAGTCAGTTGGTCGAGGCGATGCCGTCTAGCCAAGCGTCTACCTGCACCGGGGTTTGCAGCCCAGCATTACGCAGCAGGGCAACGATGTCCCTCCCTGCGGTGAGAATCACCGGGTGGCCATCATCAACGACCTCCTGGTATGCCTGCCGATCTACATGAGAGGTCGTTATCAACACACCGAACTCACGATGCTTGATTCTACTTATCAGGCGTGACACTTCCCTGACCCCAACTGCATTCGTCGCCCCGTAGCATTTCGCTTCGAGCGCAAAGTCCACGTGTATCGAAGCTGCGCCACAGCCTAGCCGTAGCTGTCCTATCCCGTCACGACCGCCATCCCTCCATGGCCGCGTCAGATCCAGTCGCGACACGCTTGGCAACAAGAACCGCGTCAGTGCACCGGCGCATGCTTCGAAGCCAAGAGGATTGTTCTTGTAGCGCTTGCGTATGACTTCGAGCAGAGTTTGATCGTCGGCGGTTCTGGGGAGCTGCTCCGCTCTACTGCGGACAATTGCGGAGCGGGGCGCCATCAGCGGCCTGATGCCACCCGTCGCAAGCCAAGCACTCCAGGCCGTTGGCGCCATTCCATTCATGCTGCCTTGGCCTGCTGCATGGACCCATGCACGCGAAATCACTGCCTCATCCAGGATAGTAAAGACCGCCTTGTAGTTCTGGAATCGCTGCCCTTCTGATGTCTTCCATAGTGCAACGAGGTCTTCGGTCGCCTCCATAACAGGGCTTCCCGGTACCGCAAGTCCGCGAAATCGGAAGGCTCTTCCAGTTGCTTCCGTGGTGAAGACTAGTATCGGCGGCACCAAGTGGCGCTGGCCAAGATGCGCCCAATCGAAAATCTGGCGCAACAACTGGTTTCCAAATCTGGGCGTCTCGTGCAGTAGCTGACCGGGATGGCGATTGTCACCGTAATAGATAAAAGTACCGGTCTCCTCATCCAGCTGATCTGGCCATTCCGGCTCAGCCAAGTTCGATGTCAATACAAGAACAGTAGGGCGGGCCCTGGTGCCTCTATAACGGAAGCCACCCTGCCGGCTCACACCCACCAGCGGGACCAATGGATCTGCCATACCGCCGCGGTCGGTCTTGTAGCCTGCGTAGACGGCATCAACGATCAGGTCAACTTGACTCAACTGTGCGCCGCTAAAACCGGTCATTAGTCAGCTCCCCTTACGTTGCCTAACAACACAGCGATACGGTTTGCACATTCCGCGGGTGAGGCTTCGATCTCATGTTCCCAAAAACGCAGCACACGCCAGCCGCATGCTTCGAGCCATGCCGCCTGCTCTGCATCACGTTCGCGATTGCGATCGAGCTTTTGCTTCCAGAAGTCTCCGTTGTTCTTAGGAATTGTTGAATGGCGGGGACAGCCATGCCAGAAGCAACCGTCCACGAAGACCGCGAGTCTTGACGCAATGAAAACCATATCCGGCCTAGTGTGGCCAATCCTGTAATGCAACCTGTAGCGGAGGCCATGTGACCAGGCCGCGCGTCGAAGAGCAATTTCGGGGGCCGTGTTCTTTCCCTTTATGCGGGACATTAGTCGCCGTCGTTGACTAGTGGTGGACAACACGGCTGGCATCCTAGTTCTGCACCGTAGCGCCTCTCACTCAGGCGTAATCCGCGTAAGGAATCTTTGCAGCGCGAGATCCGCGTCGACGTCTGGAGTCCCGATCCTCCCCATATACCTTACTAATTTCGCCTGCAACGATTCAGCAAAAGGACTGTCCAAAGAGGCAACCCTTTCGTACTCACATGGCTCCCCAGTCATTACCTCAGGCGCTACGGCAATGAGCGCTTGAAGATCAATAAGTAGATCTGGAAGAAAGCTAGTACCCGGGAGATACTTGAATCGATCCACCGGGCTCGAATTGTCTCGGATATACTTAGTCAGCTTACCTTTCACTCCGTTTGAAATGCCCAGCTTTTCAGCGAGAGCTGCCGCGGCGCCTTCACCGGCTTGCGTATCAGCCAACTTTTCGCATCTAGCGAGAAGAATATGCTCGGCTTTATCCTGAGCATGATCACAGGACGGCGTAAGAGCGACATAATACTCGGCGTCGCCATTACGGCTCTTCTGAAAAATGTCTCCGAAGAGAAAATCTGTTGAAATAGGCGGGTAGATGTACAACTCAACTGCATGAATAGTATCGATCTTCGGGGCGCCATTGGCCCCTTCGATCTCCAAGAACTTTCGAACAACGTCGCCAGATAACAGGTTCGCAAGCCTGCGCGCCAACAAGAAAACTAAATCAGCAGCGTTATCCTTATCTAAATCATTAATCCATATTTTTTCCGCGGATTCCCACATGAACACACGCTGCTCTTCTTCAATGTGTCTAATCAAGCTCGGAAGCTTAGTTGCCAGAACTTCTCTAATCATCTGCCGAAGATGTTCCCACTCTGACCTGGTAACGACTTTAACGAAGGGAGATGTTAGTTCTTTTACTTTATGAGGATACCCTGTGTGGAAGATCACCGGCATGAAGCGACACTTCTTCAGCTCTTCAAAAACCCTTTCTCCCGCGAGTGATTCTTGATTGGAGGCAGCATCATCTTTTAGATCGAGGATTACGAGATCAAATCTCTCCTTCTTTAGAAGGTCTACGGCCTCAGAGAAACTGCTGCATGGAATACAGCTAATGAAGTCTGGTTCTGCAACTGTTTTGTTCCCCTCGATCACCTCCCTGACATCGTCTGCCTCTAAGTCATCAACAATTAGCACCCTCCATTCCATGGCAACCTCTCTAGTCAGACGCGCTTTGTCAGAGTAATTCGAAAAGCAGCCCCACCCTTCGCAGATGAATCGAGTAGCTCTAGCTCGCCACCGTAGTAGTCTTTTATTATCTCGCCAACGATCGCAAGGCCAAGCCCCATTCCATCCTTTTTGGTTGAAAAGTAAGGGTCAAAAATGTGCACCCTGTCTTGCTCTGAGATTCCTGGACCTGTATCAGAAAATATGATCTCAACGCAGTCCTGCGCAGTACGTGTTACTGAAACTTCAATCTTTCGTTGATCTGCACTTACAAACTGCAACCAGTAGATACTGTTCTGCAGCAAATTCACAATCACTTCTTGCATCTCGGCCTCATCGACCCGGACGAGAGTTTGCGTTTCAGGAAGCGACGTCACAACACCTAGTCCTGCAAGCTGGCTGGCACACACTCCGAATGCGTCTTCAATAATCTTCTCGAGATAGAGCTGCTTTGGACGTCCGCGCTTGCGACCACCGAAAGGCTCAATGCGCCGAAACACAGTCGCGAGCACATCACTTTGCGCGGCAATTACGCTGAGCCGTGCTGCCAGCTTCTCGAGAAGGGATTTTCCGGTCAGACGCCCCTCGGCAATATCTTCTTGCGCAAGCAGCGCCTCCTTCCTGATCTTGGCTAGCGGAAGTCTCCCGTCATGGAGCAGAACATCAATCAGTTGCCCTAGAGTTGCGAGCGCGTGATATCTGGCAACAACCGCTTTCAACCCTTCGACCTGCTCATTGAACGTCCGCTCGACAGTATCAATTAGCTCTTTGGCCACCTCATCCCTCGGGCTGACATTATCTAGGTGCTGCCGGATAGGGGCGAGGTCAAGAGGAGCAAACAAATTCTGAGATGATTCGCTGCTATTTCCTGTGTTTGTTGATCTCTTGGATCTCCTTCGAAGATCTTCGATCTTGGTAAGAATTGTCTTCATTACCTCTCGAAGATCTGCATAGCTTTGATTCTCGTCGAGCCCTTCTCGGTTAGATTGATCTTTAAGGCCAGGATTTTGGTCCCCAGTAATGGATATGTGTCCGACAATTTGGTTGTTTGACAGTCGCTTGGTTGGATTTTGAACTCGACGAATGTCGAGTCGCAGCCAGTCATTATTGGGCTCTCCGTAAGGCAAAACCCGGAAACCGTCGCGATAAATGTTTATCCCTGCAAATGCATCGAGATCAGCGCGTATGTTCTGCAAGTTCAACTTAGTTTGCTGGACAACATTTCCAAGATCATTACGATCCCAGACCCTGATTTCGATCTGAAGCGGGCCGCATACAGGCAACCTTCTGGTCCAGTCATCGTCTCCTGAGGTTTGAGCGCTCTGCGTCGCAGCCCTCGTTTTTTTATAAGCGTCTTCGTCCAGATACTGAAGACCGTTGGCTCCTTGTCTGACAAAGCCGCCGGTGAGAATAACTGTCTCTCCAGTCGCTTTTACTTCGAGCCTAAGATTGCACCGGCCTTCAGCATCCACCTCGCCTTTCACGATGTAATGCGGATAGTTCAATGCAGATGGAGGTGTAATCTCTGCGGAGAACTCGGAGAACCCATCAGGGGCTTGAAGAAAGATCTTAAAATCCTTGCTCTCCTTGAAAGGTGAGATCAATCGTGACAACCCGCGTTGAACCAAACGAAATCGTTGCACATCCCATGCGTGAGATAGGAAGTTCATTCTAAGCAGAGTGCCCTGATCTGAAGGGGGGCATTCAAGCGGGACTTCATGCTCAGGCCAAACCGCATCAAGACCCACATCGCTTCGAATTAGTTCGGGATCTCGCTCCTCTGTGAGGATTAGTACTTCATCGAGATACTTCTGCTCGTCTTCGAACTGGGTCCAATCGAAGATTCCATAGATCTCTCGGCTTGATCCCTGAGCCCGCGTTATTAGCTCTAGCTCTGAAGCAAGTCTCATCGCAGCAAAGCGACCAATTCCTTTCTCGCCGAGCACCCTGCGGCTCTTTAATCCAGAGTTCGTCACCTGCCGCTTTCCAGCGGTTGCAGGCTCCATCCAGGCCCCTCGCACCACGTCCAAGCTCATGCCCAATCCATCGTCGAATATTTCGATTCGACCTTCCCCAGGCAGTAGCGGCCCAACGAAATTGATGAGTACTCGACTGGCCTCAGCGTCATAAGCATTCTTCACAAGCTCGATCACTGCCACCGCGTCATTGCTGATGAGCTCGCTACCTAGAGTTTTCATAATCCGCGCCCGGGGGCGGAATGATGACTCGTGAGGTTTAGTGACGTCTTCCATTTCCTCTCCTTACCTACCTACCCTAGGTGCGGGAAGTGACTACCTAAAAGTATTCGAGCTGGACAGTTGCCCTCACTACCTCATGCGGTGCTAAGCCATCAAGCTTCGCGCCATAGCTCTGGAGGATGCGACAACAAACAAGGTGCACCCTACTCCTACGCCCAAAGTCGAAATTCGGGCAGTTGTCCTCTATCCCGATAAAAAAGGCGACCTTGCAGTCGCCTTTTCTATCTGGGCTTAGACTCCCAACGGATTCGGCTTCTCCTGATCCAGCTTGTACAGCTTGATCGCCCTGGCCGCATCCTTCGCCGTCATCTTCCCGTCCTTCGCCAGCGCATCGATCGCGGCGTGGGCGATGTAGTAGCGGTCCACCTCGAAGTGGCGGCGGAGATTCGCGCGGGTGTCGCTGCGGCCGAAGCCGTCGGTGCCCAGCACGGTGTAGGTGCGCGGGATGAAGGCGCGCACCTGGTCGGTGAAGTTGCGCACGTAGTCCGTCGCGGCGATCACCGGGCCGGCGGGGCGGCTTTCGATGCACTGCGTGACGTAGGCCTTGCGCGGCTTGTCCTCGGGGTGCAGGCGGTTCCAGCGCTCGGTGTCGTAGCCGTCGCGGCGCAGCTCGGTGAAGCTGGGGCAGCTCCAGATGTCGGCGGTGACGCCGAAGTCCTTGTCCAGCAGTTCGGCCGCGGCGATGGCCTCGCGCAGGATGGTGCCGCTGCCCATCAGCTGCACGCGCAGCTCGCCCTTCTTGGGCTTGGCGCCGGCGTCCTTGAGCAGGTACATGCCCTTTATCACGCCCTCGGCCGCGCCTTCGGGCAGGTCGGGGTGGCTGTAGTTCTCGTTCATCAGGGTCAGGTAGTAGTACTCGTCCACCTGCTCCTCGATCATGCGCTTCATGCCGTGCTGCAGGATCACCGCCACTTCGCCGGCGAAGGTGGGGTCGTAGCTGCGGCAGTTGGGGATGGCGCCCGACAGCAGGTGGCTGTGGCCGTCCTCGTGCTGCAGGCCTTCACCGTTCAACGTGGTGCGGCCGGCGGTGCCGCCGAGCAGGAAACCGCGCGCGCGCATGTCGGCCGCCTGCCAGGCGGCGTCGCCCACGCGCTGGAAGCCGAACATCGAGTAGTAGATGTAGAACGGCAGCAGCTGCAGGTTGTTGGTGCTGTAGCTGGTGGCGCAGGCCATCCACGAGGCGAACGCGCCGGCCTCGGTGATGCCTTCCTGCAGCACCTGGCCGGTGGCGTCCTCGCGGTAGTACATCAGCTGGTCGCGGTCGACCGGCTTGTACTTCTGCCCGGCCGGCGCGTAGATGCCGATCTGGCGGAACAGCCCTTCCATGCCGAAGGTGCGCGCCTCGTCGCAGACGATGGGCACGGTGCGCGGGCCCACCTGCTTGTCGCGCAGGATGATGTTGAGTGACTGCACGAAGGCCATGGTGGTGCTCATCTCGCGCTCGCCGGTGCTCTTGGTGAGGCGTTCGAACACCTCGAGCTTCGGCGCCACCAGCGACTCGTCCGACTTGCGCCGGCGCTGCGGCACGAAGCCGCCCAGGGCCTTGCGGCGCTCGAGCAGGTATTGCACCTCGTCGGACTTCTCGCCCGGGTGGTAGAACGGGATGTTGCCGTCCTTGAGCAGGTCGTCGTCGACCGGGATCTTGAAGCGGTCGCGGAACGCGCGCACGGCCTCGTCGTCGAGCTTCTTGGTGTTGTGGGTGGGGTTGAGCGCCTCGCCGGCGCTGCCCAGGCCGTAGCCCTTCACCGTCTTGGCCAGGATCACGGTGGGCTGGCCCTTGGTCTGCATGGCGTTGGTGTAGGCCGCGTAGACCTTGTGCGGATCGTGGCCGCCGCGGTTGAGGCGCCAGATGTCGTCGTCGGAGAGGTTGGCCACCATGGCCGCGGTCTCTTCGTACTTGCCGAAGAAGTTCTCGCGCGTGTAGGCGCCGCCGAAGGCCTTGCAGTTCTGGTACTCGCCGTCGACGGTCTCCATCATCAGCTTGCGCAGCAGGCCCTGGTGGTCCTTGGCCAGCAGCGGATCCCAGTAGCTGCCCCAGATGGTCTTGACCACGTTCCAGCCGGCGCCGCGGAACTGGCTTTCCAGCTCCTGGATGATCTTGCCGTTGCCGCGCACCGGGCCGTCGAGGCGCTGCAGGTTGCAGTTGACGACGAACACCAGGTTGTCGAGGCCTTCGCGGCCGGCGATCGAGAGCGCGCCGAGGCTCTCGGGCTCGTCGGTCTCGCCGTCGCCGATGAAGCACCACACCTTGCGGTCGGTCTTGGGCATCAGGCCTCGCGATTCGAGGTACTTCCAGTTGCGCGCCTGGTAGATGGCGGCGATCGGGCCCAGGCCCATCGACACCGTGGGCACCTGCCAGAAATCAGGCATCAGCCACGGGTGCGGATACGAGGAGATGCCGCGGCCGTCGACCTCCATGCGGAAGTGGTCGATCTGCGATTCGCTGATGCGGCCCTCGAGGAAGGCACGGGCGTAGATGCCGGGCGAGCTGTGGCCCTGGGTGGCGATGAGGTCGCCGGGGTGGTCGCCCTCGGGGCCGCGGAAGAAGTGGTTGAAGCCGACGTCGTAGAGCGTGGCCGAGCTGGCGAAGCTGGCGATGTGGCCGCCGAGGTCGCCGGGCTTGCGGTTGGCGCGCACCACCATCGCCATGGCGTTCCAGCGGATGATCGAGCGGATCTTCCACTCCAGCGTCTGGTCGCCGGGCATCTTCGGTTCGAGATGCGTGGGGATGGTGTTGATGTATTCGGTGGTGGGCGCGAACGGCAGGTGGGCGCCGGCGCGGCGGGTGAGTTCCACCATGTCCTGCAGCAACTGGTGGGCGCGCTCGGGGCCGGTGTGGTCGATGACCGCCTTGAGCGATTCGATCCACTCGCGGGTCTCGGTGGGATCGGGGTCGTTCTGCAGCACGTCGTTCAGCCAGTTCATCGCTTGCTCCGCCGCGGCCCGCTGGCCGCGCTGTGTTTTGGGGGAGTTAGAGTCCCGATTCTAGCAGCCGGCCCCGGCGCGCCCGTGGCCGGCGCAGCGGGCGCGGGCGGGGCGGGAGGCCGCTTCGGCGGGCGCCGGCGGACGGGTGCGTACGGACCGCCGCGGCGGGCGCGGCGCGGACTATGATCGGCGCCACGGGCATCCGCCGGAGGACCCGGGCATGGACAGCGAGCACCCCCGCGGCACGGACCCGTTGCGCTGGCACCACAGCCTGCGCACGCGGATGTCGCTGTGGTCGGGCCTGCTCAACGCGGTGCTGGTGCTGGCCACCACGCTGGCCTTCTACGCCGGGGCGCGGCTGCTGATCGTGCACAACGCGCGGATCGAGGCGCGGGCGCTGACCGGGCAGACCGCGCGCAACCTCGAGGCGATCATCGAGACGGTGCAGGTGAGCGGGCGCACGCTGGCCGCCGGCGCCACCGGCATCGGCCGCGAGCCGCTGCACCTGCGCTCGCTGCTGCTGGCCAGCCTGGCCGGCGATCCGGACATCGCCGGGGCGATGGTGATCGTCGAGCCGGGGCGGCTGACGGGCGAGGATCCCGGCTTCACCTGGTACATCCGCCGCGAAGGCGCGGGGGTGGTGGAACAGTCGGTGGAATCGCTGGGCTACGAGTACGCCACGATGCCGTGGTTCGTGCGCACGATGGCCGCGCCGCAGCCGTGGTGGTCGGAGCCGTACGCCAACGAGGCCACCGCCGGGGTCGACTTCACCACCTACAACCTGCCGCTGCGCCTGCCCGGCGACAGCGGCGTCGCGCCGGCGCTGGGCATGGTGAGCCTGGACGTGCCGGTGTCGCGCCTGCTGCGCGACATCCTCGACGGCCTGCCGGAGACCGCGGGCATCGTGCCGATGCTGTTCTCGCCCGAAGGGCTGGCGGTGGTGCACCCGCGCGACGACGTGCGCATGCGCATGTCCCTGCGAACGCTGGTCGCGCAGGGCCGCGCCGACCTGGCGCCGCTGGTGGAAGCGCAGGAGCGGCGGCAGCCGGTGGAGTTCGAGCACCGCGACGCAAGCGGCGAGGACTTCATCACCTTCGGCATGCCGGTGGGCGACAGCGGCTGGACCTTCGCCACCTCGGTGTCGGAGCTCTACATCCTGCGCCAGCTCAAGCAGATCGCGCTGTGGGTGGCGCTGATCGGCCTGCTGGCGTTGCTGCCGGCGCTGGTGCTGGTGCGCCGCTATACCGGGCGGCTGCTGCAGCCGATCGAAAACCTGACCGAGTCGGCGCGGCACTTCGCCAGCGGCGAGTTCGACTACCCGCTGCCGCATACCGGTCGGCGCGACGAGGTCGGGGTGATGGCGCGCGCGTTCAACGTGGCGCGCGGATCGATCAAGCGCCAGCTTCGCGAGATCGAGGACATGGCGGGGGCGCGGCAGAAGGTGGAGAGCGAACTGGGGATCGCGCGCCAGATCCAGCAGGCGATGCTGCCGCCGCCGCGGCTGTTCGAACGCGACGGCGTACGCGTCGACGTGCACGGCGTGCTGGAACCTGCGAAGGCGGTGGGCGGCGACTTCTTCCACTACGGCGATTTCTACGGCGTGCTGTGGTTCGCGATCGGCGACGTCTCGGACAAGGGCGTGCCGGCGGCGCTGTTCATGGCCCGCACCGCCACCGTGCTGGAAGGACAGGTGCGGCGCCACGCCTCGCCGGCCGCGCTGCTGGCCTCGGCCTCGCGCCGACTGGTGCATGGCAACAACACCTGCATGTTCGCCACGGTGCTGTGCGGCCGCCTGGACATCGCCAGCGGGCACTGCGTGCTGGCCAGCGCCGGGCACGATCCGCCGGTGCTGCTGCACGCGGACGGGCGCGCCGAGCCGCTGGCGCTGGAGACCGGGCCGCCGCTGGGCTTCGAACCCAGCCACGAGTACCCGCAGTACGCCTGCCGGCTGCCCGAGGGCGCGACCCTGCTGGCGTACACCGACGGCGTGACCGAGGCCTTCGACGCCAACGACGAGGCCTACGGCAGCGAACGCCTGCTGCAGGCGCTGGCGCCGGGCGAGGACGCCGCGCACACCTGCCGTCGCCTGCTGGCCGATGTGCAACACTTCGCCGGCGACGCGGCCCAGTCCGACGACATCACCGTGCTGGCGATCCGGCGCACGCGCGTTTCCGCCGCGACCACCACGCCGACGGAAGGGGAGACGGCGACCGCGGCGGATGCACCGCCCGCCACCCCGAAGGACCTGCCCTTGGACAAGACGATCGCCGCCGATCCCGCGCACATCGCCGAACTGACCGCGGCGGTGGAATCGACCCTCGCCGAGGCCGGGGTGGACGACGCCCGCATCCACGACGCGCGTCTGATCGTCGAGGAACTGGCCTGCAACGCGCTCACCCATGGCGCCGTGGAGACGGAGCCGCAGCTGCGCCTGCGGCTGCAGCTCGAGGCGGCGCGGCTGGTGCTGGAACTCGACGACAACGGCCTGCCGTTCGATCCGACCACGGCCCCGCCGCCGGACCTGGATGCCGACCTCGACGAACGTCGCGTCGGCGGCCTCGGCCTGCACCTGGTGCGGCAGCTCGCCGACAGCCTCGACTACCAGCGCCGCGAGGACCACAACCTCGTGCGCGTGACCCTGCGGCTGGACGCCGCGCCCGACCGCGAGGATCCCGCATGAGCACCCTGAACATCCGCATCGACCCGGCGCGCCGGGACGTGCAGACCGTCGCCGTCGGCGGGCGCCTCGACACCCACACCTACCTGCAGCTGGACGAGGCGCTGGCGCCGCTGCTGGAGGATCCGGCGATCCTGTCGCTGGTGCTGGACCTGCACGGGCTGGAGTACATCTCCAGCGCCGGCGTGCGTTCGATCTTCCGCGCGCGCAAGGCGCTGGCCGGGCGCGCCGGCCGGGTGCTGGTGGTCAACCCGCAGCCGCAGATCCAGAAGGTGTTCGACCTGGTCAAGGCGGTGCCGCTGCACGAGATCTTCTCCTCGGCCGCCGAGGCCGACGCCTATCTCGATGCGATGCAGCGCAAGGTGCTCGACGGCGACGACGACGCCTGAGCGGCGGGCGTCTTCGCGTCGCCTATACGCCCGCATGGGCAGGATGGCCGGCTTTCCCGGGCTGGCGCGTGGTCCCGTCCCGCTCCCGGCACCTGCTTGCCCTCCCGCACGGCCTCGGCAATGATCCCCGGCACAGGGGAGCGAGGCGCCAGGGTCGGTGCCCGGGCCCCGTGTGCCCGCCCCGATCCCACTCCATCCGATGCCCGCTTCCGTATTGCCGCAACCGCTGTCGAACTGGCGCCTGCCTGCGCTGGGCCTGGTGATCGTGGCGATCGTGGTCACGCCGTTCCTGATCCTGCGCAAGGCGGCCGACGACATCGATGCCGCCTGGGAGATGGTGGTGCACACCCACCAGACCGAAGCCAGGGTGCATGCGCTGGCCGGCGACATGCGCAACATGGAAGCCGGCGCGCTGTCGCTGGCCGCCGGGGTCGACAACGCGATGCTGCGCGCCCGCGTCAACCAGAGCCGTGCCCGCATCCTGCCGACCCTGCAGCAACTGCAGGCGCTGACCAGCGACAACCCCGGGCAGCAGGAACGCATCGCCGAACTGCAGACCAGCATCCTGCTGCGCAAGGCGCACGCCGACCGGATCATCGATGCCGAGGTGGAGGACGTGACCGCCGCCGACATCGACGCGATGGTGGGGCGCTATCCGATCCACGACCTGATCGACGGCATCGTGGCGGAGGAACAGCAACTGCTGGCCACCCGCCAGGCGCGCGCGGAGCACGTCGAACGGCGCGCACGGCTCGCGACCTGGGCGGCGATGGCCGGCCAGTTGCTGCTGCTGGGCGGCGTGCTGGTGTACTCGGCGCGCCAGATCGCGCACCGGCTGCGCGCGGAAACCGATGCCCAGCGCGCCAGCGCCCGCGCCAGCGTGGTCCTCGACACGGTACGAGAGCCGATCGTGGCGATCGATGCCGCGCAGCGCGTGGTCATGCACAACGTCGCGTTCGCCGAACTCTACGGCGTGCAGGGCGAGGCGCGCGGCCAGCCGCTGACCACGCTCGGCGATGGTGCGTGGAACGACGAGCGCACGCTGCGGCGGCTGGCCGACGTGCTCGCGCGCGGCCGCGAACTGTGGGACCACGAGCAGCTGCAGCGCACCGCCGACGGCATCGAGCGCACCATGGTGATCAACGCCCGGCGCATGCCGCTGCCCGACAGCGACGACGCGGTGGTGCTGGTCACCGTGAGCGACATCAGCGTGCAGAAGGCCAGCGATCGCCAGATCCGCGAGCTCAACCGCCAGTTGCAGGGCAAGATCGAGCAGGTCTCGGACGTGAACCGCGAGCTCGAGGCCTTCAGCTACTCGGTCTCGCACGACCTGCGCGCGCCGCTGCGCCACATCGCCGGCTTCGGCGACAAGCTCGGCCGCCACCTCGGCGACGACATCGACGACAAGTCGCGCCATTACATCGACGTGATGGTGTCCTCGGCCAAGCGCATGTCGACGCTGATCGACGACCTGCTGGTGTATTCGCGCCTGGGCCGCAGCGCGCTGCGGTTGCAGACGGTGGACATGCAGTCGCTGGTGGCCGAGACCCGGGCGATGCTCGACGCCAACAACGCCACCGAGGCCCCCGATCACCGCATCGAGTGGCGCATCGCCCCGCTGCCGGTGGTGGTGGGCGACGAGAACATGCTGCGCCAGGTGTGGCTGAACCTGCTGGGCAACGCGGTGAAGTACAGCCGCGGCAGCGAGCCGGCGCGGATCGAGATCGGCTACGGCCGCGACGACGACGACGCGCACCACTTCCAGGTGCGCGACAATGGCGCCGGCTTCGACATGCAGTACGCCGGCAAGCTGTTCGGCGTGTTCCAGCGCCTGCACGCGGCCAGCGAGTTCCCGGGCACCGGCATCGGCCTGGCCAGCGTGCGCCGCGTGCTCACCCGCCACGGCGGTCGCGCCTGGGCCGAGTCCGAACCCGGCCAGGGCGCCACCTTCCACTTCACCCTTCCCGCCGCGGGCGACCAGCCCGCTTCCAACGAGAGCAAGCCATGAGCGAACTGCGCACCATCCTGCTGGCCGAGGACAGCCCCCACGACGCCGAGATGGCGATCGACGCGCTGCGCGAGGCGCACCTGGCCAACCCCATCGTGCACGTCGAGGACGGCGTCGAGGCGCTGGACTACCTGCTGCGCCGTGGCAAGTGGGCCGACCGGCCCGACGAGGACCTGGCGGTGCTGCTGCTCGACATCAAGATGCCGCGCATGGACGGCCTGGAAGTGCTGACCGAGCTGCGCAAGACCGACCGCTTCAAGGCGTTGCCGATCGTGGTGCTGTCGTCCTCGCGCGAGGAAAGCGATCTCGCCCGCAGCTGGGACCTGGGCGTGAACGCCTACGTGGTCAAGCCAGTGGACGTGGACCAGTTCTTCGACGCGGTGCGCACGCTCGGCCGGTTCTGGGCGGTGCTCAACGAGCCGCCGCGGAAGGGCTGAGCGCCGATGGCGGCGGTTCCCGGCCCCGGCCCGGACGGATGGCGCGTGCTGCTGGTCGACGATTCGCGCGACGATGCCGAGCTGGCCGAATTCGCGATGCGCAAGGGCGGGCTGGCGGTGGATTGCCGCCGCGTGCACGGCGCGGGTGCGCTCGCCGACGCGCTGCGTGCGTTCGTGCCGCACGCGGTGGTGTCGGACGTGAACCTGCCCGGGTTCTCCGGCGCGGAGGCGCTGGCGCAGGTGCGCGCGCACGATCCCGCGCTGCCGTTCGTCTTCCTCACCGGAGGGCTGGCGCCGGGCGACGAGGCGCCGGCGGCCGACGGGATGCTGCTGAAGGACGATCTGGACGCGCTGCCGGGCGTGTTGCGGCGTTTGCTGGGACTCACGGCTTCGTAGGCGCCGCCGGCCTGCGCAAGCCCGCGGTGCGGCGCGATGGCCCCGGGTGCGCTGCGCTTACCCGGGCTACGACATCCGGGCCACGACTCATCGCGTAGCCCGGATAAGGCCAAAGGCCGCATCCGGGGGTGAAGTGACACGGCGTGAATCATCGCCCCGACAAGGTGGAACTGCCGATTCCCGGGTGCGCTGCGCTTACCCGGGCTACGACATCCGGGCCACGACTCATCGCGTAGCCCGGATAAGGCCAAAGGCCGCATCCGGGATCGGCGGAAACGCGACCCCGCCACCCTGCCCGAGCTGGCTCGATCGCCCGCAAGAGCACGCGGGGACCGCCCCCCGGGTGCGCTGCGCTTACCCGGGCTACGCACCGATTGCGTAGCCCGGATAAGGCCAAAGGCCGCATCCGGGGGTGAAGTGACACGGCGCGAATCATCGCCCCGACAAGGTGGAACTGCCGATCCCCGGGTGCGCTGCGCTTACCCGGGCTACGGGTCGTGTTCTCCCATGTGGGCCGGCGTATCGGGTTTGCCGCCCCAGTCTTCGGGCAAGCGCCCGAGCCGCACGTGGCGGTGGAAGCTCGAATGCGGCCACTCGGCGACGCGTGCGACCAGCCCGTGCTTCAGCGGGTTGGCATGCACGTAGTCGACGTGTGCCGCCAGGTCCCGCTCGTCGCGGATGGTGTGTTCCCAGAAGCGCGCCTGCCACGGCGTGGATGTCGCCGCGAGACCTTGCGTGAATCCCTTCTTGATCTCGCGCCACAGGCCGGAATAGTCGCCATCCCCGTCGCGCATGGTGATCACCGCATGCAGGTGGTCCGGCAGCACGGCCACCGCGACAACTTCGTGCGCGATCCGCTCGCGGGCCCTGCGCCAGGACGCCCCGAGGAGATCGATGTGGCGCACCAGCAGATCGCCCCGCCGGTCGCGCAAGGTGACCGTGAAGAAGAAGGTTCCGCCCGGGATGCGATTGCGGCGATAGCGCACCATGCATCCACGCTCGCATGGCCTCGGGGCCACGTGCATCGCGCGATGCGTGCCCGGTCGGTCGGGTTTTGGCCCGTGATCGGGTCGGAGATTTCCCCGGGTGCGCTGCGCTTACCCGGGCTACGATCGCCGCGTAGCCCGGATAAGGCCGAAGGCCGCATCCGGGGTTGCGGTGATGCGGCACGCTGATTCGACGCGATGCGGTGGGACCGGCGGGTCCCGGATGCGCTGCGCTTATCCGGGCTACGGGGCTACGGGCCGCGTTCGGCGAGCATCTGCTTGCGGATCTGTGCCTCGACCGCGGCGATGGCGGTCATGTTGACCACGCGGCGCGGGGTGGAGGTCTGGGTCAGCACGTGCGCGGGCTTGCTCATGCCCATCAGGATCGGGCCGAGGGCGACGCCCTCGGTCATCATCCGGATCATGTTGTAGGTGATGTTGGCCGCGTCCAGGTTCGGCATCACGAACAGGTTGGCGCGCCCCTCGAGCGTGGTGTTGGGGAAGATGCGGCGGCGCAGGCCATCGTCCCAGGCGGTGTCGCCCTGCATCTCGCCGTCCACCTCGAGCTTCGGCGCGCGCCGCAGCAGGATCTGCCGCACCTCGCGCATCTTGCGCGCGCTCGGGTCGTCGTGGCTGCCGAAGTTCGAATGCGACATCAGCGCGATCTTCGGCTCGATCCCGAACAGCTTGAGCCGGTACGCGGCCTGGATGGTGCTCTCGGCGATCTGCTCCGGCGTCGGGTCCGGCTGCACGTGGGTGTCGACGAAGAACCACAGGCCGCGGTCGTTGACCACGCCGGTCATCGCCGAGGTGCTCTGCACGCCCGGGTCGAGCGGGAACACGCTGCGCAGGTAGCCGAGCTTCTTGTGGAAGCGGCCGACCAGCCCGGTGATCATCGCGTCGGCCTCGCCGCGGTCGACCATGATCGCGGCGATCAGGGTGGTGCGCGAACGCAGCATCGCCTTGGCCGCGTCGGGCGTCACGCCGCGGCGCTCGGTGAGCGCGTGGTAGTGGCGCCAGTAGTCGTTGAAGCGCGGGTCGTCGTTGACGTTGGTGATCTCGAACTCGTCGCCCTCGCGCAGGCGCAGGCCGAGGCGCTCGATGCGCATGGCGATGACCTCCGGCCGGCCGACCAGGATCGGGAACGCCAGGCCCTCGTCGACCACGGTCTGCACCGCGCGCAGCACGGTCTCCTCCTCGCCCTCGGCATAGACCACGCGCTGGCGGTCGCTGCGCGCGCGGTCGTAGACCGGTTTCATCACCAGGCCGGTGCGGTAGATGAACTGGCCGAGCTTCTCGCGATAGGCGGTCATGTCCGCGATCGGGCGGGTGGCGATGCCCGACTCCATCGCCGCCTGCGCCACGCACGGCGCCAGCTGCATCAGCAGGCGCGGATCGAACGGGCGCGGGATCAGGTAGTCGGGCCCGAAGCTCGGGATCTCCTCGCCGTAGGCGGCGCCGAGGTCGCTGGCCTCGCTCTTGGCGAGCGCGGCGATCGCGCGCACGCAGGCGAGCTTCATCGCCTCGTTGATGCCGGTGGCGCCGACGTCGAGCGCGCCGCGGAAGATGTAGGGGAAGCACAGCGCGTTGTTGACCTGGTTCGGATAGTCCGACCGGCCGGTGGCGATGATGCAGTCCGGGCGCACGGTCTTGGCCGCCTCGGGCAGGATCTCCGGGTACGGATTGGCCAGGGCGAGGATGATCGGTTTGTCCGCCATCGCCGCCAGCATCTCCGGCTTGAGGATGCCGCCGGCGGACAGGCCGAGGAACACGTCGGCGCCTTCGACGATCTCCGCCAGCGTGCGCTTGTCGGTATCGCGCGCGTAGCGCGCCTTGTCGGGGTCGAGGTTGGGGCGACCGCTGTGGATCACGCCGTCGCGATCGTAGGCGAGGATGTTCTCGGGCTTCAGCCCCAGCGCGACCAGCATGTCGAGGCAGGCGATGCCGGCGGCGCCGGCGCCGGCGGTGGCGAGCTTCACGTCCTCGATCCGCTTGCCGGCGATCTCCAGCGCGTTGACCACCGCCGAGCCGACGATGATCGCGGTGCCGTGCTGGTCGTCGTGGAATACCGGGATGTTGAGCCGCTCGCGCAGCTTGCGCTCGACGATGAAGCACTCGGGCGCCTTGATGTCCTCGAGGTTGATGCCGCCGAAGGTCGGCTCGAGGCTGGCGATGATGTCGACCAGCTTGTCCGGATCCTTCTCGTCGACCTCGATGTCGAACACGTCGATGCCGGCGAACTTCTGGAACAGCACGCCCTTGCCTTCCATCACCGGCTTGCCGGCGAGCGGGCCGATGTCGCCCAGGCCCAGCACCGCGGTGCCGTTGGAGATCACCGCCACCAGGTTGCCGCGCGCGGTGTAGTCGCTGGCCTTGCTGGGATCGGCGGCGATCTCCTCGCAGGCGTAGGCCACGCCCGGCGAGTAGGCCAGCGCCAGGTCGCGCTGGGTGAGCATGGGTTTGGTCGCGACCACCTTGATCTTGCCGCGCGGCGATACGCGGTGGTAGTCGAGCGCGGCCTGGCGGAATTCCTGCTCGCTTTCGGTATTGCGTGACTGCTCGTCGGACATCTTGGCGGGCCGTGTGCGGAACATGGATTCTAGCCGCTCGGGGCAGAGGCGGCCGGACGCGGCGCGCGCTGGCTCGTTGTGCGGTGCAATGCCGCCTGGCGAACGCTGCGCCTGGTCAGTGCCTGCCGGACCTGTCGCCCGGACCCTTGCCCGGTTTCCTGCCCGGCCCGCGCGTTTCGGCCTGCTGCGCCAGTCGCGACGCCAGGCGGTCGGCGGCGCCAGCCACCTCGTCGCGCAGCTTGAGGTAATTGGCCAGGCGCGCGGCGTCGAGCGTGCCGGCCTCGACCGCGGCGCGCAGCGCGCATCCGGGTTCGCGCTGGTGGCGGCAGTCGCGGAACCGGCACTGCTGCGCGAGTGCCTCGATGTCGCCGAAGCCGCCGTCGGCCATCGCTTCCTCGCCGGTGGGCTTGAGTTCGCGCATGCCGGGGGTGTCGATCAGGCACGCGCCGGAGGGCAGCGCGATCAGCGCGCGATAGGTGGTGGTGTGGCGGCCGCGCGCGTCGTGCTCGCGCACCTGCGCGGTCTTCATCTTCTCCGCGCCGAGCAGGGTGTTGGTGAGCGTGGACTTGCCGGCGCCCGACGAGCCGACCAGCACCGCGGTCGCGCCCGGCGACAGCCAGGGATCGAGCGCGGCGACGCTGGCCGGGTCCTTGGCGTTGACCACCACCACCGCCGCGTTCGCCGAACCGCTGGTGGACGCGTGCTGGGTGGCGATGCCGGCGAGCGCGGCGAGCGCGGCGTCGACGTCGGCGCCGGGCAGGTCGGCCTTGGTCAGCACCACCACCGGCGCCACGCCCTCGGCCTGCACCAGCAGCAGGTAGCGCTCGATCCTTCGCGGGTTGAAGTCGCCGTCGAGCCCGCACACGATGAGCATGGCGTCGATGTTGGCGGCGATCAGCTGCTGGCCGTAGTGCTCGCCGGCCACGCCGCGCTTGATCGCGCTGCGCCGCGGCAGCAAAGCGACGATGCGCTTGCCCTCCTCCACCAGCACCCAGTCGCCGACCACGGGCCGGTCTTCGGCCGCGATCCGGCCCTTGCGGTAGCCCGAGGGGCGTTGCCACTCCGGCAGCGATTCCACGGGAAACGCGCGGTCGGTTGCGTCCGCAACCACGTAGCCGGAGCGATGCTGCTCGATCACCCGCGCCGGCCGCGCCTGCGGATGCGCCGCCATCGCGTCCGCCCAGGGGCCCGGCCCGGGCGCGCCGACCCACGGCCAGCCGATCGCGCGCAGCGCGTTGGCGGCGGGAATCAAGCGCGGGCGCGGCGGATCGTCATGGCGCGATTCTAGGGCGTGGGCCGCGGATTGGCGTGACAGGTAGGCGCGCCGCGCCGGATTCTTCGCCACCGGAAAAAGCGGACCGCACCGCGACATGCCGGCGGTGCCCGGGGAGCGCTCGCTCCTGAACGCCGCGATACGGTCACCTGCCCGGGTCCTGCGCGCGCGGTCACGGAATGGGCCGCCGCACGCCCGGGACCGCACGACGGCGTATGATCCGCGGTTTCGCGGCCTGCCGCCGCCCACGTGCCGTGCCATGTCCGCCCCGAGCCTGCCCACCCGCGAACGCCTGTCCGAAGTCCGCTACGAGATCCGCGGAGAGCTGGCCCGGCGCGCCCGCGAGCTCGAGACCCAGGGCCGCACCCTGATCAAGCTCAACATCGGCAACCCCGGCGCGTTCGGGTTCCGCGCGCCGGAGCACCTGCAGCGCGCGATCGCCGACCACATCCACCAGACCGATCCCTACACCCACCAGCAGGGCCTGCCGGAGGCGCGCGAGGCGATCGCCGCGCACCACGTCGCGCGCGGCACGCCCTACGCCTCGCCCGAGCGCGTGTTCGTCGGCAATGGCGTCAGCGAGCTGATCGACATCTCGCTGCGCGCCCTGCTCAACCCGGGCGACGAGGTGCTGGTGCCCTCGCCGGACTACCCGCTGTGGTCGGCGGCGACGATCCTCAACGATGGCCGGCCGGTGTTCTACCGCTGCCACGAGGGCAACGGCTTCCTGCCCGATCCGGTGGAGATCGAGGCGCTGGTATCGGCGCGCACCCGCGCGATCGTGCTGATCAATCCGAACAACCCGACCGGCGCGAACTATCCGCGCGAGCTGCTCGAGCGCATCGTCGCGATCGCGGCCCGGCACAACCTGCTGCTGCTGTGCGACGAGATCTACGATGGCGTCCTCTACGACGACCACGCGTTCGTGCCCGTTGCGCCGATCGCGGGAGACGTGCCGTGCCTGTCGTTCGGCGGCCTGTCCAAGGTGCACCGCGCCTGCGGCTGGCGCGTGGGGTGGGCGGTGCTGTCGGGCGATCCGAAGCGCAGCGCCGAGTTCCGCCACGCCATGGACCTGCTCGGCGCGCTGCGGCTGTGCGCGAACGTGCCGGGGCAGTTCGCGATCGAGGCCGCGCTCACCGGCGCCGACACCATCACTCCGCTGTGCCGTACGGGCGGGCGCCTGTACGAATCGCGCCGCGCGGTGATCGACGCCTGCGCGGCCAGCGCGCACCTGAAGCTGGTGGCGCCGGCGGGCGCGCTGTACGCGTTCCCGGGCGTGGTGGGCGATGCCGCGCAGGGGTTCGACGACCACGCCTTCGCGCTGGAGATGCTGGAGGGCGAGGACGTGCTGATCGTGCCGGGCGGAAGTTTCAACGTGCCCTACCGCAACCACTTCCGGGTCACCCTGCTGCCGCAGCCGGACGTGGTGCGCGAAGTGTTCGCGCGCATCGACCGCGTGCTCGAGCGACGCGCGCAGGCCCACGCAAGGGTGGTGCCGCTGAAGAAGAAGGCGCGGCCGGCGGCGTGAGGCTGGTCCGGCTCCCTCTCCCGCTTGCGGGAGAGGGCTGGGGTGAGGGCCCGGCAGCACCGTGTTTCTTCCGGCTCGCCGTGCCTGATTGGGTTGGCGGGCGCGCAAGGACGGCATCGTGCGGCGGACGGCCGGCTTCCGGCCGACGCTACAATCGCGGTCCGTAGCTACTCCCGCCAGACCAGGGTGGGATGCACCCGACCGACCGGCTTCCCGCATGATCGACCAGCCAGTTTCGCCGCAGACCCGGGATGCCGCGCCGCTGCGATATCTCGCATTGGGCGACAGCTACACCATCGGCGAGGGCATCGACGAGGCCGGTCGCTGGCCGGTGCAGCTGGCGCGCGCACTGCGCGACGACGGCATCGCGCTCGCCGACCCGCTCCTCGTCGCCGCCACCGGCTGGACCACCGACGAGCTCGACGCGGCGATCGATGTCGCTGCCCCGTCGGACACGTACGACCTCGTCTCGCTGCTGATCGGGGTGAACAACCAGTACCGCGGTCGCGGCGTCGGGGAATTCCGTGCGCAGTTCGACGCCCTGCTCGCGCGCGCGACCGGGTTCGCCGGGGACCGCGCCGGACGCGTGCTGGTGCTGGCGATCCCGGACTGGGGCGTGACCCCGTTCGCGATCCAGTCGGGCCGCGACCGCGACGCGATCGCGGGCGACCTCGATGCCTTCAATGCGGCCGCGGAGGAGGCCTGCGCGGCCCGCGGCATCGCCTTCGTCGACATCGCCCCGATCAGCCGTGAGCGCGGCGGCGAGGTGGAGATGCTCGCCGACGACGGCCTGCACCCCTCGGCCGCGATGTACGCGCACTGGACGCGGCTGGCGCTGCCGGTCGCGCGTCGGTTACTGTCCGCGCATGGATGACCACGACGTGCGGCCGCTCGACGCCGCCACCGCAAAGGGAATTGCGCGCGCGTTCCTGCCGCAGCGCACGCTCGGCAACCGCCACGACTACTACTACACGCTGGCCAAGCTGCGCACCGATCCGCTTTATCCCGGCGTGCTGGCCGCGTTGCGCGGCAGCCGCGCACCACTGCTCGACCTCGGCTGCGGCCTGGGCCTGCTCGCCCACGCGCTGCGCGGCGACGGCCAGGCGATGCCGTACGTGGGGGTCGACATCGACGCGCCCAAGATCGAGCAGGCGCGACGCATCGCCAGCCGCACGGGACTCGCCGACGTGGCCTTCGACGTGGTCGACCTCGCCGCCGGCTATCCGCCGCACGCGGGCAGCGTGGCGATCCTCGACGTGCTGCAGTTCCTCACCCGCGAGCAGCAGGCGACCCTGCTCGACGCGGCGATCGCGATGCTGGTGCCCGGCGCGACCCTGGTGATGCGCGCCGCGCTCGACGACGGCGGCGCGCGCATCCGCCGCACCCGCGCCGGCGACCGCTTCGCCGCGCTGGTCGGCTGGATGCCCGACCGGCCCAAGCACTACCCGGAGGTCGGGGAGCTGCGCGCGCGGTTCGATGCCGCCGGCCTGTCCGCCGACATCCGTCCGTGGTTCGGCAATACCCCGTTCAACAACTGGCTGGTCGTCGCCCGCCTTCCGTAGGCGCGGATCCGGCTGCATCCCGACGCGGACGCAGGCTCCCGGCGGGATGCACGCTGGCCCGACACCGGCAGGTTGCGCACGGGCGCGATTCCCCCCCTGCCGCGGTTGCGCCTGGAGGCGCTCCTACGGGTCGGGCAGCACGGTCCGGTAGCCGCGCGCATCCAGCCGCTGCAGCAGTTGCGCGATCATCCCAGGGTTGCGTCCGTGCGCCGCGCCCTCGTGCAGCAGCACGATCGCGCCGGGCGCGAGGTCGCGTTCGATCTTGCCGAGCACGCGTTCTACGTCGCCATCGAGCGCATCGAATCCGCGTGCGCTCCAGCCCACGCGTGCAAGGCCCGCCTCGTGCAGCGGCGCCGACACGAACGGGTTGGCATGCCCGACCACGGCGCGGAACCAGCGCGGCGCCGTGCCCGTGATCGTCGCCAGCGCCTGCTGTCCGCCTTCGATCTCGGCGCGCATCCGCCGCGGGCCCAGCGCCCAGAACCGCGCCTGCGGATGGGTCAGGCTGTGGTTGCCGATGCCGTGGCCGCGCGCGACGATCTCGCGCACCAGGCCGGGCCGCGCGGCGGCGCGTTCGCCGACCAAAAAGAACGTGGCCTTCGCGCCGTGCGCATCGAGCAGGTCGAGGATCGCCGCGGTGTCGTCCGAGGGGCCGTCGTCGATGGTCAGCCACACGGATCTGTCGGCCGTCGGCAGCCGCGAGAGCACCGGCCCGTACAGGGCCACGTTGGGTGCCAGCACGCCCCACAGGCAGATTCCGTGCGAGGCGAGCATCAGCGGCAGCCCCAGCGGCCAGCCCCAGCGCCACCACGCCCACGCCACCAGCAACTGCGAGAGCAGCAGCAGGGGCAGCCAGGCATGCGGGTGGCGCGGCGGGCGGTGCGGGACGTCCATGCGCGGATGATGCCACCCCGCGCCGCGCGCAACGCCGTGTTGCGGCCGTCGCCTGCGCGATCGCGTTACCATGGTCGACCCCGCGCCAAGGATTCCGCCATGTCCCTCGACCCCGCCGTGCGTGCCCGCATCGATGCGCTGCTGCAGGCCAATCGCGCCGTGCTGTTCATGAAGGGCGACCCGTCCGCGCCGCAGTGCGGTTTCTCGGCCAAGGCGGTGTCGGCGCTGGAATCGCTGGGCGCGGAGTTCACCCACGTGAACGTGCTGGCCGATCCCGAGATCCGCGAAGGCATCAAGGCCTACGGCGACTGGCCGACGATCCCGCAGCTGTACGTCGATGGCGATCTGGTCGGCGGCAGCGACATCATCGGGCAGATGGTCAACAGCGGCGAGCTGCATACCGCGCTCGGCCTGCCCGCGCCCGACCGCACCCCGCCGTCGATCACGATCACACCGGCCGCGCTGAAGATGCTGCGCCAGGCGATCGACGATGCCGGTGGCGAAGTGGCGCTGCAGGTCGACATCGACCGCGCGTTCCGCACCCGCCTCAACCTCGCCCCGGCCGATGCCGATGCCGTGGCCCTCGACGTCGAGGGCGTGCGCGTGCAGTTCGACCTGGCCGGCGCGCGTCGCGCCGAAGGGATGACCATCGACTTCGCCGACGACATGCGCGGCAAGGGCCTGGTGATCGACAACCCGAATGCGCCCAGGCCGGTGTCCCGCATCTCCCCGGCGGAAGCGGATGCGAAGATCCGCGCCGGCGAACTGCTGCTGGTCGACGTGCGCCCGCCGGAAGAACGCGCGATCGCCTCGGTCCCGGTGCCGTTCCGCACCTTCGACGACGGCCGCGCCGCGATCGAGGCGCTGCCGAAGGACACCGCGATCGCCTTCCTCTGCCACGGCGGCACCCGCAGCGGCCACGCCGCCGAGGAATTCCAGGCGCTGGGCTTCCGCAACGTGCACAACGTCGAGGGCGGAATCGTGGCGTGGTCGCGGACGGTCGACGATTCGATCCCCGAGTACTGATCCGCCGGTATCCGGGGCGGCGTCGGCTGCGGCCGGCGGCCGTGTGAGCGTGCGCTCTGCGTGTGCCTGAAGGCGTACTGCAAGACTGTTCTATTGTGCGGCTTCAGCCGCGATCCTGCGACGCTGCATATCCGGACGGTGGCGGCGCGGCCACCCGCGGCGTGGCGCCCCTGCGGGCGCTTGTGCTGGACATCCCCGCAGAAGCGGCTCCAGCTCGACGCCTGCATTCGAAATGGTCGAGTCCGGTAACGCTCCGGCACCGGCCTCGCGCAGGAACCCGGCGTGTCAGAACCCGCCGCCGGCATCCAGCCAGGCCTGCTCCTGCGGCGTATTGATCCGACCCAGCACGTGGTTGCGATGCGGAAAGCGGCCGAAGCGCTCGATCACCTCCAGGTGCGCGCGCGCGTACTTCGCGTAGCCGGCGTCGCCCAGCGCGTCGAACAGGGCGACCGCGCGGTGCTGGTCGTCGAGCGCCTCGGAATGTTCGAACGGCAGGTAGACGAAAGCGCGCAGTCCGGCATCGACCTGCGCGTCGAGCCCCGCGTCGACCGCACGGCGGGCGTAGTGCAGCGCCAGCGGATCGGTCGCGAACGCGTGCGCGCTGCCGCGGAACACGTTGCGCGGGATCTGGTCGAGCAGGATCAGCAGCGCCAGCGCCCCTTCGCCGCTTTCCATCCAGTCGTCGTGTTCGCGGCGCGCGGCGGCGAAGTGCGCGTCGAGCAAGCGTTCGCGGCACTGTCCGTCGAACGCCGCACCACCGTTGAACCACCTGTCGTAGCCGGCCTCGCGCCAGAAGGCGATGACCTGCGGGATCCCGTTCGCGTTGTCCATGCGGCGATGATAGCGGCGACCGGCCGGAGGCGCGCGACCGCCCGGCGCGGGACCGCGCCGCGGGCGCTTCGGGCACCGGCTTCCGGTCCCGGGTGCGCTTCGCTTGCCCGGGCCACGCGTCGAACCGTAGCCCGGATAAGGCCGAAGGCCGCATCCGGGAACCACGCATCGAGGCCGGCTTCCTGCGTCCCGGGTGCGCTTCGCTTACCCGGGCTACGTGTCGAACCGTAGCCCGGATAAGGCCGAAGGCCGCATCCGGGAACCGCGCATCGAGGCCGGCTTCCGGTCCCGGGTGCGCTTCGCTTACCCGGGCTACGCGTCGAACCGTAGCCCGGATAAGGCCGAAGGCCGCATCCGGGAACCGCGCATCGGGGCCGGCTTCCTGCTCCCCGGGTGCGCTTCGCTTGCCCGGGCTACTCGTCGAAGCGCAGGTGCCGCACGGACTTGCCGTGGCGGCGGATCAGGCGCAGCGCCTCGATCCCGATCTGGATGTGGCGCTCGACGAACTCGGCGCTGACGATCGCGTCCGAGGCCTCGGTCTTGACCCCTTCCGGCACCATCGGCTGGTCGCTCACGAGCAGCAGCGCGCCCGAGGGAATGCGGTTGGCGAAGCCGGCCGCGAAGATCGTCGCGGTCTCCATGTCGATCGCCATGCAGCGCATCGCGCGCAGGCGCTTCTTGAACGCGTCGTCGTGTTCCCAGACCCGGCGGTTGGTGGTGAACACGGTGCCGGTCCAGTAGTCGTGGCCGAGGTCGCGGATCATGGTCGAGACCGCGCGCTGCAGGGCGAACGCCGGCAGCGCCGGCACCTCAGGCAACAGGTAGTCGTTGGAGGTGCCCTCGCCGCGGATCGCCGCGATCGGCAGCACCAGGTCGCCGAGCTGGTTCTTGCGCTTGAGCCCGCCGCACTTGCCCAGGAACAGCACCGCCTTGGGCCCGATCGCCGACAGCAGGTCCATCATGGTGGCCGCGTTCGGGCTGCCCATGCCGAAGTTGATCATGGTGATGCCGTCGGCGGTCGCGCTCGGCATCGGCCGGTCGGTGCCGACGATCTGCGCGCCCGTGAGCCGGCTGAAATGCCCCAGGTAGCCGCCGAAGTTGGTCAGCAGGATGTGTTCGCCGAACTCCTCGAGCGGCACGCCCGTGTAGCGCGGCAGCCAGTTGCCGACGATGTCCTGCTTGTCTTTCATGCGCGCCTCCCTTTTTGCGGCATTCTGTCACGCACCATGACCTTTGGCGGCTTGGCTCGCGCCGCGCGAGCCGCTACCGTCGGACGATTCTCCCGGGGACCCCAGCATGATCCGACCCTTGACCGCCGCGCTGTGCGTGGCCCTGTTCGCCGGCTGCGCCACGACGCCTTCGGGCGACGCGCCATCGCCGGCTGCCGAAGCGCGACCCGGCTCCGGCCAGGAAGCCTACGCCAGCACCTATCGCCCGATCGCGGCCCCGCCGGTGCTGATCACCGGCGCGACCGTGCTCACCGGCGACGGTCGCCGCCTCGAGGGCGCGGACGTGCTGATGCAGGACGGCCGGATCACGGCGGTTGGCAGCGGGCTGACGGCGGGCGCCGATGCGGTACGCGTGGACGGCAACGGCAAGTGGGTGACCCCGGGCCTGATCGACGTGCATTCGCACCTGGGCGTGTATCCCAGCCCCGGCGCCAGCGCGCACAGCGACGGCAACGAGGCCACCGCGCCGGTCACCGCCCAGGTCTGGGCCGAACACTCGGTGTGGCCGCAGGACCCGGGCTTCGGCGCGGCGCTGGCCGGCGGCGTCACCGCGCTGCAGATCCTGCCCGGTTCGGCGAACCTGGTGGGCGGGCGCGGCGTGACCCTGAAGAACGTCGCCGCCACCACCGCGCAGGGCATGAAGTTCCCCGGCGCCCCGCACGGGCTGAAGATGGCCTGCGGCGAGAATCCCAAGCGCGTGTACGGCCAGAAGGGCGGCCCGGCGACGCGCATGGGCAACGTCGCCGGTTACCGCGCGGCCTTCATCGACGCCCAGGACTACGCGCGCAAGCGCGGGAAGGACGCCGCGACCAAGCGCGACCTCAAGCTCGAGACCCTGGCCGGGGCGATGGACGGCGACATCCTCGTCCACATCCACTGCTACCGCGCCGACGAGATGGCGCAGATGCTGGACCTGGCGAAGGAGTTCGACTTCAAGGTCGCCGCCTTCCACCACGGCGTGGAGGCCTACAAGCTCGCCGACCGGCTCGCCGCCGACGGCGTGTGCGGCGCGCTGTGGGCCGACTGGTGGGGCTTCAAGATGGAGGCCTTCGACGGCATCCAGGAGAACATCGCCCTGGTCGACCGCCCCGCGAACGGCTGCGCGATCGTGCATTCGGATTCGGACGAGGGCATCCAGCGGCTCAACCAGGAGGCGGCGAAGGTGATGGCCAATGCGCGCCGCGCGGGCATCGAGATCGCGCCCGAGCGCGCGATCCGCTGGATCACGCAGAATGCGGCGAAGTCGCTGGGCGTGCTCGACCGCACCGGTACGCTCGAGGCCGGCAAGATGGCCGACGTGGTGCTGTGGAACGGCAATCCGTTCTCCGTGTACGCGCATGCCGAGCAGGTGTACGTCGACGGCGCGCGCCTGTACGACCGCGCCGATCCGTCGCTCAAGCCGACCACCGACTTCATGCTCGGCCAGCCCACCGCGCAGGGAGGTGTGCGATGAACCGCCTCGCCATGCTGTTCGCGCTGCCGCTGGCCTGCGCGCTCGCCGCGCCGGCCGCGTCCGCCCAGGACGTGCTGATCCGCAACGCCACCGTCCATACCGCGACCGAACGCGGCACCCTGCAGGGCACCGACGTGCTGGTGCAGGGTGGCCGCATCGCCGCGATCGGCAGCGGCCTGGCCGCGGGATCGGCGCAGGTGGTCGATGCCGGCGGTCAGCCGCTGACGCCGGCGCTGTTCGGCGGCATCACCGGCATCGGCATCGAGGAAGTCTCGGGCGAGGCGTCGACGCGGGATGCGTCGCTGGCCCTGGGCGAGAACGCCAAGGACATGACGGTGCGGCCGGAATTCGACGTCACCCTGGCCTACAACCCCGAATCGATCCTGCTGCCGGTCGCGCGGGTCGAAGGCATCGGCTTCACCTTGCTCACCGCCGGCAGCACGGCAGGCGGCTCGATCATCGGCGGCCAGGGCGCGGTGGTGCGACTGGACGGCAGCCCCGACCCGGCCGGGCCGAAGCTGCTGTTCGTCTCGCTCGGCGCCGGCGCGTCGAACCTCAGCGGTTCCTCGCGCGCAGGGCAGTGGATGCTGCTCGACCAGATGGTCGACGAGGCCCGCGGCCGACTGTCCGGCGACTCCGGCTTCGCCCTGCTGACGCCGGCCGGCCGGGCCACGCTCAAGCGTTACCTGGACGGCGACGGCCGCATCGTGGTCGAGATCGACCGCGCCGCGGACATCCGCCAGCTGTTGCGCTGGTCGCGCAGGCACTCGCTGAAGATCGCCATTTCCGGTGGCGCCGAGGCGTGGAAGCTCGCCTCCGAGCTCGCCGCCGCGGACGTGCCGGTGTTCGTCGATCCGCTGGTCAACCTGCCGGGGAATTTCGACCGCCTCGGCGCCACCCTGGAAAACGCGGCGCGGCTGCGCGCCGCCGGCGTCCAGGTCGGCTTCACCCAGTCGGGCGACGCCTCGCACAACGCGCGCAAGGTACGCCAGCTGGCCGGCAACGCGGTCGCCAACGGCCTGCCCTGGGAAGACGGCCTGGCCGGACTGACCCGCGTGCCGGCGCAGGCCTTCGGCGTCGGCGACCGGCTCGGCACGATCGCGGTGGGCCGCAGCGCCGACCTGGTGCTGTGGACCGGCGATCCGCTCGACGTCGCGCATACCGCGCGCCAGGTGTGGCTGGGCGGCCGTGCGATCCCGATGCGTTCGCGCCAGACCGAACTGCGCGACCGCTACCTGCGCGCCGAGCCCGCGGCGGAAGCCGGAGCGTTGCCGCGCGCATACCCGGCGCGGGTGGAATAGAAGCGCGCGCCGCGACCGGCGCACCGAACCACGGCGGCCCCGCG
This sequence comes from Luteimonas viscosa, assembly GCF_008244685.1. Taxonomy (NCBI): domain Bacteria; kingdom Pseudomonadati; phylum Pseudomonadota; class Gammaproteobacteria; order Lysobacterales; family Lysobacteraceae; genus Luteimonas; species Luteimonas viscosa. Next base: position 1,801,779 of record NZ_VTFT01000001.1, read on the forward strand.
CGAAGCGGGGCCCGACCGCGGGGGCGCGCCGGGGCTTCTTCCGCCCTTCAGCCCGGCCCTGAGACAATCCGCGCAGGCACGCTGGCCCTGATGGGCCGTAGGAGGACGCATGCGCATCGGGATCGTCGTCGACTCGACCTGCGACCTGCCGCCCGCCTACCTGGCGTCGAACGACGTCGGGATCCTGCCGATCTCGGTCCGGATCGGCGACGAACTGCGGGTCGACTACCGCGACGAGGCCGACACCCTGGCCTTCCTGCATTCGCACATCGCCGAACGCGGCGCCAGCGCCGAGACCATTCCCTTCGGCGTCGAGCAGATCCGCGACCTGTTCCTGCAGCGCCTGGTGGTCGACTACGACCACGTGTTCTGCATCACCGTGACGAAGACGCGCAGCCAGATCTTCGAGAACGCGCAGCAGGCCAGCTACGCCATCCTCAACGACTACAGGCCGGTGCGTTCCGCCGCCGGCCACAACACCCCGTTCGCGCTGCGCGTGATCGATACCCAGAACCTGTTCTCGGCACAGGGCGTGCTGCCGGTGGAGGCGGTTCGCCTGCGCGCGGCCGGCGACGGCCCCGGCCGCATCCGCGCGCGCCTGGAGAACCTCGCGCTGCACACCTACGGCTACCTGGTGCCGCGCGACCTGTACTACATCCGCAACCGCGCCCGGCACAAGGGCGACCGCAGCGTCAGCCTGTTCAGCGCCGCGCTCGGCACCGCGCTCGACATCAAGCCGGTGCTGCGCGGCTGGCGCGGCGACACCGGGCCGGTGGCGAAGCTCAAGGGCTTCGACCCGGCGGTGCGCGCGTTGTTCGAGTTCGCCGCGCGGCGCGTGTCGGCCGGCCTGCTCACGCCGACGCTGTGCCTGTGCTACGGCGGCGAACTGGACGAGATGCGCGCGATGCCGGCCTACGAGGCGCTGCGCGCGGCCTGCGCCGACCGCAACATCGAGGTGTTCGAGAGCGTGATGAGCCTGACCGGCATGGTCAACGTCGGCAAGGGCGCGGTCTGCGTCGGCTTCGCCGCGGAACCGCACGAATTCGGCTGACACGCGGCGTCCACGCTGCCGGCTGCTAGCCTGAGCCCCTTCCCGCCGCAACGAGACGCCATGGCCATCCGTTACCACATCCGACTGCCCGAACCCGACAGGCTCGGCGCCAGCGGCGAATTCGCGTTCCGCTCGAAGGGCGCGGAAGGACTGGCCGAGGAACTGCAGGCCGCCCTGCGCAGCGATGCGCTGTTCCAGCGCTGGCGCGCGACCCAGGAGGACCCGGATGCGGTGGATCCGGCGCTGGGGGCGGTCGACCCTGCGGCGAAGGTAAGCGGCGAGCAGCACGACCTGCACATCGACCTCACCGCCGAGACCGCGATCGCGGGCAGCGTATTCAGGCAGCGCATGCGCCTGCTCGCCGGCAGCGGGTGGGAGCTGCGCAACGTCACCGCGGGTTGAGCGCTGGGCTCAGTGCGCGTCAGGCGGCCCGGTGCGTCTGGCCGGACGCACGGTAGTTGCACAGGTACGCCCGGCTCGCGTCGTCGACGAAGAATTCGTTCAGCGGCGCCTGCGCGCGCTTCCAGTCCGTCGGCGCCATACCCGCGAAGCGACGGAATTCGTGGTTGAAGTGCGCCTGGTCGTAGTATCCGCAGGCCAAGGCGATTTCAGCGAGCGGACGTCCCGCTCGCAGCGGCGGCAGGCTGCGCTGGAACCGGACCATGGACGCCAGCTGCTTCGGGCTCAGCCCCGTCAGGGCGCGGAAGCTGGCCTGCAGCTGCCGCGGTCCCACGCCGAGGTCCTCGCAGGCCTGCGACAGGCGGCCGTCGCCCGGACCGCGGAAGATCGCGGCCACGACCCGGTCGACCACCGCGAAGGCACGGCTGTCGCGACGCTTCTCGTGCAGGCGGGCACCGAGGAAGGCCTCCATCTCCGCGACGAAACGGTCGAAGCAGCGCGTGTCCTGGATCCGCGCTTCGACCGCATGGAACGCCGTACCGAACAGCAGGCGCACGTCGATCGACTGGTCGCGCAGCGTGTCGATCGGCTCGCGGGTGAACACCGAGAACCCGTGCGGATGGAACTTGATGCCGAAGTACAGCGGCTCGCCCTCGGTGACGACGTCGTACGGTCGCGTCATCTGGCCGATGAGTTCGGTCGCCGGATTGCGGTGGTAATCGACCCCGTTCCCGCTGCGCAGCACCGCGCCGCCCAGGTTGAAGACGATCTCCTGGCAACCGTCGGGAAAGGTCCGGTCCTGGAGCCGCTGCGGCACGGGCGAGCGCAGGCACCAGTAGCAGGCCACGAACGGCGCCAGCCGCCGCCCGGGCAGCGCCTCGACATACTGCAGGCCGACCGCGGGGGCTTGGGACACGCAGGCACCGGATGCGACGGGACCTAGCGATTGTAGACCGCCAGTTCGTACAGCGAATATCCCCATTGCGGCACCTTGCGCCGGTGCCCGAGCATGCGCACATGGCGCGCTTGCACAGTCGGAAACCGGATCTCGTCGTGCCCGCCGTCGCCGTCGGACTCGGTGAACACCGTGCGCCAGCCGCGCGCGGGATCGTCGCTGACCTGGATCTCGTAGCGGGTGGCGAACGCCTCGTCCCAGTGCAACGCGACCGTGTTGAACGCGAGCGTCCGCCCCAGGTCGACCATGGCCCACGACGGATCGACCGACGCGCTCGCCCAGCGGGTGGCCGGATCGCCGTCGACGAGGTGGCCCGCGTCCTTGACGTCGTCGCGCGCCTCGACCGACGACACCTGCGCGCGCACGCCGTGGTAACGGGCGAGGTCGCCGTGCCGCCGCGCGTCGACCGCCACCTTGAACGCGACCGTCGACGCCAGCCCACGCGAACCACGCACGGCGACGGTCACGGTCGCGACGCCTTCGCGCCCGCGCACGTCCAGGTCGAGCCGCCCCCGCCGGTCCAGGTGCACGTCGACCACGTCGTCGCCGTCCACGCCCGCGAGCGAGAATTCCAGCGGCCCGGTCTCGCGGTCTGCGGCCAGTCGCGCCAGGTCCAGGGCGCCCTCCACGCGACCCGCGTCGGCATCCACGCGCATGTCGCGAACCGGCTGCACGACCGGATAGCCCGCCAGCCAGCGCACGCCGTTGCGCAGCAGCGCACGGTAGCCGGGGTTCCGCTTGGCGCGCAGGTCGTGTCCCAGCACCAGGCTCATGACGCGACCGCTGCCCCAGCGACGCTCCCACATCACGGGATGGTTCTCCGCCCGCGCGATGACCTGGAGGTCGCGGTCGCCCGGCTGGAAGTAGTACAGCTCGTCGGTGGCCTCGAAGTCGCCGAGTGCGGCCGAAACAGGATGACGCCGCGCGGGCCTGAACGCGTAACCGTAGTACCAGAATTCCATGTTCTCGGTCACCACGTCGAAGGTCCCCGGGTCCTTGGTCGGGCCACCGATGAACAGGCCGCCGATCATCTCCTCGTAGAAGTCCGCATTGAGGAAGCTCAGGATCCCGCTGTGCAGCGTCAGCAGCGCCTTGCCGCCGGTGACATGGTTGCGCAGCGCCTCGAGCTGCGCAGGCGTGGGCGTAAGGAACAGGGAGTTTGAAACCACCACCTCGTACGGAGCCAGGCGCGCCTCGTCCAGCACCGACAGGTCCCCGACCACGTCCACATGGACGCTGTCCTCCAGGATCCGTGCGACTTCCTCGTTCTGGAATTCATGCACCCAGGGCGGGTACTGCTGGGCATGCGGCAGGCTGGGCCCGCTGCCGGTCAGCACCAGCACTTTCGGCCGCGTGTCCGCGGCGCGCGCCTGCGACAGCGCCAGCAACGCGAGCAGGGCAAGCATCATCGGGCGCTTGAAGGGGGACATGGATTCGGGGGATAAGGGCGCATGGCCCGACAACCTTGCACATCCCCACGCACGCGCGCTTGTAGGAATGCGCAGGCAAGCGCTGCGCGCCGTCCCGGCGACCGCCGCGGGGCCCTCATGGCGGTCGCTGCATGGTGACGGCCTCGGGACCACGCGTCCTGCTCGCCTGGAGCGGCGGCAAGGATGCAGCCTGGACCCTGCACGCGCTGCGCCAGCGCGGCGACGTGGAGGTGGTCGGCCTGCTGAGCACGCTCACGCGCGACGACGATCGCGCCTCGATGCAGGGCATCCGCCGCGACGTGCTGCGGGCGCAGGCGCGGGCGTGCGGGCTGCCGCTGCTCGAGGTCGACCTGCCGGCGGCCTGTCCGAACGAGGCCTACGAGGCCGCGATGACCGGCGCGCTGGCGGAGGCGTCCAGGCGCTGGCCGGACCTGCGCACGGTGGCCTTCGGCGACCTGTTCCTGGCCGACATCCGTACCTGGCGCGAGCAGCGCATGGCGCGCATCGGCTGGCGGATCGAGACGCCGCTGTTCGGACGCGACACGGCCACGCTGGCGCGGGAGATGATCGATGGCGGACTGCATGCGACGTTGTGCTGCGTGGATACGCAGCAACTCGACGCGTCCTTCGCCGGGCGTGCATTCGACAAGGCCCTGCTGCTGGCCCTGCCGGCCGGCGCCGATCCGTGTGGCGAACGCGGCGAATTCCACACCTGCGTGCACGCGGGACCCATGTTCAACGCGCCGCTTGCGCTGGCGCAGGGGGCCACCGTCGCGGTCGACGGACGCTTCGCGCGCACCGACTTCCGCCTGGCGAACGATTGACGCCTGCGGGCTTCAGTCCAGCGTGTAACCCACGCGGAAGCCGCCCCAGTGGCGCCCGCCGACGAACACCGGCACCGACAGGTCGAACATGATCTGCCCGGTGTCGCGGCGATACACCTGCAGCCGGTAGGGATCGGTATGCGCGCCGACGCTGCGGCCGACGCGGTCGGAGAAGATGCGCTTGGTGCGGTTGCCGACCAGGTCGCGCGCCGGGTCGCCGGTGAGCGGTTGGCAGAAGCGGTCGTTGTGGGTGGGCACGTAGCCGTCGGGATTGGCGCTGATCGCGAACACGATCCACGGATGCGCGGCGGCCACCGCTTCCTGCAACGGCGGCAACAGTTCGTCGCAGAGTTCGTCGAACGCGGTTTCGTACTTCGCGGGCTCGACCCCCGCGATCGGCACGTATTCGCGCGAGAACAGGGCCTCGTCCCCGATCCAGCCCTCGGCCACCGCGTCCTCGAAGGTGGCGCCGATCGCGGCGGCGGCGTCGCGCGCGAGTTCCAGCACGCGCGCATGGCGGGGCTCGCGCAGCGGATCGGGCGGCAGCCGGAACAGTCCGACGCAGTCGTGCAGCGCGCCGGCGCCGGCACCCAGCGCCTCGCTGCGTTCGGCCACCTTGGCCGCATGGTCGAGGTTGCTGCGGCCGAGCTCGGCGACCCGTCCGACCGCGCGGTCGATGTCGGCGATCGCCACGCCCTGCTCGGCGATGCCGCCGGCGACCGTCTCGATCGCGGCACTGGCGCGACCGAGCAGTTCGCCGATGCCGCCCAGGACCTGCTCGGTGCGACGCGCGGAGGCGGCGCCCTCGCCGAGGGCCTCGCCGTTCTCGCCGATGATCCGGCGCACGTCGCGGGCGGCCTCGGCGGCGCGTTCGGCAAGGCGCCGGATCTCGGTCGCGACCACCGCGAAGCCGCGTCCGGCGGGGCCGGCATGCGCGGCCTCGATGCTGGCGTTGATCGACAGGATGTTGGTCTGGAACGCCACCATGTCGATGACTTCGATGACGTCGTTGGCGCGCGAGGAACTGAGCTGCACCGCGGCCATGGCTTCGGCCAGCGCGTGCGCCGCGGCCGCGCCCTCGCGCGCGCTGTCGTCGGCGCTGGCCGCGACCGAGGTCACCGCGCGCAGGTCGCCGCCGATGCGGTCGAGCCCCTCGAGCAGTCCGCGCGTGGAGGCGACCACGGTGTCGAGCGCGTCCACCTGGGCCTTCGACTGGCGCACCAGTTCGTCGTTCTCGGCCACCACGTGCGGAACGTCTGCCGCCACCTGCAGCGACAGGCCCACGGCCTGGCGGATCGCCTCGGCCAGGTTGCCGAAGCCGGCGGCGAGCCGGCGGGCCTCCGGTTGCCCGGCATCGGCGGCGTCGACGGCCAGTTCCAGTTCGCAGGCGGCCAGACGGTCGCCGACCAGGGCCAGCAGCTGCGCGGAGCGGGCCTCGTCGCCAGCGGGTGGCGGGGCGGTGGCGCGGACGGAGCGTTCGCGCCACAGCGCGGCCGAATCTGCATCGGGCAGGGAGAGCATCCAGCCGCCGCCGTCGCGATCGTGCTGGTAGCAGACCCGGCGCGCAGGATCGGCGCCGGGCGCCACCCAGACTCCTTCGTCGCCGGTCAGGTCGCCCGGCGCCAGGCCCCAGACGCAACTGCAGGACAGCGTATCGAGGTCCACGCCGGCGAGATCGAGCAGGTCGATGGCGGCACGGTTGAGCGCCTGCACGCGGCCGTCGCGGTCGAGCCGGATCAGCGCGACGGGCGCGTCGGGCAACACCGGCAGGCAGGCGACGCTACGGTCCTCGAACGCTGGCATGTCCCCTCCGGAGGTTGCACCCTGCCGGTAACGGCCGCCGGCCGCCGGAGTTGAGGTTGCCCGCCGGAGCGCGGCGGGCGGGCCGCTTCCCGTGAACCCTGTCCAGGGGGCGGCTCAGGCCTGCAGCGCCCTCGCGTGGTGGGCCAGATGCTCGCCGACGAAGCTGGCGATGAAGTAGTAGCTGTGGTCGTAGCCCGGGCGCATGCGCAGGGTGAGCGGATGGCCGGCGGCCTCGGCCGCCGCCTGCAGCAGTTGCGGGCGCAGCTGGGTGTCGAGGAATTCGTCGCCGCCGCCCTGGTCGATCAGCAACGGAAGCTTCTCCGGCGCCGACTTCACCAGTTCGGTGGCGTCGTATGCCTTCCAGGCCTCGCGGTCGGGGCCGAGGTAGGCGCCGAACGCCTTCTCGCCCCAGGGCACCTGCGTGGGCGCGACGATCGGCGAGAACGCCGAGACGCTGCGATAGCGCCCGGGGTTTCGCAGGGCGGCGACCAGGGCACCGTGCCCGCCCATCGAATGCCCGCTGATCGAACGGCGGTCGTCCACCGGCAACTCCGCCTCGACCAGCGCCGGCAGTTCGTGGACGACGTAGTCGTACATGCGGTAGTGGCGCGCCCAGGGCTGCGCGGTGGCGTTGACGTAGAAGCCGGCGCCCTTGCCGAGGTCGTAGCCCTCGGCATCGGGCACGTCGTCGCCGCGCGGGCTGGTGTCGGGCGCTACCAGGATCACGCCGTGCTCGGCCGCATACCGCTGCGCGCCGGCCTTGGTGATGAAGTTCTGCTCGTTGCAGGTCAGGCCCGAGAGCCAGTACAGGACCGGCAGCCGCGCGCCGGGCCCGTCCGCCTGCGGCGGCAGGTACACGGCGAAGTCCATCGTGCAGCCGAGCACCTGCGACCGGTGCCGGTACACGTCCTGCCAGCCGCCGAAGCAGGCGCGGTGTTCGATGCGTTCCATGGGATTGGGGATTGGGGTTTGGGGTGGGGTTTGGGATTGTGCGCCCGATGCAAGGGACCCGGAGAAGGTCGGGCTTCGCGTGCCGAATCCCGAATCCCCAATTCCGAATCCCCTCGGTCGTTCAGTAATGAACGACCGACCGGATCGACTTGCCCTCGTGCATCAGCTCGAACGCGTCGTTGATCCCGTCGAGCGGCATGGTGTGGGTCACGAACGGCGCCAGTTCGATCTCGCCCTTCATCGCGTCCTCGACCATGCCGGGCAGCTGCGAACGCCCCTTCACGCCGCCGAACGCGGTGCCCATCCACTTGCGCCCGGTCACCAGCTGGAACGGGCGGGTCGAGATCTCCTGGCCGGCGCCCGCGACGCCGATGATCACGCTCTGGCCCCAGCCGCGGTGCGCGCACTCCAGCGCCGCGCGCATCACGTTGACATTGCCGATGCATTCGAACGAATGGTCGACGCCCCAGCCGGTCATCTCGACGATCACCTGCTGGATCGGCTGGTCGAAGTCCTTCGGATTGACGCAGTCGGTGGCGCCGAACTGCTTCGCCATGTCGAACTTGGACGGGTTGGTGTCGATGGCGATGATGCGCCCGGCCCTGGCCTGGCGCGCGCCCTGGATCACCGCCAGGCCGATGCCGCCCAAGCCGAACACCGCGACCGAATCGCCCGGCTGCACCTTGGCGGTGTTGTGCACCGCGCCGATGCCGGTGGTCACGCCGCAGCCGAGCAGGCACACGTGCTCGGGATTGGCGTCCGGGTTGACCTTCGCCAGCGAGACTTCGGCCACCACCGTGTATTCGCTGAAGGTCGAACAGCCCATGTAGTGGTACAGCGGCTGGCCCTCGAAGGAGAAGCGCGAGGTGCCGTCGGGCATCACGCCCTTGCCCTGGGTGGCGCGCACCGCGGTGCACAGGTTGGTCTTGCCGCTGGTGCAGAACAGGCACTGGCCGCACTCGGCGGTGTACAGCGGGATCACGTGGTCGCCCGGCGCCACGCTGGTCACGCCCTCGCCCACCTCGACCACGATGCCCGCGCCCTCGTGTCCGAGCACGACCGGGAACAGGCCCTCGGGGTCCTCGCCCGACAGGGTGAACGCGTCGGTGTGGCAGACGCCGGTGTGGGTGATCCTGACCAGCACCTCGCCGGCCCTGGGCGGGGCGACGTCGATCTCGACGATCTTCAGGGGTTCGCCCGCGGCGAAGGCGACGGCGGCACGTGATTTCATGGAGATCTCCTGCGGCTACTTCAGATAGGAACGGACCAGCGCCACGGCGGCATCGATGCCCGCCTCGCGTCGCTTGCCCGGCGTGTCCGGCTGCGCGAATTCCTCGCGCAGGTGGCTTTCCAGCACCTCCGACATCAGGCCGTTGACCGCGCCGCGCACGGCGGCCAGCTGCTGCAGCACCGGCGCGCAATCGGCGCCGGATTCCAGCGCGCGCTCGAGCGCATCGAGCTGCCCGCGGATGCGACGCACGCGGGTCAGGGCCTTCTTCTTTTCCGCGGGGGAATGCGGCACGCGAGCAACCGGGCGCTATAGTGGGGGGTAGTATATCAGGCTGGCCGGTACATGCAGCTTCCGGCTGTCCGTGGGCGCGCCGACGCACGGGACGAGGCACGGGACGAGAGGAGAATCGGGTGGACGGCTTGCGCGCATAAAGCGCCCGGGCAGGCGCAGCGCAGCCGGTGAACCGCTTCGCAGCGCCGTTACGGCCACGGTCGCGCCGGATGGGGTGGAGCGGCGGGCACATCCATCCCGGATGCGGCCTTCGGCCTTATCCGGGCTACGCGGATCGACACGCGTCACGCATCAACCGGTGTTCTGGACCCCTGCCGAAATGCCGTTGACCGTCGACACCAGCGCGCGCAGCAGGCCCTCGTCCTCGCGACCGCCGTCACGCCAGCGCTGCAGCAGTTCCACCTGCAGCAGGCTCAGTGGATCGACGTAGGGATTGCGCAGGCGGATCGACAGCCGCAGGCGGTAGTCGTCGGCGAGGATGCGGTCGCGCTGCTTGAGCAACAGGATCGCGTCGCAGGTGCGCAGGAACTCCTCGGCGATGCCGGGGTGGAAGGTGTCGTGCAGCGGGCCGGCGAGTTTCGAGTAGCGCTCGAAGATCGCGAGGTCGGACTTGGCCAGCAGCATCTCGACATCGTCGAGCACCGCGGCGAAGAACGGCCAGTCGCGCGCCATCTCGGCCATCGCGTCCTGGCCATGGCGCTGCACGCCCTGGCACAGCGCATGGCCGATCCCGTACCAGCCGGTGAGGCCCGATCGGTTCTGCGACCAGGCGAACACCCAGGGGATCGCGCGCAGGTTGTCGATGCCGCCGTCGCGGCGGCGCGAGGGACGCGAGCCGATCTGCAGGCGCTCGATCACGTCCACCGGGGTGGCGGCGCGGAAATAGTCGGGGAATTCCGGATGCTCGTGCACCAGCGCGCGGTAGTGCGCGCGCGAGGTCTCGGCCAGCGACCTGGCCATCTCGCGCCAGGCGTCCTCGCGCGGATCGCGCGGGCGCGGACGCAGGGTGGCGCGCAGCACCGCGCCGGTGGTCTGCTCGAGGTTGCGCAGCGCCAGCGCGCGGATGCCGTACTTGCGGTGGATCACCTCGCCCTGTTCGGTGACGCGCATCGAGCCGTTCACCGAGCCGCGCGGGGCGGCGATGATCGCGCGCTCGGTCTTGCCGCCACCGCGGCTGACCGAACCGCCGCGGCCGTGGAAGAACATGATCCGTACGCCGAAGCGGTTGGCCAGTTCGGTCAGTTCCACCTGGGTGCGCTGCAGCGCCCAGCGCGAGGCGAACAGGCCGCCGTCCTTGGCGCTGTCGGAGTAGCCCAGCATCACCGTCTGCTCGTCGCCGCGCGCGGCCAGGTGGGCGCGATAGGCCGGATCCTCGAACAGCGACTGCATCACCGCCGGCGCGGCCTTGAGGTCGTCGACGGTTTCGAACAGCGGCGAGACGTCCAGGGGCACGATGCCGTCCTCGACGCAACCGGCCACGCGTGCCAGCGCCAGCACCGCCAGGGCGTCGGCGGCGCTGCGGCTCATGCTGATGATGTACAGGCCGATCGCGGCGACGCCGTGGCTGCCCCGCAGCTCGAGCACGGTGCGGAACACGTCGAGCGTGGACGCCAGCACGTCGCCTGGCGCCGAAGGCGCGGAGGGCGGCTTGTCGAGCAGCGCCTGCAGGCGCGAGGTGCGGTCCGAAGCCTCGCGCGCGGCCCAGTCGGCGTCGCCCAGCAGGTCGGCGAGCGCCGCATCGTGGACCGCGGAGTCCTGCCGCAGGTCGAGCGCGGCGAGATGGAAGCCGAAGGTGCGCGCGCGCCAGAGCACGCGCTGCAGGGCGAAACGTCCGGCGTGCTCGCCGCGGTGGTGCAGCAGGCTGGCGTCGATCAGTTCGAGGTCGGCGATGAACTCCTGCGCGCCGGCATATCCGGCCGCGTCCGATTCGGCGGTCAGCGCGAGGCGCGCCTTCATCAGGTCGATCAGGCGCCGGTACGGCATGTCGGCCAGGCGCGGCCGCAGCCTCGCCGCCGCCTGCGGCAGCCGGGCGACGTAGTGGTCGATGCGCGCGAGCACCGCGGCATCCACCTCCACCCGGCCCAGCGACTGGGTGAGCATGTTGCCCAGCGCGCGCAGGTCGGCGCGGTATTGCGCGATCGCCTGCGCCCGCTGCGCGTCGAGCGCGGCGCGGATCGTGCCGGCGTTGACGTTGGGGTTGCCGTCCATGTCGCCGCCCACCCAGGTGCCGAAGCGCAGCACCTGCGGCAGGCTGATGCGCCGGCCGTATACCGCCTCGACCGCGTCGGCGAAAGCCTCGTAGTACACCGGCACCACGCGGTAGAGCATGCGGGCCAGGTAGTAGCCGACGTGTTCCACCTCGTCGGCGACGGTGGGCTTGTGCGCGGGCGTGTCGCTGGTCTGCCAGCCGGCGGTGAGCGACAGGCGGATGCGCTCGATGTCAGCGCGGCGCTCCACCGGCGTACGCGTGCGATCGATGTCGTCCACCAGCCGCTCGACGATCTCGCGTTCCTTTTCCAGCATCACCCGGCGTACGGCCTCGGTGGGGTGCGCGGTGAACACCGGCTCGACCCACAGCCGCGGCAGCGTGGCGACGAGTTCCTCGAAGCTGACGCCGTCTTCGCGCAAGCCGCGCAGCACCGCCTCGAAGCCGCCGGGCTGCGGCTGGTCGCTGCTGCGCTCGTAGTCGCGGCGACGGCGGATGCGGTGCACGCGCTCGGCCAGGTTGATCGCACCGAAGTAGGTCGAGAACGCACGCACCACCGCCTCGGCATCGGCCAGCGGCACCCTGGCCATCTCCGCGGCCAGCGCATCGACCGGCAGGCCCTGCTCGCGGCGCGCGATCGCGGCGCGGCGGATGCCTTCCACCTCGGCCAGCAACGCAGGCGACCCCTGCTCGGCCAGCACCTCGCCGACCAGCGTGCCCAGCTGGCGCACGTCGTCGCGCAGCAGGGCATCGGTCTCGGCGAATTCGAGTTGGTCGCGCAGCGGGCCGTCTGGGATATTCATCCGCAAGACGTTAGCGCGTTTCCTGCCGCAGTGCAGCATCCGTTGCCGGCGCAACCGTCTGCCATGGCCTGGTACAGCGCCTGCAAGGACGTGTCATCCCGCTCTGTCGGTCATCCGATCTGCGTCATCCCGAGCGCAGGGAGGGATCCGGTCTCCGGTTGCCCTGTCGCCGAACACGAGATCACTCGCTGCGCCCGGGATGACATCCTTTCCGGTTTCCGGAGCGACTCCCTGCCAAACTGCGCGCGTGATCAGTACGCGAACTCGCGGAACACGTGGTCGATGTCGCCCTGCCATGGCCCGTGGAACAGCGCCAGCTTGCGCTCGGCCGGGGTCTGCCCGGCGTCGACCACTTCCAGCAGCGGCGTGAGGAACTCGCGTTCGTCCTCGCCGCCGGCGTTGCGGCGCGCGCGACGCGCGAGGCCGGCGGCGGCGATCTCCAGCGCCGCGCGCGACAGATCGCGCACGCTGCCGCCGCGGAACGGCAGGCCCAGCGCATGCCGGGGCACGCCGTCGCGCAGGGCGTGGCGCTCCTCGCGGCTGAAGTCCTTGACCAGGTCCCAGGCGGCGTCGAGCGCGGCATCGTCGTAGAGCAGGCCGACCCAGAACGCGGGCAGCGCGCACAGCCGGTTCCAGGGCCCGCCGTCGGCGCCGCGCATCTCCAGGTACTTCTTCAGCCGCACTTCCGGGAAGGCGGTGGTCATGTGGTCGTTCCAGTCGCGCAGGTTCGGCAGCACGCCGGGGAGCACGTCGAGCCTGCCGGCGAGAAAATCGCGGAACGACTTGCCGGCGGCGTCGATGTATTCGCCGTCGCGGTAGGAGAAGTACATCGGCACGTCGAGCAGGTAGTCGACGTAGCGCTCGTAGCCGAAGCCGTCCTCGAACACGAAGTCGAGCATGCCGGTGCGGTCGGGATCGGTGTCGGTCCAGATGTGCGAGCGGTAGCTGAGGTAGCCGTTGGGCCGGCCTTCGGTGAACGGCGAATCAGCGAACAGCGCGGTGGCGATCGGCTGCAGCGCGAGCGAGACCCGGAACTTCTTCACCATGTCCGCCTCGTCCGCGTAGTCGAGGTTGACCTGGACCGTGCAGGTGCGGGTCATCATGTCGAGGCCGAGCTTGCCCACCTTCGGCATGTAGTCGCGCATGATCCGGTAGCGGCCCTTGGGCATCCACGGCATGTCCGCGCGTGCCCACTTGGGCTGGAAGCCCATGCCGAGGAAGCCAAGGCGCAGTTCGTCGGCCACCGCCTTGACCTCGCGCAGGTGGCTGCCGACCTCCCGGCAGGTTTCGTGGATGTCCACCAGCGGCGCGCCCGACAGCTCGAGTTGTCCTGCCGGTTCGAGCGTCACCGAAGCACCGTCCTTGAGCAGGGCAATGGTGTGGCCGTGTTCCTGCACCGCCTGCCAGTCGTACCGGGTCAGGCCCTCGAGCAACGCCTCGATGCCGCGCTCGCCCTCGAACGGCGGCGGCCGCAGGTCGTCGAAGCGGAAGCCGAACTTCTCGTGCTCGGTGCCGATGCGCCAGTCCCCGAGCGGCTTTTCGCCCGATGCGAGCACCGCGACCAGCTGGTCGCGGTGGGTGATCGGCGTGTCGCCTGCGTGGCTGGGACTCGACATGGGGCGCTCTGGCGGGAGGAGGCGCCCGGCCCGGACGGCCGGCGTTCGCGAGGCGGCACTATAGAACGCCGTTGCGCCGCGCGGCGTACCGGCGCTGGAACGCAGGCGCGCCACCGATGGGCGCGATGCGGCGCGGCACGCTGCGCCGCAAGCAGCCTTCGCGACAGGCTCTGACTCGACCGGCGCGACCTGGCGCTGCGCATGCGGATGCATGCGCTTCGCATTCCGTCGCGGCGCGGCCGGATGCGACAGAATCCGGTCTCCGCCGCGAGCGCCGGAGCGCCACGATGACCAGCCGCCACCCCGAACGCCATCGCAGCCACCGTGCCGGCTGGCTGCGCGCGGCGGTGCTCGGCGCCAACGACGGCATCGTCTCCGTGGCCGGCGTCGTGGTGGCCGTGGCCGCCGCGGGCGCGCTGCACGAGACGGTGCTGATGACGGGGGTGGCCGCCACCGTCGCCGGCGCGATCTCGATGGCAGCGGGCGAATACGTTTCGGTGCAGTCGCAGGCCGACACCGAGGCCGCCGACATCGCGGTCGAGCGTCGCGAACTGCGCGACGAACCCGCCGCCGAACTGGACGAGCTGGCGGCGATCTACCGGCGAAGGGGGCTGGAGCCCGCGCTCGCTCGGACCGTGGCCGAGCAGCTCACCCGGCACGACGCGCTCGCCGCGCATGCACGCGACGAGCTCGGCATCACCGAGACCTTGCGCGCGCGTCCGCTGCAGGCGGCGTTGTCGTCGTCGGTCGCTTTCTGTGCGGGCGCGGCACTGCCGGTGCTCGCGGCGCTGCTGGCACCGCCCTCGCGGGTGCAGCCGGTGGTGGCGGCCGCGACCCTGGTCGCGCTGCTGCTGTCGGGCGCGACCGCCGCCCGGCTCGGCGGCGCGCCGGCGGCGCGTGGCGCGTTGCGCGTCGGTTTCTGGGGCGCACTGGCGATGGTCGCGGCGGCGCTGATCGGGCAGTTGTTCGACGCACGCGCCTGAGCCCTACAGCGGCCGCAGGAACACCTGGAACGCGAGGTCGCGGGTGCCGCCGGCGTCGAACAGTTCGATCCAGCCGGGCGGATTGTCCGAGGCGATGAACCAGGCCTTGGCGGCGGGATAGGGGTCGCCGTGCGGACCGGGCAGGACCCCGCAGTCGTACTTGCCCTTCACCCGCAAGGTCACCGCGTAGGTCCCCGGACCGACCAGCGGCGGATTGGTGAATTCGACCATGCGCATGCCCACTGTGGGCGTGGGGATCGAGTCGAACAGATATCCCGGCAGTTCCTCGTAGGCCACCACGGACCCGTCCGGCATGCCGCCGGCAGTCTTCTCCAGGGTGACGCGAACGTCGGCCTTCGGCTGGCAACTCAGCGGCAGCATGACGTGGCTGATGTAACCCGTCTGCACCACTTCGAACGACTGCGCCAGTCGCTGCTGCACCGAGCCGCCCAGGGCCAGCCATCCGCCGGCGACGTCGAGATTCACCTGTTCGGCCTCCAGTTCCGGCGGCGCCGCCACCGCCGCCGTCGTGACCGCCAGCCATATCGCCAGCATCATCGCGGTTCGCCTGAGCATGGGTTTCCTCCGCGGCGGCGACAGGCCGCCTCGTCCCTACATACGCAGTCGGGTGCTCCCGGATGCCAGGGGAACGACCGGCTAGAGCTCCAGCCAGCCCGCGACCACCGCCCGCAGCTCGTCGACACCGGCCCGGGTCTCGCCCGAGAACGCCTGCACGCCGATGCTGTCGCCGTAAGCCGCAGCCAGCTGCCGCCGCACCGCCTGCACGGTATTGCCCGCGGCCCCGCGCGAGAGCTTGTCGGCCTTGGTCAGCAGCGCGTGCGCCGGCAGCCCGCGGCGCATGGCGTAACCGAGCATCTGCAGGTCGTAGTCCTTGAGCGGGTGGCGGATGTCCATCACCACCACCAGCCCGCGCAGGGCGAAGCGGTCCTGGAACCACTGGTCGATGAACGCCTGCCAGTGCTCGCGCAGGGCCAGCGGCACCTTGGCGTAACCGTAGCCGGGCAGGTCGACCAGGTACTTGCCCTCGTGCGGCGGCAGCGCGAAGTACACCAGCTGCTGGGTGCGGCCCGGGGTCTTGGACACCCGCGCCAGCGCGTTCTGCTGGCACATCGCGTTGAGCGCGCTGGACTTGCCGGCGTTGGAACGGCCGGCGAACGCAACCTCGGCGCCACCGTCGGGCGGCAACTGCTTCGGGGTGTGGGCAGCCAGCAGGTAGCTGGCACGCGCGAACGGGTTCGACATCGGCGTCCATGGGGCTCGGGGCCGGCATAGCTTCGCACGGGCACCGCGCCGACGCGGTTTGACCGCCCCGGTGGCGCGCCGCGATAATCCCCGGCCTTGTGGCCGCGCGTATCCGGGCCGCACTCCCCGATTCTCCGGAGCCCAGCCAATGCGCCACGCTCGCGCCTACGGTTTCGCCGGTCTCGTCGCCCTTGCGGCCGGCGCCGTCGCGTTCGCCCAGTCCGTCGTCGAACCGCTGCCGGAGAACCCGCCGGTGGAGGTCGCGCCGCTGGATGCCAGTGCGCTGGCCGCCCTGGCCAAGACCCGGGCCGGCGACGCCGAGCGTGGCGCCACCCTGGCCGGCACCTGCGCCGCCTGCCATGGCCTCGACGGCAACCCGCCGGAAGGCCTGCCGTATCCGCGCATCGCCGGCCAGAGCGAGCGCTATGTCTCCCAGCAGCTGGCCCTGTTCAAGAGCGGCGAGCGCAACACCGGCCTGGCGGCGGCGATGATCCCGTTCGCCACCCCGCTCTCGGCACAGGACATGCGCGACCTGGGCGCGTTCTTCGCCACCAAGGCCGCCGGTGCCGGCATCGCCGACGACGCGGCCGTGGCCGAGGGCCCCTACCAGGGCATGAAGTTCTACGAGATCGGCGAGCGCCTGTACCGCTCCGGCGACGGCGCGCGTGGCATCCCGGCCTGCATGGCCTGCCACGGCCCGGCCGGTGCCGGCAATCCGGGCCCGGCCTACCCGGCCGTCGCCGGCCAGGAGGCCGCCTATGTCGACCGCCGCCTGCAGGAGTACCGGGCCGGCACGACCAGCCAGCAGGACCGTCACCTGTTCGACATCATGGCCGCGATCGCCGCGCCGCTGACCGACCAGGAGATCCAGGCCCTGGCCAGCTACCTGCAGGGCTTGCACGAACGCCCCGACGCCGCCACCCTGGCCGCGATCGAGGCCGCGGGCCCGGTCGCGCCCGCGGCGCCGGCACCGGCTCCCGCGGAAGCGCCTGCCGACGAAGGCGTCGAGGCCCCTGCGCCCGAGGCCGGCGCGCAGGGCTCCTGAGTCCGGGGCCGGCGCCGCCGCCAGCCCATGCCACGCCCCCCTCCCCGCCCCGCCATGCTGCGTCGCCTGCTCCTGCTGTGCCTTTGCGCGCTGCTGCCGTTGTCGGCGCTGGCGCAGGCTCCGGTGGAAGGCACCGACTACGTCCGGATCGCGGACGGCGCACGCTGGAAGCCCGCGCCGGGCACGGTCGAGGTGGTGGAGATCTTCGCCTACCCCTGCGGCCACTGCGACCAGTTCCGGCCGATGCTCGCCGCCTGGAAACGCGGTGCCGGCAAGGACGTGCGCCTGCATCACCTGCCCGCGGCCTACGATCCCGGCAACGCCTACGCGCGCGCCTACTTCGCGCTCGAGGCCCTGGGGCGGGCGGCCGAACTGCATCCGCGACTGTTCGACGCGATCCACCGCGAGGGCAGCCTGCCGGCGCGCGGCGCCTCGACCGGCGAGATGGTGGCGTTCCTGGCCGCGGAAGGACTCGACCCGGAACGGGTGGCAGCGGCGATGGCTTCGCCCGCGACTGACGAAAAGATGAACGCCGCACGCGCGTTCGCCGTGCGCAGCGGCCTGCAGGGCACGCCGACCCTCATCATCAACGGCAAGTACCGCGTGCAGGCGCGCACGCTGCGCGACAGCCTGCGCATCGCCGACGCCCTGATCGCGATGGAACGCGCAATTCCGCGCTGAACGCCGCGTCCGTCACGGCCTGCGCTGTACGCTTCGTCCTCCACGTGCCAGGAAAACCGCCGATGAACCTTCGCGCCGCCTCCCGCCTCGTCCTGATGCCTGCCGCCCTGGGGTGGCTGCTCGCCGCCTGCCAGCCGCAGGCGCCGGAGGAAGCCGCTGCCGCACCGGCGGCGCAAGCGCCCGCCGCGTCCGCCGAGGCAGTCGCCGACGAGCCCGCGCTCGACCCGGCGGCGCCCGCCGACCAGGCGACCGCCGATGCCGCACCCGAACAGCCTGCCGAGACCCCCGCGCCCGGCGAGGCGCCGGCTGCGCCCCCCGCACCCGCCGCGGGCGGAGTCCGCTTCGCCACCGAGGGCGAGCACTACGACCTGATCCCGGGCGGGCAGCCGTTCGAACCGCTCGAAGGCAAGATCGAGGTGGTCGAGGTGTTCAACTACGTCTGCCCGGCCTGCGCGATGTTCCAGCCGCTGGTGAACACCTGGAAGGCGCGGCTGGGGCCCGACGTACGCTTCACCTACGTGCCGGCGCCGTTCGGCGGCAACTGGGATCCGTACGTGCGCGCGTACTACACCGCCGAAGCCATGGGCATCGCCGACAGGTCGCACGACGGCATCTTCAAGGCGATCCATGTCGACCGCAGCCTCAAGGGCGAGCGCGGCACCGATTCGGCGCAGGACATCGCGAAGGTCTACGCCCAGTACGGCGCCGACCCGGCGCAGTTCGCCAGCACCATGGCCAGCTTCACCGTGAACGCGAAGTTCGGCCGCGCCAAGCAGTACATCGCCCAGCAGCGCGCGAACTCGACCCCGACGATGATCGTCAACGGCCGCTACCGCATCAAGGCGCGCAACTTCGAGACAATGCTGGAGAACACCGACCGCGTGATCTCGCAGGTACGCGCCGGCGGCTGATGTCCCCAATCGCATGTCGACGCAACTGCTGAAGCTGCTCAGCGCGAACATCCAGGCAGGCTCCAGCACGCGCCGCTACAGCGACTACGCCACGCGCAGCTGGTCGCACGTGCTGCCCGCCGGCGGCAAGCGCACCTCGCTCGACGCGATCGCGCAGCTCGCCGGCGAGCACGACATCGTCGGCCTGCAGGAAACCGATCCGGGCAGCTGGCGGTCGGGTTTCACCAACCAGACCCACTACCTGGCCGAGCGCGCCGGCTTCGACTACTGGAGCCACCAGCCCAACCGTCGCGTCGGCAGCGTCGCGTCCAGCGCCAACGGGCTGCTCAGCCGGCTCGAGCCAGTGGAGGTGGTGGACCACTCGCTGCCCGGCAGGATCGCCGGGCGCGGGGTGCTGCTCGGCCACTTCGGCAACGGCCGCGAGGGCCTCACGGTGGCGGTCGCGCACCTGTCGCTGGGCGCGCAGTCGCGCAAGGTCCAGCTCGACTTCATCGCCGAACTGCTGCAGGACCACCCCAACGCGGTGCTGATGGGCGATTTCAACTGCGTCATCGACCGCCCGGAGATGGCCCACCTGTTCCGCAGCACGCGCCTGCAGCCGCCCGCCTGCGCGGTGCACACCTTCCCGAGCTGGAAGCCCCAGCGCGCGATCGACCACATCCTGGTCACCGATACCCTGCGCTGCGAGGGACTGCGCGCGGTGCCGGCGGCCTTCTCCGACCATCTCGCGCTGTCGGTGAACCTGGAAGTGCCGGAGTCGGCGCTGCAGCGTTGAGCGGGCGCCACGCGGCGTCGGCCGGTCGCGACTGGCGGCGCTGGCGCCGCCAGCTGCGGGATGCGCGGACCGGAGAAGGAGGGCGGCGATCGGCGCCGCCGCCCTCCCCGTTCGCGGCGCGCCGCGTCAGAACCCGAAGCCCACCCGCGCGTACCAGAAGCGCCCCGGCAGGTCGTAGGTCGAGGCGTCGTAGCCGTTGAGCGAGCAGCTCAGGCAGATCGGCGGATCCTTGCCGAAGACGTTGTTGACCCCGAGGGTGATGCGGAAGTCCTTCATCCACGCGTCGGTCGCCCACGCCAGCTGGGCGTCGTGGTACGTGGTCGAGCCCAGCGCGTTGGTGTCGCTGGCGCTGTCGTCGCAGATGTCGAAGCCGTTGGCGCCGCCGCACGATTCGGTCAGCCGGTCGATGTAGCGCGCGCTCCAGGCCGCCGACCAGCCGCCCCGGCTCCAGTTGGCCGACAGGGTGGAGGTGCGTTCCGGGATCGCGCTGTTGTTGATCTCCACGCCCGGCGCGCGCGGTTCCGCCTGCCCGGCCTCGTTGACCAGTTCGTACTTCGTCACCCAGGTGGTCTTCCAGTCGAATCCGAGCCGGCCCCAGGCCTGTTCCGGCAGGCGCCAGCCGACGTCGAAGTCCCAGCCGTCGGTCCGGATCGTGCCGACGTTGCCGAGGATGTTGTCGAAGCGGACGATCTGGCCGCGATCGTTGCGCTCGTAGAAGCCGCACGAGACCGGATCGCGGCCGAAGATGCAGCGCTCGAGGATGGTCTGCGCGTCCAGCGCCTGGATCGCGCCGTCGATGGTGTGGCGGTAGAAGGTCACGCCCAGGTCGAGCCGGTCCGACCAGGCCGTAGCGTCGGCGAACGACGGACTCCACACGCCGCCCAGCATCAGGCTGCGGCTGGTTTCCGGTTCCAGTTCCGCATTGCCGGAGGTGATCACCGAGATCTGCGGGTTGCTCTGCTCGTAGCCCGGGGGCACGCCGTCGGCCACGCATTCGGGCGTGGTCGAGGCGGCGTTGTTGCACGGATCGACCAGGGTCGCATCGAAGCGGCTCAGGGTGCCGTAGAGCTCGCCGATCGACGGCGCGCGGAAGCCCTCGGCGAACGAGCCGCGCAGCAGGAACTCGTCGGCCACCTGCCAGCGCAGGCCGATCTTGCCGGTGTTGGTGCCGCCGAAGTTCGAATAGTCCGACCAGCGGCTGGCGAGGCTGAGGTCGAGGCTCTTGCCGAGCCAGCCGTCGCGCACCAGCGGCACCAGGAACTCCACGTAGGCCTCGCGCACGTCGTACTCGCCGCTGGTCGGGCCCGAGGGCACGCCGTTGTACTCGCCGGCCACGGTCAGCGGATCGGGCCGGTACTCGCCCTCGTATTCGCGGTACTCGACGCCGGCCGCGAACGAGATCGCGCCGGCCCAGCCGTCGAACATCTCGCCGGTGAGGTTGGCCGAGAACAGGCTCAGCGCGTTGCTGCTCCGGTCGCGCACCACCGGCTGGATCCACGCCAGCATGTCCGGCGTGATCGTGCCCGGCCCGCCGAACAGGTTGAGCGGCACGCAGCCGCTGATCGCCGCGCAGGCGGCCGGGTCGCCGAGCGCCTCGTTGATGCGGCGGATGTTGTAGCTGCCGGTGTTGGTCTGGTCGGCCTTGCTCTCGCTGCGCATCACGTTGACGTCCCAGTCCCAGGACCTCGCGCCGACGTCGAACAGGCCGTTGAGGCCGGCCGAGGCGTACCAGGTCTCGACCTCCTGCTCGAACCGGCGCGGGCCGCCTTCGACCGGCCGCCGGCCGAGCAGGAACAGGTTCGGCGCGTCGCCCATCGTGGTCAGGTCGAAGCCGAAGGGGTTGTAGGGATTGGCCGCGGAGATCACCAGCGTGCGTTCGGCGTAGTCGTTGTAGACGCCGGCATCGGTGCCGAGGAAGAACGGCTCGGGCGCGGCCTGGTTGGCGGACTCGCGCTCGTTGTAGAGCACGCGCACGTAGCCGCCGAGGGTCGGGGTGAAGTCGAACTGCGCCTGGCCGAACACCGACTTGCGCTCCGACGGCGTCAGCAGCAGGTTGTAGGGCGAGAAGTTGAAGCGGTCGGCGGTGCCGAAGCAGTGGAAGCCGTCGGTGCGTTCGCAACCGGTCTGGGTGGGATCGAAGGCCGGATCGGTGTCGCCGGTGTTGGGGGTGAGGTCGTACACGACGCCGGTATTCGGATCCTGGAACACGAAGCGCCCGGTCGGCGTGGCGGAGCTGCCGTTGGCCAGCCCGGTGCCCGGCACCGGCACGCCGGCCGGCCCGTACTCGATCGAGGAGATCTCGTCCTGCCGGAAGTACGAGGCGCCCACGAACCAGCGCGCGCGTTCGCTGCTGCCGCCCCAGCCCAGGTCCGCGCCCCAGGTGTCGCCCCCGGCGAGGTCGGAGTAGTCGCCGTAGTGCAGCTGCACGCTGGCGCCGTCGACGTCCTTGCGGGTGATGATGTTGACCACGCCCGCGATCGCGTCCGAGCCGTAGATCGACGACGCGCCGTCCTCCAGCACCTCGATCCGCTCGATGATCGACAGCGGGATGGTGTTGAGATCAACCGCCGAGCCCACGCCCGAGGCCGAGGATTCGTTGACCCAGCGGATGCCGTCCACCAGCACCAGCACGCGCTTGGCGCCGAGGTGGCGCAGGTCGACCGTGGCCGCGCCGGCGCCGACGCCGCCGCCGTCGGGCGGGAAGCCGAAGTTGCCGGAGGAATTGAACTTGGTGTTGAGCGCGGCGCCGCTGGCGGTGAGGTTCTGCACCACCTCGGCCACGGACGAGAAGCCGCTGCGGTCGATATCCTCGCGGGTCAGCACCTGCACCGGCACCTGGCCCTCCATCTCGGCGCGGCGGATGCGGGTGCCGGTGACCTGGACGGTGTCGAGGGTGCGTGCGCCGGGTTCGGGTTCGGGTGGCGGCGCGTCCTGCGCGGCGGCACACAGCGGAAGGGCGGACAACAGCAGGCACAGCCGCACGCAGGCGGCCAGCGGGTGGCGTTGGGGCGACATCGATCTCTCCTTGAAAGTGGTGCAACGGAACAACCGGAAGACCGCACGCCCCCTCGTGCGATGCGCTGGTTGTAAACAAACCGTAAACACCAGCAAACCGCTTCGTGCGGACTTGCGGATGCGCATCACGTTTTGCGGCCCGCTGCCGGAGATCCATTCAGCTGCCCTTGACATCGCCACCCCTCGCCGCGGTGCCGACCCCACCCCGCGCACGGGCATAATGAAAACGATGCCCACGCAGCCGAACCTGTTCGAGGCCCCGCCCCCCGGCGGCGACGGCCCCTCCCCCGGCGACCAGGCGGCCGCCGCGCGCGCCGTGCCGCCGCGCGTGGCCGCGCTGCGCAGTGGGCGGCCGTGGTGGGCGAAGCTGGCCGGCTGGGTGCTCAGGCCCTGGATCGCGCTGAAGATCGAGCCGCAGTCGCCGCCCGACCTGGTCGACCCGCGCCCGGTCTGCTACGTGCTCGAGGACTACGGCCTGTCGAACGCGCTGATCCTCGACCGCGCCTGCCGCGAGACCGGCATGCCCGGGCCGCTGCGGCCGCTGCCGGGGGACCCGCTCGGGCGCAAGCGTGCCTACGTGGCGCTGTCTCGGCGCAACGCCGGCGGCGCACTGGCGCTGGCCACCGGCCAGGCGCCGCCGAAGAAGACCCATTCCGAATCGCTGGCGCGCCTGCTGGAGGCGCACCGCGAGGATCCGGCACTGGACGTGCAGCTGGTGCCGGTGTCGATCTTCGTCGGGCGTTCGCCGGACAAGGCCAGCGGCTGGTTCTCGGTGCTGTTCTCGGAGAACTGGGCGATCGTGGGCCGCTTCCGCCGGCTGTTGTCGATCCTGCTCAACGGCCGCGACACCCTGGTGCAGTTCGCCACCCCGGTGAGCATCCGCGACCTGCTGGCCGAGGACCTGCCGCCCGAACGCACGGTGCGCAAGCTCTCGCGCGTGCTGCGTACCCACTTCAACCGCCTGCGCGAGGCGATCATCGGTCCCGACCTGTCGACCCGGCGCCTGCTGATCGACAAGGTGCTGGCGTCGCAGCCGGTCAAGGAGGCGATCGCAGACAAGGCGCGACGCGACGGCAGCTCGCCGGAAGAGGCGTGGAAGGCCGCGCACGCGATGGCCTACGAGATCGCCGCCGACTACTCGCACCCGGTGGTGCGCTCGGCCTCGTTCCTGCTGACCGCGGTGTGGAACCGGATCTACCGCGGCGTGCTGGTGCACCACCTCGACCAGCTCAAGGCGGTGGCGCCCGGCAACGAGGTGGTCTACGTACCCAGCCACCGCAGCCACATGGACTACCTGCTGCTGAGCTACCTGCTCTACACCAAGGGCATCGTGCCGCCGCACATCGTCGCCGGGATCAACCTCAACCTGCCGGTGATCGGGCCGCTGCTGCGCCGCGGCGGCGCGTTCTTCATCCGCCGCTCGATCCGCGGCTCGGCGCTGTACTCGGCGGTGCTGGCCGAGTACGTGGCGCAGCTGATCGCCGGCGGCTATTCGATCGAATACTTCGTCGAGGGCGGGCGTTCGCGCACCGGCCGGCTGCTCCAGCCCAAGGGCGGCATGATCGCGATGACCCTGCGCGCCTACCTGCGCCAGCCCTCGCGCCCGGTGCTGTTCCAGCCGGTGTACATCGGCTACGAGAAGCTGATGGAGGGCAACAGCTACCTCGACGAACTCAGCGGCAAGCCCAAGGAGAAGGAATCGATCTGGGCGTTGCTGTGGAGCATTCCCAGGGTGCTGCGGCAGAACTACGGCCAGGTGGTGGTGAACTTCGGCGAGCCGATCCCGCTGGCCGCCCTGCTGGCCGAGCATGCGGCCGACTGGGACGGGCAACCGCTCGACGACGAGGACAAGCCCGACTGGCTGTCGCACACGGTCGACGCCGCCGCGCAGCACATCCAGGTCAACATCAACCGCGCCGCCGACGTGAACCCGATCAACCTGCTGGCGCTGGCGCTGCTGTCCACGCCCAAGCACGCGATGGGCGAAGGTGACCTGCTGGCGCAGATCGAGCTGTCGAAGACGCTGCTGGCCGAGGTGCCGTATTCGGAACGGGTCACCGTGACCCCGCATTCGCCGCGCGAGATCGTCGCCCATGGCGAGGAGATCGGCGTGCTGCGCCGGGTGGCGCATCCGCTGGGCGACGTGTTCAGCGTCGGCGACGACGACGCGGTGCTGCTGAGCTATTTCCGCAACAACGTGCTGCACCTGTTCACCGCCTCGGCGTGGATCGCCTGCTGCTTCCAGCACAACCGCCGGATGTCGCGCAACACGCTGCTGCGGATCGGCCGCGCGGTGTATCCGTTCCTGCAGGGCGAGCTGTTCCTGCCGTGGGACGAGGACGGCTTTGCTGCGCGCATCGACCGCACCATCGAGGTGTTCGTGCGCGAGGGCCTGCTCGAGCGCGCGAGCGAGGACGACGGCGGCATCCTGGCGCGCAATGCCGGCCAGTCCGACGAGGTGTTCCGCCTGCGCGCGCTCGGGCACCCGCTGCAGCAGGCGTTCGAGCGCTACTACATCGCGATCTCGGTGCTGGCCAAGAACGGCCCCGGCGCGCTCGGCGCCGGCGAGCTCGAGAGCCTGTGCCAGCTCGCCGCGCAACGGCTGAGCCTGCTGTACGCGCCGGCCGCGCCGGAGTTCTTCGACAAGAGCCTGTTCCGCGGTTTCATCCAGAAGCTGCGCGAGCTGGAGCTGGTGAAGCTGGACCAGAACAGCAAGCTGGTGTTCGACCAGCGGCTGGAATCCTGGGCCAAGGACGCGAAGGTGATCCTCGGCCGCGAACTGCGGCACACGATCGAGAAGGTCAGTCCGGAAGCGGCGAAGCCGGAGCCAGACGCAGGCACGTAGGCGGAATACCGGGCCCGATCGGGCCAGTGCTACGCGGGCTCGTCGGGAATCAGCGCGCTTTCCAGGCGGGCGATCGCGTCCTTGAGCTGGAGCTTGCGCTTCTTCAGCCGCTTGATGGTCAGCTCGTCGCTGACGATGGTCGCCTGCAGGGTGGCGATGGCGGTATCGAGGTCGCGGTGCTCCAGCCGCAGGTCGGCCAGCTTGCGGGACAGTTGGGCGGGATCGGCAGGCTGCATCGCCACGGAAGCTTACACGCCCGTGTGGCGCGACGCCGCAGCCGCGGGCAGAATGGGCCCGCGCGTCGGGGGCAACGCGCGCAGGGAGGATCCCGAACCCCTGGCCACGCATCGCGGCGGGCCCGGCCGCCATGGACGGAGCAGACGAATGGACAACAACGCAAGGCGCAACGGACTGTGCACACTGGGCCTGATCGCGCTACTGGCCGCGGGCGGCGCGTTCGCACAGGACAGGTTCGACGGCTATCTTTGCTGCAACATGCGCAGCGACGGCAGCTGGATCAGCGACAGCAACTACGCGGAGAACGGCAAGCGGGTGATTCCCGCAGGCACGCCGGTGAAGGTGACCGGTTACGGCCGCTACCGGGTGAAGGTCGAGATCGACGGCGAGCGCCAGGCGATCGGCAACGACTACAGCCGCGACCTCGACAACGCCGGCTTCGCGCGCCGCTACGTGGTGGTCGAGGACCCGAAGCCGACCATTGCCGGCTGGCCACCCAAGGTGCGCGAGGCGGTGCAACGCTCGAAGGTGACGCCGGGCATGACCCGCGCGCAGGTGCTGGCCTCGCTGGGCTATCCGATCAGCAGCGAGAACCCGGACCTCGACGCCGATCTGTGGCGCTATTGGCTCGACAGCTTCAGCGAATTCCAGCTGCATTTCGACGCGAAGGGAAGGGTCAGCGGCATCACCACCGACCCGTCCACGCAGAACCGCGTCTGGACGCCCTGACCTGGCATCGGCGCTGACCTGGCGCCCCGCCCGACCACCGTGGCGGGGCGGCTGTCGGGCCGGGTTTCGCACCTGGAGCGTCGGCGCCCGCTCAGGCCGCCATGTCCAGCACGATGCGGCCCTCGATCTCGCCCTTGTGCATGCGCGCGAAAATGTCGTTGATGTTCTCGAGCCGGTCCGCGGCCACGGTCGCGCGGACCTTGCCCTGCGCCGCGAATTCCAGCGATTCCTGCAGGTCGAGCCGGGTGCCGACGATCGAGCCGCGCACGGTGATGCCGTTGAGCACCATGCCGAAGATGTCGAGCGGGAAATCGCCGGGCGGCAGGCCCACCAGCGACATCGTCCCGCCCCGCCGCAGCATGCCCGCTGCCTGGGCGAAGGCGCTGCGCGAGACCGCGGTGACCAGCACCCCGTGGGCGCCGCCGATCTCCTGCCTGAAGAATGCCGCCGGGTCGGTGTCGCGGGCATTGACGGTGACCGTGGCGCCCAGGCGTTCGGCCAGCCGCAGCTTGGCGTCGTCCACGTCCACCGCGGCGACGTTCAGGCCCATGGCCTTGGCGTACTGCACCGCCATGTGGCCGAGTCCGCCGATACCGGAGATCACCACCCAGTCGCCGGGCCGGGTGTCGGTGACCTTCAGGCCCTTGTAGACGGTCACGCCGGCGCACAGCACCGGCGCGATCTCGACGAAGCCGATGCCGTCCGGCAGATGGCCGACATAGCCGGCATCGGCCAGCACGTATTCGGCGAAGCTGCCGTTGACCGAGTAGCCGGTGTTCTGCTGCGACTCGCACAGCGTCTCCCAGCCGCCGAGGCAGTGGGTGCAGTAGCCGCAGGCCGAATGCAGCCAGGGCACGCCGATGCGGTCGCCCTCCTTCACGTGGACCACGCCGTCGCCGACCGCGACCACGTGGCCGACGCCTTCGTGGCCGGGGATGAACGGCGGGCTGGGCTTCACCGGCCAGTCGCCCTGCGCCGCATGCAGGTCGGTGTGGCAGACGCCGCAGGCGGCCACCTTCATCAGCACCTGGCCGGCGCGCGGACGCGGCACCTCCACTTCCTCGATGACCAGCGGCCGGTCGAAGGCGCGCACCACCGCGGCTTTCATGGTCCTGTCCATTGCGCACTCCGATGTCCGGGAGGGTCAGCCTGCGCGTGCGGCCTCGCGAACGCCTTGATTCGGATCAAGAAAGCCCGGCAAACGCGCCGCGCGGCGGTTTCGTACAGGCGTGGCGGGGCAGGCACCGGTAAAATCGCGCCATGAGCACCGTCCTTCCCCTGCCCACGCCGACCCTGCGCCATGCCGGGCGCCGCGACGCGCACGAGGTCAACAAGCTGGCCAAGCGCCTGCGCCACCAGGTGGGCAAGGCGATCGCCGATTTCGGCATGATCGAGGACGGCGACCGGGTGATGGTGTGCCTGTCCGGCGGCAAGGACAGCTACACGATGCTCGACATCCTGCTGCAGCTGCAGCGCAAGGCGCCGGTGTCGTTCTCGATCGTCGCGGTCAACCTCGACCAGAAGCAGCCCGGTTTTCCGGAGCACGTGCTGCCCGACTACCTGCGTTCGCTCGGCGTGGACTTCCATATCATCGAGCAGGACACCTACTCGGTGGTCAGCCGGGTGGTCCCGGAAGGCAGGACCATGTGCTCGCTGTGCTCGCGCCTGCGGCGCGGCGCGCTCTACACCTGGGCGGCGGAGAACGGCATCACCCGGATCGCGCTGGGCCACCACCGCGACGACCTGGTGGCCACCTTCTTCCTCAACCTGTTCTTCCACGCAAAGCTCTCGGGGATGCCGCCGAAGCTGCTCTCCGACGACGGCCGCCACGTGGTGATCCGGCCGCTGGCCTACGTGCGCGAGGACGACATCGCCGCGTACGCGCAGGCGAAGGCGTTCCCGATCATCCCCTGCAACCTGTGCGGCTCGCAGGAGAACCTGCAGCGCAGGCAGGTGCAGAGGATGATGGCCCAGTGGGAGCGTGAAACGCCCGGACGGATCGAGACCATCGCCCGCGCCCTGGGCGCCATCCGTCCCTCGCAGCTGAGCGATCCGAACCTGTTCGACTTCCTCTCCCTGGGCGGCCGCGACGGCGCCGCGCGAGCCGATGCGCGCGCGTGGCTGACGGGCGAGCCTCGAGCCACGTCCGACCCTGGCGACGCCCAGGCCATGCCGGCATCGACGTCGTCATCCTGACGCAAGCCGGAGTCCGGCGCCGCCCGTACCTGCTGCAGTCACGATCCCCACAGCACTATCCCCGGGCTCGGCGTTGCCGGAGCGACGGCACCGGGCTTCCTGGCGCCCAATCACCAATCACGAATCACCAATCACGAATCACGGATATCCATGTTCTTCAGAAACCTCACGCTGTTCCGCTTCCCCACTTCGCTCGACCTTTCGAAGCTCGATGAACTGCTCGCCGACCATCCGCTCAAGCCGGTCGGCGCGCTGGAACTGTCCTCGCGCGGCTTCGTCTCGCCCTTCGGGCGCGAGGGCGAGGCGTTCTCGCACCGCATCGGCGATGCGGTCTGGCTCACCGTCGGCGGCGAGGACCGGCTGCTGCCGTCCTCGGTGGTCAACGACATGCTCGCCAAGCGCCTGGCCGAGGTGGAGGAAAAGCAGGGCCGCCGGCCCGGCAGCCGGATGCGCAAGCAGATGAAGGACGACCTGGTGCACGAACTGCTGCCGCGCGCCTTCGTGCGGCCTTCGCGCACCGACGCCCTGCTCGACCTCGACCACGGCGTGTGCGCGGTGGACACCTCCAGCCGCAAGGCCGGCGAGGCGGTGGTCTCGGAGATCCGCCACGCGCTGGGCAGCTTCCCGGCGCTGCCGCTCAACGCCGAGGTCGCGCCTCGCAGCGTGCTGACCGGCTGGATCGCCGGCGACCCGCTGCCCGACGGCCTGTCGCTGGGCGAGGAATGCGAGCTCAAGGATCCGGCGGAGCACGGCGCGGTGGTCAAGTGCCAGCGCCAGGAGCTGCAGAGCGACGAGATCTCCAAGCACCTCGAATCGGGCAAGCAGGTCACGCGGCTGGCGCTCACCCTCGACGACCACGTCTCGTTCGTGCTCGGCGAGGACCTGGTGGTGCGCAAGTTCAAGCTGCTCGACGGCGCGGTGGACCAGCTCGAATCGACCGAGCGCGAGGACGTGCGCGCCGAACTCGACGCGCGGTTCGCGCTGATGGCGGCCGAGTTCGCGCGCCTGTTCACGGTGCTGGAGAAGGCACTGAAGCTGTCGAAGGCCGACGCGTGAGCCACCCGGGCGCGACCGACCCTGCGCAACCGGCGCTGGAAGAGGAGCCACCGGCGCGCACCGGATCCTCGACCGTGCGTGTGCGACGCGTCCGCAACCGCTAGCATTCGCCCATGCTCTCCCTGTTCCGGCTGTCGCCTCCCGCACCCCGCAAGCCGTCGGGGCTGCAGCGCGACACCGTCGCCTTCGTGCTCTCCGACGGCCGCCGCATCGACGTGCTGCGCGTGCGCGATCCGCGCGCCAAGCGCCTGCGCCTGAGCGTGGGCGAACGCGGCGCGCGGCTGACCCTGCCGATGCGGGCGAGCCTGGTGTCGGGCGAGCGCTTCCTGCACGAGCACCGCGACTGGCTGACCGAACAGCTGATGCAGCTGCCCGGCGACGCGCTGCCGCTGGTGCGCGGGGAAACGGCCACGTTGCCGTTACGCGGCGGCCGGGTGGCGCTGCACTGGGAAGACGGTCGCGTCGCCCGCGTGGTCCGCGAAGGCGATGCGGCGACGATGCAACTGCCGGCACGCGCCGGCAGCGCCGCGATCAGCCGCGCGCTGCGCGATTTCTACGAAGCCGAGGCCCGCGCCGACATCGGTGGCTGGCTGCCGGCCTATCTGCCGGGCCTGCCGCGACCACCGGCGCGGATCCGGCTGCGGGTGCTGTCCTCGCAGTGGGGCTCGCTGGCGCCCGACGGCACGCTGACCCTGGACCTGGCGCTGGTGCTCGGGCGTCCGTCGGCATTCCGCTACGTGCTGGTGCACGAGCTGTGCCATCTGGTCCACGCCGACCATTCGCGCGCGTTCTGGCGGGAGGTGGAGGCGCGGTGCCCGGACTGGAGGGAGGAGCGCACCTACTTCCATGCCGAAGGTCGGCGGCTCAAGGCGGCGCTGCACACCCTGCTGGGCTGATACCCGCCGCGGCCGTTGTGCCCGGTCCGCGCGCGCTGCAGGCTTGCCACAGGCTAGCGGCTGCTGGTGAACGGCGGCGCGGCGCGGTTGGCCGCCCTGCCGCGTCCTCGCCGTTAACCGCCATGACCCGAGGCGCCTGCCGCAGGGCGCAGAGGGGGTGCGATGAGCGTTGTCCGGAACCGTGTGACCCGCCTGTGCACGGCCATGCTGGCCGTGGCCTCGCTGCTGCCCGGGTGCCAGCGGGCCGGCAATTCGATCGCGGAGACCGCGATCGAGCGCGCCACCCGGGGATACGGCGACGCCGCGGACACGGCGCCGGGCCACAGCGGCGTCCGCGCCCCGGCGGGCGCCGATTCGCTGGCGCTGCCCGGCCACTTCCCCGAGGATGTCTACCTGCCGGACGGCTACCGCGTGAACAGCGTGATGGACCTGCAGGACGTCAGCGTGCTCAGCCTGAGCGCCCCGGGCGAGGTCGGGCCGCTGTTCGTCGCTGCGCGCGACGCGATGCAGGCACAGGGCTGGACGCAGACCCTGGCGGCGCAGCACTCGGTCGATACCGCGATGCTGGCCTTCGAGAAGGACGGCGGCGACGGTGCCCGCAGCGCAACCCTGTCGTTCAACCGCAACAACGGCGACGAGCGGGTGATCGTCGGCGTGCAGTTGCGGCAGCGCCGGCACTAGCGGCCAGGCCCGCGCCCCTGCCTCCGGAGCCAGGGGCGTCCGATCCCGCACCCGGCCCGAATGCCGGCAGGCGACTCAGTCGCGCCGCAGCAGGAAGTCCCCGATCGCCGCGGCCACCGCCTGCGGCTGCTCCATGTGCAGGTGGTGCCCGCCCGGCAGGACCACCAGTTCGCCACGCGGCAGCAGGGCGGCGTGCTCGCTGCGGCGGGGCTCGGGCAGGTAGGGCTGGGGCGGATCGGCGTGGATCACCCGGGTCGGGCATTCGATCCCGGCGATCAGGGCGCGCACCTGGGCTTCGGTCATGCGCAGCATGGTCGGCAGGGTCAGGCGCGGATCGCTGCTCCATTCCCATCCGGCACGGGTGTCGTCGACCAGCACCTCGCGCACGCCGCGTTCGACCAGCAACCGCGCCGAGGCCTCGTCCATCGCGCCGGTCAGCGCCAGCGTACGCGCGCGCACCGGCGCATCGAGGTCGGTGAACACGCGCAGGCGCTTGCCCGCCAGGGCCCGCCCGGCGGCGACCGCGTCGCGCAGGCGTCGCACCGTGTTCTCCGGGAGATCGGGCAGTGCCCCCAGCGCCTCGATCGCGACCAGCCGTTCGACCCGCTGCGGGCAAGCCGCCGCCACCAGGCTGGCGATGCCCGCGCCCATCGAGTGGCCGAGCAGGGCGAAACGCTCCCAGCCCAGCGCATCGGCGGCATCGAGCACGCTGTGGACCGCAGCGGCGAACGAATAGTCGGCGCCCGGCGGCAGGTGCGCGCTGCGGCCGTGCCCGGGCAGGTCGATCGCGACCAGTTCGAGGCCGGGCAGGTGCGCGGCCAGCGGTACGAAGCTGGCGGCGTTGTCGAGCCAGCCGTGCAGGGCGAGCACGCGCGGCTGGCCGGGCTCGCCCTGGCGCAGGCCGTGCAGGCGCCCGAGCGGGATCTCGAGGGTGGTTTCGCGCATCAGGCCGCGGCGTCCCGCCAGGCGGCGAGCTCGCGCCGCACCAGCGCGGCCAGCGCGTCGGCATGCGCCGGGGCATCGTTGAGGCAGGGGATGTAGCGCATCGCGCGGCCACCGGCCTCGACGAAGACCGCGGCGTTCTCCATCGCGATTTCCTCCAGCGTCTCCAGGCAATCGGCGGCGAAGCCCGGGCAGACCACGTCGACCTCGCGCACGCCCTCGCCCGCCAGCGCGCGCAGGGTGTCGTCGGTCGCCGGTCCCAGCCAGCGTTCGCGGCCGAAGCGCGACTGGTAGGCGAGCAGGTATTCGTGTGGCGCGAGGTCCAGCGCGCGCACGAGTTCGGCGGTGCTGGCCTCGCATTGCGCCTGATAGGGATCGCCCGCGTCCACCAGCCGCTGCGGCAGGCCGTGGAACGAGAACAGCAACCGCTGGCCCCGGCCGTTCGCCTGCCAGTGCGCGCGGATGGAATCGGCGACCGCGGACACCCAGCCCGGGTCGGTGGCGTATTCGCGCACCACCCGTGCGGCCGGCGCACCCGGGGTCGCTTCGACCAGGGCCGCCACGGTACCGGTGGTGGTCGACGAATACTGCGGGTACAGCGGCAGCACCAGCACCCGGCGCACGCCTTGCGCGCGCAGTTCGCGCAGGCGCGCGGGCAGCGCCGGCTCGCCGTAGCGCATCGCATGCGCCACCGCGAACTCCGGCAGCCGCGGCTGCAACGCGGCCGCCAGCCGGCGCGTGTGCACGCCCAGGGGCGAACCGCCCTCCATCCAGATCTCCGCGTACTTCTTCGCCACCCGCTTCGAACGCAGCGGCAGGATCACGCCGTAGAGCAGCGGCCACCACAGCAGCTTCGGGATCTGCACCACGAAAGGATCGGAGAGGAATTCGCCCAGGTAGCGCTTCACCGCCGGCGCCGTCGGCGCTTCCGGCGTGCCGAGGTTGACCAGGAGCACGGCGGTATCGGGCGCGGCGGCGGCGGCGGAGGTCGTCATCGCCATAGGATGGCAGGCCGCGCCGCGCTTGGCACCGTCGGCCGCCATGACGCAGCGATCCGCCGGCACAACTCATCCGCGATTCATCGCCCCGTCACTAGCCTGAGCCGTCGCCGCGACGCGGTGTCCAAGCCCCCCGGAGTTGCAGATGCCTCGTTCCCGCCCGACCCGTACGCCGAGCAAGACACCGATCGCCGCCGTGCTGCTGCTGACCCTGTCGCTGGCCGCCGGTGGCGCGGTCGCCGGCCCGGAGGAAGACGCGCGCGCGCAGAACGCGCTGCGGGTGCTGACCGAGGTGCAGGCGATCCCCGAGTCGGCGATTCCCGACAAGCTGCTCGACGAGGCGCGGGCGATCGTCGTCATCCCCGACACGCTGAAAGTCGGCCTGGTGCTGGGCGGTCGCCGCGGCCACGGCCTGCTGTCGGTGAAGTCGCCCGACGGTACCTGGTCCAGCCCCAGCTTCGTCAAGATCACCGGCGGCAGCATCGGCTTCCAGGCCGGCGTGCAGTCGTCCGACGTGGTGCTGGTGTTCCGCAACGACCGCAGCCTGGAATCGATCGTCAACGGCAAGGTCACGCTCGGCGCCGATGCCGGCGTGGCGGCCGGTCCGGTGGGCCGCAACGCCGCCGCCGCCACCGACGGCCAGCTCAAGGCCGAGATCTGGTCGTGGTCGCGGGCGCGCGGCCTGTTCGCGGGGGTGGCGCTGGACGGCGCGGTGCTGCAGATCGACAACGACGCCAACCGCGAGGTCTACGGCGACAACACCACGCCGCGGATGATCTTCGAGGGTCGCGCGCAGCAGCCGCCTTCGGATGCGGTGGTCGCCTTCCGCGACCAGCTCGAGGAAGCCACCTCCGCGGCCCGCGCCGCGCGCGGCACCGAAGGGGCGCCGGCGACCACTGCCACCGCCTCCGCCACGGCCGCGGCCACGGCACCCGCTCCCGGCGACGGCGTCCAGACCGCTCCGATCGTCGACGACACCGCCCCGCGGGACCCGCAACCGCAGCCGTTCGTGCCGGTCGACGACAACCCGGCCCTGGTGGAGCCGCTGCCGGAAACGCCCTGAGCGCGTATCGGCGCTGAACCGGAAACGCCCTGGACGCACGCTTCGGGCCTGAACGCGCACCCGCGCACGACCGCCGCAGTCGGCGTGGAGTATCCTGAGCGTTCCTCACGGTTTCCCGGGAACAGGCAATGGGTAGTTTCAGCATCTGGCATTGGCTGATCGTGCTGGTCGTGGTGCTGCTGGTGTTCGGCACCAAGCGCCTGCGCGGCGCCGGCCGCGACCTCGGTGAGGCGGTGAAGGGCTTCAAGAAGGGCATCTCCGACGAGGACAAGCCGGCCGGCGAACTCGACCACCAGTCGACGTCCGAGCCGCAATCACGCGAAGACACCGTGTCGGGCAAGCCCCGGCAGGACGACACCGTCTCGCGCTGACGCCGCGGATCCGCGGCTGCCGCCATGTTCGACATCGGATTCACCGAACTGCTGCTGATCGCGGTGGTCGCACTGGTCGTACTCGGTCCCGAGCGCCTGCCGAAGGCAGCGCGCTTCACCGGGTTGTGGGTGCGGCGCGCGCGCGCGCAATGGTTCTCGGTGAAATCCGAACTCGAGCGCGAACTGGCCGCGGAGGAACTCAAGCGCAGCCTGCATGACGCGAAGCAGGCCGCCGCGCGGCTGCAGGACACGATGCGCGAAACCGAGGACGAGGTGCAGGCCAAGGTCCGCGAGGCCGAAGCCGAGGCGCGGCGCGAGATCGAGAGCCTGCGCCGCCAGACGAGCGCTGCTCCCCGCTCCTCGGGCGGCGCATCGTCGTCGTCGGACCCGGCGCTGGAAGATGCACCCGCGCGCCGTTTCGACGCACCGCCCGGCACGGCGGAGCTGCCGGCCCCGCAGGACGCCGCAGACGGTGCCACGCCGGCCCCGCCCCCCGCGGACGCATCGCCCACCGCAGCGGATTCGCCCCACGCTTCGTCCGCATCCGCGCCACCGGCCGATGCGCCGCGCCAACCCGACCTGCCCGGCGTCACGCCGGCCACCGAGACGGACCCGGACGATGGCCGCCGACGCTGAACACGACGACGGCGGCAGCAGCCTGATCGAGCACCTGGTCGAGCTGCGCTCGCGCCTGCTGCGCGCGATCGTCGGCCTCGGGATCGCGCTGGTCGCGCTGCTGCCGTTCGCCAACCGGCTCTACGGCTGGTTCGCGCAACCGCTGCTGGACAAGCTGCCAGAGGGCGCGCAACTGATCGCGGTGGAAGTGGCCTCGCCGTTCTTCGCGCCGCTGAAGCTGGCGTTCTTCGCCGCGGTGATGGTGACCATGCCGTGGCTGCTGTACCAGGCCTGGGCCTTCGTCGCGCCCGGCCTGTACCGGCGCGAGAAGAAGCTGGCGCTGCCGCTGCTGGTGTCGGCGGTGGGACTGTTCTACGCCGGCTGCGCGTTCGCGTTCTTCCTGGTGTTGCCGACGGTGTTCGGGTTCCTCACCGCGGTCACGCCGGACGGCGTGGAGATGATGACCGACATCAACGCCTACCTGAACTTCGTGCTGGTGATCTTCCTCGCCTTCGGCATCAGTTTCGAGCTGCCGGTGGCGCTGGTGATCCTGGCGCTGCTGGGGTGGGTGACGCCGGCGCAGCTGAGCGAGTGGCGTGGCTACGCGGTGGTCGGCATGTTCGTGCTGGCGGCGATCATCACCCCGCCCGACGTGGTCTCGCAGCTGATGCTCGCGATCCCCATGTGCCTGCTGTACGAGGCCGGGATCATCGCCGCACGCATGGTCGCACCGAAGCCGGATCCCGACACCGCCGATACCGCGGACGACGCATGAGCGCGGAGCCGCCGCGGCTGTCGGTCGCGCCGGCCGCGTTCCTGCAACGCTACGCGGCGTGGTCGCTGGACATGGCGCTGCTGCTGGCGGTGGCGATCCTGGCGTGCGGCACGCGCATCCGCGACGGCGCCGCGCGCATCGACACCGCGTTCGATGGGATCGTGCGTTCGATGGCCCAGGCCATGGCCGACCTGCTGCTGCACGGCGCGACCCCGCTGGACCTCGCGCGCGGCTGGCTGGACGATCCGCGCCAGCGCGCCGCGATCGCCGCGCTGTCCGACGCCGTCGCCGCCACCGTGTTCCCGCCGCTGCTGCTGGCCGCGCTGCTGGCGCTGGCCTGGTTCGCGGCATTCGAGGCCTCGGCATGGCAGGCCACGCCCGGCAAGCGCGCGCTCGGCCTGCGCGTGGTGGACACGGGCGGCAGGCGCATCGGCATCGCGCGCGCGGCCGGGCGCCACCTCGCCGGCGCGCTGTCGTGGATCACGCTCAACCTCGGCCACCTGCTCGCGCTGGTGCCACCGCGACGCCAGGCCCTGCACGACCGCGTCGCAGGCACCCATGTGACGCGGAATGCGAACATCGGCGAACGGCTGCCGGCGTGGGCGATCGCGTGGCTGGTCCTGCAGGTGGTGGCGACCGTCGCCGTTACGGCGTGGCTGCTGCTCGCCGCACAGGCATCGATGCAGCGCGCCTTCGAGGCGTTGCTGTAGGCACTGCTCCAGGCCCGGCCGGTGTCCTCCCGCAGCGCGCAGCTTGACCGGCATGGCCGCTTGCCCTCACCCCGACCCTCTCCCGCAAGCGGGAGAGGGGGCAGGAACCCCACGGACCGCAAGGACCGCAAGGATGCTGTTGATTTCCTTCTCCCGCTTGCGGGAGAAGGTGCCGAAGGCGGATGAGGGCGCGCCAGCGGCGCGGCACCTCGCTTCGCCGCCTCCCTCCGTGCCCGCAGCCGCGGAAGCCGGATCACCAGGCCAGGGCCACGGCCTCTCGTCCCGCCAGGCCGCGCTTCGGGCAAGCCGGCCACGCGTCCCGATAATGCCAGCTCAGAGTTCGACCTGGTTGTCCGGCAGCGGCGGCGGCGCCACCGGCTCGGCGCAGATGTCGCGCCACATGTGGTACATCACGCCGAACATCACCACGTACATCAGCATGATCATGCCCAAGTAGACCGGCGCCACCAGCAGCATCGCCAGCACCGGGTGCACCAGGCCGCCGACCAGCGCCAGCAGTCCGCCGACCAGCGCCACCACCAGGATCAGCGCGAACAGCGCCACGATCGACAGCACCGCCATCACCACGATCGGCAGCAGGTTCTTGAGCGAACCGGCAAGACCGTCGCCGACCGCCGCCAGCACGCCGCGACCGCCGAGCGCGACCTGGCCGAACCCGATCGCGTAGGCGCCGCCGAGGAACAGACCGGCCAGCAACCCGAGCGCCATTACCATGCCCAGGCCGGAGGGCGGCGCGGGGATGTCGTCCGGCTGCACCGGCTTGCCACCCGATTCCATGCTCAGCTGCATCAGCTCCATGTACCACGCCGGCAGGCCTTCGCCGAAGGCGCCGACGATCGCGCCGAAGACCAGCAGGTAGAGCACCGTCATCAGCAGTCCGAAGCCGATCAGCCGCAGCGCCCCGCCACCCGCCTGGAACGCTCCGAAGACCGACATCGCACCCACCGGCCGGCCGTGTTCGGCGGCATCGATCACGCGCAACACGCCGCCGATCAGCAGCGGGAACACGATCATCGAAGCGAGCGTGGTCAGTCCCATCACGGTCAGCAGCGCATCCGGGCCGGCGCCGAACAGCGACGGCGCGGCCAACTGCACGACGCTCGGTATCAGCGCCACCAGCGCCACCAGCGCGATCGCGCCGATCACCGCCTTCGGGTTGTTGCGCCCGAGGTTGACCGCCCGTGCCAGCCACGACCAGCCGTATCCCGGTCCCATCGTCCGTGTCGACATGACTACCCGTTCCGAACTCGATGTGGCGCGCGCCACGACGGCGACATGCTACTGCATCGCCAAGCGTCGCCGAGCTCGCCGACGCCAGGAACCGCCCGGCGGCCCGTCGCGTCGTGCCCGGAATGCCGCCGCACTCATTCCTGCGGCGGCAGCACCGTCAGCACTTCCTCGACCGTGGTCACGCCCTGTGCCACCTTCTCCGCGCCGGCCATGCGCAGCGTACGCAGCCCCTCGCCAACGGCTGCGCGGGTGAACGCGGCCAGCTCCATGTCCGGGCGGATCAGCGCACGCAGCAGCGGTGTGACCGGCATGAGTTCGTAGATGCCGACGCGGCCCAGGTAGCCGGTGTTGCGGCATTCCAGGCAGCCCACCGGGCCGTTGACCGTGGTCGGCACCGGCGGCGCGTGCGGCCCGGGCAGCAGCGAATGCCAGGCCTCGGGGCTGAGCTTCTTCGGCGCCTTGCAGTGCGGGCACAGCGTACGCAGCAGGCGCTGGGCGAGGATGCCGTTGAGTGTGCTGGCGATGAGATAGTGCGGCAGGCCGAGGTCGAGCAGGCGGGTGATCGCGGACGGCGCGTCGTTGGTGTGCAGGGTCGAGAGCACCAGGTGGCCGGTGAGCGAGGCCTGCACCGCCATCTGCGCGGTGTCGAGGTCGCGGATCTCGCCGATCATGATGATGTCGGGGTCCTGTCGCAGCAGGGTGCGCACGCCCTGGGCGAAGGTCAGGTCGATCTGGTGGTGCACCTGCATCTGGTTGAGCTCGACCGCGATCATCTCGATCGGGTCCTCCACCGTGCACACGTTGACGTCGCTGGTGGCCAGTCGCTTGAGCGTGGAGTACAGGGTGGTGGTCTTGCCCGAGCCGGTGGGGCCGGTGACCAGGACGATGCCGTGCGGGCGGTTGGTGAGTTCGTGCCAGGTCTCGGCTTCGTCCTGGTCGAAGCCGAGCTGCTCGATGCTCTTGAACGCGGTATCCGGGTCGAAGATGCGCATCACGCACTTCTCGCCGAACGCGGTGGGCATGGTGGACAGGCGCATCTCCACCTCGCGCCCGCCGGGCGAGCGGGTCTTGATGCGCCCGTCCTGCGGGCGCCGGCGCTCGGCCAGGTCCATGCGCCCGAGCACCTTGATGCGGCTGACCACCGCGGTCATCACCGGCGGCGGCATTTCGAACACCTTGTGCAGCACGCCGTCGATGCGGAAGCGCACCCGGCCCACGTCGCGCCGCGGCTCGAGGTGGATGTCGGAGGCGCGCTGCTCGTAGGCGTACTGCAGCAGCCAGTCGACGATGTTGACGATGTGGTGGTCGTCGGCGTTGACGTCGCCGGCGCGGCCGAGTTCGACCAGCTGCTCGAAACTCGGCGCCTGCGACGACTTCTCGCCGCCACCGTCGGCCTGGGCGCCGCGCACCGAACGCGTGACGCCGTAGAACTCCATGGTGTAGCGGTGCAGGTCGAGCGGGTTGGCGACCACCATCTCGATCTCGCGCCGCAGCAGGCGCTGCACGTCCGCCAGCCAGTCCAGCGCCATCGGCTCGCTGGTGGCGATGCGGGCGCGGTCGGGCGTCACCTCGACCGGCAGGATGCGGTGGCGCCGCGCGTAGGCATGGGACACCAGCTCGGTGACCTCGGCGACCTTGATCTTGGTCGGATCGATGCGCAGGTAGGGTTTGCCGCTGGCCCGCGCCAGCCACTCGGTCAGCGTTTCCAGCCCCAGCTCGCTGCCCGGCCGCTGCGCCGAGGGCAGCTTGAGGTTGGCCAGCAGCACCAGCGGGTGCACCGCATCGAGCCCGCGCACGTGGCGCGCGCTGGCGCGGGCATGCTCGGCATCCTTCGGAGCGAGCATGCCGTCGGCGAGCAGCGCCGCGATCACCGCCTCCAGCGCCAGCTTGCCCGGAGGCAGGCGCGAGGTTGGCGGGACTGGGCGCGTGGCGAGCGGTTCGTTCAACATGGCTCCGTGCCGGAAAGCCCGGCCGCTGCGAGGTCCGCCGCTATACTAGCGCGCCCGCGAAAGCCCGGATCCGACGCCCCGATGACCGGCCCCACGTTCCAGGAACTGATCACCCGCCTCAACGCGTACTGGGCGGCGCAGGGCTGCGTGCTGATCCAGCCGCTGGACCTCGAGGTCGGCGCCGGCACCTTCCATCCCGCCACCTTCCTGCGCGCGCTCGGGCCCGAGCCATGGAACGCGGCCTACGTGCAGCCCTCGCGCCGCCCCACCGACGGCCGCTACGGCGAGAACCCCAACCGCCTGCAGCACTACTACCAGTACCAGGTGGCGATGAAGCCCAACCCGGACAACATCGTCGAGCTGTACTTCGGCTCGCTGAAGGAACTGGGCATCGACCCGCAGCTGCACGACCTGCGCCTGGTCGAGGACAACTGGGAATCGCCGACGCTCGGCGCCTGGGGCCTGGGCTGGGAGGTCTGGCTCAACGGCATGGAAGTCACCCAGTTCACCTATTTCCAGCAGGCTGGCGGGCTGGAATGCAAGCCGGTGCTGGGCGAGATCACCTACGGCCTCGAGCGGCTGTGCATGTACCTGCAGAACTGCGACAACGTCTACGACCTGGTGTGGACCGTCGGCCCGCAGGGCGCGGTGACCTACGGCGACGTGTTCCTGCAGAACGAGCGCGAGCAGAGCGCCTACAACTTCGAGCACGCCGACGTGGCCGAACTGTTCCACCGCTTCGATGCCTGCGAGGCCGAGGCGTTGAAGCTGGTCGAACTCGGGCTGCCGCTGCCCGCCTACGACCAGGTGTGCAAGGCCAGCCACAGCTTCAACCTGCTCGACGCGCGCCGCGCGATCTCCGTCACCGAACGCCAGCGCTACATCCTGCGCGTGCGCAAGCTGTCGCAGGCGGTGGCGCAGGCCTATTTCGAGCAGCGCGAGGCGCTCGGTTTCCCGGGCCTGAAGCAGCACGCGCAGGCCGCGACATGATCCTGATCGGCATGTACGACTCCTCGTACACGCGGCGCGTGGCGATCGCCATGTCGCTCTACGGCATCGCGTTCGAGCACCGCGCCTGGTCGGTCGGCCGCGACTTCGACCGCATCCGTGAATACAACCCGCTAGGTCGCGCGCCCACGCTGGTGCTCGACGACGGCGAAGTGCTGACCGAGTCGGCGATGATGCTGGACTACCTGGACGACCGGGTCGGGCCGGCGCAGGCGCTGATGCCGGCCACCGGCCGCCCGCGTCGCGACGCGCAGCGGCTGATCGCGCTGGCCACCGGCGCGATCGACAAGGCGATCCTGATCGCGCTCGAGCGCATCTTCCGCCCCGAGGAGATGCACAGCGCCGCCTGGCTGTCGCGCTGCCGTACCCAGGTGGAAGGTGCGCTGGGGGAACTCGAGAAAGCCTGCGCGGCACGCGTCGACCATCCCTGGCTGGTCGGCGAGGCCATGACCCACGCCGACGTGGCGGTGGCCTGTTACGCCACCCACGTGCGCGAGGCGATTCCGCTCGACCTCGCGCCATGGCCGGCGTTGCGCGCGCACGTGGAGCGCTGCGAGGCGCTGCCGGTGTTCCGCGACCATTACCTCCCGTTCGACGCTCCCGTCCCGACATCGCAGGCCACCACCGCATGACCACCGCGCAGATGGCAACGCTGCTGATCGAACTGGGCACCGAGGAACTGCCGGTCAAGGCACTGCCGGGCCTGGCGCAGGCGCTGTTCGACGGCGTGCTCTCGGCGCTGGAAAAGCGTGGCGTGGCGGTCGAGCGTGGCGCGGCGAAGCCGCTGTACACGCCGCGGCGGCTCGCGGTGCTGCTGCCGGGCGTGGCGGTCGAGCAGCCGCAACAGGCCTCGGAGGTCTTCGGCCCTTACGTGAACATCGCGCTCGACGGCGACGGCCAGCCGACGAAGGCACTGCTGGGCTTCGCGGCGAAGGCCGGCGTCGAGTGGACCGCACTCGAACGCGCCACCGATGCCAAGGGCGAGCGCTTCGTGCATCGCGCGGTGACCTCCGGCGCGCAGACCGCCGCGTTGCTGCCGGAGATCCTGCGCGAGGCGATCGCCGGCATGCCGATCCCCAAGCCGATGCGCTGGGGCGGCCACGATTTCGCCTTCGCGCGGCCGGTGCACTGGCTGGTGATGCTGCTGGGCAAGGACGTGGTCGACGGCGAGGCGTTCGGCATCCGTGCCGACCGCTTCAGCCGCGGTCACCGCTTCCTGCACGACAGACAGGTCTGGATCTCCACGCCGGACGACTACGTCGAGGCGCTGCGCGGGGCGAAGGTGCTGGTGGACGCGCAGGAGCGGCGCGCGCGCATCGTCGCCGAAGTGGAGGCGGCGGCGAAGGCGGCCGGTGGTTCCGCGCGCATCGACGCCGACAACCTGCAGCAGGTGGTGTGCCTGGTGGAGTGGCCGAAAGCGGTGTCCTGCGCGTTCGAGGAGGAATTCCTCGCGGTGCCGCAGGAAGCGCTGGTGGCGACCATGGAAGCCAACCAGAAGTTCTTCCCGGTGCTCGACGACGCCGGCCGGCTGACCTCGCGCTTCATCGGCATCGCCAACATCGAACCGAAGGACGATTCGGAGATCCGCAAGGGCTACGAGCGCGTGATCCGCCCGCGCTTCGCCGATGCGAAGTTCTTCTTCGTCGAGGACATGAAGCAGGGCCTGGATTCGATGAACGCGGGCCTGGCGAGCGTGACCTACCAGGCGAAGCTGGGCACGGTGGCCGACAAGGTCGCGCGCGTGGCGGCGCTGGCGGAAGCCATCGCGCCCCAGGTCGGCGTGAACGCGGCGCTGGCCCGGCGCGCGGCGCTGCTGTCGAAGGCCGACCTGCAGTCGCGGCTGGTCAACGAGTTCCCCGAACTGCAGGGCATCGCCGGACGCCACTACGCGATGCAGGATGCCTCACTGTCCGACCTGTCGCACGAGGACCGCGTGGCCGTGGCCAACGCCCTCGACGAGGCCTGGCAACCGCGCTTCGCCGCCGACGACATCGCGCTCTCTGCGCTGGGCAAGGTGCTGGCGATCGCGGAGCGGCTCGATACGCTGGCGGGCGGTTTCGCCGCGGGACTGAAGCCGACGGGCAACAAGGATCCGTTCGCGTTGCGGCGCAATGCGCTGGGGTTGGCGCGGACGGTGATCGAGAGTGGGCTCGAACTCGACATCGTGCAACTGATCGACCGGGCCGTCGATCACTTGCCCGAGTCAGCAAAGTCAGAGCCTGCTTCCGGCACGGAGAGAATGGCGCCGACCCTCTACATTTACGACTTCATTCTCGACCGGCTGAAAGGTTATTACGCCGAAAAGGGCGTGCCCGTGCAGCAGTTCAATGCCGTCGCTCAGCTGGAGCCAAGATCGCTCTACGACCTGGACCGCCGCATCGACGCCATCGGCATCTTCGCCCAGCTGCCCGAGGCCGAGGCGCTGGCGGCGGCCAACAAGCGCATCCTCAACATCCTGCGCAAGGCGGACGAGGAGATCCCTGCGATCGAGGACAAGGCGCTGCTTCAGGAGCCCGCCGAACTCGCGCTGGCCGAGGCGGTGGAAGCCGTGTACGCCGAGACCGGCCATGCGCTGGCGAAGGGCGACTACGTCGACGCGCTCGCCCACCTGGCGCGGCTGCGGCCGCGGGTCGACGCATTCTTCGACGCGGTGATGGTCAATGTCGAGGACGCGGCCCTGCGCAGCAACCGCCTCGCCCTGCTCAAGCGCCTCGCCGACCGCCTCGGCAGCGTCGCCGCGATCGAGCACCTGTCCGCCTGAGCCGACGCGGGCGGGAGGGCCGCGCAGGTCCGTAGATCGAAGGCTCCCTCCTGTCAAGACGCGACACGCACCGGCGCACCGGCCAATGCGTGCAATGCCTGGACAGTCGCAGCGACGACCCTCGTTAATCGGACCTTGACCGTGGCTCCGGTATCCTCCGGCGATGCGCCTCCCCCACCGCATCCTCGCCATCGCCGCGCTGTGTCTGTTCGCGGCCGGAACGGCACGGGCGGTCGAGGTCGGCACGGTGGAGATCCTCGGCCTGGACGAGGAGATGACGCAGAACGTGCGCGTCTCGCTGTCGCTGGTGGAGGCGGCGGGCCAGGACCTCAG
This sequence comes from Luteimonas viscosa, assembly GCF_008244685.1. Classification (NCBI taxonomy): domain Bacteria; kingdom Pseudomonadati; phylum Pseudomonadota; class Gammaproteobacteria; order Lysobacterales; family Lysobacteraceae; genus Luteimonas; species Luteimonas viscosa. The sequence continues at coordinate 1,845,428 of NZ_VTFT01000001.1, forward strand.
CGGCCGCCGCATGGCCTACTTGGTGCGCGAGGTGGAGGACGAAACGCGCGAAGCGCTGGAACCGTTCGGCTTCTATTCGCCCACGATCGAGGTCGAGCGCAGCCGCGCCAACGGCAGCGTCTCGGTGACGGTCCGGGTCGATCCTGGCGAGCCCGTGCGGGTGCGCAACTCGGACATCGCGATCCTCGGCGAGGGCGGAAGCGACCGCTACCTGCAGGCCGATGTCGACGAGTTCATCCCCTCGCCCGGCGCGATCTTCAACCATGCCGACTACGAGGCCAGCAAGATCCGCATCAGCCGCCGCCTGACCGAGCGCGGCTACTTCGACGCCGACTTCTCCTCGCGCCGGGTCGAGGTGACGCGCGCCGAACAGGCCGCGGACATCGAGCTGGTCTGGACCAGCGGCGACCGCTACGACATGGGCCCGACCATCTTCGAACAGGAACGCACCATCGTCGGCGACGACCTGCTGGAGAATCTGGTCTACTGGGAAGAAGGCGAGTACTACCACCAGGGCCGCCTCGACCGGCTGCGCACCTCGCTCACCCGGCTCGACTACTTCGGCAACATCGAGATCACGCCCGATCCCGCCAACGCGGTCGACAAGCGGGTCCCGGTGACGGTCAGGCTCACCCCGGCCAAGCGCAGCATTTATACCGCCGGCCTGAGCTACGGCACCGACAGCGGCGCGGGCGTGCGCCTGGGCGTGGAACGACGCTACGTCAACCTGCGCGGCCACAAGGCGCTGGCGCAGCTGGACTACGCGCAGAAGCGAAAGACGCTCACGCTGCAGTACCGCATCCCGGCCTTCGCCTGGCGCGACGGCTGGTACACCTTCAGCGCGCAGGCCTACGACGAGCAGACCGACTACATCGACACCCGCCGGGTCGAGTTCGTCGCCAGCCGCAGCGGCCAGTTCAACCGCTACCTGAACCTCGTCGCCTCGGTGCACGCGCTGCGCGAGCGCTGGCTGTACGCGGAGGTCGGCAGGGACGGCCTGCAGGAGGCGCCGGACTACCGCTATGCCACGTTCACGTTCCCGTCGCTGCGCGCCGAGTACGTCAACGTCGACGACCGGGTCTTCCCGCGCAGTGGCGTCGGCGGCTCGCTGACCCTGCGCAGCGGCGTGGAAGGCGCCGGCTCCGACGCCAATTTCGCGCAGTTGCATGCCCGCGCATCGACCTTCAAGGGCATCGGAGAGAACAGCCGCCTGATCATCCGCGGCGAGGCGGGATACACCTGGACCGATGCGCTGGTGGACCTGCCGCCGAGCCTGCGCTTCTACGCGGGCGGCGATCGCAGCATCCGTGGCTACGAATGGCGCGAGGTCGGCCCGCGCATCGACACCGACGAGGGCCGCTACGCGATCGGCGCGAAGAACGTGGTGACCGCGAGCATCGAGTTCGAACACTATTTCCTCGGTCCCTGGGGAGCGGCGGTGTTCGTCGACGGGGGCAGCGCGTTCGACGGCACCTCGCCGGACTGGCACACCGGCGTCGGCATCGGCGCTCGCTGGCGCTCGCCTGTGGGGCCGCTGAAGATCGACCTCGCGCGCGGCCTCGACCAGCCCGACTCGCCGTTCACCGTCGGCCTCAGCATCGGCGCGGAGTTCTGACGTGGCCTTCCGCCGCAGGCCACGACTGCCCGACGACATGCCGCCCGAGGAACGCGAGGCGCGCATCGCCGAGTTGCGCGAACGCCGGCGCAGGCGCATGCGCGTGCTGGCGATCCGCAGCGCGATCGGGACGGGCGCGCTGGTGCTGCTCGTCGCGGCCCTGCTGTACTGGCTGCTGTCGACGTTCGGCGGTCGCGATTTCCTGCTCGCGCGCATCGCCGCCGCCCTGCCCGAAGGGACCGAGCTGACCTGGTCGCGCGCGGAAGGTCCGGCGTCCGGCCCGCTGGTGATGCACGACGTGCGCTACGTGCAGCGCAGCTGCCCCGATGTCGATGGCGAAGCCGTGGCCTACGGCCGGTGCGCCGTTCCTTCGGTCCTGACCTTCACCGCCAGGCGCGTGGTGCTCGATCCCGAAATCACGCCGCTGATCGGCAAGCGCCTGCGCCTGGACGCGCTGGACGTCGAAGCCGCCACCCTCGACCTGCCGCGCAGCGACGAGCCTTTCGAGATGCCGACCTGGCCGGAGGTGCTGCCGCGGATCGAGCTGCCGCTGTCGCTCGAATCGGACGCGATCCGGGTCGACGGGCTGCGCGTGAGCAGCGCCGGCGCGCCGGTGATCGACATCGCCACGATCCGCGGCGGGCTCGATGCGCGCCCGGGCGAACTGATGGTGCGCGAACTGGTCGTCGACAGCGATCGCGGCCGCTTCACCGTCGATGGCGACTACGCACCCGACGACCACTACCGCACCGATCTCACCGCCAGTGCCCTGCTGCCGGCGCCGTTCCCGCGCCCGCGGCCGCGCATCGGCCTGGTCGCGCGCGGCGATCTCGATGCGATGGACGTGGCCGTCGTCGGTCACGTGCCCGACCCGCTGCGCGCCAACCTCACCCTGCGCGGCAAGCGCTGGACGCTGCGCGCGGACTCGGATGCGCTCGACCCCGGCCTGCTCTCGGGCGCCGGCGAGCCGGGCACGCCGATCGCATTCTCGCTTTCCGTCGACGGCAACGGTGGTGCCGCCGACCTCGAGGGCGAGTTCACCCAGGGCACGCTGCACGCGGTGCTGCAGCCCTCGAAGCTGAGGCTCGAAGACCAGGTGCTGGACCTGCAGCCGCTGGTGGTCGACATCTTCGAGGGGCGCATCACCGCCAATGGCCATGGCGATTTCCGCGAACCGCGCGCGGCCAGCTTCAAGCTCGCGGTCAATGCGCGCGACCTGCGCTTCGGTGGCGCTCCCGGCACCGCGGACCCCGAGCCGGCCACGCCTGCGCCGGTGATCGGCGTCGATGCCGACTTCGGCATCGCCGGCCGCAGCGACGACTGGACCGCCACCGGCCAGGCGACGATCGCGCGTGATGCGCTCGATGCGACCGTCGATTTCACCGGCCGAGGCGACCTGGAGCAGATCGCGGTCGAAACCCTGCGCGCCAGCATGCCGACCGGCACGCTCGATGCCGCCGGGGAAGTTGCCTGGGCACCGGCGCTGGGCTGGGACATGGAGGCGGTGCTGGCCGGCTTCGATCCCGGCTATTTCGCCCCGGGCTGGGACGGCGCGGTCGACGGCAGGCTCGAAAGCACCGGCGTCACCCGCGACGACGGTGGCCTCGATGTCGCGGTCGAGGCGCGCGAACTGGGCGGCACGCTGCGCCGCCGTCGCCTCGGCGGCAACGCGATGTTCGCGATGCAGGGCCCGGCGACCGGCCGGACCCGCACCGACTACGAAGGCGAGGCCGCGCTGACGCTCGGCGACAGTCGCGTCGATGCGAGCGGGTTCCTGCGCGACACGCTCGAACTCGATGCGCGTTTCGCTCCGCTCGATCTCGCCGACCTGCTTCCCGACGCCGCCGGCACCCTGCGCGGCGCCGTGCGGGCGCGCGGACCGCGCAACGCACCGGACATCGAGGCGGACCTCACCGGCAACGGCCTGCGCTGGGGCGGTTACGCCTCCACCACGCTGCGCGCGCAGGGGCGGATGCCGTGGTCGGGCGGGAACGGCGCGCTGGTGGTGGACGGCAGCGGCGTCGAGGCCGGCATCGCGCTCGACACGGTGCGCATCGAGGCGAGTGGCGCGGTCGAGGACCTGCGGCTCGATGCGCGGGCGCGCAGCGAGGCGCTCGGATCGCTCGCACTGCAGGGCAGCGCGCGCCGCCGCGGCGCGAACTGGAGCGGCGAACTGACGACCCTGCAACTGGAGCCGACGCGTGGCGCGAGCTGGCGACTCCAGGCGCCTGCCCGCTACGCGCAGGACGGCGGCAACTGGACGCTCTCGCGCAGCTGTTTCGGCGCGTCCGACGGCGGCTCGCTGTGCGCCCAGGCCGACTGGCCGCGACGCGGGGTCAGCTTCGCGGGCACGCAACTGCCGCTGGCGCTCGCCACGCCCTACCTGCCCGAGCGCGAGGGCGGCCGCCCCTGGCTGCTGCGCGGCGAGATCGCTCTCGATGGCCAGCTGCGACCGGCCGGCGGCGCCTGGCAGGGCAACCTCGCCGTGCGCTCGGCCGAGGGCGGGTTGCGCAACAGCGAACGCGCGCGTCGCGACCTGCTGCAATACCGCAACCTGCGGCTCGATGCCGACTTCACGCCGGCGCGCATCGAGGCCTCGCTGGCCACCGTGCTCAACGAGGACGGCCAGGTCCGCGCGCGCATCGCCACCGGCTGGGACGCGACCTCCCCGCTGTCGGGCGAGATCGTCGCCGACACGGACGAACTGACCTGGCTGGAACTGTTCTCGCAGGACATCGTCGAGCCCACCGGGCGTCTCGAAGCCAATATCGACCTCGCCGGTACGCGCGCGCAGCCGGTGCTGGGCGGGCAGGCGCGGCTGAGCGCATTCAGTACCGAAGTGCCTTCGCTCGGCATCGTGCTCGAGCAGGGTGACGTGCGCCTGCTGGCGCAGCCCGACGGCAGTGCGCGCATCACCGGCAGCGTGCGTTCCGGCGATGGTCTGCTCGCGATCGAAGGCGGGCTCAACTGGCGCGACACCTCGGCGCCGCTGCTGCTCGAACTCACCGGCGAGGACGTGCTGCTTTCGGACACCCGCGACCTGCGCATCGTCGCCGATCCCGACATCGAACTGCGCTATGCCGCCGCGCAGCCGCTGTCGGTGTCCGGCACGGTCACGGTCACCAGCGCGATGCTGGAACTGGAGCGGCTCGACCAGGGCGCGTCGATCTCGCCCGACGTGGTGGTGCTCGATCCGGTGGACCCGGAAGCCACAGGCGCCTCGCCGTTGCTGCTCGACCTGACCCTGGCGATGGGCGACGACGTGCGGCTGCGCGGCTTCGGCCTCGATGGCACACTCGGCGGCAGCATGCGCGTGCGCGCGCAGCCCGGGCGCGAGATGACCGGCAGCGGTACGCTCGAAGTCGGTGGGCGCTACAGCGCCTACGGCCAGAAGCTGGAGGTCACCCGCGGGCGGCTGAGCTTCAACGGACCGGTATCGGACCCCCTGCTCGACATCCGCGCAGAACGCGAGATCGAGGCGCAGGACATCACCGCCGGCATCAACGTCACCGGGCGGGCCTCGGCGCCGCAGGTGCAGGTCTGGACCGACCCGGCCACCGACGAATCGCAGGCGCTGTCCTACCTCGCGCTGGGTCGCCCGCTGTCAAACCTGTCGAGCAACGAGGGCCGCCAGCTGGATGCGGCTTCCGCCGCGCTCACCGCCGGCGGCAGCATGCTGGCCGGGCAGCTCGGCTCGAGGCTGGGACTCGACAATGCCGGCGTGTCGGAATCGCGCGCGCTCGGTGGCAGCGTGCTCGGTATCGGCAAGCAGCTCTCGCCGCGGCTGTACGTCGGCTTCGGCGTCTCGCTGCTCGGCACCGGGCAGGTGCTCACCCTGAAGTACCTGCTGCGCAAGGGTTTCGACGTCGAGATCGAATCGAGCACGCTGGAGACGCGCGGCTCGGTCAACTACCGGCACGAGCGCGACTGAGCGCAGCGACGCGCAAGGCATGCCTTGCGGTCGTGCGAGCGCGACCTGCCCGTTGTCCGGGACGTCGAATCATGCTCCCCCCGTGGCGGGGCGCCATCCACGCAACCCCGGACGACGGCAGCCCGGACGCTATGCATTCGTACCCGGCGCAGCCGACTCGCGATCCAAGTCCACGCTGGCCGACGTCGCTACCAGGCGATATGCGCAGCAAACGGCAGCCGCGCAAGCGGCCGCCGTTCGTTCGGCGAATCAGGCAGGCGCCGCCGCACGGCGCCACCCTGCGGGTTCAGGCGGCGGAGCGCTGCTGTCCGCGGTGCTTGCCCTCGTCGATCTCCTCGATGAGCTTGGCGCAGAACGCCGGCAGGTCGTCGGGGGTGCGGCTGGTGACCAGCCCCTGGTCGACCACCACTTCCTCGTCCGTCCACTTCGCGCCGGCGTTCTCGAGATCCTTGCGGATGTTGGGGACCGAGGTGACGGTGCGACCCTCGAGCACGCCGGCATTGGCCAGCACCCAGGGCCCGTGGCAGATCGCGGCCACCGGCTTGCCGGCCTTGAAGAACTCGCGGGTGAAGGCGAGCGCCTTTTCGTCGATGCGCAGCGTATCGGGATTGAACAGTCCGCCCGGGATCACCAGCGCGTCGTACCGACCGGCCTCGGCGTCGGACAGCTTCACGTCCACCGCGACCTGTTCGCCCTTCTCGAAGTGCTTGAACCCCTGCACCTTCCCGGCCTCGGGCGAGACGACGTCGACGGTCGCGTCGTGCTCCTTCAGCGCGCGCATCGGTTCGAGCAGTTCGGACTGTTCGAAACCATCGGCGGCGAGGATGGCGACGCGCTTTCCGGTGAGATGACTCATGTTCGTGCTCCGTTGGGGGATGGAACCCGAAAGGCTAGTCGCCAGGGCGCTCACGCGACGCGAAGGAAGCGTGCACGACAGGTCAACGCGCCGGCGCGGATCGCGGATGCGCGCGGCGGCCGCTGGAACGCGGACCGCCGCCGCACCCGCGTGCTGCCGTGTCAGAACCTCCAGCCCACGCGCGCGTAGTAGAAGCCGCCGTTGAATCCGTAGGGCGAATGCACCGGATAGGCCGCGCCGGCGATTCCGCCCCAGGGGTTGTCGTCCGGGGTCTCGTCGAACAGGTTCTGCGCGCCGACGTTCAGGTACACGCCGTTGGCGAACTTCCAGCCGACCTCGGCATCGACGATCACGGCGCTGTCCCCGTCGATCGGCAGCCCGCCGTCCTCGGCGCTGATCACGCCGCTGTCGAGGTGGTCCTCGAACCAGGCGCCGTAGTAGCTCAGACGCAGGTTGGCGTGGAACACCTCGCGCTGGTGCAGCACGCTGAAGTAGCCCTTGGTGGTGGGCAGCGATTCCTCGATCTTGTACACCCGCGCCTCGTCGATGAAGTCCGGGTTGTAGCGGTCGACCTCTGTGCGGTTCCAGTTGGCGGCCAGGGAGAAGGTCGTGGCCGCGCCGAACAGTTCGCTCTGGTAGCTGGTCACCACGTCCAGGCCGGTGGTGGTGGTGTCGAAGGCGTTGCCGAAGTAGGTCACCTCGCTCAGCGAGGCGGCTTCGGGCGCGCCCGATTCCACCAGCTGCTCGCGCTCCTCGTCGGTGAGGGCGAAGTAGCGGCTCAGCGCGATCCGGTCCTCGGTGCGGATGCGGTAGGCGTCGGCGGTGAACAGCCAGGGCCCGCTGTCGAAGACCAGGCCCAGGGAGAGGTTGGTCGATTCCTCCGGCGCCAGCGGTTGCGCGCCCTTGAGCTGGGCGATGATGTTGGTCGGCGGCAGGGTGGCGACGTCGCGCAGCTCGGTGCCGACGAAGGCGGTGGTGATCTGGCTGACGTTGGCCTGGCCCGGCGTGGGCGCGCGGAAGCCGGTGCTGGCCGCGGCACGCAGGGCGAACACGTCGCTGACGTCGTAGCGCGCGGTGAGCTTGCCGTTGGTGGTGGTGCCGAAATCGTCGAAGTCCTCGTAGCGCAGCGCCGCGGCAAGCAGGAAGCGGTCGGTGAGCATCGCCTCGAGGTCGACATAGGCGGCCCAGTTGCTGCGGCTCCAGGTGCCGGCGGTGCGCGGACTGAAACCGTTGAAGCCGTTGGAACCGATCGCGAAGCCCTGCTCGGTCAGCGGGCCGATGGCGGTCGAAGGCGCGTCGCCGGCGCGGGTCTCGAACTCCTCCTCGCGCCACTCCAGGCCGGCGGCCAGCCGCAACGGCTCGCTGGTGAAGCCGGTAGCGATGTCCTTGCCGATGTCGAAGTTGAGGCCGGTTTCGGTCTGGACGTTGCCGCCGGGACGGAAGAAGTAGCCGGCGGGCTGGTCCGGGCCGAGCGAGGCGTTGACCGAGTTGTAGATGTAGAAGTCGATCTCGTTCCTGCCATAGGTCGCGCTCACGTCCCACGACCAGCCATCGCCCCACATGCCGCGCAGCCCACCCACCACCGACATGTCCTCGAGTTCACCGCCGAAGCGCGGGGTGAAGCCGCCGGGGAACAGCGACAGGAACGAGAAACAGTCGCCCGGCAAGGCCCCCACCGCCGCGCTCACTGCGGTGTACGGCACCAGGTTGCCGTCGGGATCGCGCAGGGCGATGGTCGGGCAGGTCGCGCCGCTCGGCGATCCGACCAGCAGCGTCTGCCCGCCGTCGTTGGTGTAGACGCCGGAGCGGCCGGTCGGGCTGCGGTAGTAGAAGCCACCATCGATCTCGCGCTGCGCGTAGTTGCCGAACAGGTAGGCCTCGACGCTCTCGCCGGTGATCCCGAGGTTGGCGACGAACTTGGCGTCCTCCTTGACCTCGGGCGAGCCCCAGATCTGCGCCGGCACCGGCACGCCCGGGTAGCCCGCGGCGATCGCCTCGGCCGCATCGTCGCGCTGCACGCTGCGCGAGGTGGGATCGGCCTGGCGCCATTCCGCGGTGAGCGTGGCGAAGCCGCTGGCCGTCAGCGGCAGGCCGATCTGCGCGCTGTAGACCTGCGAGAAGCCGTCGCCCTCGTAGTACTCGCCGGCGAACGCCTCCACCGCACCGCCCTCGTCGAGACGCTTGAGGCTGAAATTGAGCACGCCGGCGATCGCGTCGGATCCGTACTGCGCCGCCGCGCCATCGCGCAGCACCTCGACCTGCTCCAGCGCCAGCGGGGGGAAGACCGAGATGTCCGGCCCCTGCGAGCCATCGGAAAGGCCGTGCCCGAGGAAGGTGATCACCGCCGAGCGGTGGAAGCGCTTGCCGTTGACCAGCACCAGGGTGTTGTCGGGCGGCAGGCCGCGCAGGTTGGCCGGACGCACCAGGCTTGCGGCATCGTCGATCGGAATGGTGCTGACGTTGAACGAGGGCACCACCACGCGCAGCTGGTCGAGCGCGTCGGTCGCGCCCTGGTTGCGGAATTCCTCGCCGCCGATGATGTCGATCGGCACGGCCGAGGACGAGACCGTGCGCGGCTTGTTGCGCGAGCCCAGCACCGAGACGGTGTCGAGCGTGGTCGCTTCGGATCCGGCGGCGCCCTCGTCCGGCGGCGGCGGAGTCTGCGCCAGGGCGGTGCCGCCGGCGGCCAGGGTGGCGAGAACCAGGGCCGACCGGACTGCGGCGGCGAGAACGGTGGTCGGAATACGCGGCTTGCACTCTCCTGCGAGCATCATGGGCAGTGTCCTTGAGCGTGTGTGGCGTCCCTGCCCCCCCGACCGGGACGGGAGGCCACGACGGCCTCCGGCTCAAGCATTAACGAGATTGCAACATTCCGATGCGGTGGGCATCACGCTTCCACCGGACGCTCCGGGTCCATATCGTCTGGTTCTCTGTCTGCCCCTGGCCTGGCTGCTGAAATGGGCGGCCACTGCGACGGCCAATCAGGAGGGTGTGCCGTGCGGTCAGGCCGGCGCTAGGCGCCCGCCTACGCCGGACCCGCCAGCCGCTTCTGCACGTCCTCGCGCAACTGCGCCAGCTCCACCTCGGCCTGCCGGCGCTGCTGCATGCCCTCGCGGTGGATGTTGCGGACTTCCTCGACCGTCTGGATCAGCTGCTCGTGCACGTGCCGCAGGGTCGCGACGTCAATCACCGCGCGCTGGTTGGCCTTGGCGGTCTCGACCGACGTCTGCCGCATCAGGTCCGCGTTCCTGCGCATGATCTCGTTGGTGGCATCGTCGATGGCGTTGGACAGTTCCACCGCGTTCTTCTGTTCGTCGAGCGAGAGCTGGATCGCGAACTGGCGCTTCCACGACGGGATGGTGATGTTGCGCACCGCGTTGAACTTCTCGATCAGCTGGATCGCATTGGCCTGGATGATGCGGATCATCGGCAGCGACTGGTCGGCCGCGTGCTGCATCACGGCCAGGTCGCCGACGCGCTTGTCGAGCAGGCGGATCGCGTTCTCGATCTCGGCGCGGCGGGTGCGCGAATCGGGATCCTCGAGGCCGGCGAGCTTCTGCTGCTCCTCCACCAGTTCCGCCAGCCGCAACTTGCCGGCGGCGACGTGCAGCCCGAGCGCACGGCGTTCGTCGAGGACGATGTCGTACATGCGGTCGAACTCGCCCACGCGCTGGCCCTGCGTGCCCTGCTGGCGGGCGACGTCCTGTAGCAGCTGCTCGATCTGCCGGTTGGTGTCGCTGAACTTCTGCACCAGCCCGCCCTTGGACACGCGCAGCCGGTCGATCAGTCCGCCGATCACCGGCAGCTTCGACTTGCCGGCGAAGCTGTCGAGGTTGAGCGAACGCGCGATCCGCACCACTTCACCGAGCTTGTCGCCGGCCGCGTCGAGGTCGCGGTTGCGCACCTGGTCGAGCAACTGGCTGGAGAACGCCGAGGTCTTGCTGGCGGCGTCGCGGCCGAAGACGTGCAGGTTGCCCGGGGTGATGTCCTGCAGCGACTTGCCGATCTCGGCGATCGCGCCGCGGTCGGCTTCGACCAGGCCCAGGCCCTTGAGCGTGGATTCGTCGAGCACGGCGGAGGCGGGCACGAGGGCGCCGGCGGAGGGATCCTGGTTCATGCGTCTACTCCCGTGCTTGCGGTGGTGCGGGTTGGGGATCGAGTGTACCGGCCATCGCCGCGACTTCGGACTCGATGGCGGCCTGGGCGTCGGCCGCCGCGAGCGCGCGGCGGCCGCCGGCGAGCGCGGCGTCGCCCAGTGCGTGCTGCCGCCAGGCGGGCAGCAGCACGTCCCGGATGCGCTGGTAGCGCGCCAGCAGCTCGAGGGACTGGTCGCGCAACAGCGCGAGCTGGTCGGCGCCGATGGACCAGGACGCCTGCACGGTGTCCAGCTGCTGCAGGCGTTGCTGCAGGCGCTGTCGCGGAGAGGCCACGATGCCCTGCGTCGCGCCGGCGTCCGGATGCGCGTCGAGCCATCCGCGCGCGGTCGCGATGGTGGCGTCGATGCGGGCGACCGCCTGGCGCACCTCGGACTGCAGCGCCTTCTGCATGACCACGCGGTTGCGCAGCGCGCCCGCCTCCCGGTCGGCCTGCGCAAGCAGCACGCCGAGGCGGTCGCGCAGCTGCGCGGCTTCCGTTTCGGCATGCACGTCACGCCCCATCAGGCGCCCGATCAGGCCGATGCCGCGACGCGACGCGCGCGGATCGTCCGCGAGCATCGCCCGCCGCAGTTCTTCCAGACGCATCACCAGCGCTGCCGCGGGCGCATGGTCGAGCGCATCGGCCAGGCGCGCTTCCAGCGCCTGGTCCAGCGCGGCGGCGCCATAGCCGACCACGGCCAGCGCATCTTCCAGGTCGACCGGCGGCGCGTCTGCGCTCACGAGGCGTCCGGCTTGCCGTCGGCGCGGAAGCGCAGCTGGCGCAACAGCTCCTCGAGTTCGATCTCCTGCGCGCTCTTCGCCCGCGGACGCCTGCCCACCGGCACCGGCGCTTCGGCGAGCTTCGCGCGCAGCAGGTCCAGGATCCGCACCAGCGCCGAGTTGAGCTGGGCCTGGTGTTCCTGTCCCTGCGAGAGATGGACCAGCACCGGTTCGAACGCGCCGCGCATGGCATCGGGCAGCGCCTGCAGCCATTGGCCCGCGTCGACGCCGTCCGCGTCGGCGCGGCGGCGGACCGCGATACCCTCGCGCAGCGAAGCCAGCAACTGCTCCCACGGCACCTCCGGCGCCGTCTGCGGCGGCGCATGGGCAGGCGCGTCCCGCAACGCCGACAGCCCCTCGGCGATGTCGGCCAGCTGTGCCACCACGCGCGCACCGGTGTCGGCATCCTCGCCGCCCATCGCCTTGTTGCGCAGGAAGTCGCGCTTGATCGCCGCCCAGCGCGCCGCCTGCGCCTCGTCCAGGGTGCCGCGCAGTTCCGCGAGCTTGAGCAGGTTCTCCTCGGCGCCGGTGGTCAGCAGTTGCGCCTCGCCGACATAGTGGTCTGCGATCAGCTGCTGCAGCTCGGCGGCGTTCATCACCGGCGAGATCTTCTCCGCCAGCTTGTTCATGTTGCGGTAGCTGCCCTGCAGCCGGAACGGTGGCTCGCTGCGGTAGCGATCGGCCTGCGCCGCGCTGGCGATGTATTGCTGGTTGACCTGGTAGACCACGTCGCGCACCTGCATCAGCCGCTGTAGGGTGGCCACGATCTCGTTGACCTCGGCGCCGCTGTAGGCGTGGCCGAGCGTGCTGGTCGACACCTCCTTGCCCAGCGCCCTGTCGACCAGCAGGTAGAGGTCGCCCAGGTCGCGGGTGGCCAGCGGCGCCAGCACCGGGTTCGAGGTCAGGCTGTTCTCGATGTAGCTCAGGCGGAAGGCCTCCTCCATGCCGCCGAGCACGTCGCCGAGGTTGTAGATGTCGGCGCGGTTGGCGAGCATGTCGGGGATCTTGAACACCTCGCCCGACTCGGTGTACGGATTGCCGGCCATGACCACGCAGAACTTCTTCCCGCGCATGTCGTAGGTCTTCGTGCGCCCCCTCCACACGCCTTCGATGCGCCGGGTGCCGTCGCACAGCGAGATGAACTTCTGCAGGAACTCCGGGTGGGTGTGCTGGATGTCGTCGACATACAGCATGGTGTTGCTGCCCATCTCCAGCGCCAGGTTGAGCTTTTCCAGCTCCTGGCGCGAGGTCGCGTCGGGCGCCTGCGCGGGATCGAGCGATCGCACCGCGTGGCCGAGCGCGGGACCATTGATCTTCATGAAGACCAGCCCGAGCCGGCTGGCGACGTATTCCATCAGCGTCGTCTTTCCGTAGCCGGGCGGGGAAATCATCATCAGCAGGCCCATCAGGTCGCTGCGCTTGTCTTCGCCCACCGTGCCCATCTGCTTGGCGAGGTTGTCGCCGATCACCGGCAGATAGACCTCGTTGATCAACCGGTTGCGCACGAACGAGCTCAGCGGCCGCGCCCGGAATTCCGACAGCCGCAGCGCCTCGCGCTCGCGCGTGGCGATCGCGTGGCGCACGGCCTGGTAGCGTTCGAAGCCGGGCACGAACGTCTCGCGGTGCGCCCGCCAGCGGGCGAGGAACCCGTCGATCGACACGGTCTGCACGCCGCCCTCGACGAGGGGATGCTCGCCCAGCAGGCCATCGACCTTCGCGACCAGGATCGCGTCGACGACGCGGTGGCGCAGTTCGTGCCCGGCCAGCTTCAACGCGATCGCCTCCGGCACGTAGCCCGACAGGGCGGCGAGTGCCGGATCGCGCACCATCGCCTGCAGCCATTGCGCGACCAGCGCCCATTGCGCGGCGGGACGCCCGGCCTGCTGCCGCAGCGACCGCTCGAATCCTTCCGCCATGCCAGCCGACTGCAGCTGTTCGTCCAGCGCGCCGAGCAGACTGCGCGCGTAATGGCTGAAGGCGAAGGTCGGCTCGCCCTCGCGCAGTTCGGCGAGCAGGTAGTCGGCGCCGGCCTGCCCCGATGCGCCGGCGAGCGGCAAGCCGGCTTCCGCGACGAAGGCATCGAGCGCCGCGGCGATCTCGCCGCGCAACGCGTCCAGCCCGTCGCGCGTGCCGAAGATCCTGCGCACGGCTTCGGCGCCGACGGTGCGCTCCGGCCACTGCAGCGCGTCCTCGTGCCCGCGGTGCCGCTGCCAGAACAGCAGCGCCAGCGCGCGTGCCGCAGGCGCGTGCGCCAGGGTGCCCGCGCCGGTGTACAGCGGCACCAGAGCGCGCAGCAGCCGGACGGCATCGTGGTCGTGGATGCCCTTCTCGTAGCCCTCGCGATAGCGCGGCGCGGCGAAATCGCGCACCAGCCTGTCGAGCGCAGCCGGATCGGCCAGCGCGTGCTCCAGCGACGCCAGGTCGAGGCCGTCGCGTCCGTGCACGGCGGCGTCCAGGATCAGGCCGGCCAGGTACTCGGCGCGCGACAGCGCCGGCGACTCGGAATCGAGCGAGACCTGCCACCAGTCGCGGGCCGCCTCGAGCTCCGGGTCGTGCAGGGCCTCGTAGTAGTCGGTGCCGGTCAGGTGCAGCGCCATCGCATCCCCGCGCGGCAGCAGGGTCAGGTCCAGCTGCTGGGTGTTGACGCTGAAGCGGTGGCGCGGGCCGAGCCGGATGACGTGGCCACCATCCTCGAACAGGTCGCTGCGGTCGCGCAGCGCGCGCACCGCCTGGTCGCGCACGCCCTTGAGCCGGGCCTCGACGTCGTCGGCCTTGACGCTGTCGCGATGCTGGCGCAGGCGCCCCGCCAGTTCGCGCAGCTTGAGGATCAGCGGGTCGCCGGCGAAGAAGGCGTTGAGCTCGTCGAGCGTCTCGAAGCGCTCGGTGCGGCGGCCGAGTCCGTCGAGGATCCGCATCGCGGCGTCGTGCACCGCCTGGGCCCTGCGCTGGCGTTCGTCGAGCAGCGCCTGCTTGCGGGCCTCGAACGCTTCCAGCAGTTCCTCGCGCTTGGCGATGATGTCGCCGAGGAACTGTTCGTGCTCGCCGAACTGCCCTTCCAGTTCCTCCAGCTGCACCAGCAGCCGCGAGAGCTGCTCGTCGGCGCGCTCGGGGTCGGTCGCCAGACCCAGCGCGCTGGCGATCGACTGCGAGAACAGCGAGAACTGCGCCCCGAACTGGGCGACGGCCTCGGCCGATCCAAGCGTGCGCCGCTTCTGCTCGGCGCGCGCCCGGGCCTGGTTGAGCCGGGCGTAGATCGCCGAGATCGCCTCGACCACGCGCGTGCGCTGGTTCGCATCGTCGACCTTGAGCCCGGCCATCAGCTCCGACAGCAGGTCGAGCTCGGCCGACATCGCCTGCATGTCCCGGATCTGTTCGGACAGCAGTTTCGCGGTCTGCGCCTGCTGCACGGCCGAATCGAGCGCCTGCAGCCGCTGGTTGAACGGCGCCAGCGCCTTGTCGCCGCCGAGGAACTCGCCGGTCGCGGTCCCGATCCGGTCGCGCTCGCGTTGCAGCGCCTCGCCCATCGCATCGATGGCGGGCACGTCGACATAGCGGTACTCGCGCAACGTGAGCAGGTGGCCGCGCTGCCGCGCGATCTCGCCCAGCGCGCCGGTGAACTCGTCGATCGCAGTCCAGTTCTCCGGCTGCAGCCGCGCCAGCAGCGCCCTGTGCGCCGATACCGCCTCCGCCATCGCCGCCGCGGACTGGCGGCGGATACCCTCGACCTTCTCGTACTCGTCGAGCACCGATTCGCCGGTGGCGCTGATCTCGTACAGCAGGCCGGCGACGCCATCGCAGTGCGCGTCGTCGATCCAGTGGTGCGCGTCGAACAGGCGCCGGGTGCCGTGCACCAGCAGCTGGTAGCGCTGTGGCGAGACGCGCGGGTTGTCGATCTCGCGGCTGAGCTCGAACAGGTCGGAAATGCCGCGCACCAGCGCCGCATTGCCGATCCGCCCCATGAAGCTGGTGCCCGGCGGCCGCTGCGCCGCGAACTCGTCGCTGCTGAACGGCGTGCGCCAGACCTGCATCGGGTGGATCCGTGTGGGCGCATCGCCCTCGGCATGGAACAGCACCATGCCGCCATCGCGCAGGAACGCGTAGCCGTGGCCGAACAGCGGGTTCTGCAGTTCGCGGCGGATGGTGTTGTAGACGAACAGCGCCGAGCGCCCGGCCTCGCGCTCGTAGAACACGTACATCACGTCCTCGCCGTTGGGCGAGCGGATCGCGCGCTTGTAGCGCATGCCCTGCATCGCGGCGTCGAAGGCCTTGTGCTCACCGTTCTGCAGGTAGTAGCCGCCGGGGAAGATGATCCCGTGGTCCTCGGGCAGCTGCACGCAGGCCTGGACGATGGCGTCGTTGCGCACGACCGTGCCGGTGAGGGTGTTGAAGATCAGCCCGCGCCACGCGCTTTCGCGGTACGGCAGGATCTTCAGCAACAGCAGGCTGCCGACCCGGGCGAAGTCCACCACCGCGTCGTCGAGCGACTGGGTACCGTCCTCGACCGGCTCGCTGAACACGCCCTGCCCGGTCTCGGTGTTGTTCTCGACCTTGATCGTCAGGTCGCCGCCCGTGGTCTCGACGAACACCGTGTCGAGGATGTTCAGGTGCGGGAAGCGTCCGGTGACCATCAGGTCGCGCGTGGCGCGGGTCCATTCGAAGTCGAACGGTGGCGGCAGGCTGATGTCGCGCTCGCCGCGCGAGTCGATCCAGGTGAGCTCGCCCGCATTGGAGATCGCCCAGCGGAACACCCGCACGTCGTCGCTGCGCTCGCCGATCTGGAATGCCGCCAGCAGCTTGCCGTCGCGCTTGATCAGCTGCAGCAGGCGCGCATGCTTGTAGTACGCGTAGAGCTCAGTGAAATCGCGGACGAAACCCGGATCGGCGAGGAAGCTGCCGGCGTGGTCGACCGGGGCGACGTCGAAGCCTTCGCCACCTTCGACCAGGCGGTACAAGCCGAACACGTCCTCGATCCGGGTGGTCGTCTTCAGCCCGATGTAGACGTTGTAGCCGAACAGCAGCAGGTCGTCGCCGATCTGGACGATGTCGCGGCCGACGCAGTTGTTCTCGGTACGCACGCGGAAGCGGCCCACCACCTCCATGCGGCTGTCGCCGAACTCCTGCAGGCGCTTCGCATTGAGGCCGTCGGCGATCGCGCGCAGGCGCGCGCCCTGCTCGACCAGGCGCCGGCGCAGTACCTCGTAGGCGCCGCCGCGCGCGACCGCCTCGTCGACCGCGGTGGCGGCGCTTGTTGCGGCGACGTCTGTCGCCGCCTGCTCATCCTGCGTGGGATCGGTCATCACCGCGGGTCATCCTGCCTGTGGTCGCGCGGCACGCGTGCGTCCTCCGCGTGGCAGGGGCGCGCCTGCCTCGGCCGCAGCGCGTCCGCGCCGTTCATCGCCAGCGTGGCTCATTCGCCGGACACGGTCGCGGCGCCCTCCGTCTTCGACGCCTTGCCGCGGTCGATCCCGAGGTACTTCTGCATCAGTTCCTGCACCACCGGGCTCTTGTCGGCGAGGCCCTCGATCGACTTGCCCAGCGAGATCGCCCGCACCAGGCTGTCGAACATGCCGCCGTCGCCGCCGACCATGTCGATGTCGGCGTTGCGCAGCGCGGTGGCGATGATTTCGGCGTTCTCCTTGGAGATCTCCTTGCCGGCCTCGATCGACGCCAGCGCCTGCTTGAGGCTGGTGTCGAGCGCCATCCGGTACTCCTCGTGGCCGCGCGCGTCGTCGCTGAGCGCGTCCAGGGCCTGGAACTTCCGGGTCAGGCCTTCGGCCTCGGCGAACAGCTTCTTCCCGACCACGGTCGCTTCCGCCAGGCCGATCGATTCGGTGGCGGCCGCCCGGGCGCGGCCCATCTGCTCCTCGCCCTGCGCCTGCGCGCCGAGCTTTTCCGCCAGCACCTTGGCCTCCGTGGCGCCCTGCTTGAGGTTGGCGTCGGCCATCGCATCCACCACGCGCGCCTCGGCGATGCCGACCTTCTCGATCGCCACCGCGCCGGCCTCCTTGACCTGCGCATCCGCCAGGCCCGGCGCCGCGCGTTCGGCGCGCACGCCTTCGGCCAGCAGCTTCTTGGCCTCGGCCTGGCGGTTGGCCGCTTCCAGTTCCGCCTGGGCCAGGGTGGTGACCTCGACCGCCCTGTGCCGGGCCGCGGTCTCGCCCGCTTCGGCCCGCTTGACCTGCTCCAGCAGCGCCTGCTGCGCCTTGGCCTCGGCCTCGAGGATCGCGATCTGCTTCAGGCGGTCGGCCTCGGATACCTCGCGCACTTCCTTGATGCGCTCTTCCTCCTGCGCCACGGTCTTGTCGATCGCGATGCGTTCGCGGGTGATGTTGGCCACGTCCATCTTGCCCTGCTCGACCACCTTGTCGCGCTCCACGCCCTGCAGCTGCACTTCGCGGTCGGTGGTCACCTGCTCGAGCTGGCGGGCGCGGGCAACGCGCTCGGCCTCGATCGCGACGGCGCGCTGCCGGTTCTGCTCGGCCACCTCCACCTCGCGCATGCGGTTCTGGTCGCGGATGTCGATCAGCTGCTGGGCTTCGATGCGGGCGGCCTCGGCCAGCTGGCGCTGCTCTTCCTGCACCTTCTGGGTTTCGGCGGTCTCGCGCGCTCGGATGGTCTCGATCTCGCGCTGCTGGCGCGCCTCGGCCTCGGCCTGCTGGCGTTCCAGCGCCAGCGTCGCCTCGCGGGTCTCGACGTTCTTCTTGGTGATCGCCAGGTGCTCGTTCTGCGACAGCTCGTTGGTGATCACGTTCTGCGACGCGGTCAGCTGGGTGATCTTGCGGATGCCCTCGGCGTCGAGGATGTTGCTCGGGTCGAGCAGCGACTTCGGGGTCTGCTCGAGGTAGTCGATCGCCACGTCCTCGAGCACGTAGCCGTTGAGGTCGTTGCCGATGACCTTGATGATCTCGTCGCGGAACTCCTGGCGCTTCTCGAACAGGTCGGTGAAGTCGAACTTCTTGCCGACCGTCTTCAGCGCCTCGGAGAACTTGGCGTTGAACAGTTCGTTCACGGCGTGCTTGTCCGAGGCGCGGTCGGCGCCCAGCGCCTTGGCCACGCGCAGCACGTCGGCCTGGGTCTCGTTGACCCGCAGGTAGAAGGCGACGGCGATGTCGGCGCGCATGTTGTCGCGGCAGATCAGGCCTTCCTTGCCGCGACGGTCGACCTCCAGCGTGATCAGGCTGATCCGCATCAGCTCGGCGCGGTACAGCACCGGGATGATCAGCGCACCGGTGAAATGCACCTTCGGCTCGGAGCTCATGTCGTTGACGATGAGCGCCGTGCCCTGGTCGACCTTCTTGTAGAAGGACTTGAAGATGATCGCCAGCACGACCAGCAGGAAGACGACGCCGATCGCGCCGATCAGGAAGGGGCCCAGCAGTGCGAGTTCCATCGGTGCAGCTCCAGTCGGATCGTGTCCGGTTGCGTTGTCGGGTTACGGATTGCGGTAGTCGCGCTCGGCCACCACCCGCCAGGTGTTGGTCGGCGCATCGTGTTCGATCAGCACCACGCGATCTCCACGGGAGATTGGCGCGTCGCCCTCGTGGCGTACCTGCAGGACCAGCCCTGCGCCGCCGTCGTCCAGGTCGGCCATGCCGTGGACCGCGTCCACCGTCGGGGTACGCACGGTGGCGATCCGCCCGGCCAGGGACGCCTGCGGCGCCGGACGCAGCCGCAGCACGAAGCGCCGCAGCGGGCGCAGCACGAACGCGGTGAGCAGGATCGCCGGCACCGGCGCCAGCAGCAGCACGCCGGTACCGAGGCCGTAGCGCAGCAGGTCGGGCAGCGGCGTCAGCAGCAGCAGGTGGACGAAATAGGTGATGATCCAGGCGAAGAACGCCAGCACGCTCAGCACCAGCAACGACGGCAGGCCGTCGAGGCCCAGCCTGGACACCATGCCGCCGGCTTCGCCGCCGTCGCCGAAGTCCAGGTCCAGCGTGTCCATCCCGGCGATGCCGATCGCCGCCACCACCCAGAACAGCGCCAGGCCGCCGAGCAGGATGCTGTAGGCGAGCGTGGGATAGCCCAGGCTGGTTGTCAGGAAAAGCGTCACGTCCCCGGTCCCCCATGTGCCGCGGCATTCGATGCCGTCCGGCGTCCCTTCCGTCGGTACCGCATGCCGTCTAGCGGCGCGGTCCGGCCATGCATGATGCCAGTTTCCGCCGTCGTTCGATCCCATGACGCGGCGTGGGACCGGATGTGACCGGATCCGGGGAACAACCAGCGCGTGGCGCCGCAGCGCGTGGCGAAACCAACGCGCGACGCCGGTCGCCCCGTTGCACGGGGTACGGCCGGGGCCGCGCGGCGGGTGGGGTGGGCACGCATTCGCCCGGGCACGTTCCTTACGCAGGGCGGATGTCGCCCGACGGCGACCCTGGCCGCCCGGCGACGCCCGCTTGACGGCCCCGCGGGGATCCCGCTCTAGCGCCTTCGCGGCAACGCCGCCAGGATGGCCCAGAGGCCACCGATGCCGGCCACCCAGGACGACAGCGGGACCCCGCCCAGCGACGGGCCGCCGGCTTCGAGCGCGAACAGCACCGCCGCGGTGATCAGCAGGCCCACGCCGAGGATCGCGGCGACCACGCGCCGCTGCATCGCCTCGAGCGTGCGCGTGATCGCGACGATGTCCTGCGAGCGCATCTTCAGTTCGTGCCGGCCCTCGACCTGCTGCTGCAGCCAGGCATGCAGCAGCCGCGGCACCTCGGGTGCGCGGGTGACGATCTCCGGCAGCCGCTTGCGGAATTCCGAAGCGAGTTTCTGCGGGCTGTAGCGTTCGACCAGGATCCGTTCGAGCACAGGCCGCGCCACCGCCCAGATGTCGATCTTCGGGTCGAGCAGGCGTCCGATCCCTTCGATCGTCAGCAGGGTCTTCTGCAGCAGGATCAGTTGCGGCTGCAGGGTCAGTTCGTAGCGCTGCGCGGTGCGGAACAGCTTGCCGAGCACCTCGCCCAGCGAGATCTCCGACAGCGGGCGGGTGAAGTACGGCTCGCACACCGCGCGCGCGGCGGCTTCCAGCTCGTCGATGCGGATCGTCGCCGGCATCCAGCCGGCCTGCACGTGCAGTTCGGCGATGCGGCGGTAGTCGCGGTTGAAGATCGCCATGAAGTTTTCGGCGAGGTAGTACTGGTCCTCGCTGGAGAGCTGGCCCATGATCCCGAAGTCCAGCGCGATGAAGCGCGGGTTGGCGCGGCGCGCGGGGTCGGTATCCACCCAGATGTTGCCGGCGTGGGCGTCGGCGTGGAAGAAGTTGTCGCGGAACACCTGGGTGTAGAACACGCGCACGCCTTTTGCCGCGAGCGCCTTGCGATCGATGCCCGCGGCGTCGAGCGCGACGATGTCGTCGCTGTTGATGCCGCGCACGCGCTCGAGCGTGAGCACGCGCTGCGCGGTGTGGGTCCAGATCGGTTCGGGCACGTAGAGGTCGGGCGAATCGAGCCAGTTGCGGCGCAGCACCGAGGCGTTCGCGCCTTCGCGCTGCAGGTCGAGCTCGGCGGCCAGGGTGTTCTCGATCTCGGCCACGATCTCGCGCGGGCGGATCTTGTCGGCGTTGGGATGGGTGCGGTCGACCAGGCCGGCGAGGCTGCGCAGCAGGGCGATGTCGCCCGCGATCTGCTTCTCGATGCCGGGCCGCAGCACCTTGACCACCACCTCGCGCGCGGGCGCGTCGGCCACCGGGTGCAGGGTGGCCGCGTGCACCTGCGCGATCGAGGCCGAGGCCAGCGGCACGGTCTCGAACGAGGCGAACAGCGTGGCGACCGGCGCATCCAGCTCGTCCTCGACGATCGCGCGCGCGGCGTCGCCGTCGAACGGTGCGACCTGGTCCTGCAGCAGCGCCAGCTCGTCGACCATGTCGGGCGGCAGCAGGTCGCGGCGGGTGGAGAGGATCTGGCCGAACTTGACGAAGATCGGTCCGAGCTCCTGCAGCGCCAGGCGCAGGCGCGCGCCACGCGACTGCGCGGCGATGGCCGCGGACGCGCGCGGCACGAACGGCCGCATCAGCTTGAGCCAGCGCTCGGCCGCGGTGTCGTCGAGCAGGTCGTCGAGCCGGTAGCGCAGCAGCACGCGGCCGATGCGCGCGGCGCGCAGGACGGTGTTCAAGCCGCCGCCCCGGTCCGGCCGGCGATGCGGGCCACGCGCGCGGCAAGGCGGTCGACGTCGTCGCGCATCGCGTCGACATCGTCGAGGAAGGCGTCGATCTCGGCCCGCGCCACCACGTCGCGCGATTCCTCGGTCACGTACTCGGCGGCGCTCTGCGCGAGGTTGCGGCCAAGCACGCGCGCCTGCGCCAGCGCGCCGCCGAACGCGCTGGCCACCTGCACGCCGATGACATCGCCGAAGACGGCGACGAACGGTTGCTGCCAGTCGGGATCGAAACGCTCGGCCAGCCGCTGCAGCTGGCGCGCCAGTTCCGCATCGCCCGACACGCGCACCTTGCCGATGGCGGGCGCGTCGTCGCGGCGCAGGAACGGCAACTGCGAGAGCACGCCGGCGATCGTCGCCCGCACCGCGAGGTCGGGCTCGGCCGCGGCATCGACCGGGCCGACCGCGAGGCGTTCGCCCTGCACCCGCAGCTGCAGCGCGAGCGGCGGGGACTCCAGGGTGAGCTCGACGCGGCGACCATCGAGCCGGGCCAGCGCGTCGCGCATGTCGGGGTCGAGCGCGAGGGCGCGATTGAGCGCCGCTTCCAGCGCGCGCCCGGCGATGGGCTTGATCGCGTCGAAGGGGGAGGGCGGGAACGAGGCCATGCGGCATTGTAGCGGCAGGGTCGAGGCGGCGAAGCAACAAGAAGGCCCGCCGATCGGCGGGCCCTTCTGTGTCTCGCTGTGTCTCGCCTGCGTGGCGTCGGGCTATACCCGCTTGCCGCGCAGCAGCGACACGATCGCCAGGATCACGAACACCACGAACAGGATCCACGCGATGTTGGTGGCGGCGCCGGCCACGCCACTGAAGCCGAGCACGGCGGCGATGAGCGCGATGACGAAGAAGATGACGGCGTATCTGAGCATGGAAGCGGTCTCCGTGGCGACGGCCGGGGGCCGGTTGGATTGAGGGTGCGGGGGAACGCTACGCGAGCCCCGGTCGCGGCCGGGTGAGCGCCGGGTGAGGTCATCGTGAAAGCAGGCACATGCGCGAGACGGGCCGCGACCGCTGCGGGGCCTGCTCGAACGTCACCGTCGGCACGAAGCCCGAAGTCGCGCGTCGCCGGTTCCATCGCGTATCGCGCCAGGTTGGATCCTGCATGCAACGCCGGAACGCGCCGCCGCGCGCGAAGAACCCGATGCGCGTGTGGTCCGGGTCACTCCCGCTGCAGGGATGCCCACAGGCGTTGCAGGCCTTCGGCGATCGTCACCCGCGGCACGTAACCGAAGTCGCGCGTGGCGGGTGCCATGGAGTACCGCGCCAGGCTGGATCCCGCTTGCGACGCCGCAGAACGCGCCGCCGCGCGCGAAGAACCCGATGCGCGTGTGGTCCGGGTCACTTCCGCTGCAGGGATGCCCGCAGGCGTTGCAGGCCTTCGGCGATCGTCACCCGCGGCACGTAGCCGAAGTCGCGCGTGGCGGGTGCCATGGAGTACCGCGCCAGGCTGGACCCGCTTGCGACGCCGCAGAACGCGCCGCCGCGCGCGAAGAACCCGATGCGCGTGTGGTCCGGGTCACTTCCGCTGCAGGGATGCCCGCAGGCGTTGCAGGCCTTCGGCGATCGTCACCCGCGGCACGTAGCCGAAGTCGCGCGTGGCGGGTGCCATGGAGTACCAGTGCGTCGTACTCAACTGCTCGGCCAGGAATCGCGTCATCGGCGGTTCCCCGCCCAGCCGCAACAGCGGCCACAGCGCCTCGCAGGCGGCGCCGACCGCGTACGCCACACCGAACGGGATCGAACCGTCCACCTGCGGCGCGCCCGCCGCGGCGAGCAGCGCGTTGACGATCTCGCGCGTCGGCTTCGGCTCGCCGTTGCTGATGAAGTACGCGCGTCCCGCGCACGCAGCGCCGGGGGCGAGGTGCTCGAACGCATCGAAATGGGCCTGCGCGGCATTGTCGATGTAGGTGGTATCGATCAGGTTGTGGCCACCGCCGACGAAGCGCAGCCGCCCCGCTTTCGCACGCTCGACCAGCCGCGGCAGGATCTGCTGGTCGCCGGGGCCCCAGATCAGCCGCGGACGCAGCGCGACCGTGGCCAGGTCGGCATCGTTCGCCGCCAGCACCGCTTTCTCGGCGATGGTCTTGGTTTCCGCGTACGGGGCCTTGAAGCCCTCGCCGTAGGGCACGGTGTCGGCGGTGCCGCCTTCGACCGGATGCGTGGCGCGATGGGTGACGCTCGGCGTGGACGTGTACACCAGCTTGCCGATCCCGTGTGCGCGACAGGCGTCGAGCACGTTCTGCGTGCCGGTGACGTTGGCCGAGTAGTAGCTGTCGCGGCTTCCCCAGGCACCGGCTTTCGCGGCGTTGTGGAAGATCGCATCGACCCCGGTCGCGGCGGCGAGCACGGCATCGCGATCGGCGAGGTCGCCGCGCAGCTGGTGCACGCCGAGCGCATCGAGCGCGGGGTAATGGCCGCGGTTGAAGCTGGCGACCTCGTGGCCGCGTTCGACCAGGCCGCGGCACAGCGCCTGGCCCAGGAATCCGCCGCCTCCGGTGACGAGGATCTTCATCGTGCGCTCCGGGCAGCGGCCCATGCCGCGAGCTTCTCGCGGCCGATCTTGGCGTTGTGGCGGATGTCGACGGGAAAGCCCGGATGGAACGCGAAGGCATCGATGCGCGCCGTATGCGCGAATCCCGCACCGATCGTCCGCAACTCGCGCTCGATGCGCGCATGCTGCGCGGCGGCGATGCCGGCGGCGACCTCGACGCAGAGCACCGCGCGCTGCGCGCCATGCGCGCCGATCCCGACCAGCGCGGTGCGGCGTACGTCCGGATGGGTGTTGAACACCGGCTCCACCTGCTCGGTGTACAGCGGCCCGTCAGCGGTCTCGACCCGCTGCGACTTGCGGCCGCAGAACCAGAGGCGGCCCTCGGCGTCGAAGTAGCCCAGATCGCCCATGCGGTGGACGACGCGGGCGGTCGCCACCGCATCGACGCCACCCCCGCCGCCAGGCGAGGACGACGGCGTCTCCCGGATCTTCGCCAGCCGCGTCTGCGCATCGCGGTTGAAGTACTCGTCGGTGGCGCTCGGCCCCGCGACGGTGATTTCCCCGACTTCGCCCGGCGCCGCCGGCAGCGCGTCCGACCAGGCCTCGATCGGCCCGTCGTCGATGGCGATGATGCGCACCTCGTTCGGCGGCACCGGTCGGCCGACGCATGTCCCCGCGCCGCGCTCGGTGCGCTCGCGCAGCGCCAGCAGTTCCCGGCCTTCGATCACCGCCACCGGCAGGCATTCGGTCGCGCCGTAGGGCGTCCAGAAGCGCGCCTCCTCCGGCAGCAGTTCGAGCATCCTCGCCACCACCTCGGGCGGCACCGGCGCGCCGGCCGAGGTCACGCGCCGCAGCGTCGGCAGCGGCACGCCGTGGTCGGCCAGCACCCGCATCAGCGCCGGGGAGCCGAACAGCTGGTCGACGCCGAAGCGCGCGATCGCCGCGTGCAGCTTGCGCGGATCGGCCTGCGCCGGGCGGGTGGGATCCATGTCGGGGATGATCGAGGTCAGGCCGAGCGCGGGATCGAACAGCGCGAACGGCGGGAAGGTCGGGAAGTCGATGCCACCGGCCGCGATCCCGAACGCGTCGCGCAGCATCTCGATCTGAGCGACGAAATGGCGGTGGCGGTAGACCACGCCCTTGGGCACGCCGGTGGAGCCGCTGGTGAACAGGATCGCGGCGACGGCGTCGGGTTGGGTGTCCACCCGTTGCGAAGCGCGCCCCGCACCCTCGCGCTCGATCCGCGCCAGCGTCGCGTCGGCCAGCAGCGCGAACCGGCCGGTGGTGATGCGTACCCGCGCCGACCGCGCCCAGCCCAGCAGCACGCGCGCGAGCTGCGCCAGCGGGATGCCGACGAAGGCCTCCGGCCGCGCCTCGTCCAGGCACTGCTTCAGCGCGCGCCGGTCGATGCCCGGATCCACCAGCACCGGCACCGCGCCGGCCTTGAACAGGGCGAACATCAGCACGAAGAACTCGGGGGTCGGCCGCACCATCACGACCGTGCGGGTGCCGGCGGCGATCCCGCGCGCAGCCAGGCCGGCGGCGATCGCATCGCTGCGCGCGTCCAGTTCGCCGTAGGTCAGCGAGACTGCGTAGCGGCCGTCGCGGCCGGGGCAGCGCATGGCGACGCGGCCCGGCGCCTGCGCCGCCAGCCGCGGCAGGGCGGCAGCGATGTTGCAGGGCGGGGGCGCGGACCCGGCCGATGCCCGGTCGACATCAGGCGCCGACGCCACGGCTCTCCCGGGGGGCGCCGGGCCGGTCGAGCCGGCGATCTGTTCCTGCACCATGCGCGGGTTCCGCGTTCGCGAAAGGCACATTATCGCCCCGGGGCCCTTGCGCACGGCCGCGGCGCCGGGACAATGGCGCACCCTCCCCGCTCGCGCCGCGCAAGGCCCGGCTTCCCATGCACCCCTGCCTGACCTGTGGCGCCTGCTGCACGCAGTACCGCGTCGCCTTCCACTGGATGGAATCGGACGAGGCCGGCGACGGCGGCGTGCCTGCGGCGCTCACCGAGCGGCTCGACGGGCATCGCCTGTGCATGCGCGGCACCTATTCCGATCCGATCCGGTGCGTGGCGCTGGACGCGCAGATCGGCGTGTACTCGCGTTGCACGATCCATCCGCACCGGCCGTCGGTCTGCCGCGAGGTCGATGCCTCGTGGGAACACGGACGCGCCAGCGACCAGTGCGACCGGGCGCGCCTCGCGCACGGCCTTCCGCTGCTGGGTGCCGACGACTGGCGCTGGCGCGATGCGGCCGGCGGGGGCCGGGATCCTGACGACGGCAACGCGCCGACCGTCGACCTGCCGCCGCTCGCCGCTTGACCCGCCGCGCGTCTGCGCGCCCTGCGCTGCCTCAGGGGCCGGCAGCCGCCATGCCCGGGCGCGACCCACGCAGCCGGCAAGGCCGTCTGCGGTCGCGGCCGCCATCGATCCGACTGCTGGATCCTTCGCGCGCGCAGGGGCTTGCGCCAGCGGGCGCGCCTACAGGGGATTGCGATCGAGGAAGGCGCGGATCGCGGGCACCAGCACCTCGTGCCTGTCTTCGAGCACGTAGTGGCCGGCGTCCTCGAAGGCATGCACCTCGGCCTGCGGCAGCGCACGACGGAAACGCTCGAGGAAATCGCGGTCGAACACGAAGTCCTTCAGGCCCCAGCCGAGGAATGCGGGACGGTCGGCGTACTCGCCCAGGCGCCGGCCGGACTCGGCCACCAGCGGCCAGGCCCGGTCTTTTTCCGACAGGGGGATGTCCTGCATGAAGCGCACGGTGGAAATGCGGTGCTTCCAGTTGTCGTAGGGCGCGACATAGGCGCGGCGTACCTCGCGCGGCATCGTCCGCTCGACCCCGAACCGGGCCGCGCCTGCGGAGAAGGCGTTGAAACCGCGGATCAGCAGTTCGCCGACGTGGTAGTCGCGGCCGAGCGCGATCTGCCACGGCATCGGCTTGCCCGCCGGCATCGGGAACCCGGCGGTGTTCAGGACGACCAGGCGCCTGACCTGCGCCGTGTGCGACAGCGCCCAGCCGAAGCCGATCATGCCGCCCCAGTCGTGCACGGCCAGCGTCATCGGCCCATCGACGCCGAGATGGTCGAGCAGCGCCGCCAGGTCGTCGACGCGCGACTGCAGGGTGTAGTCGTAGCGCGGCAGCGCGTCGGCATCGTCGTCGGGCTTGTCCGAGAGCCCCATGCCGACATGGTCGGGCACGATCACCCGGTAGCGGTCGCGCAGCCCGTGGACCAGGTGACGCCAGTAATAGCCCCACGACGGATTGCCGTGCAGCGCGACCACCACTTCGCCGCCGCGCGGACCCTCGTCCAGGTAATGCAGGCGGATCCCGGGACGGACCTCGAAACGATGGCTGGCGAAGTCGTAGTCGGGGAAGGACACGGCGCGGGACAGGTTCGTGAAGACGCGCATTGTAGCGATGGCGAGGATTCGGGCGCCGTGCTCATCTTCCTGAACACGTTGCGAAGGGCGCGGCGCGTCGATGCGCGGTTGGGCCGGTATCCTGCGCCGCATCATCGGATCGAGCGCCCCGGGCACCACCCCCACATCGGACCAGGGCACGGCGCGGATGCGCCTGCGCGAGGCCACCGCCGACCTGCACGCACGGGTGGACGCGCTGTTCCCGCGCGGCCTGGATTCGGTCGCCACCTACCGCCGCTACGTGCTGGGCATGCACCGCTTCGCCACCGACTTCGAGATCGCAGTCGCGGCGCGCCCGCGCCATTCGGAATGGCTGGCCCGCGACCTGTCGTCGCTGGCGCTGGCGCCGCTCGCGGCCGAGGGCGTGCGCGGTCCGGCCTCCGGCGCGGCCACCCGGCTGGGATGGTGCTACGTGATGGCCGGCAGCGGCATGGGCGCGCGCGTGCTGTTGCGCGATGCCCGGCGGCTCGGCTTCGACCGCGGGCGCGGCGCCGGCTTCCTGGCGCGCCACGCGGTCGCGGAGGACTGGTCCGCGCTGCAGGCGCGGTTGTCGGCGCTCGATGCCGACGACGCGCCACGCATGGCCCAGGCCGAGCACGGCGCGCGGACCGCCTTCGCACTGGTCCGTGCCTGTTTCGAGCGCAGCTTCGACCTTGTTCCCGTTGCCGCCGACAAGGAGCACGCATGACCCCCGAACTCGAACGCGCGCTCGACGCCTGCGCCAGCGAGCCGATCCACCTGCCGGGCGCGATCCAGCCGCACGGATACCTGATCAGCTGCCAGCTGCCGGACTGGTCGATCCACCATGTGTCGGCCAACATCGAGGCGCTCACCAGCGCGCCGCCGGAAGACATGCTGCGTCGCTCGCTGCGCGAGTTCATCACCGACGACGTGATCCAGACCATCGCCGAGACGATCGGGTTCGCCGAACCCGGCGCGCAGGCGCAACGCGCGGCGGTGGCGAACATCGGTCCGATGGCCGCGCTGTGCGAGGTCAGCGTGCACGTCGCGCAGGGACTGGTGCACATCGAGATCGAACCGCACGTGCGCGGCGCCGGGGAGCGCTCGCCGACCGTGGTGGCGCAGGCGATGATCACCCGGGTCGCGCAGGGCGGCGACGACGAAGGCTTCCACCAGCGCGTGGCCGAGCAGGTGCGCCTGCTCACCGGCTACGACCGGGTCATGGTGTACCGCTTCCGCCACGACGATTCCGGCGACGTGGTGGCCGAGTCGCGCGACTCCGCGATGCCGGCCTACCTCGGCCTGCGCTATCCCGCCTCGGACATTCCGCCGCAGGCGCGCCGGCTGTACCTGCACAACCGCATCCGCGTGATTCCCGATGCGAACTACACGCCGGTCCCGGTGCTGCCGGACCGCAGCGCGCGCGGCGAGCCGCTCGACCTGGGTCAGCTGTCGCTGCGCAGCGTGTCGCCGGTGCACCTGGAATACCTGGCCAACATGGGGGTTGGCGCGTCGATGTCGATCTCGATCATCGCCGGCGGCCGCTTGTGGGGGCTGGTCGCCTGCCACCATCGCGGCGTGCGCCATCTCTCGCCCGGCGTGCGCGCCGCCGCCGACCTGTTCGGCCTGTTCGTCTCGATGCGCGTCGCCGCGCGCGAACAGCAGGAAGCGGCCGCGATGGAGGACGGCGCGCGTGCCGTGCGCGACACCCTCGCGCTGCGCCTGGCGCACGCCAGCGACCCGCGCCTCGCCATCGCCGCCGAGCTCGACCTGCTGCGCCGCGCGGTCGCCTGCGATGGCGTGGCCCTGCTGCAGTCCGGCCGCTGGTATGGCGCCGGACGCACGCCGCCCGCCGAGCGTATCCCCGACCTGCTGGCCTGGCTGGCGCGCGAGGCGCATCCGGCGGCCCCGGCGATGACCGACCGCGCCGAGGACTGGAGCCCGGGCCCCGAGGCCGCCGACGGCATCGCCGGGGTGTTCGCCCTGCCGCTCGATCCAGGCAGCGACGAGTGGCTGCTGTTCTTCCGCTGCGAGCAGATCGAGGACGTGCGCTGGGCCGGCCGCCCGGACGAACCGTTCGTGGTCGCGGGCGACGGCAGTCGGATCGGTCCGCGCGCGAGCTTCGCCGCGTGGCGCGAGACCGTGCGCGGCAGCAGCGCCCCCTGGAGCGACGCCGACGCGCGCATCGCCCGCCGCCTGTGGCTGGTGCTGCGCGAGCACTACCGCCGCCCCGGTCCGCACGCGGAGGTCGGCGACCTGCGCGGCCACCGCAGCCGGCTCGACGTGCGCGACCACGGCAAGCGGCTGCTGCAGCTGTCGGAACTGCTCGACGGGCTGGTGCACGTCAGCCCGGTCGAGACCGCACGGCTGTCGGCACGGATCGCGAAGCTGGAAGAGGAATTGCAGGGGCTGGTGTCGTCCGCGAACCTGGCGGGCAGTTCCAGCCGCTAGGATCCCGACGACCGCACGGCGATCACGCGCCCGCGGGTCGGCTTGCGCCCGGCGCGTCGCCGTCGTCGGCGGCGACGCCGGCATGGAGCTCGCACGGCCATTCCATCCCCTGCAGCGCCTGCGCGAATCGCGCGGAAGCGGGCTCGCGGAAGCCGTCGCCCGGACGCAGCCACACCACGTGCCTGCCGGCGCGCGCATGCGCGGCCACCCACGACAGGCAATCCGCCGGATCCGGCTGCGCCGGCTCGCGCGGCGCATCCTTGCGCGCCAGCGCCAGCACCGCCTCGCCGACGCCGGCATCGACCAGCAGCACGTCGGCCAGGTTCATCGCCCGCAGCGCGCCGAGGGTGAGCCGGGCGGGATCGCCCGGCCCGGTGCCCACCAGGCTGATGCGGCCGCCGACCGGGGCGATGGCTGCCGGATCGAGCATCGCCGCGAAGGCCCGCTCCGCCTCCTCCGCGCGGCCGGCGCGAAGCAGCGCGGGCACGGCGCCGTCGATCACCGCATCGAACCAGCGCCGGCGCCGGTTCAGGTCGGGCAGCCGTTCGCGGATGACGTCCCGGTGGCGCGCGAACAGCCCGGCCAGCGCGCCGAGCGAGGGATCGAGTTCGATCTCGAGCCGCTCGCGAAGGCGCCGCGCCAGCATCGGCGCCGCGCCGCCGGAGGAGATCGCCAGCTGCAGGGGCGCGCGGTCGATCACCGCCGGTACCTGGAAGCTCGACAGCCGCGCGTCGTCCACCACGTTGGCGAGCGTGCGCCGCGCGGTGGCCTGCGCCGCCAGCGCGGCGTTGAAGGCGCCGTCGTCGGTGGCGACCACGAGCAGCCAGGCGGCGTCGATCCAGGCCGGGTCGAATTCGCCCTCGGCGCACTCGATGCGCCCCTCGGCCTCCCAGCCCCGGAGCGTGGGATGCAGTGCGCGGGCATGCACCCGGACCCTGGCACCCGCGTGCAGCAGGGCCTCGATCTTGCGCACGGCGACCTCGCCGCCGCCCACGACCAGCACCTCGCGTCCGGCGAGATCGGCGAACAGGGGGTAGAGCGGCATTGCGTCTCCCTTGGCAAACCTCGGCGCCAGCGCTTATGTTGCAAGGCAACATAGCGCCAACCCCTCCCCGCCGCCAGCCAGCCGCCGCCCGGGCATGCCACGGATCCTGCTGATCAACGACACCGCCAAGCCGATCGGCGACCTGCGCGACGCGCTGGTCGACGCCGGCCACGAGGTGCTGGGCGTGGTCGACGGCGTGAGCGCACTGCTCAAGGCGGTGGAGGCCCACCTGCCGGACGTGGTGATCCTCGACGTCGATTCGCCGTCGCGCGACGCGCTGGAGCAGCTGGCGATGCTGCACCGGCACGCGCCGCGCCCGGTGGTGATGTTCTCGGCCAACGGCGACGAACAGCTGATCCGCGCCGCGGTCGGCGCCGGCGTCGCCGCCTACGTCGTCGATGGGCTCTCGCCATCGCGGCTGCACCCGATCATCCAGGTCGCGCTGGCGCGCTTCGAGCAGGAATCGCAGCTGCGCCAGCAGCTCGAGGGCGTGCAGCAGCAGTTGCAGGACCGCAAGCTGATCGACCAGGCCAAGGGCCTGCTGATGGAGAAACGCGGCATGAGCGAACGCGATGCCTACGCCGCGCTGCGGCAACAGGCGATGCGGCAGAACCTGAAGCTGGCCGACGTGGCGCGGCGGATCCTGTCGATGGCGGACCTGCTGGGATGACGTCCATGACCACCGCAACCCCCCGCCCGCTGCGCATCGGCTTCATGCCGCTGGTGGACTGCGCGCCGCTGGTGGTGGCGGTGCGGCTCGGGATCGACCGCCGCCACGGCCTGCGGCTGGAACTGCGGCGGCAGGGCTCGTGGGCGGCGGTGCGCGACAAGCTGCTGTCCGGCGAACTCGATGCCGCGCACGCGCTGGCCGGCATGGTCTACGGGATCGAGACCGGCATCGGCGGGCCGCAGGAGCAGATGGCGGTGCTGATGGTGCTCAACCAGAACGGGCAGGCGATCGTGCTCGCGCCCGAAGCCGCGCAGCGGTTGCGCGCCGGCGTGCCGCTGCGCGAGGCGCTGGACGTGCCCGCGCGACGACCGGTGCTGGCGCAGACCTTCCCCACCGGCACCCACGCGATGTGGCTGTACTACTGGCTGGCGGCGCAGGGCGTGGACCCGCTGCACGAGGTCCAGGCCGTGACCCTGCCGCCGCCGGAAATGCCCGCGGCGCTCGCGCGCGGCGAGATCGAAGGCTATTGCGCCGGCGAACCGTGGGCGGCCCAGGCCGAAACCCTGGGCGCCGGCGCGCGCGTGATCCGCAGCGGCGAACTCTGGCCCGGGCACCCGGAGAAGGTGCTGGCCTGCCGGCGCGCGTTCGCCGCGCTCGAACCCGACACCGCCACCGCGCTGACCGCGACCGTGCTCGAAGCCTGCCGCTGGCTGGACGAGGATCCGCGCCATCGCGCGCGGGCCGCGCAGTGGCTGGCCGACGACGGCGCCATCGACCTGCCCGTCGCCTGCCTGTCCGACTGCCTGCTGCTGCCGACCGGCGACGACCGCGCCAGTCGCCTGCGTTTCCACGGCGACGGCGAGGTCAACTTCCCCTGGCTGTCGGACGGGCGCTGGTTCCTGCACCAGTTCCGCCGCTGGGGCTGGCTGCCGCCCGACGCCGGCGGCGACGACGCCCTGCTGGCCGAGATCCACCGGCTCGACAGCTACCGGCTGGCCGCGCTGCAGGTCGGGGTGCCGCTGCCACGGGGCGATACGCGCGCGAGCCTGCTGTTCGACGGGATGCGCTGGGAGTAGGGGCTCCCCACTGAAGCGGGGCGCGGCCGAGTCGCGTTTGCACCAAATTGGTGTTTACATAGCACCATGTCGGTGCGCCGCATCTCCCGCAGGTCTGGTGCCCGCCAGGGCGACCTCGCACGGCACCGGGTCAAGTCATTGATCTGACACATTTCCCGCCCGACGGCCCGCCCCGGACCTCGATTGGCACGCATGTTGCGTTGCAATAACCGTCGGGCGCAAAGCCGCGTCCACGACAACCCGATTACGACCCGAGGCCAACGGCGGCCGAAGGTCGCCGACAACGGCGTCTCTCCGGCCCCCACCGGAGGACGCCGTTTTTCGTTTTCGCCCTTCCTTTTCCGGCGGCCCGCGCGGGTGTGGTTGTACCCGGCAACGGCGGCCTCCTCCCACGGAGAGTGCGCGGATGAATCGTTCCTTCTGGCAGGCCGGGCACACGCCCACGCTGCTGTCGGCCTTCCTCTATTTCGACCTGAGCTTCATGGTCTGGTACCTGCTCGGACCGATGCAGGTGCAGATCGCCGGGGCGCTGCTGCTCGACACCCAGCAGCGCGCGCTGATGGTGGCGGTGCCGATCCTGTCGGGCGCGGTGCTGCGCCTGTTCCTAGGCCTGCTGGCCGACCGCATCGGCGCGAAACGCACCGGCCTGCTGGCGCAGGCGCTGGTGATCGCGGCGCTGATGGCGGCATGGACGCTGGGCGTGCACAGCTTCGGCCAGGCGTTGCTGCTGGGACTGATGCTGGGCGTGGCCGGCGCCTCGTTCGCGGTGGCGCTGCCGCTGGCGTCGCGTTGGTATCCGCCCGAGCACCAGGGCACGGCGATGGGCATCGCGGGCGCCGGCAATTCCGGCACCGTGCTCGCCGCGCTGTTCGCACCGCTGCTGGCGACGATGTTCGGCTTCCGCAACGTGTTCGGCCTGGCCTGCATTCCGCTGCTGGTGGTGCTGGTGGTGTTCGCGGTGTGCGCGAAGGACGCGCCGGTACCGGTCGCACGCAAGAGCCTTCGCGACTACGCGCACGTGCTGGTCGGCAACCGCGACTCGTGGTGGTTCATGTTCTTCTATGCGATCACCTTCGGCGGCTTCGTCGGCTTCGCCAGCGCGTTGCCGGGCTACTTCCACGACCAGTTCGGCTTCGAGCCGAAGATCGCCGGCTGGGCCACCGCGGCCTGCGTGCTGGCCGGCTCGGTGATGCGCCCGATCGGCGGCGTGATCGCCGACCGCATCGGCGGCACGCGCACGCTGCTGGCGGTGTACCTGTCGGTGGCCCTGCTGGTGGGCGGCGCGGCGCTGGGGCTCGGCGGCACCGCCGGCGTGGTGCTGCTGTTCGTCCTGACACTGCTGTGCCTGGGCGCCGGCAACGGCGCGGTGTTCCAGCTGGTGCCGCAGCGCTTCGGCCGGGAGATCGGTCTGATGACCGGACTGATCGGCATGGCCGGCGGCGTCGGCGGCTTCGTGCTCGCCGCGGGGCTTGGCGTGATCAAGCAGCACGGCGGCAGCTACGCGCCGGGACTGTGGCTGTTCGCCGGCATCGCCCTGCTCGCCTGGGGGCTGCTGCGCAGCGTCACCCACCAGTGGCGCAGCCGCTGGATGGCGCTCGGCACCGCACGCATCTGACCGGGATCCCACGATGAAGAAGCCACGCCTGGTGGTGGTCGGCAACGGCATGGCCGGCATCCGCACGCTCGAGGAACTGCTCAAGCTGCAGCCGGACATGTACGAGATCACGGTGTTCGGTGCCGAGCCGCACCCGAACTACAACCGCATCCTGCTCTCGCCGGTGCTGGCCGGCGAGCAGGACTTCGACGAGATCGTGCTCAATCCGCTGTCGTGGTACGCGGACCATGGCATCACCCTGCACCTGGGCAAGGAGGTCACGCGGATCGACCGCGTGCGCCGCAAGGTCATCGCCAGCGACGGCACGCAGGCCGAGTACGACCGCCTGCTGCTGGCGACCGGCTCGGTGCCCTTCATCCTCCCGGTGCCCGGCAAGGACCTGAAGGGCGTGATCGGCTACCGCGACATCCACGACACCCGCACCATGATCGATACCGCGAAGGTGAAGACGCACGCGGTGGTGATCGGCGGCGGCCTGCTGGGGCTGGAAGCGGCGAACGGGCTGAAGTTGCGCGGCATGCAGGTCACCGTGGTGCACCTCGCGGGGTGGCTGCTGGAACGCCAGCTCGACCCGGTGGCCGGCGCGCTGCTGGAAAAATCGCTGTCGCAGCGCGGGCTCGATTTCCGGCTCAACACCTCGACCACCGAGATCCTCGGCAACGGCACCGGCGAAGTCGTCGGCGTGCGCTTCTCCGACGGGGAAGAGGTCCCCGCCGACCTGGTGGTGATGGCCGCCGGCATCCGCCCCAACACCACGCTGGCGCAGGCGGCGGGCATCCACTGCAACCGCGGCATCGTGGTCAACGACACCCTGCAGACCTTCGATCCGCGCGTGTACGCGGTGGGCGAATGCGCCGCGCATCGCGGCATCGCCTACGGGCTGGTCGCGCCGCTGTTCGAGCAGGCCAAGATCTGCGCCAACCACCTGGCCACCTACGGCATCGGCATCTACAAGGGCTCGTCGGTATCGACCAAGCTCAAGGTCACCGGCATCGACCTGTTCTCGGCCGGCGAGTTCATGGGCGGCGACGGCACAGAGGAGATCGTGCTCTCCGATCCGGCCGGCGGCCTGTACAAGAAGCTGGTCATCCGCGACGACAGGCTCATCGGCGCCTGCCTCTACGGCGACACCGGCGACGGCGCCTGGTACTTCCGCCAGATCAAGGACGGTAGCCCGATCGGCGATCGGCGCGACACGCTCGCCTTCGGCGAGACCGCGCTGGGCGACAGCGGCACCGGCGGCCAGGACCGTGCCGCGAGCATGGCCGACGCCGACGAAGTCTGCGGCTGCAACGGCGTGTGCAAGGGCACGATCGTCAAGGCGGTGCGCGAGCAGGGCCTGTTCACCGTCGACGAAGTGAAAAAGCACACCAAGGCCGCGAGTTCCTGCGGCTCGTGCACCGGCCTGGTCGAGCAGATCCTGATGAACTGCCTGGGCTCGAACTTCCAGGAAACACCGAAGACCAAGGCGGTGTGCGGCTGCACCGACCGCACCCACGCCGAAGTGCGCCAGGCGGTCCGCGAGCACCACCTGGTGAGCCACGCGCAGGCCTACGCCTTCATGGAATGGCGCACGCCCAACGGCTGCGCGACCTGTCGGCCGGCGATCAACTACTACATGCTCTCGACCTGGCCGCGCGAGGCGGTGGACGATCCGCAAAGCCGCTTCATCAACGAACGCGCGCACGCCAACATCCAGAAGGACGGCACGTTCTCGGTGATCCCGCAGATGAAGGGCGGGGTGACCAATGCGTCCGAGCTGCGCCGCATCGCCGACGTCGCCGACAAGTACGCGGTGCCGATGGTCAAGGTCACCGGCGGCCAGCGCATCGACCTGCTGGGGGTGAAGAAAGAAGACCTGGTGGGCGTGTGGAAGGACCTCGGGATGAAGTCCGGCCACGCCTACGGCAAGTCCATCCGCACGGTGAAGACCTGCGTGGGCAGCGAGTTCTGCCGCTTCGGCACCCAGAACAGCACGCAGATGGGCATCGACCTGGAAACGATGCTGGCCAACATGTGGAGCCCGCACAAGGTCAAGCTGGCGGTGTCGGGCTGCCCGCGCAACTGCGCCGAATCCGGCATCAAGGACGTAGGCATCATCGCGGTGGATTCGGGCTGGGAACTGCACGTCGGGGGCAACGGCGGAATCAAGACCGAAGTCGCGCGCTTCCTGTGCAAGGTCAGGACCGCCGAGGAGGTGAAGGAATACACCGGCGCGTTCCTGCAGCTCTATCGCGAGGAGGCCTACTACCTCGACCGCACCGTGCACTACATCGAGCGCGTCGGCCTGGACTACGTGAAGCAGAAGGTGGTGGAGGACGCGGCCAACCGCCGTGCCCTGTTCGAGCGCCTGCTGTTCGCACTCGAAGGCCTGCCCGATCCCTGGGCGGCACGCATCGCCGGCAGCACGCCGCGCGAATACGCGCCGCTGAAACTCGCGCGGCCGATCGCCGTCGCACTGGAGGACTGAGCATGGCCGGCATCGACGCCTGGGTGCGCGTGTGCGCGATCGACGAGATCCCCGTGCTCGGCGCGCGCGTCCTGCAGTGCGAAGACGGCGACGACATCGCCCTGTTCCGCCCCGCCGCCGACCGCGTGTTCGCGCTGGCCGACCGCTGTCCGCACAAGGGCGGCCCGCTGTCGCAGGGCATTGTGTCCGGCGACAGCGTGACCTGCCCGCTGCACGGCTGGAATATCGCGCTCGACAGCGGCCAGGCCTGCGCGCCGGACGTGGGCTGCGCGCGGCGCTACGCGGTGGAACTGCGCGACGGCGTCGTGTGGCTGTCGCTGGTGTCGATGGCGCAGGTCGACGCCGGCGCCGCCGAGGCGGCCGCCGCCTGATGGACGGCACCGGCGCCGCGGGCCTGCCGGTCGAACGCCGCAGCACGCGTTCGACCTGCTGCTACTGCGGTGTCGGCTGCGGCGTCATCGTCCACAGCGAACACGACGCGTCCGCTAGCGAACGCATCGTGTCGGTGGAGGGCGATCCACGGCATCCCGCCAACTTCGGCCGCCTGTGCAGCAAGGGACTGGCGCTGGCCGACAGCGCCCGCAGCGTGCAGGGCCGCGTACTGCAGCCGCAGCTGCGCGGCACGCGTAGCGAACCGCGCCGCCCGGTCGACTGGGGCCTGGCGCTGGACACCGTGGCCGAGCGCCTGTCGCGCATCGTCGAACGCCATGGCCCCGATTCCGTCGCCTTCTATCTCTCCGGCCAGTTGCTCACCGAGGACTACTACGTCTTCAACAAGCTGGCCAAGGGCCTGCTGCGCACCAACAACATCGACACCAACTCGCGCCTGTGCATGTCCAGCGCGGTCACCGGCTACAAGCTCGCGTTCGGCGCCGACGGCCCGCCCACCTGCTACGAAGACCTCGAACACGCGAAGACCGTGCTGTTCGCCGGCAGCAATGCCGCCTACGCGCATCCGGTGCTGTTCCGCCGGCTGGAAGAGGCGAAGGCGCGAGATCCTGGCGTGCGCTGGATCGTGGTCGACCCGCGCCGCACCGACACCGCGGCGATGGCCGACCTGCACCTGGCGATCCAGCCCGGCACCGACGTGGCGCTGTTCAACGGCATGCTCCACCACCTGGTGTGGGAAGGGCTGCTCGACCAGGGTTTCATCGACGCGCACACCACCGGTTTCGGCGAGCTCAAGGCGCTGCTGCGCGACTACACGCCGCGCATGTCGGCCGAGATCTGCGGCGTGCCGGCGCAGGACCTGGTCACCGCCGCGGAGTGGTTCGGCCGCAGCCCGGCGGCGCTGTCGCTGTACTGCATGGGCCTGAACCAGTCCGCGCACGGCACCGACAAGAACCTGGCGCTGATCCACCTGCACCTGGCCACGCGCCAGCTCGGCCGCCCGGGGGCCGGACCGTTCTCGCTCACCGGGCAGCCGAACGCGATGGGCGGGCGCGAGGTCGGCGGCATGGCGACGATGCTGGCCGCGCACCGCGAGATCACCGATGACGCGCATCGCGCCGAGGTCGAAACGTTGTGGCAACTCGCGCCGGGCAGCCTCTCGCCGCGTCCGGGGCTGGCGGCGGTCGAGTTGTTCGACGCGCTGCACAGCGGCAAGGTCAAGGCGGTGTGGATCGCCTGCACCAATCCCGCGCATTCGATGCCGGACATCGCCCGCGTGCGCGAGGCGCTGCGGCGCGCCGAGTACGTGATCGTGCAGGAGGCGTTCGCCGACACGGATACGGTGCCGTTCGCCGACGCGCTGCTGCCGGCCGCCACCTGGGGCGAGAAGGACGGCACGGTGACCAATTCCGAGCGCCGCATCTCGCGCGTGCGCGCGGCCGTCGCGCCGCCCGGCCAGGCGAAACCGGACTGGTGGATCGCGCGCGAGGTCGCGCGCCGGATCGAGGCGCGGCTGGCCGCGCCGGGCGCCGCGCCGCTGTTCGAGGCCGACGCGCCCGAGCGGCTGTTCGACGAGCACCGCGCGCTGACCGTCGGCCGCGACCTCGACATCGGCGGGCTCGACTACGCGCGACTGGAACACGACGGCCCGCAGCAGTGGCCGTTCCCCGCGGGACACGCGACCGGCGAGGCGCGCCGCTACGCCGACGGTCTGTTCGCCACCACCGATGGTCGCGCGCGCTTCCACGCCACGCCCTACAAGCCGGTGGCCGAACAGACCTCGGCGCGTTTCCCGCTGCGCCTGCTCACCGGCCGCCTGCGCGACCAGTGGCACGGCATGTCGCGCACCGGACGCGTGCCGCAGCTGTTCGCGCACAGCCCCGAACCCGGCCTGCGCATGCATCCGGACGATGCCGCGCGGCGTGGCCTCGAGGCCGGCGCGCTGGTGCGCATCGCCAGCAAGCGCGGTGAACTGGTGCTACCGCTGGAGCTGTCCGACGAAGTCGGCTCGGGCACGGTGTTCGCGGCGATGCACTGGAGCGGGCAGCACCTGTCCAGCGGCGGCATCAACGAGGTCAGCCTGCCCGCGGTGGACGCGCGCTCACGCCAGCCCGAGCTCAAGCACGCGGCGGTGCGGGTGGAAAAAGCGGAGTTCGGCTGGCACCTGCTGGCTGCGCGCCGCGGCGATGCGCTGGCGATGCGCGCGGCGCTGCAGCCGTTGCTGAAGGACTGCGGCTACGCCGGCGTGTCGCTGCACGCGGATCCCGCATCACAGGACGGCAGCGCGTGGCTGGTCATGCGCGCCGCGGCGACGGAGGCGATGCCGTCGGCATGGATGGAATCGCTGGAAAACGCGCTCTCGCTCACGCCGGGTGCGGACACGCTGGAATACCGCGACGCGCGCCGCGGCCTGCTCAAGCGCGTGGCCTGGCGCAGCGCGCATGAGGCGAACCTCATCGACGGCCTGCTCTGGGCCGATGCGCAGCCCGGTGGCGAGGCGCTGCTGCGCGCCGCGCTCGCCGGCGGCCCCTGGCAGGGGCCGCGGCTGGCTGCGTTCTCCGCATCGGCCGCCTTCGCGCGCGACCCGGTGGTGTGCGTCTGCCGCCAGGTCACCGAGTCGGCGATCCGCACTGCCGTGCAGGGCGGCGCCGACGTGCCTGCGCTCAAGGAGCGGCTCGGCTGCGGCACGGTCTGCGGCTCCTGCCTGCCGCAACTCGCGCGCCTGGCACGCGAATCGACCCATGCGTGACGTCCCGTCCACCCCGGAGACCCCGATGAGCATGCCCGCCAGCAACGACCCGCACGCGCCGCGACGCATTCCCGCCGACGTGGTGCTGCTGTCGGCAGGTCCCGGCGATCTCGAACTGCTCACCCTCAAGGCGGTGCGCGCACTGCAGGCGGCCGAAGTACTGCTGCTCGACGAACTGGTCGATCCGGGCATCGTCGAACTCGCGCCGCATGCGCGCGTGGTGCGCGTGGGCAAGCGCGGCGGCTGCCGCTCCACGCCGCAGGCCTTCATCTGCCGGCTGATGCGCCGCTACGCGCTGCAGGGCCTGCGCGTGGTGCGGGTGAAGGGCGGCGACGCGCTGCTGTTCGGCCGCGCCGGCGAGGAGATCGCATTCCTGCGCGCCGCCGGCGTGCCGGTGACGATCATCAACGGCGTCAGCGCGGCGTTCGCCGCCGCCGCCGCGCTGGGCGTCTCGCTCACCCATCGCGAACACTGCCACGGCATCAGCTTCGTCACCGCCCACACCGCCGACCATGGCGAACCCGACTGGGCCGCGCTGTGCGCCACCGGCACCACACTCGCGATCTACATGGGCATGCGCCGCATCGGATCGCTGGCCCGATCGCTGCTGCGGCACCTGCCGTCAGACACGCCCGCGGCAGTGGTCCTCGCCGCGAGCCAGCCCGGCGAACGGCGGCTGCTCACCACCTTGCGCGAGCTCGCCGCCGAAGCCGCCACCCTCGCCTCCGGACCGCCCGGCGTGATCCTGGTCGGCGCTGCACTGGGCGAAGCGGTGCCCGTGGCGCTGCCGGTCGACCCGTCACGCCACGCTGCCCGCCTGGCGTGACACGGCACCGCCGCGTCCGGCCGACAGGTCAGGTGCCGAGATGCTCGCGGCGGATCCCGGCGATCCTCGTCGCCACCTCGCTGTCGACGCCGTCGGCCTCGGCGCGGTCGAGCACATTCGCCAGCACCCGCTTCTCGTCCTCGTCGAGCCGGTGGTCGGCCAGCGCCATGGCCAGCAGCGACTCGAGCTCGGCCAGGTCCAGGCGCCCGTCATTGCTGAACACGGGCGTCGTGGCCAGCGCGAGCTGCAGGTGCGGCGGAAGACGTTCGGGCATTGCAGGCATCCTTGTGCGGTTGGACAGGCGGAGGCGAACTTAGCACGTGCCATGCGGAAGGCGCCGCGATCCGGAGCGCGGGCACGCAGGGACCGCGACCCGGCGACGAGCCACCCTCCCGCGCCGCGGATACGTTGCCCGACCTGTACGCATCGACGGGGGCCCGGGTCCACGGTCGCCAGGGACTACCATGCACGCCTGTCCCCAACGGCACCCGCCATGTCCACCTCCGCCCCGCCCCCGCCCTTCCTCGACGACGACCGGATCGAGCGCCTGTCCGAACTGCTCGAGCAGCGCGCGGTGCCGTTCAAGGGCTTCAACCTCGAGGCACTGGACGGATTCCTCTCGGCGCTGGTGGTCTCGCCCTCGCCGGTACCGCAGGACGAATGGGAACCGGTGGTGTGGGGCGGCAAGCCGCCGCGCTGGGACAGCCCCGAGGAGGCCACGCAGGTGCAGCAACTGCTCGCGGCCCACTGGAACATGTGCGCCGCGCGCGTGCGCCACGACGACGACAGCCTGGCCGACCACCTGGCGCCATTGATGTGGCTGCCCGAGGATCCGGAGCTCACCGGCGAGGAGGCCCTGCATGAGGACGAACTCGACGTCGGCCACGACTGGGCGCTGGGCTTCTTCGAAGGCGTGGCGCTGCGCGAGTCCGAATGGGACCGCTGGCTGGACGACAACGACTGGATGGAGGAGATCTTCGACTTCCTCGACCGCCTCGCCAGCGGCGACGTCATGGATCCGGACGACCCGACCGCCGCGGCCACGCCGCTCGCCTACCGCGAACGCCTGTCGATCGTTTCCAGCCTGCCCGGCATGCTGGCCGACCTCAACCACCACCGGGTGGACGCGCTGACCCCGCGCGAGCCGATCCGCCGCGACCCGGCGCCCGGCCGCAACGACCCCTGCCCCTGCGGCAGCGGCAAGAAGCACAAGCGGTGCTGCGGGGCGCATTGAGGCGACCGGCGACGGCCCCTCCCGCATAAGACAAGGGCCGGACAGGCCGGCCCTTGCATCAGACCATCATGGCCAGCGGTCCTACCAGACCACTTCGGCCATCGAGCAGTTCAGGCCGGAGCCGATGCCCAGCAGGGCCACGCGGTCGCCCTTCTTCAGCCGCCCCATCTCGCGCAGCTTGCTGAGCACGATCGGCACCGAGGCCGGGCCGATGTTGCCGTGCTCGCCGAAGATGGTCATGACCTTCTTCGGGTCGATGCCGATGGCCTTGGTGAAGGCGGCGGTGTGGACCTTGCTCACCTGGTGGATCACGAACTGGTCGAGTTCCTCCACCACCCAGCCCAGCGCCAGCTTGGCGGCGCCGAAGGTCTTCTGCGACAGCTTGATGCCCTCGATCAGCAGCATCCGGGTGTCGGTGACCATGCCGTCGAGGTTGCCGCGGCACAGCTTGTTCCACTCGGTCGCGGCGCGGGTCACGCCGCCGCGGTAGCGCGGCGCGCCAGGCGCGAGTTCGGCGCGGGCCAGCACCATCGCCGCGGCGCCGGAGCCCAGGGTGAGCGTGGCCAGTTCGTTGCGGAACTGCTCTTCGGTGGCCTCGGCGCTGGTCAGGCGCTCCAGGGTCTTCTCGTAGGCCAGGTCCGCGGTCTCGCCGTCGACGATCAGGGCGTAGTCGATCTCGCCGCGCTCGATCATGCGGCTGGCGATGTCCATGCCGTTGATGAAGGCCAGGCAGGCGTTTGCGACGTCGAAGTTCTGGCAGGTGTCGGGCAGGCCGAGGTTGCCGGACACGATGCTGGCCGTGGACGGCTCCAGGTAGTCGCGGCTGACCGAGGTGTTGACCAGCAGGCCGACCTTGTCCGGGTCGATGCCGGCATCGGCCAGCGCCTTGACGCCGGCGAGCGTCGCAACCTCGGACGCCTGCACGCCTTCGTCCCACAGGTAGCGCGAATGGATGCCGGCGATGTCGCCCAGCACGTCGGTCTTGATGCCGAGGCGGTCCAGGGTCGGCTTCAGGCGGGCGTTGATCTCCGCGGAGGAGAGCCGACGCGGCGCGTCGATGTGGGCCAGGCCGGCGATCGCGACGTGTTGGAAGAGCATGGGCGTGGCGCCGGGGGACAAGACGGAGCCGTATAGATTAGCGCCTTCGGGACCTCGGCGCATGGAACTGGCTGAACCGGATGCCGGGCAGGCCGGAACGGCCGGTTCAGGAGCGCGGTCGGGGTCGCGGCGACTCCGACCCTCCCCCCATCCCTCTCCCGCAAGCGGGAGAGGGAGTTACACCCGATGCCCTGTCCTTCCCCCGCTTGCGGGACATTGCGCCTTACGGGTGCAAGGTGCCGAAGGTAGATGGGTGCGCGCCGCAGGCGCGACCGGTATCGCAGCGGCTCTGGGCCCTCACCCCAGCCCTCTCCGAGCGGGAGCAGGCGGGGTCCCGCTTTTCCTTTCCCCGCTTGCGGGGGGAAGGTGCCGAAGGCGGATGGGGGACCGCGCCGCAGGCGCGGTGCGGGATCGCAGCAGCTCCCCGCCTCTATACCCCAAGCCCTCTCCCGGCAGCGGTCAGCGGGCGCAGCGCCAGGCGGCGAAGCGCTGGCTGCCGCCGGCCGGCTCGGCCAGCGGATGGATGGTGTCGGCCTGCAGGCCCGGGGCTTCGTTGCGGGCCAGGGTCTCGAGCTCGTCGCGAACCTTGATCGGGTTGCGCTCGATGAAGGCGATGCTGTGCTTGACCGACACCTCCACTTCGCCCTGCTTCTCGCAGCCGGTCGGCGGGCCGGAGACCACCTTCACGGCGCTGGCGCCGGGGGCCATGTGCACCCAGGTGCAGGCGGACAACGCGGACAGCAGAACGGCGGACAACAGGACGCGCATCGGGATCACCTCGGTGGGGTAGGCGCTACGCCCGCCATTGTGGCGGGCATGGCGGCGGGGCGGTGCGGGTCGCGACAAGCGGGTAACACCTCCATTCATTCTCCCGGGCCGCGCGCGCGGCCTGTTTGTCGTCGCAGCCTTGGGTCACTCGCCGACGGGCTTGCCGTCGGCGTCGATCACCCGGGTTTCGCCCAGGTCCAGCGCGCGCACCGGCGCCTCGATCTGCTCCAGGTCGCCCACCACCACCCAGGTCAGGGCCTGCGGCCGGATCGTCCTGGCGGCTTCGGCCACCTGCGCCGGGGTGATCGACTCGACCTCGGCCTTGCGCCGGAACACGTAGTCGTCCGGGCGGTCGAAGCGGACGATGCCGCCGATGGTGTTCATCACCGACCACGCGGTTTCGTAGGCGCCGGGCAGGCTCAGGGTCTGGATCGCGCGCACGCGTTCGACCTCGGCCTCGCTCGGAGGCTGCGCCCCGCTCGCGAACTGCGCGACTTCTCGCTGGATCTCGGCCAGCGACTCGCCGGTCTTGTCGATCTGCACCGGCGCCGAGACCATCCAGCGGCGTTGCCCCAGCGCGCCGCCCAGCGAGCTGCGGGCTCCGTAGGACCAGTGCTTGTCCTCGCGCAGGTTCATGTTCAGGCGCGCGGTGAAGTCGCCGCCGATCACGCCGTTGGCCATCTCCAGCCGCACCGCATCCGGATCCTTGGTCGACGGCACCACCTGCGCGGCGAAGATGTTGGCCTGCACCGCGCCCGGCTGGTCGATCAGGAACACCCGCGGCGCCTCCGGCAGCGCGACCTGCGGCAGGTCCACCGCCTCCGGCGCGACGCCGTCACCCGTCCAGTCGCCGAAATGGCGCTCCAGCGCCGGCACGATCTCGGCCAGCGTGGTGTCGCCCACGACGATCAGGGTGGCGTGCTCCGGGCGCACCCACTGGCGATGGAAGGCCAGCAGGTCGTCGCGACCGAGCGCGGCGATCGAGGCTTCGGTGCCGCTGCCGGGCGCGCCGTAGGGGTGGGTTTCGCCGTAGAGCAGCGC
Source organism: Luteimonas viscosa (assembly GCF_008244685.1). Classification (NCBI taxonomy): domain Bacteria; kingdom Pseudomonadati; phylum Pseudomonadota; class Gammaproteobacteria; order Lysobacterales; family Lysobacteraceae; genus Luteimonas; species Luteimonas viscosa. The sequence goes on from NZ_VTFT01000001.1 coordinate 1,890,189, forward strand.
CGGCAGCACCCGCATCGCCATGCCCGCCGGCTGCGCCTTCTGCTGGCGGATGCCGGCGATCCAGGTGGCGCGGATGCGTTCGATCTCGGCCGGGTCGTAGTTCGGCCGCCGCACCATGTCCGCGAACAGCGCCAGCGACGGGTCGAGGTTTTCCTTGAGCGCCGACAGGTAGGCATTGCCGCCGTCCTGCGAGGCGCCAGCGCCGAGGCTGGCGCCGAGCGCTTCGGCGCGGCTCGCGAACTCCAGCGAGCCGATCCCCGCCGCGCCCTCGTCGAGCAGGTCCATCGAGAAATCGGCCACCCCCTCCTTGCCGGCTGGATCGGAGGCGTAGCCGCCGTTGAACTCGTAGCTGACCTGCACCACCGGGATCTCGTGGCGCTCGGCGAGGATCACCCGGGTGCCGTTCTCCAGGCTCGCGCGCTGCAGCGGGGGGAACTTGAGCTCGGGGAAGCGGGTGGTCTTCGGCACGCCGAGGCTGCGGTCGACCACGCTCGGCGTGGTGGCGTACTTCGGATCCGGATCCGGGAGGTCGAACGGCGCCGGCGTGACGGCCGGCTCCTCGGCCAGCGCGGTGCGCTCGCCCGGTTCGACGACGATGGTGTGGCTGCCCTCGCCCAGCCAGTGCGCCCCCACCGCCATCAGGTCGCGGGCGCTGGCCGCCTCGACGTTGGCCAGCTGCTCGCGGAAGCAGCCCGGATCGCCTTCGTACACGGTGCATTCGGCCAGCACGTCGGCCTTGCCGCCGAAGCCGCCGATGCGCTCGATGCCGCGGATGAAGCCGGCACGGATCATGGTGCGGGCGCGCTCGAGCTCGTCGGCGCTGGGGCCATGCGCGACCAGCCTGGCGATCTCCTCGTCGATGATCGCCTCCACCCGTGCCGGGTCGACGCCCTGCTTGACCGTGGCGACGATGTAGAAGTTCGAACCCAGTTGCGAAGGCCCGGCCATCGCGCTGATGTTGTCGACCAGTTTCTCGCCGTGCAGCAGGCGCGTGTCCAGCCGCGAGGATTTCGCGCCGCCGAGCACGTAGCCCAGCATCTGCAGGTGGTCGAGTTCGACGCTGCCGGCCGGCGGCACGTTCCAGACGCGGTAGATGCGCGGCTGCGGCACCTTGTCCTGCATCACCTCGCGGGTGGTGGCCGCGCGCTTGCCCACGTCGGTGTCGGGCTGGGCCATCGTCGGGCCCGCGGGGATGTGGCCGAAGTACTTCGCCACCTTCTCCTTCGCGGTCGCGACGTCGATGTCGCCCGCCAGCACCAGCACCGCGTTGTTGGGGCCGTACCACGCGTTGAACCACTGCTTCACGTCGTCCAGCGACGCCGCGTTGAGATCGTTCATCGAGCCGATCACGCTGTGGCCGTACGGATGCGTGGCCGGATACAGCGCGCGGGTCAGCTTCTCCCAGACCTGGCCGTAGGGCTGGTTCTCGCGCTGGCGCTTCTCGTTCTGGACCACGCCACGCTGTTCGTCGAGCGCGGCCTGGTCGATCGCGCCGAGCAGGTGGCCCATGCGGTCGGATTCCATCCACAGCGCCATGTCCAGCGCGGTGGTGGGCACGTTCTGGAAGTAGTTGGTGCGGTCGGTGTTGGTGGTGCCGTTCTGGTCGGTGGCGCCCACGGCGCGGAACGGGTCGAAGAACTCGCCGTCGTGATGCTCGCTGCGCTGGAACATCAGGTGTTCGAACAGGTGGGCGAAGCCGCTGCGGCCGGCCGGCTCGTCCTTGCTGCCGACGTGGTACCAGATGTTGACCGCGACGATCGGCGCCTTGCGGTCGGTGTGCACCACCACCCGCAGGCCGTTGGGCAGGGTGAAGGTTTCGAAGGGGATGTCGACCGAGGTCTCGTTCGCCGCGGCGACGACCGGAAGGGCGGCCAATCCGCCGCCCAGCGCCAGGCCGAGGGCGATCGACAGCAGGGCGCGGCGCGCGGGACGGCGGAACGAGGCGAGGACGGTCGGCATTCGGGAAATCCTGATGCGGTTGGATGCATGGCATGGTAGTCGAGCCGGCGCAGCCGCCCCCGGGCCGAAAGTCCCGGCAACGGCCGCCCGGCGATGACGCCACCTGCACCCGCGCCGACGGAGACTGCGCCCATGCCCGACCGCCACGCCCTCGTCACCGGCGCCAACCGCGGCCTCGGCCTGGAGTTCGTCCGCCAGTTGCTCGCCGCGGGCGATCGGGTGGTCGCCGCCTGCCGGCGCCCGGGGAAGGCGACCGCCCTCAACACCCTGGCCGGCGAACATCCCGGGCGGCTGCACGTACTGCCGCTGGACGTGGCCGACCCGAAGTCGCAGCTGGAGCTCGCGCGCGAACTGCCGCTGGTGCTGGGCGAGGACGACGCCGGCGCGCCCGGTCGCCTCGATCTTTTGATCAACAACGCCGGCGTGCTGCACTCGGGCGAGCGCTTCGGCGCGCTGACCGCGGCGAACTTCGAGGACAGTTTCCGCACCAACGCCCTCGGCCCCCTGCTGCTGACCCAGGCGCTCGCGCCGCTGCTGTGCGACGGGGCGAAGGTCGCGAACCTGTCCTCGGAACTCGGCTCGATCGCCTCGACCAGCCGCTTCGGCACGCCCAGCTACAACCTCAGCAAGGCCGCGCAGAACATGGCCACCGTGCTGCTGGCACGGGCCCTGGCCGAACGCGGGATCATCGTGGTCGCGCTGCATCCCGGCTGGGTCCGCACCGAGATGGGCGGAGCCGGGGCCGAACTGGAGCCGGCCGAAGCGGTCGCAGGCCTCCTGCGGACCGTCGCCGGCGCGACCGCCGCCGACAGCGGGCGCTTCCTCGACCGGAGCGGTGCGCCGGTGGAATGGTGATCCTGCCCGCGGGTACCTGCGCGAGAATGCGCGCAACGCCGCCACCCGCCACCCCGTGTTCGACCTGCTGCTCCACCAGCCCGAAATCCCGCCCAATACCGGCAACGTGATCCGCCTGTGCGCCAACACCGGCGCCCGGCTCCACCTGGTGCGGCCGCTGGGCTTCGATCTCGACGACCGCCAGTTGCGCCGCGCCGGGCTCGACTACCACGAGTACGCCACGTTGCGGGTACACGACTCGCTCGAGGCGGCGCTCGCCGCGATCGCCCCGCCGCGCCTGTTCGCGCTGAGCGCGCGCAACAGCATGCGTTACGACGCACCCCGCTACGCGGCGGGCGACGCGTTCCTGTTCGGCTCCGAGACGCGCGGCCTGCCCGACGGGGTGCTCGCGCGCATCGCGCCGGAGCGGCGGCTGCGCCTGCCGATGCAGCCGGGAAACCGCAGCCTCAACCTGTCCAACGCGGTGGCGGTGGTCGCGTTCGAGGCCTGGCGGCAACTCGGTTTCCCGGGCGGGACCTGAGCCGGCCGACTCGATCGCGCAGCCCGGAGCTCCGACCCCGCGATCCTGCGACGCCGACTTCCGGGGACGGAGGGGCTCTCCACGCGGGGCGTTCCGCGAGCGGCCACCCGGGTCATGGGTCGGATCGCAACGCCGCCAAGCCTGCCGTTGCGCACGCTCGCATCAGCGGGGCCGGGGGCCGACCTGCTTCCGGTCGCAGCGCCCCGACCGCGCCTGCCCGTGGCGCCAGCCTGGGACGGCAGTCCGCCCGACTCCTTCGGCGCAGCTCCGGACCAGATCGAACCGGAAAAGTTCCTGAACCTGCCAGTACAGTATTCAGTCCCGGTTGCGCCGGGTTGTCGAGAATGCGCGTGCCGCCCCGGGTGGAACCGTTTTCCCCGACGGTGAGCCCCCTCCCTCTCCACCCGGGCGGCTCCTCACCTACAAGAAACCAAAAGGCATTTCCCCGATGAAGCGCGTGTCCCTCCTGGGCCTGGCCATTGCCGCTGCCCTGCCGTTTGCCGCCTCCGCCGCCGAAGGCGTGTCCTACAACTACGTCGAGGCCGGCTATGCGGCCACCAACCTGAGCGACGGCCTGCCCGACGCCGACGGCTTCGGGGCCCGGGCCTCGATCGCGTTCCATCCCAATTTCCACGTGTTCGGCGATTACACCAACCAGGAATTCGACGACACCGGCTTCGACGCCGACCAGTGGCGCGTCGGTTTGGGCTACAACCACGAGATTTCACCGCGCGCCGACCTGCTGACCCGCGTGGCCTACGAGAAGGTCGATTTCGGCAGCGCCGGCGACGCCGACGGCTGGAGCGTCGAGGCCGGCGCCCGCGGCGCGTTCACCAGCAATTTCGAGGGCTACGCCCTGGCCGGCTACCAGGACGGCGACGAGATCGACGGCGACTTCTACGGCCGCCTCGGCGCCACGGTGAAGTTCAACCGGAACTGGGGCCTCAACGGCGACGTGAAGGTCAGCGACGGCGACACCGCCTGGTTCGTCGGCCCGCGCTTCACCTGGTAAGGCTGGAAAGCATCGCTGTCCGACCCCATCTCCACAGCGCAAGACGCGACGTCGTCCCTCCCCTCTCTCCCGACGTCGCGACATGGCCCGGCCGGCAACGGCCGGGCTTTTTTTTGGTCCTTGTCCAATGTGAGGGGGCCTGGCCCGGTTGTCGGCAATTTGGCACGGGCTTGCGGCCGGGGTCGTTCCGGGCCGGGTAGCAATCCCCGGGCATCCGGGCGCGGCGTCCATCCGAAGTCCCGACCGGGACATCTCCATCGCGGACCATTTCTCCCTCACGTGGGAGAAGAACCTTTCCTATGGTCCGCTGCCTGCTAGGCGGCCGGGGCGGAGTCGAACAGGGCCTGCGGGTATTCCGCCTTGCGCTGGCGCGCCATCAGGCGGACCAGCCCCTCGGCCGGGGTGATGTCGCCGTGCAGCACGGCGCGGACGCTGCTCGAGATCGGCAACTCGATGCCGTGGCGCTCGGCCAGGCGCATCACCTCGTCGGCGGTCTGCACGGACTCGACCACCTGCCCGATCTCGCGCACCGCCTCGTCCACGCTCTTGCCGCGGCCCAGGGCCAGGCCCAGGCGCCGGTTGCGCGAGAGGTCGCCGGTGCAGGTCAGCACCAGGTCGCCGAGGCCGGCCAGGCCCATCAGGGTCTCCGGGCGCCCGCCGATCGCGGCGTTGAGCCGCAGCATCTCGTTCAGGCCGCGGGTGATCAGGCCGGTGCGGGCGTTGAGGCCGAGTTCCATGCCGTCGGCGACGCCGGTGGCGACCGCCAGCACGTTCTTCATCGCGCCGCCGAGTTCGGCGCCGCGCATGTCGCTGCCGGTGTAGGCGCGGAACTCCGGGCCGTGCAGCACGTCGGCGACCTGCTGCACGAAGGCCGCATCGTCGCCCTGTACGGTCAGTGCCGTGGGCAGGCACTGCGCAACCTCCTTCGCGAACGAAGGACCGGTCACCACCGCCAATGGGACGTCGTCGCCCAGCACCTCGGCCGCGACCTCGTGCAGGAACCGTCCGGACCCCGGTTCGAAACCCTTCGCCGCCCAGGCCACGCCGGCATGCGCCGGGCGCAGCGGCGCCAGCGCGTGCAGGGTCTGCGTGAAGGCGTGCGAGGGCACCACCACCAGCACCAGGTCGGCACCATGCAGGGCGGCGGCGAGGTCGGTGGTGGCGCGCAGCGACGCCGGCAACGGAATGCCGGGGAGGTAGCGCGGATTCTCGTGGCGCCGGTCGATCGCCTCGACGATCGCGGCGTCACGGCCCCACAAGGTGGTGGGAAAGCCGTGACGCGCGATCAGCGCCGCAAGCGCGGTGCCCCAGGAACCGGCACCAAGGACCGCGACCGAATCGGCCGGGGTCGTCATGGCTCAGGCGTTGCCGGCCGTCTCGCTGCTGGCCAGGTCGCCGTTGCCGGCGCCCTGCTGGGCCTGGCGCTGGCGCAGCCCTTCCGCATACAGCGCGTCGAAGTTGATCGGCTGCAGCAGGAACGGCGCGAAGCCGCCGGACTGGATCAGGTCGCCGATCAGCTGCCGCGCGTACGGATACAGCACGTTGGGGCACTGGGTGCCGAGCAGCGCATCGGTCACGTTCGGCTCGAAGCCGGTCAGGCCGAACACGCCCGCCTGCTGTACTTCGACCATGTACACCGAATTGCCCTCGCCCTCGCCCGCGGTGCAGGTCAGGGTGACGCCCAGCACCACCTCGAACACGTTCTCGCCCAGGCGCTGGACGCGCTGGTTGAGGTTCATGTTGATCTGCGGCGCGTTCTGCTCGTTGAACACGTGCGGCGCCTTGGGCGACTCGAACGAGACGTCCTTGACGTAGATCTTCTCGACGCTGAACTGCGGGCCATTGGGCTGTTGCGCGGGCACGGCGCCGCCGTTGGGGGCTTGCTCGGACATCCTGGGACTGCTCCGGTATCTGGTTCGGAAAGAGGGCGATTATCGCACTTCGGGCTCAGCCACGCCCCTTGGCCAGCGGCAGGTCGGCCTGCTGCCAGCCGCCGATGCCGCCGTCGAGCACGAAGACCCGCTCGAAACCGGCCTTCTTCAGCCGCTTGGCGGCGTCGCCGGCGGTGAACCCGGTCTTGCACACCAGCACCACCGGCAGCGCCCTGGCCGCGGCGAGCTTCTTGTTCTCGGGATCGAACTGGCTCATCTGCACGTTCTTCGAGCCGGGGATGTGGCCCTTGTCGAAATCCGCGATCGGGCGCAGGTCCACCACCAGCGCGTTGTCGCGGTTGACCAGCGCGGTGACCTCGGCCGGGCGCACCGTCTTGAACGGACGCAGCAGGCCGAAGATCTCGTTCAGGATGATGCCGCCCGTGAGCCCGACGAAGATCAGCGACAGCATCTGTTGGCGGCCGGCGAAGGCCAGCAGTTCCTGGAAGTCCACGGCGGATCGGGGTGCGGGAGGGGACGGGATTGTCGCACAGGGGCGGGGGTTGGGCGGCGTTGGCCGCTCCCTCGGCGGCCGGATGCGTCGCGCCCGGTCCGAACTGGTCGCCGGTGTCTTTCGACACGCCTTGCCTGGGCATGCCATGGGAATCAAGAGCTTCCGTCCGCCTCCGGCGGCCGGGTTCATTTCTTTTGATAAGCGTCAAAAGAAATGAACCCGCTCGCCTGCGGCGAGCGGAAGCTCTTACCGTTCAATCCTTTGGACCGATCTGATCCGGCGACCGCCGCCTCGATCGAAAGAGAACGCGATCAGCCCGTCGACCCGCTCACTCCCCCGCCCAGAAATCCGGCAAACCCCCGGTGATCCACCACGCCTTCTTCTCCGCGTCGTAGCGCCACTGTTCGGTGTAGCGCATCGTGCGCTCGGCCATGGTGTGGCGGTTGACGACGCCGATCTCGATCTCGCGCAGCGCCTCGGTCTCGCCCGGACTGGAAGCGAGGTCGCGATAGTGCGACACCTGGATCTGCTTGTAGCGTTCGAACTCCAGTGCGCTCATCGGGTTCGCATCGCGAAACGCGGGATCGACCAGGTTCCACGCGCCCTCGAAGTCGCCCCAGCGGATCGCCGCGGAAAAGTTGTACTGGGCACGCTCGAGCGCCGACATCTGGCTGCCGGTGCTGGCGCAGCCCACCAGCAGCAGCGCGATCGCGCAGGCCATCCACCATTGTCGCGATTGCCGCATCGACCTGCTCCCCGGTTTCGATGACGCCATGCTAGCAGTCCGCCGGAAGTACCGCGGCCAGCGCCTCAGGCCGGCCTGAGGATCGCGGCATAGCGCGAGCGTGCCCGGGTGGCGATGCCGCCGTCGGGCAGCAGAACGTGCGAGTCCAGCGTGGCCCGTGCCCGGCCGCGGCTGCGCAGGGTGGCCAGGAAGACGTCCCAGGACGCGTCGCCGTCGAGCCACGCCTCGGCGCGCAGGTCCGCGAGCAGGGGGGTGAGGTAGCGCACCTGGGAGTCGGCGACATAGACATCGGCACGCAATCCCGCCTGTTCGATCTTCATCGCGGTCAGGCCCCAGGCGGCGAGCGTCATCAGCGACACCAGGCTGCCGCCGAAGGCGCTGCCCTTGTCGTTGACGTTGGCCGCGAGCGGCGCCTCGAGCCGCAGGCGGTCGTGCGTGCAACCGGTGATGCGCAGCCCGATCGCGCGCGCCGGCGGCATGGCGAGGAGTTGCGCTTCCATGGCGCGCAGGGCGTCGTCCGGGAGTTCGGTCATGTGCGGAAGCATCGTCAGGAGGGGGAGCGGGCCGCTTGCGGCGTGCGGGGCCAGGCACCAAGCTGGCGAACATGTCGCCGGATGCCGCCACGCCGAAGCTGCGCGAATGCTACGTGATCTCGCTGCGTCCCGTCGGCGGCCACGCGCCGATGCGTCGGGCCGCCGCCGCGCACGGCGCGCGCGTGCTGGCGCTGTCGCCATGGCGGATCGAGCCGCGCCGCGATGCCGTCGCGCGCGCGGCCCTGCGCGAGGCACTGCAGGGCGACATCGTGCTGTTCACCAGTCCGTCGGCAGTGCGCGCGGCGGCCTCGCTGCAACGCCTGCGTGCACGGCGCGGACAGGCCTGGCTGGCGGTGGGCTCGGGTACGGCCGCGGCGCTGCGACGCGTCGGCATCGCCGACGTGGCCGCACCTTCGCGCATGGACAGCGAAGGCCTGCTGGCGCTGCCCGCGCTCGGCGCGGTGCGCGGACGCAGCGTCGGCCTGGTCACCGCGCCGGGCGGACGCAACCTGATCGCGCCGACGCTGGCGCGGCGCGGCGCGCGCGTGCTGCGCGCCGAGGTCTATGCGCGCGTGCCGCTGACGCCCACGCCGCGGTCGCTTGCGCGCCTGCGCGCGCTGGAGGCACCGGTCTGGCTGGCGCTGAGCAGCGGTGAAGCCCTGCAACGCCTGCTCGATGCGCTCCCGGTGGACCTGCTGTCCCGGCTCCGGCGTGCGCGTGTATTGGCGGCCAGCGAACGGCTGGCGCAACTGGCGCGCGCCTCGGGCTTCGCCGACGTGCGCATCGCCGCCGACGCGCGCCCGCGTTCGCTGCTGGCGGCCGGGGCCGGCCCCGCACGACGTTCCAAGGCATCGGATAGCATGCGCAGCTCCTGACGTCCCCCGTGTCGATGAGCGATACCCCCACAGTTCCCGCCGCATCCCGCAGACGCACCGGATCCGCCATCGCGTGGGTGCTGGTGCTGGCCCTGCTGGGGGCGGCCGCGTTCGCCGGCTGGCAGCGCTGGGAGGCGGTGCGTGAGGCCGGCATGCGGGCGGCCGACGCGGACCGCCAGCGCATCGGCTCGCTCGAGGAGCGGATCGCCACCCTGCGTCGCGACCAGCGCGCGCAGACCGCCCGGTTGCAGCAGGCCGAGGCGACCAACCGGCTGTTGCGCGAGGAAGTGATCGGGCTCGGCCAGCGCGCGGCCCTGGTCGAGGAAAGCGTGCAGCGCCTCGCCGATCCCGAACGCGATGCCGCGCAGGCGCTGCGCCTGGACGAAGTCGAACTGCTGCTGGCGCAGGGCCAGCAACGCCTGCAGCTCGCGGGCGACCTCGACGGCGCCCGCCAGGCCTACGCGCTGGCCGCGCAACTGCTCGACGGGATCGCCGATCCTGCCTGGCTCGACCTGCGCCAGGCGCTGACCCAGGAACGCGCGGCCCTGGACGCGCTGGGTGAAGACCCGAAGGCCGTGGCCGCCGGCCGGCTCGAGGCGTTCGCGGCGGCGCTGCCGTCGCTGCCCCGGGAGGCGTCGGCGGCCAGGGCGGCGCCGGCATGGTGGGAGCGCGCGTTCTCGAAGGTCGTCGACGTGCGACCCAGCGCCGCAGCGGTCGCGGTCGATCCGGCTGATCGCGCGGCCGGCCTGGCCGCGCTGCAACTGGAACTGACCCTGGGCCAGGCCGCGATCGAGCGTCGCGACGAGGCCGGCTATCGCGCAGCGCTGTCCCGCGTCGATGGCTGGCTGCTGCGGCTGTGGCCGGATTCCGCCGAGCGCGCAGATCGGCGCCGGGCGCTGCAGGCGCTGCGCCAGCGCCCGCTGAGGGTCGAACTGCCCGCGCTCGGTTCCACGCTCACCCAGCTGCGGCAGCAGCGCAGCGCCCGCTGAGCGCGCGTTCAGCCACTGCACACGGCCTCAACGCCGTCCGCGCGAGGCTGGGGCACGGGCCGACGGGGCCAGCCGAACGAAGGAGCCCACGATGAACCTGTTCCGCAACCTGCTGCTGTGGCTGGTGCTGGCCCTGGCCGGCGCCCTGGTGGCGCAGCTGCTGCTGTCCCAGGACCCGGGCTACGTGCTGGTGCGCTGGCGCGGCTACGACTACACCACCACCGTGCTGGTGGGCATGGCGCTGCTGTTCGCCGCGGCGTTCGCGCTGTGGCTGCTGTGGACGCTGCTGTCGCTGCCGTTCCGCGCCTGGGGCAGGCACCGCGACACCCGGGCGCGCACCCGCGTCGGCGACGGTTTCGACGCCCTGCACCAGGGTCACTGGTCGCGCGCCGAGAAGCTGCTGGCGCAGGCGGCCGAAGACGAGCGGGTGGAGGCGGCCGCGCGCATCGGCGCCGCGGAAGCCGCACTGGCGCGCGGCGACGCGGCCGCCGCGCGCGCGCACCTGGAAGCGTTCGGCGAGCGCCACCCCGCGTCGCGCGCGATCGCGACGGCCGAACTCGCGCTGCGCGACCAGCGCCCGACCGATGCGCTGGTCGCACTCGACGCGCCCGCCGCGCAACCGCTGCCGCCGCGGGGACTGGCCCTGCGCGCCGAGGCGCTGGGCAGCAGCGGGCAGGCGGCGCAGGCCTGGGGTCTGCTCGGCGCGTTGCGCCAGCAGCATGCCTGGCCCGAGGCGGTGCTGGCCGAACGCGAACTGGCCTGGGCGGAAGCTTCGTTGCGCGAGGCGCCGGATGCCAATGCGCTGGCCGAGCGCTGGGACGCGCTGCCCAAGCCGCTCAAGGCCGAACCGGCGGTGGTCGGCGCCTACGCATCGCGCGCCGCGGCGTTCGGCTGGGATGACGCGGCAACGAAGAGCATCGAGCACGCGCTCGACACCCGCTGGGACGAGGCGCTCGCCACCCGCTACGGCCTGCTGACGGTCGGTCGCATCGAGCACCGTCGCGCCCAGGCCGAAACCTGGCTCAAGGCCCACCCCGCGAGTCCCGCCCTGCTGCTGACGCTTGCTCGCCTGGCGCAGGCCAGCGGCGACTGGCCGCGATCCGAAGCCTACCTCCACCGCGCGCTGGCGCAGGGCGGTGGCGCGGACGCCTGGGAAGCGCTCGGCCATGGCTATGCCGCCGCCGGCGACGACGCCCGCGCCCGCCAGTGCCATGCGAACGCGCTTGCGGCCGCGCGCAGCGAAGCGGTGACGCCGCTGCCGGCGCGCGATCTGCACCAGCAGATCGCCGACGAAGCGGTGTTCGAGGACCGCGACGAACATGGCGTGCCGAGGCTGCGGGGCTGAGCCTGCCGCCCCCGATGCCGCGGCAGGACGACGTCGCGCGTCCTGCCCGGTAAACGCGGGCCGCCACGCCCGTGCATCGCACGGGACAGGCCGCGTCCCGCTGCCCGCGAACGCATCGGGGGCCATGGCATAGTGCGGCGATGCCCGAGGCCGCCGACCTGCCCCTGCTGTCCCTGACCACTGCGCTCGGCGCCGGCCTGCTGATCGGCCTGCTGTACGAACGCCGCAAGGACGGCGACCCGGCGATCGCGGCAGGCCTGCGTACGCACACGCTGGCCGCGCTGGCCGGCGCTATCGCGCTGTGGATCGGGCTGCCCGCATTCATCGCCATCCTGCTGCTCGCGGGTACCTTCGCCGCGCTGAGCTACCTGCGTACCAGCCAGACCGATACCGGCATCACCGCCGAGATCGCGCTCCTGTGCAGCGTGCTGCTGGGCGGCCTGGCGATGCGCGAACCCGGGGCCGCGGGCATGCTCGCGGTGCTGATCGCGATCCTGATCCAGGCCAAGGCGCGATTGCACCACTTCAGCCGCGAGGTGATCAGCAACCGCGAGATCGCCGACGGCCTGGTGCTGCTCGCGTTCGCGCTGATCGTGCTGCCGCTGCTGCCGGACGAGCCGATCGGGCCCTACGGCGCGCTCAACCTGGCCACGGTGTGGAAGCTGGTGGTGCTGGTGATGGCGGTCGGTGCGCTCGGCCATGTCGCGCTGCGCCTGATCGGCAGCCGCTGGGGCCTGCTGCTGTCGGGTTTCTTTTCCGGCTACGTGTCCTCGACCGCGGCCACCGCCGGCTTCGGCCAGCGCGCGAAGTCCGAGCCGGCGCTGCTGCATGCCGCGACCGGGGCGACGATGCTGGCCAACCTCGCCTCGCTCAGCCTGTTCGTGCCGATCCTGCTCGCGGTCGCGCCCGCGCTGCTGCCGGTCGTCGCCCTGCCCCTGCTCGCGGCGGGCGCCGTGCTGGTTGCCGGTGCGCTGCTGGGCGTACGCCGCAACGGCCGCAGCGAAGCGCCGCCGCCCTCCGCGGAGACGCGCATGTTCCGTATCGGCCAGGCGATCGGACTGGCGGCACTCATCGCCGGCGTGCTGGTGGTCTCGCACGTCGCCGCGCACTGGCTGGGGCCGAACGCGGCGCTGGCCACCGCGTTCCTCACCGCGTTGGCGGAGCTGCAGGCCGCCACCGCGACCGTGGCCACGCTGTTCCGCGACGGCACCATCGACACGCGCCAGGCGCAGTGGGCGGTGGTCGGGCTGGTCGCCGCCAGCTCGATCGCCAAATCGGTGGTCGCCTTCGTCAGCGGTGGCCGCGCGTTCGGCCTGCGCATCACCGCCGGATTGCTCGCGGCCACGGCCGCGGCGGCCGCGGTGGCGCTGCTCGACGTGTTTCCTTCCTAGACGGTGCGGCAGTCGCCCCGACGCCGTAGCCCGGATAAGCGCAGCGCATCCGGGGAGTGCGCGCGGGGTCCCGGATGCGCTGCGCTTATCCGGGCTACGGGACGGCTACGGCGGGCACAACCTCATTCGGCCTCGAGTTCCTGCCATCGCGCATAGGCGGCGTCGAGTTCCACCTGCAGTTGCGCGAGCGCCAGGTTCGCGGCGGTGATCGCGCCGCCATCCTGCTGGAAGAACGCGGGCCGGGCCATCGCCGCGGTGCGCGAGGCGATCTCGCCTTCGAGCTGCTCGATGCGCGCCGGCAGCTGCTCGAGTTCGCGCGCCTGTTTGAACCCGAGCTTGCGCCGGGCCGGCGCGGGCGCGGCCGAAGAAGCGGCGGCTTGCGCCACTGCCGCATCGGGGGCGATGGATTGCGTGGCCGCGGTCGGCCGCTGCCGCAACCAGTCGGCATAGCCACCGACGTATTCGCCCAGCCGGCCCTCGCCCTCCAGCACCATCGTGCTGGTCACCACGTTGTCGAGGAAGTCGCGATCGTGGCTGACCAGCAGCAGGGTGCCGCGGTAGTCGGCCAGCAGTTCCTCCAGCAGTTCGAGCGTCTCCACGTCGAGGTCGTTGGTCGGTTCGTCCATTACCAGCAGGTTCGACGGCTGCGCGAACAGCCGCGCCAGCAACAGGCGGTTGCGCTCGCCGCCGGACAGGCGCGTGATCGGCGCGCGCGCGCGCTCGGGTGTGAACAGGAAATCCTGCAGGTAGCCGACCACGTGCCGGCGACTGCCGTTGATCTCGATGAAGTCCTGCCCTTCGGCGACGTTTTCCAGCGCGTTGCGGGTGTCGTCGAGCTGGCTGCGGTGCTGGTCGAAATATGCGACCTGCAGACCGGTGCCCAGCCTCACCTCGCCATGTTGCGGCACCAGTTCGCCGAGCAGGATCTTGAGCAGCGTCGACTTGCCCGAGCCGTTGGGGCCGATGATGCCGATGCGGTCGCCACGCAGGATCGTGGTGGACACGTCGTCCAGCAGCACACGCCCGTCGTAGGACTGGGTCACATGGCTGGCCTCGATCACCTTCTTGCCGGAGTTGCGCGTGCTGGCGACTTCCATCCTCACGTTGCCCGACAGCTCGCGCCGCTGCGCGCGCTCGCGACGCATCGCCTTCAATGCGGTCACCCGGCCCTCGTTGCGGGTGCGGCGGGCCTTGATGCCCTGGCGGATCCACACTTCCTCCTGCGCCAGCAGCTTGTCGAAGCGCGCGTTCTCCTGCGCCTCGGCATGCAGGCGCTCCTCGCGGCGGCGCAGGTAGTTGTCGTAGTCGCCCGGCCAACTGGTGACGCGGCCGCGGTCGATCTCGACGATGCGCGTGGCCAGCGCGCGCAGGAAGCTGCGGTCGTGGGTGACGAACACGATGCTGCCGGCGAACGACTTGAGGAAGCCCTCGAGCCAGGCGATCGCCTCGATGTCGAGGTGGTTGGTGGGTTCGTCCAGCAGCAGGATGTCGGGGTTTCGCACCAGCGCCTGCGCCAGCAGCACGCGGCGCTTCATGCCGCCCGACAGCGCGCCGAAGTCGGTCTCTTCGGGCAGTTCCAGCCGCGCCAGCACCTGCTGCACCCGGCTGTCGAGGTCCCAGCCGTGCTGCGCCTCGATCTGCGCCTGAGCCTCGCCCATCGCCTCCATGTCGCCGTCGTGCAGCGCATGGTGGTAGCGCGCGAGCAGGCGCCCGAGGTCGCCCAGGCCGAGCGCGACCACGTCGAACACCGTGCCCTGCGTGTCCTGCGGCACTTCCTGCGCCATGCGCGCGACCACCACGCCGCCCTGAACCCGGATCTCGCCGTCGTCCGGCCGCAGTTCGCCGGCCATCAGCCGCATCAGCGTGGACTTGCCGGCACCGTTGCGACCGACGATGCACACCCGTTCGCCGGGTTCGATGGTCAGGTCGACGTGTTCGAGGAGGAGCGGCCCGCCGACGCTGAAGTCGACGCGCTGGATCTGGAGGAGAGGCATGACGCCATTCTACCGGCGCGGGGATACGCCCCGCGCCGGGTACGTGTACGGAGCGCGGCGCGTCAGCGCTCCAGAATCGCCACCACGCCCATGCCGCCCGCGGTGCAGATCGACACCAGGCAGCGGCCGCCGCCGCGTTCCTTCAATTGCTTGGCCGCGGTGGCGACGATGCGCGCGCCGGTGGCGGCGAACGGGTGGCCGGTGGCGAGCGAGGAACCGAGCGGGTTGATCTTCGCCGGATCGATCCGGCCCAGCGGCGCCTCCAGGTGCAGCCGGCTGCGGCAGTAGTCCTCGCTCTCCCAGGCGCGCAGCGTGCACAGCACCTGCGCGGCGAAGGCCTCGTGGATCTCGTAGAAGTCGAAGTCCTGCAGCGACAGGCCGTTGCGCGCCAGCATCTCGGCCACCGCCACGGTGGGCGCCATCAGCAGGCCTTCGCCGTGCACGAAGTCGACCGCGGCCACCTGCACGTCGCGGATGCGGCACAGCACCTCGTGCCCGTGCGCGGCGGCCCAGTCCTCGCTCGCCAGCAGGCAAGCGGCGGCGCCGTCGGTGAGCGGGGTGGAGTTGGCCGCGGTCAGCGTGCCGCGGCCGGAGGCCTTGTCGAACGCGGGCTTGAGCGTGGCCAGCTTTTCCAGCGACGTGTCCGGGCGCAGGATGTTGTCGCGCGAGACGCCGCGGAAGCTCACCACCAGGTCGTCGAAGAAGCCGCGTTCGTAGGCCGCGGCCAGCTTGTGGTGCGAGGCCACGGCGAGTTCGTCCTGCGAATCGCGCGAGATGTTCCATTCCTTGGCCATGTCCTCGCAGTGCTCGCCCATCGACTTGCCGGTGCGCGGCTCGGCCACGCCGGGGAAATCGGGCTTGAGCTCGCGCAGGCGGAAGCCCTTGAACGCAGCGATCTTGTCCTTCGTGGTCTTCGCCGCATTGGCCGCGAGCAGGCGCCGGCGCAGCGACTTGCCGTAGACGATCGGCACGTCGGAGGTGGTGTCCGAGCCGCCGCCGATGCCGGACTCGATCTGGCCGGTGGCGATCTTCGTGGCGATCAGGTTGACGCTGTCGAGCGAGGTGCCGCAGGCGCGCTGCAGGGTGATGCCGGGGGTGAGCGCGGACAGGCCCGACGAGAGCGCGGCCTCGCGGCCGAGGTTCCAGTCGCTGCTGTGCTTGATCACCGCGCCCATCGCCACTTCGCCGAGCTGCTGCCCGTGCAGGCCGAACTTCTCGACCAGGGCGCCGAGGGTGCGCACCGACATGCCGAGGTTGCCCACGTCCGAATAGGCGGTGTTCTGGCGGCAGAACGGAATGCGGACGCCACCCAGCACGGCGACGGGACGACCTTGCAGCATCGCGGGAACCTCTTTGTCCGGTGCGGCCCGTCACGCACGACGGGCATAATCGCGAGTCTAACGTACCGTTGCGAATGGCCCGATGAACGAGGATCACAGTGCCGCCGCTGCCGTGCGCCCCGACGCGGGCAACGTCGCCGGCGTCCTCGCGCTGGAACTCGCGCCTGGCAGCGCGCCCGCGGTCGATGCGCTGCCGCAGGCCCAGGCCGCGCGGGTGGTCGCGCTGCTGGGCCGCGACCTGGCCGCGCTGGTGCCCGGGGTGCGCACGCTCGACCTGTGCCTGGCCGCGGCGCACTTCGATCCGGCCGAGGCCCTGCGTCCCGGCTGGCCGCTGCACCGACGGCTGTTCGAGCTGCAGCAGCGCGCGCCGGGCGGCGATGGCGCGGCGCGGTTGATCGCGTTCGGTGCCGATGCCGGTGGCGCGATCCCGCAGCCGCTGGCCGCCGATGCGTCGCTGCGCGGCGGCAGCCTGCGCGTGCTGCCGTTCCTGCTGCGTGGCGATGCGGGGGTTGCGCAGGCGGTCGGGGAGGCGTTCGAGGCGCGGCTGCTGGACAGCGGCATGGCCCGGGCCGACACCGCGCTGCTGCTGCAGGACGCGTTCGGCGCGAGGATCGAACACGCGCGCTGCCTGACCGTGCACGACCTCGCGGCGATGGTCGCGCTGCAGTACGAACACCTGGGGCTCGACCCGCTGTGGCCGCTGATCGAGACCGCGCTGCTGTCGCCGGAGCGCGAAGCGGTGCTCGATGCGCCGCCCGAGCCGCTGGCGCGCTACGTCGGCGGCGAGGTGCGGATCGCACTGTTCGCACCCGCGGCCTGGCGGGTGCGCCAGCGGCCTGGCACGGACGACCACGACCGCCTGCGGCGACTGTTCGCACAGTTCGAGTCGCGCCAGCGGCAGTTCGCCGCGGTGCTGGGCGCGCACGGCATCGACGTGACCTTCGTCGATGCCGCCGCGGACGTGGACGCCGCGACGCTGTAGAAGCGCAGGAGCGGTTCGGGCCTCGACAGGCTGCGTCAGGCCGCGTCGGCGAGACCCCGGCATGCGGGATCTCGCCAGCAGGCGCGCCCGGCGGAACGCGCCGGGCCTAGGTCCCGAAGATCACCCCGCAGGCCAGGCGCGCGCCGGCGTTGCCGGTGGGCTGGGTGGCGTAGTCGTCCGGATCGGCATGCACGATCACGCCGCGGCCGATGACCTCGGTGGATTCGCCGTCGCCCAGGGTCGCACCGCGCAGGAGGGTGTCGACCGCGGCCACGCCCTGGTCGTTGGCGACGATGTTGTCGCTGTCGCCGGCATGGTGCTCGCCTTCGCCGACGCGGCCGTGCGCGGTAGAGGCCGGATTGAAGTGGCCGCCGGCGCTGCTGCCGTCCGGGGCGCTGCAGTCGCCGTTCTCGTGGACGTGGAAGCCATGCTCGCTGCCCGGCGCGAGGCCGCTGACCTCGCCGGTGATGCGGATGCCGCCGTCGACGATGGCGAACTCCAGGCGGCCGGCGACCTCGTTGCCTTCGGTCGGCGCCAGCGTGGCGCTGGCCGTGGTCGAGACCATGTTGTGTACTTCGCCCGGCGGCGTGGTGTCGGTGGCCTCCATGCCTGCCGCCGGAGACTCGGGCGCCGGCGCCGGTGATGGCGTGGCGGCGACTTCGTCCTCGGGGGCCTGCGGCTGGCAGGCGGCGAGCAGCAGGGCGGCGGGCAGGATCAGCAGCTGGGCCTTGCGCATGACGCGTGTCTCCTCGTGGGGCTCGAGGGTCCGCAGCCTAGTGGGCGCTTCATTCACCCGCGGTGATGATGCCGCATGCCACGCGTGCGCTGATCGCACCCGGGGTGGCGCCCAGCACCAGCAGCGAGCGGCGCAGGATGTCGTTGTCGGCGCCGCTGCCGAGCACCGCGCCGCGCACCAGCAGGTCGACCGTGGCCACGCCGTCGGGGCCGGCGACGATGCGGCCGGGTTCGGCGCCGACCGCGCCATCCTGGCGGGCGCCGGCCAGCGGATCGTAGTAGCGCCCCGCGCTGCGCGCGTCGACCGCGCTGCAGTCGCCGCGTTCATGCACCTGCAGCCCGTGGGCGCCGTTGCGCACCAGCCCGCCGACCTGGCCGCGCACGCGCACCCCCTCGGCGGCCTGGGTGAGCAGCATGCGGCCGCTGACCAGGCTGCCGGAAGCCGAGGCCAGGTTCGCGACCGCCTTGGACACGGTGCCGGTCTGCGCGATCTCGCGCGGCGGCGGGGCCGACGCAGGCGTGGGCCCTGCCGCTGAGCGCGGCGCGGACGCGCACGCGGACAGCAGCAGCGCAGCGGCCATCGCGAGCGCGGCGGAACGGGATCGAACGGACGTCGCGTGGATGGTGTCGGGCATGGGGGGTCGGTCGGCCCGGGACGCGCGGATTTCACGGCGTCGGGCACGCAATGCGTGGGCGTTGGAGCGTAGCGGGGAATCCGGGGCCGGCCAAGGCGCGCGGCGTGGCGACGGTTTGGCTGGATGCAGGTTTCTCTACGAGTGCGCGCGGTCGCGGACGCACGGCGCATTTGCTAGACATGCGGGCCTGGTCGGGTTGCGATGGTCCCACGTGCGGACAGGCGGTGGCGTAGCCCGGGTAAGCGAAGCGCACCCGGGGAGCTGCGGGCCTGCGGGCCGTCCCGGGTGCGCTGCGCTTACCCGGGCTACGTGTGAAGGTCGATGCCAGCCCGCGGTCGCGATCCGCCATGTCTGTGTCGGGGCGACGTCACGACGCATCGGGCCGGATTGCCGCGCGTCCCGGGTGCGCTGCGCTTACCCGGGCTACGGTGAAGGGTCGTCGCTCAGCCGCGGCGCGGGCGGCGGCTGGCGCCGAGCTTGCGGGTGACGGTGTTGCGGCCGAGCCCGAGCCGGGTCGCGGCTTCTGTGCGGCGGCCGCCGGTGTGTTCCAGCGCGGCCTCGAGCAGGGCGTGGTCGAAGCGCTCGCGGGCGCGGGCGTGCAGGTCGGCCGTGCCCGCGGCCAGCTGTTCGCGGGCCCAGGCCTTGAGCGCGCCGTCCCAGTCGGCGCTGGCCTCGTCGCCGGCCTGGAGCATGCCGTCGAGGTCGGAGGTGGTGATGGTGTCGGCCGGCGCCAGCGCGGCCAGGCGCCAGCACAGGTTCTCCAGTTCCCGCACGTTGCCCGGCCAGCCGTGCTGCAGCAGGCGATCGAGCGCAGCCTTGCCGAAACGCTTGGGCGGCGCGACGAATTTTTCCGCGGCCTCGTGCAGGAAGCGTTCGGCCAGCGCCGGCACGTCGCCGCGGCGCTCGCGCAGCGGCGGCAGGCGCAATCGCACCACGTCGAGCCGGTGCAGCAGGTCGGCGCGGAAGCGGCCTTCCTGCACCAGCGTTTCCAGGTCCTGGTGGGTGGCGGCGATCACGCGCACGTCGACCCGGATCAGCTCGCGCCCGCCGACGCGGAAGAACTCGCCCTCGGCCAGCACCCGCAGCAGCCGGGTCTGCAGCGAGGCCGGCATGTCGCCGATCTCGTCCAGGAACAGGGTGCCGCCGTGCGCCTGTTCGAAGCGGCCGATGTGGCGGCGGGCCGCGCCGGTGAACGCGCCGGCCTCGTGGCCGAACAGTTCGCTTTCCAGCAGTTCGGCCGGGATCGCGGCGGTGTTGAGCGCGACGAACGGTTGCCGGGCGCGCGGCGACTCGCGGTGCAGCGCGCGCGCCACCAGTTCCTTGCCGGTACCGGTCTCGCCGGTGATCAGCACCGTCAGCGGCGCCTGCGCCAGGCGCCCGATCGCGCGGAACAGCTGCCGCATCGCCGGCGAGTCGCCGACCAGCACGTCGCCCGCGGGCTCGACCTCCGGCGCCATGCCGGCGGCGGCCTCGGCGCGCTCGCCGAGCACGCGCGCGGCCAGTTCCACCGCCTCGTCGAGGTCGAAGGGCTTGGACAGGAATTCGTGCGCGCCGCCGCGGAACGCGCCGGCGGTGCTGGCCACGTCGGTGTAGGCCGACATCACCACCACCGGCAACTGGGGATGCGCCTGCTTGATCTTCTCCAGCAGTTGCAGGCCGTCGTCGCCGGGCATGCGCACGTCGGTGAACAGCAGCTGCGGCGCCGGCCGCGACCTGAGCGCGTCGAGCGCCGCCTGCGCCGAATCGAAGCCCGACACCTCGTAGCCCGCGTCGCTGAGCGCGGTCGCCAGCACGAAGCGCACCGAGCGGTCGTCGTCGACCACCCACACCGAAGCAGCGTCATCCGACATCGATCCTCCTCATGGCGTCGTCCCGGTGGTGGCGGTGCCGCCCGCGGCAGCGCCTTCGTCCTCGGCCAGCGGCAGCAGCAGGGTGAACACGGTATGCCCCGGGCGCGAACGGTAGGCGAGCGAACCGCGATGCTCGCGCGCGACCTGCTGCGCCATCGCCAGCCCGAGGCCGCTGCCGTCGGCGCGACCCGACACCAGCGGCAGGAAGATCTGTTCGGCCAGCGCCTCGGGCACGCCGCGGCCGTCGTCGACGATCTCCATCCGCAGCGCCAGCGGATGCACCTGCTCGCCGATGCGCACCCCGAACTCGGCGCGCGTGCGCAGGCTGACGTTGGCCGCGCCGGCCTGGATCGCGTTGCGCACCAGGTTCCACACCGCTTGGGTGAGGCGGTCCGGGTCGCCGCCGAGCAGCGGCAGGCTGGGGTCGTAGTCGCGCACCAGGCGCACCGCCCAGCCGGCTTCCTGTTCGGCCAGTCGCACCACCTGCTCGAGCACGCCGTGGATGTTCAACGGCTGGTGCGGCTGCGGCGGCGCCGGCGACATCAGCTGGTCGACCAGTTGGGTGAGCCGCTGCACCTCCGACGCGATCAGCGCGACCAGTTCGCGCGAGTCCGCGTCGGCGGCGCGGCGGCCGAGCAGCTGGGCCGCGCCCTTGAGCCCGGCCAGCGGGTTGCGGAGCTCGTGCGCCAGGCCCTTGAGCGCGGCCGACAGCGCCAGCGGCAGCGCGCGCGTGGGATCCTCGCCGGGGAACTCGTCGACCGGGTGGGCCTCGAGCAGCAGGCCGCCGTCGGCCTCGCGGCTCAGCCAGACGTCGGCGAAGCGCGGCTCGCCGCCGAGGAAGGCCAGCGCCACCCGCCGCAACCGACGCGGTCCCTCGACATCGTCCTTCGCCTGCAGCGCCTGGCGCAGGCTGTCGCCTTCGGCCTCCAGCGCCACCAGCGGCTGGTCGGGCAGGCGCTTCTGGCTGACCCCCAGCCAGCGCGCGAACGCCTGGTTGCAGACCGTGACCCGGCCGTGGCGATCGGCCCGCAGCACCGGCGTGACCAGGGCGTCGAGGGCGGGATCGAAGGCGATGGGCGGCGACATTGCACCAATATAGTGCAACTTGCGCCGCGCCGGCAGTGCGCCGCGGTCGGCGCTTCCGCGGCGGCCCCCGCCTCGCATCAGGCTTGCGACGGCGACCCGGCGCGGCCGCGCGCCGATAACGCAAGCGCGGCGACGGTGTCGCGCCACCCGAGGCTGGCCCGGAACCGCGGTGACCGGCCGCCACCCGGGCGCCGCGGTGGTCTTCAGAACACCACGGCCACGGTGATCGTGTCGCTGTGCAGGCCGAGGTGGGGATCCTGCCCGGCCGGGATCCGGCCGTACACGGGGAAACTGCGCGGCGTCGGCTGCCCGCTGAAGATCCCGCCCACGCCGCCGCCGACGGTCTGGGTGCCGCCGCTGCCGTTGCCCCAGACGGTGGCGCGCGCGGCGGTGGTGTACAGGTTGTACTGCAGGATCGAGGCCGGCGCCTGCCGCAGCGTGCGCGCCGCGTACGTGCCCGAACTGCCCTGGCTGAGCGAGATCGTGACGAACACGCCGAACAGCGCCTCGCCGAAGGTGGTCGGGTCGCAGTCGACGCGGATGCTGCCGCTGCTGTCGATCGGCGTGGCGGTGGTGATCGGATCGTAGGGGCCAAAGCTGATCGGCGTGGCCGAGATCATGCAGTCGCCGGCCTGCGCGGCGCCCGCGCCGGCCAGCAGCACGGCCAGCAGCGCAGTACGCGCAGCGCGCTCGGGTGCGCCACGCGTGCGACGCGATGCGGCGCGGCAGCGGAGATGGGCGACGTCGATCCTGCTCATGGTTCCCCTCGTGTCGTCGGCGTGCATTCGATGACCCCCAGATCGCGGATGCCGGCGCCGCTTGGCGGGGGGATCTCGATCCGGCACCACGCGCGCGCGCCATCGCTGTCGACGCTGGCCCGGTAGCGGCCGGGCGGCAGCCGTTCGAAATAGAAGCGCCCTTCCGAGCCCAGCGGGCTGCGATGCTCGGCGCCCTCGTGCTCCAGTTGCAGCAGGCCGAAGGCGACCGGGCGCGTACCCTGCGCATCGCGCACCGCGATCCGTCCGGACACGGCGTGCAGCGGACGCGCCTCGAGGGTCGCCACGCTGCCGGTGTTGCGGAACACGGACAGGCTGCCCGCCTCCCGCACGATCTCGTAGGCCAGCGGCACCTGCGCCGGATCGAGCGCGATCCGGTTGGCGTAGTAGGGAATCAGGCCGCGCACCAGCAGGTCGCCGCGCGCATCGGTGCGGCCGACCTCCAGGTTCTCGCGCAGGATCGGCACCCCGGCGACGTCCGGCACGCGCACCAGGGCGAACCCCGTCTCCAGCGGCGGCGTGGCGTAGGCGCGCCCGCCGATGGCGACCAGGGCGCCGTTGGCCAGCAGGCGGCCACCGGTGCGGCCGCCGAAATGGTCCATCTGCAGGGCGTAGCGGCCATGCCGTCCCTGGTACTCGACCTGGCCGAAGCCGCTGTCGCCGAATCCGTCGTGCTGCAGGCTGACGTCGTAGCCCCAGCCGGTGTCGACCGGCCGCGAGCGACGGGCGTCGATGCCGTAGCCCCGGTTGCGGCTGTCCGCGGCGCCGTCGATGCCGCGCAGTCGCTGGTCGCGGACGTTGAACGCCAGGCTGTCGCGGGCCAGCGCGATGTTGAGGCTGAGCAGGGCGGAGGTGTCCTCGAACAGCCCCTGGCTCCGCTGCACCATGAACAGCATCTGCACCCACGAGGACACCCGCCATGTGGCGCCGAAGCTGGTGTTGCGCTCCGCGCCCAGCCCCTCGCGCCGCTGCCGGCCGTGCCCCAGCTGCAGCGACAGCTGCGTCAGCGGCGACCAGGACAGGTTGGCGTAATCGTCTTCCCGCAGCCGCGCACCGAGCAGGTCGAACGGCGAGCCGAGGTTGCGGTACGCGGCGCTGAAACGGCGCGCGCCCAGCGACAGGCCCATGCGCGGGCCGCCATAGCTGTAACTGAGCGAGACGCCATCGCCGGCGCCGGCCACCTCGTCGCGGCTGCGCGCCAGCGCGACGCCGAACTCGCCGAGGTCGGTGCGCAGGGTCGCGTCGACGCCGACGTTGGCGAAGGCGTCGTCGCCTTCGCTGCGCGCCCCGAGCGTGAGACGGTCGCTGACGCCGCGCCGGTACCAGCCCTGCCATGCGGGCGTGTCGCCGTAATCGTCGTCGAGGCCGCCGCCGCCCCGCACCACGCCCAGGCGCAGGGCGTAGTCCGACAGCCCCGGCGCCAGCAGCGCGCTGCCGCCGTAGTAGGTCGCGGTGGACAGCTCGCGACGGTTGCCGAAGGGATCGCGGATCACCACCCGCACGTCGCTGCGCCCCGGCGGCACGCCGAGGTTCTGCAGGTTGATCGGCCCGGCCCCGACCTCGCGGCGCCCGATCAGCGCCCCGTTGGCGTACACCTCGACCACCCCCGGGGTCTCGATCACGCCCTGGTAGAACGGCTGCGGGAAGGTCACCAGGTAGGGATCCTGGTCGAACGCCCGGGCCACGCCGATGCCGCCGAGCAGGGTCCCGCCGCCGAGGGGATCGCCCGCCACCGCGACCTGGTCGCCGAGGGTCCAGCGCCGCAGATGCGCGGTCTGGTCGAGCTCGATCCGGCTCAGGCCCCGGCGCCAGCCGTTGTCGGGATCCCAGAACGCGGTGCTGCGCAGCGCCGCCGGGCCGCGCCCGGCCGCGGCGTCGAGGAACACGCTCTCGAGGCCGGCATCGCGCCCGCCCTGCGCGTCGCCGACGCCGACCGCGTAGTTCACGAAGGCCGTCCATGGCTGCGCCGCGGGATCGGCGCGATCGCGCGTGCGCAGGTCGAGGGTCTGCGCCGGCATGTCCTCGGCGCGCTGGGTCAGGTCCACGCGCAGGTTGTCGCGGTCGACCCTCACATCGATGCCGCGACCCAGCGCCGCGGCCTCCACGAAGCCGCGGCCGCCGACCTGCTCGGCCGCCAGGGCGGTGGGGTCCAGGCCCGCGGCCAGCAGCGCCTCGCGGTCGATCAGGACCCGCCCGTCGCGGATTATCACCGCGGCGACACCGCTGCAGCGGGTGTTGAGGCACAGGTCCAGCAGCAGGATTTCGTCCTGCGCCTGGGCCCGCGCGCCCGCGGCCGACGCCCACAGGAGCACGAGGGCGAGGGATGTCAGCCGGTGGTGGCGGCCCGCGCTCAGCCGCCGCATCGCCGGGGGCTGGCCGGCAGCGGCGCGACGACGGTGGCGTCGGTTTCCGGGAGGTGCAGTTCGACCCGCGCCGCGCGCGCGCAGGCCTGGCCGGGAACCGGGTGCACCGGCAGCGGCAGTTGCGCCCCCGCCAGCACGTATCCCACCGCCAGCGGGGTTTCCTCCAGCGTCCGCCCTGCGGCATCGAGCAGGCGCAACCGGGCTTCCTGCGGCGGCAGGTAATGAGCGCCGGTGTTGGCCAGGGTCAGGCGCAATCCGTCGGCACCGAACGAGGCGCCTTCCAGTGTCGCGGCGGTCGCCGGCGTCGGCGCCGGCGGTCGCACGAACACCGGCACGCTGAGCCTGGTCAGCACTTCGACCTGCACCCCGTCGGTGCCGCCGCCGGGCAACTGCTGCAGTTCGATGCGGTAGGCGCGCTCGGTCGCGGTCTCGGGTTCCAGCGTGCCCACCCGCAGCCGCGCCTGCTCGCCCGGCTGGACGGTGAAGACCAGCGGATGCACGACCAGATCGTCGCTGGGCTGCAGTTGCCAGCTGCCGTCCGCGGCCATCGCCCACTGCTGGACCGAGGCTTCGAAGCTCAGCGGCCGCGTATCGGCGTTGCCGAGCACGAGGGTCTCGATCGAGCGCGCCCGGTCGAGATGGACGCGGGTCGGGTTCAGGGTGAACTCGGCCGCCGCCGCGCTGCCGGCGGCCATGACGGCGAGCGCCATGCAGGCACGCGCAAGCGCGCGCCGGGCGCGGAATGGATGCAAGCTCAACGACGACCCTCCCGCAACGACGCGGGGCTGCCGGGCAGCCCCGCGGGGTTCAGAACGTGACCGAAACCTGCACGGTGTCGGTGTAGCTGCCGATCGCGGCGTCCTGGCCGGCGGGGATACGGCCGTAGGTGGTCAGCGTCACCGGCGTCAGCGACGAGGTGAACGTCGGCACCGCCTGGCTGTTGGTGGCGTCGCAGCCCCAGGCGGTGGCGCGCCCGGCGTCCTGGTAGATGTCGTAGCGCAGGCGCAGCGTGGCGCCGCCGGTCATCTGCCGCAGCGGACTGGCGCAGGTCGAACCCGTGGCCGGGTTGGCGCCCTGGTTGAGCGCGGCGACCGCGGTCGAGGTGCCGCGCGTGCAGCGGACGCTGACGCTGCCGTTGGCGTCCCGCGGCGCGGTGGCGTTCGCATCGGCCGGATCGTAGGCGCCGAACGCGATGTTGGTGGCGCTGACCGTGCAGCTGGAGGCCACGTTCGCGGTCACCTGGAAGTTGGCCGTCTGCGGCGACGGGCCGGCGAAGGCGCTGCCGGCGGCAAGGGTGCAGCACAGGGCGACGGACAGGCGGGTCTTGGACATGGGCATGGTTCGCACTCGGATAGGAAGGAAACGGACCGGCGGCGCACCACCGGCGTCTTCGGACATCGCCGGGACACCGGAGCAAATTCAATGCCAAACCCCACGATAACGGCCGCCCCAGGCCTGGATGGAGCCATCAAACTGTGACGGACCACCCGCATTCGTTGTAACCCAGTCGCCATCGAATGGGAAGGCCGAGGGCACAGACTTTAGTAGACGACGGTCACACGAGGGACTTTCACGTCGCTTGCTGACGCCATGCGTCAGCATCGCCACAGCGCCCGACGCGCTCTCTGCAGCGGTCATGCTGCCCCGCCGGACGTGACGCCCCGCCCAGTTCCGGGCGCGGGCCGGTGACCAGGCAACAGCCTGCGCGAGTGCGGCCGTTATGCAGGACATGCGCCCACACCTCACCCTGACGGTCGTCCTCGCCATGGCCGGCCTCGCCGTGCTCGCCCACGCCCGCGACGGCAGCTTCGCCGTCGGCGTGCAGGTGGTGGACCGCCGCGCCGTGCCCGCCCTGCTCGATGCAATCCCCGTGCCGCCGCGGGCGCAGGAGTTCGCCGCGGGCGAGCACGGCCGCAGCTACGCCTATCCCGGCACGGCCGGGTCCGCCGCGGCGTTCTACGAGACGGCGATGGCGCAGCGCGGCTACCGGTTGCTCGCCAGGCGCAGCGAAGGCGGGGGGGTGCGGCAGGTCTGGGCCGACCAGCGCACGCGTGTCTCGGTCGACCTGGACCAGGCGTTCGGCGCCTCGCCCCTCACCCGGATCCGGATCGGCGCCTCCGCCGCCGCGGGGACGGTCGCGGCGGAAGCCCCGCGACTCGCGACGGCTCCCGCGGACCGTCCCTGAGGTCCGACACCGCACGCGGGCGCGCCGCAACCATCGCAGTGCCCGCCGGCCGGGACCTGTGCCGGCCCGACCGATGCCGCGCGGCCAAATCGCGACCGTGGCCGCATTCGCCTGCACGGGCTCGCGACGCCGTGCAGTGAAGCGTCGCAGTCGACGGGATACCCTTCGGCCATGAATGTCGGCTACCACGAACCCAGCGGCGTCCCGGTCGACCCGGTGACCTCGCTGTACCGGCTCGGCGCCGGCGGTCCCAGCCTGACCGCCGCGCTGGCCGCCGCGCGCGCCAGCCGGCGCAGCGTCGCGCTGCTGCACGTGGACATCGACATGCTGCAGCTGGTCAACGTCAACATGGGCGAGGCGGTCGGCGACCAGGTGCTCGCCGCGGTCGCGCAACGGCTGCGCAAGGCGATGCCGCAGGCGGCCTCGTTGTGGCGGCTGTGCAGCGACGAGTTCATCGCCTGCATCCCCTATCGCGAGGGCGAGCCGAACGGCGAGGCGCTGGCCGACCTGTTCCGCGACGCGCTCGAGGGGCCGCTGTCGATTCCCCCGTACACGCTGCCGGTGACGGTCTCGATCGGCATCGCGGTGTTTCCGGAACACGGCGCCGACGCCGCCGCGTTGCTGGCCAGCGCCGAGCGCGCGCTGCGCCAGAGCAAGCGCGCCGGGCACAACAACGTCGGGCTCTACTCGGGGACCCAGGCCAAGGCGGCGTCCGAGGGCGGGTTCGCCGACCGCTTCGTGCAGGCGCTCGAGAACGACGAACTGCGCCTGTACTACCAGCCGCAGGTCGCGGCCCAGGATGGCGGCCTGGTCGGATTCAGCGCGTTGCTGCGCTGGGATTCCACCGACAACGGCCTGCTGCGCCCGAACCGCTTCCTCGGCAGGGTCGAGCGTGCGGGCCTGTCGAGCCGGCTCGGGCTGTGGGTGGTCGACGCGGCGATGCAGCAGCTGGTGTCCTGGCGCGAGCGCGGCCTGGACTATCTGGCGCTGTCGATCCACCTCGACGGCATGCTGCTGGCGCGCGCCGACTGCCTCGACGCGATCGGCGAACGCCTGCACCGGCACCAGCTGCGGGCGAGCTCGTTCGAGTTCGAACTGCCCGAGGGCGCGCTGGCGCTCGATGCGTACCGCATCCACGACACCCTCACCGGCCTGCGCGCCCTGGGCGCGACCCTGACCGTGCAGGACTTCGGCAAGGGCGGCCTGGGTTTCGCGGCGCTGGCGCAGTATCCGCTCGACCGGCTGCAGATCGGCCGCAGCTTCATCCGCAACGTCGCCAGCGATCCGCGCAGCGCCGCGATCGTGCGCGGCATCATCGCCATGGGCCATCGCCTGGGCATGAAGCTCACCGCCAAGGGGGTGGAGACCGAGGCCGAACTGGGCTTCCTGCGCCGCAACCACTGCGACTTCTTCCTCGGCCACCTGTTCAGTCCGCCGCTGCCGGCGGAGGTGCTCGATCCGCTGGTGCAGCGCCGGTTCCTGCTGCCGTCCGCATTCGCCGACACCCATCCCGAGCGCACCCTGCTGCTGCTCGACGACGAGGACAACGTGCTGCGTTCGCTGGTGCGGCTGTTCCGTCGCGACGGCTACAAGGTGCTGACCGCCAACAGCGTGCGCGAGGCCTTCGACCTGCTGGCCAGCAACAGCGTGCAGGTCATCGTCTCCGACCAGCGCATGCCCGACATGAGCGGCACCGAGTTCCTGGCCAAGGTGCGCGACCTGTACCCGGATACGGTGCGCATGGTGCTGTCGGGCTACACCGACCTGGCCACGATCACCGAGGCGATCAACCGCGGCGCGATCTACCGCTTCCTGACCAAGCCCTGGAACGACGACGAACTGCGCGGCCACATCGAGGCCGCGTTCCGCTCGCACGAGCGCAATGCCGAAGGCGACTATCCCGGCTACTGATCCTGCGCGTCGGCGGCGACCGGCTGCACCACCGGCAGCACCACGCGGAACGTGCTGCCGACGCCCACTTCGCTGGCGACCTCGATGCGGCCGTGGTGCTTGGACACGATGCGATAGGCGATGGCGAGGCCGAGCCCGGTGCCGCGGCCGATCGGCTTGCTGGTGTAGAACGGATCGAAGATGCGCGGCAACGCCTCCGGCGGGATGCCGCAGCCGCTGTCGGCGATGCTGATCCAGGCCTCGCCGTCCTCGGCGCCGGTGGCGATGTCGATGGTGCCGCGGTTGTCGATCGACTGGCCGGCGTTGATCAGCAGGCACATCAGCACCTGGTTGATCTCCGACAGGTGGCATTCCACCAGCGGCAACTCGCCGTAGTGCTTTTCCACCCGCACCTTGTACTTGAGGTCGTTCCAGACGATGTTGAGGGTGGACTCGAGGCCCTTGTGCAGGTCCGACGGACGCATCGGATCGCCGCGGCCGAGATAGGAGAACTCCTTCAGGTCCTGCACGATCTTGGTCACGCGCTCGATCCCCTCGCGCGACTCCGCCAGCAGCTTGGGCAGGTCGCCGAGGATGAAGTCGATGTCCAGGCGCTCGCGCTGGGCGCGCACGTCCTCGCGGGCGGCGGCCGGGTCGGCGGACTGGAGCGCCGCGTCCTGCGCTTCGATCAGCGCGAACAGCGCGCCGATGTATTCGTGCAGCGTGCCGAGGTTGGAGTGGACGTAGCCGATGGGGTTGTTGATCTCGTGCGCGACGCCGGCGGCGAGCAGGCCGATCGAGGCCATCTTCTCCGACTGCAGCAGCTGTTCCTGGGCGCCGGCCAGCCGGTGATGCGCGGCCTGGAGTTCGTCGTGGCGCTGCTGCAGTTCCGCCTGGCGCGCGTTGCGCTGGCTGACGTCGTCGAAGGTCACGAGATGGAGGGCGACGCCGTCGCCCATGCCGAGGCCGTTGCGCACCACGATCTCCAGCACGATGCCGGAGGGCACGGTGACCTCGCCGGCCCACCGGCCGCTGTCGCGCGCCTGGTCCCAGGCGCCCGCGGGCAGCAGCGCCAGCAGTTCCCCGGCGCCCTGGCCCGGCAGCGCGCGCTCGGCCAGCGCCCGGGCGGACGGATTGGCATGGAGGATCCGGCGCTCGCCGTCGAGCAGGATCACGGCATTCTCCGTGGTGCGGAACGCCCAGTGGATGTCGCCGTCGCCGGACGGTGCGGTGTGCTCGCCTTGCCTGTCGTTGCCCTGTGCGCTCATCCCACTCCCAGACAGCGCGCCTGGGATCTGGCGCCCGGCTGTCCACGCGAATCGTACACGCCGGTGGATTCGACGCGGCCGATGTGGCGCAGCGCCCAGCCCACCTCGCGGCGGCGCCGCGACAGCAGCACGCCATTGGCCTGGTTCTGCAGGCGCAGCGCCTCCAGGCGTTCGGCGGCGATCACCCCGGGCTGCGCCGACTCGGCGCGCCGCAGCGCGCTGAGCTTGTCGGCCGTCGATGCCAGCAGGGCGTCGACGTCGTTCTCCAGCAGGGCCCTGCGCTCCGCGTCCAGCGCCCGTTCCAGCGCCTCGAGCGGATGGTCGGTCGCGACGGCGGCGTTCATGCTAGCCCCCGAGCTGGCGCTCGAGATCCAGCATGCGGGTCGCCACCGCCTGCGCGTCGACCTGGTAGCTGCCGTCGGCGATCGCCGCGCGCAACGCGTTCACGCGCGCAAGGTCGATGCCGGCCGGGCCGGTGCCGAGCTCGCGCTCCAGCGCCTGCAGTCCTTCGGCCTCGCCGGTGAGGCGGATGCTCTCGGCAGCGGCCACGGGGGCGCTGCGTTCGGCGCCGGCGCGCGCCGCGGGAAGCGGCCGGCTGGCCGTCTCGGGTGGTCGCGCGATCGGCCCGGTGCCGTCGATCTTCTGGGTCATGGCGTGCTCCTGGGGATGCCTGTTCGAGCACTGTAACGGCACCCCCCGGAGGAACTTGAACCCGGTCGCACATTGGCCTTTCGAGGGTCATGGCAGCAGTTCGACCACGCCCTCGGCGACCAGCCGCCCGCGCAGGACCCGGCGCGAGGAGACGTTCTCCACCCCGATCCGGCCCCCGGCCTGCGCCGGTCCCAGCGCCCGGCCGGGCATCCGCACCTCGACGCCGCCGGTGCGCGACACCAGCACCACCGGATCGCCGCGGCGCAGCGGGGTTCCCAGCGACAGGTCGTCCTCGGTCGGGACCACGCCGGGACCCATGGCCCGGCTGGGCACGCGGCCGACAAGGGTCGCCGGGTCGACGAAGGTGGCGCCGCCCTCGGCGCCGATGTCGCGCCGCTGCACCACCAACTGGTCGGCGGTGATCGGCACGCCGGCGGCCGCCGGACTGCGCAGCACCACCACCTCGGCCTCGCGGCGGACGCGCACCGGCACGTACAGTTTCCAGCCCGGGCTGTCGTCGCAGCGGACCTGGGCGGTGGTCGGGCCGGTGGCCACCGCCTGCAGCGGCTGCTGGCAGCGCCTGAGCCGCAACGAATGCGCCAGCACTGCCTCGGCGGATTGCGCGTCGCCTGCCCCGAGCGCGTTGATCGCCGCTTCGGAAATCGAATCCAGCGACTGCATGTCCTGCGCGGCGCCCGGCGCAGGCCAGGCGGCCCACGCGAGCGCCAGCACGATCGCTACCCACACAAGGCGGGGTGCGGCGACTCGTGACGGATGGGACTCGGCGACGGGCATGGTCACTCCTGTGGATCAGCTCTTATCAGGGGGGGGTGCAAGTGCCGTGCCTTAAGCGATTCGTCGCTTCGGAAGGGCGCCGTAGCCTGGCGCCCGGAGATCGCTCTTCCCTCGGTCAGGGCCGCTTTGCGGTCCGGCCCGGCGCAGTGCGCCGGGCGTTCGCGCGGATGCGCGGCATGCCGCGCATGCCATCCACGCTCACCCTGCCCTGACTCGGGCGCGCGCCATCCATGGCGCGCTCGTCGCGACCACCGGCCGCCGAGGTTCGGCTCGCCAATCCGTGCTTTCCCGCCTTCGGCAAGAAGCCCCCTTGCTCATCTCGGCCCCGCCAGGCGCGGATTTCCGTCCTGGCGCACGTGCCCGAAGGCGGAGAGCTGCAGCCTCCAGCCGCAGGGACGCGGGGGGAGATGGCGCAAGCGGCACATGGATGTGCCGCGGCCGCGAGTGCGGACATGGATGTCTGCCCGAGCGGTGCGCCATCTCCCCCCGTGGCACTGCGGCCCATCCGGAGGCAGTCAGCCCCACGGCCCCAGCCCCCCGGGGGAACACTGGATCCCTGCGTTCGCGGGGATGACTCGGCTTTCGGTGGTGGGCCGGCGAACCAACGGGATCCCGGATCCAGACACCCCTCAAGATCCGCGCGCCGCGGCCGACACCCTGTTCCATGAGCCAGGACCTGCTTGACCGTATCGACCAGCGCACCCGGCTGGCCGGCCACAACCGGCTGGCGCTGCTGCTGTTCCGGCTGGGGAGCCGTCAGCTTTTTGGCGTCAACGTGTTCAAGGTCAAGGAAGTGCTGCAGCGGCCGCCGCTGTTCACCCTGCCGCAGTTGCCGAAGGCCTTCGCCGGCGCCGCCGACGTGCGCGGGCGCAGCGTGCCGGTGCTGGACCTCGCGCGCGCGATCGGGCACGACGGCGAAGGCGCCGGCGAACCGCATTACCTGGTGGTCACCGAGTTCAACCGCTCGGTGCAGGGTTTCCTGGTGGCCGGGGTCGACCGCATCGTCAACATCGCGGTCGAGCACATCCAGCCGCCGCCCGAACTCGGCGGCGACTGCAACTACCTCACCGGCGTCGCCCGCCACCAGGGCGAGCTGATCCAGCTGATCGATGTCGAAAGCGTGCTGGCCGAATCGGCCCCGCGCGGCAGCGACCTGGGCACGCTCGGCCCGCTGCCTGTGACCGGCGGCCCGCGCGAGGTGCTGGTGGTCGACGACTCGCGCGTGGCCCGCAACCAGATCCGCACCGTGCTCGAGCAGCTCGGGCTGGAGGCGGTGCTGCTGTCCGACGGCCGCCAGGCCCTGGACCACCTGCAGGCGCTGGCCCGCAACGGCGAACCGCCGGGCGAGCGCTATGCGATGGTGATCTCCGACATCGAGATGCCGGCGATGGACGGCTACACCCTGACGACGGAAATCCGTCGCGACCCGGCCCTGCGCGGGATGTTCGTGCTGTTGCACACCTCGCTGTCCGGGGTGTTCAACCAGGCCATGGTCGAGCGCGTGGGGGCCGACGATTTCGTGCCCAAGTACTCGGAAAACGAGCTGGCGCAGCGCGTGACCGCGCGGATCAACGCCCTGCGCTAGGCCGGCAGGGCCGGTTCCGGGGCGCGGCTGGCACGCCGCTTGCCTGCCTTCCAGGGCGTATCCGCCCCCGGAGGGCTCCATGTCCGATTTCCTAGGCATCCACGGCACCGCGCTCGCCCTGCGCGAGCAGCGCCTGCAACTGCTCAGCGCCAACATCGCCAACGCCGACACCCCGGGCTACAAGGCCCAGGACCTCGACTTCAACAGCGCGCTGGCGTCCGCCCTGCACCCCGGCACCGCCGCGGGCGGCGACGCCATCACCACCGCCGCCGAAGCGGCGCGCTACGCCCGCCTCTCCACCCAGCCGAGCCTGGACGGCAACACCGTCGACGGCGACCGCGAGAACGCGGTCTACGCCCAGGCCACGCTCGAGTACCGGGCCTCGATGTCGTTCGTCGAGTCCAAGGTGCGCGGAATGCTGACCGCGATCACCGGCCAGTGACCGCCGTGAACGGAGCCCGCCCATGAGCAACCTCCCGATCTTCGACGTCGCCGGTTCGGCGATGAACGCGCAGTCGGTGCGCCTGTCCACCATCGCCTCCAACCTGGCCAACGCCAATTCGGTCAGCGGCAACCCCGACGAGGTGTTCCGCGCCAAGCAACCGGTGTTCTCGGCCACGCCGATCGACGGCAACCCGGCGCTCGCGGGCGTGCGCGTGGATGCGGTCAACGACAGCACCGCGCAGCCGCTCAAGCGCTACGAACCCGGCCATCCGCTCGCCGACGCCGAAGGCTACGTGTACGCGCCCGACATCGATCCGGTGGCGCAGATGGTGGACCTGATCTCCGCCTCGCGCAGCTACCAGGCCAACGTCGAGGTCTTCAACAGCGCCAAGGAACTCGCCATGGCCACCCTGAACATGGGCCGCTGAGTGCGCGCCCGCCACGAGGACACCCGATGACCACGATCGCCAACGGCACCGACTACGCCTCGCTCGGCCTCGGCCAGCAGCAGGCGCCGCGCAGCACCGCGCTGGGCCAGGCCGACTTCCTGCACCTGATGACCGAGCAGCTCAAGAACCAGGATCCGCTCAAGCCGCTGGACAACAACCAGTTCCTCGGCCAGCTGGCGCAGTTCTCCACCGTGCAGGGCATCGAGGGGATGCAGGGCGCGATGGCGGCGATGGCCAGCGTGATGGAATCCGACCAGACCCTGCGCGCGGCCGCGCTGGTGGGCCGCGAGGCGCTGGTCGGGATCGAATCGGTCGACCTGGCCGCCGGTGCCGGGCTGCGTGGCGAGATCTCCGCGCGCTCGGCCGGACCGGTGACCCTGGACGTGGTCGACGCCAACGGCAACCGCGTGCGGCGCATGACCCTGGAGGCCGGCGCCGCCGGCGCCACGGCCTTCGAATGGGACGGGCGCGACGAAGCCGGCAATGCGGTCGCCGCCGGTACCTACAGCTTCCGCGCCGTCACCGGCGGCAGCGATCCGTCGGCCGTCGACGCCGACCTGCTCGACGTGCGCGCCAGCGCGCGCGTGGACAGCGTCTCGATCGAACCCACCGGCCTGTTCCTCAACCTCGCGGGCATGGGCGGCGTGCCGCTCTCCGCGGTCCATCGCATCGGCTGACCCCGGCACCGCCCGTCCGCGCGCATGCCGGACCTTCCCAGGAGCACACCATGAGTTTCCTCATCTCGCTGAGCGGCATGAACGCGGCCTCGGCCGACCTCAACATCACCTCCAACAACATCGCCAACGCCAACAGCACCGGCTTCAAGCAGTCGCGCGGCGAGTTCGGCGACGTGTTCGCGGTGTCCGGCTACGGCCTGTCGAACAACGCCATCGGCGCCGGCACCCGTCTGCAGCGCGTGGCGCAGCAGTTCGCCCAGGGCAACGTCGACTACACCGGCAAGTCGCTGGACATGGCGCTGAGCGGCGAGGGCTTCTTCACCCTGTCCGGCGGCGCCGGGCTGTCGTACACCCGCGCCGGCAATTTCGGCGCCGACCGCGAGGGCTACGTGGTCAATCCCACCGGCCAGCGGCTGCAGGTGTTCCTGCCCAACGCCAGCGGCCAGGGCTTCGACACCGGCCGCATGTCCGACCTGCGCCTGGCCACCGGCGACGCCCCGCCGCGCGCCACCGGCCAGGTCGATGTCGGCCTCAACCTGCCCGGCAATGCCAGCCCGCCGGCGGCGACTCCGTTCGATCCGAACGATCCGGAGAGCTACAACCACACCACCTCGTTGACGGTGTACGACTCGCTCGGCGCCTCGCACTCGCAGTCGATGTACTTCGTGCGCACCGCCAATCCGAACGAGTGGACCGTGCACACCCAGATCGACGGCGTCGACGTCGGCGCCCCGCAGACCCTGCAGTACTCCGATACCGGCGCCCTGGTCGTGCCCGCCGACGGCGAGATCGCGCTGCCGGCGTTCACCCCGCCCGGCGGCGCGGCGGCGATGGACATCACCCTGGAATTCGACGGCTCCACCCAGTACGGCGACCGCTTCGGCGTATCGGCGCTGGTCCAGGACGGCCATGCCACCGGCCGCCTGAGCAGCATCGAGATCTCGGAGGAAGGCGTGGTGAGCGCGCGCTACAGCAACGGCGAGTCGAATCCGCTGGGCCAGGTGGCGCTGACCAACTTCGCCAACCCACAGGGCCTGCAGCCGATCGGCGACAACGCCTGGGCCGAGACCTTCGGCTCCGGCCAGGCGCTGCGCGGCGCCGCCGGCACCGCCGAGTTCGGCCAGATCCAGGGCGGCGCGCTGGAGGCCTCGAACGTCAATCTCACCGAGCAGCTGGTGAACATGATCACCGCGCAACGCAACTTCCAGGCCAACGCACAGATGATCCAGGCCCAGGACCAGCTGACGCAGACCGTCATCAATATCCGCTGACGCGGCGGGATTCGGGAGACGGGATTCGGGATTCGGACAGGCGCATCGACGCGCCCCGGAGCCCCCCAAATCCCGAATCCCGTCTCCCGAATCCCGGATCCTCATGGACAAGTCCCTCTACATCGCGATGACCGGCGCCAGCGCCACCCTGCGTGGCCAGGCCGCGGTCGCGCACAACCTCGCCAACGTCGACACCACCGGCTTCCAGGCCACGCTCAGCGGCACGGTCGCCTCGCCGGTCGAAGGCCCGGGCTTCGCCTCGCGGGTGGCGACGGTGCAGCGCACGCTGGGCGTGAGCGATGCCCCCGGCGCGCTCACCACCACCGGCAACCCGCTCGACGTCGCACTGCAGGCCGGCCACTGGCTGGCGGTGCAGGACCGCAACGGCGGCGTCGCCTACACCCGCGCCGGCGACCTCCAGCTCAACCAGAACGGCCTGCTGACCACCGCCAGCGGGCTGCAGGTGCTCGACGCCGGCGGCGCGCCGATGGCGCTGCCGCCCTCCGATGCGATCGAGATCGGCGGCGACGGCACCGTGTCCGTGGTGCCGCAGGGCCAGCCGATGGCGACCATGGCCGAGGCCGGCCGCCTGCAGGTGGTCGCGGCCGCGACCCGCGACATGGTCCGCGGCGACGACGGCCTGATGCGCCCAGCGCCCGGCGTCCAGCCGCCAGCACCCGCCGCCGGCAGCGTGCTGACCGCCGGGGTGCGCGAGGGCAGCAACGTCGATGCGGCCGGCAGCCTGGTGTCGATGATCGAGCTCGCCCGCCAGTTCGAGATGCAGGTACGGGTCTTGCACAGCGGTGACGAGACCTCACGCGCCGCCAACACCCTGCTGTCCTCGCGCTGACGCGCCCACCGGAGTAACCCGCCATGACCCAGGCTCTATGGATCGCCAAGACCGGCCTCGACGCGCAGCAGACGCGCATGGCGGTCATCTCCAACAACCTCGCCAACACCAACACCACCGGCTTCAAGCGCGACCGCGCCAGCTTCGAGGACCTGCTGTACCAGACCACCCGCCAGCCCGGCGGCGCCACCTCCGAACAGACCACCCTGCCCACCGGGCTGTCGGTCGGCACCGGCGTGCGCGTGGCCGCGACCTCGAAGGAGTTCGCCCAGGGCAGCCTCGGCCAGACCGGCGGCGCGCTGGACGTGGCGATCAACGGCCGCGGCTTCTTCGAGGTGCTGCTGCCCGACGGCAGCACCGCCTACACCCGCGACGGCAGCTTCCAGATCAACGCCCAGGGCGAGCTGGTGAACAACTCCGGCTTCCCGATCCAGCCCGGCCTGCAGCTGCCCGAAGGCGCGCAGGCGGTGACCATCGGCGCCGACGGCACCGTGAGCGTGCAGCTCGCCGGCCAGCCCGAGGCGGTGCAGGTGGGCGCGCTGACCATCGCCGACTTCGTCAATCCCGCCGGCCTACAGGCCAAGGGCGAGAACCTCTACATCGAGACCGGCGCCAGCGGCCCCGCGCAGAGCGGCGCGCCCGGCGAGAACGGCATGGGCCTGCTGGTGCAGGGTTCGCTGGAAGGCTCGAACGTCAACGTCGTGCAGGAGCTGGTCTCGATGATCGAGACCCAGCGCGCCTACGAAACCAACGCCAAGGCGATCTCGACGATCGACTCGATGCTGGGCTTCCTCAACAACAACCTGTGAGCACGCCGATGAAAGCGCTCCTGATCCCGTGCATCGCGCTCGCCCTGGCAGGATGCGCCACCGCGATGGGCGATGCGCGCCCGTTCGCCGCACCCGTGGTGGCCGCCGGCTACGCGCCCGGCTACGCGGCGCCTGCGCACGGCGTGGCGGGCCAGCCCGGCCATCCCGGCGCGGCGTCGACGACCGTCGCGGCCAGCGGCGACGGCGGCGGCTCGATCTACGCCAGCGCCAATGCCGGCGGCGGCAGCCAGCGCGGCCTGCGTCTGTTCCAGGACAGCAAGGCGCGCGGCGTCGGCGACCTGCTGACCATCGTGCTGGTGGAGAACACCCGCGCCAAGACCAATGCCCGCACCTCGGTCACCAAGGACAGCGGCGTCGGCATGGCCGCGCCGACCCTGTTCGGCCAGAGCGTCACCTACAACGGCCGGCCGCTGCTGCAGGCCGAGATCGAAGGCTCGCGCGACTTCGCCGGCGCCGGCGACAGCGCCCAGAGCAACCAGCTCGCCGGCGACATCACCGTCAGCGTGGTCGAGGACCTCGGCAACGGCAACCTGCGCGTCGCCGGGCAGAAGCAGGTGCGCCTGAACCAGGGCGACGAGCTGGTCCAGATTCAAGGCCTGGTGCGGATGGCCGATATCGGTCCGGACAACCGCATCACCTCCGACCGCGTCGGCGAGGCCCAGATCCTCTACGGCGGCCGCGGCACCCTGGCGCGTTCGAACGCGATGGGCTGGCTCGGCCGGTTCTTCAATTCCGCTGCATTCCCGTACTGAGGGCCGCGCCATGTTCCGGTTGGATTCGATGAAGGCGTGGTGGGGGCAGGCGGGCGCGCATGTTGCGCCGCGTCGGTGGAGAAAGGCCCCGGATGCGGCGTTTGGCCTTATCCGGGCTACGGTCGCGGGGCTCGCACTGCTGGTGTTCGCGATGCCGGCGCAGGCGGAGCGGATCAAGGACTTGGCCCAGGTGGCCGGGGTGCGCGGCAATCCGCTGGTCGGCTACGGCCTGGTGGTGGGACTGGACGGCAGCGGCGACCGCACCAGCCAGACGCCCTTCACGGTGCAGAGCCTGAAGACCATGCTCGACCAGCTCGGCGTGACCCTGCCTCCGGGCGTGAACCCGCAGCTGAAGAACGTGGCCGCGGTCGCGATCCAGGCCGAGCTGCCGCCGTTCGCCAAGCCCGGGCAGACCATCGACATCACCGTGTCGTCGATCGGCAACGCCGGTTCGCTGCGCGGCGGCAGCCTGCTGATGGCACCGCTCAAGGGCGCCGACGGCCAGGTCTACGCGATCGCCCAGGGCACCCTGGTGGTCAGCGGCTTCGGCGCCTCGGGCCGCGACGGCTCGCGCATCTCCACCAACGCGCCCAACGGCGGCAGCATTCCCAACGGCGCGATCGTCGAGCGCGCGGTGGCGGGCGCCGCGCCGACCGGCGTGGTCACGCTCAACCTGCACGATTCCGACTTCACCACCGCCGCGCGCATCGTCTCGGCCATCGACGGCGCCTTCGGCCCCGGCCGCGCGCGCGCGCTCGACGGCGTCACCATCGAGGTCACGCCGCCGGCCGGCGACCGCATCGCCTTCCTCTCGCGGCTGGAGACGCTGGACGTCAGCCCCGGCGCCGCCGCGGCCAAGGTGATCGTCAACGCCCGCACCGGCACCGTGGTGATGGGCGGCGAGGTCACGGTGATGCCGGCGGCGGTCTCGCACGGCTCGCTGACGGTCTCGGTCACCGAGAGCGTCCAGGTCAGCCAGCCCGGGGCGTTCGGCCGCGGCGGCACCGTGGTCGCGCCGCAGTCCACGCTCGAGGTCAGCCAGGACGGCGGCCGCATGTTCCTGTTCGAAGGCGGCTCGTCGCTGGAGTCGATCGTGCGCGCGGTCAACGCCGTCGGCGCGGCGCCGGGCGACATCGTCGCGATCCTCGAGGCGCTCAAGCGCGCCGGCGCGCTGCGCGCGGAGCTGGAAGTCATATGAAGCCGGGAATCGGGAATGGGGAATCGGGAATCGGCAAGGGGCCGGTTCCCGTTCGCATTTCCGACGCGTGGCCGGGGCACGGCGCTTGCATCCGTGCCCACATGCACTGGTCCGCCGCCATCTCGACCGCACTCAGCCGGAAACCGGTGGCCGCCGGTAGCCCGCTTTTCCGAATCCCGAATTCCGGCTTTCAACAGACGAACGTCTGGTCATCCCGAATCCCGGCCTTCTGATGCGCCTGCCCGCCGCCACCGCGATCGAACTCTCGCCCTCGCAGGCCACGCCGCGCGCGGGCATCGAGAAGGCCGCGCGCGAGCTGGAAACGCAGTTCGCGCAGATGCTGATCAAGACCATGCGCAGCGCCTCGCCCGACGGCG
The DNA here is from genome assembly GCF_008244685.1 of Luteimonas viscosa. Classification (NCBI taxonomy): domain Bacteria; kingdom Pseudomonadati; phylum Pseudomonadota; class Gammaproteobacteria; order Lysobacterales; family Lysobacteraceae; genus Luteimonas; species Luteimonas viscosa. The sequence goes on from NZ_VTFT01000001.1 coordinate 1,929,781, forward strand.
GCCTGGGCGGCGATACCCGCTACCGCGACATGTACGACCAGCAGCTGGCGCGCGAACTGTCGAAAGGCCGCGGCCTGGGCCTGGCGCCGATGATCATGCGCCAGCTCGAGCGCAGCGCCGGCGGCACTGAACCCGCGCCTGCGGCGCCGGCGGCGATGCCGCTGCGGATCCACGGCCAGCCGCCCGGGATGCTGCCGCTGTCGGGCGCGTCCGGCATGCTGCCGCTGGCGCCGACGCGCAGCGGCGTCTCGATGCCGGGCCTGGACGTGCAGGCGTACGCGCCGCCACGCCCGGCGCAGCCCGACCCCGCTTTCGACCTGTCTTCCGCGGCCGCGGTGGCCGACGCGCCGCTCGACGCCAGCTCGCCCGAGGCCTTCGTGCAGTCGATCTGGCCGCAGGCGCAGAAGGCCGCGGCCGAACTCGGCGTGCCGGCCAGGGCGCTGGTGGCGCAGGCCGCGCTCGAGACCGGCTGGGGCCGCCGCTTCGCCGGCCGCGAGAACACCTCGTCGCTCAACCTGTTCGGGATCAAGGCCACCGGCGGCTGGCAGGGCGAGCGGATGAGCGCGCGCACCCACGAATTCGTCGGCGGCAAGCGCGTGGACGAACGCGCCGACTTCCGCGCCTACGGCTCGGTCGCCGAGAGCTTCGCCGACTACACCCGGCTGATCGGCCGCGACCGCTACGCCGCCGCGCGCGGCACCGGCGACGACGTGCACCGTTTCGCCAGCGCGTTGCAGAAGGCCGGCTATGCCACGGATCCATCGTACGCGGCCAAGATCACCGCGATCGCCAACGGCGCCACCCTGAACCGCGCGCTGGCCGCGATGCCGGCGCGCCAGCCGTCGCCGGTGCAGTACGCAAGCGCGGCGCCGGCGCCCGCCGCCGACCGGTCCGATGCCGTCACCACCACCGCCTCGGCCGCCGCCGCGGGCACCAGGGGATAAGCCATGACCGGGATGCTCAGCTCCGGCACCTCCGCGCTGCTCGCGTTCCAGCGCGCGCTGGGCACCGTCAGCCACAACGTCGCCAATGCCTCGACCCCGGGCTACAGCCGCCAGCGGGTCGAGCTGGCCGCGCGCGCCGGCCATCCCGAGGGCAGCAGCTGGGTCGGCCAGGGGGTCGACGTGGCCGGCCTGCAGCGGCTGGCGGACGGCCTGGTGTTCGCGCGCCAGGTCGACAGCAGCGGCGAACTCGGCCGGCTGGGGCAGCTGTCCTCGCTGTCCGCGCGCGTCGACGCGCTGGTCTCCGACCCCGCTACCGGACTGTCGTCGCAATGGTCGGCGTTCTTCACCGCCGCCGACGCGGTTTCCGCCGAACCCGGCTCCAGCGTGGCGCGGCAACAGCTGCTCGCCGCCGGCGAACAGCTCGCCGGCCGCTGGCGCTCGCTCGACGGCCAGCTCTCGGCGCTCGAGCAGGAATCGGGGCAACGGCTGCAGAGCACGATCTCCGATGCCAACCAGCTCGCCAGCGAGATCGCCGGCCTCAACCGCGCGATCCTCGACGGCGGCCGCAACGTCTCGCCCGACCTGCTCGACGCGCGCGCGCTGCGCGTGGAACAGCTCGCGGGCCTGGTCGGCGCCGAAGCGATCGCGCAGGACGACGGCTCGCTCAACGTGTTCACCGCCGGCGGCCAGCCGCTGGTGCTCGGCGCGCAGGCGATGAAGCTCACGACCGTGGCCGACCCGCTGCGCCCCGATCGCCAGCAGATCGCGCTCGACGGCCCCAGCGGCAAGGTGCGGCTGCCGTCGTCGAGCGTGTCCGGCGAACTCGGCGGCGTGCTCGAGTTCCGCGACCGGGTGCTGGATCCGGCGCGCGCCGAACTCGGCCGGCTGGCCACCGTGTTCGCCACCTCGTTCAACGCCGCGCAGCGCGCGGGCGTCGACTACACCGGCGCGCCCGGCGCCGACTTCTTCTCGCTGTCGCCGCCGCGGGTGGACGCGCATACCGGCAACACCGGCAGCGCCACCATCGCCGCGCGCGTGGACGATGCCGCGGCGCTCAAGGGCCAGGACCTGGTGCTGCGCTACGACGGCGCCTGGTCCGCCAGCCGCGCCGATACCGGCGAGGCGGTGGCGTTGTCCGGCAGCGGCACCGCGGCCGATCCGTTCCGGGTCGCCGGCGTGTCGTTCGAGATCTCCGGCACGCCCGCGGCGGGCGACCGCTTCGCGCTGCGCCCGGTGGCCGATGCCGCCGCCAGCCTGCGCGTGGCACTCACCGATCCGGCCGGGATCGCCGCGGCTTCGCCGCTGCAGGCCGCCACCGACAGCGGCAACCTGGGCAATGCACGCGCGGCGTCGGCGCAGGTCACCGATGCCACGGCGTTCGCCGGCTTCGCCGGCGCCACGATCGAATTCATCGACGCCAACCAGTACACCATCGACGGCGCCGGCCCCTACGCCTACACCGCCGGCGCCGCGATCGCCGCGCCCGGTGGCGGCTGGTCGCTGTCGCTGGAAGGCGCGCCGGCCGCCGGCGACGCCTTCACCCTGGCGCGCACGCCGCCGCGGTCGACCGACAACGGCAACGCGCTGGCGCTGGGCGCGCTCGACCAGCGCGCGATCCTCGACGGCGGCAGCCAGTCGCTGACCGCCGGCCTGTCGCAGCTCACCGCACGCGTCGGCACCGACGCCCGCCACGCCAGCCTCGGGCTGGAGGCGCAGAGCGCGATCCACGCCCAGGTCACCGCTGAACGCGATTCGGTGAGCGGCGTGAACCTCGACGAGGAAGCCGCCGACATGATGCGCTTCCAGCAGGCCTACCAGGCCGCGGCGCAGGTGATCAGCACCGCCGATGCCATGTTCCAGACCCTGCTGTCGGCCGTGCGCCGCTGAGGATCCGCCATGACCGCTCTCCGCATTTCCACCGCCGGCCTGTACGCCCAGGGCCTCCAGGGCATGCTGCAGCAACAGCAGCGGGTCGCACGTACGCAGCAGGAACTGGTCGGCAACACCAGGCTGCTGCGCGCCGCCGACGATCCCGCCGCGATGGCGCGCGCCCAGCAGCTCGACCATGCGCTGGCCTCGCTCGGCCAGCAGGATCGCAACGCCGGCCTGGTCCAGCACCGCCTGCGTTCGCAGGAGTCGGCCCTGGCCGATGTCGGCACCCAGCTCAACCGCGCGCGCGAACTGGCGATCCAGGCCAACAGCGGCGCGATGTCGGCGCAGGACCGCGCCTCGATCGCCGCCGAGCTGCGCGCGGTGCGCAGCGAACTGCTGGCGATCGCCAACCGCGACGACGGCAACGGCCGCCGCCTGTTCGCCGGCTCGCGCGACGGCATCATTCCGTTCGCCGACAACGGCGGCACGGTCTCGTACGCCGGCGACGACGGCCGCAACGCGGTCGAGGTCGCGCCGGACCAGTGGGTGGCCGACGGCGACCCGGGCAGCGAGGTGTTCCTGCGCGTGCGCACCGGCGACGGCATCGTCCGTGGCAGCGCCGCCAGCGGCAACACCGGCAGCGGCGTGCTGCAGTCGAGTGCGGTCGCCGACCATGCCGCCTGGGGCGGGCAGCCGCTGCGGGTGGAGTTCACCGCGGCCGACAGCTGGCGCGTGCTCGACCCGGACGGCGTCGAACTCGCCACCGGCAGCTATGCCGACGGCGCCACCATCTCGGCCGGCGGCATGCAGCTCAGCCTCACCGGCGCGCCCGCGGCCGGCGACGTCTTCACCGTGGAACCCGCGCCCACGCGCGACATCTTCGCCACCCTCCAGGGCCTGGTGGACACGCTCGAGGCGCCCGCGGCGACCGCCGCCGAATTCGCGCGGCGCGACAACCTCGTCGGCGCCGCGCTCGGCGATCTCGCCACCGCCCAGGACCACATGCTGGCGCTGCGTTCGGGCACCGGTTCGCGCCTGGCGGCGCTGGACACCGCGGAGGATGCGCGCGGTGCCGGCGACCTCACGCTGCAGCAGTCGCTGTCGGAACTGCGCGACGTCGATTTCGCCGAGGCGGCGAGCCGCCTCACGCTGCAGTTGACGGCGCTCGAAGCGGCGCAGAAGACGATGCTGCAGGTGCAGCGGCTGTCGCTGTTCGACCGCATGTAGGAATTCCTCCCTTGGGTCGCGCCCGGCCCTAAAGCTTGACAGGCCGGCGCCGTTACCCATCACAGCAGCGGCGAGGACCAATCCCGGTCAGCACCCTGCGAACACCGGCCCAGCCTTCTCGTCGCCGCCGGACCCAACCTTCCAGGAGATGTTCAAATGTCGTCTGTCATCAACACCAACGTGATGTCGCTGAACGCCCAGCGCAACCTGACCGCGTCCGGCGCCGACCTCGCCACCAGCCTGCAGCGCCTGTCGTCCGGCATGCGCATCAACAGCGCGAAGGACGACGCCGCCGGCCTCGCCATCTCGCAGCGCTTCACCACCCAGATCCGCGGCATGGACCAGGCCGCCCGCAACGCCAACGACGGCATCTCGCTGTCGCAGACGGCGGAAGGCGCGATGGCCGAGATCGGCAACAACCTGCAGCGCATCCGCGAGCTGGCCGTGCAGTCGCGCAACGCCACCAACTCGGCTTCCGACCGCGCCGCGCTGAACGCCGAAGCCCAGCAGCTGAAGGCCGAAGTCGACCGCGTCGCCGGCACCACCAACTTCAACGACGTCAAGCTGCTCGACGGTTCGTTCCAGAACCAGAGCTTCCAGGTCGGCGCCAACCAGGGCGAGACGATCGACATCGCCGCCATTGCCAATGCGCAGTCCAGCGCGCTCGGCGAATGGTCGAGGACCGAACAGGCCACCGTGACCAGCGGCGCCCTGACCGCCGGCACCGTGAGCGGCCTGACCGTGGCCGGGCAGACCGTTGCCGACACCACCGTCACCGCCGACGCCGCTGGCGCGACCTTGCTGGCCGCCGCGATCAACGCTGCGCTGGCGGATGGCGACGTGACCGACGTCGTCGCCACCACCGATGGCGCCAACGTGGTGCTGACCGCCAGCGGCGGTGCCGACATCGTCATCGGCGGCACGGTCACCAACTCCGGTTTCACCGCCGCGACGACCTCGGCCACGGAAACCGACATGACCGGCTTCGCCGACCTCGACATCTCCACCGCCGCCGGCGCCGACGACGCGATGCTGGCGATGGACGCCGCCCTGGGCGCGATCAACACCGCGCGCGCCGACATGGGTGCGGTGCAAAACCGCTTCACCTCGGTCGTGGCCAACCTGTCGACCACGTCGGAAAACCTGTCGGCCGCCCGCAGCCGGATCCAGGACGCGGACTTCGCCAAGGAATCGGCGCAGCTCTCGCGCAACCAGATCCTGCAGCAGGCCGGTACGGCGATGCTGGCCCAGGCCAACCAGTCCACGCAGGGCGTGCTCAGCCTGCTGCGCTGATGGTTCGCACGGGGCGCGGCCACGGCCGCGCCCCGTGCATTCCCGGCACCGCCTGGCGCGCGGGCGCGTCACCGGCGCGTCGCACCAGGCGTTGCCCCATCTCTCTTCCGGCTGTTCGTTTTCCCTGCAGGCGCTGCGCCAGCCGCGTCCACGCCAGCGCCGCTGCTGGCGCAGCGCCTGCAGGATCCTTGTCCCACCGCCCCACCCCGCATCCCTTTCCGTCGAGGAGCACGCCATGCATCGCCAGCGCCCTGAACGCCCGGCCCATGCCGCCGCCTCGACCCGCACCACCCGGCGCGCATCGCGATGAGCACCACCATCGGCACCGCCGGCAAGCTCGACGTCCCGACCATGGTCGCGCAGCTGGTCGCCGCCGACCGCGCGCAGCCCGATGCCCGCATCGACCGCAGCGAGCGACAGGTCAACGCCCAGATTTCGGCCATCGGCGCCCTGCGCAGCGCGTTCTCCGCGCTCGGCACGGCCGTCAATGCATTGACTTCCAGCGACAACCTGCAGGCGCGCAAGGCGATCCTGCCGCCGGAAGCCAATTTTTCCGCGACCACGTCGGCCGGCGCGGCCGCGGGTCGCTACCAGATCGAGGTGCTGGCACTGGCCAGTGCGCAGAAGCTCACCTCCGGCGCGTTCGCGGCGGATGCGGCGGTCGGCACCGGCACGCTCACCATCAGCGCCGGCGACACCTCGATCGAAGTCCAGGTCGCGGCTCCGGACAACACCCTGGCCGGCATCCGCGACGCGATCAACGCCGCGGCCGGCGGCAGGACCGTCACCGCCAGCATCGTGACCGGTGACGACGGCCCGCACCTGGTGCTCAACGCGGTCGATACCGGGACCGCCGGCGCGCTGACCGTCACCGCGAGCGGTGGCGACGGCGGGCTGTCGGCACTGGCCTACGATCCCGAGGGCACCTCCGGCCTCACCGAACTGCTGCCCGCCGCCGATGCGAAAGTCCGCATCGACGGCATCGAGCGCACCAGCTCGTCGAACACCATCACCGACGCGATCGACGGAGTCGGCCTGACCCTGACCGAGGCCGAGCCGGGCACGGTGCGCGAGCTGCGCATCGAGGGCGACGCCAGCCTCCAGCGCAACGCGGCCAAGAGCTTCGTCAGCGCCTACAACGCCGCGCTCGGCACGATCGCGCAGACCACCGCATACAACACCGGCACCCGGGTGGCCGCCGCGCTCAACGGCGACTCGATGGTGCGCAACGCCACGCGCGAACTGCGCGACGTGGTCGGCGACAACGTCACCGACCTCAAGGCGATCGGCATCACGATCAACAAGGATGGCACGCTCAAGCTGGACGAGGCCGCGTTCGACAAGGGGCTGGCCGCGGATCCCGAGGCGGCGGCACGCGTGTTCGCCGGCGACGAGGGCATGGTCGGCCGGCTCGATGCCGTGGTCGACCGCCTGGTCGAGGCCGACGGCCTGCTCGAGAGCCGCAGCGACAGCCTCGCCGAGCGCAGCAAGGCGCTCGCCAACCAGCGCAGCGCGCTCGACTTCCGCATGAGCCAGGCCGAAGCCCGCTACCGCACCCAGTTCACCGCGCTCGACGTGCTGCTGAGTTCGCTCCAGACCAGCAGCGACTTCCTGACCCAGCAGCTCGCCCGACCCTCCACGGACTGACATGAACGCCCGCAACCTCGCCAACCAGTACCGGCAGACCAGCGTGTCCAGCGCGGCGCTGGAAGCCAGTCCGCACCGGCTGATCGCGCTGATGCTCGCCGGCGCGCGCGAACGTGCGCGGCTGGCGGCCGCCTGCCTGCAGCGCGGCGACCTGCCGCGCAAGTCGCAGGCGATCAGCGACGCCAGCGCGATCATCGGCGGGCTCAACGGCGCGCTCAACCTCGAGGCCGGCGGCGAGATCGCCGACGGGCTGCAGGCGCTGTACGACTATGCGCAACGGCGCCTGCTCGCGGCCAACGTCGAGAACGATGCGGCGCCGCTGCATGAGGTCGACGCGCTGCTCGGCGACATCGAATCGGCCTGGCTGGCGATCGCGCCCGCGGGGGCCGCATGATCCCCGTGCTGCCGGTGGACGAGGTCCGCGCGGCGATCGCGGGCGACGCCTGGGAGCGCGCGACCGCGCTGCTGCAGGCGCACGACCGGGCCGTGGTCGCGGCGGTGTCGGCGGTCGACTTCAGCACCCAGCCGCAGGCGCCGTGGCGCGCCCTGCTGGCCGCGCAGCAGGCACTGGCCGCCGAAGTACAGGCCGCGCGCGACGAGGTCGGCCGCACGCTGGACAAGCTCGGCCAGGACCAGCGCGGCGCACGTGCGTGGGCGCGGGCGCTGGCATGAACACCCGCGCTGCCGCCGAAGCCCTGCTGTTCGGCGACACCCTGGCCTGCGAGGAACTGCGCCCGGCGGCATTCCTGCCGCGGCCGCGGCGCACCGATCCCGCGCTCGCCGCCAGCGGCGAGGCCCTGCTGCGCACGCTTGCGGTGGTGGAGGACGGCCCGCGCGCCGAGGAACCCGACGCCGGCGACCACGCCCTGCACCGCATCGAAGCCAAGCTCGACCTGCTGACCACCCTGGTGGCGGGCCTGGGCCGACACGACGACGACGACCCGCCGTGCAGCCTGCGCTGGTCGGCCCGCGGCGCCTGCCTGGTGCTGGCCGATCCGCCGGCACCTGGAAGCAGCGGCCTGTTCCGGGTCCGTCCCGCGGACTGGCTGCCGTCGGCGCTGCTGCTGCCGGCCACCGAAATCGCCCGCGAAACTGACGCCGAGGGCGTACGCAGCTGGCTGCGCTTCGATGCGCTGCCACCCCTGCTCGAAGCCGCGCTCGAACGCCACCTGTTCCGCATCCATCGCCGCGCCGTCGCCGAAAGCCGTCGTCCGCACCCGGGCGGCTGAGTACCCTGTCACACTTCGGGCCGTGCTGCCGCGCGCAGCGGCCCGGCGCCGCTATGGTGGCGGTAGCGAGCCGAGGGGGCGATGCGTTGCTGCGAGTTCTGATCTGCGATGACCACACGCTGGTGCGCGCCGGCCTGCGCCGGTTGCTGGAGTCGTTCGCGGACATCGAGGTGGTGGCCGAAGCCAGCAGTGCCGACGAGGCGGTGCTGCGCACGCGCGAGGCGCTGCCCCACATCGTGCTGCTCGACCTGTCGATGCCAGGGCGCAGCGGCTTCGACGCCCTCGCCGAATTGCGCCGGACCGCGCCCGATTGCGCCGTGGTGATCATGTCGATGCACGACGACGCGCTGCACGTGCGCGAGGCGCTGGCACGCGGGGCGATGGGCTTCGTGGTGAAGGAGGCCGCGCCGGCCGAACTCGAGATCGCGATCCGCGCCGCCGCCGCCGGCCGCACCTACCTCAGCCCGCAGGTCTCGGCACCGCAATTGCATGCCTACCGCAACGGCGGCCGCGCGGAGGGCGACCCCGAGGCGCTGCCCCGCCGGCAGCGCGAGATCCTGCAGGCCCTGGGCGCCGGCCGCACCACCAAGCAGATCGCCAGCGACCTCGGCATCAGCGTCAAGACCGTGGAAACCCACCGCGCGCGGATGATGGAGGCGCTCGGCTGCCGCAACGCCGGCGAGTTGCTGCGGGTGGCGCTGCGCCTGCACGACCGGCCCTGAGCCGGACTGACGCAAAGCGTCGCTTCGCGTCACCTTCTTCCCGCAGCGCGTCGGAAACATGACGCGATGTCGGGGCCGCCCCGACAAGGGCACGGGAAAGCCCTGATCCGGACCCGGGTCCGCCCCGATTCGGGAACCGTCACGCGCGCCTCACGATGCGCCCCATGGTCGACAGCGGGTCGGCCGACGGGAGACGGGTTCGATGAAAGGCAACATGCGTACCGCGATGGTCCAGGGCGTCAACCTGACGCCGCAGCTGCTGCAGTCGATCCGGCTGCTGCAGCTGACCGCCCCGCAGCTGGAACAGGAGCTGCGCCAGGCGCTGGAGCGCAATCCGTTGCTGGAACAGGACGAGGCCGCCGAGGAAGCCGAGGCCGACGAGGCCCCCGAGGCCGCGATGCTCGAAGCCGCGGCCTGGGACGAACTGCCGGAACCGGCGTTCCTCTCCGGCGGCAGCATCGGTGGCGGCGACGACGACGCCACCTTGCGCATCGCCGACGGCGAATCCAGCGACCCGCGCCTGCGCCTGCTGCGCCTGCTGTCGCTGCACTGGGACGCGCGCGACCTCGACATCGCCGCCTGGTGGCTCGACCGCTGCGACGACCGCGGCTACCTCGAACAGCCGCTGGACGAACTGCTCGCCGCCGCGCGCGCCGCCTTCCCCACCCGCGCCGACGACGTCGGCGTGCTGCGCCAGCGCCTGCTGCACGGCGACTGGCCGGGCATGGCCGCGGCCGATCCCGGCGAATGCCTGCGCGCACAGCTGCACGCGCTGCCGGAAGACGCCACCCGCGGCCTGGCGTTGCGCCTGCTGGCGGAACACCTCGACCTGCTCGCCGCGCACGACCATGCCGCCATGGCCGCCGCGACCGGCGCCGGCGCCGACGCCGTCCGCGCGGCGCTGGGCATGATCCTGGGCCTGCGCCCGCACCCGGTGCAGGCGCCGGTCGCCGACGACCACGGCCACGTCGTCCCGGACGTCGTCGCCTGGCGCGGCGGCGGCGCGTGGCGCGTCGCGCTCAACCGCCGCGGCGCGCCGCAGCTGCGCATCGCCGCGCATTGCGAACGCGCGCTGGCCGGCAGCGACCATGCCGCGCTGCGCGGCCTGCTCGACGAGGCGCGCTGGCTGGTGCGCGGCGTGGCCATGCGCAACGACACCCTGCTGCGGACCGCGCAGGTGCTGGTCGAGCGCCAGCGGGACTTCCTCGACCAGGGTCCCGAGGCGATCCTGCCGCTGACCCTGCGCGAAGTCGCCGACGCCATCGGCGTGCACGAGTCCACCGTCTCGCGGATCGTCAGCGGCAAGTACATCCAGACCCCGCGCGGCACCTTCGAGCTCAAGCGCCTGTTCGCGGTGCGGCTGGAAGGCGCGCAGATCGCCGGCACCGCGGTCAAGGCCATGGTCCGGCGCCTGATCGATGCCGAACCGGCCGCCGCCCCGCTGGCCGACGACGTGATCGCCGGCCTGCTCGCCCGCCAGGGCGTGCGCATCGCGCGCCGCACCGTGGCCAAGTACCGCGACCAGCTGGCGATCGGCCCGGCCCGCGCGCGCCAGCGCCTGGCCCCGCGCCAGGCCCGTCAGGAGTACGTGTGATGCGACAGATTTCGGTACTGCTGGTCGACGACCATGCCGGCTTCATCTCCGCGGCCATGCGCCACTTCCGGCGCCTGCCCTGGCTGACCGTGGCCGGCACCGCCGGCAACGGCGTCGAGGCCATCGCCCAGTGCGAGGTGCTGCGCCCGGACGTGGTGCTGATGGACCTGGCCATGCCAGAAATGGGCGGCCTGCAGGCCACGCGCCTGATCAAGGCCCAGGACAACCCGCCCTACATCGTCATCACCAGCCACTTCGACGACGGCGAGCACCGCGAGCACGCGCTGCGCGCCGGCGCCGACGCCTTCGTCAGCAAGCTGGCCTACATCCACGAAGTGCTGCCGCTGCTCGAGGCCCTCGCCGGCGCCGGCGGCAACGGCAACGACACGGAGGCCTCGGCATGAGCGAGTCCCGCATCCTCGTGCTCGACCGGGACGGCAGCCGCGCCGAGCGCGTGGCCACCCTGCTCGAGTTCATGGACTTCACCCCGCGCCTGGTCGACGACGCGGCCGACCTGGACCTGTCGCGCGCGCGCGCCAGCGACTGGGTCGCGATCGTGGTCGGCGACGTCGGCGACGGCGACTCCTGGCAGGTGTTCGCCGCGTGGCTCGCCACCCAGGCGCTGCACCCGCCGGTGCTGGAACTGCCGGGCCACGCCGCCGGCGCCGCCTGGCGCGCCCACCTGCACCCGCAGTCGGTGTGGCCGCTGGCGTTCCCGATCCGCCGCACCCAGCTGCAGGAGGCCCTGCGCCGCGCCAGCCTCAAGCGCCTGGACGACGACGCCCGCCGCGAGGTGCCGACCTTCGGCCCGACCGGCCGCAGCGCCGGCGTGCTCCAGCTCAACCGCATGATCGACCAGGTCGCGCCGCACGACACCACGGTGCTGGTGCTGGGCGAGTCCGGCACCGGCAAGGAGGTCGCCTCGCGCGCCCTGCACGCGCGCTCGGCGCGACGCGACAAGCCGTTCGTGGCGATCAACTGCGGCGCGATCCCGCCGGACCTGCTGGAGAGCGAGCTGTTCGGCCACGAGAAGGGCTCGTTCACCGGCGCGCTGACCCAGCGCAAGGGCCGCTTCGAGATGGCCGAGGGCGGCACCCTGCTGCTCGACGAGATCGGTGACATGAGCCTGCCGATGCAGGTCAAGCTGCTGCGCGTGCTGCAGGAGCGCTGCTTCGAGCGCGTCGGCGGCACCACCACCATCAAGTGCGACGTGCGCGTGATCGCCGCCACCCACCGCAACCTCGAGGACCGGATCGCCAACGGCGAGTTCCGCGAGGACCTGTTCTACCGCCTCAACGTGTTCCCGATCGAGATGCCGGCGCTGCGCGAGCGCGGCGAGGACCTGCCCGACCTGATCGCGGCCATCACCCGCCAGCTGGCCGAATCGGGCCGCGGCCAGGTGACCCTGGCCTCCGACGCGATCGACGCCCTGCGCCACTACGCCTGGCCGGGCAACGTGCGCGAGCTGAGCAACCTGCTCGAACGCCTCGCGGTGCTGCACCCGGGCGGCACCGTGCGCGCGGCCGACCTGCCGGCGCGCTACCGCGCCGCGGCCGCCGCCGCGGGCGAGGCCTTCGACCCGCCGGCCGCGACCGCGCCGCCGCCCGCGCCGGTCGTCGCGGAGCCGGCGCATGCCGCGATCGCACCCGACCCGTCGCAGCTGTCGGCCACCACCACGCTGCCGCCGCAGGGCATCGACCTGCGCGGCCACATGGCGGAGATCGAACTGGAACTGCTGCGCGCGGCGCTGGACCAGGCCGGCGGCGTGGTCGCCCATGCCGCGCCGCTGCTGGGCCTGCGCCGCACCACCCTGGTGGAGAAGCTGCGCAAGTACGGGATCGACCGCGACGTTTCGGCGGCGGCCTGAGCCGGTCGTCCGCGGCGGCTTTCCGACGCGGCCGTGGCACGGGACTTGCCTGATCCACAGCAGACCGACCGGCAGCCCACGCGATGACCGACGCCATCTCATCGATCCTTTCGCAGATCCGAGCGCACGAGATGCGCACCGGTGCGGCGCGCGGCGACGTCGCTCCCTCGAACGCGATCGACGTCGGCGGCGCCGGCAGGGCGGCGGCAGCGCCCGGGTTTGCCGAGACCCTGTCGAACACCATCGACAAGGTCAGCGCCACCCAGGCCAATGCCGGCGCCCTGCAGCATGCGTTCGAACTCGGCGACCCGCGCGCCGACCTGGCCCGGGTGATGGTGGCCATGCAGCAGTCGCAGGTCGCGTTCCGGGCCACGGTCGAAGTCCGCAACCGCCTCGTGCAGGCCTACCAGGACGTGATGAACATGCCGATCTAGGGCCGGGATTCGGAATTGGGGATTCGGGATTCGCAACGGCGAAGCCCATACCCGCAACCACGAAGCCCGATCCCGCTCCCGTAATCCGCCGCTACCAGTTCCCCATCCCCAATCCCGAATCCCGAATCCCAGCCCATGTCCGTGATCGCACTTCCCAAGGCCTCCGCCAACCTGCGCGACCTCGGCCGCCTGCAGGACATCCCTGCGGTGCGCCAGCTCGGCCTGCTGGCGCTGGTGGCGGTGGCCATCGCGCTCGGCCTGTGGCTGTTCTTCTGGAGCCAGAAGCCGGACTTCGTCCCGGTCCAGGCGGGGCTGGACGCCAAGTCGACCGCCGAGGCGTCGGAACTGCTGCGCGGCGCGCAGATCCCGTTCAAGCTCGACCCGGCCACCGGCGCGCTGGCCGTGCCGCTCGACCAGGTCGGCGCGGCGCGGATGGCGCTGGCCGCCGCCGGGCTGCCGGCCAGCGAAGGCAACGGCTTCGAATCGATGCAGGGCGACCAGGGCTTCGGCACCAGCCAGTTCGTCGAGAGCGCGCGCTACCAGCACGCGCAGGAGATCGAACTGGCCCGCACCATCGCCAACCTGCGCCCGGTGCGCGAGGCGCGCGTGCATCTGGCCCTACCCAAGCCCAGCGCGTTCACCCGCCAGAAGGAGCCCGCCAGCGCCTCGGTGGTGCTGCAGCTGCGCAGCGGCAGCACCCTCGAGCAAGGCCAGGTGAACGCGATCGTGCACCTGGTGGCCTCCTCCATCCCCGGGTTGCCGCCGGAAGGGGTCACCGTGGTCGACCAGTTCGGCCGCATGCTCTCCAACGCCGATCCGCAGAGCGACGACGCGATCGGCGCCAAGCAGTTCGACCAGCAACGCCGGCAGGAATCGGTCTACGTGCAGCGCATCGAGGAACTGCTCGAGCCGATGACCGGCCCCGGCCGGGTCAGCGCCAAGGTCAGCGTGGACATGGACTTCGCCCAGACCGAGGAGGCCAGCGAGCGCTACGGCCCGCAGCCGGCGATGGTGCGCAGCGAGCAGATTTCCGAATCGGGCGCGATCGGAAGCGCCGGCGACGCAGTGGCCCAGGGCGTGCCCGGGGCCGCCAGCAACAACCCCGACGCGGCCGACCTGGCGGCGCCCGTGGCGGCCGAGGCCGCCGCCGGCCCCGGCAGCCGCAGTTCGGTGCGCAACTACGAGCTCGACCGCACCCTGACCCACACCCGCCAGGCACCGGGCCGGATCCGCCGCGTCACCGCCGCGGTCCTGGTCGACAACATCGCGCCCGCGGCGGCGGCGACCGCTGGCGCGGCCGCCGGCGCGGGTGCGGCGGCCGAGGGTCGCGCGCTCAACGCGGCCGAGATCGCGCGCATCGAGACCCTGGTGCAGCAGGCGATCGGCTTCGATGCCGAGCGCGGCGACGTGGTCTCGGTGGTCAACGCACCCTTCGCACGCGGCGGCGCGCTCGACGCGCCCGAGGAAGGCCTGCCGTTCTGGCAGCACCCGCGCGCACGCGAGCTCGGACGGCTGGTGTTCGGCGGACTCGCGGTGCTGCTGCTGATCTTCACCGTGCTGCGCCCGGCCTCGCGCCAGCTGCTCGCGGGTCGCACCGCGACCGCCACCGTGGCCCCCGTCGCCAATGCCGACGACGACCCGCCGGTGAGCCTGTCGGCACCGGCGCAGGCGCAGGTCTCGTCGGCGCCGCTCGCGGCACCCGCCTCGTCGATGAAGCTCGACGACAAGCTCGAGATCGCGCGCACCGCGGTCAGCACCGACGCCAAGCGCGTCGCCCAGGTCGTGCGCGACATGGTGGAATCCGATGGCTGAGCAATCCCAGGGCGTCGCGCTGACCGGCGTCCAGCGCGCGGCGATCGTGCTGCTCTCGCTCGGCGAGCAGCAGGCCGCCGAAGTGCTCAAGCACATGGGCGCCAAGGAAGTGCAGAAGCTGGGCGTGGCCATGACCTCGGTCGGCGGCATCAGCCGCGACGCGGTGGCGCGCGTGTTCGACGAGTTCGTCGACGTGCTGGCCCAGCCCAGCGGCCTGGGCAGCGGCGCCGACGACTACGTGCGCGCGGTGCTGACCCAGGCGCTCGGCGAGGACCGCGCCAGCGGCCTGATCGACCGCATCCTGCTCGGCCGCAACACCTCCGGGCTCGACACCCTGAAGTGGATGGAGCCGCGCGCGATCGCCGAACTGGTGCGCAACGAGCACCCGCAGATCATCGCCATCGTCATGGCCCACCTCGACGGCGACCAGGCCGCCGAAGTGCTCAAGTGCCTGCCCGAGCGCGTGCGCGTCGACGTGCTGCTGCGGCTGGCGACGCTCGACGGCATCCCGCCGCATGCGCTCAACGAACTCAACGACGTGATGGCGCGCCAGTTCGCCGGCAACCAGAACATCAAGTCGTCCTCGGTCGGCGGGGTCAAGGTCGCGGCCAACATCCTCAACTTCATGGACTCGGGCCAGGACGAGGTGCTGCTCGGCGCGATCGGCGAGATCGACGGTGAACTCGGCACCCGCATCCGCGACCTGATGTTCGTGTTCGACAACCTCGCCGAGATCGACGACCGCGCGATGCAGGCGGTGCTGCGCGAGGTCTCCAGCGAGCAGCTGGCGCTGGCCCTGCGCGGCGCGGACGCCAGGGTGCGCGAGAAGATCACCGGCAACATGTCGCAGCGCGCGGCCGAGATCCTGGTCGAGGACATGGAGGCGCGTGGCCCGGTGCGGCTGGCCGAGGTCGAGGGCGCGCAGAAGGAAATCCTGGCCGTCGTGCGGCGCATGGCCGACAACGGCGACATCCAGCTGGCGGCCAAGGCCGAGGTGCTGGTGTGAACGGCACCGGCGCGCTGCGCGCCGACGACCCGCGCCTCGCCGCCGGCGGGGCCGTGCGCTGGAACGCGCCCGGACTGGTCTCGGTGCCGGTGGCCACGCCCGCCGAACCGGTGCCGGCCCCGCCGAGCGTCGAGGAACTGCAGGCGCTCGAACGCGCGGCGCGGGAAGAAGGATTCGCGCGCGGCCACGCCGAAGGCGTCGCCGCCGGACAGGCCGACGTGCGCCGCATGGTGGCGCAGATCGAAGGCGTGCTCGACGGCTTCACCCGCCCGCTCGCGCGCCTCGACGGCGAGGTGGCGGAGGCGCTCGCCGACCTGGCGGTGCGCATCGCCGGCCACCTGGTGGGGCGCGCCTACCGGGCCGACCCGACCCTGCTCGCCGACCTCGTGCGCGAGGCGCTGGAGGCGGTCGGCAGCGACACCCGCGAACTCGAACTGCGCCTGCACAACGACGATTTCGGCGTGCTCGCCCCGCACCTGGCCGGCCTCGACGGCGTGCGCCTGGTGGTGGACGGCGCGCTGGGCCGCGGCGAACTGCGCCTGCACAGCGAAAGCGTGCGCATCGACGGCACCATCGCCTCGCGCCTGCAGTCGGTGCTCGAGGCGACCCTCGCCGCCGGCGAGGCCCGGCCATGAGCAGCGTCGCCGCCGCGCACTGGCAGGAGGCGCGCAACCTGCGCCTGGCCGCGCGCCTGCAGGCCGCCGACCCGCAGCCGCCGTCGCTCGGGCTGGCGCGCGAGGGCGTGCTGCGCCGCGCCGTCGGCCTGACCCTCGAAGCCTCCGGCTGCAGCGCGCCGCTGGGCTCGCGCTGCCGGGTGGAGACCGCCGGCGGCCGCTGGGTCGACGCCGAGGTCGTCGGCTTCGCCGGCGACCGCACCTACCTGATGCCCACCGCCGATCTCGAAGGCCTGCTGCCGAACGCGCGCGTCGTGCCGCTGCGGCGGCGCGGCGAAGTCGCGGTCGGCGAGGGCCTGCTCGGCCGCGTCATCGACAGCGACGGCGTGCCGCTCGACGGCCGCGGCCCGGTGCGCGCCGAACAGTGGGTCGGCCTGGCCGGCACCGCGATCAATCCGCTGATGCGCGAACCGATCACCCAGTCGCTGGACGTGGGCGTGCGCGCGATCAACGCCCTGCTGCCGATCGGCCGCGGCCAGCGCATCGGCCTGTTCGCCGGCTCGGGCGTCGGCAAGTCCACGCTGCTCGGGATGATGACCCGCTTCACCGCCGCCGACGTGATCGTGGTCGGCCTGATCGGCGAACGCGGCCGCGAGGTGCGCGATTTCGTCGAGAGCACGCTGGGCGAGGAAGGCCTGCGCCGCGCCGTTGTCGTCGCCACGCCCGCCGACCGGCCGCCGCTGGCGCGCCTGCACGGCGCGCTGCGCGCCACCGCGATCGCCGAGTACTACCGCGACCAGGGCCTGCACGTGCTGCTGCTGATGGATTCGCTGACCCGCTTCGCCCATGCGCAGCGCGAGGTCGGCCTGTCGGTCGGCGAGCCGCCGACCACCCGCGGCTATCCGCCCAGCGTGTTCGCCAAGCTGCCGCAGCTGGTGGAACGCGCCGGCAACGGCGCCGACGGCCGCGGCTCGATCACCGCGTTCTACACCGTGCTCACCGAGGGCGACGACCAGCAGGAACCGATCGCCGACGCCGCGCGCGCGATCCTCGACGGCCACATCGTGCTCACCCGCCGCATCGCCGATGCCGGCCAGTACCCGGCGATCGACGTCGAGGTCTCGGTCAGCCGCGTCATGCAGGAAATCACCGACCCGGCCTGGCGCGAACGCATCCGCAGGCTCAAGCGGCTGATGGCCGCGCATTCGGCCCAGCGCGACCTGATCGCGATCGGCGCCTACCAGCGCGGCAGCGACCCCGCGGTCGACGAGGCGGTGGCGCGCTGGCCGGCGATCCAGGCCTTCCTCGGCCAGGACGTGGCCGAGGCCTCGGACGTGGCCGCCAGCCGCGCCGCGCTTGCCGCATTGCTCGACGACGGCCCGGCCGCCGTCGCCCCGAACCGCCCGCAGGAGGCCTGAACCGATGCGTTCGCAACGGCTCGATCCGCTGCTCAGGATCATGCAGCAGCGCCAGGACTCGGTGGCCCGCGAGGTCGCCGACCGCGAGCGCACGCTCGGCGAACAGGAGCAGCGCCTGGAAGCGCTGCGCCGCTACGCCGAGGAATACGCCGCGGCACCCGCCGCGACCTCGATCTCGCCGGCGCTGCTGGTCAACCGGCTGGCGTTCCGGGAACGGCTGAACGCGGCCGTCGTGCAGCAGGCCGGGATCGTCGACCACAACCGCCAGCTCAGCGACGTGGAGCGTGCGCGGCTGATGCTCGCCAGCCGCGAGACCAAGGTGCTGGAGCAACTGGCCGACAGCTATCGCGCGCAGGAATCCAGGGTCGCCGAACAGCGCGTCCAGCGCGAGATGGACGACCTCGGCGGTCGCCGTGCGCGCGTCGCCGCGCTGGCCGACGAAGGATCCAAGCCATGAGCGGCGCCGGCGTCCCTTCGCTGGCCGCGGCCGCCGGCGCGCCGCCGGTGCCGCGCGGCGGCGCGCGCATCGACGCCGGAACACAGGCCGATCCCCGCCCGCAGGCGTCTGCGCGTCCGCCGGTCCGCGGCGAGCGCGGCAGCGGCGCGGATCGCAACTCCGGAGCCGGCGAACCGGCGGCCGACGCGGGCCGTCCGGCACGGCCGTTCGCGGACATGCTGGTCGCCAATCCGCCGGCGGGACCGGCGGCGACGCCTTCGGGCGCGGCCGATCCTGCCGGATCCGAGGAGGCGGACGAGCCCTCGCCCGGAGACCTGCTCGCCCTGCTCGACGGGCACTGGTTCGGCGCGCGCATGCCGACGCCTGCGGCCAACGCCGCAGCGGCACCCGCGATCGCGCAGGCTGGCGGCGGGCCACCGGGCCTGCCCGCGGGTGCTGCGGCCGCGCTTGCGATCGCGCTCGCTCCCGCCGCGCCCGGGGGTCCGGCTGACGCCGCACCGCCTTCGGCCGGAGCGCCGACCGGCAGCGTGGCGGGAACGGCCGCAGGCGCTGCCGGCTTCCCGGCCGTCACGGCAGCGGCGGATCCGGGCACCGCTACGGCGGCGGGTGGCTTCGTCGCCGCCCTGGCGGTCGCCACGGCGGAAGCGCCCGCGGCACGCGAGACGGGCGCCGCGGCAGAAGCCGGCATCGCCATCGAACTCCCCGACACCGGCCTTTCCGGACCGGCACCGCTGGCCGCGACCCGGTCGTCGCCGGGCCCGGCGCCGTTGCCGCTGCCGCTTCCGATGCCCGCCGATCCGGCCACCGGTTTCGACGACGGCTTCGGCACGCGCATCGCGTGGATGGCCGAGCAGCGGGTCGGCCATGCCGAGATCCGCCTCAACCCCGAACACGTGGGGCCGATCGACGTGCGCGTGCAGCTGGACGGCGACCAGGTGCGGGCCGAGTTCCACAGCGCCCACGCCGAAGTGCGGCAGGCGATCGAGGCCAGCCTGCCGCGCCTGCGCGAGCTGCTGGGCCAGCATGGGCTGCAACTGGGCCAGGCCGACGTGGGCCAGCGCCAGGCGGGCCAGGAGGGCGGCGCGTCGCGCAGCGGTACCGCGGCACGCGCGGGCGGCGACGCGCTGTCCGGCGACGACGCACCGGCGCCGGCACAGGCGCACGTGCGCCTGCGCGGCCTGCTCGACGAGTACGCCTGACGTTCCGGTCTCGTCCGGCCCCGGGTGCGCTGCGCTTACCCGGGCTACGCGGAGCCGCGGCGTAGCCCGGATAAGGCCGAAGGCCGCATCCGGGGAAGCGGAAGCGTCACGCCACCCGATCATGCGTCCCGGGTGCGCTGCGCTTACCCGGGCTACGCGGGGCCGCGGCGTAGCCCGGATAAGGCCGAAGGCCGCATCCGGGGAAGCGGAAGCGTCACGCCACCCGATCATGCGTCCCGGGTGCGCTGCGCTTACCCGGGCCACGCGGGGCCGCGGCGCAGCCCGGATAAGGCCGAAGGCCGCATCCGGGGAAGCGGAAGCGTCACGCCACCCGATCATGCGTCCCGGGTGCGCTGCGCTTACCCGGGCTACGCGGGGCCGCGGCGTAGCCCGGATAAGGCCGAAGGCCGCATCCGGGGAAATCGCAGGCGCGGCGCGACTCGGCCGGTCCGCCCCGGGTGCGCTGCGCTTGCCCGGGCTACGCGAGGGGCGGACGGGGCCCGTCAAGGGTCCGGCGCGCCGACGGGGCGGCGTCCGTCAAAACGCCGTCATCGCCGCGGCACGCGGATTGCATCCCTCCGGCATCCACCGCCGGAGTCCACGTTCGTGCCAGCCCCCGCCACCGCCACCCAGTCCGCCGTCCCCGCCAAGCCCAAGCGCCGGCTCTGGCCCCTGCTGCTGATCCTCGTCGTGGTGCTCGCCGGCGCCGGCGGTGGCGGCTGGTGGTGGTGGCAGGGCAAGCAGCACGCGCAGGCCGAGGCCGCGCCGGCCAAGCCCGCCCGCCTGCCGGCGCAGTACGTCGCGCTGGAGCCGTCGTTCGTGGTCAACCTCGCCGATACCGATGCGGTGCGCTACCTGCAGGCCGACGTGCAGCTGGTGACCCGTGACCAGGCCACGCTCGACGCCCTCGGCGCGCACCTGCCCTCGATCCGCAACCGCCTGCTGCTGCTGTTCGGGCAACAGCAGGCGCGCCAGCTGGCGCAACGTTCGGGCAAGGAACGCCTGCAGCAGGCCGCGCGCGACGAAGTGCGCGCCCTGCTCAAGGCCGAGGGCGCGGCCGACGAGATCGAAGCCGTGATCTTCACCAGCCTGGTCACCCAGTAATGAGCGCCGACCTGCTGTCCCAGGACGAGATCGACGCCCTGCTGCACGGCGTCGACAGCGGCGTGGTCGAGACCGAGCCGCCGCCCGCCCCGGGCGAGGCGCGCAGCTACGACTTCGCCAGCCAGGACCGCATCGTCCGCGGCAAGCTGCCGACGCTGGAGATGATCAACGAGCGCTTCGCGCGCACGCTGCGCATCGGCCTGTTCAACCTGCTGCGGCGCTCGGCCGACCTGTCGGTGCGCGGCATCGACCTGGTGCGCTTCGGCGAGTACATGCACTCGCTGCAGGTGCCGACCAACCTCAACCTGGTGAAGATGAAGCCGCTGCGCGGCACCGCCATCGTCACCTTCGAGCCGCGGCTGGTGTTCACCGTGGTCGACAACTTCTTCGGCGGCAACGGCAAGTTCCACACCCGCATCGAGGGCCGCGAGTTCACGCCCACCGAGATGCGCGTGATCCAGCTGCTGCTCAAGCAGACCTTCGCCGACCTGGTCGACGCCTGGGCGCCGGTGATGCCCGTGGAGTTCGAGTACCTCAACTCCGAGGTCAACCCGCACTTCGCCAACATCATCAGCCCGCGCGAGTACATCGTGGTCAGCCGCTTCAACGTCGAGCTCGAGGGCGGCGGCGGCGAGCTGCACGTGTCGATCCCGTACGCGATGCTCGAGCCGATCCGCGAACAGCTCGACGCCGGCGTCCAGAGCGACCGCATCGAGAAGGACGAAGGCTGGACCCGCGCGATGCGCACCCAGCTGCAGGACGCGCAGGTCGAACTGAGTTCGGCCATCGCCCATCGCCAGATCAGCCTGCGCGAACTGTCGCGGCTGCGGGTGGGCGACGTGATCCCGATCGAGCTGGCACGCAGCGTGCAGCTGCAGGTCGAACAGATGCCGCTGTTCACCGGCGAGTTCGGCATCCACAACGGCAAGAACGCCATCAAGGTCACGCAGGTGCACGCCGCGCGGACCGTTCCCACCCTCGACTCCCTGGGCAAGACGCCATGACCAGCAACGACGCGGCCCTGGCCGCATTCGATCCGCTCACCGCCGAAGCCGGCCCCGGCCTCGGCGCCGACCTCAACCTGGACGTGATCCTCGACGTGCCGGTGTCGCTGTCGCTCGAGGTCGGACGCACCCGCATCCCGATCCGCAACCTGCTGCAGCTCAACCAGGGCTCGGTGGTCGAACTCGAGCGCGGCGCCGGCGAACCGCTGGACGTGTACGTCAACGGCACCCTGATCGCGCAGGGCGAAGTGGTGGTCGTGAACGACCGCTTCGGCGTGCGCCTGACCGACGTGGTCAGCCCGGCCGAACGGATCAAGCGACTGCGATGAGCGCGACCCCTCTGCACGTCGCGGCGTCGCTGCCTGTGGCGGGGGCCACCGTGGCCGCCTTCACCGGAGCGCCGGTAGCGACCGATCCGGCGCAGCCGGCTCCGACGGAGACCGGCGCGATGCCCGCTTCCGGCGCCGACGACGCCACGGCCGCCGCGCCCGCGACCGCGGCGGAGGCCTTCGCCGCCCGCGCCGGCGCGACCGACAGGCCCGCCATCCCCGCGACGACCACCGCGCAGGCCGGCGTGCCGGTCACCACGCCGCAGTCGCCGGCCAACGCCGGCACCCTCGGTGGCGCGGTGTTCGCGCTGGTGCTGGTGGTCGGGCTGATCCTGCTGCTGTCGAAGCTGGCCAAACGCATGCCGGGGCTCGGCGGCGCCAGCGCCAACCCGGCGCTGCGCATCGTCGGTTCGCTCGCGCTCGGACCGCGCGACCGCCTGGTGGTGGTCGAGGTCGGCGACACCCAGCTGCTGCTCGGCGTCGGCGCCGGCGGCACCCGCACCCTGCACACCCTCGACCAGCCGCTGCCCGCGGTCGCCGCGAAATCCGCGCCGGCACCGTTCGCGCAGCTGCTCGCCCAGCATTTCGGAAAGAAGCCATGATCCGCCTGTCCGCCCTGTTCCGGGCCGTGTCCGCCCGCGCCGCGTTCCCGGGCTGGCTGCTGGCCGCCTGCCTGGTGCTGGCGGCAGCGCTGGTCCCAGCCACCGCCGCGGCGCAGGCCGCGCCCTCCGGCGCCGCACCGGTGGCCGCGCCCGCCGCGCCGGCGCAGCCGCTGCCCTCGGTCGACGTCGGCAACATCGGCGGCCAGCCGGTGAGCATGCCACTGCAGGTGCTGGCGCTGATGACCGGCATCACCCTGCTGCCGGCGGCGCTGCTCGGGCTGACCGCCTTCACCCGCATCATCATCGTGCTGGGCCTGCTGCGGCAGGCGCTGGGCACCGGTCAGACCCCGAGCAACCAGGTGCTGCTGGCGCTGGCGCTGTTCCTCACCGCGATGGTGATGATGCCGGTGTTCGACCAGGCCTGGGCCAACGGCATCGCGCCCTACCTCGACGATTCGATGGACTTCCGCGCCGCCTGGGCCGCGACCTCCGAGCCGTTCCGCGGCTTCATGCTGGCGCAGGTGCGCGAGACCGACCTGATGACCTTCGCCGGCCTGTCGCAGACCGGCCCGTACGCGACGCCGCAGGACGTGCCCTTCGGCGTGCTCGCCGCCTCGTTCCTGACCAGCGAGCTCAAGACCGCGTTCGAGATCGCGTTCCTGATCTTCATCCCGTTCGTGATCATCGACCTGGTGGTGGCGAGCGTGCTGATGTCGATGGGCATGATGATGCTCTCGCCGATGCTGATCTCGGCGCCGTTCAAGATCCTGCTGTTCGTGCTGGTCGACGGCTGGGTGCTCGTCGTCGGCTCGCTCGCCGCCAGCTTCAACCCGGTCTGAGGCGCGACGATGACCCCCGAAACCGCATTGGGCGAGATTTCCCGCGGCCTGCAGATGGCGCTCGTGCTCGGTGGCCCGCCGCTGGTCGCGGTGCTGGTGGTCGGCGTGGTCGTCGGCGTGATCCAGGCCGCCACCCAGATCAACGAGCCGACCATCCCGTTCGTGGTCAAGGTGGTGGGACTGGTCGCGGTGCTCGCCGCCACCGGGCACTTCCTGCTCGGGCGCATGGTCGCGTTCACCACCGACCTGTTCCACCGCATCCCGCACCTGATCGGTTGAAGCCACGGTGGAAACCGTCTCGCTCGCGTCGATGGCCGGGGTCGACCTGTTCGGCATGCTCGCCACCGTGCTCTGGTACGCGCTGCGCATCGGCGCCGCGCTGCAGGTGCTGCCGGTGATCGGCGGCCGCGGCATCCCGGCGCGGGCGCGGCTGATCACCACGCTGGCGCTCTCGGCGGCGTTGTCGACGGTACTGCCGCCGCCACCGCCGATGGGGGTGGACGCGGCCACCGCGCTCGGCGTGCTGCGCGAGTTCACCGTGGGCGTGGCGATCGGCCTGATGCTGCGGCTGGCGTTCGAGGCCGGGCAGCTGGCGGGCGAATTCGTCAGCCAGGGCATGGGCCTGTCGTTCGCGACCATGGCCGATCCGCTCAGCGGCGCCTCGTCGCCGGTACTGTCGCAGTGGTTCTACCTGGCGTTCGCGCTGCTGTTCTTCACCGTCGACGGCCACCTGGCCCTGGTCGGCCTGCTGGCCGACAGCTACGGCGGGCTGCCGATCGGCGCCGCGCTGCCGGACGTGCAGGCGCTGCTGTCGGCGGTGCCGGCGTTCTTCGGTGCCTGCCTGCGCGCCGGCGCGCTGCTGGCGCTGCCGGTGATGATGGCGCTGCTGGCGGTCAACATCGCCTTCGGCGTGCTCGCCCGCGCCGCCTCGCAGCTCAACCCGATGGCGATCGGCCTGCCGGTATCGCTGCTGGTCGGCCTGCTGCTGCTGATGCTGCTGATGCGCGAGCTGGAATCGCCGGTGCGGCAGCTGTTCGAAGACGCATTCGCCGCCGCGCGCGCACTCACGGGCTGAGGCGATGAGCGAGGAAACCCAGAAGGAGGACCGCACCGAACAGCCGACCGAGAAACGGCTGCGCGATGCGCGCGAGAAGGGCCAGGTGCCGCGTTCGCGCGAACTGGCCAACGTCGCCGTGCTCGGCTGCGCGGTGCTGGCGCTGAAGGCGACCAGCGGCAGCATCGGCGCCGCCTCGCGCGACTGGATGCGCGGCGCGCTGACCATCGACCCGGCCCTGCTCGACGCCCCCGACCGGCTGCTGCCGCACGCGGCGTCGCTGTTCGCCGGGCTGGTGTTGCCGCTGCTGCCGCTGGTGTTCGCCGCGCTGCTGGCCTGCGCGCTGGCGCCGTTGGCGATGGGCGGCATCCGCTTCGCCGGCAAGTCGCTGCAGCCGGACTTCTCGCGGCTGAGCCCGATGAAGGGCCTGGCGCGCCTGTACGGCGCCGAGAGCCTGGCCGAACTGCTGCGCTCGCTGCTGCGCGTGGGGCTGATCGGCGGGGTCGGGGCGTGGGTGGTGTGGCGGGCGTTCTCGACCCTGCTGTCGATGCCGCAGGCCTCGCTCGAGGCCGCGGTGGCCGGCGGCGTGGACCTCGCGCTGACCGCGCTGCTGGCGATGGTCGGCTCGCTGGCGCTGCTGGCGGCGATCGACGTGCCCTGGCAGCACCACCAGCACCGCAGCAAGCTGAAGATGACCAAGCAGGAACTGCGCGACGAGGCCAAGGAGGCCGAGGGCAACCCCGAGCTCAAGGCGCGGGTGCGCCAGGTGCAGCGGCAGATGTCGCAGCGGCGGATGATGGAGGCGGTGCCCGGCGCCGACGTGGTGGTGATGAACCCGACCCACTACGCGGTGGCGATGAAGTACCAGCCCGGCATGCGCGCGCCGACCGTGGTGGCCAAGGGCGTCGACGAGATGGCGCTGGCGATCCGCGCGCTGGCGCAGAAGCACCGGATCGCGATCGTCGAGGCGCCGCCGCTGGCACGCGCCTTGTATAGGCAGTCGCAGGTCGACCAGGAAATCCCGGTGAAACTGTACGCCGCCGTCGCGCAGGTGCTGTCCTACGTGTACCAGCTTCGCGCCTGGGTGCCGGGACGCGGGCCGATGCCGGCGATGGCCGAGGTCGACGTCGGCGCCGACGGCGCGCCCGACCCGGTCGATGCCGCTTCCGTCGACGGCGACGGAAGCCCGGCGCGATGAGCGCCGCCAGCCCCGGCCGCGGCGCCGGGATCCTCGCCAGCCTGCGCAGCGGCGCCGCGGCGCCGATCGTGGTGATCGCGCTGCTGGCGATGGTGATCGTGCCGCTGGCGCCGATCGTGCTCGACGCCCTGTTCACCATCAACATCGCGCTGTCGCTGGTGGTGATGCTGGCGGTGGTGTACGTGCGCCGGCCGCTGGAATTCTCGATCTTCCCCAGCGTGCTGCTGATGGTCACGCTGCTGCGGCTGGCGCTCAACGTCGCCTCCACCCGCGTGGTGCTGCTGCACGGCCACCAGGGCGAGGCCGCCGCCGGCCATGTCATCGAATCGTTCGGGCAGTTCGTGATCGGCGGCAGCTACGCGGTCGGCATCGTGGTGTTCGCGATCCTGACCATCGTCAACTTCGTGGTGGTCACCAAGGGCGCCGGGCGCATCTCCGAGGTCTCGGCGCGCTTCATCCTCGACGCCCTGCCCGGCAAGCAGATGGCGATCGACGCCGACCTCAACGCCGGCCTGCTCAGCCGCGAGGACGCCAAGGCCCGGCGCCAGGAAGTGCGCGAGGAAGCCGACTTCTACGGCTCGATGGACGGCGCCAGCAAGTTCGTCCGCGGCGACGCCATCGCCGGCATCCTGATCCTGGCGATCAACCTGGTGGGCGGCATCCTGATCGGGATGCTGTCGCACGAGATGAGCTTCGGCGACGCCGCCCAGACCTACACCATGCTCGCGATCGGCGACGGCCTGGTGGCGCAGCTGCCGGCGCTGCTGATCGCGGTCGCCACCGCGATGCTGGTCACGCGCTCGACCGGCGAGCAGGAGATGGGCGAGACGGTGTCGAAGCAGGTCTTCGGCCACCAGCGCGCGCTGACCGTGTCCGCGGTGCTGATGGGCCTGATCGGCATCGTGCCGGGCATGCCGAACGTGCCGTTCCTGCTGCTGTCGGGCATCCTGGGCTGGGCGGCGTGGAAGCTGCGCAAGGGCGCGGCGGACGCGGCGGCCCCCGAGGCCGGAACGGCGGGCGCCGACGCCCCCGCGGCGCCGGCGGCCGAGCTCAGCTGGGACGAGATCCGCCCGGTGGAACCGCTGGCGCTGGAGGTCGGCTACCGCCTGATCGCGCTGGTCGACCAGGCCCAGGGCGGACAGCTGCTGGCGCGGCTCAAGGGCGTGCGCCGCAAGCTCACCCAGGACCTGGGCTTCCTGATCCCGGCGGTGCACGTGCGCGACAACCTCGAACTCGCGCCGGGACAATACCGGCTGCTGGTGCACGGGGTGCCGGTCGCCACCGGCGAGCTGGTGCCCGATCGCGAACTCGCGCTCGATCCGGGCCGGGTGTTCGGCCCGCTCGACGGCATCCCGGGCAAGGATCCCGCCTTCGGCCTGGACGCGGTCTGGATCGTGCCGAGCCAGCGCGCGCATGCCGAATCGCTGGGCTACACCGTGGTCGACGCGGCCACGGTCGCGGCCACCCACCTCTCGCACGTGGTGCGCGAACGGGCGGCCGACCTGCTCGGCCACGACGAGGTGCAGCAGTTGCTGACCGCGCTCGGCCGCAGCGTGCCCAAGCTGGTCGAGGACCTGGTGCCGAAGCTGCTGCCGCTGTCGGTGGTGGTCAAGGTGCTGCAGTCGCTGCTGGCCGACCGGGTGCCGGTGCGGCAGATGCGCCAGATCGTGGAAACCCTGCTCGAGCATGGCGCCCAAACCCAGGATCCGGCCGCGCTCACGGCGGCGGTGCGCATCGCGCTGGGCCGCTTCATCGTGCAGGAACTCAACGGGATGGCGCCGGAGCTGCCGGTCTACACCCTGGCGCCGGCGCTCGAACGCGTGCTGCAGGACTCGGCCACCGGCCAGGGCGCCGCACTGGAACCGGGACTGGCCGAGCGCCTGCACCAGAACCTCGGCGACTGCGTCACCCGCCAGGAGAGCCGCGGCGAGCCCGCGGTGCTGCTGGTGCCCGGCAGCGTGCGCGCCTCGGTCGCGCGCCTGGTCCGCCACAGCGTGCCGTCGCTCGCGGTCCTGGCCTATGCCGAGGTGCCGGAAGACAAGCGCCTGCGCCTGGTGGGCGCCGTAGGCTGACACGCCCCCCGTCCCGCAACGCGTCGCCCGGGCAAGCGAAGCGCACCCGGGAGGATCTCCTCCTCCATCGGGCCTCGCCTCCCGGCAACCCGGATGCGGCCTGCGGCCTTATCCGGGCTACGCGGTTCCGCCGCACCCACGTAGCCCCGGTAAGCGAAGCGCACCCGGGGCGGATCTCCTCCTCCATGGGGCCTCGCTTCCCGGCAACCCGGATGCGGCCTGCGGCCTTATCCGGGCTACGCGGTTCCGCCGTACCGCGTAGCCCGGGTAAGCAAAGCGCACCCGGGGTGGATCTGGCCGCGCGTCGGCGTCCCGACAGGCACGCCCGGTCCCGGGCGCCAAGCTTCCGACGCGCCCGCCCGGGAGTTCAGGCCCGGGTCTTGCAGGAAGGGGGCAGGCACCTGCCGCCACCACCCGACCCGGGCCAACACCATGCGAATCAAGCGTTTCACCGCTCCCGACATGCGCACCGCCCTGCGCATGGTCCGCGACGAACAGGGAGCCGATGCGGTGATCCTGTCCACCCGCGCCAGCGCCGACGGCGCCGGCATCGAGGTGGTCGCCGCCACCGACTACGACGAGGCCCTCGTGGCCCAGGCGCTGCGCGCGGCCGCGCCCGCGAGCGGCGCGCCTGCCCGTCCCCAGGCGGCTGCCGCGCCGCCGCGTGCCGCCGCCTCCGCATCTCCGGCCCCCGCTGCCGGCGACGGCGCGACCCGCGACAGCCTGATCTCGCGCGCCCGCGCCGTGTTCCGGATCGGCGATGCGCCGACCCTGGCCGAACTGACCGGTGGCGCCCCCGAAGCGGCACCGGGCGCTGCACCCGCCGCTGCCCATGCGCCCGCCCCCGCGCGATCCGTCGCCGCGCCGGCATCGGCCAGGCCGCCCGCCGCGACGATGCCGCCTGCGCCGACCGCGCCCGCCACGACGGCACGGCCGCCGGTCCCCGCGACCCCCACCCCGGCGCCGGCCGCGACATCGCCTGCCGCCATCCCGCCAGCGGCGGTCCCGAGCCGCTTCGAGGCGATGATGGCCGCACTCGACGCCGCGCCGATGCCCGCGCCCCGTGCCGAAGCAACTTCAATCCCGTCCGCCGCCGCGGATTTCGAACCTGCCGCGCCTGCCTTCCTCGCGCCGCGCGCCCCGATCGCCGAAGCCACCCCCGCCGCGCGCCCCGCCCGCGAGGACGAGGCGGAGGACTTCGGCCCGCTGATGCCGGACTTCCCGATGCCGCTGCGCCCGGAGCCGGTGACGGACGCCGCCGCCAGCGCGCCGCGCGAATCCATCGCCGCGCAACTCCCGGACGCAACGCGTCCGCCGGCCGAGAACACC
Organism: Luteimonas viscosa; assembly: GCF_008244685.1. NCBI lineage: Bacteria > Pseudomonadati > Pseudomonadota > Gammaproteobacteria > Lysobacterales > Lysobacteraceae > Luteimonas > Luteimonas viscosa. The sequence goes on from NZ_VTFT01000001.1 coordinate 1,958,647, forward strand.
GACGGCGAACGCACCCGCGACGCCATCGCGCCGCGCGCCCTGCAGGCCGTCGTCAGCCCCGAGCTCGACCCCGCCATCGTGTCGATGCGCGAGGAGATGGCGCGGATGCGGCAGATGATGGAAACGCAGATGGAGCAGCTCTCGCTCGAGCGCCTGCGCGGCTCGCCCGCGCGCGCGGCCGTGCTCGAAGCGCTCGCCGGCTACGGCTGCGACGAATCGCTGGCGCGCGAAGTGGCCGCGCAGATCGACCCGCGGCTGCCGGTGGATGCGATCCACGGGCCGATGTTCGAAACCCTGGCGCGGATGATCACCGTCACCCGCAGCGAACCGCTGGAAGACGGCGGCGTGATCGCCCTGGTCGGCCCGACCGGCGCCGGCAAGACGACGACGGCGGCCAAGCTCGCCGCGCGCTTCGCCGCCCGCCATCGCGCCCGCGACGTCGCCCTGGTCACCACCGACTGCGAGCGCGCCGGCGCCCGCGAACAGTTGCAGGCCCATGGCCGCCGCCTCGGCATCACCGTGTGCGAGGCCGAAGGGCCCGAACGCCTCCAGGACACGCTGGCGCAGCTGGTCGACTACCCGTTGGTGCTGGTCGACACCACCGGCCACGCGCCGCGCGACCGCGCCGTGTTCAGCCAGATCCTGTGGCTGCGTGCCGCGCGCAAGGTGCGCAGCCTGCTGGTGCTGCCCGCCAATGCCCACCCCTACGACCTCGGCGAGGTGATCCGCCGCTACCGCCCGGCCAAGCCGGAAGGCGTGGTGCTGACCAAGCTCGACGAAACCGGGCGCCTCGGCTCGGCGCTCTCGGTCCTGGCCCGCCATGGCCTGGGACTTGCCTACACCACCCAGGGCCAGCAGGTGCCGTCGGACCTCGACGCCGCCGATGCCACCCGCCTCGTCCAGTCACTGGAGAAAACCCGCCGTGCTGCCGATAACCCCCTCGCCACCGAGGATCGCCATGCAGTCGCCTGACCCCCACCTGCCCCACGCCCTGTCCAGCGGCCCGGAAGGCGCCGACGCGCCCGCGGGCCCGGTCCGGGTGATCGCCGTCGCCAGTGGCAAGGGCGGCGTCGGCAAGACCTCGGTCTCGGTCAACCTCGCCACCGCCCTGGTCAACGCCGGCCAGCGCACGCTGCTGCTGGACACCGACCTGGGCCTGGCCAACGTCGACGTGATGCTGGGCCTGACGCCCACCTTCACCCTGGCCGACGTGTTCGCCGACCGCTGCGAGCTGCGCGACACGGTGATCGAATGCCCCAACGGGCTGATGATCGTCCCCGCCGCGTCGGGCAAGCGCCACATGACCGAACTCCAGCCCAGCCAGCACGTGGGCCTGGTGCATGCGTTCTCCGAACTCGACCTGGACCTGGACGTGATGGTGGTCGACAACGCCGCCGGCATCGCCGACGGCGTGCTGACCTTCTGCCAGGCCGCGCAGGACGTGATCGTGGTGGTCTGCGACGAGCCGGCCTCGGTCACCGACGCCTACGCCCTGATCAAGGTGCTCAGCCGCGAGCGCGGCGTCAGCCGGGTGCAGGTGCTGGCCAACCAGGTGCAGGACCATCGCGAAGGCAAGCAGCTGTTCGAGAAGCTCGAGCGCGTCAGCGCGCGCTTCCTCGACGTCACCCTCAACTACCTCGGCGCGATCCCGCGCGACGAATGGCTGCGTCGCGCGGTGCAGCGCCAGGAAGCGGTGGTCGACGTGTTCCCGTCGGCGCCCTCTTCGGTCGCGTTCCGCGACATCGCCCGGCGTTCGCGCCAGTGGCAGTCGCCCAGCGGCGCGCGCGGACACGTCGAGTTCTTCCTCGAACGCCTGGTCGCCCCGGCGGCGACGCGGGGGGCCGCGGCATGAACGCCACCGCCACCGCGCAGTACCGCGCCAACCAGCAGGGCAGCGCCGCCGAAGTCGTCGAGAAGCACGGCGAACTGGTGCGACGCATCGCCCACCACCTCGCCGCGCGCCTGCCGGCGAGCGTGGAGATCGACGACCTGATCCAGGCCGGCATGCTCGGCCTGATCGACGCCGCGCGCAATTTCCAGTCCGACCAGGGCGCGGCGTTCGAGACCTACGCCTCGATCCGCATCCGCGGCGCGATGATCGACGAGATCCGCCGCGGCGACTGGGTGCCGCGCTCGGTCCACCGGCGCTACCGCGACATCGTCGCCGCCACCCGCGCGATCGAGCAGAGCACCGGCCAGGCCGCCACCGCGCAGCAGGTCGCCGCCGCGCTGGGCGTGTCGCTGGACGAATACCACGGCATGGTCGAGAACGCCGCGCGCGGGCAGCTGGTGAGCCTGGACGCGCACATGGACGAACACGATGGCGAGCCGCGGCTGGCCCGCCACGCCAGCGCCACGCCCGAACGCGAGTTCGAGCAGGGCGCGTTCCGCGACGCGCTGGCCGAAGCCATCGACGGCCTACCCGAACGCGAGCGCCTGGTGCTGTCGCTGTACTACGAACAGGAACTCAACCTGCGCGAGATCGGCGCGGTGCTCGGCGTCAGCGAATCGCGCGCCTGCCAGATCCATGGCCAGGCCGCGGTGCGGCTGCGCGCGCGGCTCGCCGACTGGCGCCGCGACGGCGGCGACGAAGACGACGACGACTACCTGCCCTGAGCGCAGCGACGCGCAACCACACACACGCAACCCGAAAGAGGTCCGCATGGACAAGAACATCCGCATCCTGATCGTCGACGACTTCTCGACCATGCGTCGCATCGTCAAGAACCTGCTCAACGACCTGGGCTTCTTCAACACCACCGAGGCCGACGACGGCAGCACCGCCCTGATCGAGCTGCGCAAGGGTCCGTTCGACCTGGTGATCACCGACTGGAACATGCCCGGCATGCCCGGCATCGACCTGCTCAAGGCGATCCGCGCCGACGCCGCGCTGGCGAAGACGCCGGTGCTGCTGGTGACCGCCGAGGCCAAGCGCGAGCAGATCATCGAGGCCGCGCAGGCGGGCGTGAACGGCTACGTGATCAAGCCGTTCACCGCCGCCACCCTCGGCGACAAGCTCGGCAAGGTGTTCGAGCGCCTCGGGGCCGCGGCGTGAGCGCGGCGCCCGCCGCCATCGCGCCGGGCGCCGGTGCGATCGATGAGCGCGCCGCGCTGATCGAGTGCCTGCATGCCGCGCTCGCGGCGCTCGAGGACCAGGACGACCAGGCCTGGCGCAGCAACGTCGACGAGCTCATCCAGTGGCGCACGCAGCCGCTGGTGCAGGGGCTGGTCAAGCTCGCGCGCGAGCTCGAGCAGGCGCTCGGCACCGGCACCGGCGGCGGTTCGCTGCCCGAGGCCTGCCTGCGCCTGGAGCACGTGGTCAAGGTCAGCGAGGAGGCCAGCCACCACACCCTGGACCTGATCCAGGAGTGCCGGATCCTGCTCGGCACCCTGCCCACCACCGATGCCGATGCCGAAGCGGCCACGGTTTCGGCGGTGCGCGCGCGGCTGTCCGAGATGACCGCGGCCCAGGGCTACCAGGACCTCACCGGACAGATCATCCGCCGCGTGGTGGAGCTGGTGCGTACCGTGCACGAAGGCCTGGGCGAATACGCGCCGGGCGCCGACCGCCCGCTGCAGCTCTCCAGCCACGGCTACGGCCCCTCGATCCAGGGGCTGGACGCGCCGGCCGCGACCCAGGACGACGCCAACCACCTGCTCTCGTCGCTGGGCCTGTAGGGTCATGTCGTCCGTCGCCTCCGACATCTGCGCCGACTTCCTGGTCGAGGTCGGCGAGATCCTCGACCAGCTCGGCGAGCAGATGGTCGCGCTCGAGCGCGCGCCCGCCGACCGCGAGTGCCTGAACGCGGTGTTCCGCGGCTTCCACACCATCAAGGGCGGCGCCGGCTTCCTCGACTTCACCACCATGGTCTCGGTGTGCCACGCGGTCGAGGACCGCCTCAATGCGGCGCGCGACGGCAGTGCGCCGCTCGACGCGGCGGCGTTCGACGGCGTGCAGCAGGGCATCGACCTGCTGGTGGACATGCTCGGCTGCATCTCCGGCGGAATCGAGCCGACGCCGGCGCCCGAAGCGCTGCTGGCCGCGTTGCGGGACGGCGCGAACATCGCGGCCGCGCCGGCGCCGGCACCGGTCGCCGTCGTCGCGGCCGCGCCGGCCGCCGACGATTCCATCGACGACCTCGATTTCGAGGCGCTGCTCGACAGCCTGCACGGCACCGGCGGCGTGCCCGGCGAGTCCACACCGCCAGCCCCCGCGCCGGCACCGGCACTTGCGCCTGCGCCCGTACCCGCGCCTCCGCGACCCGCCCCCGCGGCACCCGTGGCGCGCGCGCCGGCGGGCGCACCCGCCGCGCACGACGCCGACGTCACCGTGCGCGTGGACGTGCGCCGGCTCGACGCCATGGTCAACCTGGTGGGCGAACTGGTGCTCGCGCGCAACCGGCTCAAGACCCTGCGACCGCGCCTGCGCGACGACGACCTCGACCGCGCCGTCGCCTCGCTCGACGTCGCCACCTCGCGCCTGCAGGGCGCGGTCATGACCGCGCGCATGCAGCCGGTGGGACGCGTGTTCGCGCGCTTCCCGAAGCTGGCGCGCGACGTCGCCCGCCAGTTGCAGAAGCAGGTGCAGCTGGACGTGGTGGGCGCCGACACCGAACTCGACCGCAACCTGGTCGAGGCCCTGGCCGACCCGCTGGTGCACCTGGTGCGCAACGCCATCGACCACGGCATCGAGATGCCCGAGGCGCGCCGCCGCGCCGGCAAGCCCGAGCAGGGCCTGGTGCGCCTGAGCGCGCAGCAGGAAGGCGACCACGTCGCCATCGAGGTGCGCGACGACGGCGCCGGGATCGATCCCGACAAGATCCGCCGGATCGCGGTCGAGAAGCGCCTGGTGGACGACGACGACGCCGCGCGCCTGTCCGCGGATGAATGCCTGCAGCTGCTGTTCCTTCCCGGCTTCTCCACCCGCGACGAGGTCAGCGACCTGTCCGGCCGCGGCGTCGGCATGGACGTGGTCCAGTCGCGCATCCGCGAGCTGTCCGGCACGGTGCAGATCCATTCGGAGATCGGCGCCGGCTCGCGCTTCGCGATCCGGGTGCCGCTGACGCTGGCGATCCTGCCCACCCTGCTGGTCGAGGTGGCCGGCGACGTCTACGCGCTGCCGCTGGTGCGCGTGGTCGAGGTGCTGTCGCACGATCCGGGCAAGGCGCTGTGGATCGACGGCCAGCGCGTGCTCGACCTGCGCCAGCAGCCGCTGCCGCTGCTGGGCCTGCGCGACTGGCTGGGGATGGAGCCGGCGCCCTTGCCGGACTCGACCTGCGTGGTCCTGCAGTCCGGCGAACAACGCTACTGCCTGGCCGTGGACCGGGTGCGCGGGCGCGAGGAGGTGGTGATCAAGGCGCTGCCGTCGACCCTGCGCGGGCTGCCCGGCTATGCCGGCGCCAGCCTGATCGGCGACGGCCGCATGGCCCTGATCCTGGACGTCGACGCGCTGCTCGGCAGCGGCCTGCGCGTGCCCGGCCTGCGTTCAAGTAAGCCCGCCGTCGACCGTTAACCAGGCAATGGACAGACTCAGTCTCATCGGCGCCGTGCTCGCGATCGTCGCGCTGGTCGGCGGCAGCATCCTCAAGGGCTCCGGCCTGTCCGGCCTGTGGTCGCCGGCGGCGTTCGTGATCGTGATCGTCGGCACCATCGCCGCGATCCTGCTGCAGACCTCGATGCCCACCTTCATGCGCGCCCTGAAGATGGTGGCCTGGGTGTTCAAGCCGCCGGCGCACGACCATGCCGCGGTGATCGCCCAGATCGTCGAGTGGTCGACCACCGCGCGCAAGCAGGGCCTGCTCGGGCTGGAGGCGCAGGTCGCGCTGCAGTCCGACCCGTTCCTGGGCAAGGGCCTGCAGATGGTGGTCGACGGGGTCGAGCCCGAATCCATCCGGCAGATGCTGGAGATCGAACTGCACGGCCAGAGCGCGCGCGACCTCGCCGCCGCCAAGGTGTTCGAAGGCATGGGCATCTACGCGCCGACGCTTGGCATCATCGGCGCCGTGCTCGGCCTGATGGCGGTGATGAAGAACCTCGCCGACCCGAGCAAGCTCGGCCACGGCATCGCCGCCGCGTTCACCGCCACCATCTACGGCATCGGCGCCGCCAACCTGGCGCTGCTGCCGGTCGGCAACAAGCTCAAGACCCTGGTCAACGCGCAGACGCTCGAACGCGAGATGATCGTCGAGGGCCTGATCGCGATCGCCCAGGGCGAGAACCCGCGCAACATCGAAGCCCGGCTCAGCGGCTACGTGCACTGACCGCCATGGCACGCCGGCACCAGCACGAGGAACACCAGAACCACGAAGCCTGGGCCGTGCCCTACGGCGACCTGGTGACCCTGCTGCTCGCCTTCTTCGTCGTGATGTACGCGATCTCCTCGGTCAACGAGGGCAAGTACCGCGCGGTCTCCGACGCACTGTCGTCCGCCTTCGGCGGCCCGCCGCGTTCGATCACGCCGATCCAGCTGGGCCAGACCCAGCTGCGCGGATCCTCGTTCGACCGGCCGTCGCTGATGACCCCGGGGGCGAAGACCGGCCCGACCGCCACCAGCCCGGTGAGCAACGTGCGCATCCGCCAGATGCTGGACATGCCCACCGGCGCCTCGGGCGCGGGCGGGCGCACCCCGGAAGAGCAGCGGGCGGCCGAGGCGGCGGCGATGGACGCGAGCCTGCGCGGCGAATCGCAGCTCAACTCGCTGGGGCGACGCATCCAGCATGCGCTGGCCGAGCTGGTGCGCCAGGAACTGGTCACGGTGCGCCGCGGCCGGACCTTCCTCGAGGTCGAGATCCAGAGCGACATCCTGTTCGCCAGCGGCGTCGCCGCCCCCAGCCCGGTCGCGACCGCCACCGTGCGCAAGCTGGGCGCGGTGCTGCGCGACGAAGCCAACGCGGTCCGGGTCGAGGGCTACACCGACGACCTGCCCATCAGCACCGCGACGTTCCCGTCCAACTGGGAGCTGTCGGCGGCACGCGCGGCCAGCGTGGTCCACGTGCTCGCCGGCGAGGGCGTCGATCCCGGCCGCCTGGCCGTGGTCGGCTACGGCGAGCACCAGCCGGTGGCCGACAACGCCACCGCCGAGGGTCGCAATGCCAACCGGCGCGTGCTGCTGGTGATCCTGGCCGCGCCCGACGGCGTCGACGCGATTCCCTCGGACGGCCCGGAGATCGCGGTGGACCTGCCGCAGGCCGCGCCGGTCGACCCGGCCGCGGTCGAAGCCGAGGCGGTATTGCCCGCCGCGGTCGCGGCATCGGCCGTCCCCGCCTCCCATGCCGGAGCGTACTGACATGCAGGTCTGGGCGATCGCGAACCAGAAGGGCGGCGTCGGCAAGACCACCACCAGCCTGTGCCTGGCGCGCGGGCTGGCGCAGGGCGGGGGGCGGGTGCTGCTGGTCGACCTCGATCCGCACGCCTCGCTCACCCGCGCATTCGCGGTGCCGACCGATCCGCCGCCCGCCGGCACCCACGACCTGTTCACCGGCACCAGCGCCAGCCTGGCCGCACTGGCGCGACCCACCGACATCCCCGGCGTGCAGCTGGTGGCCGCGCAGCCCGCGCTGGCCACGCTGGAACGGCGCGGCTCGACCCAGCCCGGCCTCGGCCTGGCGCTGGGACGCGCGCTGCACGCGGTGCATGCCAGCTACGACCACGTGCTGCTCGACTGCCCGCCGACCCTGGGCCTGCTGATGGTCAACGCGCTGGCCGCGGCCGACCGCCTGGTGGTCCCGACCCAGACCGACCCGCTGGCGCTGCACGGCCTGGCCGACATGCTCCGCACCGCCGCGATGGTCGAGCGTTCGCGCCGGCGGCCGTTGCCGCAGCACGTGCTGCCGACCCTGTTCGACCGGCGCACGCGCTCGGGCGTGCAGAGCCTGGAGCGGCTGCACGCGCAGTACGAAGGCCGGGTGTGGCCGGACGCGGTGCCGATGGACACCCGCCTGCGCGACGCGCACGGCCTCACCAGCGAAGCCGGCTGCGGCGGCCGCGGCGCCGACGCCTATGCGCGCGCGCTCGACTGGCTGCTGGCGCAGGTCCAGGCGCCGCAGAGGCAGGCGGCATGAATCCCGATGGTGCCAACGACGTGAACGACTACCTCGACGCCCTGCTCGACGACTCGGCGCCCGTCGCCGAACCCGCTGCCGCGCCGGCGACAGCGCCGGAGCCTGCGGCCGTCGCCGCGCCCGAGCCCATCCCCGCGCCCGTGCCTGCACCCAGGCCCGAACCCGCCAACCCGACGCCCTCGCCAGCGCCGTCCTCCGCCGCGCCGGCCGCGAAACCCGCCGCGACACCGGGGCGCGCCGTGACCGGCGTGCAGCCGGGCCCGATCACCATCGCCGCCAGCTCGCGCTGGTTGCGGGTGATCGTCGGCGGCGACAGCTATGCGCTGGAACTGCTGCGGGTGCAGGAAGTCGTCCGCGTCGTGCCGATCGTGCCGATGCGCGGCGCCATGCCCGCGGTCCTGGGGGTGATGAACCTGCGCGGGCGCATCGTGCCCGTGTTCGACCTGGGACTGTGGCTGCGCGCAGGACGGGTGGAGCCCGACGAACAGAGCCGGATCGTGGTCGTCGAACGCGACGACGAACTGATCGGCGTGCTGGTCAGCGCGGTCGAGGACGTGGTGACGCTCGGCCGCGACCGCATCGAGCCGCCGCTGCCCGGCAATGCCCCCGGCGTGGTCCTCGGCGTCGCCCGCGTCGGCGCCTGCCCGACCGTGCTGTTCGACGCCTACGCGCTCTACGGCTGATGCGCGGCGCGCTCAAGTCGCGCCCGCCGACGCCGTTAATCCTCACGACTGCATCGACGTGGCCAAGTCCATGAACCATCTCACGCTCCAAACCGACCTCGGGATCGAGCGCGTCGCCGACCTGCACGCGGCCTTGCAACCGCACCTGGAGGACGACGTGCCGCTGCAGCTCGCCGGCGACCGCGTCGAGCGCGTGCATGCCGCCGGGCTGCAACTGCTGCACGCCTTCGTCCGCGACCGCGCCGCGCGCGGCCAGAGCACCACCATCACCCAGGCATCGCCGGCGCTGGCCGCGGCCGCGCGCCAGCTCGCGCTCGCCGTCAGCCTCGGCGTCGACGGAACCGAACCGGAACGCAGCGACATGCACCCCACCGCAACCACCCTTCCCGCCACCGGAGCAACGGCATGAGCGCCAAGCAACTGCTCGTGGTCGACGACTCGACCTCGATGCGACAGATGGTCGCCTTCGCCCTGACCTCGGGCGGCTACGACGTGCGCGAGGCCGAGGACGGCCAAGCCGCGCTCGACATCGCGCGCACGCAGTCGTTCGACGCGGTGGTCACCGACGTCAACATGCCGCGCATGGACGGGATCTCGCTGATCCGCGAACTGCGCCAGCTGCCGGCCTACCGCTTCACCCCGCTGCTGATGCTCACCACCGAGTCCGGCGGCGACAAGAAGATGGAAGGCAAGGCCGCCGGCGCCACCGGCTGGCTGGTCAAGCCGTTCGATCCCGAACAACTGGTCGCGACCCTGCGCAAGGTCCTCGCCTGAGATGGACATCACCCGCTTCCATGCCGCGTTCTTCGAGGAGAGCCGCGAAGGCCTCGATGCGATGGAGAGCGGCCTGCTCTCGCTGGAATCCGGCGGCGCCGGCGCCGACCCGGAGACCATCAACGTCATCTTCCGCGCGGCGCATTCGATCAAGGGCGGCGCGGCGACGTTCGGCTTCTCCAGCGTCACCGACCTGACCCACCTGCTGGAAACCCTGCTCGACGAGGCACGCGCCGGACGTCGCGTGCTGGACCCGGTGGCGATCGGCGCCCTGCTCGCGTCCGTGGATGTGCTGCGCAGCCTGCTCGGCGCCTGCGAACACGGCAGCGCGATCGACGCCGCGGCGCTGGCCGCCGCGCGCGCGGGGCTCGACGCCCTGCTCGCCGGCGACGGTCCCGCCATTTCCGCCACCACCGCGCAGACCGATGCGGCATCCGCCGCCGGTGACTGGCGCATCGGCTTCGCCCCGGCGCCGTCGCTGTTCCTCAGCGGCAACGACCCGCTGCGGATCCTGCGCGAGCTCGCCAGCCATGGCGAACTCGGGGTCGAGTGCCTCGATGCGCGACTGCCGGCGTTTTCCGAGATGGACCCGTTCGAGGCCTACCTGGCCTGGAACCTGACCCTGCCGGCCAGCGTGCCGCGCGCGGCGATCGACGAGGCGTTCGCCTGGGTGGTCGACGACTGCGAACTCGAGATCGCGGCCGCTTCCGCCGCGACGGCCGCTTCCGCCGGCCCCGCCGGCCCGGACCCTGCCGTGCCCACGGCAGCGGTGGCGGCCGAGGTCGCGGTGCCTTCCGGGCGCCGCAGCAGCGACAACGACAACTCGATCCGCGTCGCCGTGGCCAAGGTCGACGCGCTGATCAACCTGGTCGGCGAACTGGTGATCACCCAGGCGATGCTGCGCCAGCGCTCCGAACACCTCGACCCGGTCGCCAACGAGGCGCTGATGTCGGGCCTGGTGCAGCTCGAGCGCAACACCCGCGACCTGCAGGAATCGGTCATGGGCGTGCGCATGCTGCCGGTCGACTTCGCCTTCAGCCGCTTCCCGCGCATGGTCCGCGACCTGGCGACGCGGCTCGAGAAGAAGGTGAACCTGCGCACGCACGGCGAAGCCACGGAACTGGACAAGGGCGTGATCGAGAAGATCGTCGACCCGCTGGTGCACCTGGTGCGCAACGCCATCGACCACGGCCTCGAGCTGCCCGCCGACCGCCGCGCCGCCGGTAAGGACGAGACCGGCACGGTGACCCTCAGCGCTGCCCACCAGGGCGCCAACATCGTCATCGAGATCGGCGACGACGGCCGTGGCCTCGACCGCGACCGGATCCTGCGCAAGGCCGCCGAGCGCGGCATCGCGATGCCCGACAACCCGACCGATGCCCAGGTCTGGGACCTGGTGTTCGCGCCGGGGTTCTCGACCGTCGACAAGCTCACCGACCTGTCCGGCCGCGGCGTCGGCATGGACGTGGTCAAGAAGAACATCGCCGCCCTCGGCGGCCAGGTCGAGATCCGCAGCCGCACCGGCCAGGGCACGACCGTGGCGATCCGCCTGCCGCTGACCATGGCCATCGTCGACGGCATGTCGGTGGCGGTCGGCGACGAGGTCTTCATCGTGCCGCTGGGCATGGTGATCGAATCGCTGCTGCCGACCGCGGCCGACGTGCGCACCATCGCCGGCGAAGCGCGCGTGCTGCGCGTGCGCGAGGACTACCTGCCGCTGCTCAACCTCGCCGACCAGTACGGGTTGCCGGCGGCCGCCCGCGACCAGGGCGGCGACGCGCCGCCGCGGATCGCGGTGGTGGTCGAGGCCGACGGCCGCCGGCTGGCGCTGGAGGTCGACGAACTGCTCGGCCAGCAGCAGGTCGTGGTCAAGAATCTAGAGAGCAACTACCGCCGGGTCCCCGGCGTCTCCGGCGCCACCATCCTCGGCGATGGCCGGGTCGCACTGATCGTCGACGCCGGCGGCCTCGCCCAGGCCGCGCCGTTGCCGGTCGCCGCCTGACGCGCCCTCCAGCCTCCCCGTAGCCCGGGTAAGCGAAGCGCACCCGGGACCGCCCCTCGATCGAACGGCCGCACATCCCGTCCACCGAAGCGGCCGTTCGCACACGCGGCGCCCCGGATGCGGCCTTCGGCCTTATCCGGGCTACGGAGATCCCGATTGCGTAGCCCGGGTAAGCGCAGCGCACCCGGGGCCACCGCTGCGTCGCTCCGGCAAGGCGCTCCGCATCGGAATCCCTTCTTCAGACCGTGCGCCTCTTCCGAGGCACGTGAACCACGCCCCGGCGTCTTGACCGCGCTCGATCCGGACACCGTGCCCCTCGTCCATCGATGCGAGTGGTGGACGGCTCGGTTCCGGATGCGGCCTTCGGCCTTATCCGGGCTACGGAGATCCCGATCGCGTAGCCCGGGTAAGCGAAGCGCACCCGGGGCCACCGCTGCGTCGCTCCGGCAAGGCGCTCCGCATCGGAATCCCTTCTTCAGACCGTGCGCCTCTTCCGAGACACGTGAACCACGCCCCGGCGTCTTGACCGTGCTTCGATCCGGACACCGTGCCCCCGCCCGTCGATGCGATGGTGGACCGCGCGGCGCCCCGGATGCGGCCTTCGGCCTTATCCGGGCTACGGAGATCCCGATCGCGTAGCCCGGGTAAGCGCAGCGCACCCGGGGCCACCGCTGCGTCGCTCCGGCAAGGCGCTCCGCATCGGAATCCCTTCTTCAGACCGGGCACCTCTTCCGAGGCACGTGAACGACGCCCGGCGTCTAGACCGTGCTCGATCCGGACACCGTGCCCCTCGTCCATCGATGCGATGGTGGACCGCGCGGCGCCCCGGATGCGGCCTTCGGCCTTATCCGGGCTACGGAGATCCCGATCGCGTAGCCCGGGTAAGCGAAGCGCACCCGGGGAGGCGCCAAATGGCGTGGCGCTCCGCACGAAGTCCCGCGACGCACCGCGCTTCACCACGCATGATCCGACCCGCGCGCCGCATCCATCCTTGCGGCCATTGGCGCACGGGAAGTCCCGGATGCGGCCTTCGGCTTGTCCGGGCGACGCGCTCAGGGCGCGCCGTGGACTTCGGCGGCGTTGCGCTCGGCCGCGCTGTTCAGCACCACGATGCTGATCCGGCGGTTCACCGGGTTGTCCGGATCGGTGCGGTCGAACGGCACCGAGGACGCCAAGCCCACCACGCGCGAGAGCTTCTCTTCCGCCAGGCCGCCCGCCACCAGTGCGCGCCGCGCTGCGTTCGCGCGTTCGGCCGACAGCTCCCAGTTGCTGTATCCGCTGCGACCCGAATAGGGCGTGGTGTCGGTGTGGCCGGAGATCGCCACCCGGTTCCCGACCCGGTTGAAGTAGCCGGCCAGCTCGAACAGGATGGCGCGGGTGTAGTCCTTGAGCGTCGGCGAGCCGAGGTCGAACATCGGCCGGTTGTGCGCGTCGACGATCTGGATGCGCAGGCCCTCGGGCGTGATGTCGATCAGCAGCTGGTCCTTGAACGGCGCCAGCGCCTGGCTGCTGGCGACGGCTTCCTCGAGCGCGCGCTTGAGCGCCTCGAGGTTGCGGCGGTCGGTCTCGTCGCCGGCGCGCTGCGCGGCCGCGGGGTCGCCGCTCGGGCCGGCCTGCGGCGGCTTGCGGACGTGGTCGAACATCTTGATCGGCGCGTCGCCCGCGCCGCCGGGGCCGTTGCTCCCGGGCGCCATGCTCGCGGCCCGGCCCTCGACCGCGCTGGGATTCTTGAAGTAGTCGGCGATGCCGCCGAGCTGTTCCTGCGGCATCGTGGCCACCAGCCACATCACCATGAAGAAGGCCATCATCGCGGTCACGAAATCCGCGTACGCGACCTTCCAGGCGCCGCCGTGGTGGGCGTGCGCCCCGCGCTTCTTCTTGCGGACGATGATGATCGGTTGCAGCGCGGCGGCCATGGCGGTGCTCCGTCAGCCCTTCGCGGCCTTGAGGTCGGCTTCCAGGTCCTGGAAGCTCGGGCGCACGTCGGAGAACAGCAGCTTGCGCGCGAACTCGATCGCCACCGCCGGGGCATAGCCGCGCAGCGAGGCCACCAGCGCCATCTTCACCACCTCGAACGCCTTGCCTTCCTCCTGCGCGCGCTTCTCCATCGCCGAGGAGACCGGGCCGACGTAGCCGTACGCCAGGAAGATGCCGAGGAAGGTGCCGACCAGGGCCGAGGCCACCTTCTGCCCGATCTCCGCCGGCGGCGCGCTGCCGACGATCGACATCGTGTTGATGATCCCCAGCACCGCGGCGACGATGCCGAAGCCCGGCAGCGCGTCGGCGACCTTCTGCACCGAGTTCGCCGGCTCCAGCGCCTCGTGGTGGTGGGTCTCCAGCTCGTACTCGAGCAGCGATTCGAGCTCGTGCGGGTTCATGTTGCCGCCGACCATCAGCCGCAGGCAGTCGGTGATGAAGTCGAGGATGTGGTGGTCGGCGAGGATCTTCGGGTACTTCTGGAAGATCGCGCTGTCCTTCGGGTTCTCGATGTGGTTCTCGATCGCCATCATCCCGTCGCGCCGCATCTTCTGCAGCAGCTCGTAGATCAGCTTCAGCAGCTCGACGTAGTCCACGCGCTGGTACCTCGGCCCCTTGAGCAGGCCGAGCGTGCCGCTCAGCGCCGCCTTCATGACCTTAGGCGGCGTGGCGATGACGTACGCGCCCAGGGCGGCGCCGCAGATCACGATGATCTCGTTCAGGTGCCACAGCGTCAGCAGCTTGCCGCCGACCATCATGAAACCGCCGAGCACGCTCGCGATGACCACGAGGGCTCCGATGATCAGGTACATGCTGGCGATCCGTGTTGGGCTCGCGTGGATAACGGCCCGCAACGTCCCGGCTTGAGCCTGTGGCACCACGCCGCGGCACGCCGGCGACGCGGCCCCGGCTAAAGAAACCGCGCGCCGGGCCGACATGGACGGAGTAGCCACCCGCCTGCCGCCGATCCCGGTGCGCAGCGGTTCCGACCTTCCGCCTCATCAGGACCGCCCTCCATGTCGCACCCGACCGAAACCGTCACCGCCCCCCGTGCCGCCGGCACCACGCACGCCGGCGAAGCCGGCAACGACGAGTTCCTGACCTTCGTCCTGGGCGAGGAGGAATACGGCGTCGACATCCTGCGCGTGCAGGAGATCCGCAGCTACGACGCGGTGACCCGCCTGCCCGACGCGCCCGACTACATCAAGGGCGTGATCAACCTGCGCGGCATCATCGTGCCGGTGGTGGACATGCGGCTGAAGTTCCGCCTCGCGAAGGCCGAATACAACGCGCTGACGGTGATGATCGTGCTCAGCGTGGGCGGCCGCGTGGTCGGGATGGTCGTCGACAGCGTGTCCGACGTGGTGCGTCTGGGCGGCGAACAGATCCGCGCGGTGCCGGAGATCGGCGCCACCATCGACCGCCAGTTCCTGACCGGCATCGGCACGCTCGACGAGCGCATGCTGATCCTGCTCGACATCGAGCGCCTGATGGGCCACGAGGACATGGGTCTGGTGGCCGCGCAGGCCGCCTGAACCAGGGCGACCGCATTCCGCGCCCGCGCCGCGGGCGCCGCACTTCCGGATCCGACGCCATGCGCAACAACCTCCCCGTCACCCGGCGCGAATTCGTGCTGGAAGGCGACGACCTGCTGGTCTCGCGCACCGACCTGCGCGGCACCATCGTCTACGTGAACCCGGAGTTCGTGCGCGTCAGCGGATTCACTGAAGCCGAGCTCATCGGCCAGCCGCACAACCTGATCCGGCACCCGGACATGCCGGTCGAGGCGTTCGCCGACTTCTGGCGCACGCTCAAGGCCGGGCGGCCCTGGGTGGGCATGGTCAAGAACCGGCGCAAGGACGGCGACCACTACTGGGTGGTGGCGCACGTCACGCCCTACCACGAGGGCGCGGAGCACGTGGGCTACATGTCGGTGCGGCGCAAGGCCGGCCGCGCCGAGATCGCCGCGGCCGAACGCGACTACGCCGCGATGCGCGCCGGCACGACCCCGCTGCGCATCCGCCACGGCGCGCTGGCCGCACCCGACCGCCTGCGCGCACTCAACCCGCTGTGGCGTCTGTCGCTGCGGCAGCGCCTGCTGCTGGCGGCCGCCGGCGTCGGCGGGCTCGGCGCGGCCCTGGTGCTGCTCGCTTCGGCGGGCATGTCGCTGCCGGCGCTGCTCGCGATCGTCGCCGGCGCCACGGCCGCGGCCGGCTACTGCGCCTGGTGGCTGTCGTCGGATGTGCTCGGCCGCCTCGATGCCGCGGTCGCGCACCTGCGCGACTTCGCCAGCGGCGAATACACGCACTCCATCGCCATCGACCGCGACGACGAGGTCGGCCGCGTGCTGCTCGGGCTCAAGTCGATGCAGATCCGTCTCGGCTTCGAGATCGAGGACCGGCGCCGCGAGGCCGCGCAGATGGCGCGCGTGCGCAGCGCGCTCGACGCCGCCTCCACCAGCGTGCTGGTGGCCGGCCACGACCACGCCATCGTCTACGCCAACCCCGCCGCACGCGACATGCTCGCTGCCGCCGAAGCGGACCTGCGGGGCGTCGTCCCCGGTTTCTCCGCGGCGTCGCTCGACGGCAGCGCGCTGCATGCGCTCGACCACGCGCCGGAGGCGCAGCGCGAGCGCCTGTCGACGCTGGCGGCGCCGCATCCCTACCGCATCGCCTTCGGCGCCCGCACCTTCGACGTCACCGCCACGCCGGTGGTCGATGCCCGCGGCGCGCGCCTGGGCACCGTCGCCGAATGGCGCGACCGCACCGTGGAGCTGGGCCTGGAGCGCGAGGTCGAGACGGTGGTCGCGGCCGCCGCGGACGGCGACTTCAGCCGCCGTCTCGACCTGCACGGCGCCACCGGCTTCGTGCACGCGGTCGGCACCGGACTGGGGCGCCTGATGCAGGCCACCGAACGCAGCCTGCGCGAGACCGCCGGCGTGCTCGACGCGCTGTCGCACGGCGACCTGCGTCCGCGCATCACCAGCGACATGGGCGGCCTGTTCGGCGAGATGAAGTCGAGCACCAACGCCGCCGTCGACCAGCTCGCGCAGCTGGTGGCCGACATCCAGGGCGCCACCCGCACGATCGGCGAGGCCGCGGCGGGGATCGCCGAAGGCAACACCGACCTGTCCACCCGCACCGGCCAGCAGGCGGCGAGCCTGCAGGAAACCGCGAGCTCGATGGAACAGCTGACCGCGACCGTGCGCCAGAACGCCGAGAACGCGCTGCGCGCCAACGGCCTGGCCGCCGGCGCCGGGGAAGTCGCCGAGGACGGCGGCAAGGTGGTCGCCGACGTGATCGCGACGATGGCCGCGATCAGCGAATCCTCGCGCCGGATCACCGACATCATCGGCGTGATCGACGGCATCGCCTTCCAGACCAACATCCTCGCGCTCAACGCCGCGGTGGAAGCCGCGCGCGCGGGCGAGGAAGGCCGCGGCTTCGCGGTCGTGGCCTCCGAAGTGCGCAGCCTGGCATTGCGCTCGGCCGACGCGGCGCGCGAGATCAAGGCGCTGATCGCAGACTCCGCGACCAAGGTCGAGCAAGGCGCGGGCCGCGTCGACCAGGCCGGCCGCACCATGACCGAGATGGTCACCGCGGTCGGGCGCGTCACCGACATCATGGCCGAGATCAGCAGCGCCTCGCGCGAGCAGTCGGTTGGCATCGAACAGGTCAACCACACCGTGACCCAGCTCGACGAGGCCACCCAGCAGAACGCGGCCCTGGTCGAGCAGGCCTCGGCCGCGGCGCGCAGCCTGCAGGAGCAGGCGGCCGGACTGGCCTCGGCGGCGGCGCGCTTCCGCCTGGACGAAGCGCCCGGCATGCGCGCGCAGCAGGAACGGACAGCGCCCGTGCGCTCCGGTGCGACCCGCCGCGCACGGGCGCTCGCCTAAAGCTCCGCCGGCCACGGCCGAAAACTAGGGAGGCCGGCACATCGTCGTGCCGGCGGCGGCCGCCAGGCGGCCGCATCCCAGATCCTTCCGGCGCAGCCGCGCCAACCACCCAACTCGCCCGGCGCCAGCGCGCCAGGCAGGAGCCGCTCGTGCGCATCCAGATCCTGATCCTCGCTTCCGCCCTCGCCGCCGCCGGCGGCGCCCACGCCGCCGACTGGCGCGACATCTCGTTCAAGGCGCCCGCCGGTGCCCTGGGCGAGTTCGGCTTCACCGCCAACTGGGCCTACGACCACAACGGCTTCGGCCACCTCGGCCAGGGCATCGACGCGGACGCGTTCGCCGACGACAGCCATTTCCGCCGCCGCGAAGTGGGCGTGTCGCTGAAGCGCAAGGACGTCTACGAGCTGACGGTGCAGCGCGACCTCGAGTCGGAGACGTGGATGGACGTGACCGTGAAGCTGCATTCGAAGGGGCTGCTGGGCCGCGACCTCGGCGCGTTGCGCATCGGCCAGTTCAAGACCCCGGTCGGCTTCGACGCCGTCGGCGCCTCGCGCACCACGCCGTTCCTGGAACAGGCGCTGCCGGTGCAGGCCGCGTACGCCGGGCGCCGCGTCGGTGCCGAATGGTCGCTGCAGCGGCCGGCATACCTGGCCAGCGTGGCCTGGTTCGACGGCAACGACCTCGAGGGCGGCAATGCCGGCAGCACCCTCGCCGGGCGCGCGGCCTGGGTGCCGCGCAACGACAAGGGCGATGTGCTGCACCTGGGCATCGCCGCCAGCCGCGAACGTCCGGACAGCGGCACGACGCGCCTGCGGGCGCGCCCCGAGGTCGCCCTCACCGACGTGCGCCTGGTCGATACCGGCAGCCTCGCCGGGGTCGAGTCGATCCAGCGCACCGGCCTGGAGGGCCTGTGGATCCGCGGCCCATGGTCGCTGCAGGGTGAAGTCCTCGACGTGCGCGCCAACCGCGACGGCGGGCTCGCCGACGTTTCCGGCAACGGCGCCTACCTGTTCGGCAGCTGGGTCGTGACCGGCGAATCGCGCGGCTACAACGGTTACGCCACCAACGTGGTGCCGGCGGCGACCTCCGCGCTCGAGGTGCTGCTGCGCTACAGCCAGCTCGACCTCGACGACGGCGCCATCCGCGGCGGTCGCCAGTCCGACTGGACCGTCGGCGTGAACTGGTACCTCGGCCGCAACGTCAAGCTGCAGGCCAACTACGTGTTCGCGTATGCGCGTCGCGCCGGCGTGCTGCGCGATCCGGAAGCCTTCGGCCTGCGCGCCCAGGTGCACTTCTGAGCCGAGCCGGCATCGCCCGCCCCGCCGGCTGAGCGTCGGTACGTTCAAGGTCGGGGCGGTCGCGCCGTTATCCGGAGCAGGACACGGGCCGTACGCGGCCCACGCCGCAAACCCTCATGCCACCACCGTGCGCCCCTGGCGACCGGTCCATCGATCGAACCAGGATCCACGACATGTTCAAGTCACTCAGCATCGGTAAACGCCTGACCATCGGCTTCGCCGCGCTCGCACTGCTGATCGTCGCCATCGGCGGTTTCGCAGTGCTGCGCATGGGCAAGATGCAGGAGGAAGTCCTGCACCTCACCCACCACTCCGTGCCCGCGATCCGCGACCTGGGCAGGATGGCCACCTCGCTGGCCGAGTACCGCGTCAGCGAACGCGGCCTGGTCAGCAGCGCCGGCGATCCCGCCAAGCTCGAGGAATACCGTGGCGAACTGGCAGCCGGCCGCGAGCAGTTCAAGGCGCTGGCAGAAGGGTATGCGGCGGCTATCGGCGAGGCCGGCACCGACGAGGCGTACGAGGATGCGATGTCCAAGACGGCCTTGTATTTCGAGAACAGCCAGCGTCTGGTGGATGCGCTGCAGGTGGGCGACCTCGCTCCCGCCTCTGCCGCGGCCGATCTACGGCAGGCAGCGGCCGACGCGATCGGAGTCGTCCTGGAGAACCGGCAGAAGGCGCTGGACGTCGCGGTCGCGACCCAGGAAGCCGACTATGCCGCCAGCCTCACTGCGATCGGCATCCTTCTCGCGCTAGCGCTGGCACTTGCCATCGCCGCCGCGATACTGATCACGCGATCGATCGTGCGTCCGCTGGCCGAAGTGATGGTTGCTGCCGACGCGGTGGCCCGCGGCGACCTCGAACGCCCAATCACGGTGGTCGAGCGCAGCGAGGTGGGCTCGCTCGCATCGTCAATGCGCGAGATGGTCGCCACGCTCAAGCGCTACACCGCCGCGCAACGCGAGATGCACGAAGCGCACGATGCCGGCACGATCAGCCACGCGATGCCTGCATCGGAGTTCCCCGGCGCGTACGGCACCATGGCCGCCGGGCTCAACGACCTGGTCGCTTCGCACCTCGCGGTGAACTTGCACGTCGTCGACACCGTCGCGCTGTATGCCCGCGGTGACCTGTCGCGCGATCTCGACCGGCTGCCGGGCGAGAAGGCGAAGATCACCACGACCATCGACGCGGTCAAGCAGTCGATGCTCGACAGCAATGCCGAGGTCCGGCGGCTGGTCGAGGCGGCCGTGGCCGGCGACTTCTCCCAGCGCGGCGACAGCGCCCGCTTCGAGTTCGCCTATCGCGAGCTGATCGAGAACCTGAACCAGCTGATGTCCAGCGCCGACGCGGGCCTGGGCGAGATCGGCAGCCTGCTCTCGGCGGTCGCCGAGGGCGACCTGTCGCGGCGCATCGACGCCGGTCTGGCCGGCCGCTTCGCAGACGTCGCCAGCGACGCCAACCGCACCGTCGACCGCCTGGCCGACATCGTCGGCCAGATCCGCAGCGGCAGCGATGCGATCAACTCGGCCGCGTCCGAGATCGCCGCCGGCAACGACGATCTCTCGCGCCGTACCGAGCAGCAGGCCGCCTCGCTGGAAGAGACCGCCTCGTCGATGGAGGAACTCACCTCCACCGTCCGCCAGAACGCCGACAACGCCCGCCAGGCCAACCAGCTCGCCATCGGTGCGGTCGACGTGGCCTCGCAGGGCGGCGAGGTGGTGGGCAAGGTCGTGCAGACCATGTCCGCCATCTCCGACTCCTCCAGCCGCATCGCCGACATCATCGGCGTGATCGACGGCATCGCCTTCCAGACCAACATCCTGGCGCTCAACGCCGCGGTCGAAGCCGCGCGCGCGGGCGAGCAGGGTCGCGGCTTCGCCGTGGTCGCCGCCGAGGTGCGCTCGCTGGCCCAGCGTTCGGCCGGCGCGGCCAAGGAGATCAAGCAGCTGATCACCGACTCGACCGACAAGGTCCGCCACGGCAACGAGCTGGTCGACCAGGCCGGCCGCACCATGGGCGAGATCGTGACCAGCGTGAAGCGGGTCACCGACATCATCGCCGACATCTCGGCCGCCTCGCAGGAGCAGAGCGCGGGCATCGAGCAGGTCAACCAGGCCATCACCCAGATGGACGAGAGCACCCAGCAGAACGCGGCGCTGGTGGAAGAAGCCACCGCGGCGGCGCGCAGCATGGAGCAGCAGGCCGGGCAGCTGGTGCAGACGGTGGCGGTGTTCCGGGTCCAGGACGGGCAGGCGGCACGCAGCGTTCGCAGCGAACCGGCCCCGGCGGCCTCGAGCGTGGTCGCCCTGCCCAAGCGGGCGCCGGCGGCCCCGCCGCGGGCCAAGCCCGCGCCGCGCGGCCGCGCCAAGGCGGCCCCGGTGGTCGCCGCCGAAGCCGCGGGCGAGTGGCAGGAGTTCTGATCGTCCACCGCATCTGTACGGCAACGGGGCGCTTCGGCGCCCCGTTGCTTTTCGCCTTCACGATCGAATGGCGAAAAAATCGTACCCGTGTGAAGTATTTGTGACGACATGCCGTTCCGCCGCCTCCATTCCGCGCGGCAGCCGCCGTTACCGGGAGCGCACTCCCGCTCACGTTTCTGTTGTTGGCAGAGCGGGTCGAATACTTTCCCGGCCGCAACCTACAGTCCGCCGCGGCAATGCCGATACAGGTCGCATGAGAATTTGTCTGGAAATGCCGCCCCCGTCACCCCCGGAAATCTTATAAGGCTTTCGCTGCTCGACGCACCGACAGCCTCATGTTTTGGGCCAGATACCCGCACCGCGGCTTTTCGCGGCTGTACATCACGCCTATTGAACGCCAGCGCCATTCAGGCCGCTCTGCGCCGCAGCTCCCAAATTCTCAGTTTGATCGTTAGTTGACCCAGCCCGGTAGAAACCAATGAAATCCAAGAATCTGACTATTTCCAACCAGCTCGCCATCGGCTTTGGCGCTGTGGTGCTGATCATGCTCGTCATCGGCGGCATCAGCCTGCACAGCCAGTCGGAGATGAATACCGCAAGGGAGATCAGCGAGCACACGTTCAAGGTGCTGGCGACCGGCGAAACGATGCAGGCAAATGCGCTGAATATCGAAACGGGTACGCGCGGTTACCTGCTGTCGGGCGACAAGGCGCACCTGAAGCCGTTCATCGAAGGTCAGACGGGATTCGAAAGGAGCTATGCCGACGCCAAGCAACTGACCGCGGACAACGCCAAGCAACAGGCACGCCTGGTAGACCTCGACAAGGCTTATCGACAGCTGCTGGCGGCTGAACAGGAAGCCATCGCGGGACGCGAAGCCGCCACCAGCACGCAGGACGTCGTGCCCTTGTTCCAGCAGGGCCGCGACCGCGCCGCCATGGGCGAAATCCGCTCGCTGCTCGGTGACTTCGCCAACGAAGAAACGGCGCTGCTGGCCACGCGCAGCGCCGCGCTGAACGCGGCACGCGCCCGCGGCAAATGGTCGGTGCTGATCGGCAGCCTGATCGCGGTGCTGGTTGCGGTGGGCATGGGCCTGATGATCCGCCGTCAGTTGGTCAAGCGGATGGGCCTGGCGATACATGTTGCCGATGCCATCGCCTCGGGCAAGTTGGACAACACTATCGACACACAGTCGCGCGACGAAACCGGGCGCTTGCTGATCAGCATGAACAAGATGCAGGAGCAACTGCAACGCTTTGCCTCTGCGCAGCAAACGATGCAGGCCGAGCATGATGCCGGCGATATCGAGCATCGCATCGACGCGGCGGCCTTCCCCGGTGCCTACGGCCAGATGGCCGAACAGACCAACAACCTGGCCGCATCCCACATCGCGATGAACGCCCGCGTGATCGAGATCGTCGGGGCCTATGCCAGCGGCGACCTGTCAAGCGACATGGACCGCCTCCCGGGCAAGAAGGCCGAGATCACCGCTGCGGTGGACGCAGTCAAGATCGGTACGCTGGCCGTCAACGCCGAGATCAAGCGCCTGGTGGATGCGGCGGTAGCCGGCGACTTCAGTCAGCGTGGCGACGCCCAGCGCTACCAGTTCGTCTACCGCGACATGCTCGAGGGCCTCAACACCCTGATGACCAGTGCCGACCACGGCCTGGATGAGATCGGCTCGCTGCTCGCCGCGGTCGCCGACGGCGATCTGGGTCAGCGCATTACCGTTTCGCTCCCTGGCCAGTTCAGCCGGGTCGCCGACGACGCCAACCGCACCGTCGACCGCCTGGCCGACATCGTCGGCCAGATCCGCAGCGGCAGCGACGCCATCAACTCGGCCGCGTCCGAGATCGCCGCCGGCAACGACGACCTCTCGCGCCGCACCGAACAGCAGGCCGCCTCGCTGGAAGAGACCGCCTCGTCGATGGAGGAACTCACCTCCACCGTCCGCCAGAACGCCGACAACGCCCGCCAGGCCAACCAGCTCGCCATCGGTGCGGTCGACGTGGCCTCGCAGGGCGGCGAGGTGGTGGGCAAGGTCGTGCAGACCATGTCCGCGATCTCCGACTCCTCCAGCCGCATCGCCGACATCATCGGCGTGATCGACGGCATCGCCTTCCAGACCAACATCCTGGCGCTCAACGCCGCGGTCGAAGCTGCGCGCGCCGGCGAGCAGGGCCGCGGCTTCGCGGTCGTGGCCGCCGAGGTGCGCTCGCTGGCCCAGCGCTCGGCCGGCGCGGCCAAGGAGATCAAGCAGCTGATCACCGACTCCACCGACAAGGTCCGCCACGGCAACGAGCTGGTCGACCAGGCCGGCCGCACCATGGGCGAGATCGTGACCAGCGTGAAGCGGGTGACCGACATCATCGCCGACATCTCGGCCGCCTCGCAGGAGCAGAGCGCGGGCATCGAGCAGGTCAACCAGGCGATCACCCAGATGGACGAGAGCACCCAGCAGAACGCGGCCCTGGTGGAAGAAGCCACGGCCGCGGCGCGCAGCATGGAGCAGCAGGCCGGGCAGCTGGTGCAGACGATCGCCGTGTTCTCGGCGCAGGGCGCATCGCGGATCGCGCCGACGAAGGGCCGTGGCATCTCGCCTGCGGCCGCGGGCCAGGCACGCGTCGCGCGGCACGCTGTCGCCGAGGCACCGTCCGCAAAGGCCGAAGCCTTGGCCTGACCGTCGACGACCTTCCCTTCACGCTCCTCTCCCGCATCGCGTCCGGACCACAACCTCATGCTCTCCCCCATCACCAACCGCACTGCCGCAGGCCCGTGGGCGCCTGCCGCCTCAGTGGAACCCGGCGTTCCGGCAGCCGATGATTCGTCGGTGCAGCCGCCCGATCCGGAGCGCGACGAGGGGTTCGCGGCCGTCCTGGCCGTGGCCGCCGACCTGCTCGGCTGCCCCTGCGCGATGCTGTGGGTGGCGGACGGTGCGCAGCTGCGTCTGGCCGCCACCCGGGGCCTGCCCCTGACACCGGTCACCGCCGGGACCCGGCTGGGTTCGGTGGTGGACGCCGCGACGCCATTCGCGGTGGTCGCAGACGCCCGCAGCGACCCGCGCCTGCACGACGACGTCCTCGTCGCCGGCCCCGCCGCCCTGCGCTTCCTGGTGGCGACCGCGTTGCTCGGCCCCACCGGCGAGTTGCTCGGGGTACTGGCCGCCGGCGACCGGCGTCGGCACGACGAAGCAGCCGAGGCGAGCATGGTTCGGCTCCGGTCGCTGGCGACACTGGCCGCGCGCCTGTTCGGCGGCAGCATCCTGGCGCGTTGCCGCCAGGTGGCCGAAGCCGGCTTCAGCGCGATCGTGGTCGCCGACGAACGGGGCACGACGCTCTTCGCCAACGCGGCCGCGCGCGACCTGCTCGGTCCCGGTGCCGCCAGCGGGCAGCCGCTCGACCTGCTGGTTCCCGCATCGCTGCAGATCGAGCCCGACGCGGTCGCGCACTGGCTGTACGGCGCGACCGGGACTCCCGAGGGCAAGGTGCCCAGTGCGCGCGAACTGAGGATCCGCGATGCCTTCGGCGAACTGCGTACGGTCGAAGCGGTCCGCTGCGACTGGCACGACGCCAACGCCCGCGGCATCGCCCTGGTGCTGCGCGACATCACCGACAGCGGCGCCGCGTGGCGCGAGCCGCGTTCGGGACGACGCGATGCCCTGACCGGCCTGCCCAACCGCGAAGCCCTGTTCGCGATCATCGATTCGTTGCGCGGCCATGGTGCCAGGCTCGGCGTGGCGCTGCTCGGGCTGGACAATTTCCGCGCCGTCAACGAGACCCTCGGCCACGTCGTCGGCGACACCGTGCTGCAGGTGGTGGCATGCCGGCTGATGGCCTGGCTGCCCGCCGACGCCCACCTGGCCCGCTTCGGCAGCGACGAGTTCGCGATCGTGTTTCCGGCGCAGGCCGACGGCGCGGATTTCGAGCCGCGCCTGCAGGCGCTGCTGCGCGAGGTGGCGCGGCCGTGCGAGATCGAACACCAGGGCGTGCATGTCGAAGCCTGCATCGGCCTGGCCTTCGACGAGACCGAGGATCCGGCCGCGGCCGCCTACGACGAATGCGACAGCAGCGGCCTGCTCGCGCTCGCCGCGCTCGCCCTGCGCCATGCCAAGCGCGGCGGCACCATGCAGCTGTGCCGGTTCTCGCCGTCGATGCGCGAGGAAGCGGTCGACCGCAGGCACCTGGACCTGGAACTCCGCCGCGCGTTCCGCGACAGCGAGTTCGAGCTGCACTACCAGCCGCAGATCGACCTCGCCAGCGGTCTGCCCTCGGGTGCGGAAGCGCTGTTGCGCTGGCGGCACCCCGAGCGCGGCCTGCTGATGCCGGTGGCCTTCATCGAAGCCCTGGCGCGCAGCGCGATCGCACCGGCGGTGGGAACCTGGATCCTGCAGCAGGCCTGTCGCGACGCCGCCGGCTGGCCGGTGCTGCACGGCCGCCGGCTGAAGGTCGGCGTCAACCTGTTCCCCGCGCAGTTCAACGACCTGGCCCTGGTCGACAAGATCGACGCCGCGCTCGCGGCCAGCGGCCTGCCGGCCGCCCAGCTCGAGATCGAGCTGACCGAGACGATCGCGCTGCGCGACGACGGCGTCGCCGAGAAGACCCTGCTGCAGCTGCGCAAGCGCGGCATCCGCGTGTCCTACGACGACTTCGGCACCGGCCATGCCTCGCTGTCGATGCTGCACCGGCTGCCGGTGGACCGGGTCAAGATCGACCGTTCCTTCGTCCGCGACCTGGTCGGCAGCCGTGGCGACAAGGCCATCGTCCGCTCGATCACGCTGATCGCGAAGAACTTCGACATGCAGGTGATCGCGGAGGGCGTGGAGTCCGCCGACCAGGTCGAGCTGCTGCGCGAGTTCGGCTGCCACGAAGTGCAGGGCTTCCTCTACTCCAGGGCGCTGGCGCCACAGGTGTTCGAACACTGGCTGGCCGCACAGGACGGGCCGCCGGGCGACGCGCCGGCCCTGCCCGCACCGGAGCACGACCATGGCTGAGCTCCTTCGCGACACCCGCGCGCGAACCGTCGAGGACCGCACGTTCGCCTTCGACGACCGCGACTTCCGCCGCGTCTGCCGCATGATCCACGACCGCGCCGGCATCAACCTGGGCGACCACAAGCGCGACATGGTCTACAGCCGGCTGGTGCGGCGGCTGCGCGCACGCGGCATCGACCGCTTCAGCGACTACCTCGACGCGGTCGACCGCGACGGCGGCGAGGAAGCCCAGCATTTCGTCAATGCGCTGACCACCAACCTCACCTCGTTCTTCCGCGAGGCGCACCACTTCCCGCTGCTGGCGACGCAGCTGCGCGCGGCGCACCGCGGCGGAGCGCCGCTGCAGGTCTGGTGCTGCGCCGCGTCCACCGGCGAGGAACCCTATTCGCTGGCGATCACCGCGTGCGAGGCGTTCGACACCCTGACCCCGCCGGTCCGGATCCTGGCCACCGACATCGATACCGCGGTGCTGCAGTCGGCGGCGCGCGGCGTCTATCCGCTCGAGCGCATCGAGGCGCTCGAGGCGGCGCGCAAGCGCCGCTTCTTCCAGCGTGGCAGCGGCGCCAACGCCGGCCTGTGCCGGGTGCGGCCGGAACTGCGGGCACTGGTCGAGTTCCGCCCGCTGAACCTGCTCGACGCCGACTACGGCCTCAAGCGCGGCGCCTGGACCGCGGTGTTCTGCCGCAACGTGATGATCTATTTCGACAAGCCGACCCAGTACGGCGTGCTCCAGCGCATGGCGCCGCTGCTGGCGGACGATGGCCGGTTGTACGCCGGCCATTCGGAGAGCTTCAACCACGCCGCCGACCTGGTCTCTCCCTGCGGACGCACCGTTTACCGGGCGGCGCCCAGGGCCGGTGGCGGATGAGCGCCGTCACGGCCGCCGCGCCCACCGGCGGATACTTCGACGCGGCGCTGCAGTCGCAGGCGATCCGGCTGCTGCCGGCCGACTACCTGGTGACCGACCAGCCGGTGGCGCTGGTGACGCTGCTCGGTTCGTGCGTCGCCGCCTGCCTCTACGACCCCGCGCTGGGACTGGGCGGCATGAACCACTTCATGCTCCCGGGCGGGCAGACCAACGACGCCTCCTGCGCGCGCTACGGCGCCAACGCCATGGAGCTGCTGATCAACGACCTGCTCAAGCGCGGCGCGAAGCGGCAGCGCCTGCAGGCCAAGGTGTTCGGCGGCGGCAACGTGCTCAGCGGCTTCCACAGCGACCCGATCGGCACCCGCAACGCAAGCTTCGTGATCGACTACCTCGCCGCGGAGAAGATCCCGGTGCTGGCGAAGGACCTGGGCGACAACCAGGCGCGCAAGGTCGGCTTCTTCGTGCAGACCGGGCGCAGCTTCGTCAAGCGCCTGCCGGCCACCCGCGACGAGGTGGTCGACGCCGAGCGCGCGCTTTACGGCCGACTCGCCCGCGCGCCGGCAGCCGGCACCGTGGAGCTGTTCTGACATGGGCGCCCGGCCGGTCCGCGTGCTCATCGTCGACGATTCGGCGCTGGTGCGCGCGTTGATGTCGGAACTGCTCGGCGTCGATCCGGGCATCGAGGTGGTCGGCACGGCGGCCGACCCCTTCATCGCCCGCGACAAGATCAAGCAGCTCTCGCCCGACGTGCTGACCCTGGACGTGGAAATGCCGCGCATGGACGGGCTCACGTTCCTGCGCAACCTGATGCGGCTGCGGCCGATGCCGGTGCTGATGGTCTCGTCGCTGACCGAGGCCGGCGCCCAGGTGACGCTCGACGCGCTGGCGCTGGGCGCGGTGGACTTCATCGCCAAGCCCAAGATCGACGTCGCCCGCGGCCTGGCCGAGTACGGCTCGGTGCTCGTGGAAAAGGTGAAACAGGCGGCGAAGGCGCGCGTGGCGCGGATCGCGCCGCCCGCCACCCCCGGCTACGACGGGCCCATCGCCTACCGCACCACCGACCGCCTGCTGGCGATCGGCGCGTCCACCGGCGGCACCGAGGCGATCCGCGAGGTGCTGGCGCAGATGCCGGCCGACGCGCCGGCCACGGTGATCGTGCAGCACATCCCGGCCGCCTTCAGCGGGCCGTTCGCCGAACGGCTCGACCGCCACAGCCGGATGACCGTCGCCGAGGCCGTCGACCAGCAGCCGCTGCTGACCGGGCACGCCTACGTCGCGCCCGGTGGACGCCACCTGCGCGTGGTCCGCAGCGGCGCGCGCTGGATCTGCCGCCTCGGCGACGACGATCCGGTCCGGCGCCACCGTCCCAGCGTCGACGTGCTGTTCCAGTCGGTGGCCGCGCATGCGGGACGCAACGCCAGCGCGGCGCTGCTCACCGGCATGGGCGACGACGGGGCCGCCGGGCTGCTGGCGCTGCGCCGCGCCGGCGCCCGCACCATCGCCCAGGACGAGGCCACCAGCGTGGTCTGGGGCATGCCCGGCGCCGCGGTCGGGATCGGCGCCACCGACGAGGTGGTGCCGCTGGAGCAGGTGGCGCACCGGCTGCTCGCGGTGCCGGGCGACCGCTAAAGCCAGCCCCCGCGCGGCCGTTACCTAGGCCGACCGCATCAACGCTACTTATTACGGGACCGACATGGATTCGCGCGTACTGATTCGCTTGGCAGCGCCGCTGGCGCTCACCCTTGTCCTGGTCCTGGCCCAGGCGCTGGAACTCGCTCCGGCAGTGCGCTGGGGCGCGCTGGCGGCCATGACCCTGGCCTGGCTGGGCTTCGCGTGGACGGTGATGCGTCCTTCCGCCGGCGATGCCGCGCTGCTGGGCGAACAGGGCCGGCTGCTGGAGGAACTGCGCAGCTTCATCGGCGCCGAGGTCCAGGGCTCGCGCGACGAGATCGAGCGCACCCGCGAACTGATCCGCGAATCGGTCGCCAAGCTCGGCGGCAGCTTCGAGGCGGTCAACCGCAAGTCGCGCCAGCAGAGCGAGGTCGCCTCGCGCATCATCGACCGCCGCGCCGACGGCGACGGCAGCGGCTCGGACGTGCATCGCTTCGCGCTGCAGGCCAGCCAGCAGATGGAGCAGCTGGTCGAGGCGCTGGAAGCGGTCAGCGGCCAGAGCGGAGCCACCGTGACCCACATCGACGCGATGGCCGAGCACCTGGACGGCATCTTCTCGCTGCTCGAGGACGTCAAGTCGATCGCCGACCAGACCAACCTGCTCGCGCTCAACGCCGCGATCGAGGCCGCGCGTGCCGGCGAAGCCGGTCGCGGCTTCGCGGTGGTCGCCGACGAGGTGCGCAACCTGTCCGAGCGCTCGACCGCGTTCAACGAACAGATCCGCAAGCTGGCGCACAGTTCCAAGGATTCGATCGCGCGGGTCCGCGACACGGTCAGCACGATGGCCTCGCGCGACCTCGACCGCAGCCGCGTGGCCCGGATCGAGGCCGCCGCGATGCTCGAACGCGTCGACGGCATCAACCGCAACCTCGGCACCGGCATGCGCGAGATCGCCGAATGCAGCAAGTCGATCGACGGCTCGGTCGCCGAGGCGGTGCGTTCGCTGCAGTTCGAGGACATCGCCACCCAGGCGCTGGGCGCGGCCAACGTGCACCTCGACCGCCTCGGCGCGATCAACCGCGAGGCCACGGTGCTGCAGGACCTGCTGCACCGCAGCGGCGGGCAGGCCAGCGTCGAACTGCGCCGGGCGCTGTCGCAGATCAGCCAGCGGATCGCGCAGATGCGCGGCGAATGGGAGCGTCCGCCGCACAAGCCGGTGACCCAGCAGTCGATGGATGCCGGCAGCGTCGAGCTGTTCTGATCCGCGCGGTCGCACCAGGGTTGCGGTCGCCCTGCCCGGGCCGTTAGCGTGGCCGGCATGCCCGATACGGCACCCGCATACTCGACCCGACCAGGCTGGGCCCTGCTCGGCGAATTCACCCGCCTGCTGCTGCTGGCGGTCGTGCTCCCGGTCCTGGTGCTGGCCGGGGTGCTGCTGTGGCAGGCATCGGTGTCGGTGCGCGAACAGAGCGCGACCCGGCTCTCGGCTGCCGCGAGCTCGGGCGCGCAGGAGCTGGAGGGTTTCCTGCAGGTGCACCTCGCGGCGATGCAGGTGCTCGCGGACCGTCGCAACAGCGAGGGCGACGTCGCCGACGTCGCACGCTGGAACGTGGACCTGGGCCGGATCAAGCGCCATTACCCGGCCTTCTCCACCCTGCTGGTCACCGACGCGGACGGCGTCGTGGCGACCAGCGAGCCGGCGCTTCCGGACGCTGTCCGGCCCATGTCGGTCGCCGACCGCGAGTACTTCCTGGCGCCGCGTCGCAGCGGACGGGGTCATGTCTCCGATGCGTTCCGCGGCCGCGGCCTCGGCAACGACGCGCTGATCGCGGTCTCGGTGCCGTTGCTGTCGGAAGGGCGTTTCGCCGGCGTGCTCGAGGGTTCGATCCTGGTCGACTCCCTGGTCCTGCGCCGCGGCGGCCTGGACGAACACGGGTTCGAGCTGCTGCTGCTCGACCGCGCGCTGACCGTGGTGCAGGCGAGCGACGGCATGCCGCACCTTCCCCTCGACGCCCTCGGCGCCTCGGCGCTGGATCGCGATCTCGCCCGCCTCGCGCGCACCGGCGGCGGCATGCAGCAACTTCGCGGGGTCCTGCGCAACGGCGGCGACGCGTTCGCGCTCGCCGCGCCGCTGGACAACGGCTGGCGGCTGGTCCTGCTGCAGCCGCGCGACGTGCTGGAAGCCGAACTGCGGGGCGCCGGGCTTGCGGTGGTCGCCCTGCTCGCCCTGGTATTCGCCGGCGTGCTCGTGCTGGTGGGGTCGAAGCTGCGCCGCCTCGGCGGCAGCGTCCGCGGCATGCTCGAACGCATGCAGCAGTTCGCGCTCGACGGCGGCTCGACCCAGATCGTGCCCGCCAACATGCCGCAGGAACTGCTGCCGGTCGCCGATGCGATGAACGCGCTGGCCGAACGCGCGCGCGCCTCCTATGCCGAGGTCAACCTCAGCCTGCAGGAGCAGCGCCGCCTGCGCGAGGAACTGCAGGCGATGGCGCAGCGGCTGCTCACGGTGCAGGAGGACGAGCGCCGCACGCTGTCGCGTGAACTGCACGACGACATCGGCCAGTCGATCACCGCGATCAAGCTCGCCGCGACCTCGTTGACCGACGAATCGCTCGGCGGCGACCCGCAGGTGCGGCGCGAGATCCTCGACGAGGTCATCGCGATCGCCGACCAGACCGTGCTCAAGCTGCGCAACCTGTCGCTGCTGCTGCGTCCGCCGCAACTCGACTCGCTCGGGCTGGAGGCGGCGCTGCGCGGCCAGGTCGCGCTGCTGTCGCGCAACAGCCGGCTGTCGATCGGACTCGAGGTCGCGGCCATCGACGGGCGCCTCCCGGCCACGGTCGAGCTCGCGTGCTTCCGCATCGCGCAGGAAGCACTGACCAACGTCGCGCGCCACGCCGGCGCCAGCCATGTCGAGGTCGCCGTGGAGGTCGAGGACGACGGCCAGCAACGCGCACTGGTGCTGCGGGTGTCCGACGACGGCCGCGGCATCGATCCCGCGCGCCCGGGTGGGCTCGGGCTGCTGACGATGCGCGAGCGCGCGGCGCAGCTCGGCGGCAGCGTGACGATCGCGCCGCGTCCCGGCGGCGGGACCGTGGTCCGCGCGACGCTGCCGATCGCCGGGAACGGGTGACCGCGGGGCCGCGAGAGGCGGTTTTCGCACCGGAAATGTGCGCGTGGTGCAAGAACGCGCAGTGCGCGCTACGGCCGGCGGCGGGCGCACGGTATCTTTGCCGGTCCAGGGGACCTTGAAGGTGAATGCAGTGCAGATCGTAGTCGTCGGAGGCGACGCCGGCCATGTCGCGGGCGTCGCGCAGGAGCTGTCGGAACACGACCTGGAATGGCACCTGGCACACGCCGCCAGCGCGGCCGACGTGCCTTCCGCCGATGGCACCGGCGCCCCGGACGTGCTGGTCTGCGCATCGCGCGTGGGCAGCAGCGACGGGCTGGCGGTACTCGCCGACCTCGGTCGCCGACACCCCGGCGCGGTGCGCATCCTGCTGGTGGAACCGGGCGACGACCGCGACCTGCTCCAGGCCTTCACCACCAGCCACCGGATCCTGGTCGAGCCGCTCGATTCGCTGGCGCTGATCGAGGCGGTGGAAAGCGTGGCCGAGCTGCGCACCCTGCTCGACGATCCTGCGCTGAAGCAGGCGATCGAACGGGTCGGCACCCTGCCCGCGGCGCCACGCCAGTACCTGGCGCTGACCGCGCTGCTGCGCGATCCCGACAGCACCGCCGGGAAGATCGCCGAAGTCGTCGCGCAGGATCCGACCGTCGCCGCGCGGGTGCTGCGGCTCTCGAACTCGGCCTACTACTCCGGCGGCCGCGAGATCACCGACCTGCGCTCGGCGGTCACCCGCCTGGGACACAACACGCTGCGACAGCTTGTCCTCGCCAGCGAAGTGTTCTCCGCCGGGCCCGAAGCCGACGAACTGCGCGATCGCGCGCTGCGCATCTCGCAACTGGCCGGCAAGCTGCTGGCCGGGCCGAGCGCCGACCTCGCGTCCACCGCGGGCCTGCTGGCCGAGGTCGGGCTGCTGCTGCCGCGCACGGCGGGCATCGACACCGCCACCACTCCCTACAGCACCACCGGCGCCTACCTGCTGGGGCTCTGGGGGCTGCCGGGTCCGATCGTCGAGGCGGTGGCGTTCCACGACCGCCCCTCGCGCGTACGCGGCAGCTTCTGGGTGACCGGCGCGGTGCACGTGGCGGCGGCGCTGGTCAACGGGCGCGAACCCGACGAGGCCTACCTGCGTTCGGTCGGGCAGTTCGACCGCCTGCCGCGCTGGCGGGCGATGGTGGAGGCGCCGGCCGAAGCGGACTGAGCCGGCGCGCCGGACCGCCTCGTTCCGCCCGGACGAGCTGACGGAGCTTGCGATGAACAGCCCCACCGACAAGCGCGATGCGTTCCGCAGGATGCACGAGACGGGCTTCTTCCTCCTGCCCAACGCATGGGACCGCGGCAGCGCCGTGCGACTCGCGGCGGCCGGGTTCCGCGCCATCGCATCGACCAGTGCCGGCGCCGCGTGGGCGGCGGGCCGGCAGGACGGTGAACTCGGGCTGGAAGACGTCCTCGATCACCTGCGTCTGCTCGTAGACGCGGTGCCGCTGCCGGTCAACGCCGACTTCGAGAACGGATTCGCCGATGCCGCGGACGACGTTGCGCGCAACGTCGCGCGCGCGGTCGACACCGGCATCGCCGCGCTCTCGATCGAGGACTGGTCGGGCAGCGCGATGTACGACACCGCGCAGGCGGTGGAGCGGCTGCAGGCCGCGCGCGCCGCGATCGATGCGATCGACCCGCGGGTGATGCTGGTGGGCCGCAACGAGAACTTCCGGGTGCCCGACATGTCCGCGTCGGCCAGCATCGCGCGCGCGGCCGCGTATGCCGACGCCGGCGCCGACTGCCTGTTCGTGCCGTTCCTGCGCGACCCGGGCGCGGTGGTCGAACTCGTGGCCGCGGTCGCACCGAAGCCGGTGAATGTCGTCGTCCACGACTACGACCCGGGCATCCTCGAACTGGCCGCGCTCGGGGTGCGGCGTTGCAGCGTCGGCGGCAGCCTGGCCAGACGCGCATGGACCGCGGTCGACGATGCCGCGCAGATCCTGCGCCACTACGAAACGCGCGCGACCGCCTGAACCCTGCGTCGCCCAGCGCTAGCCGAGCAGCCACAGCCGCAGCAGCCACGCCACCAGGCCGACGCTCGCCAGGCCGCCCAGCCACAGCGCGACGAACCACGCCAGCCGCTTCCACAGCGGTCCGGGTTGCGTCTGCGTGGGCCCGCGCATCAGTGGTAGCCCTCGTGCCCGACCTTGCCGCGGAACACCCAGTAGGCCCAGCCGGTGTAGGCCAGGATCACCGGGATCAGCACCACCGCGCCGACCAGCATGAAGCCCAGGCTGGCGTCCGGCGCGGCCGCGTCCCAGATCGTCAGCGCGCGCGGCACCACGAACGGGAACATGCTGATGCACAGGCCGATGAAGGTGAGCCCGAACAGGCCCAGCGTCAGCAGGAACGGAGCCAGCTCGCGCCGCCGTCGCAGCGCGCGCCAGAACGCGTAGCCCAGGATCGCGGTCAGCAGCGGCACCTGCGCGGTCAGCAGCACCACCGGGTACTGGGTCCAGCGATGGTGGTAGTCGAACTCCAGCCCGAGCGTGGCCAGGCTGACCGCGACGATGCCGGCCAGCAGTCCGACCGCCAGACGCGGCGCGAGGCGCCAGGCGTGCGCCTGGGTGGCCCCTTCGGTCTTCCACACCAGCCACGTCGCCCCGAGCAGGGCATAGCCCACCACCACGCTGGCACCGGTGAGCAGCGAGAACGGGGTCAGCCAGTCGAGCCAGCCGCCGCCATAGGCACGGTCCTCCACCGCGATCCCCTGCAGCAGCGCGCCCAAGGTCACGCCCTGCGCGAACGCGGCCGTCGCCGAGCCCACGGTGAACGCCACGTCCCACCAAGGCCGGTGCGCCGGGTCGCGCCAGCGCGCCTCGAACGCCACGCCGCGGAACACCAGCCCCAGCAGCATGGCGATGATCGGCGGATACAGCGCGGTCAGGATCACGCCATAGGCCAGCGGGAACGCCGCCATCAGCCCGCCGCCGCCGAGCACCAGCCAGGTCTCGTTGCCGTCCCACACCGGCGCGATCGAATTGATCGCCTGGTCGCGTTCGCGCCCCGCCGGGAACACGGGAAACAGGATGCCGATGCCCAGGTCGAAGCCGTCCATCACCACGTAGGCGAAGACCGCGAACAGGATCAGAAGCGCCCAGGCGGTGGCAAGGTCGAAGCTCATCGCCGCTCTCCGTCGGCGATGCGTTCGGCCGGGCCCGGGGTGATGCCGGCGGTGCGGATCGGCCCTTCGTCGCCGTCGGGCGCGGGCTCCTGCGCCTGCACGCCCTTGGCCATCAGCTTGAGGATGTACCAGGCGCCGAAGCCGAACACGATGAAGTACACCACCACGAACGCCAGCAGCGAGGCGCCCACCGCCGGCGCGTCCAGCGGCGAGGCGCTCTCGACCGTGGTCATCAGGTTGTAGACGGTGAACGGCTGGCGCCCGACCTCGGTGGTGACCCAGCCGGCGAGCACGGCGACGAATCCGGAAGGCGCCATCAGCAAGGCCGCGCGGTGCAGCGCGGGCCAGTCGTAGAGTTTCCTGCGCATGCGCGCCAGCAGGCTCCACGCCCCCAGCGCCAGCATCGCCATGCCGAGTGCGACCATGATCCGGAACGACCAGAACACGATCGGCACCGGCGGCTGCAGCGACGGGTCGATGGTGTCGAGTCCGTCGAGCGGCGCGTCCAGGTCGTGCTTGAGGATCAGCGACGACAGCTTCGGGATCTCGACGGCATAGTCGACACGACGCTCGGCCTGGTTCGGCAGCCCGAACAGGATCAGCGGCGCGCCTTCGGGATGGCTGTCGTAATGGCCTTCCATCGCCATCACCTTCGCCGGCTGGTGTTCGAGCGTGTTGAGTCCGTGCAGGTCGCCGACCACGATCTGCACGGGCGCCACCAGCGCGGCCATCCACATCGCCATCGAGAACATGGTGCGCGCGCCGACGATCGAGGGTGGCAGCGCGGGATCCTCGCCGGGCACGTCGGCGGCAGCATCGCTGGACCGCTCGCGCGCCTGCGCGCGCCGGTGCTGCAGGAGGTGCCATGCGCCGACGCCGCCGACCGCCAACGCGGTGGTCAGGTAGGCGCCGGTCACCGTGTGCACCAGGCGGTAGGGAAAGCTGGGGTTGAAGATGATCGCCCACCAGTCTTCTGGCACGAACTGGCCGGCGGCATTGGTTGCGAAGCCCGCCGGCGTGTGCATCCAGCTGTTCGCGCTGAGGATCCAGAAGGCGGAGATGAAGGTGCCGATCGCGACCATCAGCGTAGCCAGGAAGTGCAGCCGCGGCCCGACCCGGTTCATGCCGAACAGCATCACCCCGAGGAAACCGGCCTCGAGGAAGAACGCGGTCATCACCTCGTAGGCCATCAGCGGGCCGATCACCGGCCCGGCGCGGTCGGAGAACACCGCCCAGTTGGTGCCGAACTGGTAGGACATCACGATGCCCGACACCACGCCCATCGCGAACGCGACGGCGAAGATCTTCACCCAGAACCGGAACAGGTCGAGGTAGACCTGCCGGCCGGTCCTGAGCCACAACGCCTCGAGCACGGCGAGATAGCTCGCCAGCCCGATCGAGAACGCCGGGAAGATGAAGTGGAAGCTGACCGTGAACGCGAACTGGATCCGCGCCAGCAGCACGGCGTCAACGTCGGCGAACATGGCGCCCCCGGTTGCGGGAAGAGCAGTGCACGGATCGCGCTGCGCCCGCCTCGTCCCGGCCGCGACGCGCGCCGATCGCCGCGGCGGTGGGGAAGTCGGCTGGCGATGGTCGGTGGCGCGTGGCCGACATGTCCCTCGCTCGGTGCGGGTCGACGCATGCGCGACTGCGCAGCGTTGCGGTGAAAGGCGGACGGCACGCCGCATGAAGCATGGGACAGGCGCGTCGTCGAAGGTCGATGACGATGATACGCCCGGGCGGCTGTCGCGCCTTGCGTCACTTTGACCCAGGTGAAGACGACACGCCGTGAAAGACGCGTGTGCTGCACCGGCGGCGCAGCCGGTGGGCCAATGCGCGATGCATGCGCCGAAGAGCCTGCGAGCCGCCGCGGCCGGCCGGTGCTTCACGCAACCGTGCCGCCACGCGGCGCAGACTGGCGCCGTTCCTCGCGAACCGATGGAGGCTCCGATGGCCAGGTGCGATGTCTGCGGCAACGACTACGAACACACCTTCACCGTGCAGTCCGCGCAGGGCGATGGCGTGTTCGATTCCTTCGAATGCGCGATCCATGCGCTCGCGCCGCGCTGCGCCCACTGCAGTTGCGCGGTGATCGGCCACGGCGTGGGCCGGGGCGGCAAGGTCTACTGCTGCGAACACTGCGCAGGCCATGCAGGGGGACACGCATGAGCACGCGCCGGATCTACAGCGCGCCGGATCTGGCGCGCGCGGAAGAGGCGGTCGCCACCGCGCGCCAGGCCGGCCTCGACGACGAGGCGCTTTCGCTGGTGGCCCGCTCGGACATCGAGGTCGGCGCCATGCCCGACGACATGAAGCAGGCCGACACCGACATGCTGCCGGCCGCCGCGCGCGGCGCCGGCCTTGGCGCGGCGGCCGGCATGGTCGCGGGATTGGCGGCGCTGACGTTCCCGCCACTCGGCCTGACCCTCGCGGGCGCCCTGCTGGGCGGCGGCGCGGCCGGCGCGCTGGTCGGCACCTGGGCCTCGGCCCTGGTCGGTTCGTCGGTCCCGGAGACCGAGCGCCGCCGCTACGAGGAGGAAATCGAGGCCGGCCGCGTGCTCGTGGTGGTGGATGCCGAAGATCCGCAGCACGCCATGCTGGGATCGCAGTTCGACGCGCTCGGACTCGTGCACCTCGAGGTCGACGGCAGGGAAACGCCGCAGGCCTGAGGCCCGGGTGCGTCGGTGATCCGCCGCCGCTTCTGGCGTTGTTGCGGGCGGCGTGCGGATCGCAGCGTGCGGCTGCACAAGCCGCACACGCCGCGCCTGCGACGCTCGCGCCATGGCGCTCGAGGACTACCGCCGCAAGCGACGCTTCGGGCAGACCCCCGAACCCGACGACCGTGCGCCACGCAAGGCGCGCGGAAGGCCGATCTTCGTGGTCCAGCTGCACCACGCCAGCCGTCGCCACTACGATTTCCGGCTGCAGGTCGGCGACGTGCTGCGCAGCTGGGCGGTGCCGAAGGGGCCGAGCTTCGATCCGGCGATCAAGCGCATGGCGGTGGAAGTCGAGGACCATCCGCTGGATTACGCCTCGTTCGAGGGCGAAATTCCCAAGGGCCACTACGGCGGCGGCCACGTCGCCCTGTTCGACCGGGGCACCTGGACCACCGATGGCGATGTCGCCGCGCAACTGGCCAAGGGCCACTTGCGCTTCGAACTGCACGGCGAGCGGCTCAAGGGCGGCTGGCACCTGGTGCGATCGGGCAAGCCGGCGCGGCAGCCACAGTGGCTGCTGTTCAAGCAGCGCGATGCCTGGGCCGGGCCCACCGAAGCCGACGACCTGCTCGACGGCGTGACACCGCCGCCGGAAGCGGATGCGAAGCGGGCCGGCAAGGCCGTGAAGACGTCATCGGTGAAAGCGTCACCCGCGAAGGTGTCGCCGGCGAAGCCGAAGAAGCAGGCGAAGAAGGAGCCCGCTGCCAAGCCGACGGCACGCAAGCCTGGCACCGGTGCAACGCGAGCGCGTGATCTCCAGGCGCAAGCACTGGCGCTGCCGAAGGCCCGACGCAGGAAGCTGCCGGCGTCGGCGCCGGTGGCCCAGCTGGCGCGCCTGGGGGAGCACCCGCCCGAGGGCGAAGGCTGGTTGCACGAATTGAAATGGGACGGCTACCGGCTGCTGGCCACGATCCACTACGGCGTGGTGCGGCTGTGGTCGCGCAATGGCCTGGACTGGAGCACGCGGGTACCCGAGGTCAGCGATGCGCTGGCCACGCTCGGCCTGCGCGAGGCCCTGCTCGACGGCGAGCTGATCGCTGCGCAGGGCCGGCGCGAGGATTTCAACCGGCTGCAGCAGGTGCTGTCCGGCGAGCGCCAGGGACGCCTGCGGCTGGCGCTGTTCGATCTCGTGCACGTGGAGGGCGTCGACCTGTCGGCATCGCCGCTGCTGGAACGCAAGCAGTTGCTCGAACGCCTGCTGCAGCGCGCGCCGGAAGCGCTGTCCTACAGTTCGCACGGCATCGGCGATGGCCGCGCCGCGTTCGATGCCGCGCTGGCGGCGGGCTTCGAGGGCATCATCTCCAAGCGTGTCGACGCCAGCTACCACCCCGGCCGCGGCGACGACTGGCGCAAGAGCAAGGCGCTGGCCAGCGCCGAGTACGCGGTGGTCGGCTACACCCCGCCCAAGGGTAGCCGCCGCGGCATCGGTTCGCTGCTGCTGGCCACGCCCGATGCCGAACACGGCTGGCGCTACGTCGGGCGCGTCGGCAGCGGCTTCAGCGATGCCCAGCTCCAGGCGCTGGGCGAGCGTCTGGTGGGCAAGGGGCGCGACGCGGAGACGGTGTACGTGCCCGGGCACGACACCGACCTGCGCCAGGCGAAATGGCTGCCCAGGCCGGCGTTCGTGGTGGAAGTGTTCAACCGCGGCACGGGTGGCCGCGGCCTGCTGCGCCAGGCGAGCTTCAAGGCCCTGCGTCCCGACAAGCCGGCCTCGGCGCTGACGGATGCCGGTGGCGACCGCATCGAAGATCCCTCAACGGAGGATCCACCGGTGGCGACGAGAACGAAGAAGGCGGCGAAGGCAGCGAAGGCAGGCAAGGGCAGCAAGCCCGGCAAGGCGAAGCGCACGCCGGCAGCCGGGACGAAAGCCGGGCCCCCGCCGAAGAAGAGCACTGCGCGCGGGCGGTCCCGGACCTCGCCATCGCGCACCCCACCCGACCTCTCCAGCCCGGACAAGGTGCTGTTCCCGGACGACGGCATCACCAAGCAGCAGCTCGCCGACTACTACGCCGCGGCGATGGACTGGCTGCTGCCGGAGATCGAGGGCCGGCCGCTGTCGCTGGTGCGCTGCCCGGGCGGGCTGCGTGCGCAGTGCTTCTTCCAGAAGCACGCCACGCCTGGCATGGACCTGGTGTCGAAGATCCCGCTGAAGGAATCCGATGGCGGGCGCGAGGACTACCTCTACGTCACCGATGCGGCCAGCGTGATGGAACTGGTGCAGTTCAACACCATCGAGTTCCATCCCTGGGGCGCGCACGTGGACGACGTGGAGCATTGCGACCGGCTGGTGTTCGACCTCGACCCGGACGAGGCCATCGGCTGGCGCGAGGTGGTCGCCGCCGCGCGCCAGCTGCGCGGCTTCCTGGAGCAGGCGGGGCTGGAAGCGTTCCTGCGCACCAGCGGCGGCAAGGGCCTGCATCTGGTCGTGCCGCTGTCGCCACCCGCGCCATGGCCCAAGGCGCGCGCGTTCGCGCAGGCGGTGGCCGAAGCGGCGCGCGAGGCAGACCCGCTGCGCTATGTCGCCACCGCCAGCAAGCAGCGGCGCAAGGGCCGGATCTTCATCGACTGGCTGCGCAACGGCCGTGGCGCCACCAGCGTCGCCAGTTTCTCGGTTCGTGCCCGCGCCGGGGCGCCGGTGTCGATGCCGCTGCGTTGGGAGGAACTGGGCAGGGTGCAGGCCGGCAACGCCTGGGACATCGGCAATGCGATCGCCCGGCTCAGGCGCCTGCGTCGCCATCCCTGGGACGGCATCGACGCGGTCCGCCAGTCGCTGCCGGACTGAGCGCCTGCACAGGGCGACGACACCCGGCGGGGCAGGCTGTCGGCCCGCCTTCCCGCGCGAGCAATGCCATGGCACGTCCCATCTGGACCGGCAACCTCAGCTTCGGCCTGCTCAACGTGCCGGTATCGCTGATGTCCGGCACCCGCAGCCAGGATCTCTCCTTCCGCATGCTCGATTCGCGCGATCGCAAGCCGATTCGTTTCGAGCGCGTCAATGCCGATACCGGCGAGGAAGTGCCGTGGAAGGAGATCGTCAAGGCCTTCGAGTACGACAAGGGCAGCTACGTGGTGATCGAGAAATCGGACATCGCCTCGGCCGCGCCCGAATCTCACGAATCGGTGGAGATCGAGGCCTTCGTCGACGAGGACGCGATCGACGTACGTTTCTTCGAGAAGCCCTACGTGCTGGTGCCGGGCAAGAAGGCCGAGAAAGGCTACGTGTTGCTGCGCGAGACGCTGCGCAAGTCGAAGAAGATCGGCGTGGCGCGGGTGGTGATCCGCACCCGCGAGTACCTCTCGGCGGTGATGCCGCAGGGCGACGCGCTGATCCTGATGCTGATGCGCTACCCGCAGGAACTGGTCGACCCGGCCGAGTACAAGATCCCCGAGGGCAAGGCCGGCGACTACCGTGTGAGCGCGAAGGAGCTGGAGATGGCCACGCAGCTGGTCGACTCGATGGCCGCGAAGTGGAATCCCGAGGATTACCACGACGAGTTCCGCGAACGCCTGGCGGACATCATCCGCCGCCGGATCAAGGACAAGGGCGCGACCACCGAGGTGCTGGAGGAAGCCGAACCCGACGAGGGCGCGGCGACCAACGTGGTCGACTTCGTCTCGCTGCTGCAGAAGAGCCTGTCGGACAACAAGCGCACCCCGGCGAAGAAGACGGCGCCGAAGAAGGCTGCTGCCAAGGGGCCGGCCAAGGCGAAGAAGAAGGCACCGGCGAAGAAGGCGGCCAAGGCGGCGCCACGCGCGCGCAAGCGCGCCTGACAGGGAGACGCAAGCAGATGGCAAGCAGCAAGAAGCCCGCCGGTCAGGCGAAGAAGGATGCGAAGGCCGCGGGACGCACCGCGGCGGGGCAGCGCAGGCTGCAGGCGAAGATCGACCGCAAGGACGCGCGCAAACCCGACGCGCCCGAGCGCAAGGCCGCGATGCAGGCCGGCGCGCGCCGCCAGCCGGTGCGCATGCCGGCGCAGCACATCGACAAGCCCGGCCACGAGAGCGAGCTCGACCTGGCCCCGAAGTTCGAAGCCCCCGGCTACGCCGGCAGCGGCAAGCTCGAAGGCATGAAGGCGATCGTGACCGGCGCCGATTCCGGCATCGGCCGCGCGGTGGCGGTGCTGTTCGCGCGCGAGGGTGCGGACGTGGCGATCTTCTACCTCGACGAGCACGACGATGCGAAGGAAACCGCGCGCTGGGTGGAAAAGGAAGGCCGGCAGGCCATCCTCGTGCCTGGCGACGTGCGCGATCCCGCGTTCTGCAACCGCGCGGTCAAGCGCGTCGCCAAACGTTTCGGGCGCATCGACGTACTGGTCAACAACGCCGGCTTCCAGCTGCATGCGGAGCGGCTGGAGGACATCAGCGACGCGCACCTGCAGGAAACCCTGCAGACCAACGTCGCCGGCTACCTGCAGATGGCGCGCGCGGCGCTGCCGCACATGGAACAGGGCGCGTCGATCATCAACTGCGGCTCGGTCACCGGCCTGTTCGGCAGCCCGAAGCTGATCGACTACTCCACCACCAAGGGCGCCGTGCACGCCTTCACCAAGGCGCTGGCGGCCAACCTGATCCCGCGCGGCATCCGCGTCAACGCGGTCGCGCCCGGGCCGGTGTGGACGCCTTTCAATCCGGCCGACAAGCCGGCCGACGAAGTGGGCGAATTCGGCAAGGACAGCGCCATGGGGCGTGCCGCGCAGCCGGAGGAACTCTCACCCGCGTTCGTGTTCCTGGCCTCGCCGTTGATGTCGAGCTACGTCAATGGCATCGTGTTGCCGGTGATGGGCGGCCCGAAAGGCTGACGAGGATTCCAGGGAGGGGGGCATGGACAGGAAGCTGACGCGATCGGAGCACCGGTTGATCGGCGGTGTCTGCGGCGGGATCGCCGAATATTTCGGCTGGTCGCCGCCGGCAACCCGGGTGCTGTACGTGCTGGTTTCCGTCCTTTCCGCGGCGTTTCCAGGCATCCTGGTCTACATCCTGTTGTGGATCTTCCTGCCGCCCCCGCCTCCCGGTTTCCGCCTCGAGGATTACCGCGTCCAGTAGGCGAACAGCTTCCGGCCTGCATTCCGGGTCATGCCCCTGCTGCAGGGTTCGTGGTCCACGCGAGTTGGGATGGTCACCGGCGCGGAGGCTCCAGGTCCTGTCTGCTCGCGGCCGCCTCCGCCGGTGGCGAGACCGGCGAGCGCCGCCAGGTCAGCGCATGCAGGATGCGCAGGTCTTCCTCGTCGAGCTGCTTGCCGTTGTCGCCGCGGAAGCGCATGCGGTAGGCGTGGATCGTCGCCTCGGGCCTGTCGGTGGAGTAGCCGATCAGGCGCAGGGCATCGATCGGATCGAATCCGGGCGGCGGTGGCGGCGCGTCGGGGTCGGGCCAGATGCCGAAACCGGCATCGAACAGCCGCTTCCACGGGAACAGCGGGCCGGGGTCGATCTTGCGTCCCGGCGCGAGGTCGGAATGGCCGATCACCGCGCTCTTGGGGATGCGATGGCGGGTGGTGAGGTCGTCGAGCAGGCGCAGCAGCGCGGCCACCTGCGGTTCGCTGAATGGCTCGGTGCCATCGTTGTCGATCTCGATGCCGATCGAGGCCGAGTTCAGTTCGTGGATCGTGCCCCAGCTGCCGGCACCGGCGTGCCAGGCGCGGTGGTCGTCGGCGACCAGCTGGTAGATGCGTCCGTCGTCGCCCACCAGGTAGTGCGAACTCACCCGCCCGCCGCTGTTGCGGGTGCGCAGCGTGCGCAGGCTCTGTTGCACCGAATCCTGCTCGGTGTAATGCAGCACGATCACCTGCGCGCGACGTGAATCGAAGTTGTCCGAAGGCACCCAGGTGGCCATCGGGTTGCGTGGCGCACCATGCTGGCAGGCGGCGAGTGCGAGCGTGCAGGCGCACAGGATCGCGAGGCGGATTCGTTTCGACATGCCCGCATTGCATCGCCTGCGCGCCGCGATTGCAAGCTTGGTGGGGCGGCTTGCCACCGTTCGGCGCCCGTGCTCTGCGTGCGCGTCCGCTCATTGCGCGTGGTTGCAAGGGCGATTGCCTGTCGACGGCCCGCCTGCGTGATCCGCGTCGTGGCGACCTGACGGACCCCGCCGCGGCCAGCGGGCCTCTGCGGCGAATGTCCCCGGCATCCGCCTGCGGATGCGGCGCGGGGACTCAGGGTGAGCCGCGCCGCGGCGACGGTCGCGTGCCATTCCCGCCTGGCCGCCAGTCTTTCGACCGGACCCTTGTCAACTCGACCGACCCCGTTGACATCTCGACCGACCACCCGTTGACATCTCGACCGACCACCCGTTGACATCTCGACCGACCACCCGTTGACATCTCGACCGACCACCCGTTGTCATTTCGACCGCCACCATTGTCATTTCGACCGAAGGGAGAAATCCCGGGACGTGGACCAGATCTCTCCCTGCGGTCGAGATGACAGGGCGCCCGCCGTTCGAATCCATCCTCCCTGATTTCGCCGCAGAGCCTGCCATGCCCGCGGGCGCGGAGTGCTTTGGATTCGCCCTGGCGGCCGCGACCCAATCCGGAACGCCGGGTGCGGGTGTC
Source organism: Luteimonas viscosa (assembly GCF_008244685.1). Taxonomy (NCBI): domain Bacteria; kingdom Pseudomonadati; phylum Pseudomonadota; class Gammaproteobacteria; order Lysobacterales; family Lysobacteraceae; genus Luteimonas; species Luteimonas viscosa. The sequence goes on from NZ_VTFT01000001.1 coordinate 2,002,783, forward strand.
CTTGGGTGCGAAATCAAGGAGGAGCAACGGCCGCAGGCCGTTGCCGGGGGACATTCTTACGCAAGGGCACCCGTGCCCGGCGCCGCGATCGACGGCCGAACTCCTCGGCAGCTTTTCCCGATTTCGCCTTCCCTTCGTGTGGCGAAAAAAAGGCGGGCAGCTTGCGCTGCCCGCCTGCACCTCGTGGGGGAGGTGTGGATGACGCCTGCGATCAGCTCTCGTACGCCGATTCGCCGTGGGTGGTGATGTCCAGGCCTTCGCGTTCGGCTTCCTCGCTCACGCGCAGGCCGAACACCAGCTTCGCCACGAGGAAACCCACCGCCGAGACGATGGCGATCCAGACGATCGTCATGACCACGCCCAGCGTCTGGGTGGCGACCTGCGCGCCCATGTCGAAGTCGTCGCCGCCCAGGCCGCCCAGGCTCGGGGCGTAGAACACGCCGGTGAGGATCGCGCCGATGATGCCGCCGATCGCATGCACGCCGAACACGTCGGCAGTGTCGTCGACCTTGAGCAGCTTCTTCAGCCCCGTCACGCCCCAGACGCAGACCACGCCGGCGATGAAGCCGATCGCGATCGCACCGAGCGGGCCGACCAGGCCGGCCGCGGGGGTGATGGCGACCAGGCCGGAGACCGCGCCCGAGGCCACGCCCAGCGCCGAGGCCTTGCCCTTGGTCACCTTCTCGGTCAGCGCCCACGCCAGTACGGCTGCGGCGGTGGCCACCAGGGTGTTGATGAAGGCGAGCGCCGCACCCGCGGTGGCTTCGAGGTTGGAGCCGGCGTTGAAGCCGAACCAGCCCACCCACAGCAGCGACGCACCGACGAAGGTCAGGGTGACGTTGTGCGGCTTGAGCGCCTCGCGGCCGTAGCCCACGCGCTTGCCGACGAAGTACGCGCCGACCAGGCCGGCGATGCCCGCGTTGATGTGCACCACGGTGCCGCCGGCGAAGTCCAGCGCGCCCCGCTCGAACAGGAAGCCGCCGGTGGCCCACACCATGTGCGCGACCGGCAGGTAGCCGAGCGTGAACCAGATCACCGAGAACAGCAGCACCGCCGCGAACTTCACCCGCTCCGCGAACGCGCCGACGATCAGCGCGCCGGTGATGCCGGCGAAGGTCGACTGGAACGCGACGAACACGTACTCGGGCAGGCTCACCCCATCGGTGAATGTGGCCGCAAGCGTGTCGATGGTGACGCCCTTGAGGAACAGCTTGTCGAGATTGCCGATCCAGGGTCCCTCGCCGGAGAACGCCAGCGAGTAGCCGTAGATGATCCACAGCACCACCAGCAGCGAGAACACCGAGATCACGTGGATCAGCACCGACAGCACGTTCTTCGAACGCACCATGCCGCCGTAGAACAGCGCCAGGCCCGGCACCACCATCAGCAGCACCAGCAGGGTCGAGGTCAGCATCCAGGCGACGTCGCCCTTGTCGACCACCGGTTCGGCGGCGGCTTCGGCGACGGCCTCGGCCACCGGCGCGGTCGCGTCCTGCGCGAGTACATCGAACGTGCCGGTCAGTCCGGCCACGCCCACCAGCAGGGCCAGTCCCAGCACCTGCACACGGGTCTTCCACCCGGAGAACGAAAGGAATTTCATGGAATGAGCCTCCACAGGTGGGTTAGAGCGCGTCCGCGCCGATTTCGCCGGTGCGGATGCGGATGACCTGGTCGAGCGCGACGACGAACACCTTGCCGTCGCCGACCTTGCCGGTGCCCGCGGACTTGGTGATGGCCTCGAGCGCGGCATCGAACACCTCGTCGGAGACCGCCGCCTCGATCTTGAGCTTGGGCAGGAAGTCGACGACGTACTCGGCGCCGCGGTACAGCTCGGTGTGGCCCTTCTGCCGGCCGAAGCCCTTGACCTCGGTGACCGTCAGTCCCGAGACGCCGGCTTCGCCGAGGGCTTCGCGTACCTCGTCGAGCTTGAACGGCCGGATGATGGCGATGATCAGTTTCATGGAACGCCTCCTCTTGGAATCTGGGGGTCGCGTCGCTCAGAACGACTTCGACAGGGACAGCACGAAGGTCTCGTCGGGACCGATCAGGTCGTTGTCGTTGTAGGACACGCCCACGCCGAAGCCGCTGTCGAAGGACTTGTCGACGCCGACCTTCCAGAACGCATAGTTCGCCGTGCCACCCACGCCCTTGATCCACTGCTTGCCGACCGCGGCGGTGGTGCTCCAGCCCTCTCCGAACTCGAACTTGCCCGACACGTCGAGGTTGGTGCTGCCATCCGAGTCGGGGATGCCGAACAGGTCGGTGACCGAGTACCAGTACTTGGCGCTGAGGAACTTGTAGCTCACGCCGAAGTAGAGCTCGAGCGTGTCGGCGTCGGTGAAGCCGGCCGGATAGTCGCCCGGGTACCAGTAGTAGTTGGCGCCGACGTCGTAGCCGAAGTCGCTCTCGCCGAACGAACCGGCGTAGCCGAAGAAGCCGTCGAGTTCGACCTGGCTGGAAACGTCCGGATCGGCATCCGACAGCCAGCTGATGCTGCTGCCCCAGCCGCCGACGTAGAAGCCGCTCTCGTGCGACCAGGTGACGCCGGCCTGCAGGGCCGGTTCCTCGTTGGTCTGGGTGATGCCGCGGAACAGGTAATCGCTGACGACCGTCACCGATCCGGACACCTCGGCCGCGGCGTTGCCGGACACCAGCAGCGCGGCGGACAACAGGGTTGCAACTGCGATCTTGCGTGACGACATGACAGGCTCCTCATTCTGGAAAAAATGGAAAAGCCCTCCCCGGTCTTGCGTGTTGTCTGCTCACCCGGATCGGCATCCCCATGCCTGGCCGGGCCCCGGCGGACGCTCTGTGGCGCCCTGTCCGGTCGTATTGCTCCCGTCTCCCTCTTCGACGTATCGATGATTCCCTGCGGTTGAACAGTCGCGGTCCGCGTGGGGGAGGACCGCACGTCCGGCGATCACGCCGGACGCGGAAAAGCGGTGGGGCGACCGGAGCGTTCCGATCGCCCCGCTTCGATCAGGCGCCGTCGTACAGCTGGTACTCCGGCGGGCGAGGACGGGACGCTTGCGCGGCGTGGCCGCGCGTCCCGGTCGAACGTCCGTCGCGCTGCGACGGGCCGGACATCCGCCCACCCGAAGCCATCACACCGGACGTCGACACCCGCATCGTCAGACCCCGTAGTACATCTGGTATTCGAGCGGATGCGTCGCCGCGCGGAACTTGGTGACTTCCTGCATCTTCAGGTCGATGTAGCCGTCGATGAAGTCGTCGCTCATCACGCCGCCCGCCTTGAGGAATTCGCGGTCGGCGTCGAGCGCGGCCAGGGCCTGGTCGAGGCTCGAGCACACCTGCGGGATCAGCTTCTCCTCTTCCGGCGGCAGGTCGTACAGGTCCTTGTCGCTGGGGCCGCCCGGATCGATCTGGTTCTTGATGCCGTCGAGGCCGGCCATCATCAGCGCGGTGAAGGTCAGATAGCCCGACTGCAGCGGATCGGGGAATCGCACCTCGATGCGGCGCGCTTTCGGGTTGGACACCCACGGGATGCGGCAGGATGCCGAGCGGTTGCGCGCCGAGTAGGCCAGCATCACCGGCGCCTCGAAGCCCGGCACCAGGCGCTTGTAGCTGTTGGTGCCGGAGTTGGCGAACGCGTTGATCGCGCGCGCGTGCTTGAAGATGCCGCCGATGTACCACAGCGCCATCTGCGACAGGCCGCCGTAGCCGTCGCCGGAGAACAGGTTCTGCCCGCCCTTGGCCAGCGACTGGTGCACGTGCATGCCGCTGCCGTTGTCGCCGACGATCGGCTTGGGCATGAAGGTCGCGGTCTTGCCGTTGCGGAAGGCGACGTTGCGGATCACGTACTTGGTGGCGAGCAGCTCGTCGGCCTTCTTCACCAGCGAGTTGAACTTGGTGCCGATCTCGCACTGGCCCGCGGTCGCGACCTCGTGGTGGTGGACCTCGACCTCGATGCCGATCTGCTCGAGCGTCTTGACCATCTCCGCACGCAGGTCGTGCAGCGAGTCGGTCGGCGGCACCGGGAAGTAGCCGCCCTTCACGCCCGGGCGGTAGCCGCTGTTGCCGCCCTCGTACTCCTTGCCGGTGTTCCAGGCCGCTTCCTCGGATTCGACCTGGAAGAAGGTGTTGCCCATCTCGTTGGCGAAGCGCACCGAGTCGAAGATGAAGTATTCGGGCTCCGGGCCGAAGAAGGCCTGGTCGGCGATGCCGCTGGACTTGAGGTAGGCCTCGGCGCGCCGGGCGATGCCGCGCGGGTCGCGCGAGTAGCCCTGCATCGTCGCCGGGTCGAGGATGTCGCAGGTCAGGTTGAGGGTGGGATCGGCGTAGAACGGGTCGAGGTAGGCGGTGGACGCGTCGGGCAGCAGGATCATGTCCGACTCGTTGATGCCCTTCCAGCCGCTGATCGACGAGCCGTCGAACATCTTGCCGTCCTCGAACAGCGAGGGCTCGACGATGCTCGCCGGGAAGGTGACGTGCTGCTGCACGCCGCGCATGTCCACGAAACGCAGGTCGACGAACTCGACCTTGTGGTCCTTGATCAGCTTTTCGACATTCTCGAGCGACATCGGTGACGACCTCAGGGTTTGCGAAGGAATGGGTACTGTGACGCAAGGCGCGTGCCAAGGTTGGCGCATTCGCAAATCATTGATTTCAAATGGATGTGCAATGCAGCATCCGCCAGGGCGCACGGTTTCGGTGAAGATTCTGTGACGGTTGCACCAAATTGGGGAGCCCGCGCGTGCCCCGTCCGGAGCCGGGCCGGGCGCGGCAGGGCGGGCGGCGCGCCCCGGTCGTGAACGCGCTGCGCGTCCCGCATCCACCATCCTGCGCGGCCCGCCCGGCGGGCACGGGCGCCGGGCGCACCGCCGCTTTGCGTTTATCCTCCCAGCTTCGCAACGAAGGGCTCGCATGTCCGATCCGCTGTCCGCCCTGCTGCTGGGCATCCTCGAAGGGCTGACCGAGTTCCTGCCGGTCTCGAGCACCGGCCACCTGCTGATCGCGCAGCACTGGCTCGGCGCCCGCTCGGACTTCTTCAACATCGTCATCCAGGCCGGGGCGATCCTGGCGATCACGCTGGTGTTCCGCCGGCGCATCTGGGACCTGGCCACCGGCCTGCACGATCGGGCCAACCGCGACTACGCGATGAAGCTCGCGGTCGCGTTCCTGGTCACCGCGATGGTCGGCCTGCCGGTGCGGCTGGCCGGCTGGGAACTGCCGGAGACGGTGTCGCCGATCGCCTGGGCGCTGATCCTGGGTGGCGTGTGGATGATCGTCGCCGAGCGCCTGGCCGAGCGTCGCGGCGACGGCACCGACGTCACCTGGACGGTGGCGGTGCTGGTGGGGCTGGCGCAGGTGGTGGCCGGCGTGTTCCCCGGCACCTCGCGCTCGGCCGCGGCGATCTTCATGGCGATGCTGGCCGGCCTCGGCCGGCGCTCCGCGGCGACCGAGTTCGTGTTCCTGGTCGGCATCCCGACCATGTTCGCGGCCAGCGGCTACGCCTTCCTCGAACTGTGGAAGGACGGGGCGATGGGCGGCGAGGCCTGGGGCGACGTCGCGCTGGCGTTCGCGGCCGCCACCGCCACCGGCTTCGTGGTGGTGAAGTGGCTGCTCGGCTACATCAAGCAGCACCGCTTCACCGGTTTCGCGGTCTACCGGATCCTGCTCGGCGGCGCCCTGCTGCTGTGGCTGCCGGCGGGGGACTGAGGCACGCGGCAGCGCACTTGCGTCCTGCCCGGGCCGACAGCGGCGGGAGGCGCATCGCGATACCCCATCCTGGCCCCTGCCGTGGGCGCCCCACCCCATCCCGGGGACAGCGGACCGACGAACTGCAGCCGCGTTGTCGATCTGCGGACCCATCATTCGTCGACATCCCGAACGCCGCGGCTGCGCGCCCGCTGCCACGGCGTTCCCGAACGGAGCGACGACATGGCCTACATCGACGGATTCCTGATTCCGGTCCCGAAACGCAACCTCCCCGCCTATCGCGCGATGGCACGCAAGGCCGGCAAGGTCTGGATGGAATACGGCGCGCTGCAGTACCTCGAATGCGTCGAGGACGACGTGCCGCCGGGCCAGCTGACCTCGTTCCCGCTGGCGGTGCAGCGCAAGCGCGGCGAGGTGGTCCTGTTCTCGTTCATCGTCTACCGCTCGCGCCGGCATCGCGACGCGGTGAACAGGAAGGTCATGGCCGACCCGCGCATCGAGGCGATGTCGCCCGGCCGGATCAGGATGCCGTTCGACCACGCGCGCATGGTCTGGGGCGGGTTCGAATCGATCGTCGCGTTGTAATCCATCCACGAGAAGCAAACGCCGGCCCGGCCGGAAGGAGACCCGATGTCCGCAGCAAACAGCGTCAACTGGTTCGAACTCTACGTGCAGGACATGCCCCGCGCCCGCGCGTTCTACGAAGCCGTGCTGGGTACCACCCTCGAATCGCTGAAGGTGCCCGGGGACGACGATGGCCTGGAGATGTGGGCCTTCCCCGGCGACATGGAGCACTACGGCGCCAATGGTGCGCTGTGCCGCATGCCCGGCGTGCCATCGGGACCCGGCGGCACCCTGGTCTACTTCGGCTGCGACGACTGCGGCGTCACCGGCGCGCGCGTGGCCGGGGCCGGCGGCCGCGTGCATCGCGAGAAGATGTCGATCGGCGAATACGGCTTCATCGTGCTGGCCTTCGACACCGAAGGCAACCTGTTCGGCCTGCACTCGATGCAATAGCGGCGACAGCCACCCCCGGCGCGCGGGTTCCGCTGCGCGCCTTTCCCGAGGAGCCCACATGCGAGGTCCTGCCTTCGCCACTTCCGTCCTGCTGCTGGCCGCGCTTCCCGCGACCGCGGCGGACACCGTCTACGAGATCGATCCGGCGCACACCTTCCCCAGCTTCGAGGCCGATCACCTGGGCGGGCTCTCGGTTTGGCGCGGCAAGTTCAACACCACCCGCGGCACGGTGGTGCTCGACAGGGCCGCGAGCAGCGGACGGATCGAGGTCGTCGTCGACACGGGCAGCATCGACTACGGCCTCGACGCGATGAACGCGGAGGCGCGCGGCGCCGGGTTCTTCGATACCGCGACCTGGCCGGAGGCGACCTACGCCGGCACCCTGGCCGGCTTCGCCGATGGCAGGCCGACGCGCGTGGACGGGGAGCTGACGCTGCGCGGCGTCACCCGGCCGGTGACGCTGGAGATCCGCAGCTTCAAGTGCATGCCGCATCCGCTGCACCGGCGCGAGCTGTGCGGGGCGGATGCGTTCGCCACCATCCGGCGCGACGAGTTCGGCATGTCCGCCGGCAAGGATTACGGATTCGACATGGCCGTCGACCTGCGCATCCAGGTCGAGGCGGTGGCGGTCGAACCCGGGAAGACGACGCGGTAGCGAGCCGCCACGGTTTCAGCCGGCGGCGGCGCTTTCGGCGCGTGCCAGCAGCAGCGACCGTTCGCGCGCGTTGCGGGTCATGCCGGCGGCGCGTTCGAACTCCCGCCGCGCCTCGTCGAAGCGGCCGAGGCGATGCAGCAGGTCGCCGCGCACCGCGGGCATCAGGTGGTAGCTGCGCAGCGCCGGCGCGTCGGCCAGCGCATCCACCAGCGCCAGCGCCTCCTCCGGCCCGGAACGCATCGAGACCGCGACCGCGCGGTTGAGTTCGATCACCGGCGAAGGCGCGACCTCGGCAAGCACGTCGTACAGCAGCACGATCCGCGTCCAGTCGGTGCCGTCCACGCTCGGTGCGCGCGCATGGCAGGCCGCGATCGCCGCCTGCAGCGTGTACGGCCCCGGTCCGGCACGCGCCGCCAGGCGCTCGGCCTGCGCGAGCGCGAGCAGGCCGCGATCGATCGCCTCGCGGTCCCAGCGCGCGCGGTCCTGGTCCTGCAGCAGGATCGGTTCTCCCGACGGCCCGGTGCGCGCGGCGGCGCGCGAGGCCTGCAGTTCCATCAGCGCGAGCAGGCCGAAGGCTTCGGCTTCACCGGGCGCGAGCCCCACCAGCAGGCGTCCCAGACGCAACGCCTCGGCGCACAGCGCCGGCCGCATCCAGTCGTCGCCGGCGGTCGCGGCATAGCCTTCGTTGAACACCAGGTAGACCACGCCGAGCACCGCCGACAGCCGCTCGGGCAGTTCCTCCCGGCGCGGCACCTCGAACGGCACGTCGGCCTCGCCCAGGGTGCGCTTGGCGCGCACGATGCGCTGGGCGACGGTGGCCTCGGGCACCAGGAACGCGCGCGCGATCTCGTCGGTGGCCAGGCCGCACAGCAGGCGCAGGGTCAGCGCGGTGCGTGCCTCCAGCGACAGCAGCGGGTGGCAGGCGACGAAGATCAGGCGCAGCAGGTCGTCGCCGATGTCGTCGTCGAACGCGGCCTCGCGCGCTTCGTGCAGTTCGTCGTGCAGGCCGTCGAGCTCCTGCGCGATCTGCGCATGCTTGCGGGCCTGCAGCTGGTAGCGGCGCAGGTGGTCGATCGCGCGGTGCTTGGCGGTGGCCATCAGCCATGCGCCCGGGTTGTCAGGCACGCCCGAGGCGGGCCAGCGCTCCAGCGCGGTGACCAGTGCGTCCTGCGCCAGCTCCTCGGCCAGGTCGAGGTCGCGCACCATGCGCATCAGCGCCGCGATCACCTTCGGCGATTCGGTGCGCCAGACGGCGTCGATGCGGCGGTGCAGGTCGGACTCGGCCATGGCCGCGTATCAGAGCACCGCGGTCGCGCGGGGCGCAAGTCGCGCACGTCATGGCACGCGCTCCGCATCGGCGGCGCGTGCGGGCTGGTCGCCTGCCGTGGAATGCGCCGGCATGCCGGGTGCCGGACCGGGAACATGGGCGGGCGCTGGCGCGGCCTCCGGCGGCGCGCGGCGCATTTGCGGCACGAAGGTCTCCAGGCCGCGCCGCGCCAGCAGGCCGATCATGCTCATAGCCCCGGCTCCGGCCATTCCACTATCCGGCTCCCCCGCTCCTCACGTCGGCATCTCACGCATGTGGATCAGTTCCCACGCGTGGCCGTCCGGATCCACGAAGCCGTGGCCGTACATGAAGCCCCGGTCCTGCGCGGTGCGATGCGCCTGTCCGCCGGCGGCGACCGCCTTGCCGACCAGGGCATCGACCTCCTCGTCGCTGTCGCACGACAGGCACACCAGCACTTCGGCGTGGGTGCGCGCATCGACGATGGCGCGGTCGGTGAAGGTGGCGAAGAACGGCTCCACCAGCAGCATCACGAAGATGTCGTCGCCGACGATCATGCAGGTGGCGTTCTCGTCGGTGAACTGCGGGTTGAAGCCGAAGCCGAGCGCGGTGAAGAACGCGACCGAAGCATCGAGGTTCCCGACCGGGAGATTGACGAAGATCTTGCGTGCCATGGGCGCTCCTGCGGGGCCGACGGGGCGGGCGCGTCGTCGCACCCTCGTACGGACGACGAACCCGGGCGCCGCCGATCGACATCGCATCTCCGCTTCGGCTTGATGGCGAAAGGCGTAGGCTTGGCCGCGACGTCCGACCAAGGAGGCATCGCCATGCGTCCCCTCGTCCTGATTCCGCTCGCCGTCGCACTCGCGGCGTGTGCGCCCTCCAATCCCCCGCCCGCGTCCCCGCCCGCGGCGACTGCGGTCGCACCCGCCCCGGCGTCCGCCGCGGCCCTCGACGCGCAGGCGCTGGCGGCCGCGCACTGGCGCCTCACCGGGGCGGTGGACGCGGCCGGCCGCCGCATCGATGCGCTGTTTCCGGGTCCCGACCAGCGGCTGCAGCTGGATTTCGCGGACGACCGGCTTTCGGTCAGCGGCGGCTGCAACCGGATGACCGGGCCTTACGCCCTCGTCGGCGAACGGTTCGAGGTCGGCGCGCTCGTCCGGACCAAGAAGTTCTGCGGCGGCGGCGCGCTGATGGCCGCCGACGAGGCGATCGGCGCGCGTCTGGCCGGCGCCGGCTCGCTGGTGCGCGGCGAGGGCGACACCCTGGTCCTGACCACTGCCGGCGGCGACCGCCTGACCTTCAGCGGCGATCCCACCGCCGCCGCCCGCCACGGCGGCGAGGGCGAGCGCGTGTTCCTCGAGGTCGCGCCGCAGCGCGTGCCCTGCCCGCACGCGATGATCCCCGACCACCGCTGCCTGCACGTGCGCGAGCTCGGCTACGACGCCAACGGCCTGCGGCGGGGCGAAGGCGAGTGGCGGTTCCTCTACCAGGAGATCGAGGGCTACACCCACACGCCCGGCGTGCGCAACGTGCTGCGCGTGGACCGCTTCGACGTCGCCGATCCACCGGCGGACGGATCGTCGGTCGCCTGGGTGCTGGACATGGTGGTCGAATCGGAGACGGTGTCGCCATGAGGCCGGATCGCGCGATTCGATCCTGTCCGTTGACGACGTTTGCCGCGACCACTTCCGCGTGCCGTCGCATCGTCCCGGTCGCCCGGCGACGCTGCATTGGCGAAGCGGCGCCGGGAGCGAAATCGGCCGACGCGTTCAGGCGCCCGCGCGCGGGTGCAGCGAATAGCTGCCCCAGGTCGCCGCCTCGGCGAGCACGTGGCCCTGCATGGCGCGCAGCACCTGCCCTGCGGTGAACGTAGTCGCGAGTTCGAGCCTGTCCACGTCGAGCGCGAACACGCGGAAGAAATAGCGGTGCACGCGCAGGTCGTTCGAGGGCGGATACGGACCGTCGTAGCCGAAATACTCGCCACCCAGTTCGTCGTCGCCCGCGAACCAGCCGGTGTAGTCGTTCAGTCCCTGGCGTGCGCCGGCCGGGCCCGGCGGCGAGGCCTTGCCGCCCTTGCTCACGCCGTCGCTGGCGCTGCCGGCGGCGATCCCGTGCACGTCAGCCGGAATGTCGGCCATCGCCCAATGCACGAAGTCGCCGCGCGGATGCGCGACCGGGATCTCCACGCCGTCCTTGCCGGCCAGCGAGGGATCGGTCGGTGCGTCGGTGTCGATGCACAGCAGCGCGAACGAGCGCGTGCCTTCCGGCGCATCCTCCCACGCCAGGTGCGGGTTGCGGTTGCCGCCGAAGCCGTCGGGCGCGCCCATCGCGAATTCGGCCGGGATCGCGCCGCCGTGGGCGAAGCTGTCGCTGCGGATCTTCATCGGACCACCTCCTGAAGGACCTGTCTTTTCAGGATAGCCCAGCCGCGCGCGCCCCGATCAGGCGATGACCGCCGCGGCCAGGCGCTCCGCCGTCCAGCGTTCGGCGTAGCCGCCTAAGCGTGCGTCCTCGAGGAAGCCGCAATGCCCGCCCCAGGGCACGATCTCCACGCGCGCGAGCGCGGGCAGGGCCAGCGCGTGGAACTCGTCGAGCGGGATCACCGGGTCGTCGGCCGCCATCAGGATGTGGGCCGGGACCTGCAGCGCCTGCAGCCGGTCGCCGGCCACCGAGTAGCCGTCGAAGTAGTTGTCGATGCTGCCCAGGTCGGTGTGCCGCAGCACCAGCCATTCGGTCAGTTCGCGCATGCCCAGGCGCAGGGTGGCGTCGTCGAAGCCCACGCGCTCGGGGAACAGCGCGCGCTTGCGCATCAGCGAACTGCGCCACTTGCGTTCGAAGTAGCGCATGTAGAACCACAGCCCGTGTTCCATCCGGTGCATGGTCCGCGCCGGGTCCAGCACCGGGCACACCGCGGCCACCCGCGCCAGCGCCAGGCCGGCTTCCGGCGCGCGCAGGGCCAGGCGCAGCGCGAAGTTGCCGCCGAGCGAATAGCCGGCGACCACCAGCGGCCGCGGCGCGAAGCGCGACGCGACGTCGCGCGCGGCGTGCACCACTTCCTCGATCCGGCAGGAATGGAAGATGTCGGGGTTGAGGTGGTGGGTGTCGCCGTGGTCGCGGAAGTTGAGCCGGAACACCTCGAACCCGCGCACCAGCAGCTGCGCGGCGGTCAGGCGCATGTAACTCGATTCGGCGCTGCCCTCCCAGCCGTGCAGCAGCAGCGCGAGGCCACGCGGCTCGGTGCCGGGCACCACGCTGTGCAGGCCGTGCAGGCGCACGCCGTCGCCGCCGTCGAGCAGGTGCTCGGTGGTGACCGCGCCGGTCCTGGCCAGCGCCTCCGCCCCGAGCCTGCGCCGCCACGGGCTGGTCGCGAGCACGGTCTGCAGGTGCGGGCTGCGCAGCCAGCGCGGCGGCGCATAGGCCGGCGCGAGCGGGCCGCCGTCGGGGGTCACGGCGCCATCGCCGCGACGATCCGCTCGCGCGCGGTCTCGGCGATGCGGCGGCGGCCCTCGGTGTCGCCTGGCGCGATCGGTTCGAGGAACACGACCTCCGCCGGCCGCGCCGGCTCGCCCAGCAGCCGCAGGAAGTTGCCGAAGAAGCTCTCGCCGGGCGCGAACGCGACCACGGTCTGCGCATCGCCGTGTTCGCCATAGCGCAGCGCCACCGGTTGCACCGGCACCCCGGCCTCGACCGCGGCCAGGAAGATGCGCGCGTGGAACGGACCCACCTCGCGCCCGTCGCGGGTGCGGCCTTCCGGGAACACGCCCACCGCGCGGCCGTCGCGCAGCCGAGCCAGCATTTCGTGCAGCACGCCGCCGAGCGATTCCTGGCTGCCGCGCTGGTGGAAGATGGTTTCCGCGCGCCCCGCCAACCAGCCGACCAGCGGCCAGCCGGCGATCTCGCGCTTGGCGACGAAGCCCATCATCCGCTGGCTGTGCAGGGCGACGATGTCGAGCCAGCTGACGTGGTTGGCGACGAACATCACCGCACCCGGGGCCGGGTGGCCGATGCGGCGCGCGCGGATGCCGAACACCCGCATCAGCCCGCCCGACCACAGCCGCACCGCGCGCTGGTGCAGGCGGCTGCCGCCGGCCAGGCGCAGGTTGCCGAGCGGCGGCGCCATCATCAGCAGGGTCAGCGGCAGGTGCACCAGCAGGTGCCACAGCAGGAAGGGGATACGCATCGCGTAACGGAAGACACGCACAGGGCAATCCAGCCAGCAGGACCGGGAATTCGATCCGCGCACGATACCCAATGGCGGCGGCCATCGGCCAGCGCAGACTGGCGCGAGCGCTGCATCGACGAGGCGGCGCGCGGTCGCGCGACTGCGGAACACGCGCTGCGGCGATCAGCCGCGCGGCACCACCGCCAGCGTCAGCCGGGAAATGCAGACGAGCCTGCCGGCTTCGTCCTCGATCCGGATTTCCCAGACCTGGGTGCTGCGGCCCACGTGCAGCGGCCGTGCGGTGCCGGTGACGATGCCGCTGTGCACCCCGCGCAGGTGGTTGGCATTGATCTCGATGCCGACCACGCCATGGCCGTCCGGCGCGCACAGCCCGCCGGCGCTGCTGCCGAGCGTCTCGGCCAGCAGCACCGAGGCGCCGCCATGCAGCAGGCCGTACGGCTGATGGGTGCGCGCGTCGACCGGCATCGTGCCGCGCAGGAAGTCCGCGCCCAGTTCGGTGAAGACGATACCCAGCGGCTCCATCGCGGTGTTCCGCGACATCGCGTTGAGCTGGTCGAGGGATACGCCTGCGCGGAACATCCGCGCCGGGCTCACCGGAACTTGAACAGGCTCGGGCGCCAGGCGCGCGAGTAATTGGCCTTGCCGTAGCCGCTGCTGCTGCCGTAGCCCATGCCGAACTCGCCACCGCCTTCGCGGCTGCGGCGCGCGTGCATGCGTTCGACCAGCTCGTCGCGGCGGCTCTCGAGCCAGTCGGCGCGGCCGACGGCGGCCGGATCGATGCCGCGCTTGGTCGCCTCGCGCTCGCGGTAATCGCAGAAGTCGTCGTAGGCGTCGAGCTCATGCTTGAGCTCGCGCACGCACAGCTCGATCATGATCGCGTCGTCGAGGAAGCCCAGCACTTCGACGTGGTCCGGGATCACGTCCTTGGGGTCGGCGAAGTACACCAGCGCCGACAGTACGTGCTGCTTGTCTTCCTCGTCGAGGTGCCAGCCCTCGTCGCGGACCATCGCGATCATGTCGTCCAGGCGGACCAGGCGCTCGCGGATGAAGTCGGGCGTCTTGACCTTCTGCGCGCCTTCCAGCAACCCCGCCGCGGCGGTGACGATCTCCTCGGCCGACTTGTGCTCCGCCGCCTTGTGCGCGGCCTTCAGCGCGGCGGTGAAATGCTCGAGATCCTGGTCGTTGAGGTCGATGGTCAGCGAAAGCGACATGGCGGGGTCCGGGGCGGGGAGAAAAGAGGTGCAGCCTAGGCCGCGCGCGGCGCGCGCGTCAATCGCGCGAAGCGGTGCGCGGCCCGCGTCTCCGGTGCCCCAGGCGGCGACGGATGCGTCGCCGCACGCATCATGCGAAGCGGAAGCGGGTGTCGCCCGAGGCCGGGGTGTAGCGCTTGTCGGTGGCGTAGCCGCTGCTGTTGCCGTAGCCGACCCCGAAGCCGCGCTCGCGACGCTCGGAGGCGGGCAGCGGACGGAGGGTGCGCGCAAGGGTCAGGGTCTGGAGGGCGGGGGTGCGGGGCGAAACGTTCATCGTGGTCCTCGGGGGGCGTTGTGTTCGGGTGTGTTGGTAAAGTAATACACTAAACGGGTTCCTGCATGGGCCGGAAGTCATGGTCTTGCAAAAACTTCCGCTTCCTGCCGGAACCTGTTGATTCGGATGGGATGCGAGGGCCACCGGTTGCATGCCGGAGGCATGACTGACGACCTATCCGGCACCCGGCGGGAGCGGCGGCGACCCCGGCCGGCGAGACGGCAGCGGCGGTGCGCGAGGACCGAGGGGCGGCACGGGGCCGACCGCGCGCTAGAGGATGGGCGCGAGCCCGGCGCCGAAGGCCGTGAAGATGCGCGTGAGCAGGGTGCGGAAACCGAGGTTGACTTCGGGGAAGTCGCCCACCGGCTCGTGGCAGTCGCGGAAATCCGGATCGAACGGGGACAGCGGCAGCGGACAGGCCGGCCCGGGCTGGAACTCGTAGCTGGTCGCGTATCGCATCGGCCACAGGTCGAACACCGGCAGGTGCTCGGACACCTTGGCCAGCGAGTACTCGAGCCCGGAGAACACCGGCGGCTTGTCGCGGCGCGCGATCACCCACGCATTCGCCGGGGCGATGTCCCGGCGGATGCTTTCGGCCAGCGCGCGCGCGAAGGCGGGGTCGTCGATGATCACCGCGCTCTCGGTGTTGTAGTCGTCGCCGCGCGGATCGAAGTTGTGGGTGCCGACCACGCCGATGCGCCCGTCGATCACCAGCGACTTCGCATGCAGGCCGAAGCGCACGCCGGCGCGCTTGAGCGGCACGCGTTGCTGCACGCCGATGCCGGCGTAGCGCAGCGCGGCGTATTCACGGCTCAGCGGCGGCTCGCGGCGCCCGTCGTCACCGCCGCCACTGCCGCGTCCACTTCCGCTGCCACCCACACCCCCTCCCGGATCACGCGGAGCCGCGGCGTCGGCCGGCGCCCGCGGTTCGCCGATGTTGACGCTGCCGTCCGCATTCCACGAGATCTCGACCGCGCCGGTGGCTTCGAGATCGATCGGCGCGTCCTCGGGAAACGGCTTGAACTCGTGGATCTCGAAGCCGAAGTCGCGCAGGTAGCGGCGCTTGTACTTGTAGGACAGCGCGTAGGTGATGAACGAATCGGTCGCCGCCAGGCTGTTGGTGGAGACGATCACCCGCGGCGGCGACGTACGCTCGTGCATCCGCTCGAACATCGCCTGCGCCGGCTTCGACAGCACCAGGTAGGGGGTCTGCAGCAGCACCTCCTGCTGCGCCGATTCGATCAGCCCGTGCAGCAGCGGCGAGGCCTGCACCCCGTTCGCCGCGGCCTCGCGGTCGCGGCGGTGCTTCTGCGGCGGATCGGCGATGAAGACCACCTCGCCCACCGCGAGCGCCGCATCCGCCAGCCCCTGTCGCACCAGCACGGCATCGTCGGCCGCGCGCGACATCGCCGCGACCCGCTGCGGATCCTCGTACGGCCATGCCGGCAGCGGCGGGGCGCCCTCGCGCAGCAGGTGGCGGCCGACGTCGTCCAGCCGCTCCACCGGCACGCTCAGCGGCGCGTTCCAGAAGGCCTCGAAGCTCGCCGCCATCTCGGCGCTGGCCGGGCCGCTGACCAGCACGTCGCGGTCGCGGAAGTTGTACTCGGGATTCCAGTCGTAGTAGTCGTCCTGGTAGTTGCGCCCGCCGGTGATCCCGACGATGCCGTCGACCAGCAACAGCTTGCCGTGCATGCGCTGGTTGAGCCGGCGCCAGCAGCAGGCGGCGGCCCAGGCGTACATCGGGTAGCTGATGCGCGCGCGCGACAGCACCGGGTTGTAGACCCGCAGCTCGAAGTTGACGTGCGCCGAGGCGAGCGCGGCCAGGGTGTCGACCTGGCGCAGCGCCGACAGCTGGTCCACCAGCAGGCGCACGCGCACGCCGCGGCGCACCGCCGCCAGCAGTTCGTCCAGCACCAGGTGGCCGGCGTCGTCCTCGTCGAAGATGTAGGTCTGCAGGTCGATCGTGCGCCGGGCGCCGCGGATCAGGTCCAGGCGCGAGACCAGCGCATCCTGGCCGTAGTCGAGCAGCAGCGCGTAATGCCTGGGCTGCTGCGGCGTGCTCTGCGCCCAGGCGCGTACGCCGAGTTCGCGCAGCGGCGAGGGCCGGGCGCAGGCATCGGCCGCATCGCATTCGACCACGGTCGAACGGGCCTCGGCCGCGATCCGGGCGGCCTGGTCGCGCTGCAGGGTCGACAGGCTGCCGCAGGCGCCGCAGGCCAGGGCCAGCAGCGCCGCGCAGACGCGCATCGCCGGGGTCATGGCGCCTTCGGCGGCGGCCGGGTACGGATGTGCAGCGTGAACACCACCCGGTCGGCGAGGGCGAAGGCCCAGCGGTCCATCGCGTAGTCGCTGCGGTAGACCACGCCGCTGGCGACCACGTCGCAGTCCAGGGTCGGCCGCTCGCAGGTCGCCGGCTCGAGGGCGAAGACCTCGCGCCGGCGCACGCCGCGGATCGTCAGCGCGCCGCCCAGCAGGCCGCCGTCGCGCAGCAGTTCGTCGGTGTACGGGTCGGACACGAATTCCACCCATGGGTGCTGGTCGGCGTCGAAGAAGCCCTTGCCCCGGGTGACCTTGGAGTACTGGGGATGATCGAGGATCTCCACATCGCGCGTGGGCAGGTGCAGACGCACCTGTCGGCGCTGCTCCGAGACCTCGACGATTTCGCCGCGCCAGTCGGGGAAGCGCCCTTCCAGCGACTGGCCCCAGCGGGTCTTGAGGGTGAAGCCGATGCGCGACTGGGTGGTGTCGATCTCGGCGGCCGGCGCCGCCGGCGCGGACAGCGCGGCCCAGGCACCCAGCAGCACCAGCCATCGCGCCCACCGCGCGGTCCGCGAGACCGCCATCGGACCTACGGCCACCAGAACGCGGACAGGGTGGCGATGCCGGGCTCGATCGCGGCCTCGGCCGGCAGCGACAGCACCGCGATCGCGGCCGGCGGCATGCCGCGGTACTCGCCCGACTGGCCGCTGTGCAGCAGCGCCACCAGCCGCTCCAGGCCGGGGTTGTGGCCGACCACCATGAGGCGGTCGGCATCGCGGTGGCCGTCGACCAGCCCCGCCAGCGTGCCCGGCATGGCCTCGTAGATCGCCGGCTCCAGACGCTTGTCCAGATTGCCCACGACCTCCACCACCGCGTCGAGCGTCTCGCGCGTGCGCCGCGACGGCGAACACAGCACCCGGTCGGGCACCAGCGCCTTGTCGCGCAGCCAGGTGGCGACCGCGTCGGCCTCGGCCAGGCCTTCGGCCGACAGCGGACGGTCGAAATCCGCCTGCCCGGGCTGGGGCGGCTCCGCATGCGCGTGCCGCAGCAGGATCAGTTCACGCATCGAAGCCTTCCTCCCGGTGGCGTCGCACAGCGGCCCTGGCGCGCGCTCAGGCGCGCTTGAGCCACTTCAGCAGCGGCTGCCAGTCCGCCTGGTGTTCGCGCACGTGCGCCGAGTTGTAGTCGAACAGGCTCTTGCCGAAGCCGACCAGCATCACGTAGGCCTGGCTGTCGCGCAGTTGCGCCACCAGCGGATACGGCCACTGGTTGAGCAGGTCCATCGCCTGCTGCGAGGCATTGGTCCAGGGCCGCAGCCGGTTGCCGACCAGGCCCACGCGCAATTCGCCCTTGCGCACCCGCGGGTGCTTGGCCAGCGCATTGAGGAAGGGCACGGTCGCGTCGATGTCCAGCGCCGAGGGCAGGACCGGCACCACCAGCGCGTCGGCGTGCTCGAGGTAGGTTTCCAGCGCATCGGCGTGGGCGCCGGCCGGCGCGTCGACCACCACCCGGTCGGTGCCCTCGGGGATCGATTTCCATGCGGTCCGGTGGCGGCTGGCCCCGTCGATCGGCAGGACCGCGCTTTCGAGGGTGGCGCGGCGTTCGCACCAGCGCGTGGACGAGCCCTGCGGATCGGCGTCGACCAGGACGGTCTTGCGGCCCGCGAGCGCGGACTCCGCGGCGAGGTGTGTCGCGATCGTGGTCTTGCCGACACCGCCCTTGGAACTGGCCACCAGCACGGTCTTCATCCACTGCCTCCGCCTTGGGAACGAGTCGCGAGCGTACACCGGCGGCGTGGCGGCCGCGAACCGGTCGCGAGGGGCGCCCCGGACCGCAGCACTCCCGGCGCGATCTTCACAAGCCGCGGGTCAAAAGCGCGCGAAGCCATGCCCCGCGCCGGCAGCGAGGGGGCGGAACCGGGGTGGCCTCGTTCGCCCCGGTCGGCCCGGCGGCGCGCGCGTGTCTGCTATCGTCGCCCGGCCCCAGCTTCGGCCCCGTGCATGAGCGACCTGCAGGACCTCGTGGCGCTGATCCGCGCCGATACCCCGCTGATCGTGGTCGAGACTCCCGACGAGGCGCGCGTGGTGGACCTGTTCCGGCAATCGCTCACCCACGTGTGGCGAGCGCTGTACCGCTGGTCGATCACCGAGGGCCTGCGCCGGCTGGACCTCGACCGCGAGGATCCCGCGGAGACGCCGCCCGACGCGGGCGCCACCCTCGCCGCGATCCGCAACGCCGGCCAGCGCGGCGTCTACCTGCTGCTCGACTTCCACCCCTACCTCGGCTACGCCGGCACCCGGCGCCAGCTGCGCGAGATCCTGCAGCGGCGCGGCTGCCTGGCGCACACCGTGGTCCTGGTCGGGCACAGGATCGAACTGCCCGGCGAGCTCGATGCCCGGGCCGCGCGCCTGCGCCTGCGCCTGCCCGACGCCAATGCCCTGCTCAAGCTGGTGCGCGAGGAGATCGCCGCCTTCCAGCGCGTGAACGAGGGTCGCCGGGTCGAGGCCGACGACGCGGTGGTGCGCCGGATCGTGCGCAACCTGCAGGGCCTGGACGCGATGGACGCGCGCCGCATCGCCCGCCACCTGATCCACGACGACGGCGCGCTCGGCCCCGGCGACCTGCCGGCACTGGCGCGGCTGAAGTTCGAGCTGCTCAACAAGAGCGGCCACCTGCACTACGAATACGACACCGCACGCTTCGCCGACGTCGCCGGCGCCCGCCGGCTCAAGCGCTGGGTGGAACAGCGCCGGCGGGTGTTCGTCGACGGCGAGGCGCCGCCGGGGCTGGATCCGCCGAAGGGCCTGCTGCTGCTCGGGGTGCAGGGCTGCGGCAAGTCGCTGCTGGCCAAGGCGGTGGCCGGCGGCTTCGGGGTGCCGCTGGTGCGGCTGGACTTCGGCACCCTGTACGCCAAGTACCACGGCGAGACCGAGGCCAACCTGCGCGCCGCGCTCGCTTCCACCGAACAGCTGGCGCCGTGCGTGCTGTGGATCGACGAGATCGAGAAGGGCCTGGCCGCCGGCAGCGCCGACGGCGACGGCGGCGTGTCGCGGCGCGTGCTCGGTTACCTGCTGACCTGGATGGCCGAACGCAAGTCGCAGGTGTTCCTGGTCGCCACCGCCAACCAGGTGCACGACCTGCCCGCCGAGCTGCTGCGCAAGGGCCGCTTCGACGAGATCTTCTTCGTCGACCTGCCCGATGCCGACACCCGCGCGCATGTGTTCGAACTGCACCTGCGCCGGCGCGAGATCGATCCCGAGCGCTTCGACCTGCTCGCACTGGCGCAGGCGGCCGACGGTTTCTCCGGCGCCGAGATCGAACAGGCGATCGTCGCCGCGTTGTATGTCGCCCACGCCGACGCGCGCCCGATCGACGGCGCGCTGCTGCTGGAGGAAGTCCGCGCGGCGCGCCCGCTGTCGGTGATGATGGGCGAACAGGTCGCCGCACTGCGCGCCTGGGCCGGCAGCCGCACGGTGCCGGCGGACTGAGGCGCCGGCGCGCGATGAAGGAATACCGGCTGCCGGAAGCTGCCTGATCGCATGCATCCCCGTGTCTTGCCACAGCCCTGTCGCCATTGTCCTGGGCGCGCTAACATCTTCGTCGAGAACGTTTTGATTCAGGGATGATCGAACTGTGATCGAGCTGCAGGACGTGCACCGTCACTACGCGATGAGCGGCCAGACCGTGCATGCGCTGGCAGGTGTCGACCTGGAGGTCGCGTCCGGTGAGTTCGTTGCCATCACCGGTCAATCGGGCTCCGGCAAGTCCAGCCTGCTCAACATCCTCGGCTGCCTCGACCGTCCCAGCAGCGGCCGCTATCTGATCGAGGGCCATGACGTGGCCCTGTTCGACGACGAGACCGGGAGCGACATCCGCAACCGGCGCATCGGCTTCGTGTTCCAGAGCTTCCACCTGCTGCCGCGGCTGAGCGTGCTGGAGAACGTGTTGCTGCCGCTGCGCTTCCATCGCCAACCGCCGGCCGACGCGGCGCGCCACGCCGATGAACTGCTGGAGCGCGTGGGCCTGTGGCCGCGTCGCGACCATCGTCCCGGCGAACTGTCGGGCGGGCAGATGCAGCGCGCCGCCATCGCCCGCGCGCTGTTGCTCAGGCCGGCGCTGCTGCTGGCCGACGAACCCACCGGCAACCTCGACTCGAAGAGCGCCGCCGACGTGCTGGAACTGATCAGCGAAGTGCACCGCGACGGCCAGACCGTCGTGCTGGTGACCCACGACCACGACATCGCGAATCGCGCGCCTCGGCAGGTACGGCTGCGCGACGGCAGGATCGAGCATGACTCGGCACTGCATTAGCCTGACGCTGCTGCTGTGCACGGCGCTCGCGGCGCCGGCGTGGGCGGTGGTGCTGACCGGCGAGGTGCGCGCGGTCGACGCGCAGGCCGTCATCACCCCGCAGTCCAACTCCTCTCCCGTAGTCATCCGCTACTTCGTGCCCGACGGTGAGCCGGTGAAGCAGGGCGAGGTTGTGCTGCGGATCGACCCCGGGCAGTCGGCGGCGATGATCCCCGACCTCGAGGCAAAGATCGAACAGGCGCGCGCCCGCGGCGACAAGGAGATCGCCGAACTCGAGGTCAAGGCGGTCGACGCCGAGCTGGCGCTGGTCGACGCCGAGGCCGAGCTGGCGACGGCGCGGATCGATGCGAAGATCCCGAAGGGCCTGGTCTCCGACCTCGACCACGACCGCTACCAGGGCGAGCTCGACCGCACCACGCGCGAAGTCGCGCTGCAGCGCAGGCTGCTGGCCGAGGCGCGCGACGCGGTCCGCCGACGCCGCGAGGACAGCCGTCTCGAAGTCGACAAGCTGGTGATCCAGCGCGACTACCACGCCGCGCTGGTGCGCACTGCGGAAGTGCGCGCGGACCGCGACGGCATTGTCGTGCACGGATTCAACAACAACTGGCTCGGCGGTCGCATCGACGAGGGCTCCTCGACCATGCCCGGCAGCCGCGCCGGAGAGGTGGTCGGCGCCGGCGGCACGCTCGCGGTACGCGCGTGGGCGCTTCAACCCGACCGCCAGGGACTGCGCCGCGGACAGCCGGTGCGGCTGAGCTTCGACGCCCTGCCCGGCATCGTCGTCGACGGCCGCATCGACGGCATCGGCGGCGCGCCGGATCGCCGTCCCGAGTGGGGCCGCGGCCTGTACTTTCTCGTCGACATCGCATTCGACCCGGGTGAGCTGCCACTGATGCCGGGCATGAGCGTGCGCGTGGTCGCCGACGCGACGGACGCGGGAGCCGGGCGATGAGCGCGCGCCGCGCCTGCGCGCCCCTGTTCGCGCTGCTCGCGACCGCGCTGGCCGCACCCGCGTCGTCCGGCGACGTGCTGCGCATCGACGGCGAGGTCTACGCGCTGCGCGCCGCGCAGCTGATACCCCCGGTGGTCGATCGCCTGTGGCAGCTCAACATCACCCAGCTCGCGCCCGATGGCGCGCCCGTCAAGCAGGGCGACCCGGTCCTGGCCTTCGACAGCAGCCAGCTGACGCGTGACCTCGCCGAGAAGCAGAGCAAGCTGCAGGAGAAGCAGCGCGAGCTGGAAACGCTGCTGCTCGATCTGGCGGAGCGCGAGCGCACCGAGCGGCTCGCCACCGCCGAGGCCCGCGCCGCCCTCGAGAAGGCGCAGCGCAAGACCGGGCAACCGCGCGAACTGATCGCAGCGATGCAGTACGACAAGCTGGTCGCGGAGCGGCGCCGGGCCGAACGTCGCATGGCGCTGGCGCTGGCACGCGAGCGTCTGGCTGCCGAGCAGCGCCGGCAGGAGCGCCGTCTCGCCGAATCCGAGGTCGCGCAGTTGCAGGCCGATGTCGACCGGCTGCAGACGTCGATGGCGCAGATGACCCTGCAGGCGCCGCGCGACGGCGTGATGATGCACAAAAGCAACTGGAGCGGCGAGAAGTTCGACGTCGGCTCGCAGGTCTGGCGCGGCCAGACCATCGCCGAGATTCCGGACGCCTCCACCCTCGCGGTGCGCGCGCAGCTGCCCGAGCGCGACCTGCGGCGCGTGTCCGTGGGCACGTCGGCACGGATCGTGGTCGAGGGCGGCGGCGGCAGCACGCATCGCGGCAAGGTCAGCCGGATCGGACGCGCGGTGCGCAGCAAGTCGCAGGTCCAGCCGATTCCGGTGATCGACGTCGAACTCCGCCTCGACGATCCCGCGGCGAAGTTGCGCCCCGGCCAGGCGGTGCGGGTGGAACTCGCGGCCACCACCACCGCGACCGCATCGGCGGGCGTGCCACGATGAAGCCCAGGCCGCAGGCCTCGGGCCGCCTTGCCGCCCTGGTACCGGCGGCGTTGGTGCTGGCGCTGGCCGCCTGTGGCGGCGACACCACCCCGGCGGCCTCGGAAATCGTGACCCGGGGCGAGCTGCTGCTCGCCGTAGAGGGCGAGGGCGAACTGCGTTCCAGCAAGCCGACTCCGCTGAACGTCCCGGGCCGCAACTGGGCCACGCGCCAGGTCGAATGGATGCTGCCGGAAGGCAGCGTGGTGAAGAAGGGCGACCTGCTCGCGCGCTTCGTCGCGCCCGACGGCAAGCAGGAACTGGATCAGGCGCTGGTCGACCTGCAGCGCAACGCGTTGGCACGCATCGCCAAGGAGGGGGAGCTGCGGGCGGGGCAAGGCCGGGTCTCGGTGGACCTGTCGCAGGTCGCGATACAACTCGGCATCGCCCAGCGCTACGCCGATGCCGACCTCGACGCGTTTGCGCGCAACGAGGTGCTCGACGCGATCGAGGACAGCCGCTACCTGGGCGCGAAGCAGGACACGCTGGAATGGCGGCGCGCGCAGTCGGGCTCCCGTGGCGGCGCGGAGCTGGCGGTGCTCGACGCGCAGCGCGCGACGTTCGAGCTCAATGCGAAGACGCGGCAGGCCGACCTCGACGCGCTGGAACTGCGCGCGCCCAACGACGGCGTGCTGCTGCTGACCCCGAACTGGTCCGGCGACAAGCCGTTGGTCGGCGCGTCGATGTTCGCCGGCATCGAGTTCGGCAGCCTGCCGGACACCTCGGCGATGGAGGTGCAGATCGACCTGCCGCAGATCGAGGCGCAGGGTGTCGCCGTCGGCAACGAGGTGGAGCTGCATCCGCTCGGGCGCCCGGACCAGCGCTTCTCCAGCAAACTGTCGTGGGTCGCGAGCGCTGCCAAGACCCTGGGGCGCGAGAGCCCGGTGAAATACCTGTCGATGCGTGCGCCGGTGCCGGCCGAGGCGGTGAAGAAGCATGGCTTCGTGCCCGGGCAGCGCTTCGCCGCGAACGTGGTGCTGGCGCGCGAGCCGGCCGCGCTCGGCGTCGCCAACGTCGCCATCGAGCAGCAGGACGGCAAGCAGTGGGTACTGGTTCGTCGGGGTCGCGACTTCGAGCGCCGCGAGGTCGAACTCGGTGTGCGCGGCACCGCGCGCTCGCAGGTGCTCGAGGGGCTAGAGGACGGCGACGAGGTGCTGCTTTCCGCAGGCGGCCGGACGCTGCCGATCAGGGGCGGCGACGCGGAAGAAGTCGCGCACGAGGCCGCCGCCGCGGATCGGGCCGCCGACGACACCCGCGAGGATGCACGATGACCCCGTTGCTCGCGAAGCTGCCTCCCACATGGCGCGAGGCGATCGAAGAACTCTGGCGCCGCCGCCTGCGCACCCTGCTGACCCTGCTCGGCCTGATCTTCGGCGTCGGCGCGATCGTGGCGATGCAGGCGGTCGGCGAGGGCAGCCGGCGCGAGGCGTTGAAGCTGGTCGAGAGCCTCGGCCTGCGCAACCTGATCGCGGAGGCCAAGCCCCAGGACGACGCGACGCTCCGCGAGAACCGCGCCCGCAGCCTCGGCCTCACCGTGTCCGACGCGCAGGCAGCGCTGGCGGTGGTGCCCGGCGCGGAGAAGTTCGCTGCGGAAAAGCGCATCCGCACCCACTCGGTGTTCAGCGACCACGGCAGCAGCGACGCGCAGGCCAGCGGGGTCAGCCCCGACTGGTTCGAACTGTCGTCGCTGCAGGTCGCAGGTGGTCGCGCGCTCAACGCGGGCGACGACGAGACGCTGGCTGCGGTGGCGGTGCTCGGCCACCAGGCCGCGGCCAGCCTGTTTCCCGACGCCGATCCGGTCGGGCAACTGCTCAAGGTCAACCATGTCTGGCTGGAGGTGGTCGGCGTGCTCGCAGACCGCGACCTCGGCAAGGACGACTTCGAAGGCGTACAGCTGGGTTCGGAGAGCAATCGCGTGTTCGTGCCGCTCTCCAGTGCGCAGGCGCGCTTCCGCTTCGAGCCGCGCGAAGACCCGATCGACCGCTTTCTGCTGCGGCTCGACGCACCGGAGAAGCTGGCCGCCGGCGCCGGCGTGCTCGCCGCGGTGCTCGACCAGCGCCACGCCGGTATCGCCGACTACCAGCTGGTGGTGCCGCAGCAGCTGTTCCAGCAGCACCAGAAGACCCAGCGCATCTTCCAGGTGGTGATGGGAGCGATCGCCGGGGTGAGCCTGCTGGTCGGCGGCATCGGCATCATGAACATCATGCTCGCCAACGTGCTGGAGCGACGGCGCGAGATCGGCCTGTTGCGCGCGCTCGGCGCACGCAGGCGCGACGTGGTCGCGCAGTTCCTGCGCGAGGCCAGCGTGATCTGCATCGCCGGGGCGCTCCTCGGCCTGCTGTTCGGCGCGATGCTGGCCTACCTGATCGCGACCTTCGCGGGCTGGCAGGTGGCGTGGGCTCCGGTGCCGATCCTGCTGTCGGCAGCGTTCTGCTCGCTGGTCGGCCTGGCCTTCGGCGTGTATCCGGCGCGGCAGGCCGCGCAGCTCGATCCGATCGCCGCGCTGCGGCACGAGTAGCGCAGCGCAGAAGCGCGATCCCGCCGCGATGGCACGCGACGGCCTGCCCGCCTCAGCGCCGCGGCGGCTGCCAGCCCGGCGGCGGGTCGGGCGTCACGCCCGCCTCCTGGAGCACGCGTTCCACCAGTTGCTGTTCGGTGCGGATGGACGGGTCGGCGAGCAGCCGCGCGAACTGCGCCGCGCCACCACGCGGCTGCTGCTGCGCGATGCGGCCCCATTCGAGCATGCGCCAGTCCATGCGGCGCAGGCGCGCGTCGATGTCCGCGCGCTCGGCGGGCGTGGTCGCGAGCGTACGCAGCATGCCGAGGCCCGCCTGCTCGTCGGCGACGCTGGAGGGGGTCTCGGCGAGCAGGGTCGCCACGTGGCGGCAGTCGTCGCGGCGTGCCGGCAGCGCGCGCAGCATGTCGGCGCCGCAGGCTTCGGCCAGGGTCGCGTAGGCCGGCATCGCGATCGCGGCCCACAGGCCAGTCGCCGAGATGGCCGCAGCCTCCTCGGCGTCGAACGCCTCGCCGGCGCTCAGCGCCGCCTGCTCCGCGGCGGTCGGCGGATGCCGGCGCCAGGCCGAGGCGATCCAGCGCACGCCTTCGTACATGCGCGCGTCGGCGCGGGTGGCGTTGCGCGCGGCCGCCAGCAGGGCGTCGGCGGTGAGGTCCGCGTACAGCAGCGGCATCAGGTTGCCCGGGTCCGCCGCCTGCCAGCGGCGGGCGGCCTCGCGACGCGGCTCCGATCCGGCGGGCGTGGCCGCCACCAGCAGCTGGTGGGCGATCGGGTCGTCGCCGGCCTTCGCGGCCGCGGTGCGCAGCCAGGCATCGACCTGCGGGTCGCGCGGCGCCCGTCGCGATGGCGCTTCGCCGTCGGGCGCGCGCACCTGCGGCGCGTTGGCGGCGGTTCGCAGCACCGCCGCCAGGGCCAGTTCGCGGGCGCCGCCTCCGCGCGCCAGCGTACCGGCCAGCCGTGCGGTGTAGGTCTGGTGCGCGGCGGCCTGCGCCAGTGACGCGGGATCCGCGTCGTCCTCCCACTCCTGCGCATGCGCGACAGGCAGGAGCAGCAGCGCGGCCATCAGCAGGACTCGGATCATGGCGTGGGTTCCGGCGGGAATCGCGACAGGATAGCCGCGTCGCATCCACGCCGCGTCAGTAGCCCGCCGCCTGCCCGTCCTTGCGCGACTCGCTGGCGCCGATCCAGCCGCCCTGCGGATTGACCATGATCGCCTGGTAGCCGCCGTAGGGGCCGTCGGCGAAGCGCACGCTGTGCCCCTTGCGCATCAGCGCGCGCACGGTTTCGTAGGAGAAGCCGGTTTCCAGGTCGAGCTCGCCGCCGTCGGCCATCGCGGTCGCCTGCCCCGCCGGATCGGTGGACCCGTCGTGCTGGATGCGCGGTGCGTCGCCGGCCTCCTGCAGGTTCATGCCGAAGTCGATCAGGTTGAGCAGGATCTGCACGTGGCCCTGCGGCTGCATCGCCCCGCCCATCACCCCGTAGCTCAGCCAGGGCTTGCCGTCCTTCGTGACGAAGGCCGGGATGATGGTGTGGAACGGGCGCTTGCCGGGCTCGAAGCTGTTGGGGTGGCCGGCCTTGAGCACGAACTGCTCGCCGCGGTCCTGCAGGATGAAGCCCAGCCCCGGCGGCGCCATGCCGCTGCCCATGCCGCGGTAGTTGGACTGGATCAGCGAGACCATCATGCCGTCGGCATCGGCGGTGGCGAGGTAGATGGTGTCGCCTTCGTCGAGTTGCGCGGGCGTGCCGGGCTGTACTTCCTGCAACGCGCGGTCCATCGAGACCAGCTTGCCGCGCTCGCGCGCATATGCCTTCGACACCAGTTTCGCCACCGGCGCCGGGTGGAAGGCGGGATCGGCGTACCAGCGCGCGCGATCGGCGAAGGCCAGCTTCTTGGCTTCGGTGAACAGGTGCACGTGTTCGGGGCTGCCGAAGCCGAATCCCTTCAGATCGTAGGGTTCGAGCAGGTTGAGGATCTGCAGCGCGGCGATGCCCTGGCCGCTCGGCGGCAGTTCCCAGAGGTCGTAGCCGCGGTAGTTGGTGCTGACCGGATCGACCCACTCGCCCGTGTGCGCCGCCATGTCTTCGTAGGACAGGAATCCGTCGTTGGCCTTGAAGTAGGCGTCGATGGTGCGGGCGATGCCGCCCTTGTAGAACGCGTCGCGGCCGCCCTCGGCGATCGTCGAGAGGGTGTTGGCGAGGTTCGGGTTCTTCCAGGTCTCGCCGGTGCGCGGTGCGCGGCCGTCGATGGTGAACTGTTCGGCGAAGCCCGGCCATTTCGACAGCCGCGGCACCGAGCGGTCCCAGTAGTACGCGATCGTCTCGTGCACGGGATGGCCCGCGCGCGCGTAGGCGATCGCGGGGGCGAGGTTCTGCGCCATCGTGCGCTTGCCGAAGCGGCCGTGCAGCGCGAACCAGCCGTCGACGGTGCCCGGCACGGTGACCGGCAGCGGGCCGTGCGGCGGAATGTCCTTCAGGCCGCGGCGTTCGAACTCCGCCAGCGTCAGCAACCTTGGCGAGCGCCCGGAACCGTTGTAGCCATGCAGTTTGCCGGTCTTCGGATCCCAGACGATCGCGAACAGGTCGCCGCCGATGCCGTTGCCGGTCGGCTCCATCAGCCCCAGCGCGGCATTGGCCGCGATCGCGGCATCGACCGCGCTGCCGCCTGCCTTCATCACGTCGAGCGCGATCTGGGTGGCCAGCGGATGCGAAGTCGCGGCCATCGCGTGCGGGGCATACACCTCGCTGCGGGTGGCGAAGAGCTTGCCTGTGATGCGGTCGGCGGCGGAGCCGGCGGCCCCCGCCAGCACTGCGGCCGCGCCGAAGGCGGTGATCAGGAGGGTCTTGCGCACTGTTGCCACCGTCCGGCTATGTCGAATCGCAATACCTTAGCGCGTCACGCGCGTGATGGACTCCGCGCCGCGATCACTCAGGGCCAGGCTGGCGGGTCCTGGCGCCATGCCTCGAGCACCTCGGCCAACGTGGCGCGGTCGGCTTCGCTCCAGTCCGGCAACAGGCCGGGCAGGGCCGCGGGATTGCTCCAGCGATCCGGATACGTGCGTACCGCTGCGGCATACCACGCGACGGCCTCGTCCCTGCGGCCGAGCTTCCAGAGCGCCAGCGCGAACGTCGGCGGCACCCACGACGGGTGGACGATACGATCGGCATGGGCCTGCGTCCACAGCGACAGCGCGGCATCAAGCTGGCCGACGCGGTACAGATCCCAGGCCTGGTTCCACTGCAGCGTACGGCGACGCATGCTGCCTTCTGCAAGCTGCATGGCGCGCGCGTACAGGGCAAGGCCTGTGTCCGTGCGCCCGGAGGCCATTGCCAGGTGCGCGAGTTGCGCCGCCGACTGGCCGGCGTTGCGACCGCCGCGCTCCATCAGACGCACCAGGCGCTCGATGGTCGCCTCGTCTTCGCCTTCGATCGCAATGGGGACGGTGACGCTGTCGTCCTCGTCGAAATAGAACTCGGCCGGCCCGGGCAGCGATTGCGCCGCGGCGGCGGAAGAAAGGCCCGCGAACAGCGCGAACAGAACGAACGTGCACGCGTGCGTGAACGCACGTGTCTTCGGTTTCATGACTGGAAGTCCCCTGTGTACTGCAACTGCCTCCCGTCGCAATTGTACTGGCGCAGCATCCGGAGCGCAGAAACGGGGTCACGCTCCGCGCCGATGTCGCAGCAGCGCGGCCGTGCGGAAGGTGCTCGCAGGAGCCTGCCGATGCAAGCACCGGCCTCCGACGGTTCCCCTCTCCTGCCCGCCCGGGGCGGCGCCCGGGCGCGACGACCACAATGAACGCCCGCGGGATACCCGTCTCGCGAGAAGGGGCGACGCATGGTCGGGGGACGAATGAAGGTCTCCGACACCGGAGACCGGCCGCACGGCAACGATCCCTCTCCGGCAGGGCTCCGGCCCGGCCCACGCTGTGCCGCAGGGCGGTTACGGCCAACGCCCCTCGGGCACGCCCTAGCTGACCTCGGCCCTCCGGCGCGCTAGGTTTGCCGTACCGTTTGGTACGGAGACGGCCATGGGCGTCGACATCTCACCTGTCCTCGATTCCGGTTCCCGCTGGCAGCCGCCGGCGACGACCCTGCCCTCGACGACATCCACCGCGTCGCCCGTGAGCTACGCCGGCTATCGTCCGGAAACGAGCTACCACCCGCAGTTGCAGCCGCCGGGCACCTCCCCCACCGGCAGCCTGCCGCCCTCCACCGCCGGCGGCACCTACGGCATTCCTTCCGGCAGCACACTGAACGACGTCGCCAGCGGCACGCAGGCCCAGCCGTTCGACGTGACCCTGTCGCAGCTGGCGACCGCGGTCTACGGCACCCGCGGCGATCCGCCGGAAGGCTGGAGCGCGGTGAGCGATGCGCAGCTGCAGGAGATGGGCGTGGCCGACCCGCAGGCCTGGCGCCTGCAGTACCTGGGCGCGAACGACAGCGTGCCCAACAACGCCCAGGAGTTCCTCGCCGAGGTCTACACCGACGGCGAGGGCAACTACGTGCTGTCGTATCGGGGTACCGCCGAAGGTGCCGACGACTGGGACAACAATTTCCGCCAGGGCCTGGGCTACGAGACCCGCGACGGCGACAAGTTCAGCGTCACCGCGGTCAACACCGCGGTCGAGTTCGCGCGCGTGTTCGGCGACAACCCGGGCGGCGAGTCCAGCAACCTGGCCATCACCGGCCACTCGCAGGGGGGCGGGCTGGCCTCGGTCGGCTCCCTGGCCAGTGGCGTGCCGGCGGTCACCTTCGACGCCTCGGGCATCCATCCCAACACCTTCGACCGCATCGGCATCGACCCGCAGCGCGCGCGCGACCTGGCCGAAGGCGGCCAGATCCGCGCCTACTCGCTGCGCGACGACGCGCTGACCAACGCCCAGGACGCGTGGCTCACCGGCATCGTCGCACCGGACGCGATCGGCACCCAGATCGTGGTCGCCCCCGCCAGTGCCGACGAACACAACATGTTCACCAACTACGGGCCGATCGAGGGCTTCTCGCCCGGGCAGAGCGAACTGATCAACACCGGCGTCGAGGCGGCGCGGCACACGCCGTTCCTGCCGATCAACCCGGCCACCGGCCTGGTGACCGGCGGCGTGAACCTGGTCGGCGACGTCGCCTACGCGGCCATCAGCCACAGCCCCAACGCACTGACCGCCGGCATGGTCGAGCACCAGCCCTGGCAGCCGGGCTACGAGAATCCCTCCAACTTCGGCCGCGACGTTCAGAACCTGCTGCCCGACGAGTTGAAGGACGACTACGCGCGCAACGTGCACGACTTCGCCACCGACATCGACGGCGTGGTCGCCGGCGACTTCGCCGATGGCCAGTACGTGCAGGGCGGCGCCAGCCTGGCCGGCGACTTCGCCGAGGGCTTCTTCAACTCCACCGGCGATACCGTCGACCGGTACGCGGATTCGCTGGCCACCAGCATCGACGAGAACGTGGATGGCTGGGTCGGCGACGTGCTCTCGGGTACCGTGGACGTCGGCGGGGATGCGGTCGAGTTCGTGGCCGATACCGGGGGCCAGGTGGTCGAGTCGCTGGCCGACGGCGCCGGCTGGGTGGCGCAGGGCGCCACCAATCTGGTCGGTGGACTGTTCGGGCGCTGACCGGCCACGGCCGGGAGCCACGGCTTGCGTCCGGGTATGATCGGCGCTGAAATGGCGCGTATGCGCCGCTTCCCCGCGATCGCGTCCGCGATCCTCCTCTGCTACGCCACGGGATGCGCCCGGCCGTCCATGAGCAACGACGCCTTCTCCAGTCCCGAACTGTCCGTGCTGGCCGACGCGGTGGCGCGCGGCGACACGACCGAGATCCGGCGCCAGCTCGAACGCATCGAGGTCGATACGCCCGGCAGCGACGGCAGCACGCTGCTGATGGCCGCGATCAAGGCCGGGAACCAGGCGAGCGTCGAGGCGCTGCTCGAAGGCGGTGCGGATCCGAACCGGGTGGGTCCGCGCGGCGACACGCCGGTGCATGCAGCCGCGTTCTCCGGCAACGCCGACCTGCTGCGCACGGTGCTGGCGCGCGGCGGCGACGCGAACGCGCGCAACCCGCATACCGGCGCCACGCCGCTGGTGCAGGCGCTGCTCTCACCGGAGGCGAAGCAGTACGCCGTGCTTCTGGAAGCCGGCGCCGACCCCGACATCGCCGACGACAACGGCGATACGCCGCTGCACGTCGCCGCACGCACCAACAATGGCGACGCGATCCTGGCCCTGCTCGAGGGCGGCGCCTCGCCGCTGGCGAAGAATGCAGGCGGCGCCAGCTTCCAGTCGTATTACTTCGGCTACAACCGCGCGATCCTCAACGATCGTGCGCTGGGCGAGCGCAAGGCCGTGGCGGACTGGCTCGAGGCCAACGGCGTGCCTCTGGAAACGGCGGTGAGCGAGGCCGACCGGTAGGCGCACGACAGGCATCGCGCCCGCTGCGCCGCAGCCGCACTACCCGCAACCGCGCCTTCGGCGCGCCCCCATCCGCCTTCGGCACCTTCCACCCGTAAAGGGCGCAATGCGCCGCAAAGCGGGGGAAGGGACAACGAGCTCCCTCTCCCGCTTGCGGGAGAGGGGTGGGGTGAGGGTCGTGGCCGCCGCCGCGATTGCCTTGCGCCTTCGGCGCGCCCCCGTCTCCTTCGGCACCTTCCCCCGCAAAGCGGGGGAAGGGTCAGGGCAAAGGATCAGGGAATCCTGGCGGCCGGCGCGCTCTCCTTGGACGGCCCTTTGCGACCCTCAGGCCGCGGCGGCGTGCGAGCGTTCGAACTGCTCCTCCTCGGTCGAGCCCTTGAGCGCGGTGACGCTGGAGCTGCCGCCCTGGATCACCGTGGTCACGTCGTCGAAGTAGCCGGCGCCGACTTCCTGCTGGTGCGAGACGAAGGTGTAGCCCTTGTCGCGCGCGGCAAACTCGGGTTCCTGCACCTGCTCGACGTAGTGGCGCATGCCCTCGCCGCGCGCGTAGTCGTGCGCGAAGCGGAAGGTGTTGAACCAGTTGATGTGGATGCCGGCCAGGGTGATGAACTGGTACTTGTAGCCCAGCGCCGAGAGTTCGTCCTGGAAGGAAGCGATCTGGCGGTCGTCGAGGTTTTTCTTCCAGTTGAAGCTGGGCGAGCAGTTGTAGCTCAGCAGCTTGCCCGGAT
This sequence comes from Luteimonas viscosa, assembly GCF_008244685.1. Classification (NCBI taxonomy): domain Bacteria; kingdom Pseudomonadati; phylum Pseudomonadota; class Gammaproteobacteria; order Lysobacterales; family Lysobacteraceae; genus Luteimonas; species Luteimonas viscosa. Next base: position 2,035,332 of record NZ_VTFT01000001.1, read on the forward strand.
GCTTGGCATGCACCGCCTGCGCGAACTCGCGGGCGAAGCCGATGTCGGGCGTGCCGGTCTCGCACCACACCAGGTCGGCGTACGGCGCGTAGGCCACGCCGCGGCTGATCGCCTGCTCCAGGCCGTTCTTCACCTTGTAGAAGCCCTCGGCGGTGCGGGTTCCGGTGACGAACGGACGGTCGTTGGCGTCGAAGTCCGAGGTCAGCAGGGTCGCGGCCTCGGCGTCGGTGCGCGCCAGCACCACGGTCGGCACGCCGAGCACGTCGGCCGCCAGTCGCGCCGACACCAGCTTCTGGATCGCCTCCTGGGTGGGCACCAGCACCTTGCCGCCCATGTGCCCGCACTTCTTCACCGCCGCCAGCTGGTCCTCGAAGTGCACCGCCGCCGCGCCGGCGCCGATCATGTTCTTCATCAGTTCGAAGGCATTGAGCACGCCGCCGAAGCCGGCCTCGCCGTCGGCGACGATCGGCAGGAAGAAGTCGATCGCATCCTCCTCCTTCATCTTCCCGTCGCAGATCGCCTTCCACTGGATTTCGTCGGCGCGCTGGAAGGTGTTGTTGATCCGCCGCACCATCGTCGGCACCGAGTCGTAGGCGTACAGCGACTGGTCCGGATACATGGTCTCCGACGTGTTGCCGTCGGCGGCCACCTGCCAGCCCGACAGGTACACCGCCTCCAGCCCGGCCTTGGCCTGCTGCATCGCCTGGCCGGCGCTGATCGCGCCGAAGGCGTTGACGTAGCCCTTCTTCGCGCCGCCGTTGACCAGCGTCCACAGCTTCTCGGCGCCGCGTCTGGCGAGCGTGTGCTCCGGCTGCAGGCTGCCGCGCAGGCGCACCACGTCGCCGGCCGAGTACGGGCGTTCGATGCCGGCCCAGCGCGGGTCGGTGTTCCATTGCTGCTGTAGCTCGGTGATCTGTTGCTTCTGCGTGGACATGGGGATCTCCGGTGGAGCAGTGATTCGTGGATTGGTGATTGGTGATTCGGAAGAGCGGAGGGCTGGCGTTCGCGGCGGGATCGGCTTTTCCAATCACCAGTCACGAATCACCCTCACCGCTCCTCAGATCCGCTCGTAAGCCGGCAGCGTCAGGAACTCCTCGAGCGTGGCGCGATGGGTCAGTTCCTCAAGCAGCGCGATCGCCTCCTGCACGCGGCCGGCGCCCGGAATCGGCTGGCCAGCCAGGCGCGAGGGCAGGTTGAGCAGCACGCGGTCGAACAGCGCCTCGTCGATCACGGTGCCGTCGTGCAGGTGCAGCGGGGTGTTGCCGCCATCGGCCGCATGCAGCCACTGCCACAGCTGGGTGCGCGCGATCTCGGCGGTGGCGGCATCCTCCATCAGCCAGTGGATCGGCACGCAGCCGTTGCCGTCGAGCCACGCGGCGAGGTAGCGCACGCAGACCTCGACGTTGTTCTCGAAGCCGATGCGGGTGATCGTGCCCAGCGACGGCACCAGCAGGTCGCGGCCGGTGACGATCACCTCCTCGCGCCCCAGGTGCTGCTGGTGCGGGCCGGGCATGCGCTCGTCGAACACCTCCCGCGCCAGCGGGATCAACGCCGGGTGCGCGACCCAGGTGCCGTCGTGGCCGGCGGTCACCTCGCGCAGCTTGTCCGCGCGCACCCGCGCCAGCGCCTGTTCGTTGGCTTCCTCGTCGTTGCCGATCGGGATCTGCGCTGCCATGCCGCCCATCGCGTGCGCGCCGCGGCGATGGCAGGTCTGGATCAGCAGTTCCGAGTACGACTTGAGGAAGGGCTGGGTCATCGTCACCTGGCTGCGCTCTGGCAGGACCCGGTCGCGGTGCGCACGCAGGGTCTTGATGTAGGAAAAGATGTAGTCCCAGCGCCCGCAGTTGAGGCCGACGATGCGCCCGCGCAGGGCGTGCAGGATCTCGTCCATCTCGAATGCAGCCGGCAGGGTCTCGATCAGCACCGTGACCTTCATCTGCCCTTGCGGCAGGCCGAGCTCATGCTCGATGTGCGTCAACACCTCGTTCCACAGCGCCGCCTCTTCCATCGACTGCAGCTTGGGCAGGTAGAAGTACGGGCCGCGGTCCTTCGCCGCCAGCGCCGTGGCGTTGAGCCAGGCGAACAGGCCGAGGTCGAACAGGGCGGCGGACATGCGCTGGCCCCGTCCTCCCTGGTCGGGGCCGGCGTCCACCAGCACGTGCTTCTCGTCCAGGTGCCAGCCGCGCGGGCGCACGATCAGCACTGCGCGCTCGTCCTCGGGGCGCAGCGCGTAGCGCTTGCCGTTGTCGGCGGTGAATTCGAGCGTGCCGGCGATCGCCGCGCGCAGCGCACGCTGGCCGGCGACGAGGTTGTCCCAGGTCGGCGCGGTCGAATCCTCGAAGTCGGCCATGTAGCAGTTCGCGCCCGAGTTCAGCGCGTTGATCACCATCTTCGGGTCGACCGGCCCGGTGATCTCGACCCGGCGGTCGAGCAGTGCCGCCGGCACCGGCGCCACGCGCCAGTTGCCGTCGCGGATCGCGCGGGTGTCCTCGCGGAAATCCGGCAGGGCGCCGGCGTCGAATCCCGCCTGGCGACGGCGGCGTTCCGCGAGGCATGCCTGCCGCGCCGGTTCGAACCTGCGGTGGAGCTCGGCCAGGAAGGCCTGCGCGCCGTCGTCGAGCAGGTCGGCGACAGCGGCGGGATCGGACAGTTCGATGCCGGGGGCGATCCGGGAGGGCTTCAGGACGGCGGACATGGCGGGCTCCATTGGATGTTGCAGTGCAGCGCCACCATCCGCCCGACCCAATTATTTGACAAGACAGTTTTTACAATGTAATTCATAAGTTTTACAAATACGTTAGCCGAATCAATGCCTTCCAACGGCAATGCACCCCCGCGATTCGCCTACAAGGCCGACCGGCTCAAGCCGTTGCGCGCCTTTTGCCAGACCGTCCGGCTGGGCTCGGTGTCGCGCGCGGCCGAGGCGCTGTACGTCAGCCAGCCTGCGGTAACCCTGCAACTGCAGGCGCTGGAGCGGGAACTGGGCGAGAAGCTGTTCGAGCGCAGCGGCCGGCGGTTGGCGCCGACCCGCGCCGGGGAGGCGCTGTACGAACTGGCGCGGCCGCTGGTGGACGGCATCGACACCCTGCCCACCGCGTTCCGCAGCCAGCTCAAGGGCATGGACGCGGGCGAGCTCAACATCGCCGCCAACAGCTCGACCATCCTCTACCTGCTGCCGCGGATCGTGGAGCGCTTCCGCCAGCACCACGCCGACGTGCGCCTGAGCCTGCACAACACCGTCAGCGCCGACGGTACCGACCTGCTGCGCGCGGACGCGGTGGACCTGGTGGTCGGCTCGATGCACGACGTGCCGGCGGACCTGGTGTACGAACCGCTGCACCGCTTCGAGCAGCGGCTGGTGCTGCCGCCGGGACATCCGCTGGCGGACAAGGCCGACCTGACCCTGGCCGACATCGGCCGCTACGGCCTGATCCTGCCGCCCAAGCGGCAGATCACCTGGCGCCTGGTCGACCTGGTGTTCCAGCAGAACCGCGTGCCCTACACGGTCGCGCTCGAGGTCGGCGGCTGGGAGGTGATCAAGCAGTACGTGGCGATGGGCATGGGCATCAGCATCCTGTCCTCGATCTGCCTGACCGAGGCCGACCGCGGCCGCCTCGTCACCCGCCCGCTCGACGCCTTCTTCCCCGCCCGAAGCTACGGCGTGGTGATGCGCAAGGGCAAGCTGCCGTCACCGCAGGCGCGCGCCTTCATGGACCTGATCCAGCCCGACCTGTTCGTGCGCCGCGACTACTACGACAGCGGGCATTCGGAGCGCTGAGGGCGCGCCCCCCTATTTACTTTTGCCGCGCAGCGGGCGGAAGATGCCGCCGCACCGGCTGCATGCCGAGGGGGCTCGGGCCCGGACGGTGCGGGGACTGTTCCATGCCCGACGGGAGCGGGCGTCCGATGAATATCCGTCTGTTGGCATCCATCGTGCTGCTGTGCGGCGCGCTGCCCGCGATCGCGGCCAAACCCACCCTGCCGGCCACTCCGATCCGGACCTCGCAACCGGCCGAGATCATTCTCGTCCAGCAGGAGCTTGCGGCCGAGGTTCCGGGGACCGCGGACGCGGTCGGCATGCAGTTCGGCCTGATTGGCGCCCTGGTCGGGACCGCGGTCAGCAACGCCCAGGTGAAGAATGCCGAGGAGCGCGTCGGCGAGCTGCGCAACGTTCTGCTCGACTACCCCTTCAATGCGCGCATGGAAGAAACCCTGCAGCGCAAGCTCGCCGAGCACGCGATCCTCGGCGACCAGGGCATCACCGTGTTGCATGCGACCTGGGACGGCGACAGCGCAAGCATGGCCAATCCCGTCGAGGATGCGCTGGTGCTGGTACCGGGCTACGCGATCCTCAGCAGCTTCGAACAACTGTCGGTGAAAGTGGCGCTCAGCCACGTGCAGCGCACGGCACGCGCGGGGAAGAAGCCGAAGCAGAAGATCCTGTTCACGCGTAACTACGCCTTCAACTTTCCACTGTCGACCCTCGCGGGCGACGGCGCCGACGAGAGTGCCGCGCGCTGGGTGGCATTCGGCCGCCAGCCGCTGGAGGCGCTGCTCGATACCGGCATCGACCAGGTCACCGACATGCTGGTGTACGACCTGTCGACCGAGGGCCGCGACGAGGCCGAACAACCGATCCGCGGCATGAGCGGCACGGTGGGCGGCCAGGAGTTCAAGGGACGCGTCGTCCGCGAGGGCGACCGCTGGCTGTGGTTGCGCTCCGGACCCGGTGCCCTGCGAACGCTGACCGGGCAACATCCGGTCGATGAAACCATCGTGGCCGCGATGCCGGTTGCCGCCGCGCCTGCCTCACCTGCGGAGGTCGGGAGCGACACACCTGCCCCTGCAAGGGACCCGGCACCGGACGACGTGGCACCGCCTCCCGCAGAGCAACCGCGCGCTGGCGAGGATATCGGCGAGACCGTCCCGGTATCTGCAGAGGAAGACGCCACGATCGATCCGGTCATGGACACGCCAGCCGAAACCCCGGACGAACCCGGGCAGTGATCTCGGCCCGGATTGCCTCTGCACGATGCGCGAACGGCTTGGCGCTCGGCCTGCTCGCCGGCTGCAGCAGCGTTCCGCTGGAGCGCAGCGCCATGCAGCCTGCGCAGCTGCTTCCCCTCGCCACGCTCGCGCCACCGGTTTGCGCGTACCGACTCGATGCCGTCAGCGACCGGCGTGCGGCCGGCACCGCTGCGGGAAGCCTCGGCGCACACGCCTTCTCGCTCGACGACGCGGCGGACCTCGTCCGGCAGCGACTGATGGCGAATGGCTTCAGGGACGACCCGGCCCTGCCCGCGCTCTCGCTGGAGATCCGGCAGCTGTACATCGCGGCGAACCAGTCCTCGAAAGTGCCCGTCGCGGTCTACCGCGTCTCCGTCGATGGCGGACCGCCCACCATCCTGCGCTCGCACGCGGCATCGGTGAACTGGAACGGGACCGAGGCCGAGAGCCAGCGCGCCATCGCACGCGCGCTGGACGACGTGGATCTGCAGCTGCGGCAGATGCTCGACGCACGCTGTGGATCGCGGCACGCTGCGGACTGATCCGTCCTGTCCGGCAGTCGGGCGCAGGCGACGACGGCGGCTGCGGATATCCGTAGCATCCGGGGCCGGAAGAATCGATCTTCGAACGACGTGGCGCCTAGAGGCGCATGGCCGCCTGCGTCGACACGAGAGGATGATTCAGCGCGGCATTTCCAGTGGCGCAGGCGCGCGCCCGTGCACTTCGTTGCGTGTCTGGTCTTCTTCCCGCAACCGCGCCTGTCCTGCCGCAAGCCAGGCCTGCCCTGCTTCGCCGTGGAGGAAGTCGCGCGACAGCAGGCCGATGGCGGGACCATCATCGCGTTGCGCCGCCTGCAGCAGGCGGTCGACCATCGCGCGCTGGTCGATGGAGGTCGACTGGCCTGCTTCGAGTCCCGGGACGGGCGCGATCGCCACCCGTTGCCACGCCAGTCCCGCGGCGAGGGCCTCGTTGCGCGGCTCGGCATCGCGGCAGTCGATCCGGCACAACGGCGGCGGCGCCAGTTCTTCCTGGTGCACGCGCGTGCCGTCGCGGTCGAACTCGGAGGTCCGATAGAAGAACTGGTGCTGTTCGGAGCGGTGGATCACGTTGAGCGCCGGCTCCACCGGTTCCGGGCGCTTGACCAGGAACGGCTGGTCGCTGAGCGCGTTGAGGTAGTCGATCATCAGGTTGCCGCTGCGGATCGAGAGACCGTTCTGCTGGTAGCCGCCGCCGATGTCGCTGTGCGCGCCGGCGACGAGGACGTTGAGGAAACGGCCGTCGAAGGTGGTGCCCATGTCGGTGATCCGCGTGCCCTGGAACAGGTTGCGGCGCTCGTCGTCGGCGGTGATCTGGAATCCGGACACGACCGACGCCGCGGGCCGACGGTCGTGGTCGCGCGGCACGCCGGTACCGACCGGGTCGAACAGGCCGATGGCCTGCACGACCGTGCCGGGTTCGCGCAGAGGTGGCTTCGTGAATTCCACGCGGTCGATCAGGCCATCGCGTCCACGGACCACCTTGGCGCCTTCCGGGTCCTGGATTCCGCGCTCCTCGACCAGTCGGGTGAAGCCCGCGGCCTGTTCGGCGCCGCGGCTGAAGCCGATGGAGGCGAGGCGGATGTCGGCATCTGGGTTCTTTTCGATCCAGCGGGCGGCTTCGGTGAGGAACTGGAGGTACATCTCCTCCAGCCGCGCCGTGTAGGTACGACCCGAAATCAGGTCACGCGTGCCCGCCAGGCCGCCCTGGGTGCCGACGCCCTCGACATAGCCCGCACGGATGCTGTCGACTCCCTGGCGGCGGAGGTCGTTCGCCTGCCGATAGATATGCGCGACGTTGGTATGGTTCTCCGGAGCATCCTTGAACATGCTGTTTCCGGTTCCATCGAACGCGGCAAGAAAAAGCCTGTCCGTCGGCGACTCGCGCTTCAACAGAACCGGCGCAGCGAAGGATGAAAGATCCTCGCTCGCGCGCCGGAAGCTAGCCATGTCGTCGGCTGTCGCCTGGATCGTGGCGACGCCATCAGGATGCCTTTGCCCACCCATCGTCGACCTCCTTGTCGATCCGGATCAATAGGTTCGACTCCACGCCAGGAGCAGCTCATCTCGATGGCCGCTATGCGGATTCCCCGATTGCTGGAGCGCTTTAGTCGGGATGAACGCGCGCATGTAGACGTTGATGGTGCGGTCGTTCACCTCGAGCACAATCTCGGGATTCAGGATGGACACGCCTTCCCGGACATCTTCACGCGGCACGTCGTGGAGGATCAGCTGGTCCCTGAAAATCTCGCCGATATCGACCTCGGCCTCGTGCGAGGTCCCGTCCTTCGAGCGCCACCGTACCTGCGCCGGCGGCGGAAAGTTGAGGATTCCAAGATATCCGCCCCCCAGATTGTCCGGGTAGCGATCTCCCAGGGATTCGGAGGACAAGGCCAGCTCGCCGTCCGGGTCCGCGGTGTGGTCGAATCCGTTGTAACGGACACGACAGCCATAGGTCGAATAGCAGAACGCCCCGAAGTTATGCTGCACGAACTTCAACGGCCAGTCGGCAACGGTGTTGTCCGGCCGCGCGGGTTCTTCGGGTGGCACGTCCTGTGTCGTCATCGCCATGCCCTGGCATCCTGTGGTCGCCAACGATGCGGCCATCACGGCCGCCGCGATCGGGTGGAGCGGGCGGCGCGCCTTGCGCCGCGGGGCGGGTTGCCCGTCCATGCGAACCTCCGTTGTCCTCCCGCGGCGCGACGGCCGGCGGGCTCCTTCCTGCACCGTAGCGCAGGCCCCGGCGGGATTCAATCCACCGGTCCGACCGGGCCCGGCCGGTGGTCGCGCGACCGCGCCGGTCGCGCTGCACTCACGGCGTCGGCAGCGCCTCTTCCGGCCAGATCGCCACGTGCGGCACGCCGTCGGCGCCGATCCAGCCGCGATACATGCCCGGGCTGTTGAACGGGAAGGCGACGTTGCCATCGGCGCCGAGCGCGATCGCGCCGCCGTCGCCGCCCGCCGCAGGAATGTCCTCGTTGATCACCGCATCGGCCGCGCGCCGCAGCGGCGTGCCGGTCAGGCGCACGCGTGCGCAGATCTCGTGCGCCGCGGCGGCGCGGATGTAGAACTCGCCCCAGCCGGTGCCCGACACCGCGCAGCGCGCGTCGGCCCACGTCCCCGCGCCGATGATCGGCGCGTCGCCGACGCGGCCGTAACGCTTGTTGGTCATGCCACCGGTCGAGGTGCCTGCGGCGAGGTGGCCCTGCGCATCGAGCGCGAGCGCACCGACGGTGCCGAAATAGGCCTTGCCGGGCAGCTCCGGCGGCGTGGCCGCCGACTGCGCGGACGCCTCCGCCGCGAGCGCCTTCTGCAACTGCTGCCAGCGCTTCTCGGTACGGAAATACGCGGGCTCCACCAGCGCGATGCCCTGTTCCCGCGCGAACGCCTCCGCACCCTCCCCCACCATCATCACGTGGCGCGAGCGCTCCATGATCGAGCGTGCCAGCAGGATCGGGTTCTTCACCCGACGCAGGCCCGCAGCCGCCCCGGCCTGGCCGCTGGCGCCATCCATGATCGAGGTGTCGAGCTCGTTGCGACCGTCGTGGGTGAACACCGCGCCGCGTCCGGCATTGAACTGCGGCGTATCCTCGAGCACGGTGATCGCGGCGGTCACCGCGTCGAGCGCGGGTTTGCCCGATCGCAGCTGCGCGTGGCCCGCGCGCAGCGCCGCGGCCAGTGCGTCGCGCGCGGCTTGCTCTTCTTCCGCCGTGATGTCGTCGCGGTCGACGCCCGCGCCGCCGTGGATCACCAGCACCGGTGCGTCCAGCGCCACCAGCACGCCGTCGCGCACCGCGTAAGCACGCGTGGACGCGGGTCGCTCGATCCGCCCCGACGGCAGGTGCAGCACCGAATCGACGCCGACGCCCGCCACCTCGATCCGCTCCACACGCATCGGCTGGCTGTCCTGCTGCCCGCGTGCGAACCCGCCGCGCACCACGGTCGCGCCCGCGCCCGGCGCGGTGGCGAACACGCGCGCGCGGCCGTCGCCATCGACCGCCATCGCGGCGTCCTCGTCGACACCCAGGCCCAGCAAGGCGCGCCCGTTCGACAGCGTCTCGGCCTTGGCCAAGAAGGCGAGCAGGCGGCCGAGGCGGTCGCGTTCGCGGAAGTGGGTATCGGTTATGACGCCCTCGAGTGCGTCGATGTGCAGGAAGCCGGTCTCGATGGTGTTGGCCTCGCCCAGCGGGTCGGCCAGCGCGCGCGGGCTGACCTGGCTGCCGCCGTCCATCGCGCCGTACAGGAATTCGCCGAGGATCGCGAGCCCTGCGCTGGTGCCGCCGAGCGGCTTGCCGGCGCGCACGTGGGCGTCCAGCGCCTCGGCCACCGGCGTGCCTTTCCAGTAGCGCACGTAGCGCGACTGGTCGCCGCCGGCGATGAAGATGCCGTCGGCCTTGCGCAGGCTGGCGAGGACGGCGGGATCGTGCGCGGCGTCGCGACCGGAGAACACGAAGGTCTCGACCGACGCCACGCCGCCGACCTCGTCGTGGAACTCTTCGCCGATCTCGCCGCCCATCGACGCGCGCAGCACCACCACGTGGCCGTTGCCGGCCTTGCCCAGGAACCAGCGCAGCGCATCGTGGTTGCGGTCGCCGCCGCCCATCAGCAGCAGGCCCGGCGCGGGCGTGCCCGGCCTGGGCAGCGCGGGATCGCCAATGAGGTGGCGCTGGAAGTCCGCCGCGCGCGAAGGTGCCGCATGCAGCACCAGCAGGGAGGCCGCCAGCAGCAGCATCGATCCGATCGCGCGTGTCGTCATCGTGGTCCTTCGTCCCGTTCGCGGGCCCGTGCGGGAGGAGGACGAACAGTGGCGGCAAATCCCCCGCCCGGCAACCACCGGCCGCGATCGGCTATGGTGCCGGCCATGCCCAAGGCGCTGGACGACTGGTTCATCCGCGAGATCCTCGTCCACGAGGCGCCGCTGATGCACTACCTGTTGCGCTCCGCGCCCCGCCGCGAGGAGGCGAGCGACCTGCGCCAGGAGGTCTACGCGCGCGTCTACGAGGCCGCGGGCAAGGCGCTGCCGCAGCAGCCGAAGGCCTTCCTGTTCGCCACCGCGCGGCACCTGCTGGCCGACCGCGCGCGCCGCGCCAAGGTGGTCTCGATCGAGCCAGTGGGTGATTTCGAGCCCTTGCACGTCCTGGTAGACGACGTGTCGCCGGAACGGTGGTGCGGCGGACGCCAGGTGCTCATGCGCCTGGCCGACGCCTTCGACCGCTTGCCGGACCGCTGCCGCGAGGTCGTGTGGCTGCGGCGCGTCGAACACCTGTCGCAACGGGAAGTGGCCCAGCGGCTCGGCATCAGCGAGAAGACCGTGGAAAAACACATCGCCAAGGGCATGCGCCTGATCGCCGGATCCTTCTACGGCGGCGACGACGTGCCGCGGCCCGCGGCGCGCGGCCGGCCACCGGTGGACGCGGATGGACAGCAGCAGGCCGACTGAGGCCGTGCCCACGCGCAGCGAGCAGATCGAGCGCGTTGCGGCGGAGTGGCTGGCGCGTCGCGATGGCGGGGCCTCGGGCGACGGCGACGATGCCGCACTCGAGGCCTGGCTGGCGCAGGACGTGGCGCACCGGGTCGCGTACCTGCGCCTGCAGGCGGCCTGGGAGCACACCGGGCGGCTGGATGCGCTGGGCGCCGGGCTGCGCGGGGCGGGGGTGCCGCCACGCGGGTTCTGGGGATCGCATGCGGGCGACGAGGTCCGGCCACGTCCCGACCCCGCCGCCGCACTCGATGGCTTTGCGTTCGCGGCGCGTCGGCCGCGCGGCGGATCGCGCGGCCGTTTCGCGGCGGTCGCCGCGCTTGCGGCCTGCGCGCTGGCGGTGGGCTGGGGTTGGCACGCGTTCGCGCCGGTCGAAGCGGTCTCGCATGCCACCACGCTCGGCGTCGTGCGCACGGTGCCGCTGGCGGACGGTTCGAGCACGACCCTGGCCAGCGACAGCCGCATCGACGTGCGCCTGTCCCGGCGCGAGCGCCGCATCGACCTGCACCGGGGCGAAGCCTACTTCGAGGCGGCGAAGGATCCGGGGCGGCCCTTCGTGGTCGATGCCGGCGAGCGGCGGGTTGTGGCGGTGGGCACGCGGTTCTCGGTGCGTCGCGACGGTCCGGACCTGCGCGTGGTGGTCACCGAGGGCATGGTGCGACTGGAATCGGACCCGGTGGCGGGTCAGGCGCGTCCGCCGACGCTGCTGCCCGCCGGCAGCGTGGCGATCGCCCGACGCGACGGGGTGCTGGTGCGCTCGATGCCGCTGGCCGAGGCCGCGCGCCTGGTCGACTGGCGCAGCGGCCTGCTGCTGTTCCGCGATACCCCACTGGCCGAGGCCGCCGACGAGTTCAACCGCTACAACGCGCGCAAGATCGTGATCGGCGACCCGGCGGTCGGCGACCTGCGCATCGGCGGCAGCTTCCGCTGGGAGAACGCCGAGGGGTTCGTGCGCCTGCTCGAACAGGGATTCCCGGTACGCGCCGAGTACCGCAGCGACCGCATCGTCCTGCACAGCCCGTAGCCCGGCGGGGGATTTGCGCGACTCGTTCGTCCTGAACACGCATGGGGCGCGATCCGCGCGCCGCCCGGGGGAATCCGCTTGAAACCGTCACGTCCGTTGCGCGTCCTGCTCCTGTCCCTGGCCTGCTCCGCGGCGCTCGCCGCCCACGGCCAGGCGCCCGTCGACGCGCGCGTGGACATCGCCGCCGGCGACCTCGCCGCCGCGCTCGACGCCTGGGCCAGCCAGTCCGGGGTCCAGCTCGTCTACCGCGCCGACCAGCTCGAGGGCGTGCGCACCGCCGGCGCCCGCGGACTGCCCGCCGACCAGGCACTGGACCGGCTGCTGCGCGGCAGCGGATTCGCCGCGCGTCGCGATGCGTCCGGCGCGGTGCTGGTGGTGCAGCAGCCGGTCCTGGCGCAGGCCTCGCCGGTGTCGGCGCCGGTCGCGTCGCCAGCGGCACCCATGCAGCCCGCACCCGAACCGCAGGTGGCCGAACTCGACACGGTGCAGGTGACCGGTTCGCGCATCCCGCGCGCCCAGGTCGAGGGGCCGGCGCCGATCACGGTGATCACCTCGGAGCAGATCCAGGCGGGCGGCTTCACCAGCGTGCCGGACGTGATGCAGTCGCTGACCCAGAACGGTGGCCAGACCCAGAGCCAGCAGTCCGCCGGCGCCGCCGACTTCTCGCCCGGCGCGCAGCAAGTCGACCTGCGCGCGCTCGGCCCGAACCACACCCTGGTGCTGGTCAACGGCCGCCGCATCGCCGACTTCCCGCTGCCGTTCGGTGGCCGCAGCAACTTCACCGATGTCTCCAGCCTGCCGTTGGGCATGATCGACCGGATCGAGGTGCTCACCGGCAGCGCCTCGGCGATCTACGGCTCGGACGCGATCTCCGGCGTGGTCAACTTCATCCTCAAGAAGCAGGCCGACGGGCTGACGGTCGATTACCGTTTCGGCCAGACCGAGCGCGGCGACGCCGAGAACTTCAGGCTCAACGTCTCGGGCGGCTTCTCGCGGGGCGGCCTCAACGCGGTGCTGGGGATGGAGTACCGCAACCAGCGCCCGTTGTGGGGCTTCGATCGCGCGCAGCAGGATTCCACGTTCGACGCGCCGAGCGCCAGCTCGCGATTGCCGCAGCGCAACTTCCTGCGCACCGACTGGTGGGACGACTACCTCGATCCGGGCCAGGACACCTGCGACTCCCTCTCGCACCTCAACGAAGGCAGCATCGGCTACCACGAACGCGCGCGCTACGGCTGGTTCTGCGGCAGCGACCGCTCGGTGGCCTACCGCACCGTGATCAGCGACCGCGAGGGCGTCAATGCCTACGGCTCGCTGAGCTATGCGTTCGCCAACGGCAGCGAGTGGTTCGCCGACCTGCAGGCCGGCCGCCACGAGCTGTCGTTGTTCCGCGCCCCGCGCAGCTGGTCGCTGATGATGCCGGACGGCAACGAGGAGGGTTACTTCTACAACCAGGCCACCGACCAGATCGAGTACTGGCAGCGCCAGTTCACCCTCGAGGAGATGGGCGGCCTGCGCAGCGGCATGGTCAATACCGTGCAGCGCACCTTCGGCGTCACCACCGGCTTCAAGGGCACGCTGTGGAGCGACTGGGACTACGAGGCGGCGCTGAGCCATTCGCAGTACCGGTCCGAGATCAGCTGGCCGCAGATCGTCGCGGCGCGCGCGAACGACCTCTTCCTCGGTCCGCAGCTGCCGGGCGAGTACGAGTGGCGTGGCGTGGCCTATCCGATCTTCGACGCCGACCCCACGCGCCTGTACACGCCGCTCACGCGCGCCGAATACGACGGCATCTTCGCCCACACCACCTACCGTCCCGAATCGGAAACCCAGACGCTCGCGTTCACCCTGACCCGGACCGACCTGTTCGAACTCCCCGGCGGCGGCGCCGGCTTCGCAGCCACCGCCGAACTCGGCCACCAGAGCTACGACCTCAACCCCGATCCACTGGCCACCCAGTACTACTACTACAGCTGGAAGGATTCGGATGGGCAGGGCAGCCGCGATCGCTGGGCGCTGGCGAGCGAGTTGCGCATGCCGGTGCTCGAGCGCCTCGACCTGAGCCTCGCCGGCCGCTTCGACCAGTACCGCTTCGCCGGCCGCGATCCCAACCGGTTCACCTGGAGCGCGGGGCTCGAATGGCGGCCGCTCGACAGCCTGCTGGTACGCGGATCCTACGGCACCGCCTTCCGCGCGCCCGACCTGCATTACGTGTTTTCCGGGCCGGGCAACGACGAGACTTCGGTCGACGACTACTGGCGCTGCGCGGTGGAGGAACCGGACGAAAGCATCGACGACTGCAGCTACAGCGGCGAGGGCATCATCCGCAGCCGTGCCGGCAACCGCGACCTCGAACCCGAGACCAGCGACTCGTGGACCGCAGGCATGGTCTGGTCGCCGGCGCCCTGGTTCGACCTCTCCGTCGACTGGTTCGACATCGACATGCGCGACCAGGTGCAGGACCTGCGCGTGAGCGAGGTCATGCTCAACGAACGCGACTGCCGCCTCGGGACGATCGACATCGGCTCGCCGCTGTGCGTGGACACGCTCGCGCGCATCACCCGGCTCGACGACGGCAGCCTGTACGGCGTGCACGTGAACCCGATCAACGTCGCGCGCGAGACCACCAGCGGCATCGATGTCAGCGCCAACCTGCGCTGGGACACGCGCGCCGGCATCTTCCGCCTCAACGGGGGTTACACCCGGGTGCATGCGCACGACATCCAGGTCTACCCGGACGAGCCGGTGGTCGACATGTTCGCGATCAACAGCGGCTACGACATTCCGCGCACCAAGGCCAGCCTGCGCCTGTCGTGGGAACGCGAAGCGTGGTCGGCATCGGTCCAGGGACGGCGGCTGGGGCGCCTGCCCAACGACGATTCCTACTACGAGATCTGGTCGCCCGAGGACGGGACCGACGCGTGGATCCCGGCCACGTACCGTTACAACGCGAACCTGCAGTACGCGTTCGACGAACATGCGCGGCTGTCGCTCACCGTGGTCAACCTGTTCGACAAGGCGCCCCCGTACGATCCGACCTACACCGGCTATCCGTACTACGACATCTCCTGGTTCGACACCGAAGGCCGCAGCTTCTACCTGCAGTACACGCACAAGTTCGGCGGCGGCGCGTTGTAGCTCTCCAGCCCTGCGCCACGGGCGCCCGCGTCGTGCGGGCGCCTTCTTGCGGCAGGTCGGACGCGCTCACAACGTACCGCGGTTCCTGCCTATCCACGGCCGGTACCAGTCGCGCAGCGTGGCGATGTCGGCCGCCATGTCGCCGCTGGTATGGAACAGCGCGCCGATGCCGATGGTCCTGTCCGGATAATGGAAATAGGCCGGCAGGACCGGCACCTGCGCCTCGTGCGCGATCTTCCAGAAGCCGCTTTTCCAGCGCTCCACGCGTTTGCGCGTGCCCTCGGGGGTGAGCGCGTACCAGATGCGGTCGCTGCCGCGGATCATTTCCACCGCCTGCCCGACCGTGCCCTGCGGCGCGCTGCGGTCGATCGGGATCACGCCCAGCCTGCGCAGCAGCGGCCCCAGCGGCCACCAGAACAGCTGCGCCTTGCCCAGCACCCGGACCTCGAAGCCGAGCGCGAGCTTGGCCGCGAATCCCCAGAGCCCGTCCCAGTTCGAGGAATGCGGCGCGACGATCAGCACCAGCTTCGGCACGTCCGGCAGCGGGCCGGCCACGCGCCAGCCGCCGAGCCGCAGCACGCTGCGACCCAGCCACCGGGTGAACGCATTCGGCTTCACCCGCGGCGCGTTCGGCGGCAGCGGCGGGACCACCTCGTTGCTTGCGGTCATGCGCCCCCCACGCAATGCCCTGTGTGGCGACCCCTCAGTCCCATTCCTGGCGGCCGCGCGACTGCTTGATCGTACTACGCTGGCGTTTCTCGCCGAGCCGGCGTTCCTTGGCGCCGCGCGAAGGCCGGGTGGCGATGCGCGGCTTGGGCGCATGCAGGCCGGCTTCGACGAAGGCCTGCAGCCGCTCGCGCGCGTCCTGGCGGTTGCGCTCCTGGGTGCGGAAGCGCTGCGCCTGGATCACCAGCACGCCGGCGTCGGTCATGCGCCGGTCGCGCCTGGCCAGCAGCCGAGCCCGCACCGGCTCGGGCAGCGAGGGCGAGTTGGCGACGTCGAAGCGCAGCTCGACCGCGGTCGCGACCTTGTTGACGTTCTGCCCGCCGGCGCCGCTGGCACGCACGAAGCGTTCGACCAGTTCGTCTTCGGGGATCACCAGGCTCATGCTGCGGTCCCGGGGGTGGCGGCGGAGTCGAACAACACCAGCGCCCTGGCGAACTCCAGGTCCGGCGGCGCGTCGACCTCCATGACCTCGCCCGTATGCGGATGCGGGAACCGCAGCCGCTGCGCGTGCAACAGCATGCGGTGGATGCCGAGCATGCGGAAATGCCGGTTGTGGCGGCCGTCGCCGTGGCTGGTGTCGCCGATCAGGTGGTGCGAGGCGTGCTTGAGGTGGCGCCTGATCTGGCGGAAGCGGCCGGTCGCGGGTTGCGCGCGCAGCAGCGCGTAGCGCGAGGTGGCGAAGCCGCCCGAGGGCAGCTCGAGTTCGCAGGTGGCCAGCCGTTCGAAAGCGGTGAGCGCGGGCTTCTTGAGCGGCTTGCCGGGGCCGCCGTCGAGCGGGTGGTCGATGGCGAAGCGTTCTTCGGGCCAGCCGCGGCAGACGGCGAGGTAGTGCTTCTCCAGCCCGCCCGCCATCAGGGCCTTGCCCAGCGCGGACGCGGTCTCGCGGTCGAAGGCCAGCAGCAGGCAGCCGCTGGTGGCGCGGTCGAGGCGGTGGACCAGGAAGACCTGTCGCCCGAACTGCGCGCGCAGCCGGTCGGCGAGGAAGTCGTGTTCGCCGCGGGCCAGCCCGCTGTCGTGCACCATCAGGCCCGCAGGCTTGTCGACGACTGCGAGCCAGGCGTCCGCGTACCGCACCGGGATCGGAGGCGGCGCCGCATCCGGGTCGGAAGGCGGCGACAGCGCGGGTGGCGGCTCGATCGCGGCGGATGCGTGCATGGCATCGACCCCCGGGGCGTCGTCATCCACCGCCGACAAGGCGTACACCCTTGAGGTTCGGCTGGCCCGCGACGACGTCGGTCCAGACGACGTGGGCCACGCCACCCATCACCGCCAGCTGCGGGAAGCCGGTGCCGCGGCCCTCGCCGGCCACCTTCGCCACCTCGACCCGCTCGTGTTCGGTGGCCAGGTCGTGGCTGCGGCGCGACAGCCACAGCGACTGGCGCCCGCCTTCCTCGCGCATCCACAGCACCCAGGCCTGCCGCGCATCGAGCGCGACCGCAACGCGACCGAGCACCGGCTGGCCGCGGTCGAGCGTCACCACCGCGGCGAACGCATCGCCGGCGTCGCTGCTGGCCGCGAGCCGGACCTCCGGCTCGCCGTCGGCCTCGGTGTACCAGGCGACCACGACCGCGTTGCCCGCAGCCGCGACATCCGGGCCGTTGACCGGGCAGGCCGGCATCGTCCAGCCGTCGGCGTGCACCGGACGCGGCGTGCTCCAGGCGCTGCCGTCATGGCGCGTGGCGAGGATGTCGCGCACTTCGTCCTCGCTGCGGCCGCGATAGACCAGCAGCGGCCCCTTCGCAGTCTGCGCGACCGCCGTCTGGCAGCAATCGCACACCCGCGCATCGATCACCGCGTCGGCGCTGCGCTGCAGCGTGGCGTCGAACACCGCGGCGCGCAGCGTCATCGCGCCCTGCGCGCCTTCGGGGCTGTCGTGGCCTTCGTGGCCGCCGTGGGCATTGCCGGTCTCGCGACCATCCAGCCAGGCCAGACCCAGCGCGCCATCGCCCTGGGCCCACATCGAGACGAAGCCGTGCTCGGTCCGGGTGCCGTCGTCGTGCGGCATCACCGGGGCGGCCCAGTTGGCGCCGCCATCGCGCGAACGCGTCAGCACCACGTCGTAGGCGTAGGGGGCGTCGCCGCTCTTCTGCAGCCAGTGCGCCCACAGCGCGCCATCCGGCGTCGCCGCCATGTGCGGGATGTCGGCCCAGTTCACGAACATGCTGTTGCCGACCGCGATCGTGGTCATCGCGTGCATCCAGCGCCCCCAGTCCGGTGCCCAGGTGCTGAACTGGAAGATGTGGCGACGACCCTTCTGCGAGTTGATCCAGCCCAGCAGCAGCTTGTCGTCGGGCGTGGCCGCCAGGCTCGGCGACGCGGAACCCGGCAGGGTCGGCGGCAGCGGCCAGTCCTCGATGCGGCTCGGCGCGGCGACGTCGCCTTCGACGGCGGGCGCCGGCGGGCTGTCGGCGCCGCCGCAACCGGCGATGGCCAGGGCCGCCGCCAGGCATGAGGCGCGGAAAGCGTGCGGGAGGAGCGTCTGGATGTTCATGCGCATTGCCCTTGCGGCCCTTGGGCCTGGTCTGGTCGTCCTCCGGTCCGGCCATGGTCCGGTGCGGACGGGGTGCGTTGCGGTCCTGCGCACGCGGCACGCATGGATCGCAGGGTTCGCCGCGAGACCGGACACGCATGTTCACCGCGGAACCCGCGCACTAGCGTAGCCTGTCCCCACGCGCGAAGCATCCGCGCCACGGCGCCCCGCATGTTCACCACCGTCGCCAGCTACCTCGACCCGATCGAAGCGCAGATCGCGCGCGGCCTGCTCCTGTCCGAGGGCATCGAGGCGCACGTCGGCGACGAACACCTCGCGCTCGCGAACTGGGAATGGCGACTGGCGATCGGCGGCGCGCGCCTGCGGGTAGCCGATGCCGACGCCGTGCGCGCCCGCGCGATCCTGCGCGCGATGGAGGAAGGTGCGTACGCGATCGACGACGAGGCGGCGCCGCTCGATGCCGCGCTGCGCGCGCCCGACCGCGAATCGGTCTCCAGCCGGCTCGCCTGGCTGGCCCTGGTCCTGCTGAGCGTGCCGCTGCCGTGGCGCCGGCGCCAACCCGACGACTCGGCGGTGCGCGACGCCTGACGCGCGACGCCACGCGCCCCCGGTTGTCAACGGGTACCGGTTCGCGCCCGTCGTTGCCACAATCGCGCTTCCGCGGCATGTCGCCGCCTGCCGCACGATGCCATGACCGACGTTTCGCCCGCGCTCGCGCGCAGGATTTCGCAGACCATCGCCGACGAGATCGGCGCCAGGCCCGCGCAGGCCACCGCCGCCATCGCCCTGCTCGACGAGGGGGCGACCGTGCCGTTCATCGCGCGCTACCGCAAGGAAGTGACCGGCGGGCTCGACGATACCCAGCTGCGCAACCTCGAAACGCGCCTGGTCTACCTGCGCGAACTGGAACAGCGACGTGCGGCGATCCTCGCCAGCATCGACGAGCAGGGCAAGCTCGACGACGCGCTGCGCGGCGAGATCGAGGCCGCCGACAGCAAGGCGCGGCTGGAAGACCTGTACCTGCCCTACAAGCCCAGGCGTCGCACCCGCGCGCAGATCGCGCGTGAGGCCGGGCTGGAGCCGCTGGCCGACGGCCTGCTGGCCGATCCGTCGCGCGTGCCGGAAGCGTACGCCGCCGATTTCGTCGATGCCGGCAGGGGTGTCGCCGACACCAGGGCCGCGCTGGAAGGCGCGCGCGCGATCCTGATCGAACGCTGGGGCGAGGACGCGGCGCTGATCGGCGAACTGCGCGGCTGGCTCGAGGCGAAGGGCGTGATCCGGGCGAAGGTGGTCGAAGGCAGGGAGGCCGCCGGCGAGAAGTTCCGCGACTACTTCGACCATGCCGAGCCGCTGGCGAAGATCCCCTCGCATCGCCTGCTGGCGCTGCTGCGCGGCCGCCGCGAGGAATTCCTCACCCTCGACCTCGAACCGGGCGCCGATGCCGAGGCCGGACACCTGTACGCCGAAGGCCGGATCGCGCTGCACGCCGGCATCGCCGATCGCGGCCGCCCCGCCGATGCCTGGCTGCGCGGCGCCTGCCGCCTGGCATGGAAGGCGAAGCTGCACCTGCATCTGCTGATCGACCTGTTCGCGCAGGCGCGCGAGAAGGCCGAGGCGGAGGCGATCGCCGTGTTCGGCGACAACCTGAAGGACCTGCTGCTGGCCGCGCCGGCCGGCGCGAAGGCGGTGCTGGGGCTCGACCCCGGCCTGCGCACCGGCGTGAAGGCGGCGGTGGTCGATGCCACCGGCAAGCTGGTCGCCACCGAGACCATCCATCCGCACGAGCCGCGACGGCAGTGGGATGCCTCGCTGGCGACGCTGGAGACACTGTGCCGCGCGCATGGCGTGCAGCTGATCGCAATCGGCAACGGCACCGCCTCGCGCGAGACCGACAGGCTCGCCGGCGAGCTGCTCGGGCGCGCGCCGGAGCTGCGGATGCAGAAGCTGGTGGTGAGCGAGGCCGGCGCTTCTGTCTATTCGGCGTCCGAGCTGGCGGCGAAGGAATTCCCCGGGCTGGACGTGTCGCTGCGCGGTGCGGTCTCGATCGCACGGCGGCTGCAGGACCCGCTGGCGGAACTGGTGAAGATCGAGCCGAAGGCGATCGGGGTCGGCCAGTACCAGCACGACATCGACCAGTACCGGCTCGCGCGCGCGCTCGATGCGCGGGTCGAGGATTGCGTGAACGCGGTGGGCGTGCACGTGAACACCGCGTCGGGCGCGCTGCTGGCGCGCGTGGCCGGACTGACGGCGACGGTCGCGGAGAACATCGTCGCCCATCGCGATGCGCATGGCCCGTTCCGGTCGCGCCGCGAGCTGCTCCAGGTGCCGCGCCTGGGCGAGAAGACGTTCGAGCAGTGCGCGGGCTTCCTGCGCATCGCCGACGGCGACCAGCCGCTCGACGCCTCCGCGGTGCATCCCGAGGCCTACCCGGTGGTCGAGCGCATCCTCGCCGCCACCGGCCGGCCGATCCGCGCGCTGCTGGGCGACGGCGCCTTCGTGCGCGCGCTGCAGCCTTCGCGGTTCACCGACGCGCGCTTCGGCGAGCCGACCGTGCGCGACATCCTCGCCGAACTCGAGAAGCCCGGCCGCGACCCGCGCCCCGAGTTCCGCGCGGCGAAGTTCGCCGACGGCGTCGAGGACATCCGCGACCTGCGCGCCGGCATGGTGCTCGAGGGCGTGGTCAGCAACGTCGCCGCGTTCGGCGCCTTCGTCGACATCGGCGTGCACCAGGACGGGCTGGTGCACATCTCGGCGCTGGCCGACCGCTTCGTGAAGGATCCCCGCGAGGTGGTGAAGGCCGGCGACATCGTCAAGGTGAAGGTGCTGGAGGTGGATGTCGCGCGCAAGCGCATCGCCCTCAGCTGCCGCCTGGACGATGCGCCCGCCCCGCGCGACACCCGGACGAGCGACGGCCCGCGCGATGGACAAGGGCGCGGCCCGGGACGCGGCGCACGCAACCCGCGCCCCGCCGCCGGCACGCCCCGCCAGGGCGCCGCACCGGCGGACAACGCGCTGGCGGAAGCGTTCGCGCGCGCGCGGCGCGGCTGAGCCGCGCGATGCGCCGGCCCGGGCCACCTGGCAGCGCTTGCATCCGCGCCCGGCGCAGCGTGACGCGCGACGCGTTCGCGGTCACGACCGCACCACTACGCCGACCGTACAATCGGCAGGCCATGGCGCCGATCCGCGCACCGACGCGCAGCCAGCCGCGACGTTGAACATGCCCGCCCCTCCCGCCGACGATCCGCGCCCCGAGCCTCCGGAGCCGCCGCTGCCCGGCGATTGCTGCGACGGCGGCTGCGATCCCTGCATCCACGACCTCCATGCCGAGGCGCTGCGGCACTACCAGGAACGCCTCGCGCGCTGGCGCGAACGCCACCCCGACGCGGAATAGCGTTGGTTCAGGCGGCCTGCGCCGCGGCGGAGAACTCGTCGAACGCAGCCTGCGCGTTCGCCGCGTACATCAGCGACGGCCCGCCGCCCATGTACACGGCGACGCCGAGCATCTCGCGGAACTCCTCCGGCGTCGCCCCGAGGCGGACCAGCGCCTTGGCATGGAACCCGAGGCAGGCATCGCAGCGCGCGGCCACCCCGATCGCCATCGCGATCAGCTCCTTGGTCTTCTCGTCCAGCGCGCCGGCGGCCAGCGCCGCCTTGCTGAGCGCGCCGAAGCCCTGCATGACGTCGGGATTGTGGGTGCGCAGCGGTGCCAGGTTCTTCGACACGGTGCGGGTCAGTTCGGCGTAGGAATCGACGCTGGTCATGGGATTCTCCGGTTGGGGGTTGGAAGGCGCCTGGATGCGATGGCGGCCACGATTCAATGCCCGCGCACGACCGGCAGGCCGCTGGCGGCCCACGCCGCCATGCCGCCGTCGACGTTGACATACCGGCGCCGCGGGTCCTTCGACAGGCTGGCCTGCGCGAGTCGCGAGCGCATGCCGCTGTGGCAGACCAGCAGGATTTCGGACGTCCCCTCGGGCAGCGCGAGCGCGTCGATCGCCGCCACGCCACGTGCGCGAATCCGGCCGAGCGGCACGTGGATCGCGCCGTCTGCGTGCCCGGCGGCGAACTCGCCCGGCTCGCGCACGTCCAGCATCGCCGCGCCCCGGTTCAGGACTTGCACCGCTTCGTCCGGTCCAACGTGCGGCCCGCCTGCTCCGAACAGGGCCTTCAGGAAGGCGATCATGTGCGCCCCTTCCTGGCTCGCGCCGCTGGCGGACCGCAGTAGATGCCATGCAGGGTTTCCATGACCGCGGCGGCCGGTCCCGGCATCAGCGCGTAGTAGATGGTCTGCGCCTCGCGCCGGGTCCGCACCAGCCCCTCCTCGCGCAGGACCGCCAGGTGCTGCGACAGCGCCGACTGGCTGAGGTCGAGCAGTTCGTTGATCTCGCCGACCGAGCGCTCGCCTTCGGCGAGCAGGCACAGCACCTGCAGGCGGCGCTCGTTGGCCAGCGCCTTGAGCAGTTGCGCGGCATCTCCGGCATGGGCCTGCATCGCGACGAGGTCGAAGGCGGGGGCGGGTTTCCTTGCGGGCATGCTCATGCGTTCGTGGTGGGCAGGCCGGCATTGCGCCATGCCTCGAAGCCGCCGGCAAGCGAATGCACGTCGCTGAAGCCCAGTTGCTGCAGGCTTTCGGCCGCCAGCGCGGAGCGGCCGCCCGTCCGGCAGTACAGCACCAGCGGTCGATCCGGCAGCGCCAGCGATTCGCTGGCGGTGCAGCCCATCGCCGGATGCGCATGGATCTGGAACTCGAGCACGCCGCGCGGCAGGTTCACCGCGCCGGGCAGGTGGCCCTGCGCGTACTCGTCGGGTTCGCGCACGTCGATCAGCACCGCATCGCGCGCCGGCGATGCGGACAGCTCGCCAGGGTCCAGTTCCCGGATGCGGGACCGCGCTTGGGCGACCAGTTGTTCGACGGACAGGGTCATCTCGGCGTGCCTCATTAAATCAGTTGCATCTAATATAAGATATTGCTAATGTACTTGCAAGCCGGCGGTACCGGCGCGGCAGTCCCCGATCCCGGGAGGGAGCGACATGGCACATATCGTGGTGTTGGGCGCAGGCATCGGCGGCATGAGCGTCGCCTACGAGCTGCGCGGCACGCTGGGCAAGGGCCCGGCGATCACCGTCGTCGGCGAGGGCGACCTGTTCTCGTTCACGCCGTCGAACCCGTGGGTCGCGGTGGGCTGGCGCAAGCCTTCCGACGTGCAGATCCAGGTGCCGACGTACCTCGCGCGGCACGACATCGCGTTCGAGGCGGTCGGCGCGGACAGGGTGGAACCGCAGCACGACCGCGTGTTGCTGCGCGATGGCCGCCATCTCGGGTACGACCATCTGGTGATCGCCACCGGTCCGCGGCTGGCGTTCGACGAGGTGCCGGGCCTCGGCCCGGACGGCCACACCCATTCGATCTGCACCACGCCGCACGCCACCGCGGCATGGGAGGCCTACCAGGCCTTCCTCGACGACCCCGGCCCGGTGGTCGTCGGCGCGGCCGCCGGCGCCAGCTGCTTCGGACCGGCCTACGAGTTCGCGATGATCCTCGACCGCGACCTGCGCAAGCGCAAGCTGCGCGACAGGGTGCCGATCACCTACGTCAGTCCCGAGCCGTACATCGGCCACATGGGCCTGGGCGGGGTCGGCGACTCCAGGGGGCTGATGGAATCGGAATTCCGCCAGCGCCACATCCGCTGGATCGTCAACGCGAAGATCACCGGCGTGCGCGAAGGCGAGATGGACGTCACCGAGATGGACGAGGACGGCCAGCCGAAGAAGTCGCATGCGCTGCCGTTCCGTTACTCGATGGTGCTGCCTGCCTTCACCGGCGTGGACGCGGTGCGCAACGTCGAGGGCCTGTGCAATCCGCGCGGCTTCGTGCTGATCGACAGGAACCAGCGCAATCCCGCGTATCCGAACGTGTACTCGCTGGGCGTGTGCGTCGCGATCCCGCCGGTGGAAGCCACGCCGGTGCCGACCGGTGCGCCGAAGACCGGTTTCATGATCGAGTCGATGGTCACCGCGGTGGCCCACAACATCCGCTCCGCACTCGCCGGCGAGCCGGCCACCGCAGAGGCGACGTGGAACGCGATCTGCCTGGCCGACATGGGCGATACCGGCGTCGCGTTCGTGGCCCTGCCGCAGATCCCGCCGCGCAACGTCACCTGGGCCAGGGTCGGCAAGTGGGTGCACCTGGCCAAGATCGCGTTCGAGAAGTACTTCCTGATGAAGATGAAGTCCGGCAACACCGAGCCGGTCTACGAGAAATACGTGCTGAAACTGCTCGGCATCCTGCGCACGCGCTGACCACCCCACTCACCAGGAGTCATGACATGAACCTCGACCGTGCCGTCCTCGCCTTCGCAGGCGTGATGATCCTCGCCAGCCTCGCGCTCGCCCACTTCGTCTCGCCGCTGTGGCTGTGGCTCACCGTCTTCGTCGGCGCGAACCTGCTGCAGGCCAGCGTCACCGGCTTCTGCCCCGCGGCGATGGTGCTGCGCAAGCTTGGCCTCGCCAGCGGCTGCGCATTCAAGTGAGCAGGGCCTGGGCCGGAACATGAACACGCATCTGCGCATCGCCCTGGCGGGCCTGCTCGCCGCCACGCTGGGGGCCTGTGGCGGTGGCGGCGAAGCGCTGCCGCCGCCGCCCGCGATCGAGGGCCTCGACACCCTGGTCGTGCAGTCCGGCGACGGCAGCGGCGGGCGGGCGTGGGACGGCGTGGTCGAGGCCGTGCGCCAGGCCACGCTGACCGCGCAGACCAGCGGCCGCGTCACCGCGGTGCTGCGCGATGTCGACGACCGCGTCGCCGCGGACGAAGTGCTGGTGCGCCTGAGCGCGGTGGAACAGCAGTCGGGCGTCGACGCCGCGCGCGCGCAGCTGCGGGCCGCAGAGGCCGGCGCCGCCGAGGCCGAAGGCAACTACCGCCGTTACCTCGAGCTGTCGCAGGGCCAGTACGTGTCGAAGTCGCAGCTCGACCAGATGCGTGCGATGCGCGATTCGTCGCTCGCCGCGCGCGATGCCGCGCGCGCGCAGGTGGCCAATGCCGGCCAGCAGAGCGCCTACACCACGGTGCGCGCGCCCTACGCGGGCATCGTCAGTTCGCGCGACGTGGAACCCGGCGAAAGCGTCGGCATCGGCCAGCTGCTGATGACGGTGTTCGCGCCGGACGCGCTGCGCATCGAGGTCGGCGTGCCGCAGTCCGATGCCGACGCGATCCGCGCCGACCCGACCGCGAAGGTGACGTTCGACGACGGCCGCAGCGTCGAAGCGTCCGCCGTGACCGTGTTCCCCAGCGCGGATCCGTCGACGCACGCGGTGAACGTGCGCGTGCAGCTGCCGCCGCTCGATCCGGTCCCGCAACCCGGGCGCACGGCCAAGGTCGCGTTCCCGGCGGTGAAGGCCGCGGCGCATCCCCGCATCCCGGCCTCGGCGCTGGTGCGTCGCGGCGAAGTCGACGCGGTGTACGTGCTGGCCGAAGGCCGGCTGTCGCTGCGGCAGGTACGGCTGGGCGCACGCAGCGGCGACGACATCGACGTCATCGCCGGCCTGAAGGCGGGCGAGACCATCGCCTCCGACCCGGTCGCCGCGATGCAGGCACTGGTCGCCGCGCGCACGGACGGGGACTGACATGTCCTCCCACGACGCCCCGCGCCTCGGCATCTCCGGGCGCATCGCGCGCACCTTCCAGGCCAATCCGCTGACGCCTGTGCTGGCGCTGCTTGGCCTGCTGCTGGGCGCGGTCGCGGTGATGGTCACTCCGCGCGAGGAAGAGCCGCAGATCGACGTGACCATGGCCAACGTCATCGTGCCCTTCCCCGGCGCCGACGCGCGCGAGGTCGAGCAGATGGTGACCTTCCCGCTGGAACAGAAGCTCTCCGAGATCGAGCAGGTCAAGCACACCTATTCGGTCAGCCGGCCGGGCATGGCGGTGCTGACGGTCGAGTTCGAGGTCGGCGTGAAGCGCCAGCCCGCGCTGGTGCGGCTGTACGACAAGGTGTTCTCGAACCAGGACTGGATGCCGGCCGGCCTCGGCGTCGGCCCGGCGATCATCAAGCCCAAGGGCATCGACGACGTGCCGGTGATGGCGCTGACGCTGTGGACCGACGATCCCCAGCGCAGCGCGCTGGAGCTGGCCGCCGTCGCCCATACCCTGGAGACCGAACTCAAGCGCATCCCCGGCACCCGCGACGTGTTCACCATCGGCGCGCCGGACCGCGCGGTGATGGTGGAACTCGACGCGGCCCGGCTGGCCAGCCACGGCCTGGCCGTCGACGACCTCGCCGACGCGCTGCGCGCGGCCAACCTCGCGCGCCAGGCGGGCGAACGGGTCGGCGCCGACGGCGTCACCCAGGTGACGTCGGGACAGTTCCTCGCCGATCGCGACGACGTCGCCAACCTCGTGCTGGGCATGGCCGGCGGACAGCCGGTGCGACTGGCGGACGTGGCCGACGTGCGCGATGCCGCCGATGCGCCTGCGAGCTACGTCTGGCACGGCGCCCCGCCCGGCCGGGACGGCCCCGCCGCCGGGGTGGCGCCGGCGGTGACGCTGGCGATCGCCAAGAAGCCCGGCAGCAACGCCGCCGACATCACCGGCGCCGTACTGCGCCGGATCGAGG
The DNA here is from genome assembly GCF_008244685.1 of Luteimonas viscosa. NCBI lineage: Bacteria > Pseudomonadati > Pseudomonadota > Gammaproteobacteria > Lysobacterales > Lysobacteraceae > Luteimonas > Luteimonas viscosa. Next base: position 2,061,841 of record NZ_VTFT01000001.1, read on the forward strand.
CCCTGCGCGGCCAGCTCATCCCCGACGGCGTCCAGGTCGAGGTCACGCGCGACTACGGCATGACCGCCAGCGACAAGGCGCGCACCCTGATCAAGAAGCTGGGGTTCGCCACCGCATCGGTGGTGCTGCTGGTCCTGTTCGCGCTCGGCCGGCGCGAGGCCGTCGTGATCGGCAGCGCGGTGGTGCTGACGCTGTCGGCGACCCTGTTCGCATCGATGGCGATGGGCTTCACCCTCAACCGGGTCTCGCTGTTCGCGCTGATCTTCTCGATCGGCATCCTGGTCGACGACGCGATCGTGGTGGTCGAGAACATCCACCGGCACATGGCCCAGGGCGGCAGAACCCTGCGCGAGGCGATTCCCGCGGCGGTGGACGAAGTCGGCGGCCCGACCATCCTCGCCACGTTCACCGTGATCGCGGCGCTGATGCCGATGGCCTTCGTCACCGGGCTGATGGGTCCGTACATGCGGCCGATCCCGATCAATGCCTCGGTCGGCATGCTGCTGTCGCTGCTGATCGCGCTGGTGGTCACGCCCTGGCTGTCGCTCAAGCTGCTCGCGCGCCATGCCGCGCAACCGGTCTCGCCGGAGACCGGCCACGGCCACGCCCAGGGCACGATGGCCGCGCGCCTGCACCGCCTGTTCGAGCGGGTGATGCATCCGTTCCTGGCCACAGAGGGCGGCGCCCGCCGGCGCGCGTTGCTGTTCGCGGCGATGGCCGCGCTGGTCGCGCTGGCGGCCGGCCTGGCGGTGGCAAAGCTGGTGGTGCTGAAGATGCTGCCGTTCGACAACAAGTCGGAGCTGCAGATCGTCGTCGACCTGCCCGAGGGTCGCACGCTGGAGGACACCAGTGCGCTGCTGGCAGAACTGTCGGCGGTGCTCGACCGCATGCCCGAGGTGCGGCACTACCAGGGCTACGCCGGCACCGCCGCGCCGATCAATTTCAACGGCCTGGTGCGCCAGTACGACCTGCGCAGCGGCGCCAACGTCGGCGACCTGCAGGTCAACCTGGTCGATCGCCACGACCGCGACCGCAAGAGCCACGACATCGCCGCCGCGTTGCGCCCCCTCGTGGCGGGGATCGGTCGCCGCCACGACGCATCGGCCAAGGTGGTGGAGGTGCCGCCGGGGCCGCCGGTGCTGTCGCCGATCGTGGCCGAGGTCTACGGCCCGGACTACGCGCAGGCGCGACGCATCGGCCTGGCGCTGGAACAGCGCTTCCTCGCCACCGACGGCATCGTCGACGTCGACACCAGCGTGGAGGCGGACGCGTTGCGCGAGGTGCTCGCCATCGACCGCGTGCGCGCGGCGCGGCTGGGCGTGCCGCAATCCGCGATCGCCGACACCATCGCCGCCGGCCTCTCCGGCATGGACGCAAGCCACCTCATCGACGGCGGTTCGAAGTATCCACGCCCGATCCGGCTGCGCCTGCCGGTCGCAGGGCAGGCGACGCTGGACGGGCTGCTGTCTTTGCGCGTGCGCGGCGGCGACGGCCAGCTGGTGCCGCTGTCGGAGCTGGTGCAGGTGCGCCAGGCGCGCTGGGACGGCGCGATCCACCACAAGGACCTGCTGCCGGTGGTCTACGTGACGGGCGACGAGAGCAGCCGCATCGACAGCCCGCTGTACGGCATGTTCGACCTGGTCGGGCAGGTGTCCGAGCACGCCGTCGGCGGCCAGGCCCTGTCGCAGTTCTTCATCCGCCAGCCGGTCGACGCCAGCGGCTTCGCGATCAAGTGGGACGGCGAATGGCAGATCACCTACGAGACCTTCCGCGACATGGGCATCGCCTACGCCGCCGGCATGGTGCTGATCTACCTGCTGGTGGTCGCCTACTTCCGCAACTACCTGGTGCCGCTGGTGATCATGGCGCCGATCCCGCTGACCGTGATCGGGGTGATGCCGGGCCACGCCCTGCTCGGCGCGCAGTTCACCGCCACCAGCATGATCGGCATGATCGCGCTGGCCGGCATCATCGTGCGCAATTCGATCCTGCTGGTGGATTTCATCAACCACCTGGTCGAACGCGGGCATTCGCTGGAACGCGCGGTGGTGGATGCCTGCGCGGTGCGCGCGCAGCCGATCGCGCTGACCGCGCTGGCGGCGATGGCCGGCGCGTTCTTCATCCTCGACGATCCGATCTTCAACGGCCTGGCGATCGCGCTGATCTTCGGCATCCTGGTCTCGACGGTGCTCACCCTGCTGGTGATTCCGGTGCTGTACTACGCCCTGTTGCAGCGGCGCCAGGCGACATCCGCATGAACGCATTGCGCCATGTACCATCCGCTCCACTCCGGCGGACGCGTCCGCCGGCTGCAGCGACGGGCGCCGCGATGGCGGAGTGCGCGCGTGCCACCGACCTTCCTGCGCGAGGCCAGCCATGAGCATCGACAGTCCCATCCGGATCACCCTGGAGCAGGAAAGCGACTACGCGTTCCGCATCGTCTTCGACGACACCGCGCTCGCCCCGCTGCTTGCCGACGAGCCCTCGCCGCTCGGCCACGATCGCGGGCCGAATCCGTCGCGCCTGCTGCTGGCGGCGGTGGCCAACTGCATGGCCGCCAGCCTCCTGTTCTCGCTGCGAAAGTTCAGGAACGCCTCGGCGACGCTGAAGGCGCGGATCAGCGCCACGCCGCAACGCGACGCCAACGGTCGCTGGCGCATCCCGACGGCGCATGTCGAGCTGCAGTTGTCGGGTCCCGCCGCCGACTACACGCAGCTGCCACGCATCCTCGCGCAGTTCGAGGACTTCTGCGTGGTCACCCAGAGCGTACGTGCGGGCATCGACGTGCGTGCGACCGTCGTCGACGCCGACGGCGTGGTGGTCCACGGCGGACCCGCGGCGGCAGTGCCATGAACGGGCCGCTGCAGGTGCCCTGCCCGCAGTGCGGCGCGCTGAACCGCGTTCCCGCCGCGCGCATCCACGACGTCCCGAACTGCGGCCGCTGCCGCAAGCCGTTGTTCACGGGACGGCCCCTGGTGCTGGACGCCACCGGCTTCGACCTGCATGCCTCGCGTTCGGACCTGCCGCTGCTGGTCGATTTCTGGGCCCCCTGGTGCGGCCCGTGCAAGGTGATGGCGCCGCATTTCGAAACCGCGGCGACGCAGCTCGAACCCGCCATGCGCCTGGCCAAGGTCGACACCCAGGCGCATCCGGATCTCGGCGCCCGGTTCGATGTCCGCAGCATCCCGACGCTCGCCCTGTTCCAGCGCGGACGCGAGCTGGCGCGGATGTCCGGCGCGATGCCGGCGGGCGAGATCGTCCGCTGGGCGCGGGCGCATGCCGCCGGCTGACCCGCGCGAACGACCCGTCCGCTCGCCACGCCCGTGAGCGACCGCGCCTATCGCGGAATGGCGCGAGGCCGGCTCAACGCACAGCCGCCCGCGACGCTTCCGCGCCGGGGCTTGCGCCACGCCCCGGTCGCGACAGATGCACCAGCAACAATGAGACTGCCGCGGGCGTCATCCCCGGGATGCGCTGCGCCTGGCCCACCGTTTGGGGACGCACGCGTTCGAGCTTCTGCGCGGCTTCCGCGGACAACCCGCGGACCTGCGCATAGTCGAAACCGGCGGGGATCGCCGTGTCTTCGTTGCGTTGCGCGCGCGCGATCTCGTCGCGCTGGCGCTGCAGGTAGCCGGCGTACCTGGTTTCGATCTCGACCTGCTCGGCGACGTCGGCATCGACCGGTGAATCGGGTGCGAAAGCCGGTAGCGATACCAGCCTGGCGTGATCGAGCTCCGGGCGACGCAGCAGGTCGAGCGCGCTGTTCTCGCGACTGAGTTCGATGCCGAGCACGGCGACGGCCTCGCGACCGGCGGCGTTCGCCGGCGAGGCCCATAGCCCGCTAAGGCGCGAGGTCTCGCGCGCGATCGCCTCGCGCCTCGCCTCGAAGCGCGCCCAGCGCGCGTCGTCGACCAGCCCCAGCTCGCGGCCGACCGGCGTCAGCCGCAGGTCGGCGTTGTCCTCGCGCAGCTGCAGCCGGTACTCGGCGCGCGAGGTGAACATGCGGTACGGCTCGGACGTGCCGTGGGTGATCAGGTCGTCGACCAGCACCCCGAGATAGGCCTGGTCGCGACGCGGCGACCAGGGCTCGCGCCCGCGCACGTGGCGCGCGGCGTTGACGCCGGCGAGCAGGCCCTGCGCGGCCGCTTCCTCGTAGCCGGTGGTGCCGTTGATCTGGCCGGCGAAGAACAGGCCGGAGACGGCCTTGGTCTCGAGCGAGGTCTTCAGCCCGCGCGGATCGAAGAAGTCGTACTCGATCGCATAACCGGCGCGGGTGATGTGCGCGTTGCCGAAGCCGGTGATCGAGCGCACCAGCTCGAGCTGCACGTCGAACGGCAGCGAGGTGGAAATGCCGTTGGGATAGATCTCGACCACGTCCAGGCCTTCGGGCTCGACGAAGATCTGGTGGCTGGCCTTCTCGGCGAAGCGCACCACCTTGTCCTCGATGCTGGGGCAGTAGCGCGGGCCGATGCCTTCGATCTGGCCGGAGTACATCGGCGAGCGGTGCAGCGCGCCGCGGATGACCTCGTGGGTCCGTTCGGTGGTGTGGGTGATCCAGCACGGCACCTGCGGGGGATGGTCGTCGCGCGATCCCATGAACGAGAACACCGGGCGCGGATCGTCGCCGGGCTGCGGCTGCATCACCGAATAGTCGAGCGTGCGGCCGTCGATGCGCGGCGGCGTGCCTGTCTTCAGGCGATCGACCACGAACGGCCGCTCGCGCAGCCTCAAAGCCAGCGTGGTCGCGGGCGGATCGCCCATGCGGCCGGCCGCGTACTGCGTTTCGCCGATATGCACCTTGCCGGCGAGGAAGGTGCCGGCGGTCAGCACCACCGCGGGCGCTTCGAAGCGCAGGCCGGTGTTGGTGATCGCGCCGCGCACCGCGTCGCGCCCGCGGCCATCGGGCTCGATGACCAGGTCGTCCACCGCCGACTGGAACACGGTGAGGTTGGGCTGGTGTTCGACCGCGCGGCGGATGAAGGCGCGGTACAGGGCGCGGTCGGCCTGCGCGCGCGTCGCGCGGACGGCAGGCCCCTTCGAAGCGTTCAACCGCCGCCACTGGATGCCGGCGGCATCGGCCGCCCTGGCCATGACCCCGCCGAGCGCGTCGATCTCCCGGACCAGGTGGCCCTTGCCGATGCCGCCGATGGCCGGGTTGCAGCTCATCGCACCCACGGTCTCGATGCTGTGGGTGAGCAGCAGCGTGCGTGCGCCGGCGCGCGCGGACGCGAGCGCGGCCTCGGTGCCGGCGTGGCCGCCGCCGATCACGATCACGTCGTAGCGATGGAACTCTCTGCTCATGGTGTCCCGTTGGCCGGCGCGGTCCGCCGCCGGGAAGGCGCCCGATTGTTCCGGGCCCGGCCACCGCCACGCAAGCGTGGTGCCGGGCCGTGGAGGAAGTTGGCACGCTTCATGCGAACCATCTTCCTGCACCCGGGGTGGCAAGCGTCAAGGGGGGCGCGGCCGGAGATTGGAACAGGGCTGGCCATGCACAACCCGGGGAAGCAAAGGGGCCGGATGTCGGGGGACATCCGGCCCCATTCTTTTGCGTGGGCACCGCGGACATATGGGGGCGGAGCCCGGCGCCTCGAGGAACGAGGCGCCGACGCCCGGCGGGAGCGGAACAGGGGGGATCCGGTATCCCCCGCCGGGTGTCGACAAGCGGAAACGCTTTTTTTGTCTTTCCGGACCTGATACGTCGGAATCCGACGCAACCGGTCAGTTCGGGTAGCTTGAACGTCCCCGGGGCCCAGCGCAAGGGGGAACGGAACCTATTCTTCCTGTTGCGATGCCGCCCGTCGGGGGGCCGGACGCTCCATCCGGCGCTCCATCCGCGGCGCGCTGCGCGGCGCGGGTTGGGCCCGGGGGGCCGAGATCTGCTGCGGTCGCGGCAAGGCCCGGGGCTCGGCCCGGGGCGCGGGCGCCGGCGCCATCGGACGCGACGGCAACCGCTGGATCGCCCGCGGCTGCGGCGCCGGCCTCGCCGTGGGCGCCCGCATCAACGGCTGGCCGGAATTGCGGCGGATCGGCTGCGGGGCCATCTGCGAATGCTGCGGCTGCGCCTGGGGACTGCTGCGGCGACGGGGCGGCAGGTTGCCGCCGGTGCCGCGCTCGACCGTCTGCGGCGGATCCGGATCCTCAGGCTGGTAGGGGGGACGCGGGCGATGGGGCCGGTAGTAGTAGTGCGGCCAGCCGTAGTAGCTGTAGTACGGCGAGTATCCGTAACGGCTGCCATAGCCGTAGCGATACGGGGACCCGTAACCGTAGCCGTAGCCCACGCCGCCGTACCATCCACCATGGCCGTAGCCGAGCGAACTGTAGGGGGCGCCGTAATAGGTCGAGGACGCGGGGCTGCCGTAGTAGTAGTCGCCGCCGCCGTACCCACGGGAGTAATAGTCGCTGGCGCAGCCCGACAGCGCGGCCGCGGCCACCAGACCGATCAAGAGCTTGCGGAACATGGCGAATCCCCCGTTCTACGAGGCTGCAGCATCGGCCCGGGGCATTGAATCCGTGCTTAACCCTCCCGATCGGCGCATTGTGCTACCTGAACACGGCGGACCCCGATCGGCTAGGCTCTGTGCCATGCCTGCCGACACGCCGCTGCCGCATTTCGACGACGTGCTGGATGCCGCGGCCCGGATCGCGCCGCATGCGCGCACCACCCCGGTCCTGCGCGCCGGCGCCCTCGATGCCCACGCCGGCTGCCGCCTGCTGTTCAAGGCCGAATGCCTGCAGCGCGCCGGCGCGTTCAAGTTCCGCGGTGCCTGCAACGCGGTGTTCTCGCTCGAAGACGACGCTGCCACGCGCGGCGTGGTCACCCATTCTTCCGGCAACCACGGCGCCGCGCTCGCCCTGGCGGCACGGCTGCGCGGGATTCCCTGCCACGTGGTCGTCCCCGAGGGCGCGGTGCGTTCGAAGCTGGCGCTGATCGCAGGCCAGGGCGCGATCCTGCATCGCTGCGAGGCGACCATCGCCGCGCGCGAGGCGATGTGCGCGCAGGTGCAACGGGCCAGCGGCGCGACCCTGGTGCATCCCTACGCCCACCCGCGGGTGATCGCGGGCCAGGGCACGGCCGCACTGGAGCTGCTGGGCGAGGCAGCGGACCTGGACGTGGTGGTGGTTCCGGTGGGCGGTGGCGGGCTGGCTTCGGGCACCGCGATCGCGCTGGCCGGGTGTGCGCCGAACGTGGAGCTGGTGCTGGCCGAACCGGCGGGCGCGGCCGACGCCCTGCAATCGCTGGAGCGCGGAGAGCGGGTCACCGACATCGTGCCCGATACGATCTGCGACGGCCTGCGCGGCACCCTGGGCGAACCGAACTTCCGCATCCTGCGCGATCACGGCGCGCAGGTGCTGGCGATCGACGACGACGCCACCGTCGCCGCGATGCGGCGGCTGCTCGAACACCTGAAGCTGCTGGTCGAACCGTCCTCTGCGATTGCGCTGGCTGCGGTGCTCGCGCATCCGCAGCGGTTCGCCGGACGGCGGGTGGGCATCGTGCTGTCGGGCGGCAACGTCGATCCCGACCGGCTGCCGTGGGCAGGCCGGTGAGGCGCCGGCGCGCGCCTTCCGCCGGACCGCGGCCGCTGCGCCTGCTGCTGCGCCTGCTGCTGCTGTGCGCGCTGTGGCTGGGCGCCGTGGCGGGGTGGATCTACTGGGTGGGCGAACGCGACCAGGCGGCGAAGGCAGACGCGATCATCGTGCTCGGCGCCGCCGCCTACGACGCGGTGCCCTCTCCGGTGTTCGAGGCGCGGATCGAACACGGCCTCGACCTGTTCCGCAGCGGCTACGCCGGCACCCTGATCTTCACCGGCGGCTACGGCGGCGGCGGCGCGCGTTTCGCCGAATCGCAGGTCGCGCGCCGCCACGCGATCCGCCAGGGCATCCCCGCCGACGCGATCCTGATCGAATCGAGCTCGCAGACCACCTACCAGAACCTGTACGAGGCGCGCCGGCTGATGCTGGAACACGGCCTGCAAAGCGCGATCGTGGTCAGCGATCCGCTGCACATGGCGCGCGCGCTGCGGCTGAGCCGCGGCCTGGGCATCGACGCCCTCGGTTCAGCGACGCCGAGCACGCGTTTCCGCTCGTTCCGCACCCGCTGGGAGTTCCTCGCGCGCGAGGTCTACTTCTTCCATCGCGACCTGTTCGTGCGCCCGCAATAGCCTCCGTCGAGACACGGGTCCTCGATATGCGGGCCCGGCGCGGCCGCACGGTACGCGCAGGTGCGCCGCGCTATCATCCCGGACGCGCGGATGGACGCGCGTCCCAGGGGGATCCGCGCCATGCGCATCGACGGCAACCGCCTCCACGACCGCGGCACCGAACTGGTGCTCGCCTACTACGCCGCGTTCAACCGCGGCGATCGCGAGGCCATGCTGGCGCTGCTCACCGAGGACGTGGCGCACGACCTCAACCAGGGTCCGCGCGAGACCGGGCGCGATGCGTTCGCCGCGTTCATGGCGCGCATGGACCGCTGCTATCGCGAGCAGCTGCACGAGATCGTGGTGATGGCCACCGTCGACGGCGCGCGCGCCGCGGCCGAATACGTGGTCCACGGCGAATACCTGGCCGACGACGAGGGCCTGCCGCCTGCCCGCGGCCAGCGCTACACCCTGCCCGGCGGCGCGTTCTTCGACATCCGCGACGGCCGCATCGCGCGGGTGAGCAACTACTACAACCTCGAGCACTGGCTGACGCAGGTGCGCTGAGCCGCCTGCCATCCGCCGCACCGACCCGGAGGAAAGGTTCATGCCTCACGCCATCGCTCCGCGGCTGCGCACTGCCCTGCTGTTGGCCTGCCTGGTGCCGGCCGGCTGCGCTGCCAGCGGACTGCCGCGCGCCGGGATCGAGGCGCGGTCGGCGGCAGCCGCCACCGGCGTCCTGGTGTGGGCGGACGAGTTCGACACCGCCAACACCGCCGACTGGACCTTCGAGACCGGCGGCCACGGCTGGGGCAACAACGAACTGCAGTACTACACCGGCGGGCAGAACGCCTTCATCCAGTACGACACGATGGCCGGCAGCAACGTGCTGGTGATCGAGGCGCGGCGCGGTGCCCCCGCCGACGCCAGTTGCTGGTACGGCGCCTGCCAGTACAGCTCGACCCGCATGATCACGCGCGGCAAGCGCGAGTTCCGCCACGGCCGCGTCGAGGCGCGCATCCGGTTGCCGCAGACCCAGGGCATCTGGCCGGCGTTCTGGATGCTGGGCTCGAACCTGGGCGAAGTCGGCTGGCCGCAGAGCGGCGAGATCGACATCATGGAGCACGTCGGCTTCGAGCCGGACCTCACCCACGGCGCGCTGCACGGCCCGGGCTATTCGGGCGACACGCCTTTCAGCGGCACCCACGACCTGGGCGAACGCGCCGACGCCGGCTACCACGTGTACGCGATGGAATGGGACGGCGCGGGCGTGCGCTGGTTCGTGGACGGGCAGCCGTTCTACAGCGTCACCCGCGCCCAGGTCGAGGCGCGCGGCCCGTGGGTGTTCGACCAGCCGTTCTTCGTGCTGCTCAACGTCGCGGTCGGCGGCAACTGGCCGGGCAGTCCGGATGCGACCAGCGTGTTCCCGCAGCGGATGTACGTCGACTGGGTGCGCGTCTACCAGCCCGGGCAGCGGCTGCGCCGCAACGGCGGCCAGCCGTTGGCGCCGCCACGCGCGAATGCGGTGCCGCCGGCCGAGGTGCCGCAGGCCGGTGTCCCACGGGCGGTGGTCCCGCAGGCGGCGACCCCGCGGACGCCGGTGCGCAAGGCCATGCCGGGCCGCACGCAACCTGCACGCAGCTTCGAACGCTAGAGCTCGCCGCCGTAGCGGTCCAGGCCCTCGCGCAGCAGGTAGCGTGTCGCCGCGACCCGCTCGCCGACACTGAAGCCGTCGAGCACGTCGACCAGTTGCCGGAACGCGGTGCAGCGCGCGTCGCGGCTGGCGCTGTCGCGGCCGGTGCTGGAAAGCCCGAGCATGAATCCGTCGTGCAGCATCATGCCGGTGACGGTGGCGGCCTTGAGCGCCTGCTCGCCCACCGCGGGGTCGTAGGCCTGCGGCTGCCCCTGCAGGCCGTTCACCGCCACCGCGGTCACCGCCTCGACGAAGCGGATCCGGCTGGTTTCGCCCAGCGCGTTCGCGGCACGCTGCAGGCCCACGAGGCTGCGGTCGGCGTCGGGTTCGAACAGCGCGCACAGGCCACGGGCCTCGTTGTCGTTGCGCGAGGCCGCATGCACCGCCTTGAACAGGCGGTCGACGTCGGCATCGGGCGCGCGCAGCAGTACGTCGTTCGCGCCGGCGATCACCTGCATCGGATCGATTCCCGACAGGTCCACGCGCGAGGATTGCGCGTGCGCGCCGGCGAGCGGGATCAGGGCCAGGCAAAACGCGGCGATCACGGGCTTCATCGATGGCATCTTCGGCGACGGGGAGCGCCGCGAGTCTATGCGGCATGGTCTGAATCGCGGCCGTGCCGCGCGGCCGCACCGCCCCTGGCGCCCATTGCCCGCCAACGCGTCACGCGGCGTAGCCCGGATAAGGCCGAAGGCCGCATCCGGGTTCGCGGGGGGGGCGTGCGATGCGGCGTGGAGATTCCCCGGGTGCGCTGCGCTTATCCGGGCTACGGATGGGCAGCCGGTAGCCCGGATAAGGCCGAAGGCCGCATCCGGGTTCGCGGAGGCGTGGCGTGCGATGCGGCGTGGAGATTCCCCGGGTGCGCTGCGCTTACCCGGGCTACGGATGGGCAGCCGGTAGCCCGGATAAGGCCGAAGGCCGCATCCGGGTTCACGGGGGCGTGGCGTGCGATGCGGCGTGGAGATTCCCCCGGGTGCGCTGCGCTTACCCGGGCTACGGATGGGCAGCCGGTAGCCGGGATAAGGCCGAAGGCCGCATCCGGGCTCGCGGGGGCGTGGCGTGCGATGCGGCGTGGAGATTCCCCCGGGTGCGCTGCGCTTACCCGGGCTACGGATGGAGCACCGGCAGGCGTAGCCCGGATAAGGCCGCAGGCCGCATCCGGGTCGCGCGGCGGGACGTGCGACGCGGCGCGGAAGTTGCCCGGTTCAGTCGCGCCGGCGCACGCGGATGCGGTCGGCGGGGAAGCTGGCGAGTTCGCCTTCGCGCCCGCGGATCGGTGCGCCCGGCTCCGGCGCCCAGGCCAGCGCGGTGATGACCTCCCAGCTGGCCGGCAGCAGGGCGGCCTGCGCATCCGCCAGGCCGGCGCCGCGCAATGGCTCGTAGGCGGCCGCGGCGGCGGCGAAGCGCGCGCGTCCGGTGAGCGTGTGGCGGCGCGCGTGCAGCGCATTGGTGGCGCCGATCGCGCGCAGGTCGCGCATCAGCGCCGGCAGGTCGGCGTGGCCACGCATCAGCAGGTCGCGGTCGAGCACCGGATCGCGGAACCCCGCATGCATGAGCGCATCGCCGAACTGCGCGATCGAGGCGAACGGGCTGACGTGCGGCGCCTCGTCGTCGGCGCGCGCGAACGCCTCGCGCAGCTCCCACAGCGTGTCCGGGCCGAAGGTGGAGCACAGCAGCAGCCCGCCCGGCCTGAGCACGCGACGGAATCCCGCGAACGCCGCCGGCAGGTCGTCGATCCACTGCAGGCACAGGTTGGAGAACAGCACGTCGACGCTGGCGTCGGCCAGCGGCAGCGCGCGCAGGTCGGCGCAGACGCGGTCGACCGGCATGCGCAACGGGTTCCAGCCGCTGCGCGGTTGCACCTGGCGCAGCATCGGCAGCGCGAGATCGAGCGCGACGATCCGCGCCTTCGGCCAGCGTTCGCGCATCGCCTGCGCCGCGTGGCCCGGACCGCTGCCGACATCGAGCACCAGCCCCGGCGACCAGCGCGCGTCGCGCCCCGGCACCAGGGCGAGCAGGTCCAGCGATTCGAGCAGGCGCGCCTCGATCTCGCGCTGCAGCGCAGCCGCCGACGCGTAACCCGCCGACGCGCGCGAGAACGAGCGGCGCACCTGGCGGGCGTCGAACAGCGGCGGCGTTTCGCGGCTCATCGTGCGTCCGCCTCCACCGCCGCGGCCAGGCCATCGAGCGCGGATGCGACCGCATCGGCGTGGGTCAGGAACGGCGCGTGCCCGGCATGTTCCACCACCACCACCTCGGCCCGCGGCACCTGTTCCGCGGCAGCGCGCATCGCGCGCGGATCCACCAGCCGGTCGCGTCGCCCCGCCAGCCACAGCGTCGGCATCGCCAGCATCGGCAGCACGCCGCGCAGGTCGCAGGTTTCCAGCATCTCCAGGCCGTCGGCCAGCACGTGCGCGGCCGGTTGCCCGCGCGCGAACACCTCCTCGCGCAGCACGCGCATCTCGTGGCGCGCATCGTCCGACCCGAACGCTTCCAGCGCGATGAAGCGGTCGAGCGTGGCGCGCCAGTCGCTGCGCAGGCCGAGCGCGAAACCGCGGAAGATCTCCGGCGACATGCCCAGCGGCCAGTCGTCGCCGCGTACGAAGCGCGGACTCGCGCACAGCATCGCCAGGCCCGCCACCGCACCGGGCCGCGTCGCCGCCGCGTGCAGCGCGAACAGCCCGCCCAGCGACCAGCCCGCCCACAGCGCATGCGGCACCCGCGCCACGATGGCATCGACCACCGGTTCGAGCGCCAGCGGCAGGGTGCTGTCGCGGCCGTGGCCATGCCCGGGGAGGTCGACCAGGTGCAGGGTGAAGCGCGGTTCGAGCCGTTCGGCCAGCCCGCCGAACACGCCCGCATGCATCGCCCAGCCATGCAGCAGCACCAGGTCCGGCCCGCGACCGCGGGTCTGGATGTGCAGCGCGCCGCTCACGCGCCCTTGTCCGTGCGCAGCGCCTTGACCGAACCGCTGCCTCCGGCGGAGCGCGCGACCACCCAGGCGAACGCGGCGATGCCGGCGACCACGATCGCCGCGCCCAGCAGGGTGCCGCCGCTCGGCCACGGCTCGCCCAGCAGCAGCACCCCCAGCAGCACCGCGAACAGTACTTCCGCGCCCTGCATCGCCTCGACCGCCCCCAGCGCCAGCGGCTGGTCACGGACCATGCCGGTGGCCTGGAAGAACAGGATCGTCGCGATCACGCCCGCCGACAGCGCCACGCCGGCCGCCAGCCACACCTGCCCCGCCGACGGCGGTCCGGCGACGAACGCGGCATACGCCGCGACCATGAGCCACAGCGGCTGGCTGGCGAGGGTCAGGCCGAACACGCGCTGGGTGGCGCCCAGCGATTCGCCGCTGCGTTCCAGGTGCAGCAGCAGCAGGCGGTTGCCGAGCGGATACGCGACCGCCGACACCAGCACGCAGCCCAGCGCGATCCACGCCGCACGGTCGAGCGCGCCGCTGGCGTGCCCGAACTGCATCAGCAGCACGCCGGCGAGGATCATCGCCGCCACCGCCAGCCCGGCGCGCGGGATCCGTCGGCGCGCGTCGCGGTACAGCAGCGGCGCGCACAGCATTCCCGCGATCACGGTGAACTGGAACGAGCCGGCGACCAGCCACGACGGCCCGCTCGAGGCGGCGAATGCCAACAGCACGTAGAACAGCACGAAGCCGATTCCCGCGCAGCGCAGCCAGGCCCAGGGATGCGCCGCGATCGCGCGCAGCACCGGCCGCGTGCCACCCTGGAAGCGCATCAACGGCAGCATCAACGGCAGCGTGATCAGGTAGCGCAGGCAGGCCAGCCACGCCCAGTGGCCGCCCTCGCTGGCACTGGCGCGGTTGAGCACGTAGGTCATGGTGAAGAACAGCGCCGACAGCAGCGCCACGCCGACCGCCGCCAGCGCGACGCGGCCGTGTGCGTTCGAAGCGGTCATGCGACCCGACTGGACCCGGTGTCGGCGGCGCGGTCGCGGGCGACCGCCAGCGCGTCGGCCAGGGCCTCGGCCTGCGCCGGTTCGTGCGCGGCGGTGAAGGCGATGCGCAGCCGCGCCTGACCTTCCGGCACCGTCGGCGGACGGATCGCGGCGACCCAGTAGCCGTCGCGTTCGAGCGAGGCCGACATCGCCAGCGCCTGCGCATTGCTGCCGCAAAGCACCGGCTGGATGGGGGTTTCGGACGGCATCAGCTGCAGGCCGTGGCCTTCGGCGCGGCCGCGGAAGCGTTGCACCAGCTCGACCAGGCGCTCGCGGCGCCAGTGTTCGCGCCGCGCCAGCTTCACCGCCGCCAGCGACGCCGCGGCCTGCGCCGGCGGCAACGCGGTGGTGTAGACATGGGGACGCGCGGTTTCGGCCAGGTGCCCGACCAGGTCCGCATCGCCGGCCACCGCCGCGCCGTAGCTGCCCAGCGCCTTGCCCAGCGTGACCAGCCGCAGCGGCACGCCCGACGCATCCAGCCCCGCCGCCGCGACCGAGCCGCGACCTTCCGGCCCGAGCACGCCGACACCATGGGCGTCGTCGACATACAGCAGCGCCTGCTGCACGCGCGCGGCGATCGCCAGTTCGCGCAGCGGCGCGAGGTCGCCATCCATGCTGAACACGCCATCGGTCGCGACCATCGCCGCGCACTCGGACATGCTGCGCAGCTGCCGCAGCGCGCCTTCCACGTCGCCGTGCGGATAACGCCGCAGGCGACACCCCGCCAGGCGCGCGGCATCGATCAGGCTGGCGTGGTTCAGGCGGTCCTGCACGCACAGGTCGTCGTCGCCGAGCAGCGACTGCAGCACCGCGAGGTTGCCCAGGTAGCCGTTGCCCAGCAGCAGCACGCGCGGCACCTCCAGCCATTCGGCCAGTTCGCGCTCGAGCGCGCCATGCACGGCATGGTGGCCGCAGACGAGGTGCGAACCGAGGCCGCCGGCGCCTTCGCGCGAGGCCGCGTCCTGCAGCGCGCCGACCACGGCGAAATGCTGCGACAGGCCGAGGTAGTCGTTGCTGCAGAAATTCAGCAGGGTGCGGGTGGCGCCCTGCGCATCGACCACATCGCAGCGCGCGCCGTCGCGGCGCAGCACCTCGCGGCGCGTGCGCAGCCCGGATTGCGCGGCGCGCTGTTCGCGCTGCGCGGCCACGCGGGCATGCAGGTCGGGACGTTCCACTGGCATGGCTTGGCTCCCCTCAGCCGCGGCCCCCCGCCGCGCAGGCACCGGGCCGGGGGTCGACGCCGCCTGCGTCGGGCCCGGCCACGATGTCGGCATGTACGGTACCACCGTGGTCGTGTCCGTCGGCATCCACCGCCACCGGCATCGGCGTCAGGCCCAGGCGGGCGAACAGCGCCTGGTCGCGGGCGGTGTCCGGGTTGCCGGTGGTCAGCAGCTTCTCGCCATGGAAGATCGAGTTCGCCCCGGCGGTGAAGCACAGCGCCTGCAGCTCGTCGCTCATCGATTCGCGGCCTGCCGAAAGGCGCACCATCGAGCGCGGCATGAGCAGGCGCGCGACCGCGATCGTGCGCACGAACTCGAACGGGTCGAGCTCGGCGGTCCCGTGCAGCGGCGTGCCCGCGACCTGCACCAGGCGGTTGATCGGGACCGAGTCCGGATGCGCCGGCAGGCTGGCCAGGGTGCGCAGGAAACCGGCGCGCTGCGCCCGGGTCTCGCCCATGCCGACGATGCCGCCGCAGCAGGTCTTCATGCCGGCGTCGCGGACGTGGCCGAGGGTGTCGAGCCGGTCCTGGAATTCGCGGGTGCGGATGACGTCGCCGTAGAAACCGGGGTCGGTGTCGAGGTTGTGGTTGTAGTAGTCGAGGCCGGCCTCGCGCAGCGCCTGCGCCTGCCCGCCGCTGAGCATCCCCAGCGTGGCGCAGGTCTCCAGGCCCAGCGCCTTCACCTCGCGGATCATGGCGGCGACCTTGGGGATGTCGCGGTCCTTCGGCGAGCGCCAGGCCGCGCCCATGCAGAAGCGCGAGGCGCCGGCGTCGCGCGCCTGGCGCGCCTTCGCGACCACCGCTTCGGTCGACATCAGCTTCGTCGCCTCGACCCCGGTGTGGTAGCGCTGCGCCTGCGGGCAGTAGCCGCAGTCCTCCGGGCAGCCGCCGGTCTTGACCGACAGCAGGGTGCTGACCTGCACCTGCGCCGGGTCGAAATGGCGCCGGTGCACGGCGGCGGCGCGGAACAGCAGTTCGGGGAACGGCAGGTCGAACAGCGCCTCGACCTCGTCCTGGCGCCAGTCGTGGCGCGGGGCGGCGTCGGGCAGGGGCGCGGAACGGAGCGGGCTGACGGCAGGCATCGGGGTTCCCTGACAGACGGGCGGGCGCTGGCCGGCCAGTCTGGAAAGCATGTCCAGACCTGTCAACCGAATCCAGGCCACGGCGGTTGACGGCTGGTGGCGCCGCCTGGGCATCGGCCTGTGCCCGCCGCGCTGCCTGGCCTGCCGCGAACCGGCGCCGGCAGGCGCCGACCTGTGCCAGGCCTGCCAGGCGGAGCTGCCGTGGAACCGCAACGCCTGCCCGCGCTGCGCAGTGCCGCTGCCGGAGGCCGGCATGGCCGACACGCCCTGCGGCGCCTGCCAGCGGCGACCCTCGCCCCTGCAGCAGGCGCACGCCGCCTTCGTCTACGGCGCGCCGCTGGACCGGCTGCTGCCACGCTTCAAGTTCCACCGCGACCTCGCCGCCGGCCGCCTGCTGGCCGACGCCATGGCCACGTGCTTCGCCACCCTGCCGCGGCCGGGCGCGCTGCTGCCGGTGCCGCTGCACGCCGGGCGACTGCGCCGCCGCGGCTACGACCAGGCCTTGGAGCTGGCGCGGCCGCTGGCCCGCACCCTGCGCCTGCCGCTGCTGGACGGCGCCCTGGTGCGCACGCGGGCGACGGCCCCGCAGTCGGAACTGGACGCGGCTTCGCGACGGCGCAACCTGCGCGGGGCATTCGCGGTACGCGGCGGCGCGCGTCTACCGGCGCACGTGGCCCTGGTCGACGACGTGATGACCACCGGCGCCACCCTGCACGCGGCAGCCTTCGCGCTGCGCCGCGCGGGCGTGGCGCGGGTCGATGCCTGGGTGTGCGCGCGGGTGCCGTAAGCCGGCCGAGAATCGACCGGTCGTCCACCCGCACGCCCGTGAAGCACACCGTAGCCCGGGTAAGCGCAGCGCACCCGGGACCACCGGCGACGGCGTCCCGTCCGCGGGGGAACGCCCGGGCCGGCGGACGTAGCCGGCGGGCCCGGGGGAACCTTCCCGGATGCGCTTCGCTTATCCGGGCTACGCAACTACGCCGACGCGCCCCGTAGCCCGGGTAAGCGCAGCGCACCCGGGACCACCGGCGACGGCCCCCCGTCCGCGGGGGAACGCCCGGGCCGGCGGACGTAGCCGGCGGGACCGGGGGGCCTTCCCGGATGCGCTTCGCTTACCCGGGCTACGCAATTACGCCGACGCGCCCCGTAGCCCGGGTAAGCGCAGCGCACCCGGGATCGCCGGCGACGGCGGCCCGTCCGCGGGGGAACGCCCGGGACGGCGGGCGTAGCCGGCGGGACCGGGGGGCCTTCCCGGATGCGCTTCGCTTATCCGGGCTACGCAACTTGTCCGCACCCGCGCCGCGCACCTGCCGTAGACGGCGTGGCTGTGCTCAGCGCAGCGCGTAGTCCGCCGCGATCCCGAGGAACACCGCCATCCCCACCCAGTGGTTGTTGAGGAAGGCGCGGAAGCAGGCTTCGCGATCGCGGTGGCGCGCGAGCATGAACTGGTACGCAACGAACAGCGCGGCGACGCCGAGCCCGGCCCAGTACGGCGAGCCCATCGCGGCCTCGCGCCCGACCAGCGCCAGCGCGGCGAAGGCGAGCGTGTACAGCACGCCCTGCGCGACCAGGTCGAGTTCGCCGAACAGGATCGCGGTCGATTTCGCGCCCATGCGGATGTCGTCGTCGCGGTCGACCATCGCGTACCAGGTGTCGTAGGCGGTCGCCCAGAAGATGTTGGCCACGTACAGCACCCACGCCACCGGCGGCACTTCACCCTGCACCGCGGCAAAGCCCATCGGGATGCCCCAGCCGAAGGCCATGCCCAGGTACACCTGCGGCAGGTAGGTGTAGCGCTTGAGATAGGGATAGCTGGCGGCCAGGACCACGCCGACCACGCTCAGCGACACCGTCAGCCGGTTCATCGTCAGCACCAGCGCGAACGCCACCAGCATCAGCACCGCGAACACCAGCAGCGCCTCCCGCCCCGATACCGCGCCGGTCGCCAGCGGCCGGTGCTTCGTGCGTTCGACCGCGCCGTCGAGCCAGCGGTCGGCGTAGTCGTTGACCACGCAGCCGGCCGAGCGGGTCAGCCACACGCCGGCGCTGAACACGAACAGCGTCCACAGCTGCGGCACCCCACCCGACGCAAGCCACAGGCCCCACCAGGTCGGCCACAACAGCAGCAGCCAGCCGATCGGGCGGTCGCCGCGGACCAGTTGCCAGTAGAGCGGCAGGCGTTCGCGCCAGTGCGGCCGCGAGGCCGCCGGCGGCGAGTGGCGTTCGTAGGACATGCGCGCAGGTTACCAGCGGCCGTCGCCGCGAAGCCGCTCCCTCACGCCGTGTCAGGGCTTGAGGCGGCTGTCCAGCCGCTGCATGCCGGCAAGCCCGGAGAGCGCGTCGGCAACGCTGCGCGCGCCCGGCGCCTTGTCTCCGATCGGCTCGACCAGGACCAAGCCCGACTGCGCGCGGCATCGACGAGTGCGGCATCGTCGACAGCCACGGGGCGCGAGCATCGCGACCAGCAGCAGGCGCCGCGTGGCGGCGGGCAGTGGCATCCGTCGATCCGGGCTCGGAGGCGGCCCGGTATCGTTGCACCTCGCGGCATGCGGGCCGTGCCTCGCGGACGGCAGCGAGGCGTCGACGCGGCAACAAGGCAGGGCTGTACGGGACCGGGCGCGACGGTTCGACCAGGGCCGGCCCGTGCGGCTGGCCGCCCACCCCGGTTGAGTGACATAATCGCCGGCCGGTCGCCAGCCGCCGACGCGGCCTTGCGGCGTTGCCAGACCGGCATCGACGTCGTCACCCCGGGACGCCCACGGCGCCCGGACGCTACACACAACGCGCCTGTAGCTCAGCCGGATAGAGTAGTGGCTTCCGAAGCCATTGGTCGGGGGTTCGAATCCCTCCAGGCGCGCCAATCCTTCGCATCGAAGCGCTGGCTGCTCCCGTTCACGCACGCGTCGCGTCGGCTGCGCTCAAGTACGCCGCGATGACGAACAGACCCACGCCGCCGCCCTGGAAGAAGAAGAACCCGGTCAAGCCGGCAGCGCGCACGCGCCTGACCGAAGCGCAGAAGGACCTTGCCCGCGAACGCGCCGAAGCCGCCGGGCGGCGCTATCCCAACCTGGTCGACAACATGTGGGCGGCGACGCAGGTCCAGCAGGAGCCACCGGCGGCCGCGCGCGACGCGGACGAGGACGACGCAGACGACCGCTGACGCAACGCCCACGACGCCACGCGGCCCTCGATCGGAGTAGCCCGGATAAGCGCAGCGCATCCGGGACGAACCGGGTACCGCCCACCGGGTACCGCCCGGAACGCGCACCTCGCCAGCTGTCCTGGACGAGGTCCGGCAATTCGGGGCGGGTCCGGTGCGTTTGCGGCTACGAACCTACGAGGCTCGGGATTCCGAGTGGCCGTCGCCATCGAGCTGGACGTAATCGATCGCGGTCGAAATGGAGCGGCAACGCAATGCGCACCACGCAGGCGAGCTCCGGGCAGGCGACGGCGTCGAACCACAGATGGAAGGCAGTCGCAGGGGCGCGTGTGGATGCGCGATGCCATTGCCGGTGCATGCCCAGCGCATCCACCACGCGTAGCCCGGATAAGCGCAGCGCATCCGGGACGAGCCGGGTACCGCCCACCGGGTACCGCCCGGAACGCGCGCCTCGCCAGCTGTCCTGGACGAGGCCCGGCAATTCGGGGCGGGTCCGGTGCGTTTGCGGTCCCGGGTGCGCTGCGCTTACCCGGGCTACGAGCCTGCGAATCACGCGCGCAGGGACGGCTGTGATCGGCCCGCGAGAGCTCAGAAGTCGAAGCGGGCCTGGACCTGCGCGGCGTCGACGTCGAGGTCCTCGACCTCGGTCCGGGTGTACTCACCGCGCAGCGAGACCAGGTCGTTGAACCGGTATTGCAGGCCGACGCCGTAGACCGGATCGCGGCCGTCGTCATCGCCGGTGCCGGTGAGGCCGGGGATCGGCGTGTCGAGTTCCCAGCGTTGCATGCCGCCCTTCACGTAGCCCGAGAAATTCTCGGTGAACGGCAGGATGCCGACCGCGGTGAAGTAGGCCGAGGCGAGTTCGAGGTCCGCGCCAGCGGCGCCGGGCGACAGCTGGCCGAAGTCGGTGTAACCGGCCTCGAGTGCGAAGTTGCGGTGGAACTGGTAGCCGCCGAAGACGGAGAACGCGGTGTCCTCGTCGTCGTAGGCGCGCTCGTCGACGAGCGCCTGGCCGGCGCCGGCGCCGGCGTAGAAGCCGCTGTCCTGGGCCTGGGCGACGGACGCACCGGCGAGCAGCACGGCGGCAACGGTGGTGGTGAGCAGCTTGGAACGCATTGCAATCTCCTGAAGTGGGGGAACGGGCGCCAGGCCCGTCGCCGCGTGGTCATCGGGCAGAGCCCGTCCGCGCCGGCGTGGTCAGGAGATGGGCGTTCCAAATTGCGCACCAAAGGTCTCGTTTATGGATTCTTTATCCCGCGAGAGGCACCAATCGTTTTGGTGCGAGGGCGTCTGGTTGCGGGCGGATCGCGCGGTCCGCGTCCGGCCTGTCCGGGGCGGGCCGTGTGGCTCCCCAGGCCGGCGACGTTCTTCCCTGGCACGCCGAGCGGTGGCGTCCGCGAAACCCGGGTGCGCTTCGCTTACCCGGGCTACGGGCGGGTCGAACAAAGGTGCGTAGCCCGGATAGGCGCAGCGCATCCGGGTGACGGTGCGAGGTACGACGTCGCAATGCGACGTGGCCGCGCGTCGCTATGCCAGCCGCACCAGCTGCCGTCCGTTGCACAGCACGCTGCCGGCGCTGTCGGCGCGCGGCACCGGGTGGCCACCGGTGAACGCCGAGAACGCGGGCAGCACGGTAATCCCGGGCCGCAGCCAGAACAGCGGATGGCGCCCCAGCGGCGGCAGTCGCAGCACCGGGTGCACGTGGCCGCAGAGCACATGCCGGTCTGGCACCAGTTTGTGCGGCGGCGCGTGGCGGAATTCGAATGGTGGTTCCACGTGGCCCTCGCGCGCGCGCGCCACGCCGGCCACGTCCGCATCGAACGCGCGGTCGTGGTTGCCCGGCACCACCGCCATCGCCACCTCGCGATGCGCTTCGCGGAACGCGCGCCACGCCGCATCGACCGCGGCATGCCGCCGCGCGTGCAGGAAGTCGCCGAGGATCCACAGCGACGACGCGGACGTGAGCGCGAGCAGCGCGTCGAGCCGCGCGAGGTCGTGCGCGGTGCCGCCGCTGGGCACGGCGATGCCGGCGGCGCGGAAGGTGTCGCCCTTGCCCAGGTGCAGGTCGGCGACCAGCAGGCGGTCGCGCGCAGGCCAGTACAGGGCGCGGTCGGCGAGCAGGCGGACGGGTTCGCCGGCGAGGGTCAGGTCGAGGGTGTCAGGCATCGCGGGGTGGGCGCGGTGCGGTGGCGGGCGTGGAGGGCGGGGTGCGTCCGGGTTGGCGTGGGGTCCCGGATGCGCTGCGCTTATCCGGGCTACGCGGAGCGTGGCGGTGTTCCAGGCGTTCGGCGGCGCGCTGCACGCGGGTGCGCCAGTCCTCGCTTGTGAGGGTGCCGCGCATCGCTTCGGCCCACAGGGGAAACGACAGCGGGGTGAGCGTCTTCGGCTGGCGCAGGTCGAGCGTGGCGGCGTGGCAGCGCGCCAGTGTCGCCTGCAGGGCGCGCACTTCGAGCTGGGCCTCGAACACCTCGCGCTCGGCCTGTTGCAGCAGCAGGTGGCCGGGGTCGTGCCGCTGCAGCACGTCGAACAGCAGGCCGCTGGAGGCCTGCAGCTGGCGCAGGCTGCGCAACGCGCGCCCGGGCAACGACGGCGGCAGCAGCCCGGCCACGCGCGCGATCTCGCGGAACTGGCGGCGCGCGAGTTCGGCGAGGTTGGCGCCGGACTGCAGGTCGTCGTGCAGGCCTTCGGGCGAGAGCAGCGCGCGCAGGATGTCGACGCCGATCGCCGGCTGCGCCTGCGCGGTCAGCGCCAGGCCGTAGTCGTTGACCGCGAACGCGAACGTGTTCGGCGCCAGCCGGCTCCAGCGCAGCGCGAGCAGCGCCGCCAGCCCCTCGTGCACCCCGCGCCCGGCGAAGGGATAGACGAACAGGTGCCAGCCTTCGCGCGTCTTCGCGAATTCGGCGAGCAGCGTGCCCGGCGCCGGCAGCGCCGACAACTTCTCCTGCAGCGCGAGCAGCGGCGCCAGCGCGCGCAGTTCCGGACCGTCGCGCGGACCGGCCAGCACCTGCGCCACGCGCGCGCCGAGTTCGCCCGACATCGGCATGCGCCCGCCCTGCCAGCGCGGCACCATGCCGTCGCCCTTCTTCGCGATGCGCACGTACGCGGCCATGTCCTGCAGCCGCACCAGCTCCAGGGTGCGGCCGGCGAACTGGAAGCGGTCGCGCGGGCGCAGGCGCGCCAGGAAGCCTTCCTCCACGCTGCCCAGGGTGGCGCCGCGCAGCAGCTTCACCTGCAGCGCGCCGTCGCTGGTGATGGTGCCGATCGACAGGCGGTGGCGCAGCGCGATGCGGCGGTCGTGCACGCGGTACATGCCGTCGTCGTCGCGCACCACGCGCCGGTATTCGGGATAGTGCTGCAGCGCCTGGCCGCCCTGGACGATGAAGGCGAGCACCGCGTTCCACTGCAGGTCAGTGAGCGCCGCGAACGCATGCGTGCCGCGTACTTCGTCGCGCAGCGCGTCGGCCTCGAACCCGCCGCCCAGCGCCAGGGTGACGCAGTGCTGGGCCAGCACGTCGAGCGAGAGTTGCAGCGGCACGCGCGATTCGACCTCACCCGCGGCCAGCGCCTCGCGCGCGGCGGCGTACTCGGCCAGTTCCAGCGCGTGCGTGGGCACGCAGACCACGTGCCCGGCTTCGCCCGGGCGATGGCGCGCGCGGCCGGCGCGCTGCAGCAGCCGGGCCATGCCCTTGGGACTGCCGAGCTGGATCACCTGGTCGACGGCGGGGAAATCGACTCCGAGGTCGAGGCTGGAGGTGGCGACCACGCACCGCACGCTGCCCTCGCGCAGGCCCTGTTCCACCGCGGCGCGCAGCTTGGGGTCGAGCGAGCCGTGGTGCAGGGCCAGGGTTTCCGGCGCGTCGAGCCAGGTGGCGGCCAGCGCGCGATGCCAGAGTTCGGCCTGCGCCCGGGTGTTGGCGAACAGCAGCGTGGTGCCGGCGGCCTGCAGCCGCGCGGCCACGCGCTGGACCTGCGACAGGCCGAGGTGGCCGGCCCACGGGAACCGTTCGCCGGCCTCGGGCAGCAGGGTGTCCAGGGTCAGGCTGCGCGGTTTGGCCGCCTGCACGATCGCCGCGCCGGGGGCGTGCGGCAGCAGCACGTCGCGCGCCTGTTCGAGGTTGCCGAGCGTCGCCGACAGGCCCCAGGTGCGCGCCTGTGGCGACCAGGCGCGCAGCCGCGCCAGCGCCAGCTGCAGCAGCACGCCGCGCTTGTTGCCGAGCAGTTCGTGCCATTCGTCGACCACGATCGCGCGCAGGCCGGAGAGTTGCGCGGCGGTGTCCGGATAGCTCAGCAGCAGCGCCAGCGACTCGGGCGTGATCACCAGCGCATCGGCGCGGCCCTGGCGCGCCAGGCGCTTGTCGCGCGCGGTCGCATCGCCGGTGCGCATCGCCACGGTCCAGTCCAGGCCGAGCGCGGCGATGGGTTCTCGCAGGGCGCGCGCGGTGTCGCTGGCCAGCGCGCGCAGCGGGGTGATCCAGAGCAGGCGGGTGCGGCCAACCGACGCCACCGCTGCCCTCTTGTCATTTCGAGCCGCCGTCCCGTCATTTCGAGCCGCCCTCTTGTCATTTCGAGCGAAGCGAGAAATCTGCTTTCCGGAGGCCCCGGGATTCCTCGCTTCGCTCGGAATGACAGTCGGGGAGAGGCGCGGGGTTGGATCTGGTTGCGCCTTCGGTGCGTCTGCGGCCCGTGACTCTGGTTGGCGTGACTTCTGTGCCGTCGACGCGCTTGCTGTCGGAATTCTCGACGCGATTGCCGTTTGCTTCTTCAGCGCGCTTGCCGCTTGAACTTTCGAAGCGCGCGTCGATCGCGCCCTCGCGGTCTTCGCCTGCGCGGCTTCCCTCGCCGCTTGCGCCTTCGCCGCCTCCGCCAGCGCATCGAGCAACGGCCCGCCGAGCGCGGCCAGGGTCTTGCCGCTGCCGGTGGGCGTGACCAGCAGGCCGGACTCGCCACGCCGCCAGCGGCGCCAGGCTTCGCGCTGGAACGGCGCCGGCTTCCAGCCCTGCGTCGCGAACCAGGCGGCGAGCGGCGCATCGAACGACGCCCGCGTCGCGGTCGGCTTCATCGCGCAAGCGCCTTGAGCGTGTCGAGCCGGTCGGCCTCGGCCGCGGGCTTGTCGTGGCGCCAGCGGAGGATCCGCGGGAACCGCACGGCGATCCCGGACTTGTGCCGCGCCGAGCGGTTCACCGCCTCGAAGCCGAGCTCGAACACGTGCTGCCCCGGCACCGAGCGCACCGGGCCGAAGCGCTCGAGCGTATTGGCGCGGATCCAGCGGTCGAGCTTCAGGATCTGCGCATCGTCCAGGCCGCTGTAGGCCTTGGCCACCGGCACCAGCACGTCGCCGTCCCACAGGCCGAAGGTGTAGTCGGTGTACAGCGTGCTGCGGCGGCCGTGGCCGGATTGCGCGTAGATCAGCACGGCGTCGACGGTGAGCGGATCGATCTTCCACTTCCACCAGTCGCCGCGCCTGCGCCCGGACTGGTAGGCCGCGTCCGCGCGCTTGAGCATCAGCCCCTCGACGCCCCGCTCGCGCGCCTGCGCGCGCAGCTGCGCGGCGTGCGTCCAGTCGCGCGCCTCGACCCGGGGCGAGGCGACGATGCGCGGATCGTCGTGCGTGGCCAGCAGCGCCTCCAGCGCCGCGCGGCGTTGGTGCTGCGGGCGTTGCCGCCAGTCGACGCCGTCGAGTTCGAGCAGGTCGTACGCCTGCACCCGCACCGGCGTGTCGGCCAGCGTCTTGGCGCCAGGCTTGCGTCGCTGGATCCGGGTCTGCAGCGCGGTGAACGCCAGCGGCGCCTCGTCGTCCGCGCGCCAGGCAAGCAGTTCGCCGTCGAGCACGCAGTCGCGCGACAGCGAGGCCGCGGCGGCCTCGATCTCGGGAAAGCGGCCGTCCAGGCGTTCCTCGCCGCGCGACCACAGCGCCACCGCGCCGTCGCGGCGGATCATCTGCAGGCGGATGCCGTCCCATTTCCATTCCAGCAACCAGTCGCGCAGCGGACCGAGCGCGCGTTCGATCGCGGCCGGATCGTTGGCGAGTACCGACGCGCCGGGATCGACATCTTCAGGTTGGGCCTCCCTGGCATCGACTTCATCGACCGGCGCCCCCCGCGCCGCGTCCGGGTCTCCGCGCAACACCGCCTCCAGCGGCGTGGCCAGGAAGAACGGATACGGTTGCTGGCGGTCGCTCGCCAGCTCGCCGGGCGAGAGCAGCATCTCCAGGAACGCCGGCGTCGGCGCCCATTCGCCGAGCATGCGCTGGGCGATGCGGGCGATGTCGATGCCGCTCATCTCGGCCAGCGCCTGCTGCACCAGCCGCTGCGACACGCCCACCCGCAGCGCGCCGGTGAGCAGCTTGTTGAACAGCAGCCGCTCGTCGAAGGCGAGCGTGCGCCAGGCCTCGACCACCACCGCGCGGCGCACGTCCTCGTCGCGGTTGGCGACCGGCAGCAGGCGATGTTCGATCCAGTCGGCCAGGGCCACGTCCCGCGCGTCCTGCGCGGGATCGTCGAGCAGCAGGGCGAGCGTTTCGGCGAGGTCTCCGACCTGGTCGTAGCTGTCGTCGACCAGCCAGTCGGGCAGGCCGGCCTCGGCGGCGATCCATCCGCGCAGCTCGCGGGTGTTGGCGATACGCCGCTTCGCGCCCGCGACCTTGCCGCCGGCCAGCAGGTGCAATGCCCAGGCCGCATCGCGCGGCGGCGCCTCGCGGAAATAGCGCACCAGCGCCGCGCGCTTGTCGAGCGTGGCGGTGCTGCGGTCGAGTTCGCGGTAGAGGGTGGCGAAGCGGCGCATCAGTCCTCGTCCCCGTATCCGGTGCGGAACGCACCCGCATCGAGGCCGTCCTCGCACAGCTTGCGCACGATGGCGTCGGTGCTGCCATGGGTGGCGATCACCCGGGTGGCGCCGGTTTCGCGCACAGTGCGGATCAGGTCGGGCCAGTCGGCGTGGTCGGAGACCACGAAGCCGCGGTCGTAGTTGCGACGGCGGCGGTTGCCGCGGATCCGCATCCAGCCCGAGGCGAAGCCGGTCTGCGCGCGGCGGAAACGGCGCATCCACGCGCTGCCGGCGGCCGAAGGCGGCGCCAGCACCAGTCTTCCGGCGAAGTCCGCACCCCTGGCGAGTTCGGAGACCGTCTCGGTCGGGGGCAGGGCCACGCCTGCGCGCCGGTAGACCTCGACGCCGGTGGCGATCGCGCCATGCAGCAGCACCGGCGCGTCGACATGCGGCGCGAGCTCGGCCAGCACCCGTTGCGCCTTGCCCAGCGCGTAGCAGAACAGTACCGCGGCCACGCCTTCCACCTCGCAGTCTGCGCGCCACTGCGCGATCTCGCGCGCCACCTCGCCTGTGTCCGGCCAGCGGTACACGGGCAGGCCGAACGTCGCCTCGGTGATGAAGGTGTCGCAGGGCACGACCTCGAACGGCGCACAGGTGGGATCGGGCTGGCGCTTGTAGTCGCCCGAGGCGACCCACACCCGCCCCCGCGCCTCGATCCGCACCTGCGCCGAGCCGAGCACGTGTCCGGCCGGATGCAGCGACACCCGTGCCCCGCCGAGTTCGAACGGCTCGCCGTGTCCGCGCGCGTGGTAGCGCTGCGCGCCCAGCCGCCATTCCAGGATCGGCAGGCTCTCGCGGGTGCAGTGGTATTCGCCCATGCCGGCGCGGGCGTGGTCGCCATGGCCGTGGGTGATCACCGCGCGCGGCACCGGCCGCCACGGATCGATGTGGAAGTCGCCCGCCGGGCAGTACAGGCCTTCGGGACGCAGTTCGACCAGGTCGCGCACGCGCACCTCTGCGCTCAGGTACCGGCGCGCGCGCCGTGCGGCGGCGCGATGATGGGAAACAGGCGGGCGTGGCGGGTGGGCATCGGGTCGGCGTGCCGGGGCGTGAGGCATCGAGACTGGACCAGCGCGCGTGCAGGCCGGGCGAACGGGTGCGGCCTGAACATGCTGATCGGCGTGTTCATGATCGGCGCCTTCCCGTCTCACGGATTGAGACAGGCGACCGCCAGCCTCCCCGGATGGAGACTGCCCGCAAGCTGGCCATCCTCGCCGATGCCGCCAAGTACGACGCCTCGTGCGCGTCCAGCGGCGCGGGCAGGCGCGATTCCAGCCGCAGCGGCGGCATCGGTAGCACCGAGGGCATGGGCATCTGCCACAGCTACACGCCCGACGGGCGCTGCGTGTCGCTGCTGAAGATCCTGCTGACGAATTTCTGCGTCTATGACTGCGTCTATTGCGTGAACCGCGTATCGAGCAACGTGCCGCGCGCCCGGTTCGCGGTCGACGAAGTGGTCGCGCTGACCCTGGATTTCTACAGGCGCAACTACATCGAGGGCCTGTTCCTCTCCAGCGGCATCATCCGCAACGGCGACTACACGATGGAGCAGCTGGTGGAGGTGGCGCGCCGGCTGCGCGAGGAGCACCGCTTCGCCGGCTACATCCACCTCAAGACGATTCCCGAGGCCTCGCCGGAACTGCTGGCCGCCGCCGGTCGCCATGCCGACCGCCTGTCGATCAATGTCGAGCTGCCGACCGAATCCGGCCTCGCGCAACTGGCGCCGGAGAAGAGGATGCCGGCGATCCGCGGCGCGATGGGCGAGCTGCGCTGGCGGATCGAGGAATCGAAGCAGGACAAGCACGCCGCGATCGGCATCGGGTCCGTCGGCGGCAAGCCGAAGCGGCGCGCGCCGCGCTTCGCGCCCGCGGGCCAGAGCACGCAGATGATCGTGGGGGCCGATGGCGCGGACGACCGCGCGATCCTGTCGATGGCCGACAACCTCTACGGCAATTACCGCCTGCGCCGCGTCTACTACTCCGCGTTCAGCCCGATCCCCGACGCCAGCCGCGCCCTGCCGCCGCGCGCACCGCCGCTGCTGCGCGAACACCGGCTCTACCAGGCCGACTGGCTGCTGCGCTTCTACGACTACCGCGTGGACGAGATCGCCGACGGCCGCGGCGACGGCATGCTCGACCTCGACGTCGACCCCAAGCTCGGCTGGGCGCTGCGCCATCCCGAACGCTTCCCGGTGGACCTCAATCGCGCGCCGAAGGAACTGCTGCTGCGGGTCCCCGGGCTGGGCGTGCGCAACGTCAAGCGCGTGCTGATGGCGCGACGCCACGGGCGACTGCGCGTGGCCGACCTGGCGCGGCTGCGCGCGCCGATGTCGAAGCTGCTGCCGTTCGTGCAGCTGGCCGACCACCATCCGCAGCGCGCGCTCGACGACCCGCAGGCCCTGCGCGCGCGGCTGGCACCGCCACCGCGGCAGGCGTCGCTGTTCGAAGCCGCCACGACCGCCTGACGTGGCGCGATGGTCGGCGCGGATCGAGCCCTGCTGGGATGCGGAGGCGTGGCGCACGGTGGCGCGCGCCGCCTTGCGCGCGCAGGTCCCGCCGCAGGACCTCGACTGGATCGAGGGCGATCACGCCGCCAGCCTGCTCGCGGCGCCCGACGTCGTCGGCGCGCCGGTCCTGGTCGACGCGCCACGCGCGCCGAAGGCGCTGTTTGAACTCGCGCCCGCGGTGCTGTGCCATCGCGACCCGCAGCGCCTGGGCCTGCTGTACCGGCTGCTGTGGCGCACCGGGCATGGCGAGCCTGCGCTGCTGTCCAATCCCGCGGATGCCGACGTGCAGCGCGCGCAGGCACTGGCCCAGGCGGTGCGCCGCGACGCGCACAAGATGAAGGCCTTCGTGCGCTTCCGCGCGGTGCCCGGAGACGAGGGCGCGTTCATCGCCTGGTTCGAACCCGAACACCGCATCGTCGACAGGGTCGCCCCGTTCTTCGCGCGCCGCTTCGCCGGCATGCGGTGGGCGATCCTCACGCCGTACCGCAGCGCGGCCTGGGACGGCGCCACGCTCGCGTTCGGCGACGGCGGCGCGCGCAGCGACGCGCCCGACGACGATGCGCGCGAGGAACTCTGGCGCACCTACTACGCGCACATCTTCAACCCGGCGCGGATCAACCCGCGGATGATGCGCCAGGAGATGCCGGTGAAGTACTGGAAGCACCTGCCCGAGGCGCAGCTGCTGCCTTCGCTGCTGCAGGGCGCCGGCGCGCGCGTGCGCGACATGGCCGCGCGCGAGGCGCAGGCACCGCGGCGCAGGATTCCGCAACGACATCCGACGCAAACCGGGGGCAGGGGCGAACTTCCCTCCGGTAACGGCCGCAGCAGCGGGATTCGGGAGCGGCTCGACTCCGGTCCCGGTCCTGATCCGGGCACCGGTCCCGGGCAGTCGCTCGACACGCTGCGCGCCGCAGCCCGCGCCTGCCGCGCCTGCCCGCTGTGGGAACCGGCAACGCAGACCGTGTTCGGCGAGGGTCCGGCCGATGCGCGCGTGCTGCTGCTCGGCGAGCAGCCGGGCGACAGCGAGGACCTCACCGGGCGCCCGTTCACCGGCCCGGCGGGGCAGTTGCTGGACCGCGCGCTGGGCGAACTGGGCCTGGACCGCGCGCGCTTCTACCTGACCAATGCGGTGAAGCATTTCCGCTTCGAGCGGCGCGGCAAGCAGCGCCTGCATCGCAATCCGGAAGCGGCGCACGTCCAGGCCTGCCGCCCGTGGCTGGCGCGCGAACTGGAGCAGGTGCGGCCGGAGGTCGTCGTCTGCCTGGGTGCGACCGCGGCGCTGGCGCTGTTCGGCCGCGGCTTCCGGCTGATGGAGGATCGTGGCCAGTGGCGCACCCTGCGCGACGGCACGCGCGCCTTCGCCACCGTGCATCCGGCCTGGATCCTGCGCCAGCGCGACCCCGCCGCGCGCGAAGCCGCCTACACCGGCTTCGTCGCCGACCTCGCGCAACTCGCCGCCCCAGACGATTCCACGGATCCACCCACCCCGCCGTAGCCCGGGTAAGCGCAGCGCACCCGGGGCAATCCCCACCCCTCACCGAAACCCCACGCCTCCCGGGCCCGGATGCGGCCTGCGGCCTTATCCGGGCTACGCCGGCCCCGTAGCCCGGGTAAGCGCAGCGCACCCGGGGCAATCCCCACCCCTCACCGAAAACCCCACGCCTCCCGGACCCGGATGCGGCCTGCGGCCTTATCCGGGCTACGGCCGCCCGCGTTCCCGCGATCGCGCCATGTCCCGCACTTCCGCCCATCCACGGTTCGCGTTAGCGTCCGCGCACCCCCTTCGAGACCGCATGCATGACCCAGGACAGCGACCAGCAGGAGTTCCTCGTACTCTCGCGGGGCCAGTGGGATCGCGATGCCGGGCCCGAGGCGATCCAGGTTTCGATCGACGCGTTCTATCCCTGGCTCGAAGCCCATATCGCCGCCGGGCGGATGAAGACCGGCGAGCGACTGGCGCGCGCCGGTGCGACGGTGTCGCGCAAGGGCGTCGCCCTCGACGGCCCGTTCGGCGAAACCAAGGAGCTGGTGGGCGGTTACTGGTTCGTGGTCGCACCCACGCTGGAGGAAGCCGCGGCCCTGCTCGCCACCAGCCCGACCCTGGCGCACGGCCTGTTCTACGAAGTGCGGCCGCTGGAACCCGAACGTGCGAGCGCCTTTGCGCGGACCAGCGAGACGCCCGACTGAGGGCGCCGCCCGGGGGCGGGCGATGTCGGCCGACGGCGAGTCGTTCGAGGAAGCACGACCTCGATGCCTTACCGCAAGAAGCCCACGAGCCAAGGCCATGACGACCAAGTCCCCCCGTTCGACACCCACCCGCCACGCCACCGCCGCCGACACCCGCGCCGCGGTCGACGCGCTCATGGCCACGCTTGCGCATCCGTACAAGCCCGGCATCGAGGCGCTGCGCGAGGCGATCCTCGCGGTCGATCCCGCGATCGCCGAAGGCGTGAAGTGGAACGCGCCCAGCTTCCGCACCGGCGAGTACTTCGCCACCTTCCACCTACGCGCGAAGACCGGGATCGTGCTGATCCTGCACCTGGGCGCGAAGGCGCGGGTACTGCCCGGGGACGGGCTCGCCATCGACGATCCCGAGGGCCTGCTGGCATGGCTCGGCAAGGACCGCGCCCAGGTCGTGTTCGCCTACGACGCCGACGCCCGCAGGCGCATTCCCGCGCTGCAGGCGGTGCTGCGGCAGTGGATCCGCGTGGTGTGATGCGCGCACCGACGCGCATGGGCTGACGGCGCCGGATCACGTTCCGCACCCTCCGGCTTGACGTCCGGCAAGGCCGGTCGGGCGCCCGAGCGTCGCTCGGCGGGGGACGTGGCGTTCCTTCGCTGTGCTGACGCGGGAGGTCTCCGTGGGCGGATCGCTTTCTCCCTTCCCCGGGCGAGCAAGGCGCCGGAGGCCACCGTCCCGCCACACCCCGGTCGCAGAAGCAGAATGGCCACGCGGTTTTCCGTCGCGGCGGCTTTCGTCCACACTCTGCGGCTGCCACGCCACCGGATGCCGCCATGGCCTTCAGCTCGCCGCTGTTCATCACCTTCGCCGCCTACCTGCTGCTGATGGTCGGGATCGGCTTCGTGGCCTGGCGACGCACCCGCACTTTCGACGACTACATCCTCGGCGGGCGTTCGCTGGGCAGCTACGTCACCGCGCTGGCGGCCGGCGCCTCGGACATGAGCGGCTGGCTGATGATGGGCCTGCCCGGCGCGCTGTACCTGGGCGGCGCGTCGGAGGCGTGGATCGCGATCGGGCTGGTGATCGGGGCCTGGTGCAACTGGAAATACGTCGCCGGCCCGCTGCGCGTGTACACCGAGCGCACGCGCAACGCGCTGACCCTGCCGGACTACTTCACCCACCGCTTCGAGGACGGCAGCCGCCTGCTGCGCATCCTCTCGGCGCTGGTGATCCTGGTGTTCTTCGCCATCTACTGCGCCTCGGGCATCGTCGCCGGCGCGCGCCTGTTCGAAAGCATGTTCGGCCTGCCGTATGCGCAGGCGATGCTGTGGGGCGCGGCGGCGACCATCGCCTACACCTTCATCGGCGGCTTCCTCGCGGTGAGCTGGACCGACACCGTGCAGGCGACGCTGATGATCTTCGCCCTGCTGCTGGTGCCGGTGTTCGCGATCCTCGGCGTCGGCGGGCCGTCGCAGGCGCTGGCGCTGGTGGAACAGGTCGATCCCGCGCGCCTGCAGTGGCTGGGCGCGGGCGGCGGCATCGCCATCGTCTCCGCGCTCGCGTGGGGCCTGGGCTACGCCGGCCAGCCGCACGTGCTGGCGCGGTTCATGGCGGCCGACACCCTGGCCACGATCCCGCGCGCGCGCCGCATCGCCATGACCTGGATGGTGCTGTGCCTGGCCGGCGCGATGGCGACCGGCTTCTTCGGCATCGCCTGGTTCGCGGCGAACCCGGGCGTGGCCGGGCCGGTGGAGGCGAACCCGGAGCGCGTGTTCATCGCGCTGTCGGAACTGCTGTTCAACCCGTGGATCGCCGGCGTGCTGCTGTCGGCGATCCTGGCCGCGATCATGAGCACGCTGTCGGCGCAGCTGCTGGTGTGCTCGAGCGCGCTGACCGAGGATTTCTACCGCGGCTTCGTGCGCCCGCGCGCGGGCCATCGCGAACTGGTGTGGTTCGGCCGCGCGATGGTGCTGGCGGTGGCGCTGCTGGCGATGTGGATCGCGCGCGATCCCGACAGCCGCGTGCTCGGCCTGGTCGCCTACGCCTGGGCGGGATTCGGCGCGGCGTTCGGGCCGGTGGTGGTGCTGTCGCTCACCTGGAAGCGGATGACCCGCGATGGCGCGCTGGCCGGGATGGTGCTCGGCGCGGCCACGGTGATCCTGTGGAAGCAGACCGGCAGCCCGCTGTACGAGATGGTGCCCGGGGTGATCGCGGCGACGCTGGCGATCGTGGCCGTGAGCCTGCTCGGCAAGGCGCCGACGCAGGACGTGCAGGCGCGGCACGAGCAGGTGCGGCTGTCGTTGCGCGAGAACGGGTATTGAAGTGGCGCGGCGTCCCGGATGGGGCCGTTGGCCTTATCCGGGCTACATGGCTACGTAGCCCGGATAAGCGAAGCGCATCCGGGGAACCATCAACCCGACGCCCGCGCTCGATCTCCCGGACGCGAGACGCCACGACGACCAGACCTTGGTGCCTCGTCCGGACACGCGATGCGTGTCGGGGCCCTGGTGATCGCGGGCGTCCCGGATGCGGCCTTCGGCCTTATCCGGGCTACATGGATACGTAGCCCGGATAAGCGCAGCGCATCCGGGGACAGGCGAAGCGCATCAGGGAGCTCCATCACCGCATCCGACCACCCCTCCGCTCACTCCCCGCCGAGGATCTCCGCGGCATCCACCACCTCCACCCCCTGCAACTGCGACAGCAGCCGGTCGAGCCAGGCCTTGTGCGAGGCGCCGACGATCGACAGCACGCGGACGCCCGGCCGCTCGCGGAAGGTGGCGCCGATGTTCGCGACCATGCGCAGGTTGCGCAGGTCCCAGCCGGCGACGTACTGGCGCCCGAAGCGCTGCGGCGAACCTTCCTTCAGCGCCAGCGCGAAATCGCAGGCCATCGGCATGCGCTGGTAGTCCGCGCCGTTGGTGTGCCGGTACAGCGGCAGCAGGTCCGGCGCCTCGCGCAACGCCTGGTCGCGCGCGCGCAGCGCCCTGCATTCGGCAGGCGCGCTGTCCCAGGCGCCGCGGATCGCCTTGGCGAAGCCGTCCATGTCGTCGATGCGCAGGTTGTCGCCGGTGTGGTCGTCGGTCGGGAACACGCGCTGCAGGCCCAGACGCACGGCCAGCGCCGCGCCGATCGAGGTGTTCTCGTTGGCCGAGGCCGCACGCTTGCGCAGCGTTTCGACCAGGGCGGCATCGAGGCCGTCGCCTTCGCCGCGCTCGGCCTCGGGCAGGTGCAGCCATTGCACCAGAGCCGAGATGGGGTCGCCGGCGGCGAGGAAGGTCGCGGCCAGCCGGCGGCGCCGTGCGGCCGAGGGCGCGTCGGGCCAGGCGTCGAGCTGGGTCTGCACGGCGGCGATGGCGGCGGGCACATCGAGGCCGGTGGCGGCGCGCGCGGCGGCAGTGTCCGGGCAGTAGCTTGCGCCGCCTTCGGGATCGTAGACCGCAGGGTGCCGCGCCATCAGGTCGCAGGTTTCGCCGGGCATCGCCTCGATGGTGATGACCTGCGGCGCGAATGCTTCGAGCCGCTGCAGCAGCGGCTCCAGCGCGCCCGGCGCAAGGTCGCCTGGTTCTCCCTGCGCCAGATGCACGGTGCCGAGTACCAGCACGCGGGTGGGCTCGCCGGAGAAGGGTGCAGCGGACGTCGGCGCCGGGGTGGATTGCGCGAGCGCCGTCCCCGCGGGCGCGACGGCGAGCAGCAGGGCGGGCAACAGCGAACGGTGCATCACGGCCTCCGGGCGATGGCGCGGCGCGGAGGCATCCGCGCGGCGGCGCCATCAGACGCGAACACCGGCAGGCGTGCATGTCCGGATGGTCATGGTGACGATCGGGGCGGGAGCGGGTTTCGTGCGCGGGTGTCGTGTACGAACCTGGTTGTTCGCGGGTGCGATTGACGGTTCGCGTGCGGGGTGGAGGGGCGCGGTGTCCCGGATGCGCTGCGCTTATCCGGGCTACGGCTCTTCCTTCCCCCGCTGTGCGGGGGAAGGTGCCGAAGGCGTGCGGCTCGAAGATGCGCCTCAGAAATCCCAACGCGCCGACAGCGTCACCGGCACCGACACCCGGCTGCCGGTGTCGTTGATGCCGGCCAGGCCCAGGCCGCCGACCGCGCTGTCGTCGTCCTTCAGGTCGCCGACGTAGCGCACGCCGCTGGCGAGGGTGACGCTGAAGGTTTCGGACACCGGCATGATCACGCCCACGTCCAGCCCGCCGGTGGCCTGCCAGCCGGAGTCGTAGAACGGCGCATCGGCGATGGTGATGCCGGCATCGGGAATCTCGAACGTCGCACGGATCTCGTCGGTGCGGGTCGCGCCCAGGCGCGCGCCCACGTACGGACGCGCGGTGCCCGCGGTGCCGAAGTAATGGCGGTAGCCGACTTCGGCCGACAGCGCCTCGTAGTCGCCGAAGGTGCCGTACACCGGCAGCGTGGTGTCCAGCGCCGGCACGAACGCGCCGCCGACCTGCACCATGCCCTCGTCCGCGCGCGTCTGCCGCAGCTGGCCGAAGATCTCGCGGCGTTCGTCGAAGGCGTAGGCGAACTCGACGCCGTAGGTGGTGGCGAGGTCGTAGATCCGGTCGTGGCCGCGCGACTGGATGCGCAGCTCGGCGTCGACGCCGGCAAGTGCAGGATTCAGCGGGCCGAGGTCGGGCACCGCTGCGGTCGCGCCGTCGTGCACGTCGCCGCCGAGCGGCATGTCGACGCCGCCGAACAGCGACATCGAGAATCGGCCCGCCTCGGGCCCGGCGGCCTGCGCCGTGGTGGCGAACAGCGCGGTGAAGGGAAGGACGAGCCAGGTACGCATGTTGCAGCTCCGTTGAAGGGTTGGGGTGCGACGGCATCGCTGGCGATGCTGCCGATGCGACGCTAGGCAGCGCGCCGTTACCCAGCCGTCAACCATCGGCTTGTACGAAAGCTGTACAGCGCGGCGATGCGACCGGCGCCGCGCTTTTCCGTGCGCATGCACGGGAACTGACGGTTGCGCAGAGCTGCGCCACGTGCCGGCCCAGCCGCATCCGGGCCGGCCTCGCGTCGACGCGAGGCCATGCATCGTTTGGCGCGATGCACGCGCCGGGGCGCTCAGTCCGCCAGCAACCGCAGCGGCAGGTCGGTCGCGCCGATCGCGCGATTGCCGGCCGCGTCCACGGCGACCGCGCGCACGAGGTAGTCGCCGGCGGGCAGCGCCGCCGGATCCCAGCGCGCCTCGGCGACCTCGTCGCCGCGCACCAAGTTGCTGGCCACGTACAGGAAGCGCGTTCGCGAAGCGCCGTGCACGGTGATGCCGCTGTCGGCGGCGTAGGCGATGCGCACCGCGTCGGGATGCGCCGGCATGCGCGAGAAATCGAGGTTCATCGGCGGCGCCTCGAAGCCCGGCACGGGCGTGCCATCGGGGCGCAGCACCTGGTAGCCGATGCGGTGCAGGCCGAGCCGCCGCCGCGGCAGGTTGCCGTCGACCTGGTCCCAGGCGTCGACCACCACCTGCACCCCGCCGCCTTCGCGCGGCACCAGCACGCGGCCGTCCTCGCGCGCGGTCAGCGGCATGCCCGCATCGTCCAGCAGCGACACGCCCTCGATGCGCGGCGGCACCGTGTCGCGATAGCCGTGGAAGCCGAGCCGGATCGCATTGTGCTGGTGCCCGTACGGGCCGACGATCAGGTGCGTGTGTGCCTGCGCATTCACCGTGCCGAGCGCATCGCCCGCGCGGAAGCGCGTACCGCGCATGATCCGCACCCGCGACGGCCTGCCGTCCTCGTCGTGTTCGAACAGGAAGCGGCCCGGATCGAGGCTGCGGCCCTGCGGCGTGCGCCCGGCACGCAGGTGCACGTAGGACAGTTCGTCGATCGAGATGCCCTCGGCCTGGCCGCCGAAACTCCATGCCGCCAGCGGGCTGGTCACCTTGCCGTCGGCGATCGACAGCACGCGTGCGCCGACGTCGCCGCGCACGTCCAGGCCGTTGTGCAGGTGGCTGCGGCTCTCGCCGCTGAAGTTGCCGCGCACCTCGCCCAGGGTGCCGACCACCTCGTGCCAGCCATCCTGCGGTGCGAACGGCCAGCGCTGGCGCGTCGGCGGCAACGCGCGTGCAGGCGAGGGACCGACCGGGCCGTCGGCAAGCGCCATCGATCCCGCGTCTGCCGCATCCCGCCGCGACAGCCGGTGCAGGCGGTGGCCCGCCGCATCGGCCACCAGCAGGCTGCCGTCGGCGTCCAGCCACAGCGCCGACGGCCGCGCGAACCACTGCCGCGGCACGCTGCCGGAGAGCACGCGCGCGTTGCCGTCGCGCGAGACCTGCACGATCCGCCCCGGCGAGAGTTCGCCGACGT
Organism: Luteimonas viscosa; assembly: GCF_008244685.1. Taxonomy (NCBI): domain Bacteria; kingdom Pseudomonadati; phylum Pseudomonadota; class Gammaproteobacteria; order Lysobacterales; family Lysobacteraceae; genus Luteimonas; species Luteimonas viscosa. The sequence continues at coordinate 2,098,929 of NZ_VTFT01000001.1, forward strand.
AGACCTGTCCGTCGTGGGTGGCGGCCAGCGACAGCGGCCGTCCGTGCAGCGCCTCCGCGTGCCAGGACGATGCGCGCCAGGTGTGCGCGGCGCCGTCGCGGTCGATCCAGCGCAGCGCGCGGTTGCCGGTGTCGGCGATCCACAGCGTGCCGTCGGCGGCCAGCGCCAGCGCGGTTGGCGTGTCGAACCGCGACGGATTGCCCGCGCCGCCGGCGAAGCCCGGCCCGTCGCCGCCGCCCAGCGTGCGCACGCGGCCATCGCGTTCGATCACGCGGATGCGGTCGTTCCAGGTATCGGCGACGTACACCCGCCCGGCCGCGTCCACCGCCACGCCCATCGGCGCGCGGAACTGCGCCAGCGCGCCGTCGCCGTCGCGGAAGCCGGCGATGCCGGTGCCGGCCAGCGTGGTGACGCGGCCCTGCGGCGTGACCTTGCGGATCGCGTGGTTGCCGGTGTCGGCAACGAACAGGTTGCCCAGCCGGTCGACCGCGAGCGCTGAGGGCGTGTGGAACTTCGCCGCCGCCCCGATGCCGTCGGTGAAGCCTTCGCTCGATCCGGCGAACGTGGTCACCCGGCCGTCGGGCGAGATCCGGCGGATGCGGTTGGCCTCGCCGCCGTCGGCCACGAACAGGCTGCCGTCGGGCCCGCGCACCAGCCCCCAGGGCTCGTCGAAGCGCGCGCCCAGCACGTGGCCGTCGCGCGCGCCGCGGTGGCCGTCGCCGGCAATCGGCTCGATGCGCGGCTGCCAGTCGAACGCGGTGGGCGCCAGCGACGGCGGGGGTGGGCGCAGCCAGTCGCGCAACGTTGGCCAGAAGAACGTCGCCGCCAGCGCCAGCGCGGTGAGCGCCGCGACCGCGACCAGCGCTCGGCGCGTCCGGTTCGACGCAGTCCGCGCGATTCTCCGGTTCAATCCAGCACGCGGCAGAACACCGCCTTGAGGTAGCGCGATTCCTGCACGTGGGCGAGGAACGGATGGTCGGCGCCGGCGCCGGACACCTTCAGCACCTGCACCGTGCGCCCGGCGTAGAACGCGGCGCGGCGCAGCATGTCGAGGAACTGCTCCTCGCTCACCAGGCCGGTGCAGGAGAACGTGGCCAGCAGCCCGCCGGGCTTCACCACGCCCAGCGCCAGCTTGTTCATGTCGAGGTACTTCTTCAGCGCGTTGATCACCTGGTCGCGGTCGCGGGTCATCTTCGCCGGGTCGAGGATCACCACGTCGAATTGCTCGCCGCCATTCGCCGCGTCGCGCAGCCAGGGGAAGATGTCGGCCTGGACGAAGCGCGGGCGCACGTTGTTGAGTTTCGCGTTGCCCCTGGCGATCTCGAGCACCGCCTCGTCGATGTCGATGCCCACCACCTCGCTGGCGCCGCGCGCGGCCGCGTACACGCCGAAGCCGCCCGTGTTGCAGCACAGATCGAGCACCCGCTTGCCGGTGCAGCGGCGCGACAGCCACTCGCGGTTGTCGCGCTGGTCGGCGAAGAAGCCGGTCTTGTGCGCGCCCGCAGGGTCCGCGCGGAAGCGGATGCCGTTCTCGACGATCACCGCCGGCGCCGCCGGCTGGCTGCCGCCGTAATCGAACGATTCCTGCTTCTGCACGTGCTCGTCGGCGAAGCTGTGGAAGCGGCAGCCGGGGAACTGCTCGCGCAGCGCAGCCTGGATCCACTCGCGATGGCGGTACATGCCGGCGCTGAAGAACTCGACCACCAGCAGGTCGTCGTAGCGGTCGACCACCAGGCCCGACAGCCCGTCGCCCTCGCTGTGCACCACGCGCCAGGCGTTGGTGGTTGCGTCGAGGTCGAGCACCTCGCGGCGAAGCTGCACCGCCTTCGCGATCTTCGCCGCGAACCAGGCCGCATCGACCGCGACATCGGGATCGGTCTCGAGGATCCGCAGCGCGATGCGCGAATGGCCGTTGTAGAAGCCGCGTCCGATCCACGCGCCGTCGATGCCGACGATGTCGACGATGCTGCCGGGCTTCGGCCGTGGCGTGGGCTTTTCCACCAGCTTCTGGAAGATCCAGGGGTGGTTGGAACGCCAGGCGTTCCGGAGGCGGACGGTGGGAATGGCATCGCTCATCGCGCCAGTGTATCCGCCCGCTTGACCGGGCCGGGCGCACGCCGCCAGAATGCGCGTCGAAGGGGAGTAGCTCCCAGCGCGACGGCCGTCATTTCGAGCAGCGATGCTCCGGTCCCGCGGCAGCCCGACCGGGCTGTGAGCAAGACCTTCGCCGCATCGGCGAAGGTGGGTCCCCGGAATCCCGTGCACGGAATCCGAGCCGCCCGCGCCTGCGGCCGTCCTCCACTCTCCTGCACGGAACTCCTCGATGGAAACGATCGGCAACGTCTGGCTGTGGGCCGGTTTCTCCGGCCTGGTGCTGCTCGCGCTCATGGTCGACCTGGTGCTGATGCGCCATGGCGGCGCGCACAAGGTCACGTTCAGGGAGGCGGCGTGGTGGAGCCTGGGCTGGGTGGTGCTGGCGCTCGCGTTCAACGCCGCCCTGTGGTGGTACGTGGGCCAGGACGCGGGGCCGGACGAGGCCCGCCGCATCGGCCTGGAGTTCCTGACCGGCTACCTGGTCGAGAAGGCGCTGGCGGTCGACAACATCTTCGTGTTCCTGATGCTGATGACCTACTTCGCCGTGCCGGAGGAGCAGCGCCAGCGGGTGCTGGTGATCGGCATCCTGGGTGCGATCGTGCTGCGCGCGATCCTGATCTTCGCCGGCGCGGCGCTGATCGCGAACTTCCACTGGATGCTCTACGTGTTCGGCGTGTTCCTGCTGCTCACCGGCATCAAGATGTGGTTCGCGGCCGGCAAGGCGCCCGACCTCGAAAACAATCCGGTGCTGCGCTGGCTGACCGCGCACGTGCCCTTCATCCGCCGCTATCACGGCAGCGCGCTGTGGCTGGGCAGCGGCCGCCGGCGCAAGTTCACCCCCCTGTTCATCGTGCTGGTGATGATCGGCATCACCGACGTGATCTTCGCGGTGGACTCGATCCCGGCGATCTTCGCCATCACCACCGATCCGTTCATCGTGCTGACCTCGAACGTGTTCGCGGTGCTGGGGCTGCGCGCGATGTTCTTCCTGGTGGCCGGCATGGCCGAGCGCTTCCACCTGCTGCCCTACGGGCTGGCGATCGTGCTGGTATTCATCGGCGCGAAGATGCTGCTGGTCGACCTGTACAAGATCCCGGTGCTGTGGTCGCTGGCGGTGGTGGCGGCGATCCTGGCGACCACCATCGCCCTGAGCCTGGCGCGCCCGCCGCGCGCCGCGGCCGGCCACTGAGGCGGGGTGGCCGGCCGGGACGGGCGCCGTTGCGGCGGCGCCCGCCGCAGCGGCTCCCCTTGCATCGGCGCAATCCGCCGCCACCTCCCGACGATGTACCTGCCCACGCCCGACGACGCGCACGACCCCGAGGCCCAGCGCGCGGCCGACAAGCGCCGGCTGGCCTCCGCGGCCAAGGGCAGCGTGGTGTTCGTGCTGGCGCTGGTGATCGTGTTCGGCCTGCAGGGCCTGGGCGACTACCGCGCGTTCGCGGTCGCGCCGCGCGCGCTGGACGGGCTGTTGGGCCTGCTCACCGCGCCACTGCTGCACGGCTCGCCCGAGCACCTGGTCGCGAACGCGACGGCGCTGCTACTGCTCGGCACGCTGGCGCTGGCGGTGTATCCGCGCGCCACGCTGCGCGCGCTGCCGCTGATGTGGCTGGGCTCGGGCCTGGGCGCGTGGCTGCTGGGCGATGCGGGCTCGTTCCACCTCGGCGCCAGCGGGCTCACACACGGCCTGATGTTCCTGGTGTTCGTGCTCGGGTTGCTGCGCCGCGACCGGCCCTCGATCGCGGCCGGCATGATCGCATTCCTGTTCTACGGCGGCATGCTGCTCACCGTGCTGCCGCAGGAGCCGGGCGTGTCTTGGCAGTCGCACCTGGGCGGGGCGCTGGGCGGCAGCGTCGCCGCGTTCCTGTTGCGCCGCGCCGACCCGGTACCGCCGCGCCGGCGCTACAGCTGGGAGATCGAAGAGGAAGAAGCCGAGCGCGCCGCGCAGGCCGAGCGCGACACCTACGAGCCGGGCTCGCCGCGGGACGTGCCGGTGCTGTGGCATCGCGATGCGCAGGAAGACGCGCGCGAGGAAAAGCGTGGCGTGGTGCTGCGGTTTCCGCCGCGGGAGCGGTAGCCCTCGTCGCACTCGTCCCTCGCGCCCTGGCTTGTCATTCCGAGCGCAGCGAGGAATCTGGCACCGCGTGGCGCGCAGGGCTTGCGTTACGCACAGATTCCTCACTGCGCTCGGAATGACAGCGGGATGGTTCGGAATGCCAGATCGCGTAGCCCGGATAAGGCCAACGGCCGCATCCGGGTCCCACGTCAACGGGACGACCCCCTCGATCGCGTATCGCCCCGTCGTCGCGCGAAGACGTGCGCATCCGGACCACACCCGTCACGCAGTCGCGGCCCGAGACGGTGCGGATCGTGTACGGTGTCGCCTCCCCGATGCGGAGAGGACGGCATGCGGCGATCCTGGTGGCTGGACATGGCGGCGATCGTGTTGCTCGCCGCGACCTCGAGCGCGGCGATGGCGTCGGAACCCGGCGAATCGGTCACCGCGAACACGTCGCCCGCACCGCGCCTGATCGCCTACCTGCTCGATCGCGACGCCCCGCTGCCACCCGTCGATGCCGGCAAGCTCGATACCGTCGTGTACTCCTTCGCCGTGGTCGACGCCGACCACCGCGTGCACCTGCCGCGCGAAGGCATGGCCGAGCGCCTGACCAAACTGGCCGAACGCCGCGACGGCGCACCACGCGCCGACGTGCTGCTCGCCATCGGCGGCTGGGGCGCGGACCACTTCTCCGAAGCCGCCGCCACGCCGGACGCGCGTCGCACCTTCGCCGACACCGCCGTCGCACTGGTGCGCACGCACGACCTCGACGGCCTCGACATCGACTGGGAATACCCCGCCCTGCCCGGCCCCGGCATCAGCCACTCGCCGGCCGACCGGGACACCTTCCCCCTGCTGCTGCAGGCGCTGCGCGAGGCGCTCGACGCGCTGTCGGCGCAGACCGGCCGCCGCTACCAGCTGACCATCGCCGCCGCCGACGGCGAGGCCGCGGGCGGCCTCGACCTGCCGCGCATCGTGCCGCTGGTCGACGCCATCCACCTGATGACCTACGACTTCTTCGGCGCCGGCAGCGCGCGCACCGGGCACCACGCGGGGCTGTACCGCTCGGCGGGCGCGAGCGGCGCCAGCGATCGCGACACTACGCGCGCGGTCGACGAATTCCTCGCCGCCGGCGTGCCGCCGCACAAGCTGGTGCCGGGCGCGGCCTTCTACGGCAAGGCCTTCCGCACCACCACCGCGGATAACGCCGGCCTGCACCAGCCGTTCGCCGGCGAGGTCGCGTTCGTGACCTGGGCCGAACTGCAGCGCGGTTACCTCGACACGCCCGTGTTCGAACGCCATCGTGATCCGCAGGCGCAGGCCGCGTGGCTGTGGAACGCGGGTACGCGCAGCTTCGTCAGCTACGAGAGCCCGGACGCGATCCGCGCCAAGGCCGCCTACACACGCCTGCGTGGCCTGGGCGGGATGATGTTCTGGGAGCTCGGCGGCGACGATAAACGCGGCACGCTGCTCGAGGCCGCGCATCGGGGGCTGCGTGGCGGAGACGACTGAGGACGAGATAGGCGGTCGGGGTGTCATCGTGTTGGCGTGAGGCGGTCCCGGATGCGGCCGTTGGCCTTATCCGGGCTACGCGGGCGGCTGGCGGCGCGGGGCCGGCGCCGCGCGCACTGATCCGGGGCGGTGCGGCCGCGCCGCTACAATCGGCCCATGCGCACCGCCGCCCTGCTGCCCTCCTGCCTGCTCGCGGCCTGCACCAGCGGAGGCGGCACGATGCAGTCCACGGCCGAACGGGTCGATTCGATGATGGCGGCCTACGACGGGCAGGTGCCCGGCGCGGCGCTGCTGGTCGTGCGCGATGGCGTGCCGGTCGTGCGCAAGGGCTACGGTCTGGCCGACCTGGAGCGCGGCATCGCCGTCGGCCCGGACACGAACTTCCGCCTGGCCTCGGTGAGCAAGCAGTTCACCGCTGCGGCGATCCTGCTGCTGGCGCAGGACGGCGCGCTGTCGCTGGACGATCCCGTCCGCCGCTGGCTGCCGTCGCTGCCCGCCGCGGCCGACGGCATCACCGTGCACCACCTGCTCAGCCACACCTCGGGCCTGGTCGACTATGAGGACGTGATGCCGGACGCGATCGAGGGCCAGCTGCACGACGCCGACGTGCTGCGCCTGCTGGAGACGCAGGACCGCCTGTACTTCGCGCCCGGCAGCGACTACCGCTACAGCAACAGCGGCTATGCGCTGCTCGCGCTGGTCGTCGGCCGGGCCTCGGGCCAGGATTTCGCCACGTTCCTGCGCGACCGCATCTTCCGGCCGTTGGGCATGGACAACACGCTCGCGTTCGAGGACGGCGTCTCCACCGTCCCCCGCCGCGCCTACGGCTACAGCGCGTCCGGCGACGGCTGGACCCGCACCGACCAGAGCAGCACCAGCGCGGTGCTCGGCGACGGCGGCATCTACTCGTCGATCGACGACCTGGCGAAATGGGACGCCGCGCTGCGCGACGACCGCCTGCTATCGGACGCCTCGCGCGCCCTCGCCTTCACCGCGCACACCGCCACCGACGAGGCCAACGTGGACGGCTACGGATACGGCTGGCGACTCCACGGCGAAGGCGCGGACCGGCTGCTCTGGCACTCGGGCGAAACCATCGGCTTCCGCAACGTGATCCTGCGCTGGCCGGAGAAAGGTTTGACCGTGGTGCTGCTCACTAACCGGAATGATCCGGAGCCGTATGCGCTGGCGCGGCGGATTGCGGCGGAATTCCAGTAGCCGAGGGCCAAGGCGGAGGGCAAGTGCCCGACGCCCGTGTACGCGCCGACCACTTCTCCGCGCAGGCGCGTGCCGCTGGCGCGACGCTTCGGTCAGGGCCTGACCCGCGATCCCGACGTACGGCCGCGCTCCTGCTTGACCTCGAGATTGGTTGAGGTACTAGCCTCTTCGCGACGGTGGACGAGGTTGCGACCCGGTCCGCCCTGTTTCGAACCAGCAACCTCTCTCGGAGACGTCCACATGGCGGGACGCATCACCAAAGCGGATCGCATCTTGGTCACGGGTGCGACAGGAAAGGTCGGCCGGCACCTGGTCGACGAGCTGCTGGCGGCGGGCGTGGCGGTGCGGGCGCTTCTCCGCGACCCTGACAAGGCATGGTTACCGGAAGGCGTCGAGCTTGCCCGCGGAGATCTGAAGGAGCCGGATACGCTCGAGCCTGTGCTGCAGGGGGTGGACGGCGTCTTCCTGTTGTGGCCGTTCTTCGGCTCCGCAGGTGCGTCGGGTGTGGTGGAGGCGATCGCCAGGCACGTGCGGCAGGTGGTGTACCTGTCGTCCATGGGCGTGCGCGATGAGCTCAGCCCTGAACAGAATGGCGTCTGGGGCGAACTGGAGCACCTGATTGTCCAGTCCGGTCTGGAATGGACCTTCCTGCGGGCCGGAGGTTTTGCCGGGAACGCGCTGGAGTGGGCGGCCCAGATCCGCGGCACCGGCGTCGTGCGGCGGCCCTACGGCCGTGCGGTTCGTTCCTCCATCCATGAAGCTGACATTGCGGCCGTTGCAGCGCGGGTTCTGACGGAGCCGGGTCATGCGGGCGCGAAGTACCTCCTGACTGGTCCAGAACAGCTGACCTTCGCCGAGCAGGTGCGAATCATTGGTGAAGCGATCGGTCGGTCCACCCGCTGGGAAGAGATTCCGGCAGACGTCGCAAGGCAGCAGCTGCTGGCTGAATTGGGCGATCCAGACTTTGTGGACGGCGCACTCGCGTACTGGGCGGGCCTGGCCGACCAGCCAGAGCCAGTGACGCATACCGTCGAACAACTCGCCGGAAGGCCGCCCCGCACTTTTCGTGAATGGGCTGCCGATCATGCGGAGGCTTTCACGGCGCGACCGGAAGACCCCGATGGCCACGCGATGGCGAAGTAGTGGATAACGTCACAGACGGAGTTCGCACCCGCGGGCAGGCATGTCGAGGCGATGGCGTTAAACCCTGACGACGCTTTCGGCATCGGTCAACAACCGATACAACACGCATCAAAGCGCGTCTGAGGCGCGTCAAAGGGGACGGAGGTGATTAATGCATCGAATCCCTCCGCCGCGTTGGTCGTCGCAGGTCAGGATGTGGAGAGCACCTCGTAATGCGTCACGGTCGGCTCCCTCTCCAGCAGGTAGTCGTCGTCTTCCGCGTAGTAGCGCGCCTGATCGTAGTCCGGCCCGGCGAAAGCGCGGATGGCATCCAGCGAATCCCAAAGCGTGATGAGCAGGAAATGCGTGATGTCCCCCTCGGTACGACGTAGCGCCTGCACACCGCGATTGCCCGGGGTGGACGCGTAGTCGTTCAAGCCGGTGCGGAGCAGGTACGCGTGATATGCGTCGGCTTTCCCGGTGGGAACGCGGCCGTGCCAGGTTCTCGCAATCATGAAGCCTCCTCGAGCTGTGGCGCGGGGTATGGCACCCGATTCTAGCGTCGTCGGAAAGACCGGACCCTGCCCGCCGACGTCAACCGGCCGCACCAACGAGGCCTCCAGTGCCGACCCTCCGCGCTACCCGATCACTCCCACCGCCGCATCCACTGCATGCGCAGCGGTGCAGCGATTGGCGAGCAGCATCCCGGGGACGTCGAGCGTGCCGCCGCGACTAATGTAGCCCAGCGCCTTTGTCCTCGCCGACCCATCATCGATCCGCCGCAGCAGGCCGAGCATCGGCTCCGGCCGGGTATGGGTCAGCAGCACCCGCGGCAGCCCCGGCGGGAACAGCGCGTGCAGCCGGGCGTCGTCGAGCACGAACTCCTGCTCCAGCTCATCGCGCGGCATCCGCAGCCGCCCGGGTTCGATGATCGCGCTGACACATGCCTCCAGTCCGCGCCCGGCCAGGTGCGCGCGCGCCTTCAGCGCTTCCTCCAGCTGGTAGGCGCCGATGGCGACCAGCTGCACCTGCGCATGTGCCGGGTCGCCGGCCACATGCGCCGCCCCATCGCGCACCAGCGCCTGCGCCGCCTCGGCGTCGAAGCGGTGCGGCACGTCGCGCTTGGAGACGATCAGGCAGGCCAGCTGCCCGCGGCCGGCGTAGACGTCGCGCAATGCGGCGACCGCGGTGTTGCCGTCCACCGGGAACAGCACGCGCGCGGTGTCGGACATTTCGCCCAGCAGGGCTTCGCCGATGGTCGGGTCCTGGTGCGACTGTTCGTTCTTGGAGTTCTCCCAGGTGTGCGAGGTGACGATCAGCGGCACCGGCAGCCAGCCCGGCGGCTGGTCGGCCTCGCGCTGGTGGCGGGCGAAGATGATCTCCTGGCGCATGAGCCCGAGCATCTTCATCGCGAAGGCCTCGTAGCTGACGATCAGGTTCAGCCCGCCCTTGTTGCCGAGCGCGGCGGCGGCCACGGCTTCCTCGTTGAGCGCGGTGATCACCGAGCCGTGCAGGTCCTCGGCCACGCCGGGCTCGGGTTCGTTCACCCGGTGCCGCAGCAGCGCCAGGGTGCCGCCCATCTTGTTGCTGGCCAGTTCGTCGGGATTGCCCACGCGGATGCGCAGGCCGGGGTTGGCGCGCACGCATTCGACGAACCAGTCGTCGAGCGCGCTCATGGCGCTGCCGGTGCTGCCGGGCGCGGCCCATTCCGGTTCGGGCAGGGTGGGTGCGGGCGGGTGTCGGTGTGCCATCGGGTGCGCGCTTTCCGGCGCGCGGCCTTGTGCAGCGTGGGTGGCGAAGGCGGCGAGCGCGGCGTCGAGGTCCGCCGGCGGTACGTGCAGCAGGGCGGCGCTGTCGTTGAACACGGCGCGCGTCTCGGCATCGTGGTGCGGGTTGCCACGCAGCGGCAGGTTGTGCGCGGCGTTGGTGCCGGCACCGGGGAAGCCGAAGCCCTTCTCGGTTTCGGCGATCACGTAGGGCAACGGCGCGGGATAGGTGCGGGCGGGATCGGCGGCGAAGGCACGCAGCGCGTCCTCGCTCTCGACGATGGCGCAGGCGATGGCGGCCGGGTCGCGGCCATCGACGATCACCGGCTCGAATCCGTTGTGGCGCACGTCCTCGGCCAGCCAGTCGGCGCCGCCTTCCTGCACGATCTGGGTGCGCTGCTCGATGCGGCGGCCGTTGAGGATCATCACCGGGATCGCGAAGCCGCTGTCGCTCGAACGCCACCAGCGCGGCGCCCAGTCCGCGCCGCGTTGCTCCTCGAACGCGCCGTCGCTGAGGAAGGCCACCAGCGATTCGCCCGGCAACGGCATGTGCACGTACTGCAGGCCGGCGAAGCCCAGGTAGCCGCCTTCCGACACCGCGCCGGCGGTGTTGGCGCCGGCATGGCTGCCCAGCGGCACGGCGGGGCGGCCGTTGGCGTCGATGGCGTAGGAGTAGAAATCCGCGCACAGCTGCGACAGGCCTTCGGCGCTGCGGTCGTAGCGGCCGCGCTGGTTCGGCGAGACGTCGCCGGTGAGCGCGTTCACCGCCTCGATCGCGGCCACGCAGTGGCCCTGACCCATGATCCAGCCGCGGGTGGTGGCGGTGAGCGCGTTGGCCAGCAGGTAGGCAACGAAGGCCGGCACAATGTTGAGCGCGCCGCCGGTGTGGCCTTCGGGCACGGGCTTGAAGTCTTCGGCCGCCAGCGGTGTGCCTTCCGGATCGAAGCGGCGCGCATAGGTCATGTGCGCGACCACGCTCATCGCCACGCAGGCGATGCGGTCGGCGGCGGCGAACAGGGCCCAGCCCGTGTCGTGGTCGGCGATGCGGCCGTCGGCGACCAGCCGCGCCAGCAGCGCGTCGACCCGCTCGACGGTGGCGACGCGGTGTGCGATCGGGCCATGGCCAGCGAGCCAGCGGGTGCGCGGGGTGTCGGGGTGGTCCATGGGTCTTGCCTCCTTCGGTGTTGCGGATGGGGCATCGCGCGAGCCTGCACGACAGGCACGGCGTCGCCATGCGGCGCTCAGAAGCGCACCTTGTCGAGGATCACGAGCACGGCGACCAGCGCGGCCATCAACACGAAGATCACGCCGCCCCAGGCCATGGCGACGCCGCCGCGGCGGCGCAGCGCCAGGTTCAGCAACGCGACCGCCGCCAGCGGCACAAGCACCAGGGCCAGCAGCAGTGTCCACAGTTCGACTTCGAGCCCGAGCAGCATGGCAGGTGCCTCCGGTCGTGCATGTGATCGCCGCCGCGGGGCACGTGCGGGCGCGTCAGGCCGCCTGTCCGCGCACCACCGCGATGGCGTCGCGCGCCGCGATCCATTCCTCGTTGGTCGGTTCCACGCCGATGCGGACGCGGCTGTCGCCAGTGGAGATGATGGGCGCATGCGCCCGGTTCGCGCCTTGATCCAGCGCAATTCCCAGGAACGCCAGGTCGCGGCAGATGCGCTCGCGCACGAAGGCGTTGTGCTCGCCCACGCCGGCGGTGAACACCAGCAGGTCGAGCCCGCCGAGCACCGCGGCCATGGCGCCGATCTCTCGCACGATGCGGCGCACGTACAGCGCCAGCGCCAGGCGGGCGCGTTCGCCGGGTTCGCCTTCGTCGCCCTCGTGGCGCACGATCACGCGCGGTTCGGACGAGATGCCGGACACGCCGAGCAGGCCGGAGCGGTGGTAGAGCGTCTGCGCCACCTCCTCCAGCGACAACTTCTCGATCTCCATCAGGTACAGCAGCGCGCCGGGGTCGAGCGCGCCGGTGCGGGTGCCCATCATCAGCCCGTCGAGCGCGGAGAAGCCCATGGTGGTGGCGACACTCTGCAGGCCCTGCATCGCGCACAGGCTGGCGCCGCTGCCCAGGTGCGCGACCACCACGCGTCCCTTCGCGAGTTCGCCATGGCGCTCGGGCAAGGCGGTGGCCATGTATTCGTACGACAGGCCGTGGAAGCCGTAGCGGCGCAGACCGCGCTGCCAGGCGTCCCAGGGCAGCGGCAGGAGTTTTTCCACGTCGGGCAGGGTGTGGTGGAAGCCGGTGTCGAAGCAGGCGACCTGCGGCAGTTCCGGGTTCTCGCGCAGCAGGATGTCGATCGCCTCCAGCGCGAAGGGCTGGTGCAGCGGCGCGAGCGGGATGTAACCCTCGAGGTCCTGCAGCACGCCGGCGTCGACGCGCACCGGTTCGAAGTAGCGGCTGCCGCCGTGCACCACGCGATGCGCGACCGCGGCGAGGCGACGGCCGTCCAGCCGCGTGACCACGCCTTCGCGGATACGCTGCAGCGCGGCCAGGTGCGGATGCTCGCCAGCGAGATCCACCGGCGCGGGATCGATGCCGGTCTCGCCGTAGGTCGGCGACGGGCCGCCGATGCCCTGCACCTTGCCGTTCCACGCGGGCTTGCGCGGCAGCGGATCCATGCCGGCATCGAACAGTGCGAACTTGATGCTGGACGAGCCGCAGTTGAGCACCAGCACGAGGTCGCCGCCGATGGCGTCGCGGTCGTCGATCTTCGAACTCATGCCGCAGCCTCCCGCGGCGAACCCGCGATTGCAAGCCGCTGGCCGCGCAGGCGCAGCGCGTTGCCGACCACCGAGGCCGAGCTCAGGCTCATCGCCAGCGCCGCGATCATCGGCGACAGCAGCAAGCCGGTGAATGGATACAGCACGCCCGCCGCGATCGGCACGCCCAGGCCGTTGTAGGCCAGCGCGAACCACAGGTTCTGGCGCATGTTGCGCACGGTGGCCTGCGACAGCGCGCGCGCCGTCGCGATGCCGCGCAGGTCGCCCTTGACCAGGGTGACCTGGGCGCTGTCCATGGCCACGTCGGTGCCGGTGCCCATGGCGATGCCGACATCGGCGCGCGCCAGCGCGGGCGCGTCGTTGATGCCGTCGCCGGCCATCGCCACCACACGCCCTTCCGACTGCAGGCGTTCGATGAGTTTGAGCTTGTCCTCGGGCCGCACCTCGCCGTGCACCTCGTCGATGCCCAGGCGCGCAGCCACGGCGTTGGCCGTGGTCAGGCCATCGCCGGTGGCCATGACGATGCGCAGGCCGGCCGCGTGCAGCGCGGCCAGGGCATCGGGCGTGCTGGCCTTGACCGGATCCGAGACCGACAGCAGCCCGGCCAGCGCGCCGTCGACGGCGAGGAACATCACGCTGGCACCCTCGCCGCGCAACGCCTCGGCACGCGCGGCCAGCGGCGCCGGATCGATCCCGGCCTCGCGCATCAGCGCGGTGTTGCCGAGCGCCAGCGATTGGCCTTCGACGCGGCCGCGCACGCCGATGCCGGAGCTCGATTCGAAATCGTCCACCGGCGCCAGCGCCATGCCGCGCTCGCGCGCGGCGGCGACGATCGCGTCGGCCAGCGGATGCTCGCTGCCCTGGTCGAGGCTGGCGGCCAGGCGCAGCACCTGGTCGGCGTCGAAGCCGTCGGCGGCGTGCGCCTCGCCAAATGCGGGGCGGCCTTCGGTGAGGGTGCCGGTCTTGTCCACCACCAGCGTGTCGACCTCGCGCAGCCGCTCGATCGCCGCGGCATCGCGGAACAGCACGCCGCGAGTGGCGCCGCGCCCGGTGGCGACCATGATCGACATCGGCGTCGCCAGCCCCAGCGCGCAGGGGCAGGCGATGATCAGCACCGAGACCGCGGCGATCAGGCCGAAGACCCACCCCGGTTCCGGACCGAACAGGCCCCAGCCGAAGAATGCGACGACCGCGACCGCAACCACGCCCAGCACGAAGCGCCCGGCGACCACGTCGGCCAGCCGCTGCATCGGCGCCTTGGAGCGCTGCGCCTGCGCCACCATCTGCACGATCTGCGAGAGCAGGGTGGCTGCGCCGACGCGTTCGGCGCGGATCACCAGGGCGCCGGCGGTGTTGAGGGTGGCGCCGATCACGCGGTCGCCCTCGGCCTTGCGCACCGGCAGCGGTTCGCCGGTGAGCATCGATTCGTCGATGCTGCTGCCACCTTCGACCACCACGCCGTCGACCGGCACCTTCTCGCCCGGGCGCACGCGCAGGCGGTCGCCGACGTGCACGTGTTCGAGCGGGATGTCTTCCTCGGTGCCGTCGTCGCGCAGCCGGCGCGCGGTTTTCGGTGCGAGCTGGAGCAGGGAGCGGATCGCGGCGGAGGTCTGCGCGCGCGCTTTCAGTTCCAGCAGCTGGCCCAGCAGGGTGAGCGAGATGATCACCGCCGCGGCCTCGAAGTACACCGACACGCGCCCCATCGACGCGAACGCGGCCGGGAACACGCCCGGCGCCACCGTGGCGACCACGCTGTAGAGATACGCCGCGCCCACGCCGAGCGAGATCAGCGTCCACATGTTCGGGCTGCGGTTGCGGATCGACTGCCAGCCGCGCATGAAGAACGGCGCGCCGGCCCACAGCACCACCGGCGTGGCCAGCACCAGTTCGATCCAGCTTTGCGTGGCCATGCCGAACAGGTGCAGCCGGTGGCCGAACATGCCCAGCACGAACACCACGGCGGTCAGCGGCAGGGTCCACCAGAAGCGGCGCGAGAAATCGCGCAGCTCGGGGTTGTCGTCTTCCTCCAGACTCGGCATCTCGGGCTCGAGCGCCATGCCGCACTTCGGACAGGTGCCGGGGTGGTCCTGGCGTATCTCCGGGTGCATCGGGCAGGTGTACATCGTGCCTGCGGGAAGCGATTCGGGGGGCGATTGCGGCGCGCCGGCATGACTGGCATGACTGGCGGGGCTGCCGTGGTTGCCGCAGCACGATGTGGGTGCGGTGGCCTCGGCGTAGCGGGCGGGATCGGTGGCGAACTTCCCGGCGCAGCGCGCGGAGCAGAAGCGCCAGGTGCGGCCGGCATGTTCGACGCGGTGCGGGGAGTCGGGCTTGACCGTCATGCCGCAGACCGGGTCGCGGTCGTTCGCGGGCTCGTCGGGTTTGTCAGCGCGGTCCTCGTAACGGGAAGGATCGGCGGCGAACTTCGATGCGCAGCCGGCGCTGCAGAAGCGCCAGGTGCGGCCGTCGTGTTCGAGGCGGTGCGGGGAGTCGGGCTTGACCGTCATGCCGCAGACGGGGTCGCGGTCGTTCGCGGGTTCGTCGGGTTTGTCCGCGCGGCCCTCGTAACGGGAAGGATCGGCGGCGAACTTCGATGCGCAGCCGGCGCTGCAGAAGTGCCAGGTGCGGCTGTCGTGTTCGACGCGGTGCGGCGAGTCTGCGCTAACCGCCATGCCGCAGACGGGGTCGCGCAGGGCGGTCGCTGGCGTCGGTTCGTGTGGCGCTTGCGGGTGCAGGGGGGTCATTGGGCGTCCTCCCCGGCCAGCGCATTGAGGATCGGGCAGGCCTCGGCGCGGCCGTGGCCCGGGCACGCGGCGACCAGGGTCCTGAGGCCGTCGCGCATGCGTTCGAGTTCGGCGATGCGGGCCTCGACGTCAGCCAGCCGGCGCTGCGCGGCGCGCTTGACGGCGGCGACGTCGCTCGACGTTGTCATCTCGACCGCAGGGAGAGATCTTCGGGCCCGGGCGGGGATCTCTCCCTTCGGTCGAGATGACAGCTGGGAGCCCGGAGATGCCGGCGGGATATCCGGTGACGACGGGGCGGCGCAGCCTTCGCCCAGCGACAGCAGTTCGCGGATGTCTTCCAGCGAGAACCCGAGCGCCTTGGCGCGGCGGATGAAACGCAGCCGCTTCACCTCGGCGCTGCCGTAGCGCCGGTAGCCCGAGGCCAGGCGGCCGGCGGGCGCGAGCAGCGCGCTGCGCTCGTAATAGCGCACGGTGTCGATGGCGACGCCGGCCTGCTGGGCGAGTTGGCCGATGCTCATGCTGGACATGGGCGGTCTCCGGTGGGGAGGACGGCCAGTCTGCACCCTGGACCCGGGTCCAGAGTCAAGGCCGCGTCAGGAGGTAGCCCGGATAAGCGAAGCGCATCCGGGGTCGCGCAGGGTTTCCCGGATGCGCTTCGCTTATCCGGGCTACGGGGCCGTTCCTTCTCCCGCTTGCGGGACATTGCGCCCTTCACGGGTGGAAGGTGCCGAAAGGCGGATGTGGGCGCGCCGCAGGCGCGGGTGCTTGTGTCGGTACGGTCCCGGATGCGCTTCGCTTATCCGGGCTACGGCGGGGACGGGAGTCAGGGGGGGGCGGTGCGGTAGCGGTGGGCGAGCATCAGGGCGATGGCGCACGAGGCCATGCGCGCTTCGCGGGGGTCGGCGCGACTGGTGAGGACGACCGGCACCTTCGCGCCGAGCACGATGCCGGCGCTGGCGGCGTCGCCCATGAACATCACCTGCTTGGCCAGCATGTTGCCGCTTTCCAGGTCCGGCACCACCAGGATGTCGGCCTGGCCGGCGACCTCGGAGACGATGCCCTTGGTGCGCGCGGCGGCGATCGAGACCGCGTTGTCGAAGGCCAGCGGGCCGTCGAGCACGGCGCCCTCGATCTGGCCGCGGTCGGCCATCTTGCACAGCGCTGCGGCGTCGAGCGTGGCCGGCATCGACGGCGTCACCGTCTCCACCGCCGCGAGGATCGCGACCTTCGGCAGTTCCACACCGATCACGTGCGCCAGATCGATCGCATTGCGGACGATGTCGGCCTTCTGCGCCAGGTCCGGCGCGAGGTTGATCGCGGCATCGGTGACGATGAACGGCCGCGGGTAGTGCGGAGTCTGCAGCACGAAGCAGTGGCTGACGCGGCGCTTGGTGCGCAGCCCGGTGGCCGAGGCCACCACCGCGCCCATCAGCTCGTCTGTGTGCAGGCTGCCCTTCATCAGCGCCTCGACCTTGCCTGCGCGCGCGAGTTCCACCGCGCGCGCGGCGGCGGCGTGGCTGTGCGGCGCGTCCTCGATCTCCAGTCCGGCAAGGTCGACGCCGGCCTCGGCCGCGGCAGCCTCGATCCGGGCGCGCGGGCCCACCAGCACCGGCACGATCAGGCCGGCATCGCGCGCATCGAGCGCGCCCGACAGGCTCAGCGCATCGCAGGGATGCACCACCGCCACCCGGATCGCCTCGAGCGGCGCGACATGCGCCAGCAGCCGCGCCAGGCCATCGTTGCCCGCGGCATCGAGCCGGATCTCCGGCAGCGCGGTGCGCGGGCGTTCGATGCGCACGTCGGGCGCGATCACCTCGGCCTCGCCCTCGATCGCGATCGTGCCGTCCGGGCGGGTGCAGGCGCAGGCCAGGACGACGCCGCGGGTCGCGGGATCCAGCGCCGTGACCGTGACCTGGATGGCCAACTGCTCGCCGGGCTTCAGCGGCGCGAGGAAACGCAGGTCCTGCCGGCGGTGGATCGTGCCCGGGCCGGGCAGGCGCGTGCCCAGCAACGCCGCGATCATCGCCCCGCCCCACATGCCGTGCGCGATCACCGCGCTGGCGCCATTCGCGGCGGCGGGCGCGTCGACCGGGGGCTGCGGGCCGGCGTCGCCCGACAACACCGCGAACAGCGCGACGTCGTCCGCGGTGAGCGTGCGCTCGATGCGCGCGGTCTGCCCGACCGCGAGTTCGTCGAAGGTGCGGTTGCGCAGGATGCGCAGGTCGTCGTCCGTCATGTCGCTCGCTCGTCTGCGGGCACCGGGCCCAGTTCCTCGAACACGCCGATCCGGCGCAGCAGCGCCTTCTCCACTTCCAGCAGGCCCATCAGCGCCGCACCGGAGGCCACGATCACGATACCCTCGAACAGCGGCAGCGGCCGGCTGCCGAACAGCACGTGCATCCACGGCAGGTAGGTGAAGGCGAGCTGCGCCAGCACCACCGCCACGATCGCCCACAGCACCGCCGGCGTGCCGCGCAGCCCGCGCAGCGAGAACGAGGTGCCGTGCAGGTAGCGCACGCTGAACAGGTAGAAGATCTCCATCACGCAGAACATGTTGACCACCATCGTGCGCGTGGTGGCGACGTCGTGCCCGCGGCCCTGTGCCCAGGCGAAGATGCCGAACGCGCCGACGCTGAACAGGATCGACACCAGCACGATCCGCCACAGCATGAACGCCGACACCAGCGGCGCGTCGCGACGGCGCGGCGGGCGCGCCATCAGCCCGGATTCGGGCGGCTCGAACGCGAGCGCGAGGCCGAGGGTGATCGCCAGCACCATGTTGATCCACAGGATCTGCGGCGGCGTCATCGGCAGCACCCAGCCGAACACGATCGCCAGGATCACCGCCAGCGCCTCGCCGCCGTTGGTGGGCAGCGTGAAGGCGATGACCTTGCGGATGTTGTCGTAGACCGCGCGCCCCTCGTGCACCGCGGCCGCGATCGAGGCGAAGTTGTCGTCGGCCAGGACCATGCCGCTGGCCTCCTTCGCCGCCTCGGTGCCCTTGCGGCCCATCGCCACGCCGATGTCGGCCTGCTTGAGCGAAGGCGCGTCGTTGACCCCGTCGCCGGTCATCGCCACGGTGTGGCCGCGCGACTGCAGCGCGCGCACGATCCGCAGCTTGTGCTCGGGCGTGGTGCGGGCGAACACGCTGGCGCGCCCGGCCAGTTCGGGCAGTTCGGCGTCCGTGACGCCCTCGAGCTCCTGCCCGGTGACCACGCGCACGTCGTCGGCCAGGCGCAGCTGCTCGGCGATCGCGGCGGCGGTGGCGGCGTGGTCGCCGGTGATCATCTTCACCGCGATGCCGGCGGCGCGGCAGTCGGCGACCGCGCGGATCGCCTCCTCGCGCGGCGGGTCGATGAAACCGACCAGGCCGGCGAACACCAGTTCGCCGATGTCGTCGAGCACGAAGCGCTCGGGCACGCGTTCGAGCCGGCGCCAGGCGAAGCCGAGCACGCGCTGGCCCTCGCCGCCGGCGGCATCGATCGACTGCTGCCAGAACGCGGCATCCAGCGGCCCGGCGCCGCCGTCGCGGCCGGCCTGCGCCGTGCACAGCGCCAGCACCTGCTCCGGTGCGCCCTTCACGCACACCAGCGCGCCGGCGCCTTCGGCGTCGGCGTGCAGCGTGGCCATGAAGCGGTGCGCGGCGTCGAACGGCACCTCGTCCAGCCGCGGGTGCGCGTTGCGCATCGCCGCGCCGTCGAACCCGGCCTTGCCGGCCAGCGCCAGCAGCGCCGCCTCCATCGGATCGCCGTCGATCCGCCAGTGGCCGTCGCCGTCGGCATGCAGTTGCGCGTCGTTGCACAGCAGGCCGATCCGCGCCACGCGCTGCGCCGTGGCCAGTGCGGCATCGCCGCCGTCGCGGGCCACGAGCACGCCGGTCGGCGCGTAGCCGCCGCCCTGGGCCTCCACCCGCCCGGCGACGGTGGCGATGCTGCGCGCGGTCATCTCGTTGCGTGTGAGCGTGCCGGTCTTGTCCGAACAGATCACGGTGGTCGCGCCCAGCGTCTCCACCGCCGGCAGCCGGCGCACGATCGCGTTGCGCGCGGCCATGCGGCGCACGCCGATGGCCAGGGTGATGGTGATCACCGCGGGCAGGCCTTCGGGGATGGCGCCGACGGCGAGCGCGACCACGATCATCAGCGCATCGAGCCAGCCGTAGCCGCGCACGAGCACCGCGAACAGCAGCAGCGCGGCGGAGGCGACCAGCGCGACCGTGGTGAACACCTTGCCGAAGCGCGCGATCTGCTGCAGCAGCGGCGTGGTCAGCGACTCGACCTCGCCGAGCAGGGTGCCGATGCGGCCGATCTGGGTCTGCGGGCCGGTGGCCACCACCAAGGCGGTGGCCTGTCCCGCCGCCACCAGGGTGCCCGAGTACAGCATCGAGGTGCGGCTGCCGAGGTCGGCGCCGGTGGCGACCGGTTCGACCGACTTCTCGATCGGCACCGATTCGCCGGTGAGCACCGATTCGTCCACGCGCAGGCCGCGTCCGCGCAGCAGGCGGGCATCGGCGGCGATGCGGTCGCCGGCTTCCAGCAACAGCACGTCGCCCGGCACCAGGGTTTCCACCGCCACCTGCTCGCGGGCACCGCCGCGCAGCACCCGCGCCGATGGCGCCAGCATCGAGCGCAGTGCCGACAGCGCCTGCTCGGCGCGTCCTTCCTGCACGAAGCCGACGATGGCGTTGACCAGCACCACCGCGGCGATCACGCCCGCATCGACGTAGTGCGCCAGCACCGCCGCGACCACCGCCGCGGCGAGCAGGAACAGGATCAGCGGATCGTCGAGCTGGCGCAGAAGGCGCCGCCAGCCGGGTGTGCGCTGCGGCGGTGGCAATGCGTTCGGGCCATGCGCCTGCAGCCGGCGCGCGGCGATGTCGGGCGCCAGCCCCCCCGGATCGGCCTCGAGTTGTCGCAGGACCTCGACCGCGTCGATCGCGTGCCACAGCGTGGCGGGCTGCGCCAGCGCCGGGGCCGCGCTCGTCGCGGGATCAGCCACCACGCCTGCGTGCGCCCTTCTTCGCTGGCGCGGGCTTGCGGGCGGCGGTCTTCTTCGCGGCGGGCTTGCCGGCTGCGGTCTTGCGGGCGGCCGGTGACTTCGCGGCTGCCTTCGCCGCCCGCTTCGCCACCGGTTTCCTGGTAGCCGGGACCGTTGCGGCAGGCTTCGCCGCGGCCTCGCCGGCCTGCGCCCTGCGTGCCGCCGAGGTCCGGGCCGGAGACGGCGTCAGGGTCGCCAGGCCCGCCTCCCAGTTCGAGACGAGTCCGTCCCAGGCCTGCGCGAGGTCGGGCACCGCGCCCACGGAGACCCCCGCGCCGGACCACGCCCGCGTGAGTTGCGCCTGCCAGTCCTGCAGCGCCTCGACCACGCCACGGACGAAGCCGTCCTGCACGCGCAGCGCCAGCTGGTTGATCGCCTGGTTGTCGCCGACGCGTTGCTCGGCCTGGCGCCAGAACGCCTCCACCGGCAGCGCCGACAGCCCCTGCCAGTCGCCGCCGCGCAGCAGCTTGCGGAACTCGGCATCGAGCTCGGCGGCGCCTTCGCCGGCCGCGCGGGTGCCCAGTTCCATCCATTCGCGCCCACTGTCCTGGAGCAGGCGGCCAAGCCGCAGCTGCAGATCGAGATTGGCTTTCCACAGCTGCATCGGCAGATCGGAGGCATTGCCCATGTCGTCACCTCGTGCGTCGGGAGATCGGAGGGTGGTCGCAGGTCGCGCCTGCGGTATGCGCATCCGCACGCGGCGCAACGTACTCGTTCAAGCGCCGTGCCGGTGCGAGGATCGCGCTCGCCGCGCCCGACCGCATTGACCCGGATCAACGCGGCGCGCGGTGCACGCCGGCCCATCATAGGCGTGGCATGTTGCCGCAGCGTGTTTCCTGGCGCCGGCGTGTTGAAGCATGCCCGCCGCCGGTGCTAGCGTCCGGGCACTTGTACAAGGCTCGCCATCGATGAACCCCCGCCTGACCGCCGCCCTCGTGCTGCTGTGCCTTCCGCTCGCGGCTTGCCAGCGCGACCCGTCCCCCGTCGACGCGGCACCGTCCCCGGCCTCGCCCGCGGAAAGCGCTGCGGCCCCGGCCACCCCGCCGCCGCCCAACGACACCCCCGCCGGCCAGCGCATCGAGGCAGACGTGCGCGCGCTGGCGGACGACGCGATGGAAGGTCGCGAGACCGGCACCCCCGGCTTCGATCGCGCCGCGGAGTACGTGGCCGGGCGCTATGCGGAGATCGGCCTGACGCCCGCCGGCGACGACGGCACGTTCTTCCAGCCGGTGCCGCTGCTGCGGGCGACCGTGCTCGACGACGGCGCGAGCCTGGAGATCGTGCGCGGCGGCAGGCGGACCGGGCTGGAGTATCGCGGCCAGTTCCTGCCGATGCCCAACCACAACGCGCCCGAGGCCACGCTCGAAGCCCCGGCGGCCTTCGTGGGCCAGGCGGTGCATGCACCGGAGCTCGGACACGATGATTTCGCCGGGGTCGACCTGCGCGGCGCGATCGCGGTGATGTTCGGCGGCGCGCCAGCCAGCTTCGGGAACACGCACCGCGCCTTCCATTCGTCCATGCGCGAGAAGCTGCGCAACGTGGTGGAGCGCGGCGCGGTCGGCGTGGTCTACGTCAACACCGCCGACGACGAGGTGCGCCATCCCTGGGCGCGCGCGGTGCAGAACGCGGGCAAGCCTTCGATGCGGCTGCGCGACGCCGGGGGTCGTGGCATCGACACCTGGCCGCAACTGCAGGCCGGCGCGGTGGTCAGCGCCGCGGCGGCGGATGAACTGTTCGCCGGCGGCGACCGCACCGCGGCGCAACTGTTCGACGCCGCGCGCGAGGGCACGCTGAAGGGCTTCGCGCTGCCGGGGACGCTGCGGCTGGCCGGACGCACGAAGATCGAACCGCTGGACTCGCGCAACGTGGTGGCGCGCATCGCCGGCAGCGATCCCACGCTGGCATCGGAGCACGTGGTGTACACCGCGCACCTGGACCACATCGGCATCGGCGCGGAGGTCGACGGCGACGGCATCCATAACGGTGCGATCGACAACGCGCTGGGCGTGGCGATCCTGCTCGAGGCCGCGCGCGAGCTCGCGGCCGGCCCGGCGCCGAAGCGCTCGATGGTCTTCGTCGCGCTGACCGCGGAGGAGAAGGGGCTGCTGGGCGCGGAATGGTTCGCGCGCGAGCCGTCGGTCGACGGCGCGCTGGTCGCCAACATCAACATGGACATGCCGATGCTGACCGCGCCGACCACCGACGTGGTGCCGGTCGGCGTCGAGCATTCGTCCCTGAGGGACGCGCTGGACACCGCGGCGAAGGACGTGGGCGTGGCGCTCTCGCCCGATCCGTTCCCCGAGGAAACCGTGTTCGTGCGCAGCGACCAGTACGCCTTCGTGCGCGCCGGCGTGCCGGCGGTGTACCTGATGGGCGGCGTGGTCGGCGCGCGTCCCGACCAGGACCCGAAGCTGGCCGCCACCTGGTTCCTGCGCAACTGCTACCACCAGCCCTGCGACGAGGTCGACCTGCCGATCCAGTACGGCGACGCCGCGCGCCTGGCCACGCTCAACGCGCGCATCGGCCGGATCGTCGGCGACGCGGCGCAGCGACCGCGCTGGAACGACGGCGACTTCTTCGGTGAGCGGTTCGGGCGGGCGAACCGGTAGTCAAACCCCGTGCGGTGGGTCGGAGGCCGGAACGGACGGCCCGACGCGACCTGAGCCGCCCTCACCCCTGCCCCTCTCCCGTCGAACGGGAGAGGGAGGTCGCTCCCGAGTCCCCCGCGAACGGAAGCGAGAGGTCATTCCCGAGTCGTCGGCGAACGGAAGCGGGACGTCAATGCCGTTTCCGTCGGACGCGTCCGCCGGGCGCGATGCATGGATGTTCCCTTCTTCCGTTCTACGGGACATTGCGCCCTTCACGGGTGGAAGGTGCCCCGAAGGGGCGGATGAGGGCGCGCCGACGGCGCTCAGCCCAGCGTGTCCGCAGGCACCCGCACCGCACCCTCCATCAGCACCCGCGCCGAGCGCGACATGACCGCCTTCGTCACCGTCCAGCGGCCGTCGACCTGCGCCACCGCCGCACCCACGCGCAGGGTGCCGGAGGGATGCCCGAAGCGCACGGCCTCGCGCAGCCCCCCGCCCGCGGCGAGGTTCACCAGCGTGCCCGGGATTGCGGCAGCGGTGGCGATGGCGACCGAGGCGGTGCCCATCATCGCGTGGTGCAGCTTGCCCATCGACAGCGCGCGCACGTTGAGGTCGATGTCGCTGGCGGCCACCGGTTTGCCGCTGCTCGACACGTAGTCTTTCGGCGGGGCGACGAACGCGAGCTTCGGCGTGTGCTGGCGCCTGAGCGCTTCCTCCGGCGTGCGGACCAGGCCCATGCGGAGCGCGCCGGCGACGCGGATGGCTTCCAGCTTCGCCAGCGCCGCCGGGTTGTCGTTGATCGCCGGCTGCAGTTCGGTGCCGTCGTAGCCGAGATCTGCGGCGTCGACGAACACGGTGGGAATGCCGGCGGCGATCATCGTCGCCCGCAGCGGGCCGATGCCGGGCACGTCCAGCGTGTCGACCAGTTGGCCGGTGGGGAACATCGCGCCGCCGGCCTCGCCCTCGTCGGACGGAGCGAGGAACTCCAGCATGATCTCGGCCGCGGGGAAGGCCACGCCGTCGAGTTCGAAATCGCCGGTTTCCTGCACCTGGCCGTCGACCACGGGCACGCGCGCCACGATGGTCTTGCCGATGTTCGCCTGCCAGATGCGCACCGTGCAGGTGCCGTTCTCCGGCACGCGCGCCGGATCGAGCAGGCCGCCCGCGATCGCGAACGGCCCGACCGCCGACGACAGGTTGCCGCAGTTGCCGCTCCAGTCGACGAAGGCCGAATCGATCGACACCTGGCCGTAGAGGTAGTCGACATCGTGGTCCGCCACCGTCGCCTTCGAGACGATCACGCACTTGCTGGTGCTCGACGTCGCCCCGCCCATGCCGTCGGTGTGCTTGCCGTAGGGATCGGGCGAGCCGATCACCCGCAGCAGCAGCGCGTCGCGCGCGGGGCCGGGCACGCGCGCCGCCTCCGGCAGGTCCTGGAGGCGGAAGAACACGCCCTTGGAGGTGCCGCCGCGCATGTAGGTGGCGGGGATGCGGAGCTGGTCGGTCATGGCGAAGCGTTCCATGGAAGGTTCATCGGTCCGGCGCGCGGGTGCGGAGCGTGGGTTGCGACGCATCCTGCGCCGGACGATCCAGTACGCGGCGTGCCGGGCAAGGGCGGTTCTCCGGCATCACGCCCGCGAAGGCCGCGGCGCGACCTCGCCGCCCGCATCCTTCCAGGCGTGGAACCCGCCGGCGACATGGGCCACGTCGGCCAGCCCCATGTCCTGCAACGTCGCGGTGGCCAGCGCCGAGCGCCAGCCGGACTGGCAATACAGCACGAAGCGCCGCTGCTCGCCGAACACCGGCTTGAAGTAGGGACTATCCGGATCGACCCAGAACTCGAGCATGCCGCGCGGCGCGTGGAAGGCGCCGGGCACCATGCCCTCGCGCTCGAGCTCGCGCACGTCGCGGATGTCGACGAACACGACGCCCGGGTCGCCGAGCAATGCCCTGGCGTCCGCGACCGGAAGGGTGGTGATGCGCGCGTTGGCCGTCTCGACCAGCTGTTTGACGCCCTGCTTCAGTGCCATGTCGTTGTCTCCTGGTGCAGGACGTTCATTGGTGCGGGTCTTTCATTGGCGCGGATACTTCGTCGGTTCGGGTGTTTCGTCGATGTGAAACTCGCCGGTGGCCGCGCCATCAAGCCCCCTGTCATCCCGAGCGTAGCGAGGGATCTCTGCAGTCCGAGACAGACCCCTCACTACGCTCGGGGTGACATTCGGAGATGACCCGCGCGATCCACTTCAGGCGGCCGGCCCTCGCTCTCCTCGGCGGGACATGCGGGACATGGTCGCCTCGATCACAACCCCTGTCATCCCAAGCATAGTGAGGGATCTGCTGCAGCCCCGGCCAGACCCCTCGCTGCGCTCGGGGTGACATCGGAGAGGACCCGTGTATTTCCACTTCCTCAAGCACCATCCGGAATCTCGGGCTCGACCAGCCTCGCCAGCATGTCCAGCGATTCCTGCCAGCCCATGTAGCAGAAATCCACCGGGATCGCGGCCGGGATGCCTGCCTGCTCGATCTGCAGTTCGGTGCCGGCGATGCTCTTCTTCAGGATCACCGTCACCTGCATCTCGCCCGGCAGCCCGGGATTGTCGAAGGTATCGGTCTGGCGGATGCGTTCATTGGGCACCAGCTCTACGTAGGTCACGCGGAAGGAGTGGCTGGATCCGGTGCCGAAATTTGTGAACGACATCCGGTAGCCGCCGCCGACGCGCGGGTCGAACGCGTGCATGGTCGCGGTGAAGCCGTTCGGCGGCAGCCACTTGACCATTGCGCCGGCATCGAGGAACGCGCGGTAGACGCGCTCGGGCGGCGCGCGCAGGACGCGGTGCAGGCGGACGGTGCCGGTAGTGGTGGAATCGCTCATGCTCGTCTCCTTGCGGGTGGATGTCTTGCCACGACGAACCTGCATACCCACGTTCGACATCGCCGTGCGATGCCCCATTAAGGGGCGTCGCCTCCCCGCGTAGCCCGGATAAGCGCAGCGCATCCGGGGCGGTCGTCCGGTGCGTCCATAGAACGCACCACCTTCGTCATCCCGCGATCCGACATGCGCGACCGGAGACATGCGCGGGGTCCCGGATGCGCTGCGCTTATCCGGGCTACCGGTTACGCCGCCTTCGCCTGGGCCAGGAAGTCCTGGGCGAAGCGCTGCAGCACGCCGCCGGCTTCGTAGATCGACTGTTCCTCGTCGGAATCCAGGCGGCAGGTCACCGGCACCTCCACCGCCTCGCCATCCTTGCGGCGGATCACCAGCGTCATCGACGACCCCGGCGCGCGCGCGCCGACCACGTCGAAGGTCTCGCTGCCGTCGATACCGAGCGTCAGCCGCGTGGTGCCGGCTTCGAACTCCAGCGGCAGCACGCCCATGCCCACCAGGTTGGTGCGATGGATGCGCTCGAAGCCTTCGGCGACGATCGCCTCCACGCCCGCCAGGCGCACGCCCTTGGCCGCCCAGTCGCGCGAACTGCCCTGGCCGTAGTCGGCGCCGGCGATGATCAGCAGCGGCTGGCGCCGCTGCATGTAGGTCTCGATCGCCTCCCACATCCGCACCACCTCGCCCTCGGGCTCGATCCGCGCCAGCGAGCCCTGCACCACGTTGCCCTCGGCGTCGCGCACCATCTCGTTGAGCAGCTTCGGGTTGGCGAAGGTCGCGCGTTGCGCGGTGAGGTGGTCGCCGCGATGGGTGGCGTAGGAATTGAAGTCCTCCTCCGGCAGGCCCATCGACGCCAGGTACTCGCCGGCCGCGCTGGCGGCCTGGATCGCGTTCGAAGGCGAGAGGTGGTCGGTGGTGATGTTGTCGCCCAGCACCGCCAGCGCGCGCAAGCCGCGCAGCGTGCGTTCGCCGGCGAGCGCGCCCTCCCAGTACGGCGGGCGGCGGATGTAGGTGGATTGCGGGCGCCAGTCGTACAGCGGGCTCACCCGCTCGCCGCTGTCGACCTGCAGCTTGAACATCGGCCCGTACACCTGGCGATACTGTTCCGGCTTGACGCTGGCCTTGACCACCGCGTCGATCTCGGCGTCGTCCGGCCACAGGTCCTTGAGCGTGACCGGCTCTCCCTCGGCATCGAACCCCAGCGCATCCTTCTCGATGTCGAAGCGGATGGTGCCGGCGATCGCGTAGGCGATCACCAGCGGCGGCGAGGCGAGGAAGGCCTGCTTCGCATGGGGATGGATGCGGCCGTCGAAGTTGCGGTTGCCCGAGAGCACCGCCACCGAATACAGGTCGCGCTCGACGATCTCCTTCTGGATCGCGGGATCGAGCGCGCCGCTCATTCCGTTGCAGGTGGTGCAGGCGAAGCCGACGATGCCGAAGCCGAGGCGTTCGAGCTCGCCGAGCAGGCCGGCTTCCTCCAGGTACAGCTGCACCGCCTTCGAGCCCGGCGCGAGCGAGCTCTTGACCCAGGGCTTGCGCAACAGCCCTTTCGCGTTGGCGTTGCGCGCCAGCAGGCCGGCGGCGATGACGTTGCGCGGGTTTGAGGTATTGGTGCAGCTGGTGATCGCCGCGATGATCACCGCGCCGTCGGGCATCAGGCCCTGCGCTTCGCCGGCCACGCCGGCGTCGCGCTTGCCGGCGTCGGCGATGCCGCGCTCGGCCAGCGCGCTGGTCGGCAGCCGCCGGTGCGGGTTCGACGGGCCGGCCATGTTGCGCACCACGCTCGACAGGTCGAAGTGCAGGGTTCGCTCGTAGCGCGCCTGCGCCAGGTCGTCGGCCCACAGGCCGGCGGCCTTCGCGTAGGTTTCCACCAGTGCGACCTGCGCGTCCTCGCGGCCGGTCAGGCGCAGGTAGTCGAGGGTGTTGTCGTCGATGAAGAACATCGCCGCGGTCGCGCCGTACTCGGGCGCCATGTTCGAGATCGTGGCGCGGTCGCCGACGGTCAGCGCCGCCGCGCCCGGTCCGCGGAACTCGAGATAGGCGCCGACCACCTTCTGCTGGCGCAGGAATTCGGTCAGCGCCAGCACCACGTCGGTGGCGGTGATGCCCGGCGCGGGTCTGCCGGCGAGTTCCACGCCGACCATGTCCGGCGTGCGCATCCACGAGGCGCGACCGAGCATCACGTTCTCGGCCTCGAGCCCGCCGACGCCGACCGCGATCACGCCCAGCGCGTCGACGTGCGGGGTGTGGCTGTCGGTGCCGACGCAGGTGTCCGGGAAGGCCACGCCCTCCTGCACGTACACCACCGGCGACATCTTCTCCAGGTTGATCTGGTGCATGATCCCGTTGCCCGGCGGGATCACGTCGACGTTGCGGAACGCACGCTTCGTCCAGTCGATGAAGTGGAAGCGGTCGGCGTTGCGGCGGTCCTCGATCGCGCGGTTGCCGGCGAAGGCATCCGGATCGCTGCCGCCGCATTCCACCGACAGCGAGTGGTCGACGATCAGCTGCACCGGTACCACGGGATTGACCCGGGCCGGATCGCCGCCCTGCTCCGCGATCGCGTCGCGCAGGCCGGCCAGGTCGACCAGCGCGGTCTGGCCGAGGATGTCGTGGCAGACCACGCGCGCCGGGAACCAGGGGAAGTCGAGGTCGCGGCGGCGTTCGACCAGCTGCACGAGGTAGTCGTCGATGCGCGCGGGATCCGCGCGACGCACGATGTTCTCGGCGTGCACGCGTGCGGTGTACGGCAACGCCGCCCAAGCGCCGGGACGGATCGCCTCGACGGCTTCGCGCGCATCGAACCAGTCGAGTTGCGTCCCGGAAAGAGGCTTGCGATGCTGGTTGTTCATGGCGATTCGGTTCACTGCTGTCTTTCGATGTTCCCTTCTCCCGCTTGCGGGAGAAGGTGCCCGAAGGGCGGATGAGGACGCGCCGGAGGCGCGGCAGACGCATCGCGACCTGCTGCCCTCACCCCTGCCCCTCTCCCGCAGGCGGGAGAGGGAAAAGACAAGGGCTCAGCCGCGCTGGTCGATCGGCACGTAGGCCTGGTCCTCCGGACCGGTGTAGTTCGCGCTCGGGCGGATGATCTTGCCGTCGATGCGCTGCTCGATCACGTGCGCGCTCCAGCCGCTGGTGCGCGAGATCACGAACAGCGGCGTGAACATCGCGGTGGGCACGCCCATCATGTGGTAGCTGACGGCGCTGAACCAGTCGAGGTTGGGGAACATCTTCTTGGCGTCCCACATCACGCTTTCGAGCCGCTCGGCGATGTCGAACATCTTCCTGCTGCCGGCTTCCTCCGACAGGTCCTTCGCCACCTGCTTGATCACCTGGTTGCGCGGATCCGACACCGTGTACACCGGATGGCCGAAGCCGATCACCACTTCCTTGCGCGCCACCCGCTCGCGGATGTCGGCCTCGGCCTCGTCCGGATTCGCGTAGCGCTTCTGGATCTCGAACGCGACCTCGTTCGCGCCGCCATGCTTCGGACCGCGCAGTGCGCCGATGCCGCCGGCGATCGCGCTGTACATGTCCGAGCCGGTGCCGGCGATCACGCGGGCGGCGAA
Source organism: Luteimonas viscosa (assembly GCF_008244685.1). Classification (NCBI taxonomy): domain Bacteria; kingdom Pseudomonadati; phylum Pseudomonadota; class Gammaproteobacteria; order Lysobacterales; family Lysobacteraceae; genus Luteimonas; species Luteimonas viscosa. Next base: position 2,128,240 of record NZ_VTFT01000001.1, read on the forward strand.
GGTGGAGGCGTTGAACTCGTGCTCGGCGTAGAGGATCAGCGAGGTGTGCATCGCCCGCACCCAGCTGTCCTTCGGCGGATGGCCGTGCAGCAGGTGCAGGAAGTGGCCGCCGATGGAGTCGTCGTCGGTCTCCACGTCGACGACGCGGCCGTTGTGGCTCCAGTGGTACCAGTACAGCAGCATCGAGCCGAGGCTGGCCATCAGCCTGTCGGCGATGTCGCGCGCGGCGGGGTGGTTGTGGTCCGCCGGTTCCGGCAGCACGCAGCCCAGCACCGACACGCCGGTACGCATCACGTCCATCGGGTGCGCCGAGGCGGGCAGCTCCTCCAGCGCGGCCTTGACCGCGGCCGGCAGCCCGCGCAGCGACTTCAGCTTCGCCTTGTAGCCGCGAAGCTCGCTCGCGCTCGGCAGCGTGCCGTGCACCAGCAGGTGCGCGATCTCCTCGAACTCGGACGTGGTCGCGAGGTCGAGGATGTCGTAGCCGCGGTAGGCCAGGTCGTTGCCGGTGCGGCCGACGGTGCACAACGCGGTGTTGCCGGCGGCGGTGCCGGACAGCGCCACCGACTTCTTCGGCTTGAACGGCGTGGCGGGATTGGCTTGGCTCATGGGGTGCTCCTGGGACGGCCTGTGTGCATTGCGCGCGCCGGCGGCGATGTCCGCTTGCCGCGGGGCGCTGCGTTGGAAGGAAGGAAGCGGCCCGCGGGCCGCGCCGCAACGTGCCGGAGGGCACCGGACACGCCCCCTTCGTGTCCGGCCCGCCGGCCGACCACGCGCCCTTGCGCGTCGGTCGCGTCGCGCTCATGGCTTCCGGAACAGCGCGTCGAGCTTGCGCTCGAAGGCGTGGTAGCCGATGCGTTCGTACAGTTCCTCGCGCGTCTGCATCATCCCGACCACCGCCTGCTGGTGGCCGTCGCGGCGGATCGCCTCGTATACGGTCTCCGCGGCCTTGTTCATGGCGCGGAACGCGGACAGCGGGTAGAGCTGGATCGCCACGCCGGCCGACGCCAGTTCCTCGCGCGTGAACAGCGGGGTCTTGCCGAACTCGGTGATGTTGGCCAGCACCGGCACCTGCACCGCATCCACGAACCGGCGGTACGTCTCGAGGTCGTAGGCGGCCTCGGCGAAGATGCCGTCCGCCCCCGCCTCCACGCAGGCGACGGCGCGGGCGATCGCGGCGTCCACGCCGTCGACCTGGATCGCATCGGTGCGCGCGATCAGGAAGAAGTCCGGATCGGTCTTCGCATCCGCGGCGGCCTTGACCCGGTCGACCATCTCGCCCTGCGACACGATCTCCTTGCCCGGGCGATGGCCGCAGCGCTTGGCGCCGACCTGGTCCTCGATGTGGCAGGCGGCCGCGCCGGCCTTGATCAGCGACTTCACCGTGCGCTCGATGTTGAATGCGCTGGGGCCGAAGCCGGTGTCGATGTCGACCAGCAGCGGCAGCGGGCAGACGTCGGTGATGCGGCGCACGTCGACCAGCACGTCCTCGAGCGTGTTGATGCCGAGGTCGGGCAGGCCCAGCGACCCCGCGGCCACGCCGCCACCCGACAGGTAGATCGCGCGGTAGCCGGCCCGCTGCGCGAGGAGGGCGTGGTTGGCGTTGATCGCGCCGACCACCTGCAGCGGCGATTCGGCGGCGAGGGCGGCGCGGAACCTTGCACCCGGTGACGCGGGGACGGCGGCGGGATCGTGGCTCATCGGCGGCGGGTCTGGCGGCGGGATTCCCGGATGCCGCGCAATGTGGCACTCTTCTTCGGGTTGATCAATCTTGATCGGACAGATCAACCTGTTTTCCGACGAGCCTGCCGATGCACACGCCTGCCGACGCCGAGCTGATCCCCGCCCCCGAGGCCTGTGCCGTACTCGGGATCAGCGCGTCGACGCTGTACGCCTACGTCAGCCGCGGCCTGATCGAGTCGCGGCCCGGCCCCGACCATCGCAGCCGGGTGTACCTGCGCCGCGACGTCGAGCGCCTCGCGCAGCGCAAGCAGGCCGGGCGCGGCGCGGCGCGGGGGGCGGCGCAGAGCCTCGACCGCGGCCTGCCGGTGATGGAAACCGCGATCTCGCTGATCCGTCCCGACGGGCCCTGCTACCGCGGCCGCCCGGCGGTGGCGCTGGTCCGCGCCGGGGCCACGCTGGAGGATGCCGCGCGCCTGCTGTGGGATTGCGGCGAACTCGATCCCTTCGACCCGCCGCCCGCCGAGGGCTGGCCGGCGCGGGTGGCGCCGCTGGCCACCGACGCGACGCTGCCGCCGCTGGAACGGGCGATGGCGGCGATCCCGCTGCTGGCCGTCGACCAGCGCCATACCCTCAACGCCGCACCGGCGATCAAGCGCCGCATCGCCGCCACCCTGTTGCGCCAGAACGCCGCGCTGCTGGTCGCCGGCACGCCCGACGCGCGCCCGGTGCACCAGTTGCTGGCCGATGCCTGGCGGCCGGGCGATGCCGCGTTCGCCGAACTCGTCCGCGCCGCCCTGGTGCTGTGCGCCGACCACGAGCTCAACGTCTCCGCCTTCGCCGCGCGCGTGGTCGCGTCCACCGGCGCGCACCTGCACGCCACCGTCTGCGCAGGCCTGGCCGCGCTGTCCGGACCACGCCATGGCGGCGCCACCGCGCGTGCGTACGCCCTGCTCGCCGATGGCGCCGAGGCACGCTCGCCAGGGGCCCTGGTCCACGAACGCTGGCAGCGCGGCGACGAACTCCCCGGCTTCCACCACGTGCTCTATCCCGATGGCGACCCGCGTGGCGCCGAACTGCTGGCGATGCTGCGCGCGCGCTGCGCGGACAACCCGCGCATGGGCGAGGTCGAGGCGCTGGTTGCCGCGGCGGCCGAGAGCAGCGGCCGGCTGCCCAACATCGACGGCATGCTCGCCGCGCTCTGCCATGTGCACGGACTCGGGCCGGCGCCGGCGCTGGTGCTGTTCGCCGCCGGCCGCCTGGCGGGTTGGCTCGCCCACGCCCAGGAGCAGCAGGACCGCGGCCGCCTGATCCGGCCGCGCGCGCAGTACGTGGGGGTGGTGCCGGAGGCGGCGGACGACCCGCCGCCGGGCTGACCGGGAGGCCGGCGGGCCGAGACTTCCAGCCTGGTCGCCTCGACGCTCTGCAACCAGCCCCGCACGAGCTCGGCGCCGTCCTGGGCCATCGGCGGGCCCGACCTGGGCCGGTTGCCGCGTGTCACCCCGGCCTCGCACACCCCCACCATCGGCACACTTACCCGCGCCGGCATTCCTGTACCTTCCGGTTCAGTGACTCCGGCCAGGTTCAGCCGCCGTTGGCGATGCTGTCGCGCTTGCCGGTCCTAGCGGACTCCCCTGTGTCCCCCATGCCCATCGACGCCAACGACGCCCCCGCCGTGCGCCTTGCCGGGGTCCGCCTGGACCGCGGTACCCGGACCATCCTGTCCGGCCTCGACCTCGAGGTGCCGCGTGGCAGCATCACCGCCGTGCTCGGGCCTTCGGGCAGCGGCAAGTCGACCCTGCTCGCGGCGCTGACCGGCGAACTGGTGCCCGCCGCCGGCACGGTCGAGGTACTGGGCCAGCCGGTGCCCCGCCAGCAGCGTGCGCTGCTGGCGTTGCGCAGGAGCATCGGCGTGCTGCTGCAGGGCAACGGCCTGCTCACCGACCTCACCGCCGCCGAGAACATCGCCCTGCCGCTGCGCACCCACACCCGGCTGCCGCGCGCGGTGATCGACCGGCTGGTTGAGATGAAGCTGCATGCGGTGGGCCTGCGCGCCGCCGCCGACGCCTATCCGCGCGAACTGTCCGGCGGCATGGCGCGCCGGGTCGCACTGGCGCGCGCGATCGCACTCGACCCGCCGCTGATGATCTACGACGAACCGCTCACCGGGCTCGACCCGATCGCCTCGGGCGTGATCATCAACCTGATCTCGGAACTCAACGACCGCCTCGGCCTGACCAGCATCATCGTCACCCACCATGTGCACGAGACCCTGCCGATCGCCGACCGCGCGGTGGTGATCGCCAACGGCCGCGTCGTCTATTCCGGCACGCCCGGCGAACTGCAGGCGAGCGGGGATCTCCTGGTGCAGCAGTTCCTGCAGGGCAAGCCGGACGGGCCGATCGCGTTCGACAGCAGCCCGCGCGCGGAGGCGGCGTGATGGCGCTGGCCCAGGCCATCCGCTCGGTCGGGCGCGGCGGGCTGTTCTCGCTCTCGGTGCTGCGCGCGTCGAAGCCCACCGCCGACTTCTTCACCGAACTCGTGCGCGAGATCTACAAGGTCGGCGCGCGCTCGCTGCCGATCATCGCGGTCGGCGGCGCCTTCGTCGGCCTGTCGCTGACCCTGCTGGGCTTCCGTGCGCTCGAGACCTACGGCGCTTCCAACCAGGTCAGCGTGCTGATCGGCCTGGGCCTGTACCGCGAACTGGCGCCGGTGCTGACCGCGCTGCTGTTCGTCGGTCGCGCGGGCAGTTCGATCGCGGCCGAACTGGGCCTGATGCGCGCCACCGACCAGATCACCGCGCTCGGGCTGATGGGCATCGACCCGGTGGCCAAGGCGGTGGCACCGCGCTTCTGGGCGGCGGTGCTGACGGTGCCGCTGCTGGTCGGCTTCTTCGCCAGCTTCGCGATCGCCGCCAGCTGGTTCCAGGCGGTGCAGGTGCTGGGCATCGACAACGGCATGTTCTGGCAGACGATGAAGGATTCGGTCGATTTCCACGACGACTTCGTGCCCGCCTTCGTCAAGGCGGCGGTGTTCGGCGGCACCGCGGCGCTGGTGGCCTCGTACGTGGGTTACCACGCCGAGCCGACGATCGAGGGCACCTCGGTGGCGACCACCCGCGCGGTCGTGAACGCCTCGCTGCTGGTGCTGATGTTCAACTTCGTGCTGTCGGCGTTCCTGTTCCGATAGCCGAAGAGCCCGCCCATCCCGCTTCATTCATGACCACCGTGGCCCATTCACACCCATCGCGGTTCATTCAGACGAGCCCCCCGACAATGCCCACTCGCCGCCACCCCGGCATCTGCCGCCGTCGCCCCGGCATTTGCCGCTGTCATCCCGGCATTTGCCGCTGTCATCCCGAGCGCAGCGAGGGATCCCGTTTTCCGCATCGGCATGGCCGGATCCCTCGCTGCGCTCGGGATGACAGATATGCGCGGGACGACCGTCAGGTTCCGGAGATCCATTCATGAGCACACGCGGACCCCGTCTCGAATTCGCCGTCGGCGCCTTTCTGGTGCTGGCGCTGGGCTCGCTGCTGGTGCTGGCGATCGCCTCCACCAACGGCCGGTTCGGCTTCGCCCGCGACAGCTACGAGCTGGTCGCGCGTTTCACCCAGGTCGGCCAGCTGCGCCCGAACGCGCCGGTCAAGATCGGCGGCGTGACCGTCGGTCGCGTGGCGGGGATCGACCTCGATCCGCTGAAGTTCGATTCCATCGTCACGCTCGCCATCGACAGCCGCTTCGCCGAGATCCCGATCGACACCTCGGCCGGCATCCTCACCGGCGGCCTGCTCGGCGAGAGCTACATCGGCCTGCAGCCGGGCGGCGACCTGGAGTCGCTCAAGCCCGGCGAGGAGATCGCATTCACCACCCCGGCCGTCGACCTGATGCAGATGGTCGGCAAGTACATGTTCAGCGGCGGCGGCGAAGACGAAGCCGCGCCTCCGCCCCCCACGTCCGGCGACGTTGCGCCCGCCGCATCCCCCGAGACACCCGCTCCCGAAGAAGGAACGACCCCATGAACACCCCCATCCGCAAGTTGCTCGTGCTCGCGCTCGCTGCGAGCCTGTCCGCCGCCGCGCCGGTGCTGTCCTTCGCCCAGGCTCCGGCAGCCGCCCCGGCCCCCGCCACCATGCAGGGCTCCCCGAGCGAACTCGTGCTCGAGAACACCCGCCGCGTGCTGGAGACGATCGAGGCACGCCGCTCCGAGTTCGCCGCCGACCGCGCCGCGCTGCAGCGCTTCGTGAGCGGCGAGTTCGAGACCATGTTCGACCGCGACTATGCCGCGCGCCAGGTGCTCGGCCGCCACGGCCGCGGCGCTTCCGATGCCGACATCAAGGCCTTCGGCGATGCCCTCGCCGACAACCTGATGCGCCGCTACGGCTCCTCGCTGATCGACTTCAACACCCGCCTGCAGGTCCGCATCAAGTCCGAGACGGCGCTGCCGCGCGGGCTCGGGGTGAAGGTATCGAGCGAGCTGGTGCGCCAGGGCGGCGAGCCGATCCCGGTCGACTACCTGATGCGCCGCGCCGGCAGCGGCTGGCGCGTGTTCGACGTGATGGTCGAGGGCGTGTCGTTCGTGCAGACCTTCCGCCAGCAGTTCGACGCCGAGTTGCAGCGCAAGTCGATCGCACAGGTCACGCAGCAGCTGCGCAGCGGCCAGCTGGCGGTGGACGCGAGCACCGACTGATGGCGACAGCGGCCACCGTGCGTCGCGACGGCGACGCGCTCGCATTCGCCGGCGCGCTGACCCGCGAGGCGGTGGCCGCGCTGTGGCCGCAGGCGCTGGGCCTGTTGCCGCAGGCGCAACGCTTCGATCTGTCGGCGGTGTCGTCGGTCGACAGCGCCGGCCTTGCGCTGCTGGTGGAACTCGCGCAACGTAGCGGTGGCGTGTCCGTCGCCGGCGATCCTCCCGGACTCGACGGCCTGCGACGCGCCTACCGCCTCTCTCCCGCCCTGTCCTTCGCGCAGGCATGACGCCCGCGCGCTGATACGTCCGACGGATCGCCAAAGATGACGCCGACCCCCCGCCTGCGCCTGTCTGTCCTCCTGCTGCCGTTGCTGCTCGCCGCCTGCGCCGGCAGCGGCGGCACCCGCGATGCCGCGAACGATGCGGTGACGATCGCGCCCTCGGAGAGCCCGGTCGCCGGCGCCGCCACCTTCGGCGAGTCCGGCGAACCCGCGCCCACGACGCCTGCCGCGGGCGAGCTGTCCGCGGCCCCGGCGCCACTTTCCGGCGGGGTCATGCCAGCCGCCGATGCCGACGGTTCGACGGACGCCGCCATGCCCGCCGGCGAGCCCCCCACCCAGGCCGAACTCGACTACGCCGCGATCTACGGGGCGACGCCCTACGATCCGGTCGCCGATCCCACCCTGCCCGCACCGGCGCAGCTGCCCGCCAGCTACGACCCGTGGGAGAAGTGGAACCGCAAGGTCCACCGCTTCAACAACGCCGTCGACCGCACCATCGCCACACCGCTGGCGCGCGCCTACGTCAAGGTGGTGCCGCGTCCGGTGCGGCTGGGCGTGGGCAACTTCTTCAACAACCTCGGCCAGCCGGTGAGCGCGCTCAATGCGCTGCTGCAGGGCCGGCCGGGACAGGCGGGGCAGTCGCTCGGCCGCTTCCTGCTCAACAGCACGCTCGGTATCGGCGGCCTGTTCGACCCGGCCTCGGCCGCCAACATCCCCAACCGCAGCGAGGACTTCGGCCAGACCCTCGGCGTCTGGGGCTGGAAGAATTCGCGTTATGTCGAACTGCCGCTGTTCGGCCCACGCACCCTGCGCGACACCTTCGGCCTGGTCGGCGACGCGCCGCTGTCGCCGATCCGGCAGGTCGAGGACGACGGCACCCGCATCTTCCTGCAGGGCCTGCAACTGGTCGACCTGCGCACCCAGCTGTTCGCCCTCGACGGCATGCGCGAGGGCGCCACCGACGAGTACGCGCTGGTGCGCGATGCCTGGTTGCAGCGCCGCAACTACCAGATCCAGGCCGACCGCCGCAGCCCGCAGGAGGACGACGACGAACTGCCGGACTACCTGCGCGAAGACCACGCCAATCCGACCGTCCCGGTGGACGTGATGCCGGTGGTGCCGCTGTCGCCGACGCCCTGACCGGCGCGTCGCGGAAGATCAGTCGGGAAACCGCAGCACGCTGTTGTCGGCGGGACGCTCGTGCCGGCGCACCGCGGTCGCGGGATCGGCACGCGGCGTCCACGGCCGCTCGCCCAGCGCTTCGATGTCGGCATAGCGCCCGAGCACGCTGAACCCTTCGAACGCGAACGGCAGTCCCTCGGCGCCGAGCAGCGAGGCGGCGTCGGCCACGTGGAAATGCAGGTGCGGCCAGTTGCCGCTGCCGCTGTAGCCGACTTCGCCGATCACCTCGCCGCGCCGCACCCGCCGCCCGGCCTCGACCTTCAGGCTGCCCGGGCGCAGGTGCTCGTAGACCGCGTGGCGGCCGTCGCCCAGCGCCAGTACCACGTAGTTGCCGCTGCCTGCCGACAGCGGATGCCGGCCGTTCTGCGAGATGCGCGCGGCTTCCGGATAGTCTCCGCGCACCGCGGCCACGGTCGCATCCGCCACCGCCAGCACGGCTTCGCCATGGGCGTGCGCGTTACGCACCACGTCCGCATCGCCGGTGGCCAGGCGGCCGTCCGCATCGAGCTTGACCAGGTCGATCGCGAAACGCCCGGGCAGGGTCGCGCGTCCTTCCACCGCGTAGAACACGCGGCGATGCCCGCGCGGCCAGGCCGGGTCGAACACCGCCGCCCAGGGTCCGCCGCGCAGCGGCGGGCCGAGCACAGGCGCGGGACGTGGATCGGGCGCGACCCCGCCACCGTCCGCGTGGGCGATCGCGTCCGTGCCGTCCACCCGGTAACTCACGCGATGGTGCAGGCGTGCCGGCACCGCGTCCGGCGCCAGGTCGAGTTCGAGGTACAGCACCTTGCGCGCACCGGGGGCGATCGCGGTGGAGTCGGTGGCTCCGGCGACCGGGACCGCGGCCCCCAGCCTGGCGGCAAGCGTCGTCCCCGTGTACGACGCCAGCGGGAGATCGTCGTCGCCACGCACGTCGATCGCCACCGGCACCAGCGGTTCGCGGGAGAAGTTGGTCAGATGCAGTTCGTAGAACAGGCGCACGCGCCCTTCCGACGCGACCGGCGCCGGCGCCAGCGGCACCCGCAGTTCGAACGACTCGCGCTCAGCGGCTGCGTGGCCGGCCAGCGCCAGCCATGCGAGCACGACTCCGGCGAACCGGATGCAGCTGCGGCGTCCACGCATGCCGGGTCTCCCGCGATGGCCTGCCCTGGAGTGTCGTGCGAAGGGCCGGCGGTTTCACGTGCCGGAAGTCGGTCCGCCGCGTCCGCGCAAAGGCGCCTCAGTCGTCGGCATCCAGCAGCGGCGGCGCGTCTTCGGTGCCGGGCAACGACTCCACGCCCTTGAGCTGGCGTTCGATCGCGCGGGTGCGCACGCCGGCCTGCTTGATGCTGTTCTGCACGGTGTCGAGCTGCGAGTTGGCCTTCTCCAGCACCGTGGCGAACTTGCCGAACTCCGACTTCACCGTGCCCAGCAGCTGCCACACTTCGCTGGAACGCTTCTCGATCGCCAGCGTGCGGAAGCCCATCTGCAGGCTGTTGAGCAGCGCCAGCAGCGTGGTCGGCCCGACCAGGGTGACGCGGAACTCGCGCTGCAGCACCTCGAACAGGCCCGGCCGGCGCAGCACTTCGGCGTACAGGCCCTCGGTCGGCAGGAACAGCAGCGCGAAATCGGTGGTGTGCGGCGGCGCGAGGTACTTGTCGCGGATCCGTCGCGCCTCCAGCTTCACCTGCCGCTCCAGCCCGATGGATGCGACATTCACCGCGTCGACGTCGACGCGGTCCTGGGCATCGAGCAGGCGCTCGTAATCCTCGCGCGGGAACTTGGCGTCGATCGGCAGCAGGATCGGCGTGTCGTGGCTGCCCGGCAGGCGCACCGCGAATTCCACCCGCTCGCTGCTGCCCGGCACGGTGGCGACGTTGCAGGCGTACTGCTCGATCGTCAGCACCTGTTCGAGCAGCGCGCCCAGCTGTACCTCGCCGAAGATGCCGCGGGTCTTGACGTTGGTCAGCACGCGCTTGAGGTCGCCCACGCCGGTCGCCAGCTGCTGCATCTCGCCCAGGCCGCGCTGCACCTGTTCCAGGCGCTCGGACACCAGCCGGAACGACTGCCCGAGGCGCGTTTCCAGCGTCGACTGCAATTTTTCGTCCACGGTCGCGCGCATCTGTTCGAGCTTCTCGGCGTTGTCGGCCTGCAGCCGCTGCAGCTGCTGTTCGAGCGTGGCGCGCATCTCGCCGATGCGCTGTTCGTTGCGCTGGGTCAGCTCGGCCAGCCGCTGCCCGAGCGCGGACTCGAAGCGCTGGTGCAGTTCCGCGGTTTCGGAGCGCGCCTTGCGCGCGTCGTCGGTCAGCGCCTCGCGCAGCACGTCCAGGCGCTGGTCGGTGCGGGTGGCGAGGTCGTCGAGCCGGCGCCCGAACGCATCGATCCGCTGCTCCTGCGAGGCGGAAAGGCTGTCGAGCTGCTGGCGCAGTTCCGCGCGGCCGTCGCGCTGTTCCTCGCGCAGCGCCTGCTCCAGGCGCGCCTCCGGGCGGCGCAGCAACAGCACGACCAGCAGCGCCAGCGCCACCAGTCCCATCCCGCACAACAGCCAAAGCAGCGTCTCCTGGTCCATGCCGGCAGTTTAGCCGGGCGGCGTCTCAGGGCATGCGCCGCGAGAGCTGGGCTGCGACGCCGAGCGCGCCGGTCCCGTCGCGCTGCAACCGGAAGCCCGGTGGACGTATCTGCTGTGGGAAAGGACTGGAGGAAACGATCTTGACCGCCCGCACCGTGCGCATCCGCTTCGCCATCGCCACGTTCCTGCTCGCCTGCGCCGCCCTGGCGGCCGCGCCCACGCGCGCGCAGGCCCCGCAGGCAGCGGCCGACGATGCCGCCCGCGCGCGGGCCGTGGTCGAGGACCTGATGCGCATCCCCGGTCCCGACGGCGTGCAGGAGACCTACAGCACCCCGATCCACGGCGTCGAGCAGTGGATCAGCATCCGCGGCCAGGACCGCGCCAATCCGGTGATCCTGTTCGTGCACGGTGGCCCGGCGTCGCCGACCATGCCCAGCCTGTGGCAGTTCCAGCGCCCGCTCGAGGAATACTTCACGATGGTCCACTACGACCAGCGTGGCGCGGGCAAGACGTATCGCGAGGACCATTCGGACGCGGTCGCGCGGACCATCCGCATCCAGACCTACGTCGACGACCTGGTCGCCGTCGCCGAGCACGTGCGTGCGCGGCTCGGCAAGGACAGGCTGGTCCTGATGGCGCACAGCTGGGGCACGATCCCGGCGATGCACGCCGCGCTGGCGCGCCCCGACCTGTTCCACGCCTACGTCGGCGTCGGCCAGGTGATCAACGTGCGCGACAACGAGCGCATCAGCATCGAGTACGGGCTGGCCGAGGCGAAGCGCCGCGGCGACGACGACGCCGTGCGCGAGATCGAGGTGCTGCTGCCGTACCCGGGCGACCAGCCCCTCACCCGCGAGCGCATCGTCGCCGCTCGCAAGTGGCCGCAGCACTACGGCGGCATGGCCGCGCACCGCGATGCGACCAACCTGTGGTTCTACGGCGCCGCGCGCCTGTCCCCCGACTACGACGCGCAGGATCGTACCGCGATCAACGCCGGCAGCCTGTTCACCCTCGAACGGCTGCTCGACGAGTTCGTGCAGGTGGACTTCAAGCCGGTGCGCACGTTCCCGATCCCGGTGGTCATGTTCATGGGCCGCCACGACTACACCACGCCCTCGCAGCCGACCGCGGAATGGCTGTCGCGCGTCGACGCGCCGTACAAGCGTGGCGTGTGGTTCGAACGTTCCGCGCACATGATCCCGTGGGAAGAGCCGGGCAGGACCCTGCTCAGCCTGCTCGACACCGTGCGGCCGCTGGTGCGCGAGTAGCGGGCAGGCGCTCGTTTCGTGCGCATGGGGGCCCGGGCGACCGCGCCGCGGTCGCACAATGCCCGCGGCGCTGGCCTGACCCGCGGCGTGACCGCGCAGGTCGCGCTAGGCCTGCAACGCGAGACGGTAGAAGCGCGTACCCGGCAGGTGCGCATCGTTGTAGGGCGCAATCTCGACGAAGCCCAGGCGATGGTAGAGGGCCTGGGCCGATGCCATGCTGGGCAGGGTGTCCAGGCGCAACTCCTCGTAGCCGGCCTCGCGCGCCGCGGCGATCATCGATTCGACCAGTCGCCGCCCCAGGCCCCAGCTGCGGAAGGCCGGCCGGACATACAGCCGCTTCATCTCCGCCACGCGCGTGTCCAGCGGCCGCAGCGCAGCGCAGCCGGCGACGCCGCTGTCCGCACTGGCGATCAGCAGTGCGCCGCGCGGCGGCACATACGGCTGCGGCAGCGCCGCAAGCTCGGCGCTGAATCCCTGGTACTCCAGGTCCGTGCCGATGGCGTGCGCGTACTCGCGGAACAGGCTTCGCGCGATCGCGACCAGTTCCGGCTGGTCCGCCTGCTGCAGCGCGATCCCGGTCGATGTCATCGCGGCCGGCTCCCGTGCAGCAAGGCGGGGCGACCGCGCACTCGCCCCGGTGAACGCTCAGGCACCCAGCACCCTGCCCATGATGTGATCATCGTAGTCCTCGTTCCCCACCCTGAACCTGCGCTCGCCCAGCCGGGTGAACCCGGTGCGCTCGTAGAAGCGGATCGCCGACGCGTTGTGCGCGTACACGCCGAGCAGCAACCGGCGTGCCCCCGCGCCCGCCGCATGTGCGATGGCGGCCGACACGAGCTGCGTGCCGAGGCCGCCGCCACGGAACCGGTCCAGCAGGTAGATGCGCTTGAGCTCGAGATCGCCGGTGGTATCGGGCAGTGGCAACTGCGCCGGCGCCAGCACCATGTAGCCGACGGGCGCCCCACCCGGACGGCATTCCAGCAGCCAGGCCGCATGGTCGCCGCTCGCCAGCCACGCCGCATACTGCTCCACCGAATGCGCGTGCCGGCAATGCGCGACGATCGCCTCGCCATCGAGGATGCCCGCGAAGGTCTCGAGAAAGGTCGCGCCCCCCACCAGCGCCAGCGCGGACTCGTCGCCCGGGGTACACCGCCTGAGGCGGGTGTCGTTCGTCATCGTTTCGCTCACCCTGTATCGCCTGATGGTCGCCCGTCATGCCGGTGTCCTTCCCGTCCCCCCATGCCGGCGGCAGCCGTGCCGGGAGGCATGCCGCCAGGGACCTGCGTGCCCGGGTGCGGTGCCCCCGCGGCAGGCGGATGTCGCATCGAGCCCGGTCGCACAGGCGAGTCCTGCCGCTAGCAGGCACCGGCGCGTACGAAATCCATCGTCCAGTTGGTTTCCCAGGTCGCCCCGCCGTCGCTGGAGAACGCCTGCTCCCACCTCGGCCGCGCCGGGTCGGTGGCGAACCAGTGGAAGCGGATCCGGATCGGCACGCCATCGAAGGTGTCGTCCGCGAAGAAGGTGCCTACACCGTTCTCGAACGTGCCGACCACGGGCACGTCGATCCGCCCGGGCGCCCTGCCATCCAGCCACCAGATGGCCCACTGCCGTTCCCGTGAATCGAACGAACGCAGCGCGAGCGCCCGATAGGTTCCTTCCGGCAGGTGGAGCACGTTGTCCTCGACGTTGCCGTAGCCGCCGAGCACTTTGCGCGTCGACATTTGCCCGTCGAACTCCACCCATTCCGTGCATCCCGCAAGCCGTTCCCGCAGCCGCCGATGCTTGACGCGCCAGTCGCCGACGGCGAAATCGAAGTCCTGCGGTGGCTGCTCGCTCTGCAACGATGGCATGTGGGCGCTCACTTGGTGTGGAGAACGATGGGAGCGCGGTACCGCGGACGCGGCACCGCTCGAATGGTTGCGGCCGCGTCCTACAGGCGGCGGCCTTCGGCGCAGGCTTCGATCAGCGAGGCCAGTCGGCGGCTGCGTGTGCCGGCCTGCTTCGCGCTGACCACCCACCACGTGATCTTCTTCCGGTAGCCGGGTGACAGCGCCTCGAAGTATCGCCACGCGGCCGCGTGACCCTTGAACTGCTTCAGCTCGGCCGTGGAGAACGCGACCTCCGGCTGCTCGTAGGACGCAGTCCGCGACTTCGCTTCCGTGCGCGCCGCATAGGCCTGCAGGCCGGCGGGCGTCATGCGGCCCAGCTTGTGGAGCGCCTCGGCCTTGCGGATATTGACCGCGCTCCAGTTCGAGCCCGGCTTCCTGGGGGTGAAGCGGATCCTGTATCTCAGGTCGTCGACCCGGTGGCGCACGCCATCGATCCAGCCGACGCACAGTGCTTCGTCCACGGCCTCGGACCAGGTCAGGCCGGCGGCGCCGCTGCCGGTCTTCATGAAGCCCACGACCAGCTCCGATGAAGTCGGTGCATGCCTGGCGAACCATTGCCGCAGTTCCACTGCGTCCTTGAAGTAGATGGGCGCGGTCGTCATTGCGCTGGCCTCGAGAACACGCATCACCGGCTGTCATTGAACGACCGATGGCGTGCCCGATCAAGATGACCGATGGCATGGGAACGGGCGTCCGTCGCGCTCATGCCGAAGGGTCCGACCCCGAATCCGGAGAGGCCGCCCAAAGGTGCGACAGGTACGCGCCTGCGGCCGACGGGCCTTCCATGGCCCGCGCCGTCAGGCTGCGGGCGCGACCTTTTCCGGCGCGAGGAGAAAGTCGTGGACGATGCGTCCGATGATCTCCGGACGATCCTCCAGCGCCGCGTGCCCGGCGAACGGAATGTTCCCGAACGATGCGCCCGGAATCCGGTCCCGGGCCTGCGCCGCCTCCGACAGCGACAGGAGGAAATCTCCGTCGCCCCGCAGGATCAGGGTCGGACAGGCGATCCGGGAGATCGCGTCCTGCGGGTAGCCCGCCGGACCCGGGTCGGTCCAGAGACCGACGCAGGATTCCACCAGCCGGGCGAAATCGCCCTGCGGATTGAGTGCCGCGTACCTTCCCGGTGCATCGGGGAACATCTCCGCCCACGTCGTCGGCGTCACGCTTGCGAGCATGTCGAACGACGGGTCCTGCCGCGAGATCCGCCATTGCGCTCCGATCGTGACGAGCGCCCGCACCGCCGGATTGCCCGCCGCGATCCGGTAGGCGACGATGCCGCCGTCGCTGCAGCCCAGCAGCGAGTACTCCTCCAGGCCCAGATGCGCGATGAGGGCCTGCACATCCGCCTGGTGCTGGCGGTACGTGAGGGGCCTGGTTCCCAGCGACGATCTTCCGTGGCCGCGCATGTCCACCGCGACGATGCGGAACGAACCGGAGACCAGGTCGAATATCGGTATGAATTCCTCCATGCTGCCGAGACCGCCATGCAGCAGGATGATGGTCGGCCCTGGGGACGTGTCCGTGGTCTCGTAGTAGATGCGCGCATCGTCGAGCTCGAGGAACTCCCCGCCCTGATGATCGAGTCTGGTCATGCTGTGAAGTCTTCTCCCTGATCAGCACGTCATCGCAATGACGCGCGCAGCAGGATGGCCGGGGCCATGGGACGAGTGGAGCCCTGTACCGAACCGGTCCTTGTCACAATGCGACGTTGCCTTAAACGATGAGACGCAACGCCCCCGCGTCCCGCCGGTCTGCAGGCCAAGGTCCCGCTCGCGCGAAGGGTCGATCGACTGCCTTTGCATGACGGGCCCCTGCATCAATCGTCCGATTTCCGGATCGGCAGCACCATATCCACGCGATGCATGCCTGGGCCCCAACCGTCCCGAATGGTTCCCGTCGTGATCGCCCCGAACCTGGCGAAGAACGGCGCGGACTTGTGGCTCGCTGCGATGTCCACGACATCCAGCCCGGCCGCACCGGCGAGCGCCCGGACTCTGGCCATGACGGCTGACCCGATACCCAGACCCTGGAATCGGGGATCGAGCATGATCCAGCTCAAGCCCGCGCGCCGGGTGCCAGTGCCCCCGAGCCCGAAAGCGCCGGCCACCTGCCCATTGACGATGCAAAGCTCATAACCGGCCGGATCCTTGTCAAGGAAGGCCGCATAGTCATCGCGTTCGTTCGGCGCAAAGAATTCGGAGCAGTTCGCATCGAAGATGCCCAGGCATGCCGCTCTGCCGCTTCGCGAGTACGGCCTGAAGGTGACGTCAGCCGTCATGTGCCTGCGCGATGGATGGCGTGTGAGTGCTGTGCCTGCGCCGAACCCCGCCGCGGAGCGGAGTCGGCCGGGACGGCTTGTTCCCGGAACGCCTGGAGACGCAAGCGGAACTGCAAACGTAAACGTTCCACAACACTGTCTTTCGTCATGACGACCGATGCCCGCGGCAAGCCGGGCCGCGACGCGGCATCGGCTGGAATGAATGCTCAGGTCGCATGCCCATGCCATGCGACCCGCCGGACCGGACATCCGGCCCTGAGCGTATTGTGGACTTCGGCCAGGCGGTCCGTTTCCTCGAGCAACCGTTCGATCTGTTCCGGCGTGGCCGACGACTCCACCCTTGCCGAATAGACCATGGAGTGCGCCGCCAGGCCCACGCCGTCGAACCGCGCGGACGCGACCACCTCGCACCCCGTGACCACGATGCCCAGACGGGCAGCCTCCCGGTAGAGATCATTGCAGTAGCAGGTGGCCAGTGCCGCCATCAGGAACTCGCCCCCGTTGACGCTGCTCCCTTGCCCAGACGCCTTGGCCGACACCGCCAGTGGCTGGGCTGTCCCGTCGGTACGAAGCCGGACCTCGTGCTCGCTCGGGGCGTTGCGGATGTGGGCTGAGATTTCCATGCGCCAGCTTACCTCCGTACGGCCACAAGCCCGCCGCGAAGCGGTTTCGGCTTGAATGAATTGTTAGGGCTCATCCCACGTACCCAGACAGCGCGCCACAGTACGCCACGGATCGACATACAACGAACTGGGCAGTGGCGAACCCAGCGCAGCAGGCCAGTAGGCCGGCGGCAAATGCTGTCCAAGGACGCATGACGCCGACGCGCGATAACGGCGGCTATGACAGCGGCGATGCCAAGACCGGGCAGCGAGAACAAGTGGCCGAGGCCAAGCAGGCCTTCGGGCTGCGGCAAAGACGCTTGGTACGCCCAGTAAAAGAGGAAGGACGCGGCAAGTGCCACAGCGGCACCGGTTGCAAGCAAAGGCGGTGCTTTGGCGATCTGCACCAAGCCTACGAGACCGAACCAGGCAATCAGGTAGTACCAGATACCCGCATAAATCCGGTCACCAAGAATGAACGTTGCCAGCAGCAAGGCGAACCCAGTCCCAAAAGCCATGAGGCAATCTATCCGCCACGACAATGTGCGCATGAGCCCTAACGCCTGAGTTAAGCCGCGCCGCGAAGCGGCGTCGGCTTGGACAAATTGTTAGGCGCCAGCTGTGGGAACCACCGGCTGGTGTCCTGCGGCGCTGACCCATTGGTGCACCTGATCCAGGCAAGATTCTAAGGCGGCCGCGATAGGGCCCGCAGGCACATGCTCGACGTGGGAGAACCGTTCTCGTTCGTGGTGCAAAGCTCGGTACTTCTTGCCGCCCCGTTTGACCAAGCATGCTCCCACATTTGCGCCCGACGACTCATCAGCGGCCGCCCAGAACTCATAAATGTCGCCGCCAGAATCCTGGAATAGAGCGCGGATGATATGTGCATCCCAGCGCTCGAAGCTTTCACACATCAGGCCACGAGCCGTTGCCCAGTCCTCTAGCTCGCGGTGAACCTGCGACTCCTTGTTCATGGGATTGGAATGCCCATATGGCGCCTAACCCCTGGATTAAGCCGACCCGCGAAGCGGGGTCGGCTTGAATGAATTGTTAGGCCGCTGGCCCGAGGCGGAATGATGCCGTAAGCAAGAAAATGCCGATTAGAGCGGTTGAAGCATCTCCTAACCATGGGTGAAGTAGGAGCCAGATAAGGACCGCCGGGATAAGGAATACAAAGAAGAGCAATGGATCTAGTCCAATTCTCACGCCTTTAGCGCAGTGTGGGCACATTTTTTCTTCGTAAGGCGATTCATAGATTTGGAGAAAACGCTGACTGATCTGGCGCAATGGGGACACTTCATTGTGGCTTGTTGTCTATGCAGCGGCCTAACGCCTGAGTTAAGCCGCGCCGCGAAGCGGCGTCGGCTTGAATGAATTGTTAGATGCGCTCTCTGAGGTTGCAGAAATTGTTTGAGAACTGCTCATTGGGCCGATCTTTCCTGCCTGAGATGTCTGGTGCATAGACGGAGATGAGATACAAGTCACCCGACTCAAATGAAAGATCTTCCAGATCGCAGGATGTGCTGCCACCTTCGTTGAAGTTCACAGTGACTCTCTCTCGCTTGGGACCGCGTAGTTGCTCAATTACGTCAAACACAATCGTTCGAGTAGCCACGTCCAGAAACAGCGTTCCATTTTCCACGTAGAAGCCGCGACCATGGCCCGAGTTCTTCGTTGCCGATGCGACACGGCCCTTGAAAACTAACTGGTCGCGCACTTCCTCGGGAGTTCTTGGTTTGCTGCAGCCGCAAGCGTAGGCGGGCGAAGCCACAAGAGAAAACACCACGAGGGCGATGAAGTTGCGCATAGCATCTAACACCTGAGTTAAGCCGTGCCACGAAGTGGCATCGGCTTGAATGAATTGTTAGGCCGCAGACCGACTAAAGTGAACTGCATAAGTCATGGCCCTGTGAGTAGAGACGATTGCAATGGGTCAATGCAGATTTTCGTTGCCGAGCTGACAGGGCGTGAGGATTCTTTCTTGTCATCTCCGCTAGAAGGCTCATGTACCCCATGGAAATTAAACCTCGATCGCGAGCCTCTATCCTCTCAAGGAGCGCCAATTCCATTGACGTGGAGCGATCGGTCACGAAGTGATCGGGGAACCCATGCATAGAAGGGTGAGAAGTGGCCATATTGCACGCAGCAACGTCTAGAAGCTGCGTATCGCTCATAGGTCCCAGGAGCGCCTCCAAGTCTCTGTCGCTTACGTTCCACGTGTCCGGTTGCCCGCGGCACAAGGATTCAATCCAGCGCGGTGGTGCACAGCCGGAAATGAAGATCACGAGCGCGACGGTAACCAAGAACTGGCCATGCGGCCTAACGCCTGAATTAGGCCGTGCCGCGAAGCGGCATCGGCTTGAATGAATTGTTAGGCGGCAACCGCGTCTTGCCAGACGATGCCGCCCGTGACCTTTGATTCCGCATGTGCAACCGCTTGAGCAATTGTGCTGTAGCCGGGCGAGTCTGGCCAAGTTGGCTCAGAGGTCTCAAGGGCGTGCCGGAACCGCGCGTAGTACAGAAAGCCGCCTTGGCCCAGAGGCTCAGGCGTCTCTCCAGGCTCCAGTGCGCAGTCAGCCTCCCCGAGCTTGTACCAGTAGTCGTAGTCAAGCGCGACGATGTCGACGGGCGTATCAACCGACCCGCCGTAAAGCCATGAACCGACCCGGATGATACGAAGTGTCATTGCCGCCTAACGCCTGAGTTAAGCCGAACCTCGAAGCGGTTTCGGCTTGAACGAATTGTTAGGATTCAAGCTCGGCAAGCCGTGCATGCACCCTTTCCGCGTCGATGTAGCGTCGGACGACATCACCATTCTTGCATAGAAGTTTCCACGTGCTGAGTGCACCGATCATGGCTCCAGCGAACACGGCCCCTAAGAGAGAGACAACTCGTGGTGCATCTATGAGCTGGGGATTCTGAAGCATCCAGAGGGCAATGACAGTCAAAGTACAGAAGGATACGGCGTTGATGGCGAACGCCTGCCAAGACCACTTCTTTTGAGTGGTCTCGTCGAGGGCGGTCAGTAGTTGTTTCAGCAGCTTTCGTTCTTCAACTTCGGTCACTGCGGTCTGTCTCCTGAGCCCTAACGCTTGAGTTAAGCCGCGCCGCGCAGCGGTGTCGGCTTGAACGAACTGTTAGACCGCGCATTCACTGTGCCTGAGCACTTGTAACGTACAAACTGTTTGCCTGGCACAGACGTGTCGTCAACTAGCTGCCGCCCATCTTGAGACAGCTTGAACTTTGCAGTGAAAAGCCACGTCTCTCCCTCGCCGGATAGCTCGGAGATCAGGGCAATCTCAGTGTCTCCGCGAGTCACGACGGCTCTGATTGGGCCTTCGCTTTCCCAGTAAGATATGCGCCGCGGCGCAATGCGAAGAATCATATCGTCCGCGTCCGAGCCGCAAGAGTCAGGGCTTCCGGCCCAGTAGCCCAAAAATCGATCTGGAACAGTGGCTCCGTCACTACCCGCTAAAACTGAGAGTGGCAGCAGTAATGCAGCAATTGCTAAGGCAGTCCTCATTGCACTCTCCAGCGGTCTAACGCCTGAATTAAGCCGACCCGCGAAGCGGGGTCGGCTTGAATGAATTGTTAGCACCCTAGCCGAGGAGCCTAGCAAAGGCACCAACAGCGCGGGCGCAGTCTTTTGGCGCCGTCTGCAGCAGGAGGTGAGGCCCCGCGATGTCCACGGTGGTGCATTGCGGAACTTCCGAGAGAATATGCCGGCCAGCGGCCGGAGAAAGCAATCTGTCGTGGCTAGAGCGCAGGTAGAGGACAGGCACAGCAATTGAGCCAAGACTGGCCGATACATTGGCTCGCATGGCCGCGGCGGCACGGAACCTGAGTACGGCAGGACTTACAGCTAGCAGAGCACTCCGCAGTGACGCCTCCAGTTGCGGCGTAGCCCAACGGCCAAACAGCAGCCATGACAGAAGAGAAACTGGTACGGCGCGCACTGGCGCGATGCTAGTTAGCGCCGCGAAGGGCGATAGTAGCGGTGTTGGAGATTTGGCAAAGGTTGTGGAGAGAACCAGCCCAACGAGATTGGGCGGCGGATCTGCCGCGATGGAGAGCGCGACGGGGCCAGAGAATGATTCGCCCAAGAGGACAAATGGTGTGGCTGCCGGTAGTTGAGCCCTGACAAGTGCTTCGAGTGCGACGTAGCCGAGAGCCTCGTCGGGCGGATACGGAACGACAGTGACCGACTCGAATGCTGGGCCCACAGACGCCACAAACTCTGCGTGGAGGGTTGCAGTGCCGTCTAGGCCAGGAAGAACCACAAGTGCGGTCATGTTGGTTCTAGGGTGCTAACGCCTGAATTAAGCCGACCCGCGAAGCGGGTTCGGCTTGAACGAATGGTTAGGGCTCAATCCGCGTGAACTCGGGGATGGCCGACGAGAGAACACTAACGCAGTCCACTTGCCCAACCACCAGGAACTCTCGGATGCCCTGCATACCTCCGCTGATGAAACCCGACCTTTGCGACTCAAAGTCACGCCATCCGCCCGATTGAACCTCCCAGAGCCAACCGTCAGGACGCCTGGGGCCCCAGTACTCTACCAAGTCTCCCTCTCGTAGGACCCGGAATCCAGACAGCCCTTTGAAGGTCAGATAGCTCGGTGGTACGTCACCGAAGTGCAAAGTTATCCGCAGCGTCCAGAGGTCATAATCTAGTCGTCCGAGCTCCGGCACCGAGGCTGCAGAAGCGAAGATCGGCACTGCACACGCAATGAACTCTGACATTGAGCCCTAACGCCTGAGTTAAGCCGACCCGCGAAGCGGGGTCGGCTTGAATGAATTGTTAGGCGGCGGCACTAGTCACCATCTCCTGCGCCGCCCCCACCAGGGTTGCTACCACTGCAACCACAGATCCCAAGGCCGGGACCATCTGGGGCGCCACCATCCGATGGAGTGTAGAGCGGGTCTAGTGTGCTTGGCGATGTGGCGCCAAGGGACTGAGAGTGAGCGAAAGCCATGCAAACGACTGCGCCAATGATTGGCACGAGCCAAATGAAAGCCAGCTGCAGCGAACGTTGCGATGAAGAGAGTACTGGTACGCGGAGAACAACCACCGAAGCAACGGCATTGAGGAGCACAACGATCGCAATCACTAAAAACGTCAGTTCCATCAGCGTCTCCAGAGCCGCCTAACGCCTGAGTTAAGCCGCGCCGCGAAGCGGCGTCGGCTTGAACGAATTGTTAGGCCACACACCAGTGACACATATCCATGCGTCCTGCCTGGCTATGGCCGGCTTATCGTCAGTGACTTGAAACTGCCACCACTCACCCATGCAAGAACTTGTCTCCTTGCGGCAAAGCATGTGCTTGCCGGAAGGAGCCACAAACCATTGCTCTACAGGATAGTCCAACCGGCCGGCAGGAAAGTTGGGGCTTGAATCTGCGAGCGCCACAAGACGATCGGCGTCTGGTGGTGGAGCGGCAGCCAACTGCCATTGCTCGGCTGTCCCAGATCCACAAAGTGAAGGAAGACTACTGACTGGAGAGGTTGAGCAAGCAGAAAGAGCAATTGCCACTACGAGAAGCATGAGTTCTTTCATGTGGGGCCTAACGCCTGAATTAAGCCGCGCCGCGAAGCGGCGTCGGCTTGAATGAAATGTTAGGCGGCATACCAGTCTCTAGTTGTCCAGAGGGAGTATGCCGCGAGCAGAACGAAATAGCTGGGGACAGTAATCCAACGCATAGAGTTGCGCTGCCCCGTGACCAGTGCCAGTCCACAGATCAAGAATGGAATAGCTAACATGGCATTGAAGATGCTGGCAAAGAGTTCCAAATTTCCCGGGTCTGGGTGTGAGCGCTTAGCCAAGTCAGTCTGGTAAAGCGCAATAGAGCTTGCAAGCAAGACGCCGCAAACAAGCAGCCAGAATGCGCCGACAGCCTTGGTTTTTACTTTTGCTTTCCGGTAAGCACTACTGACAGTCATTTCTGCCGCCTAACACCAGGTTTCTGCCGCCTAACGCCTGAATTAAGCCGCGCCGCGAAGCGGCGTCGGCTTGAATGAATTGTTAGGCGGCACGTGCCACCAATGGGACAAATCGATAGTACAACCAAGCCTCCGCTGCTGTGCCGGCTACCACCCCAAGAATTGGAAGTGCAACGGCGAGCCAACTTGAAGGCGCAGAGTCTAGAAGACTGATAGCGACTAGTACGAAGATCAAAGGGATGAATCCCAGAACCAAGAAGTGAAGCGTAGATTGAAACCAGGGGACGCTCACCATCTTTCCGCAGGAAGCGCAGGCCGTCTTGCGGGCTGGCCCAAGACCCAACTTGGCCCAGAACCCGAGACAGTGCTGCTTGCAATGTGGGCACTGCTGAGGATGCATGTTGTGCCGCCTAACGCCTGAATTAAGCCGACCCGCGAAGCGGGGTCGGCTTGAATGAATTGTTAGGCATCGCTGCCGGGAAGCCTGTTCTGCAGGTCCTCTACTTGCTGCTGTAGCTTAAGCACTGGACCGTAAGCCGCCAGAAGAATGCCGACTGCGAATGGCAAAAGAAGCCAGCTGTGTGGGCCGAACGTAGAGCTTTGGACAATGATTGTCCCAGTGAAGACGGCGATAGCAACGCCGACGATGCCGGTAATCTTTCCGAGGGAACTAGACTTCATACGTCCTCCTGACTGCCTAACGCCCGAGTTAAGCCGACCCGCGAAGCGGGTTCGGCTTGAACGAATAGTTAGGGCGCCGGCGACGAAACTGCCGGGCCCCCTTACCGGAACTGTACGCCAACCGGTCGCCATGTGGGGCTTGCCCAGGGACAGTTCGGGAATGACGCGCCCCGTGGAATGCCGGCAGCCAGCGGCTTGCGCCTACGAACGATCGGGAACGAAGCTGCTGCGTGCCGACCTGTAGCAGCAGGCTTGCGCGAGTAAGGTACCGCTGCCGTGACCACATACAGATCATGGGAGGCCTGACCGAGCGGCCTAACACCTGAGTTAAGCCGCGCCACGAAGTGGCGTCGGCTTGAATGAATGGTTAGGCCTCACGGAGCAGCCCGCTGGAAGCCGTGAGAATCCCGAGCCACGCGAAAGCTGCCACCAGCGCTAGCAACCAGAAGAAGCCTTGCTTGAGCAAACGTACGGCGGGAGCATCTTGACCACGAAACCAAGCGAGATAACACAGTGGAAAGAAGCAAAGCGTAATCGCAAGCGGCGGCAGTAAGAAGGCCAAGCCCGCTGCTAGGCTTGGGTGGTGTGTGCCCAAGCTCCTCAGATACAGAAGCTCTGCGGCGAAGAGAACGATCGCCAAGATCTCCACAACGATCAGCGGCCGTTTGACTCGTTCAATAGCGCGGATTGCTGACATGAGGCCTAACACCAGAATTAAGCCGACCCGCGAAGCGGGTTCGGCTTGAATGATTTGTTAGGCGGTGCTGCTAGTGGCAGTACGACAAAGCATCGACGTCGCTTTCCCACCGCCCGTTGACTTGCACGAATTGATAAGCGACGCCTGAGCATGGCGCGCAGCTTACCGCACGGTACTGGCCTGACACTCCCTGATACCAGCGGACCAGTGTGCCTGGTGACTCAGAAATCGAGGCGAGCATAGCGGTAGCCTCTGGCGGTGTAGGGACGGGTGACCAGCCCTTTGAGGCGGGAGCTAAGCTCTCGCACCTCTGGCCGATTGACGCGCAGCCAGTCAATCCGAGAATCGCCAGAACGAAGAGGAGCTTCATGCGCCGCCTAACACTTGAGTTAAGCCGCGCCACGAAGTGGCGTCGGCTTGAACGAATGGTTAGGCGGCAGTGTCTGGACAGGCCGGTAGGCAACACGCCCCAACCACGAGCCGGTCTTTGCCGCCAACTCTGGAGCATACGACGCTAGCGCCAGGACAAGAACCGGAGCTGCCGCTAGGTAAGCAAGGACACCAGTAACCCGGAACCGTAGAGCATAGAAGGCTCCACAGCTTGCACACTTATACTCATTGGTTGTGCGCCCAATACGTTGCTCTGCGTCCACATGAGGAACACGCACGCGATCTCGGTCCGTGTCGATCATGGCCCTACAGGATGTGCATGCGAACTTGACCATGCCGCCTAACACCTAAGTTAAGCCGACCCGCGCAGTGAAGTGGACCAGGTGGCAAGCTTTACCTGCCGCCTGGGCCGCGTAACGAAGCGGGTTCGGCTTGAACGCATTGTTAGGCGCCGGGGTATCCCGAAGGCGCGGCTCTAATCTAGTTGCAGATAGTTGTGTTACCAATGATCTGACAACTCGTACCATCCGACCTGATGATGGAGTTACCAACCCTCTGAGATGAGGATCCATCAGAATTGATCCGAGTGTTACCAATCTGCTGCGACGAGGATCCATCTGAGTTGATACGAGTGTTGCCGACTCGTTGGGAGCTGCTGCCGTCGGACCCGATGATTGTGTCACCTACTTTCTGGTAGGAAGTTCCATTGTCACAGATCACAGAGTTCCCGACTTGCTGGCAGCTCTGTCCGAACGCCACGGCCGGCCCGAGTGCTACAAGCATGACGGACAGAGATACGCAGTATTTGGTCGCAAGGTTCATTACATTTCCCCCATATCTGGCAGAAGAGGCGCTGCCAGTCCGCCTAACACCTGAATTAAGCCGACGCCACTTGTGGCGTTCGGCTTGAATGAATTGTTAGGCCATGCTTGGCTATTGCGCCGCGGCCGCTTGATCTGGCTTAGAAAAACGAGTTACACCATTGCTATCTATCAACTGGAACTCTGGGTGCCCTTGATATGTCGTGACCATAGCTCCGGCACCATTACGATGGAGGACAAATAGCGACGCCCCCGCATCTGGATTTGCGACAACCTTGAAGACCTCGGCGCTGCCGTCAGCGGAGTCAAGGGTGAGCACAGCTTCTCCCCCCTCATCTACGGTCAGGTAACCGCCACGCTCATTTCCATCGGGACCGAACAGCAGGAGACCAGAGGCGGGGGCAACACGCTTGCCTACCTCACCGCGGACGACCGGATCAGGCACTGGTGCTCCAAGTACCACGCGGGCGTTACCCGAAGGGTCTTGAATGATCAGTCCTCTAGCAGTAATTACCCTGTCGGTGCTAGCGGCGCGGTTTGAGCTCGTGAGCGCCCAGGAGGAGATCGCAATTGCTGTGAGTGAGAGGGCCAAGTTCAGTGCGACTACGGTACGGGACAATTTTTCTCTCCTCGCGCTGATGCTCGGTGTAGGGCCTAACTCCTGAATTAAGCCGACCCGCGAAGCGGGTTCGGCTTGAATGAATTGTTAGCCGCCGCGCCCGGATGACGCAGCCACCGCTCGCACCTCGAAGACCAACCCCTGTTCAAGCCGCGGACTTGGTACAACACGGCCCTCGAAGTCTCCGCGTAGCGGGTCCGAACCCGGGGCCAGAGTATCAGCTAGCGCCGAACTGAACGATGCGACGCTGACCGCGTCCTCGGGTGCTTGGGACGCGGTGAGGTACAGAGCTTTGCCCGGACAGGCCGGGTCTGTAATTAAGGAGTGGTGCCTGTCCATGCGGGCCTCACCACTGACTTGCAGAAGTTGGCCGCGGTAAGCCTCAAGGTCTGCTGCAGCTTCACATACCGTCGTTGGCTTTGGCGCCTCGCTCTTGCAGCCACCCAAAACGCAGGCGGCTAGCAGTGCAACGTATGCTTCGACGTGTTTCATAGGCGGCTAACGCTTGAATTAAGCCGACCCGCGAAGCGGGTTCGGCTTGAATGAATGGTTAGGGCGCCGGCGACGGAACGGCCGGGTCCCGTTGCCGAAACTGTACCCCAAACCGCAGCCACGGCAGGCCTGCCCCAAGCACGCTCGGGAACGCCATTGCTGCGCGCAATGACGCCGGCCAGCGGGCTGCGCCTACGACCGATCGGGAATGAAGTTGCGGCGCGCCCAGCTGGTGCAGCAGGCTTGCGCTAGTAGAGTGCAGCTGCCATGACCACACACAGATCATGGGATGCTCGACCGAGCGGCCTAACACCAGAATTAAGCCGACCCGCGAAGCGGGTTCGGCTTGAATGATTTGTTAGGCCGCAGCATGCGACGACAGACAGGGGGCGTGCAAGGCCTTTGCTCTGGATGCGTCCTAGGCTAGGACTGTGAGCGCGCGGCGAGGAACTAGCTGCAGGGAATTTACCGAAGCCAGGGCGTGCCCCGCGATGCGGGCTGCCCACTGCCTAGCCGGCGGCCAAGCACCCGGAGACCAGCAACCGGTCGGCGGATCTGTCCCGTGCGGTGACAGGCCGACCGGAGCATAAGGATGCTCTGCGACGCGATACGCTGGCCGAGCAGGTGCAAGTGCTACTGCTCGCCTTTGCTCTTTGCGGCCTAACGCTTGAATTAAGCCGACCCGCGAAGCGGGTTCGGCTTGAATGAATTGTTAGGTGCCACCGAAGAACCCGTGAGCACCCGCTGCGATATTTGGCAGCTGACCGAGCTCGGTTGTAAGCGAGGCGGAAACACGCCACTCCTCCGGAGCCCCCGCAAGGCCAAGAATAGCGACCAAAAAGGTGACGATGCCGAGTGAGGAGCAGTGGGCCGAGAGTGAGAACTCTCCCTCCAATGATTCCCATCGCTCCTCGCCGCTCCAAGGACGCTCGCACGCCGCCAATCGGGCGAAGAGGCGAGCAAGCCCCAATCCGTCCGTGTACGCATAGACCGTCTGCGTGGCTTGGAGAGAAGAGCCCCGGAGCTCCACTGTGAAGTAGTCGTCCTTACCAGAGGAAAGGAAAGCCAGCTCCCGATCTGACGAGTTTGAGTGGATTGAGAACAGGGGAGTCTCCAGTGGCACCTAACACCTGAATTAAGCCGACCCGCGAAGCGGGTTCGGCTTGAATGAATTGTTAGGCCTCATCCCCGACGCGCGCAAGTTTGTACGCAGCGACAAGGCCAAGACCGCATATGAGCAGCAACCACATGGATGAGCCATGGCGGTACGCCAATACCGGTGCGACGTACCGGATGGTGCCTTTAACCGGAACTGCAACCGATTGATCCTTGGACGGACCGAGACCGCCCGCGATAACTAGTCTCTCTTGCCGCATGCTCCAAGTTGCGAGAAGCCCAAAGCAGACGGCCCAAAGCACCCAGATGGCGTGCTTGCGAGATACGGGGTTCTCGGGGCGCCGGAGAACAGCAATGAGCAATCCCGGTATGAGCAGCGCAAGGGCTGCGAGCACCCACGGGTCCGAAAGGATCGCTTGAATGTATGGCATGAGGCCTAACGCCTGAGTTAAGCCGCGCCGCGAAGCGGCGTCGGCTTGAATGAACTGTTAGGCCCCACCTGCATTGCCCGGAAGGACGTGCTTGCAGTAGCGCCACTCGCTAACCTCTTGATCATCCACGTATGCATCAGGCTTTGGCAAGAATGCCTGAAAGCAGTCTTCGATGCCGAGTTCCACGGCCGATAGCCGTGCGTACTCGCCGCCGCCAGAACTCCACAAGTAGAGAGCTGCGCCTGACTCGTACAGCGAGCGAACGTCGGCGATGACATTCGGCATTGGAATGCGCTTCGTACCGACTGAGCGTACCAATGTGTCATCGACATCTACAAAGATCACACGCTGTCTCATGTGGGGCCTAACAGTTGAATTAAGCCGCGCCACGAAGTGGCGTCGGCTTGAATGAATGGTTAGGCCACGCGCCCGTTGAGCGCCGCCGCCATAGCTACTGCATCTGTACGATGCAGGAAGAGGTAAACGAGTTTGCAGCTGCCGAACTCACGTTCGAGCTCGAGCATCCTGACCGGGTGGTTGCCGAGCCTGAAGCGCCGCGTCGCCGTCGCAGTTGGCGAAAGCTCGTACACCCCGTAGCTACGCGTCAGCGTCAACGTACCGTCCGCGCGCACGTCGGTGGGTGAAATGGCGCGTCGAGCGAGATCTTCTGCTGTCATCGAGATATTCACCACGTGGGGCCTAACGCCTGAATTAAGCCGAACCGCGAAGCGGTTTCGGCTTGAATGAATTGTTAGGCGGCACCCGACTGTACTGCCGATGCCGCCAACCACGCCAGCGCGTCCGGCTGGCTATCGAAGGCGCGGAACTGTGGGTGACGACGCGCCTCCAGCAAGAACTCACGGAATCTCTCCGGATAGTATCCATCTGGGTCAAAGACAGCAGCAGTACGCAGGCGGAAATTTACAAGTCTCTGCACGAATTCCCCGGCGAAGCCGGTGGGGAGCTGAAAGAACTCCGAGGGCAGTGCTCCAGCATGTATGAGCAGCAAGTCAGTGTCAGCGTCACTACAGGCATAAGCCAGTTCCATTGAATCTCGGACGTCCGTGATGCCGGCGATGCACTCTATGACGCCTGGATCAGAATTTTGGACTAGCTGAAACTTCATGTGTGCCGCCTAACACCTGAGTTAAGCCGCGCCGCGTAGTGGAGCAAAGCACATGGCAAGCTGTACCTGCCATGTGCTTTGTGTAACGAAGCGGCGTCGGCTTGAACGAACTGTTAGGCGGAACGCTACGACGAAAATCGGGGTGCGGCAAGCTCTTGGCTTGGGATGTGGCCGGAGCCAATGGCGTCCGGGTGCGCCGGCCCGGGACCTGTCCCCGGACCTGGCCGGAGCCGGCGATGGGCGGTCCGACCGCGACGCTGAGTCCAGCCATCCGAAGGCGGCCGCGACGCACTGCCCCGGCGCGCTTGCGACCCACTGCCCGAAGCCAAAAACGATGCTGAAAGCACATTGGCCGATCAGGTCGCGAAGAAGAGCGGGGGAACGACACTGCAGCGTGCCGCCTAACGCCTGAGTTAAGCCGCGCCGCGTAGTGGAACAAAGCACATGGCAAGCTGTACCTGCCATGTGCTTTGTGTAACGAAGCGGCGTCGGCTTGAACGAACTGTTAGGCCGCAGCATGCGACGAGAACCGCGGCCCCGCAAGACCCCCGCTTTAGGCGGCTCTTGGCCTAGAACCAAGGCAAGAACCCGACCAATCCTAGGCGCAGCCTTTGCGGCCCAAAAGTCCCCGCCACCAACAGGACCAGCGCCCCACCACCACAGAGCCAGTAGGCAAACCCTGGCCCGCCGCCTGAGTAGGCAAGCCAAGCAGCTGCAGCCAATGCAAAGCCGAGCGCGATACAGATGATTCGCGCAAAGAAATCCAAGCGAGGTGTCACATGCGATGTGCTTTTCATGCGGCCTAACACCTGAGTTAAGCCGACCCGCGAAGCGGGTTCGGCTTGAACGAATTGTTAGACCGCGCGCCCACAGTTCTAGAGCATTTGTAACGTACAAACTGCTGACCTGGCACAGACGTGTCGTCAGTCAGCTGACGCCCATCTCGCGAGAGCTTGAACGTTGCAGTGGAAAGCCATGTCTCTCCCTCACCTGATAGCTCAGAGATCAGAGCGATCTCAGCGTCTCCGCGAGTCACGACGGCTCTGATTGGGCCTTCGCTTTCCCAGTAGGAAATATGCCGCGGCGCAATGCGTAGAACCATATCGTCCGCGTCCGACCCGCAAGAGTCAGGGCTTCCGACCCAGTAGCCAAGAAAGCGATCTGGAACAGCGCCGCCGCCATTGCCCGCAACAACGGAGGTTGGCAGCAGCAATGCAGCGATTGCCAAGGCAGATTTCATTGCACTCTCCAGCGGTCTAACTACTAATAGACCCCACATTGGGGTGTAGCGCCGACTCTGCTCCGGCATCGGGATGGAGTCAATCAGGGAAATCCTACGGAAATCATCGCCTTGGGACGATGGCGACGGGAGTGGGTGGGTGCGAGCATGGCCTGGATATCCGGCAAGGAGGCCGATCAATGCGATATGGCGGCAAGGAGACCGGCGTATCCCGGACGGACGCTGCAGTGGCGGCGCCGCGCCTGTTGGACGAAGTTCGTGCCCGGATGCGGCTGAAACACTACAGCTTGCGCACCGAACAGGCTTACCTGTACTGGATTCGCCGGTATATCCGCGCTTGCGGGATGCGTCACCCGCGAACGCTCGACGGCAAGGTGGTGGAGGCCTTCCTGTCCCGGCTGGCCTCGCAGGACCATGTCGCCGCGAGTACCCAGAACCAGGCGCTGTCGGCGATCCTGTTCCTGTATCGCGAGGTCCTGGCCATGGACCTTCCGTGGATGGCGGACGTGGTGCGGGCTCGACGTCCACCGAGGCTGCCGGTGGTGCTATCACTGGAGGAGACCGACCGGCTCCTGTCGCAGCTGTGCGGTCGCGACGGGCTGATGGCCGGGCTGCTGTATGGCAGTGGGCTGCGGCTGATGGAATGCCTGCGCCTGCGGGTGAAGGATGTCGACTTCGCACGCAACGAGATCACGGTGCGCGAGGGCAAGGGCGGCAAGGATCGGCGGACGATGCTGCCGTCGCGCCTGCGTGATCCGCTGCAGCGCCAGCTCGATGCGGTGCGCATCCTGCATGCGGAGGACGTGGCCCAAGGCTTCGGCGAGGTCGCGCTTCCGCATGCGCTGGCGCGCAAGTATCCGTCTGCCGCCACCGCGTTGCAGTGGCAGTACGTGTTTCCCGCCGCGCGTCGCAGCCGCGACCCGCGGGACGGACGCATCAAGCGCCATCACCTCGACGAGAACGTCCTGCAGCGCGCGGTCAGACGCGCGTCCGGGCGGGCCGGCATCGCGAAGCCGGTCACGCCGCACACGCTGCGCCACAGCTTCGCCACCCATCTGCTCGAGGCGGGCTACGACATCCGCACCATCCAGGAACTGCTCGGCCACAAGGACCTGGCGACGACGCAGGTCTACACGCACGTCCTGAACCGCGGCGCCGGCGGTGTGCTGAGTCCGCTGGATCGTTGAGGCGCGGGCATCGCCCGGCGGATGCCGGCCACGCGCACGTGGCCGCGACGGCATGCGCCATGCGCGTACTGCACTGCGGGTGCGCATCGCGCGCCGGGTCATTGCATGACGCGTGTGCGATGCGGCCGGCCACTGATCGACCAGGGCGATGTCTCGGTGGAACGTTGCGAGGATGGCATCTTGACCCGAGCCTGTCCTGATGCCGCACCATCAGAAGGCGTCGCTCGTCATGAGCGTTTTCGCGTGCCGTGGCAAGCCGTGCGCATGCTAGCGTCGCCTGCCATGCATCCCGTCCGTCCAATGCCTGCGCTCGCCTTCTGCCTCGCCGCGACCGTCGCAGCCGCCCGGCTCGACGCGTCCGCGGATCGACTGTACGTGGCCCGCGACCACGTGGGCGACGGGGTTTTCACCGCCGGCATCGAGGGCCCTGCCAGCGGGCCGGATGGCGCGTTGTACGTGGTCAACTTTTCACGCGAGGGCACGATCGGCCGCATCCCTGCCGGCGATGGCGCCGCGCGCGCCGAATTGTTCGTCGAGCTGCCCGAGGGCCGGACCGGCAACGGCATCCGCTTCGATGCGCAGGGTCGCATGTACGTGGCGGACTACACCGGGCATGCGGTGCTGCGGATCGATCCGCGCGACCGCTCGGTCGCGGTGCACGCCCACGATCCGCGCATGCACCAGCCCAACGACCTGGCGATCGCGCCCGACGGCACCCTTTATGCCAGCGATCCGCGCTGGTCGCGGGGCGATGGCCAGCTCTGGCGGATCGACCGCGACGGTCGCGTGCATCTGCTCGAAAGCGGCATGGGCACCACCAACGGCATCGAGGTCTCGCCCGATGGCCGGCATCTGTACGTCAACGAAAGCGTGCAGCGCCGTGTCTGGATCTACGACATCGATGCGGACGGCGAAGTGTCGGGCAAGCGCCTTCTGCTCACGTTCGCCGACCACGGCCTCGACGGCATGCGCGCCGACGAGGCCGGCAACCTCTACATCGCGCGCTTCGGTGCAGGCACCGTGGCGATCGTCTCGCCGCGCGGCGAGGTGCTGCGCGAGGTGGCGCTGGCGGGCCAGAGGCCGACCAACGTCGCGTTCGGAGGCGCGGATGGCCGCAGCGTGTTCGTCACCCTGCAGGATCGTGGCGCGGTCGAAACCTTCCGCAGCGCGTACCGGGGTCGCGAGTATGGTGCAATGCCTGCACCGGTCAGCCCGACGGCAGGGGCAGCCCCCGGAACGCCTTGACCGTGCGCAGCACGAAGCTGGAATTGACGTCCGCCACGCGCGCATCGGCCAGCAGGCGGTCGAGCAGGAAGCGCGAGAAGTGTTCGAGGTCGGCGACGACCACGTGCAGCAGGTAGTCCATGTCGCCGGTCAGCGCATGGCAGGCGACCACGTCGGGCCAGTCGTTGACCCGGGTCGCGAACGCGGCGACCGACTCGGCATCGTGCCGGGCCAGCTGCACCCGGACGAAAGCCTGCAGTCCCAGGCCGAGGCGGTCGCCATCGAGTTCCGCGCGGTAGCCCGCGATCACCCCCTCCCGCTCCAGCCGCTGCACCCGGCGCAGGCAGGCCGAGGCCGACAGGTGCACGCGTTCGGCCAGGTCGGCATTGGTCTGGCGGCCCGCCTGCTGGAGTTCCGCCAGCAGAAGGAGGTCCGTGCGGTCGAGTTCGATGGCGGTCATTTCATGCGCATCCGGTCCAGTTCTCGCAATTATCTTGCGCCCTTCGTCCTGCGCGGTGCAACTTCGCAAGCCCGTTGCGCCGCCCGGCGGCTATCGTGCAGTCGATGGCCCGCCCGCGCCGGCAAGACCGTTCGGGCCCCTACCCAGGAGACACGCATGTCCGCACCCCCGCGCCGCGTCGAGAACCTGCACACCGACAAGGGCAAGGTCCCGGTTTATGCCACCGGCATCGTCGAGCAGCCCTGGGACGACTACGACGCGGCCGACCACGCCACCTGGGCGACACTGTTCGCGCGCCAGCGCGAGGTGCTGGTAGGTCGCGCCAGCCGCGAGTTCCTGGAGGCGCAGGACGCGATGGGCATGACCCCGCACGCGATCCCGAAGTACGCCGAACTCAACGCGGTGCTGGCCGACGCCACCGGCTGGCAGCTGATCGGAGTGGAAGGCCTGCTGCCGGAACTCGATTTCTTCGACCACCTCGCCAACCGCCGCTTCCCGGTGACCTGGTGGATCCGCAAGCCCGAACAGATCGACTACATCGAGGAACCCGACCTGTTCCACGACCTGTTCGGCCACGTGCCGTTGCTGATGAACCCGGTGTTCGCCGATTACATGGAGGCCTACGGGCGCGGCGGGGTGAAGGCGCACGGCATCGGGCCGGAGGCATTGCAGAACCTGACCCGCCTGTACTGGTATACGGTCGAGTTCGGCCTGATCCGCGAGGCCGGCGAACTGCGCATCTACGGCAGCGGCATCGTCTCCTCGAAGGGCGAATCGCTGCACGCGCTGGAGAGCGCCGCGCCCAACCGCATCGGATTCGACCTGGAGCGGATCATGCGCACCCGCTACCGCATCGACAGCTACCAGAAGACCTACTTCGTCATCGACAGCTTCCAGCAGCTGATCGACGCCACCGCGCCCGACTTCACCCCGGTGTACGCCCGTCTCGCCGAACAGCCCTCGATCGCCGCGGGCACGGTGCTGGACGGCGACCTCGTGTACCAGCGCGGCAGTGGCGAAGGCTGGGCCAGCGACGGCGACGTCTGAGCGCACGGGGCGACGCCCCACGCATTGCACATCGCCGCCTTGCCTGCCATCCGTCTGCCGGGCCGGGCCCGGCGCGCTGCGGCTTGCGTCGACCGCCTGCCTGCCTGCCGCGCGCGCGTCCGTCCGATCCCGGGCCGCTTCGCCTGCCTGGCGCCCGCTCAGGCAGGTCGTGCGATGCGGGCGCCTGGCGGGTTGCTGGTCATGGTTCCCGCTGCAACGACCGCGGCCGCGACTTACGGAAATGCTAGAGTTGCGCGGCTTTTCGCCGCGTGTTCTTCCGGCGGGCCTCCCTCCCCTCCCTTCGATGACGACTGCCGCCGTGTCCTTCTTCGCGAACGTGGAACTGGTTCCTGGTGATCCCATCCTCGGCCTGACCGAGGCCTACAACGCCGATGGCCGCAGCACCCGGGTCAACCTCGGCGTGGGCATCTACTACGACGAGGACGGCCGCATCCCGGTGCTGCGCGCGGTGCAGCAGGTCGAGCGCCAGCTGGCCGAGCAGAGCAAGCCGCGCGGCTACCTGCCGATCGACGGCCTGCCCGACTACACCCGCGCCACCCGCGAACTGCTGTTCGGCGCCGACGCCGCGCTGATCGCCGAAGGCCGCGCCACCACCACCCAGACCGTCGGCGGCAGCGGCGCGCTGCGCGTGGGCGCGGAACTGCTGAAGAAGTCGCTGCCGGCCGCACGCATCGCGATCAGCGACCCGAGCTGGGAGAACCATCGCGCGGTGTTCGGCGCGGTCGGCTTCGAGGTGCTGGACTACACCTATTTCGATGCGAGCACGCACGGCCTCGACTTCGACGGCATGCTTGCCGACCTCGCCGCGCTCGAGTCCGGCACCGTGGTGCTGCTGCACGCCTGCTGCCACAACCCCACCGGCGCCGACCTCACGCCGGCGCAGTGGGAGCGGGTGATCGCGCTGCTGCACGAGCGCAACCTGTTCCCCTTCATCGACATGGCCTACCAGGGCTTCGACCGCGGCATCGCCGAGGACGCGCTGGCGATCCGGCTGCTGGCGGCATCGCCGATCCGCAACTTCGTGGTCGCCAGCTCGTACTCGAAGTCGTTCTCGCTCTACGGCGAACGCGTCGGCGCGCTGACCGTGGTGGCGGACGACGCCGACGAGGCGAAGCGCGTGCAGTCGCAGGTCAAGCGCCTGATCCGCGCCAACTACTCGAGCCCCTCGACGCACGGCGCGGCGCTGGTGGCCGGGGTGCTCAACGATCCCGCGCTGCGCGCGCAGTGGGAGGAGGAACTGGGCCGGATGCGCACCCGCATCCATGCGCTGCGCCGCGGCCTGGTGGAACAGCTTGCCGCGCAGGGCGCGCCGCAGTACGACTTCATCCAGCGCCAGGCCGGGATGTTCTCGTACTCGGGCCTGTCGCGCGCACAGGTCGAGCGGCTGCGCGAGGAGTTCGGCATCTATGCCGTGGGCACCGGCCGCATCTGCGTGGCGGCGCTGAGCGCGAACAACCTCGACTACGTGGCGCGCGCGGTGGCGGCGGTCAGCCGCGGCTGAAGCGCGCGCATCGCTGTGCCAGGCCGCAGTTCCCTGCCCGTTCGCCTTGGCTGCGCGCCGCGGGTCCCGGCCCCGTCGACGGCTCGCGTCCATCGCCGGGCACGCGAGAACCCCGCTGCTCCGCAACGTGGAGCGACAAGGTCGGAGCCTGTGCGGGTAATGAGATGCACACGTGTCGTCGCGATCCGCGCACGCTTCGGCGCACGGCGCGCGCAGCTTGCTTCCTGCACGCGGCAGGGCGGGTTACCTTCGCCGGCCAGCAGCGAGATCCCCATGTCCTTCCCCCTTCGCATCCTGCTGCCGGTTGCCGTTGCCCGTGGCGCATGCGCAGGCCACCGGCAGGCCCTGTGCCTCCGGATGGCGCACGCGCTTCGCGCGGTGGACCGCCCGACCGCGGGCCGGAGCGGTCGTTGCGACGACATCCGCACGCGGGCCTGCTTCGACGGTCTCCCCTCGCCGGAGCAGGTCCGCGGCGCGGAACACGCGGATCGTTTGCGCCCGGTCCGCCGACAGCGCGTCGAATGTCGCCAGCGCCACGCATGTCGCGTACCGCACGCGACCCGCACGTTTGCGCATTGCATGCATCGGCCGCGCGCTCGGGTGGCGAGCCGATGAGCGGCTTGTTCCTCGCCCGCCCTCGCGTGCTCGCGTGCGCCGTCCTGTCCGTACTCGCGGCGGCGCCGCCTTCGGCCGTCGCCCTCGATGGCGCGGACGCGGTGACGCTCGACCGCGTCGAGGTCACCTCGGCACGGCTGCAGGGCGTGGCGCCGTTCGACGTGCCCGCGTCGCTCAGCACCGTCGAAGTCGACGGCACCGCCGCGCGCCCCGGCGTGAGCGTGTCCGAAGCGCTGGTCGGCGTACCCGGCCTGGCGGCGCGCGAACGCCAGAACCATGCGCAGGACACGCAGCTGTCCATCCGCGGCTTCGGCGCGCGCTCGACCTTCGGCGTGCGCGGCCTGCGCCTGTATGCCGACGGCATTCCCGCGACGATGCCGGACGGCCAGGGCCAGGTCTCGCACTTCAACCTGGCCGGCGCGCAGCGCATCGAAGTGCTGCGCGGCCCGTTCTCCGCGCTGCATGGCAATTCCTCCGGCGGCGTCGTGCAACTCTGGAGCGCCGAGGGCACCTCGCCGGCGAACGGACACCTGCAGGCCAGCCTGGGGCGCGACGACAGCCGCATGCTTTCGGCCAGCGTGCGCGACGCCGGCAGCAAAGGCGACCGCATCGGCTACGCGCTTGCCGCGAGCCGCTTCGACACCGACGGCTGGCGCGACCACAGCGCCGCACGCCGCACCTCGTTCAACGGCAAGCTGCACGCGGACCTGCCCGGGGAAGGCCGGCTGCAACTGGTCGCCAACCACTTCGACGCGCCCGACGCACAGGATCCGCTGGGCCTGACCGCCGCGCAGGTGCAGGCCGATCCGCGCCAGGCCACCGCGGTGGCGACGCAGTACGACACCCGAAAATCCGCGCGCCAGGACCAGCTGGGACTGCGCTACGAACAACCCATAGGCGGTGGCCACGGGTTCGATGCGATGGCCTACGGCGGCCAGCGAGCGATCGAGCAGTACCTGTCGGTGCCGGTCGGCGCCCAGGGCAATCCGCTCAGTTCCGGTGGCATGATCGACCTCGACAACGACTACAGCGGGCTCGACCTGCGCTGGCGCTGGAGCGGAACGCTCGCCGGTCGCGCGTTCGAGCTCACCGCAGGCGCGAACGCCGACCGCCAGCGCCAGCATCGCCGCGGTTACGAGAACTTCGTCGGCGACGCGCTGGGCGTGCGCGGCGCGCTGCGCCGCGACGAGCGCAACCGGGTGGAGAACCTCGACCGGTACGCGCAGGCGTGGTGGCGTTTCGCCGAACGCTGGTCGCTGCTGGCCGGCGCCCGTCACAGCGAAGTGCGCTTCCGCTCCAGCGACCGCTACGTCACCGCGACCAATCCCGACGACAGCGGTCGCGTCGACTATTCCGAGACCACGCCGGTGCTCGGCCTGGTGTTCGCGCCGCGCGAGGACTGGCGGCTGTACGCCTCCGCCGGCCGTGGCTTCGAGACGCCGACCTTCAACGAACTCGGCTACCGCGCCGACGGCGGCGCCGGCCTCGCGTTCGACCTGGCGCCCGCCACCAGCACCAACGTCGAGCTGGGCACGAAGTGGCGCAACGCGCGCGGCATGCAGGTCGAGGCCGCGCTGTTCCGCGCCGACACCGACGACGAGCTGGCGGTGGCGCGCAACGTCGGCGGGCGCAGCAGTTTCCGCAATGTCGGTCGCGCACGACGCGAGGGTGCGGAGCTGTCGGCCGTGTTGCCGCTGGACGCGGCCTGGACCCTGGCGCTGGCCTGGACCTGGCTCGACGCGCGCTTCCGCGACAGCTTCCCGATCTGCACCGGCGCCGGCTGCACCGATCCTTCCGTGCTGGTGCCTGCCGGCAACGCGATCCCGGGCACCGCGAGACAACAGGCGTCGGCGCGACTGCAGTGGCAGCCGCGCACGTGGCGGCTGGCGCTGGAGGCGGTGGGTTCGGGCGCGGTGGTGGTCAACGACAGCGGCAGCGAACAGGCGCCGGGTTACGTCGTCGCCAACGTCGAGGCCGCGCGCGAATGGCGCCTGTCGCATGGCGCGCTGCGCATGTTCGCGCGCGTCGACAACCTCTTCGACCACGCCTACGTCGGTTCGGTGATCGTCAACGAGGGCAATGGCCGCTACTACGAACCGGCGCCCGGCCGCGGCCTGCTGCTGGGGCTGCGCTGGCAGTGGCAGGCGGGTACGGACTAGCGGGGTGCGGCGAGGGGTGGCGGGCGTCGCCTGCCTGCCGCCGCTAGAATCGGTCCATGGACACGCCTGCCGACTTCATCGAGGTCTATCCCGGGGCGCTCGATCCGCAGGCCTGCGCCGCGATCGTGGAGAGGCTGCGCGCGAGCGATGCGCTGCAGCCCGGCCAGGTCGGCGGTGGCGTGTATCCCGAGCTCAAGCGCAGCCGCGATCTTTCGATCAGCGAGCGCGGCGACTGGGCGGATGTGACGCAGGCGCTCAACGTCGCCGTCTATGGCGGCCTGATCGCCTACCTGCGCAGGTATCCGCAGGCGCTGATCGCGCCGCTGATGCTGCAGCAGCCCGATGGCCGGGGCGGGCTGCGGCGGCTGTCGGCCGAAGACATCGCCGCGCTCGACGACCGTGCGCTGGGCCAGCTCGCGCGCACCTGCCTGCGGCCAGGCGCGATCAACCTGCAGTGGTATCGCGCCGGCGAAGGCGGTTATCCCTACTGGCACTGCGAGCTGTATCCGCGCGCGCCCGATGGCGAGACCCTGCACCGCCACCTGCTGTGGACGATCTACCTCAACGACGGCTTCGCCGCGGGCGAGACCGAGTTCCTGTTCCAGCAGCGCAGGGTCGCCCCGCGCAGCGGCGACCTGCTGATCGCACCCACTGCATTCACCCATACGCATCGGGGCAACCGCCCCGAGGGCGGCGACAAGTTCATCGCCACCAGCTGGATCCTGTTCCAGCGTGCGGAGGCGCTGTACGGCGGCAATCCGACGAATCCCGCGTAGACGCGGCTCGGCCTGCCAGCCGGCGCTGGCCGGACATTCGCGTCGGCCAGCGCACGCGCCTTTCGTCTCACCGCGGCCGCGATCGGGTGCGCGCCATCGTTGCCGTTGCCGTTGCCGAAGTGCGGTGTGCAGCGGACGCGCGGTGGCGGGGACGCTGCGGCGTTCCCGCGCGCTGGCGCGTCAGCCGGTGACGCGCGGCTGGTTGAGCACCAGCCAGTACAGCCCGATCTGCTTGACCACGTCGACGAACTGTTCGAAGTTGACCGGCTTGCGGATGTACCTGTTCACGCCGAGCGCGTAGGTCGCCTCGACGTCGAAGGGTTCGTCGCTGGTGGTCAGCACCACCACCGGCAGCGAGCGGGTACGCGCGTCGCCGCGGATCGCCTGCAGCACCTCGCGCCCGTCGAGCTTGGGCAGGTTGAGGTCGAGCAGCACGATCGCCGGCAGCTGCAGCGGATCGCGCCCGGCGTGAGGCCCGCGCGCGAACAGGTAGTCGAGCGCTTCGGCGCCATCGCGCACCACCACCAGCTGGTGGCCGATGCTGGCCTGCGCGAACGCGATGCGGGTCAGCTCGGCATCGTCCGGATTGTCCTCGATCAGCAGGATGTCGCTCTGGCTCATGGCATCGGGTCCTGGCCGCGCCCGGAGGCTGCCGGCAATTCGATGAAGAAGCTGCTCCCTTCGTCCGGTTGCGAGCGCGCCCACATGCGACCGCCGTGGCGCTGCGCCACCTGCTGTGCGATCGCGAGGCCGAGTCCATGGCCGGCGCCCTGCTCCGCGCCGTGGAGACGCTGGAACGGGAGGAACAATTTGTCAGCATAACGCATGTCGAAACCGCAGCCGCGGTCGTGGATCGCCAGGCGCAGGCGGTCGTCCTCGACGGCGCCCTCCACCTTGATGTCCACCCGTTCGCGTCCGGCGGAGAACTTCCAGGCATTCTCCAGCACCTGCCGGAGCAGGGTCTTGAGCGCGTGTTCGTCGCCGTGGGCGAACAGCGCCGGCGGAACCTCGATGTCCGCCATCCGCCCGGGCTGCTCGTCGCGCAGTTCGGAGAAGACCCATTCGCACAGCAGGCTGACGTCGACCTCGTCCTCGCGCAGCGGCTGCCGCGCCGCGCGCAGCAGTTGCAGCAATGCGTCGACCAGTCGCTCGGCGCGCACCGTGGCGGCGCGTATGCGCGCAAGGTCGGTCCTGCCGGCATCGCCGACGGCGCCGGATTCGTCGAGCTTCGCCGCGAATCCGGCGATGCTGCGGAGCGGCGCGCGCAGATCGTGGGAGATGCCGTGGGCAAGATGATCCTGCATTCGCGCGGTGTCCTGGTGCCGGTGCAGGGCCTCGCCGACCACCTCGCACTGCAGCAGGATCGCAGCCGGATCCGCCCCGTCGCCGGCCAGCGGCTCGAGGCTGACGCGCCAGTCGCCCTCCCCTTCCACCTCGCGGGCACGGGACGCGACGGCGGGTCGTGCCAGCCAGTCGGCGATGTCCTGGCGCGTACGCGGGTCGAACAGGTGCTCGTGCGCACGCGTGCCGACCAGTTCGTGCGCCGGCCGGTCCAGCAGCCGGCACAGCGCGGCGTTCGCCGCGAGCCACTCTCCCTCGGGCGACAGCAGTGCCATGGCGCTGCCGGCTCGCGCGAACGCCTGGCGATACGGCGGAAGGGAATCAGCCGCCACGATCGCTCACGATGTCGCGGGGAACAGGCGCATGGTCGACAGTCTACGGAATCACGATGTGCAGGGCCGGTGCAGGATACGTGAACCGCGACTGGTCCGCGCCCCCGTGCCCTCGCTCAGAACAGCTCGCCCTGCGGGCCCGCGCCCTCTGCACCGGGTGCGCGGAACCGGGTCGCATCGAGCGGTGGCAGCCGGCCGAAGCCGAGCTTGCGCCGCACCCGTTCGAAGCGCGCGGCCACCAGGTCGGCGAACGGTCCCTCGCCGCGCATGCGCTTGCCGAAGGCACTGT
This sequence comes from Luteimonas viscosa, assembly GCF_008244685.1. Classification (NCBI taxonomy): domain Bacteria; kingdom Pseudomonadati; phylum Pseudomonadota; class Gammaproteobacteria; order Lysobacterales; family Lysobacteraceae; genus Luteimonas; species Luteimonas viscosa. The sequence continues at coordinate 2,169,160 of NZ_VTFT01000001.1, forward strand.
CGTAGTCGCGCCCGCCACGCATCTGCCGCACCAGGCTCATCACGTGCCGTGCGCGTTCGGGGTGGTGCAACTGCAACCACTCGCGCCAGATGTCCTTGAGCTCGTGCGGCAGCCGCAGCAGCACGTACCCCGCGGCGCCCGCCCCGGCCTCGCGCGCGGCCTCCAGGATAGCCTCGAGTTCGCTGTCGTTGATCATCGGGATCACCGGCGCCACCATCACCCCCACCGGCACCCCGGCCTCGGCCAGGGCGCGCATCGCCCTGAGCCGTGCATGCGGCGCCGAGGCCCTGGGCTCCATCTTCGACGACAGCCGGTTGTCGAGCGTGGTCACCGAGAAGTACACGGTCGCCAGGCGCTGCTGCGCCAGCGGCGCCAGCAGGTCGAGATCGCGGGTGACCAACGCGTTCTTGGTGATCAGGCTGAAGGGATGGCGGCACTCCGCCATCACCTCGATCAGCGAACGCGTGATCCGGTAGCGCCGTTCGATCGGCTGGTAGGCATCGGTGTTGATGCCCAGCGCGATCGGCGCGCAGCGATAGCCCTTGCGCGAGAACTCGGCGCGCAGCCGCTCGGCGGCATTGGTCTTGGCGAACAGCCGGGTCTCGAAATCCAGCCCCGGCGACAGGTTGAGATAGGCGTGCGAGGGCCGCGCGAAGCAGTACACGCAGCCGTGCTCGCAGCCCCGGTAGGGATTGACCGACTGGCCGAAGCCGATGTCGGGCGAGTCGTTGCGGCTGACGATGCCGCGCGCGCGCTCCTCGTGCACGCGGGTGTCGGGGTGCGGTTCGGGATCGGTGTCGTCGCGCGCCTGCAGCGAATCCCAGCCGTCGTCCTCGGCGTGGGTGGTGGCGACCTCGTAGCGGCCCGGGACGTACGAGGCGGCGCCGCGCCCCTTCAGCGGCGCGGTGACCGGTGCCCGCGCTTTCGTCGGCATCGACATCCGGATAGCCTACCCCCGCGGCGTCGCAACGGCCGCGACGACGGAGCCGGCGTGCCGATATTCGATCTGCTCGGGCGGGGCTGGGACGCGCTCGCCGGGGTGCCCTACCTGCGGCTGTACCTGAGCCTGGGCTGGGCGCTGTACCTGGTGCTGCTCGGCGGCTGGATCGTGCTGCAGAAGCGCGAACCGGTGGCCACGCTCAGCTGGCTGCTGGGCCTGGCGCTGCTGCCCTATATCGGCCTGCTGGTCTACCACGTGTTCGGGCCGCAGAGGATCCGCCGCCAGCGGCTGCGCCGCGCGCGCGTGCGCGGCGACCTGCCGCCGCAGGCCTTCGCCGAGGACGACGAGGTCGCCGAGCTGGCGCGCATGGCGCGCGCGACCAGCGAGCTGCCGATGACCACCGCCAGCGACGTACGCCTGCTTGTGGATGGCGCCGCGAAGTACGCGGCGCTGCTGGCTGACATCCGCAGTGCCCGCGCCCACGTGCACCTGGAGTACTACATCTGGGATCCCGACCGCAGCGGCGGCGCGCTGCGCGATGCGCTGGTCGAGCGCGCGCGCGCGGGCGTGCGCGTACGGCTGCTGCTCGACGCGCTCGGGTCGGCGCGGGCGCAGCGGTTCTTCGGCGAACTGGTCGCGGCCGGCGGCGAGCTGGCGTGGTTCCACCCCACCCGCTTCGGCCGCGTCTGGCAACGGCCGTGGACCAACCTGCGCACCCACCGCAAGATCGTGGTGATCGACGGCCGCATCGGCTACACCGGCGGCATGAACGTCAGCGACGACCAGGACGAGACGCTCGGCGACAGCGCCTACCGCGACCTGCACCTGCGCCTGGAGGGCAACGTGGTGCGCGAACTGCAACAGGTGTTCGCCGAGGACTGGGCCTACGCCACCGGCCAGCGCGACTTCATCGGCGAGGTGGCCAGGCAGACGCCGGCGATGCCGCGCGGCGCCGTCCGCGCGCAGGTGATCACGTCCGGGCCGGACTCTTCCTGGGAGGCGATCCACCGCGCCCACGTCGGCGCGATCCACGCGGCGAAGCACCGCGTCTGGCTGACCACGCCCTACTTCGTCCCGGGCGAGGCGGCGATGATGTCGCTGACCTCGGCCGCGCTGGCCGGGCTCGACGTGCGCCTGCTTGTGCCGCGCATGAGCGATTCGCGCCTGGTGACGCTGGCCGCGCGCTCCTACTTCGGCCCGCTGCTGGTGGCGGGCGTGAAGGTATACGAGTACGGGCCGCGGATGCTGCACACCAAGTCGCTGCTGGTCGACGACACCCTGGCGCTGATCGGCAGCGCCAATTTCGACCATCGCAGCTTCCGGCTCAACTTCGAAGTCTCGGTGCTGTTCGACGATGCCGGGATCGCGGGCGCGCTGGCGCGGCTGGTCGAGGGCGAGCTGGCGCATGCGCCGCGGGTGCGCCAGGGCCGTCATCGCGGGCTGCTCACCGCGCGCCTGCCCGAGGCGCTGGCGCGCCTGATGTCGCCGCTGCTGTAAGCGGGGAGCCGCGGCTGCGCCCGCACCCGCGCAGCCGCGCACCCGCCGCCACCGGGACACGCGGGTCAGCGTTGCCGCCGGCGCGGCGAGGGGCGCGGCCCTCCGCCGGTGTCCGGAAGCGGCGGCCCGTTTGTGATGGTGCGGGAATGACCAGCGGTGGCTGGCGCCCCCCGGGCGGCGTGCGCCGACGCGGGTTGCGGGTAGACTTGGCCGGATTCCACGCAGCGGAGCCTGCCCATGCCCTGGTTGTTCCTGTTGCTCGCGGTCGCGGCACTGGCGATCGCCTTCATGGCGTCCTCGATCGCGGTGGTGGTGGTGTCGCTTCTGGCGGCCCTGGTGCTGCTGGGGCTGTGGATCCTCGGCCTGCTCGCGCAGCGCATCGACACCCAGAGCCGGGACGACACCCAGATGCTGGATCCGCGCGAACTGCAGCGGCTGCGCGAGGTCGCCGAGGCGCGCCGCGCGGGCACCGCGTCCGTCGCGCCGACGGCGGACGAACCGCGGATGCCCTGAGCGGTGGCGCTGGCCATCCGGGGCGAGGCCGCATGAGCTGCCGGCTCAGCGTCAACCTCAACAAGATCGCGGTGCTGCGCAACTCGCGCGGCGGTCGCGAACCCGACATCCTGCAGGCCGCACGCGCCTGCCTCGACGCCGGCGCCCATGGCATCACCGTGCACCCCCGCCCGGACGCGCGACATGCCCGACACGACGACGTGCTGGCATTGGCCGGGCTCACCCGCGACTACGGCGTCGAGTTCAACCTGGAAGGCAATCCGTTCGCGCAGGCACGGGACGGCTACGTCGGTTTCCTGCGCCTGTGCGAACTGGCGCACCCGGCGCAGGCCACCCTGGTGCCGGACGACGACGCCCAGCTCACCTCCGACCACGGCTTCGACTTCACCCGCGACGCCGCCGCGTTGCAGCCGCTGGTCGCCCGGCTCAAGGCGCTCGGCTGCCGGGTGAGCCTGTTCGCGGATGCCGGCAGCGAGGTGGCCCGGGCGGCCGCCATCGGTGCCGATCGGGTCGAGCTCTATACCGGCCCTTATGCCGAGGCCTTCGCCGCGGGAAACGCGGCTGCTGCGTTGCCGCACTACGCCAGGACTGCGCGGCAGGCGGTAGCGGCAGGGATGGCGGTCAATGCCGGCCACGACCTCGACCAGGCCAACCTCGGCGCCTTCCTCGCTGCAGTGCCCGGCGTGCAGGAGGTGTCGATCGGCCACGCACTGATCGCCGAGGCCCTGTACGCGGGCCTTGCGACCACGGTGTCGCGTTACCTCGCCATCGTCGCCGGTCGCTGAGCGGCGCCGCTACCTGCGCACGAAGCCGATGTTGTCCAGGCCGGCGTTTCGCGCCGCAGCCAGGACCTGCGCCACCGCCTGGTAGTCGCAGTCGCCGCTGGCGTCGATCCGCAGCAACGGCTTCGGCCCGCTGCCGACGGCGGCTGCGGCCGTCATCAGCGTCCGCAGCTCTGTGCGGTCGGCGGGGTCGCCGTTCCAGAACACCTGGCCGGACGGGTCGATCGCAAGGTCGATCGGTGCCGGCGGATCGACCGGTGTCGGGGGCGACGCCTGCGGCAGGTCGAGGTCGATCTGGTGCGACAGCGCGGGCGCGGTGACCATGAAGATGATCAGCAGCACCAGCAGTACGTCGCACAACGGAATGATGTTGATCTCGGCCATCGCGGGCGTCGCCCGGTCGGCCTGCTTTCCGAACGCCATGGCACACCTCCTGCGCGGGTGGACACGCCTCGACGCTACCCCTGCGCACAGGTTTCGGCAATCACGACGAAGGTCGCAAGGCTGTGGTGCTGGCGTGCGCGCTGGCCGACGCCGGGCGTCGCGGGACTTGAAGGCGCAGCGACCCCGGCCGGCGGGCGTGCGCCGCCCCACCGTGCCGCCACCAGAGCCGGCAATGCGACACGTCCGGCACTCTCCCGGCGTACCCGCGACAGAAAAAAACGCCGCCCGGAGGCGGCGTCGAATCGTAGCGGTAAGCGTCCGGCGCGCTGCAGGCGACGCCGGGCGGTGGTGCGTTACTTCTTGACGAAGCCGATCTTCTGCATGTGCGCGTTCTTGGCCGAGGCCAGGACCTTCGCCAGCACGCCGTACTCCGCGTCCTCGCTCATGTCGATCTCCAGCGTCGGCTGGTTGGTGACGTCGCGCTGGACTTCGGCATCCATCATCTGACGCAGTGCCGTCACCGGCGTCGGGCTGTCGTTCCAGTAGATCGTGCCACCGGCGTCGATCCGCAGCCGGATCGGCTCCGGCGGTTCCACCGGGTTGTCGGGCGGATTGAGCGAACGCTGCGGCAGGTCGATGTCGATCGGGTAGGACACCTGCGGCGCGGTGACCATGAAGATGATCAGCAGCACCAGCATGATGTCGCACAGCGGAATGATGTTGATGTCGGCCATCGGCGCGCCATCGCCACCACCGGATGAAAAAGCCATCGTGGGTTCTCCCGATCAGTTCTTTTCGCGGGCCGAGACGAAGCCCACCTTGCGCATGCCCTTGGCCTGCGCGAGGTTGACCACCTCGTTGACGATCCGGTACGGCGTGGTCGCATCGCCGCGCACGTTGACGGGTGGTTGCGGCGTCTTCTGCGCTTCCACCGCCAGCGTGCTGTCGAGCAGGTCCATCGTCACCGGCTGGTCGTTGAGGTAGAGCGTGCCGTTGGACGTGATCGCGACCGTCAGCGGAGGCGCCGGTGGCGCCTCGTCCGGACGCTCGTCGAGGTTCGCCTGCGGCAGGTCGACCTTGACCTTGTGCGCCATCAGCGGTGCCGTGACCATGAAGATGATCAGCAGCACCAGCATCACGTCGACCAGCGGCACGATGTTGATCGTGGCGTTGACCTTGTCGTGACCGCCGTCTCCGCTTGAACTGAAGGCCATGTCTGCTCTCCGTCAGTCTGCGTCGACGCTCAGCGACCCGCGTCGCCGACGCGCGCGCCGGTGGCGAAGAAGTCGTGCAGGTCGTGGGCGAAGGTGTCGAGCTTGTTGTTCGTGCTGCGGTTCAGGCGCACGAAGAAGTTGTAGCCCAGCACCGCCGGGATCGCGACGCCGAGGCCGATCGCCGTCATGATCAACGCCTCGCCCACCGGACCGGCGACCGCGCCGATGTCCGCCTGGCCGGTCATGCCGATGGCGATCAGCGCGTTGTAGATGCCCCACACCGTGCCCAGCAGGCCGACGAACGGCGCGGTGGCGCCGACGGTGGCGAGCACGGTCAGGCCGGCTTCGAGGCCCAGCGATTCGCGGGTGACGGCCTGGCGCAGCGCGCGGTCGACGAATTCGGAGCGGCTCAGCGTCTCGGCCAGGCGCGAAGCATCGTGGCGTTGATGGTGGGCTGCAGCCTGGGCGGCATCGAGCGCGACCTTGGAGAACGGCTCGCTGCGCGGCTGCTCTTCCATGAAGCGGATCGCATCCTGCGCGTTCGGGGTTTCCCAGAACGTCGCGATCACGCGGTCCGAGTTCTTCTTCAGCCGGATGTTCTTGATGAAGTTGTAGATGATCCAGTAGATCGAGAGGACCGACATCAGCACCAGGACCAGGAACACGATCCAGTTGACGACCGTCATGTGCTCCATCAGGTTCATGAAGCCCATCTGGGTCAGTGCTTCGGCGTTGTTGCCTCCGGTCACCGGGGCGGCGGTGGTTTCCTGCAGCATGACGCTTACCTTCTAGATGTTGTTGAGTGTAGGAAGTGGAGCGGGTTGTAGCGGATGGAAACTGTGTAGCCGGTCAGCCGCCGAGATTGAAGTCGACGGGGACGCGCACGCGCCCGGCTGCCGGCTGGCCGTTGACGATCGACGGGTTGAAGCGCCACCTGCGGGCGGCCTGCATCGCAGCGCGGTCGAGGTCGCGGTTGCGGCTGGAACGCTCGACCGAAACGTCGGTGACGTTGCCGTTGGCATCCACGCTGATCACCAGGATCACCGTCCCCTCGATGCCCGAGCGCAGCGCGGACGGCGGGTACCGTGGCGGATTCATGTTCTTGGACGAGATGTCGACGCTGGCACCGATGTCAGGCGACGGCGCGGGCGGGGCCGGTGGGGCCGGCGGCGGCGCAGGCGTGTCGACCGGCGAGGGTTCGTCGAACACCACCGGCGGATCCTCCGGCGGCGGCGGCAGCGGCGTGGGCTGCGGCGGCACCAGTTCCTTGATCGGCTGGGGCTTCGGCGGCTCCGGCGGCGGCGGCGGCGGCGGCGGGGGCGGCGGCGGCGGCTCGATGATCACCACGCGGGTGGCGTCGTCGTCCTGCTGTTCGGCTTCGGGCGGGGTGGCGGGAGCCAGCATCAGCAGCAGGGCCGCGGCATGGATGGCCACCACCAGGGTGAATCCGGTGATTCGCGCCCAGTCCAGACCTTCGTCTTCGTCTTTCTTGTCGGTCGTCGGCAAGCGGTCGGTCATGCGTTGAACTCAAGTCTGGGCCGGACGCCGCAGCGTCCGGGGTCGTGTCGTGCCGCCACCGGTTTTCGGCGACGGGAACTTCCAAGCTTATACCAATCCGATGGCGCGATACCAACCGGTTTCCCTTTCCGTTTGCATCATTCGCTGCGGGCGAGGATCCCTCGCGCTTCCTCGGGCGACTTGACACCCTTGTCGAGGGCCGCCTGGGCGGCCTGCTTGGCCTGCGCGAGGCGTCCTTCGTTGGCCTGGAGCTTGGCCAGGTTGAGATAGGTCTCGCCGTTGGGCGCCAGCGGCGCGGCCTTTTCGTAAGCCGCGATCGCCTGGTCGATCTGCTGCGGCTCGCCGAAGTAGTGGGCCTGCGCCAGCGCCACGTAGGTCTGGTAGTCGGGCTTGAGGATGTTCTTCTGCAGCCCCTCGTTGATGACCTCGATCGCCTTCTGCTGCCCGTCGTCCAGGCTCAGGTAGGAGGCCATCAGGTTGCGGTATTCGCGCTCCTCGGTCAGCTCGCCCTTGGCGCGCAGCGCTTCGTACACGGCCGCGGCCTTGTCGTACTGTTCGGTCTGCAGGTAGGTGGCGGCGAGGTTGAGCTGCGAACGCTTGTCGTCGGGGGTGTTCGAGGCGATCTGCTCGGCCAGCTTCGCCGCCTCGGCGCCCTGGCCGGACTCGGCGTAGGCGGCCATCAGCAGCTGCTGCCATTCCGGCTTGGCCTCCGGCGACTCGACCAGCGGTTTCAGGGTCGCGATCGCCTCCGGGTAGCGCTCCATGCGCAGCAGGATGTTGCCCTTGAGCGCGGCGATCTGCGGATCCTGGCTGCGGGTTTCGGTCTGCAGCCGCTCGATCGTCGCCAGCGCCTCGTCGTTGCGGTCCTCCTGCGCGTGCAGCTGCGCGACGATGCTCATGACCTCGTAGTGTTCGTTGTTGCTCAGGCCGTCGAATTCCATCGCGCGCTGCAGATAGTCCAGCGCCTTGGTGTCGTCGTTGCCGATCATGAGCGCGCCGGCGATGCGCGCGGCCAGGGACTTTTCGTAGGCGTTGGACTTCTCGTCGGCGATGACCTCGTCGGCGAGTGCCTGGGTCTGGGCCACGTCCTGCGCTTCATAGGCGTCCGAAAGCTTGCCCAGGCGGGTACTGCTCGCGCGCGAAGAGGTCTTGGTCTCCGGCTCCTCGCGGGTCGCCTCCGGATAGCGCTCCCCCGACTCGCCCTTCTTCGCGCGTTCGGCGCGACGCTCTTCTGCCCGGCTCGTATCCTGCGCCAGCGCGGCGGTCGTCGCCAGCATCAGGCCGGTCGCCATCATCGCGGTCAGCAGGCGGGTCGGAAGTGTCTTGTCGGACATGGAGATCACCTTCTCTTTATTCGTGCCGCCAGCGGCGGCAATGGGATGGAATGGGGGGTCGGCGCGGCGCCGGGATCAGCCGCAGTTCGGCCGGCGGCCGCCGGCGCGCGCCTGTTCATAGGCCGGCACGAGCTGGTTGGCGCGCGCCTGCAGTTCGGCGATGCGGTTCTGCGGGTCGGGGTGGGTGGACAACCATTGCGGCGGCCGCCCGCCGCCGGCGGCCATCATGTTCTGCCACAGCGCGACCGCCGCGCGCGGATCGAAGCCGGCCTGCGCCATCAGCCGCTGGCCGACGACGTCGGCCTCGCTCTCCTGGGCGCGGGAGCCGGGCAGCAGGAAGCCGGTCTGCGCGAGCATGCCACCGCCCTGCGTCGCGAGCTGGCCGTAGTCGCCGGCGAGCGCGCCCAGCAGCTGCACCGCGCCGGAGGCGCCCATCTGCCGGGTGATGCGCTCGTCGTGGTGGCGCTCGATCACGTGGCCGATCTCGTGGGCGACCACGGCAGCCAGCTGGTCCTGGTTCTTCGCCACGCCGAACAGGCCGGTGTTGATGCCGACCTTGCCGCCCGGCAGGGCGTAGGCGTTGGGCTCCTTCTCGGCGAACACCGCGCTCTCCCACGCCATCGAGCGCTGGTTGGCGGGCAGCTGCCGCACCAGGGCGTCGACCACGCAGCGCACGTAGGCGTTCTGTCCGGCGTTGGTGCTGAGCGGGCCCTTGCGCTTGGCGTCCACGAAGGCCTGGGCGCCGAGCTGGTTCAGTTGCTCCTGCGAGACGGCGCCGACGTACTGGGTGCGGCCGGTCGACGAGGTCGTGGTCGCACACGCTGCAAGCAGCGTGACGATGACCAGCATTGCGATGGCGTGCCTCATGGTCCGGACCCTGTTCCGCGTTTCGCCGCGAGTGTGGCGGCGGTCGTCTTAAGTTTTCGTCAACCTCGCGCCGGGCGCGAAGCGCCGGCGGGGGTGTGCAGGGTCCGCTGCGTGCAGGCTCCATCCGCGCCCGCGAACGGGCGCAAGGCGCGGCGTCGGCGCTAGATGTCGAGGTTCGACACCTTGAGCGCATTGTCCTCGATGAACTCTCGACGCGGCTCCACCACGTCGCCCATCAGGGTACTGAAGATCTGGTCGGCGGCAACCGCATCCTCGATCCGCACCTGCAACAGCCGGCGCGTGTCCGGGTTCACCGTGGTGTCCCACAACTGCTCGGGATTCATTTCGCCCAGACCCTTGAAGCGCTGGATCTGGCGTCCCTTCTTGGCCTCCTCCAGCAACCACGCCTGCGCCTGGGCGAAGCTCGAGACCGGTTGGGCGCGGTTGCCGCGCATGATCTGCGCGCCTTCGCGAACCAGCCCGTGCAGCAGCGCCGCCGCCTCACGCAATGCCCGCAGCTCGCCGCCCTCGAACGCCGACAGCGGCAGGACCTGGATCATCTCCACACCCATGTGTCGGCGACGTGACAGCAGCGCCGCGGGCTGGCCCTCGCGCGCCGACTGCCATTCCAGCGCGTAGCGCGGGCGGCCGAGGCCATCGCGGTTGAGGCGCTTTTCCAGCGCCTCGAGCTCGTGGCGCTCGTCGGTGTTGGCGCTCAGGGTCTCGGGCTCGAGCGGGGTGAAGTCGATCAGCGCTTCCAGCAGCAGCGGGTCGTAGCGGTGCGCGTTGCGGGCGATCGCATCGCGCGCGCCGGCGTAGGCCAGCAGCAGCTTCTCCAGCGCCGCGCCCTCGATCGGCGGCTCGCCGTTCGCCGGCACCAGCGAGGCGCCCTCGACCGCGTTGCCGGCGAGGTAGGCGTCGAGCGCCGCGTCGTCCTTGAGATAAAGCTCGGTCTTGCCCTGCTTGATCTTGTACAGCGGCGGCATGCCGATGTAGACGTGCCCGCGCTCGAGCAGCTCAGGCATCTGCCGGTAGAAGAACGTCAGCAGCAGGGTGCGGATGTGCGAGCCGTCCACGTCGGCGTCGGTCATGATGATGATGCGGTGGTAGCGCAGCTTGTCCGGGTTGTACTCGTCCTTGCCGATGCCGGTGCCGAGCGCGGTGATCAGGGTGCCGACCTCGGCGCTGGCGAGCATGCGGTCGAAGCGCGCGCGCTCGACGTTGAGGATCTTGCCGCGCAGTGGCAGCACCGCCTGGTTCTTGCGGTTGCGGCCCTGCTTGGCCGAGCCGCCGGCCGAGTCGCCCTCGACGATGAACAGTTCCGACAGCGCCGGATCCTTCTCCTGGCAGTCGGCGAGCTTGCCGGGCAGGCCCGCGATGTCGAGCGCGCCCTTGCGGCGGGTCAGGTCGCGGGCCTTGCGCGCGGCCTCGCGCGCACGGGCGGCATCGACGATCTTGCCGGCGATCGCACGCGCCTCGTGGGGGTGTTCCTGCAGGAACTCCTCCAAACGCGCCGCGAACGTGCTGTCAACGACCGGCCTCACATCGGAACTGACCAGTTTTTCCTTGGTCTGGGAGGAAAAGCTGGGATCGGGCACCTTGACCGAGAGGACCGCGATCATGCCTTCGCGCATGTCGTCGCCCGACAGCGTGACCTTGGCCTGCTTCGCGATCCCGCTCTGCTCGATGTAGTTGGTGAGCGTGCGCGTGAGCGCCGAGCGGAAGCCGATCAGGTGGGTGCCGCCGTCCTTCTGCGGAATGTTGTTGGTGAAGCAGAACATCGTTTCCTGGTAGGCGTCGGTCCACTGCAGGGCGACGTCCACGGTGATCCCGTTCTGTTCGCCGCTCACCGAGATCACGTTCGGGTGCAGCGGCGTCTTCAGCTGCGCCAGGTGTTCGACGAAGCTGCGGATGCCGCCTTCGTACTGGAACACGTCGCGGCGCCCCTCGCCGCGCTCGTCGGCCAGGGTGATCTTGACCCCCGAGTTGAGGAAGGACAGCTCGCGCAGGCGCTTGGCGAGGATGTCGTAGTGGAATTCCGTGTCGGTGAAGATCGACGTCGCCGGCCAGAAGCGCAGGGTGGTGCCGCGGCGCGTGGAAGCGTCCAGCCGCTTGAGCGGATACACCGGCTCGCCCAGCGCGTATTCCTGCTGGTGATGGAAGCCGTCGCGCCAGATGTCGAGGGTGAGCTTGGACGAGAGCGCGTTGACCACCGAGACGCCGACGCCGTGCAGGCCGCCCGAGACCTTGTAGCTGTTGTCGTCGAACTTGCCGCCGGCATGCAGCACGGTGAGGATCACCTCGGCCGCCGAGCGGTTTTCTTCCTTGTGGATGTCGACCGGGATGCCGCGACCGTTGTCGGACACCGCCACCGAGCCGTCCTCGTGGATGGTCACGTGGATGTCGTCGGCATGTCCGGCCAGCGCCTCGTCGATCGAGTTGTCGACCACCTCGAACACCATGTGGTGCAGGCCGGTGCCATCGTGCACGTCGCCGATGTACATGCCGGGCCGCTTGCGCACGGCCTCCAGGCCGCGCAGCACGGTGATCTTGCTGGAGTCGTAGGTCTGGCCGGAGTCGCCGCCAGGGAGTTCGGTATGTTCGGTCATTCGCACCACCGTCGAGGCGGCGCGGCGCGCGGGACGCGGCCACGCTCCACGACACATTAGTTATAGGGACTGAGGCACGAATTATAGCGTTCGCAGGGCCGGATTGGGGCCGGGGACCGCCCTCGGCACGGACCGGTTCGAGCTGCCTTCACGTGGCGGAAGGGCGGCCGCCGGACATGGGCTCCGGGGCGGCAGGCGCAACGTGACCGTGTTCCACGTGGAACACGGCCGGCAGCCAGCCGGCGTCGGCCAGCCCGGGCACCGGATCGGTTCCGGTCACGAAGACCTGGGCGCCGCTGTGTCGCAGCCGCGCAAGAAGGCGTTGCTGATGGGGGCGATCCAGCTCGGAGGCCAGGTCGTCGAGCAGAAACACCGGCCAGTGGCCGCGCCGGTCGGCGAAGTCCTCGGCCTGGGCCAGCAGGCAGGCCAACGCGGTCAGCTTGGCCTGGCCTCGCGACAGGGCCTCGCCGGCCGGCCGCGCGTCGTGCTCGACGCGCCAGTCGGCCCGATGCGGCCCGACGGAGGTGAAGCCCGTGGCGAGATCGCGATCGCGCGCCAGCAGCAGGGCGTCGGCCAGGGAGAGCTGGTCGCGGCGCCAGCCCGAGCGGTAATGGAGACGGCCTTCTCCCAGCTGTGGCAGCAACTCCCGGGTCAGCGTGCCGAAACGCGGCTGCAGGCGCTCGACGTAGGCCCGCCGCTGCAGGTCCAGGCGCTCCGCGGCAGCCGCGAACTCGGCGTCCCAGGCTTCCAGCTGGGCACGCGGCGCGCGCTGCTTCAGCAATGCGTTGCGCTGCTTGAGCGCGCGGGCGTAGCGACGCCAGATGGGCTGGAACGAGGTGTCCTCACCCTGTTCCACGTGGAACAGGCCCCAGTCGAGATAGCGGCGTCGCGCTTCGCCTCCCGCAGTGACAAGCGCATGGCTCCCCGGCTCGAACGTGATCGCGGCCAGCGCGGCGCAGAGGTCGCCCAGCTGCTGCACGCTTTCGCCATCGAGGCGGCCGGTCCAGGCCTGGCCGCTGTGGCGCAATCCGGCCCGGCGCCGGACGCCCCCGGTCTCTTCCCACTCGGCGAACACTTCGAGCGCGTCGGCCCCGGTCCGGATCAGGCCGTCCCTGACGCGGCCACGGAAACTGCGGCCGTAGGCCAGCAGGTGGATGGCCTCGATCACACTGGTCTTGCCGGCACCATTGGGGCCGAGCACGAGGTTCAGGTCCGGCCCCGGGGACAGCTCCAGGGGCAGCAGGTTGCGCACGCCTCCCGCGGTGAGACGGGTCAGGCGCATGAAAGTCCTGGTCTCGGCGGGCACATGCGCATACGGTCCGGCACGCGCTCGGCGGCGAAAAACGACTTCGCCCGGTGTGACCCGGGCGAAGCAGGGGGTTCCACGTGGAACGTCGCCATCATCAGAGGCGCAGCGGCATCACCACGTGACGGCACTTCTCGCTTCCGGCTTCGCGCACCAGGGCCGATGAATTGGCATCGCGCAGCTGCAGCACCACATGCTCGTCGCGGAGCGCGCTGAGGGCATCGAGCAGGTAATTCACGTTGAAGCCCACAGCCAGTCCGTCGACCTTGGTGTCGGCTTCCACCTCTTCCTGCGCTTCCTCCTGCTCGGGGTTGTGGGCGTTGATCCGCACCAGTCCCGGCGACACCTCGAGCCGCACGCCGCGATACTTCTCGTTCGAGAGGATCGCCGCGCGCTGCAGCGAGGCGCGCAGCGCCTCACGGTCGATCCGCACCTCGCGGTCGGCGCCGATCGGGATCACCGCCTCGTAGTCGGGAAAACGGCCGTCGATCAGCTTGCTGGTGAAGGTGACATCGTCGCGCTTGACCCGGATATGGTTGCGACCCATCTCCAGCACCAGGGTGCGGTCACCCCCCTCGAGCAGCCGCTGCAACTCCTGCACGCCCTTGCGCGGGACGATGATCTGGCGCTTGTTGGCCACCGCCTCGTCCAGGCCCGTCTCGCACAGGGCGAGGCGATGGCCGTCGGTGGCGACGCAGCGCAGGCGCTTGTCGGCCAGGTCGAACAGCAGGCCGTTGAGGTAGTAGCGTACGTCCTGCTGCGCCATCGCGAACGCGGTGCGCTCGATCAGCTCCTTCAACGCGGCTTCCGGGACGCTCACGCGCTCGGTGGCCTCGACCTCGTCGACCGAGGGGAAATCGTTCGCCGGCAGGGTCGACAGGGTGAAGCGGCTGCGCCCGGCCTGCACGGTCACCTTGTCGCCGGTCTGCGAGACGGTGACCTTGCTGCCGTCGGGCAGGGCGCGGGCGATGTCGAACAGCTTGCGCGCCGGGATCGTGGTCTCGCCATCCTGGGCATCATCGACCGCGCTGCGCGAGACCATCTCGACCTCGAGGTCGGTGCCGGTCAACGACAGCTGGCCACCGGAGACCTGGGTCAGCAGGTTGGCCAGCACCGGCAGGGTCTGCCGCCGCTCGACGACGTTGACCACCTGGGCAAGCGGTTTCAGGAGGGCTTCGCGTTGCAGGCTGAAACGCATGCGTTGGGTTCCTGTAGCAAGGCTCTTTAATGGAAAGAACTACAAAAGCGGTGGTGCTTGGGGGGCCTGCACAGTGGGCACAAGTGCTTCAACTGTTTGATTTTATTGAACTTTCAAGGTGCCCCGGGGTGTGGGTAAAGTGGCCTGCCCGGTGCAGGCAGGCTGTGGATCATTCCCGACGCCCAGGATTGTCCACAGGTTGTGCGAGTACTGTCCACGGACACCACAACATCTAGTGTAGCGAAGGTTTCGGATCGCGGGGTCGTGCCTTTCGGGCGGCTGGCGGCAGGCGCTTCGGGCCCCTGTCATGCGAGTCCTGCGGAAGGGGTCTGGCGGCATCCGCCGCGCGGACCTTCCAGTCGCGGGATCGCCGCGTGCCTGGCGCTGCGCGCACTCGGCAACCAGGGGCCCAGGGCGCGAACGCCCGGCGCGGATGCACTTGCGCTTGCGTGCCCGCCCGGGATCCGTGCAGTGCCGCAGCCTCGTGGCTCGCCACGAATTGCCGCCGGGCTAGGATCTCGAATCGTGTCGTCGTGCCGGCCCCTGCCACCGGGCGCCTGCCTGCGACGCTTGCGCCTGGTTCGCCCGCGCATCCATCGGGGTTCGCAGTGCGTGCGGGTCGCGAGAGCGCACCGGTCCTGCCGCCGACCCGCCTACTCGCTGAGCTTGCGGATGAGCTTGTCCCAGTCTTCGCGCAACTTGCCGTCGGTCTCCATCAGGTTGCGGATCTGGCGACAGGCGTGCAGCACCGTGGTGTGGTCGCGGCCGGCGAAGGCATCGCCGATCTCGGGCAGGCTGTGTTCGGTCAGTTCCTTGGCCAGCGCCATCGCCATCTGCCGCGGCCGCGCCAGCGAGCGCGTGCGGCGCTTCGACAGCAGGTCCTTGATCTGCAGGCCGTAGTAGTCGGCGACCACCTTCTGGATGTTGGGGATGCCGATCGACTGCTGCTGCGCGCGCAGCAGGTCGCGCAGCGTTTCCTGCGCGAACTCGACGGTGATGGTGCGGCCGGTGAAATTGGCGCGCGCGGCCAGCGAATTGAGCGCGCCCTCCAGGTCGCGCACGTTGCCGTGCATCTTCTTCGCCAGCAGGAACGCCACCTCTTCGGGAACCGCCGTGCCGCGCTCGTGCGCCTTGGCCAGCACGATCGCCGCGCGGGTCTCGAAGTCCGGCGGATCGATCGCCACCGACAGCCCCCACGACAGCCGCGATTTCAGCCGCGGCTCGAGGCCGTCGACTTCGCGCGGATAGCGGTCGCAGGTCATGATGATCTGCTGGCGGCTCTCGAACAGCGCGTTGAAGGTGTGGAAGAACTCCTCCTGGGTGCGGTCCTTGCCGGCGAAGAACTGGATGTCGTCGATCAGCAGCGCATCGACCTGCTGGAACTGGCGCTTGAAGCGATCCGTGGTCTTTTCCTGCAGCGAGCGGAAGAACGCGCTGTAGAACTGCTCCGAACGCAGGTACAGCACGCGCGCGGCCGGGTTGGCCTGGCGCATGGCGTTGCCGGCTGCGAACATCAGGTGGGTCTTGCCCAGGCCGGTGCCGCCGTACAGCAGCAGCGGGTTGTGCGCGCGATCGCCGGGCCGGAGCGCGGCCTGCCAGGCGGCGGCGCGACCGAGCTGGTTGCTGCGGCCCTCGACGAAGTTGTCGAAGGTGTAGTGCGCATCGAGATGCCCGGCGAATGCCTCCATCGGCGCGGCGGCCAGGGCGGGCGCCGCCGGCGCCGCTGTCACGGCGGCGGCGCGCGGCAGCGAACCGATCTCCAGCGCCACGTCGCCGCTGCCGGAGAAGTGCGCGAGCAGTTCGCGGATGCGTCCCAGGTACCGGCTCTGCACCTCGTCGCGCACGAACGCGTTGGGCGCGTACAGCACGGTCCGGCTGTCGTGGCTGCGCGCCTGCAGCGGCCTGAGCCAGGTGTGCACATCCTCGGCCGGCAGTTCGGCTTCCAGGCGTTCGAGGCAGCGGGGCCAGGCATCCATATCGGTCGTGACGGCGAAAACGGGAGCGGCCGGCGCGCGATGCGGGCCGGTCGTCGGGTGGCGAGGGGAGGGCAGACTACCACCCGCACCCGGGGTGCGCACTGGCGGACCGGAGGTTCCGGGCGTGGCGCGGCTTGACCGTTGCGGTACGCGGCCGCTAGAATCTCCGGTTCTTTCCGCCCGCTGCATTGTCGTAGACCCGCCATGGCCACCAAGCGCACCTACCAGCCCAGCAACCTCAAGCGCAAGCGCGACCACGGCTTCCGTGCCCGCATGAAGACCGCCGACGGCCGCAAGATCCTGGCCCGCCGTCGCGCCAAGGGTCGCAAGATCCTGTCGGCCTGAGTCGCGGCGAGCCCGCGCCCCGGCCCCACGTCCGGCCGGAACCCCTCTCGTCCATGATCGATGCCCGCTTCCCGCGATCGGCGCGGGTGCGTGCGCGCGCCGACTTCGACCGCATCTTCCGCGACGGACGCCGCGTCGCGCTGCCCGCGCTCGCCCTGCACTGGCTGGGCGAACCCAACCCCGCGCGCCTGGGCCTGGCCGTCTCGCGCAAGGTCGATCCGCATGCGGTGGGACGCAACCGGATCAAGCGCATCCTGCGCGACCATTTCCGCCACCTGCGTCCCGCGCTCGCGGCGGGCGCCTACGTGATCGTCGCCCGACCGCCGGCCGCAAGCGCCGCGCCGATCGCATTGCGCGAAGCCTTCACCGCGCTGCTGCGACGCGCCGGTGCGTTGCCGCACCCTGCCGCGGGCGGCACAATGCCGGCCGCGGATTCCCGCCCGGCATTCCCGCCTTCCCCTGTTGCGCCGTGCTCCGACGGCGAATGAGCCTGCCTGTCCGATGAACCAGACCCGCACCTTCCTGATCCTCGCCTGGCTGATGGTGGCGGTGCTGCTGTGGATGGAATGGAACAAGGAACAGGCCGCGCCGCCGGTCGAGGCGGTGGGCACGACGGTGCCGGCGCAAACCGCGCAGGGCGCCGGCGCGGTGCCGTCGACGCCCTCCACCCCGGCGGCCGATACCACGACCGCTGGTGCGGTCCCGGCCGCCCCGGCCGTGTCGCAGGCGCCGGGTGCGGTCGAGAGCACTGCCGCGCCGGCCCCGGCCAGCGCCATCGAGGTCGAGACCGACGTATTGCGGCTGCTGGTCGATGGCGGCAGCGTGCTGCGCGCGGAACTGCTGCAGTATCCGCAGAGCCGCGACGAGGACAGCCCGCCGGTGGTGCTGTTCGACAGCCAGCCGGCGCGCTTCTACGCCGCGCAGAGCGGCTGGGTCAGCGCCGGCGGCGCAGCCCCGAACCACCAGCAGGGCTTCGTGCCCGATACCGCCGAACGCTCGCTGGCGCTGGCGCCGGGGCAGGACGAGCTGGTGGTCCCGTTCGTCTGGCGTGGTCCGGACGGGGTGAGCATCCATCGCAGCTATGTGCTGCGTCGCGGTCATTACGCCATCACCGTGCGCGACGAGATCCGCAACACCGGCGCGCAGCCGTGGCAGGGCTTCGCCTACCGCCAGCTGCTGCGCGGCACGCCGGACGTCAAGCGCGGCATGACCAACCCCGAATCCTTCAGCCTCACCGGCGCGACCTGGTACGGCGACGAGCAGGGCTACCTGCGTCGCTGGTTCAGCGATTACGAGGACGGCGCGGTCAATGCCAGCGACAGCAACACCTGGATCGCGTTCGTGCAGCACCACTTCTTCAGCGCATGGCTGCCCGACGGGCCCGGTGGCGCCAGGAACCAGATCCTGCTCGACACCGACGCCGGCAGCGGCGCGCCGCGCTATCTGATCCGGGAGATGGCGGCCACGCCGATGGTGGTCGCGCCCGGCCAGCAGGCCGACAGCGCCGCGCGGCTCTGGGTCGGCCCCAAGCTGGTCGGCCAGATCCAGGCGCAGCAGGTGCCCGGTCTCGACCGCGTGGTCGACTACAGCCGTTTCTCGATCATGGCCTGGCTGGGCGAGGGCCTGTTCTGGGTGCTGGCGAAACTGCACGGCATCTTCGGCAACTGGGGCTGGGCCATCGTCGGCCTGGTGGTGCTGGTGAAGATCCTGCTGTTCCCGCTGGCGACCGCGCAGTACAAGTCGATGGCCAAGATGCGCAGGTTCCAGCCGCGCGTGCAGCAGCTCAAGGAGCGCTACGGCGACGACAAGCAGAAGTTCCAGGTCGCGATGATGGAGCTGTACAAGAAGGAGAAGATCAACCCGGTCGGCGGCTGCCTGCCGGTCCTGCTGCAGATGCCGATCTTCTTCGCGCTGTACTGGGTGCTGCTCGAATCGGTGGAGCTGCGCCACGCGCCGTGGATCGGCTGGATCCAGGACCTGACCGCGCGCGATCCGTGGTTCATCCTGCCGCTGATCAACATCGCGGTGATGTGGGCCACGCAGAAGCTCTCGCCGATGACCGGCATGGATCCGATGCAGCAGCGGATGATGCAGATGATGCCGATCGTGTTCGGCGTGATGATGGTGTTCTTCCCGGCCGGCCTGGTGCTGTACTGGGTCACCAACGGCGGCCTGGGCCTGCTGCAGCAGTGGTACATGCTGAAGAAGTACGCCGATCCCGTGCCGGCCAAGGCCTGACTGGGCCAGAGAAGCGCAAGAAGCCCGCCCCTCCGGCGGGCTTTTCTGGTTCTTCTTCACTGCGGGGACCTCGCCAAGCTGTCGGAGCTCGACCCGGGGTTGTGGCGGGGCCGTTCCGGGCCCGGGATTGCTACCCGGCCCGGTCAGCCCGCCGCGTGCTCTGTTCTCGCGCCAGGCGCCAGGCGTTCACGTGGATGCGTGGCAGTGCCGCCTAAACGGCCGCGCTCGCCCAGGGTTGAGCCGCCGCTCAACCGTCGACCCACATCCTATCGGCCCATCATTGGCGCAGTTTCGATGAAGCGGGCCACCGGGCCATCGCGGTTGCAGAAGCGGTGAGGCGCGTCCTGGTGCCCGGGGATCACGGCAAGCAAAACATGGATGTTTTGCGCGTGAGTCAGGGCAGGATGCCCTGACCGAGCAAAAAGCGATCCCCGGGCGCCAGGACGCGGCGTCCTTCCGAAGACCCGACAGGAATGGTCCAGCGCGGATTACCTCCCCACACCCGGGCGAAGAGCGACCTTTTGCCATGCGTGTTCGCAGTGCGATCGGCGTCGGGTACTGCAGGGCGCTTCCCGGAACGGAGGGCGAACGCGTTACGCTTTTCCCGATTCCCGATTCCCGATTCCCGATTCCCGATTCCCGATTCCCGTGACCGCCAACCCCACCGACACCATCGTTGCGATCGCCACCGCGCCCGGCGCGGGCGGCGTCGGCATCGTGCGGCTGTCGGGCCCGGCCGCGCACGCCATCGCCGCGACGCTGTGCGGTCGCGCGCTGCGTCCGCGGCATGCGCACCACGTCCGCTTCCGCGACGACGATGGTGCGATCCTCGACGACGGCATCGCGCTCGCCTTCGTCGCTCCGGCCAGCTATACCGGCGAGGACGTGGTCGAACTGCAGGCGCACGGCAGCCCGCCCGTGTTGCGGCAGCTGGTCGCGCGCTGCTGCGCGCTGGGCGCGCGGATCGCGCGCCCCGGCGAGTTCAGCGAGCGTGCCTGCCGCAACGGCCGCCTCGACCTCGCCCAGGCCGAAGCGGTCGCCGACCTGATCGCCGCCGGTGACCTGCGCGCCGCACGGGCCGCGAGGCGCTCGCTCGAAGGCGGGTTCTCGGTGCGTGTCGAGGCGCTGGCGGCGACCCTGCTCGCGATCCGGGTACACGCCGAGGCCGCGATCGACTTCGCCGACGAACCGCTCGATACCCTCGGCGGCGAGGCGCTGCGCGCGCAGCTCGCCGATGCGCGCGCGCAGCTCGACGCCCTGCTCGCCGCCGCCGAACGCGGACGCAGGCTGCGTGATGGCCTGCACGCGGTGATCGTCGGCCCGCCGAACGCGGGCAAGAGCTCGCTGCTCAACGCGCTCGCCGGCAGCGATCGCGCGATCGTCACCGAACTCGCCGGCACCACCCGCGACCTGCTGCGCGAAACGCTGCGCATCGATGGCGTCGAGCTGACCCTGGTCGACACCGCCGGCCTGCGCGAGGACGGCGACGCGATCGAGCGCGAGGGCATGCGTCGCGCGCGCGACGAACTGCGACGCGCCGATCTGGCCCTGGTGGTGCTCGACGCGCGCGATCCGGGCGCCGGCCTGCGCGCGCTGGGCACCGACCTCGACGACGTGCCGCAGCGCATCGTCGTGCACAACAAGGCCGACCTGCTGGAGGCGCACGCTGCCGCATCGCCGGAAGACGCCATCCTCGCGTCGGCGCGCACCGGCGCCGGGCTGGATCGGGTGCATGCGTGCCTGCGCGCGGCGGCCGCGGGCGAGGAATCCGGCGAAGGCGCGTTCACCGCGCGCGCGCGCCATGTCGAGGCCCTGGGCCGGGCACGGCAGGCCTGCGCCGACGCCGCGCCCGCGCTCGAGCACGAGCAGCTGGACCTGGCGGCCGAAGCGCTGCGCATCGCCCACGACGCGCTCGGCGAGATCACCGGGCGCACCCAGCCCGACGACCTGCTGGGGCACATCTTCTCGACCTTCTGCATCGGCAAGTAGCGCGATCGTGGCGGGCCTTCGCGTCCCCCACGCACAGGAATTCGCAAACTACGTCACAGTTTCCGGGCGAGACCCCCCTCAGACTTCCCGCCACGGCCCGGCAGGTTGACAAACGCCGCGGGCTGTCGCGTCCTAGAGGCGCACGTGATCCGTCATCACAGGGGAAAATCGATGTTCACCAACACCACCGCGACCGGCCGGAGGGGGCTGCGTCGGCTCTCGATCGGGATTGCGTTCGCCCTGGGCCTGGGCGTGCTGCTCGCGTCCTGCAAACAGGAGGCGCCGAGCACAGACGGTGCCGCGCCACCGGCCGCGACGCCCGCCGATCCCACGCCCGCGACTCAGCAGGCGCCTGCCGAGGCGGTGTCGGCCGAGGTCTCGGCAATGAGCGCCGAGCAGTTGCGCGAGGCCGCGTCCAAGGCCTATCAGGAAAGCCGGCTGTACGCGCCGGGCGGCGACAACGCGATGGAGTACTACCTCGCCCTGCGCGACAAGCAGCCGGCCGACGCCGGCGTGTCGAGCGCGCTGGTCGACCTGTTGCCGATGACCGTGATCGCCACCGAGCAGAGCCGCGACCGGGGCGACTTCGAAGAAGCCCGGCGCCTGCTAGCGCTGATCGAGAAGACCGATTCGGCCTACCCGGCGGTCGAGCGCCTCAAGACCACGATCGCCAGCGCCGAGACCGAAGCCGAGCGTCGCGCCGAGCAGGAACAGCTCACCGCCGAACAGGAAGCGCAGCGCCAGCAGGAACTGGAGCGCGAGCGCCAGGAACAGCAGCGCCTGGCACAGGAGCAGGCCGCGCGCGACCTGGCCGCGCAGCAGCAGGCGAGTCAGGAAGCGGCGCGCCAGGAGGCTGCGCGCCAGGAGGCGGCGCGGCAGGAAGCCGCGCGCCAGGAAGCGGCGCGCCAGGAGGCCGCGCGGCAACAGGCCGCGGCGACCCAGCCGGCGGCCAACCGTCCCGCCGCCACCGCGAGCGACCTGCGCGCGATCAGCACGCCGGCGCCGCGCTATCCGCCCGACGCCCTGCGTTCGGGCACCGGCGGCGAGGTGCAGCTGGAGTTCACCGTCGCCGTCGACGGTTCGGTGAGTGCGGCGCGCGTGGTCCGCGCGACGCCGGCGCGCACCTTCGACCGCGAGGCGCTCAACGCCGTGAGGCGCTGGCGCTTCGAGCCGGTGCCGGCCCCGGTTACCACCCGGCGCACGATCAACTTCAGTCCATCCGACTAGGCGCGTCGCCGCGAAGTAAAAAAAGCCCGGCGCAAGCCGGGCTTTTTCCATGCGGATCGACTCGCCGATCCTCCGGCGGTGCCACGGCACGCGTGGCCTCAGGCCGAGATCGCCAGCTTCTCGCGGTGGTACAGGCGCGCGGCCACCAGCCACAGCGCCAGCCCCAGGCCGAAGCCCGCGGCCAGGTACACCGCCCACTCCTGCGGCGTGATCGCTTCGCTGCGGACCAGCTTGAGGATCATCTGGTTCTGCGCGAGGAACGGCACCGCGAACTGCCACAGCTGGTTCTTGATCGGGTTCACCATCAGCATGATGGTCGGGATGATCGGCAGGAACATCAGCACGCTCATGTAGCTCTGCGCTTCCTTCACCGACTTCACGCTGGCCGCGATCAGCGTCAGCAGGGTGGTGCCGATCAGCACCATCGGCAGCAGCACGAACAGCAGCTGCGCCATCACCGGCAGCGACACGTCGACCAGCTGCATCGGCCCCGGCGCGAGCTGGAAGGCGAACTTCAGCGACAGCACGATCAGCAGCAGCGAGAGCATGCCGAACAGGCAGGCGGCGAGGATCTTGCCGCTCATGATCGCCGCGCGCGGGGCCGGCGTAGCCAGCAGCGGCTCGAGCGACTGGCGCTCGCGTTCGCCGGCAGTGACGTCGATCACCAGCGCCGCGCCACCGAGGAAGCTGAGCAGGATCAGCAGGTAGGGCAGGAACGCCAGCATCATGCCGCGCCGCGCCTCGGGCGTGGCGACGTCGCGCTGGCCGACCTGGAGCGCGAAGCCGGCCTCGGGGCTGACGCCGCGGTTGATGCCCCGCAGCGCGCCGACCGTGCGGCTGTACTCCAGCAGTACGCCGCGCAGGCGGTTGACCGGAATCTGCGAATCCTGGCGCGAGCTGTCGTAGATCAGCTCGACCCTGGCGCTGCGGCTGCCGCGCCATTGCTCGCCGTACTCCGGATCGATCTTCAGCACCACGTCCCAGGCCTGGTCGCGGACTTCCCGGTCCGGATCCTCCGGTGCCGGCTGCGCCTCGATGTTGCGGCCCTTGAGGAACGCGATCAGGTTCGGCGCATGCTCGGCGCCGATCACCGGCAGCTCCAGGGTCGACTCGAGCTGGGTGCGCATCTTCTTCTCGGCCAGCGCGCCCATGCCCAGGATCAGCGCCGGGATCACGATCGGGCCGAGGAACAGTCCCAGCGCCATGGTCTTGCGGTCGCGGAACAGGTCCAGCAGTTCCTTCTTCGCGACGGTCCAGATCGCCTTCATGCGCGTGCTCCCGTGTTCGCTTCGGCTTCGAGGTCGGCAAGGCGCACGAACACGTCCTCGAGATCCGACAGCCCGGTCTGCTCGCGCAGTTCGTCGGGCGAACCGATCGCACGCACCTCGCCGTGGGCGATCACCACGATGCGGTCGCACAGCGCGGCGACCTCCTGCATGATGTGGCTGGAGAAGATCACGCAACGGCCTTCGTCGCGCAGCTCGCGCAGGAAGCCGCGCAGGCCGCGGGTGGTCATCACGTCGAGGCCGTTGGTGGGTTCGTCGAGGATCACGTTGCGCGGGTCGTGCACCAGCGCGCGCGCGATCGCGGTCTTGGTGCGCTGGCCCTGGCTGAAGCCTTCGGTGCGGCGATCGAGGAAATCCTCCATCACCAGGGTCCTGGCCATGTCGGCGGTGCGCCGGGCGATGGTCGCCTCGTCCAGGCCGTGCAGGCGGCCGAAGTAGGCGATGTTCTCGCGCGCGCTCAGGCGCTTGTAGACGCCGCGCGCATCGGGCAGCACGCCCAGGCGCTGGCGCACCGCGGTCGGATCCTTCGCCGCGTCGATGCCGTCGACCTCGATCCGGCCCTGGTCGGGCGCCATCAGGGTGTAGAGCATGCGCAGGGTGGTGGTCTTGCCGGCGCCGTTGGGGCCGAGCAGGCCGGTGATCTCGCCGTCGCGCGCCTCGAAGCCCACGCCCTTCACCGCATGCACGGTGCCGGTCTTGGCCTTGAAGGATTTGTGCAGGTTGTCGAGGAGGATCATATGTACGCCGGGATTGGGGATTGGGGATTCGGGACTGGGAAAAACACATTTCGCGTGCGACTGGGGCGGCTCGTGCGGGAACGGGTCTCCTTTCGAATCCCGAATCCCCAATCCCCAATCCCGGCCGTCATGGCTCCCAGCCGTAGTTGCCTGCGAACGGCGGCTGCGCGCTCAGGCGATCGAGGCATTTGGCGTCGAGCGACTTCGCGTCGGCGGTTTCGACGAACTGCGCGAACAGCTTGGGCATGCAGCCGGTGCCGAGCACGCTGTGGCCCTGGCCGGGCAGCACCAGGTGGCGGCCGTTGGGCAGGGTTTCGACCACCTCGTCCCCGTATCTCGGCGGGGTGACCGGGTCGAGCTCGCCGCTGATCGCGAGCACCGGCACGTCGCCGGACAGCGGCGCGCGGAAATTCTCGCTGCGGCTGCCCTTCGGCCACACCTGGCACTGCTGCTGCATCAGATCCACCAGCAGGTTGCCGAGCACGGTGTCGGCATCGGCCGTGTCGCTGCGGAATTCCGCGGCGTCCTCGCTGCAGCTCACCGACAGGCTCATCCCCATGGCGATCGAATCGCCCATCTCCGAGGCCAGCATGCGCGACTGAGCGAGCAGGCTCTCGTAGCGCTGCTGCGAGGCCTCGTGCAGCAGCAGCGGCAATGTGGCCGCCATCGAGGGCTGGTAGGCGTACATGCGCAGCAGACCCACGAGGTGGCCGAACCGCGGCACTTCCTCGCGCCATTCGCCCGACACCGGGTCGCGGTAGCGCACCGGCGCGATACCGCCGGCCTGCAGCCGTTCGCGCACCAGGGTCAGTTGCTGGCGCGGATCGCCGAGATTGGTCAGGCAGGCCTCGTTGGCGCGGCAGCGCTGGAACTGCGCGTCGAGCGCGTCCTCGAGATTGCGGGCGTGGTCCTGCCCGAGCACCAGCGAGTTCGGGGCCACCGAGTCGAGCACCAGGCTGCGGGTGTGCTGCGGGTAGGCCGCGGCGTACTGCTGCGCGACCCTGGTGCCGTAGGACACGCCGACCAGGTTCACGCGCTCGACGCCGATCTTGCCGCGCACCAGGTCGAGGTCGCGGATGTGGTCGCCGGTGGTGTAGTAGCGCAGGTCGGCGGTCTTCTGCAGTTCGTCGCGGCAGGCCTCGGTGACACGCGCCACCGCCTCGGGCGTTTCGTTCGCAGGATCCGCCAGCGTCTCCTCGTCCATGAAGCCGGGGCAGAGCAGCGGATTGGACCCGCCGGTGCCGCGCGCATCCACCAGCAGCACGTGGCGGTTGCGGCGCACGTCGGAGAACGCGTTCGCCACCATCGGGAAACTCTCGATCGCCGATTGCCCCGGGCCGCCGGCGATCATGTAGATCGGGTCGGCCTCGGCCATGCCCTTGGCCGGCAGCAGTGCGATCGCGAGTTCGATCTGGCGGCCATCGGGCGCGTCGTGATTCTCGGGCACGGGAAGGGTCGCGCACTGCGCTTCGACCGAACTCCCGCCCGGCGCGGCCAGGGCGCAGGGCTCGAAGGCGATCGCGCCGTAGTGCAGCTTGCCCTGCGCGTCCGCGCGCGGACCGGCCTGCTGGCGGGTGCCGCCATCGCACCCGGCGAGCAGCAGCGCACCGGCGAGCAGGGAGAGGGAAAACGGCGCGGGCTTCATGCGGATGCCTCCGGAAGGAAAATCGATTCGATGCTGGCGTCGAACACGGCGGCGATCCGGAACGCCAGCGGCAGGCTCGGATCATACTTGCCGGTCTCGATCGCGTTGACCGTTTGCCTCGATACCTCGAGACGCTCGGCGAGCTGCGCTTGTGACCAGCCGCGCGCCTCGCGCAATTCGCGGACCCGGCTCCTCACTCGTAGCGCCGCGTCAGGGCAACGCGGATCAGCGAGTAGGCGACGGCCAGCACCGGGAACGCCCAGAGTGCGGCATGCCCTGCGATCTGCAGCATGCCGGCCGCGTGCAGGATGCCCGCAGCCGCGGCCAGGAGGCAGAGCAGTCCGGCCGCCAACGAGACGGAAACGAGTTCGACCCGCTGCTGCAATTCGTCCAGCATGCGCACGTAGCGGACGAAGGCGATGCAGGCCCAGAGCACCAGCAGGATGGGAGCGCATGCGATGGCGATGCGCATCGCACCCGCGGGCGTCTGCGCCAGCACCGCCGGCCAGCGATCCACGGTCCACATGTACAGCGCCAGCGGCGGCACGCCTTCCAGCAGGATGCGCCATACCTTCTCGCGCGGGTAGATGTCGAGCAGGCTCGGCGCCCACCACAGCATCAGGGCGGTGGCCAGGCCGCCGGCGCTGATCGCCAGCACGAGCTTGAGGACGGGATCGGCGCGATCGATCCCGGGCCACGGCAGCAGTGCCAGCAAGAGCAACAAGCCGCTCACCGCCGCAAGCAGGGCATACAACCGGCGTTTGCGGGTGAGCAGGCTGGGCACGGGCATGTCGTCAAGCTCCCCTGGTGGCCGCAGCAGCGGGGGTCGACGGGCCGCCCGAGGGGCATGCGGGAGTGATCATCGGGAGGATGTGTGTCAAGGACGCTTGACAACAGGGTGTCGGTTCCCCTTTCCGAAGTCAAGCATCCTTGACAATCCTGTTAGCGGTCGCCGGCGCCGCCCGTGCGCCGCCCCAGTTCCTCGAGATATTCGCCCAGCAGCTGCGCCGTCACCGGATCCGCTGCGCGGTCCAGCGAGCCGTGTGCGGCCACGATTGCGTCGCCGGCATCGGGCGCGCCGGTCTGCACGGCCAGTTCCGCATCCAGCCATGCGCGCATCGGCGCCAGGTCGGTGACGCCGCCCTCGCAGAGCGGTCGCCAAGCCGCCAGCAGCGCCGCATTGCGCAGGTTGCGGGCGACATGGCCGGCCAGCGCGATGGCGAGATGGGGCCGGAACGCTTCGGGCAGCGTGTTGAACTTGGCGGTCACCCGCTGCGCGGCAGCGGCCGCGGCGACGTCGTCACCGCGATCCATCGCCCAAGAAAGCCGCAGGATGTCGCCGTTGACGGCAAGCATGGGCGAAGCGGATGCCGGCAACGGCCCGGGCACCAGTTCCCCGGGCCAGTCCCGCGGCCGCACGCCGGCCATGTTCAAGGCCAGCAACTGGGCGATACGCTGTTGCAGCGCGGCGTCCGGCGAACGCCGCAACAGGTCGAGCAGGCCGCGGCCGTCCGAGCGCCAGCCCTGGCTGCGGAATGGCGCCAGGTTCGCCAGGCCCAGCAACAACGCGCTGCCCGCCGTCCCAAGCAGGAACGACGCGAGCACGCGACCCTCGCCCGCCAGCGGCAGCAACGCGAGTGCGAACGCGGCGGTCGCCAGGTTCGCCAGTGGACCACCCAGCAGGTAGAGCGCCTGGTCGGTCCGCGACAGCCCGCGATCGCCGACCGGCAGCAGGGCCGCAAATCCGCTGATGCCCGCGACGCGGGACCCGTGACGGAACCGCCAGCCGGATCCGCCGCGATCCCAGCGCAGCGGGCCGATGCCGAACGCGATCGGCCGCATCCCGCGCGCAAGGCCGCACAGCGCGTGACCGGCTTCGTGCAGCACGATGTGCGGCCAGGCCATCAGCACGGCGAAGGCCAGCACCCACCCCCACGACACCGCCGGAAGCGCATTCCCGAAAGGCAGGCCCGCCCGAGCCACGCCCCAACCCGCGATTCCGCCGACGAACGCAGACAGCAGGAAGAACATCACGCACTTCAGCAGCGCCTTGCCCCGAGGCGGTGGCGGTGGCGCGGCAGGCGGATGGAACGCCGCGAGATCGGGGGCGACGTCGTCGCGGTCGACGTTCATTTGCTGCGGACCGGGCTGCCGCGTCGCAAGCGTGAACCGCGAGCGCTGCGCGGAGGCGGGACGATGCGGGCCACCTGCCTACTTGCTGCTGACGTACTTTTCGCGACGAATCTGCGGCACCGCCAGACCCGCCTCCTTGAGCGCCTCGAAACAGGCGTCGACCATGTTCGGGTTGCCGCACAGGTAGGCGACGTCGCCGGCGGGGTCGGGTGCGAATTCGGCCAGGAACTGCTGCACGTAGCCGTGGCGCACGTCGGCGTGCGCGTGCGCCGAGCCGGGCGCGGGCAGCTCGCGCGAGAAGCACGGCACGAAGCGGAAGCCCGGGTGCGCTTCGGCGAACGCGCGGAACTCGTCGCCGTACAGCAGTTCGGCCGGAGTGCGTGCGCCGAACAGCAGCACCACCTCGGCGCCGCGCGTCGCGATCGCCTGCGCCAGCAGCGGCAGCATCGAGCGGTACGGGGTGACGCCGGTGCCGGTGCCGATCAGCAGGTAGCGCCGGTTGACGTCGGCCGGCATCAGGCAGAAGCGGCCGAACGGCCCGCTCGCCTGCACCGTGCCGCCTTCGTCGAGCCCCTCGAACAGCGCCGTCGCCGCGCCGCCGGGCACGTAGCTGACCGCAATCTCCACCGCATCGCCGGGCGCGAGCGCGTGGTCGTGGATCGTCGCCAGCGAATACGAGCGCTTGGTCGCGGTGCCGTCGGCGTATTGGAAGTGCACCTGGATGAACTGCCCGGGGACGAAATCCAGCGGCTGGCCGTCGTCGCGGGTGAAAGTCAGGTGCGCGACCGACGGCGCGAGCATGCGCCTGCCGACGAGCTTGAGCGGAAACTGGACGATGGCCAAGACCGGAATGGGACGCTCTGGCCCGGGAGCGGGCCGATGGGGCGCCTATACTAGCGGTTCGCCGCGAAACGCGGCCGAGGCCCACGCGATGATCCCTGCTTCCGACACGGTTCCGGGCGCCCCCGCGCTGCGGATCCGCGACCTCCGAAAGACCTACGACAACGGCGTCCAGGCGCTCAAGGGCGTGTCGCTCGACGTGCTGCCGGGCGATTTCTACGCCCTGCTCGGCCCCAACGGCGCCGGCAAGAGCACGCTGATCGGCATCGTCTCGTCGCTGGTCAACAAGACCGCCGGCGAGGTGTCGCTGTTCGGCGTCGACCTGCACGCGCAGCGCGCCGCGGCGATGCGGCTGATGGGCCTGGTGCCGCAGGAGCTGAACTTCAACTTCTTCGAGAAGCCGCTCGACATCCTGGTCAACTACGCGGGCTTCTACGGCATCCCGCGCGGCGAAGCGCTGGTGCGCGCCGAGGAGGAGCTCAAGCGCGCGTTGCTGTGGGACAAGGCGCGGACCATGGCGCGCACGCTCTCGGGCGGCATGAAGCGGCGGCTGATGATCGCCCGCGCGATGATGACGCGCCCGCGCCTGTTGATCCTCGACGAACCCACCGCCGGCGTCGACATCGAGATCCGCCGCGGCATGTGGCAGACGCTCAAGGAGATCAACGCCGCCGGCACCACGATCATCCTCACCACCCACTACCTCGAGGAAGCCGAAAGCCTGTGTCGCAACCTGGCGATCATCGACCACGGCGTGATCGTCGAACAGGGGCCGATGCGCGCATTGCTGGCGAAACTCGATGTCGAAGGCTTCCTGTTCGACATCGACGGCGAGCTGCCGCGGGAACTGCCGCAGATCGAAGGCGCGACCCTGCACGCGACAGACGACCACACGCTCGACCTCGACATGCCGCGGGCGATGGATCTCAACCGCGTGTTCGCCGCATTCGAGGCCGCCGGCATCCGCGTGCGGTCGATGCGCACCAAGTCGAACCGGCTGGAGGAACTGTTCGTGCGCCTGACCGGCAACCACGCGCAGCAGGCGGCGTGACAGACCAGCGCTCCGCAACCCACGCAACCCGAACGTACCTCCTCCCGACCTCCCCGCGCCGCGCGTGGGGCGGGGCCATGAAAGCGAAGGCATGAACACGATCTCCACCACACCGCCCACCATCGCGCGCAGCAACTGGATCGCGCTGCTGACCATCATGCGCCGCGAGGTGATGCGCATCCTGCGCATCTGGGGCCAGACCCTGGTGCCGCCGGCGATCACGATGACCCTGTACTTCCTGATCTTCGGCGGCCTGATCGGCTCGCGCATCGGCGACATGGGCGGCTTCAGCTACATGGAGTTCATCGTCCCCGGGCTGGTGATGATGAGCGTGATCCAGAACAGCTACGGCAACATCTCCTCGAGCTTCTTCGGTGCCAAGTTCGGGCGCCACGTCGAGGAGCTGCTGGTCAGCCCGATGCCGGGCTGGGTGATCCTGGGCGGCTACGTCGCCGGCGCGGTGCTGCGCGGGCTGATGGTCGGCGTGATCGTGCTGGCGATCGCGATGTGCTTCACCCGGGTGCAGATCCCGCACCCGCTGGTCACGCTGGCGACGGTGCTGCTGGGCGCGACCATCTTCTCGCTCGCGGGCTTCGTCAACGCGGTATACGCGAAGAAGTTCGACGACGTCGCGATCGTGCCGACCTTCATCCTCACCCCGCTCACGTACCTGGGCGGCGTGTTCTATTCGGTGAAACTGCTGCCGCAATGGGCCGAGACCGCGACCCACTTCAACCCGGTGTTCTACATGGTCAACGCCTTCCGCTACGGCCTGCTCGGGGTGAGCGACGTGCCGGTGTGGATCGCGTTCGCGCTGATGCTGTTCTTCGTCGCCACGCTCGGCACGCTCGGCCTGTGGCTGCTGCACAAGGGCGTCGGGCTGCGCAGCTGATGCGCATACTGGTGCTCGGCGCCGGTGGCACCGGCGGCTACTTCGGCGGACGCCTGGCGCAGTGCGGGGCGGACGTGACGTTCCTGGTGCGCCCTGCGCGCGCCACGGCGCTGCAACGCGACGGCCTGCGCATCCGCAGCCCGCTTGGCGATGCCGACGTCGCCGTGCGCACGCTCACCGCCGACACGCTGGCCGATGCCGCCGCGCGCGCGCCGTTCGACCTCGTACTGCTCGCCTGCAAGGCCTACGACCTGGAGCCCGCGATCGACGCGGTGGCGCCGGCGATGGCCGCGACCACCACCCTGCTGCCGATCCTCAACGGCCTGCTGCACTACGACGCGCTCGATGCGCGCTTCGGCCGCGGGCGCGTGCTCGGCGGACTGTGCTTCATCAGCGCCACGCTCGCCGACGATGGCGCGATCGCGCACCTGGGCCGCCCGGCCTCGATCACCTTCGGCGAACGCGAGGGCGGCGGCAGCACGCGCGTGGCCGGCTTCGCGGCGCTGTGCGCACGGGCCGGCATCGACCACCGGGCGAGCGGCGACATCGCGCAGGAGCAGTGGAACAAGTTCAGCTTCCTCGCCGCGCTCGCCGCCGGCACCTGCCTGATGCGCGCCAGCGTGGGCGACATCGTCGCGGCCGATGGCGGTGCGGCCTTCATGGCCGCGCTGCACGACGAATGCCTGGCTGTCGCCTCCGCCGAAGGGCGGCCGGTGCCGGACGGGGCGCGAGGCATCGCGCGCGCCAGCCTGCTCGAAGGCGCATCCGACGTGAAGGCCTCGATGCTGCGCGACCTCGAAGCCGGCCGCCGGGTGGAGGCGGCGCACATCGTCGGCGACATGCTGCATCGCGCACTGGCCCACGGGATCGATGCGCCGCGCCTGCAGGCGGCGTGGGTGCACCTGCAGGCTTACGAAGGGCAGCGCGCAGGCGCCTGAGCAAGGCCATCGTTGTGTGCACTGCGCGTGCCGGCGCCTCCCCGACATAACGCACCAGTCCATGTCCGCGGCACGCGCTGCCGGTTTGAGGCGCAGCCTTGCAGGGTGCGCCGGAGCCCGACCTCGGCGCCACGAGGGTCGTGTAACCTCCGCGATCCAGTCCAGAGGGAGCAGCAGATGCGGAAGGAAACACTGGTGGCGTGCGCGCTGGCGATGGCCTTGTCCGGATGCGGCGGACCGCCAGCGTCCGACGTGGCGGATCCTGCCGCCGACGCGAATGGCGTGGTCGCAGCATCGGCAACGGAAGAGACCGAAGCCGAAGCAGGTGCCAACGCCGGCGACACCGCAGGGGACGTCGAGGCCACAACCGCATCTGCCAACAGCGTGCTGGATCGGGACGGCAATCCGGTCCCCCTGGTCGCGTTCGACATCGACAGCGTGCCGGTCAGCAGCGCGGCCTTGGGTGAGCTGCCCTTCTTCTCGATGCCCGCGGGCTACGGACCGCAGAACCGCCCGCACGTACGCGCGTACGCGCGCTTCCCTTTCCGGATCGGCGAAGGTCTGCACTGGGTCGAGGGCGCCAGCTGGAACGCCAGGATCACGGTCGATGACGACCAAGGCCGCGACAAGGAATTCTCTGCCCGCGAACTGCGGCGCAACCTGGAATCGGTGCTGGCGCAGGCCGGTGCGCAGCCCGTGTTCGAGGGTCCGCTCAACCGCAACGCCTACTACGGCGCCGCGCTCGAGCAGGAGATCGGCGGTGGATTCATCGAGGGCGTCAACATGGACCACGACGCGCCGACCAGCGTGCACGTCATCCGCCAGGCCGACCGCAATATCTGGGTGCAGCTCACCACCACCAGCAACGAGGCCGGCCTGGTCATCGTCGAGGAGCGGCCGTTCGTGGCCACCGCGCGCTGGACGGATGAGTTCCCGTATCTGTCCACGCCCGCGGGTTACGACGAGGGCAATCGGCCCAAGCAGCGCGACTTCGACATGTATCCGTTCTGGACCGGCAGCGACTTCGAGGAAGTCGAGGGTCGCACCTGGGCCGGCCAGGTCTCCTCGCGCGGGCGGACCCACTCGATGCACGAGGTCAGGCGCAACCTCGAGGCGATGATGGCCGAGGTCGGCGGCACCCTGGTGTTCGAAGGACGCATCCCGAAGGAGCCCTCGGAGCGCTACGACTTCGACCTCAAGAGCCCCTACAGCGACGGCACCGGATTCAGCTGGCACGACTACGACTCGCGGGTGTACCGCGTCGACCTGCCGACCGGTCGCCAGGTCTGGGTGCATGCCAGGCTCGAGTACAACAGCGCCGGCTGGGTGGTGGTGGAGCGCGAAGGCTTCGTGCAGACCGCCGCGATGCTGCCGGCCGATGCGCTGAAGCGGCAGCTCGACGCCGACGGGCGGGTGGCGATCCAGGTCAACTTCGCCACCGACGAGGCCGACATCCTGCCGGAGTCGCAGCCGCAGATCGACCAGGTGCTGGCGCTGCTGCAGGCCGATCCGGCGCTGGCGCTGTCGGTGGAGGGACACACCGACGACACCGGCACCGTGCAGCGCAACCGCAGCCTCTCCGAAGCCCGAGCGGCCGCGGTGGTGGCCGCGCTCACCGGCCGGGGCATCGAGGCCTCGCGCCTGTCCGCGGCCGGCTTCGGCCAGGACCGGCCGGTGGCCGACAACGCCACCGACGAAGGCAAGGCGAAGAACCGGCGGGTGGAACTGGTGAGGAAGCCCTAGGCGCCGCTGACTGCCACCCGCCATGGCGGGTGGCGTGTCATGCGCGGCGGCGCCGGAAGTCCTCGTCGAGGCCCTCCGCTCGCGCGCGTTCAGCGGCGCAGCGTCAGGTAGCTCGCGTACCACTGCATCGGATCGTCGGTGTTGTTGTCCTGGAACAGCGCGCTGCCGCGGCCGTCGCCGTTGAGGCCCAGCCCGAGCAGGTGGTGGTCGCTGTTGGTGAAGGTGAACTCGAAGCCTTGCAGGGCGTCGATGCGGGCGCCGCCGGGCAGGGGCTGGCGGCTGCGGTCGGTGCCGGCCAGGCCGCCCCGGCTCGCCACCTGGCTGTTGGGGATCCAGGCGTACTGCACGGTGACCCGGTAGCCGCGGTACTGGCCCGAGTTCTGCCGGATCGCCCGGCTCGTGGCGCGGGTGCCGGCGACCACGCTGCCCGTTTCCAGCAGGCCCGGCAGCGGGACCAGCATGCTCGCCGCCATCGCGCCCAGGCTGGCCTCGAGGCCGCGGAAATCCAGGCCCTGGTCGTCGGTGAGCGAGACCCGGGCGATGTTGCGTTCCGGGTCCAGCCAGACCGCGACGTTGCGCAGGTTGGCGTCGCTGCCGTCGGCGCGGCGGAACTCGAACCCCGACAGCACCAGGGTCGAATCGCGTGGCGCCTGGCCGGGCAGGCGGATGTCGAACTTGCCGCCGCCGTCGGCGGTCACCTGCTGCACCTTCGCGCCGGGCAGCGAGGTCAGCAGGACCCGGCCGCGGAACGGGTCGTCGCCGTTCTGGTCGGCCAGGGCCAGGCGCGCGAACCGCTCTTCGCCCAGCACCCCGATCCGGCGCAGCTTGTGGTCGCCGTTGAGGAAGCGCAGTTCAAAGCCCGCCATCGCCCAGCCGCCGGGCAGCGGCTTGTCGAGCGCCGCCGGGCCGTTGTCGCGCAGGCCCTGGATCTGGGCCCGATGCAGTTCGAGGTGGCCGCGTGGCGGGGGCGCCTGCACCTGCGCCTGCGCCGGCACGACCACGCGCCGGTTCGGCTGCGCAGGCACCACCACCCGCGCACCCTCACGCTGCGAACGCTGCGGCGGTGCGACCTGCACCCCCGATCGTTGCGCCGGCGGCTTGACCTGCACCCCGGTCCGCTCCGGCGGTGGAGTCACCTGCACCCCGGACCGCTCGGCCGGAGGCGTCACCTGGACCTGGGCGGCCGCGGGTGCCCCTCCGCCCAGGCACAGCAGCAGGGCGATGGAGAGGGTGGACGAACGCAGCGGCGGGACGCGCATGGGAAGCTCCGGCAGAGGGATGGACACCAGCGCATCCGCAAGTCCTGGTCGGCGACTGCCACGCCCGCGCTGGCAGTCGCGCGCCGCGTTGCGCGGATGCCCCCTCAGCCACCCCTGTTCCGGGGGTCGGGGAGGGATGCCGATGTACCGGATCGCCGCACCGAGCCTGCTGTTCGTCCTGGCCGCCTGTTCGGCGCCTTCCCCCGACAAACTGGCCGACAGGGCCGCCGAACAGGCTGCGGCCGCTGCGGTCGATGCCGCCAGCGACGGCAGGGTCCGGTTCGACCCGGCCGAGGGCACGCTGCAGGTGGAGGACGACGACACGCGCATGCAGTCCGGCGGCCCCGCCGGCATGGCGCGGCCGGACTGGTGGCCCGCGGACGTCGACCTGCCGCAGGCGCATGTGATCCGCCAGGTGGTGCGCAGCGGTTCCGACCAGCTGCTGGTGGTGACCGTGCCGCAGGCCGGCAGCGCGATCCACGGGCAGATCGAGCAGGGCATGCATGGCCACGGCTGGACCACGGCCAGCGCGTCGCAAGCAGCCGACGGTGCCGGCATGGCGATGTTCCACAAACCGGGCCGCGAGGCCACCGTGATGGTGATGCCCGCGCGCAGGGCCGGCGACGCGACCACCCTCACCTATCGCCTGCGCCAGGCCGGCACCCGGTGAGTCGATGACGGGCGGCCACCGCGCCGCGGCCCCAGGTTGGCTACCCTGTGGTCCGGGCTCGCGCCCGGGCACGGGGTTGCCTCGCATGGGAAACGAGATCACGCAGTTGCTGGAGCGGGCGGCCGCCGGCGAACCGGCGCAGCTGTCCGAAGTCTTCGAGCGGCTCTATCCGCAGCTGCGGCAGATCGCGGCGGCGCGCCTACGTCCGGGCGAACGCACGCTGACGCCGACCGTGCTGGTGCACGAGCTGTACCTGCGCGCGACGTGCGGCGAACCGCTCAACGCCAGCAGCCGGCGCCACTTCTTCACCACGGCGGCCAAGGCGATGCGCTGGATCCTGGTCGACCACGCGCGGCGACGGGCGGCGGGCAAGCGCGGCGGCGACCTGCTGGAGGTGACCCTGACCGAATCGCTGCCCGGCGCGCCGGCGTCCGACGTGCTCGGGGTGCACGAAGCGCTGGAGGCACTGGGCGAGATCGCTCCGCAGCAGCGCGACATCGTCGAGCTGCACTACTTCGGCGGCCTGGAGTTCGCAGAGATCGCCGCCGTACTCGAGGTGTCGGAACGCACCGTCTACCGCCAGTGGCAGCGGGCCCGCGCGTTCCTGCACGCCCAGCTGGACTGACGCCGTGGACCGCCAGGCACGCGAGGCATGGAAGGCGGCCGACGCCATCCTCGATGCGCTGCTGGACCTGCCGCTCGACCAGCGCGAGGCGCACCTGCAGGCCCTGGCCCCGGCGCCCGAAGTCGCGGCTCGGGTGCGCAGGCTGCTGGCCGGCAGCGCCAGCGAAGGGCCGCTGGACCGACCCCTGCCTCCTCTCGACCCCCTGGAGGCACTCGAACCGGCCACGGAGCCGTCGCTGGAAGGACGGCGCCTGGGCCGCTGGCGGCTGCAGGAACTGCTGGGCGAAGGCGGCATGGCCGTGGTCTATCGCGCGATCTCGGCCGCGCCGCCGCTGGGCCAGCAGGCGGCGTTGAAGATCCTCAGCCTGGCGGCGCTCGCGCGCGGCGGGCGCGAGCGCTTCCTGCGTGAACAGTCGGTGCTGGCGCGTCTGCGCCATCCCTACATCGCCGCGCTGTACGAAGCCGGCGTGGACGACGACGGCACGCCGTGGCTGGCGATGGCGCTGGTGGAAGGCCAGCGCATCGACCAGTGGTGCCAGGCGCGCGGCCTGGGCCTGTCGGCACGCCTGGACCTGGTCGGGCAGGTGGCCGAGGCGCTCGAGTACGCGCATCGCAACCTGGTCGTGCATCGCGACATCAAGCCGTCGAACGTCCTGGTCGACGAGGACGGCCTGGTCCGGCTGCTGGACTTCGGCATCGGTCGCGAACTGTCGTCCGCGGCCACCCGCACCATGCAGCACGCGCTGACCCCGGAATACGCTGCGCCCGAGCAGTTCGACGGCCAGGACACCGGCACCGCCGCCGACGTCTACGGCCTGGCCGCGCTCACGTACCGCCTGCTCACCGGCAGCGCGCCGCACGACGCCCTCGTGGTGCGCGCCCATTCGCCGGAGCGGCCGTCCACGCGCGCCGCGCATGCCCCCGCCGGCAGCCTGGAACGCGGGTTCGCCCCGCGCCTGCGCGGCGACCTGGACGCGATCCTGCTGCGCGGCCTGGCCCAGGACCCGGCGCAGCGCTATCCCAGCGTGGAAGCCCTCGTCGCCGACCTGCGCAATTACCGCGCGCGGCGTCCGGTGCGCGCACGCGCCCCCAGCGCCGGTTACCGGCTGCGCCGGTTCGCGCAGCGCAACCGCTGGCCGCTGGCGGCGGGTGCGGTCCTGGCCCTGTCCCTGCTGGGCGGCGGCCTGGGGGTGTTCTGGCAGGCGCAGCGGGCGGAACGGGCCGCGCAAGAGGCGCAACTGCAACTGCGCTACCTCGATTCGCTGCTGCGCGAGATGGCGCCCTCCACGGCCGAAGCCAGGCAGCCGGACCGCTCGCGCCTGATCGCATCGGCCGCGGCGCATGCCCGCCAGGATCTGGCCAGCCAGTCCGCGGCGCTGGCCACGGTGCTGCTGACCCTGGCGGAGATCGCGCAGGCCGCGGGCGAGCACGGGCATTCGGCGCAGCTGGCCGCGGAAGCAGCCGGACTGCGGGACGGGCTCGACGGGCGCGACAGTCCGGGCTTTGCCGAGGCGCTGGTGGTCCGCGGCCGCGCGCTGTGGTCCGACCGCAACCTGGGCGGCGATCCCGAGGCGCTGGCGGAACAGGCGCTGGCGATCCTCGAACGCAAGGCCCCGGACTCCGAAGCGCACATGCGTGCGCTGCTGCTGCAGCAGCAGCTCGACCAGGGCCTGGACCGGGCCGCGCGCGCCAAGGCCACCGGCGACCGCATGCTGGGCTGGTGCCGGGCGCGCGACCGGCAGCCGGTCGAGTTGTGCGGCGAGGTGCTGCTGGCGGTCGCCTCGCTGCAGGACCGCCAGGGCTACGTGCGCGAAGCCGAGCGCACCTATACCGAACTGATCGAACTCGAGGCCATGCGCGCCGGCGGCGACCACGCGCGGACCCTGCAGGTGCGCACGCGGCACGCCCGCGCGGTGCTGCGGCTGGGCGACGCGGCGCGTGCGGCCGCGCTGCTCGAACCGGTGCTGGCCGCGCAACTGCGCATCTACGACGGCACCACGCCCGAACTCGCCGCCACCCGCGGCGCGCTGGCCGAATCGCTGACCACCCTGGGCGACTTCGCCCGCGCGCGCGAACTGCACGAGGCGCAGCTGGCCGAGCTGGTCGACCAACGCGGCAGCGGCCATCCCGACGTGGCCGCGTACCTGGGCAACTTCGGCGTATTCCTGATGAAGGCCGGCGACTTCGAGGGCGCGCTGGCGCGTCTGGCCGAATGCGCCGCCGGCTACGCCACGCTCGGCGGCCCCGACCATGCCGGTGTGCACGTGTGCAACGGCAACCGCGCCGACGTCCTGCGCGAGATGGGCCGTGCGGCCGAAGCCGAACCGCTCAGTCGCGCGGCGCTGAAGGGGATCCGCGATGCGTTCGGCGAGGATTCGCCGCTGCTGGCCCCACGCTACAGCAACCTCGGCCGTGTGCTGCTGGCGCTGGGCCGCGACGACGAAGCCCTGCCCGTGCTGGACCGCGCCCGCGCCGCCTACGCCGCACGCGGCAACCCGATGGCCGCGCTGATGCGCCTGCACGCGGTGGAAGCCAGGGTCCGGAGCGGGCGGGTGCCGCCCGCGCGTGGCTGGGACCAGGCGCAGGCGGCGCGGCGGCAGCTCGAGGCCGGGTTTCCGACACGCAACCCGATGCGCATCGCGATGCTGGCGCCGCTGGCCCGGATCGCCTGCCGCGCGCCGCTGCAGCTGCCCTGCGCCGCGCAACGCGACGAAGCCCTGACCGCGATGGCCCAGCCGACGAGTCCGGCCGACGCCCGCCGCCAGATCGACCTGGCGCTGCAGGCTACTGCGCAGGCGGCTGCGGGCACCCGGTTCGCCGGCACCGGGCAGTAGGCGAGCAGGCCGGCCGGCGCGGGGCGGGTCGGCGTCCGGGCAGTGGCAGTCGTCCGCGCCGGAGCGCGGATGCATCCAGGTACACCGGCCATCGGGGCCGGCGCTGCACAACCCGGGAGGGAATGCGATGAACGGCAAGGCCACGATCCTCGGCGTCCTGGCGGCGGTCGCCGCGGGACTGCCCGCGGCCCCGGCAAGGGCGCGCGATGCCTGCCTGGTCGGCAGCTGGAGCCCGGTGGGCAATGGCGCGGCGGAGTGGGTGCAGCGACAGGCGCCGGGGATGAAGATGATGGTCACCCAGCAGGTGGCCACCCTGCGCCTGGGCGCCGATGGCCACTACAGCCTGCAGTCGCAGGTGCGGGCCGAAGCCGGCAACGAAGGCCGGAGCGCGCGCAGCGACGGCACGTTTTCCGCCCGCGGCAGCTGGAGCAGTGCCGACGGCAAACTGACGCTGGCGCCCACGGCATCGACCACCGACGGCAAGGTGGAACTGGGCGCGGGCAACGGGCCGACCACCGGCTTCGCCCTGCCGAAGTCGGGCGCGCAGGCCACGATCCACGAGTACGCCTGCAAGGGCGACGTGCTGGAAACCCGGATGCCGATTCCCGGGGTCGCCGACCCGATCGTGCAGCGCTACCGCAGGCAGTGAGCGCAACGCGGCGCGGCGCGGGCGGACCGCGTTGTTGCCGGTCGGCATGGCCGGGGCGCCGTGCGCCGGGGCGGAGTGGGGGCTGGCGACGCGGCCGATGACGCCGCCGCCGCGCCGCCGCTCATCGATGGCGGGCACTGCGCGTTCGCATACGGGTCCGGACCGCGTTGACCTGGGCGCCGGTGGCGGCGCGGTTTCCTGCCCGGCGCAGCGCGCGCCGATCCGCGAGGCGGGGAGGTGTGGACGCGTCCGCCACCGAAGGATGGCAGCCGGAGCGTCCGCTTGACGGATGTCCTGTGCAGGCGCGGATCGCGCCGCGGCCGCGTCGCGGCCGCCACGGGCCAGGCCGGCCGCTTCCGGCCCCTGCATACGGGAACATGCACATGAAGATCTCCAGCACGCGTCGTCCGCTGACCGCGGCCCTGCTCATCGTCCTCGGCCTGGCGGCGGGCGCCGCGGCGGCCGGCGAAACCTGCGAGCTGAGTAGCGGTGGCCCCGGCGGCGCCGTCGCCGACCCCAGTGTCGATGCCTTCGCCTGTGGCCAGGGCGCGCAGGCGACGGCCGCGAACGCCACCGCCGTGGGCGCGGACGCCACCGCCACCGGGTTCGCCGCCGTTGCCGTGGGCCTCGCCAGCGAGGCGACCGCGCAGGCGTCCACCGCGGTCGGCGCAGGCGCCGAAGCCAGCGGCTACATGAGTTCGGCGAGCGGTGCCGGCTCCACCGCGAGCACCGCCGGCAGCGTCGCCTCGGGAAGCTACTCGGTCGCGAGCGGCAACGGTGCGGTCGCGCTCGGCGGCTGGGTGGACAGCAACGGCGACAACGTCGTGAACATCGACGAGCGCACCACGGCCAGCGGCTGGGACGCCACCGCCATCGGCAACCGTGCCCAGGCCAGCGGCACCGAGAGCACCGCGCTGGGCGCGCGCAGCCAGGCGGCCGGGGCGAACTCCCTTGCAGGAGGCGTCGCCAGCGACGCCTCCGGGGCAAACAGCACCGCGCTTGGCCATGGCAGCATCGCCAGCGGCGACCTGAGCGTCGCCAGTGGCGCCAACAGCGAGGCGACCCAGGAGGCGAGCAGCGCGTTCGGCGTCCAGAGTGCGGCCACCGGCATCGGCGGCACCGCCGTCGGCTTCGCCAGCCAGAGCAGCGGATTCCATTCGCTGGCCAGCGGCGGCTACGCCGTCGCCAGCGGCGATTCCGCGACCGCGATCGGCTTCCAGAGCGTGGCGAGCGGGGCTGGCGCCAACGCCATCGGCGTGTTCGCCACCGCCAGCG
The DNA here is from genome assembly GCF_008244685.1 of Luteimonas viscosa. Classification (NCBI taxonomy): domain Bacteria; kingdom Pseudomonadati; phylum Pseudomonadota; class Gammaproteobacteria; order Lysobacterales; family Lysobacteraceae; genus Luteimonas; species Luteimonas viscosa. Next base: position 2,209,673 of record NZ_VTFT01000001.1, read on the forward strand.
GCCAGCAGAGCACGGCGATCGGCACTGCCAGCCAGGCCAGCAACCGCGAAACCGTGGCGTTGGGCAACGCCAGCGTGGCGAGCGGCGAGGGCGCGACGGCCATCGGCTACGCCGCCTCGGCCGTCGGCGCAAACGCCACCGCCACCGGCTACTTCAGCAGCGCCGCCGGTAGCCAGGGCGCCGCCTTCGGGACCGGCAGTTCCTCTGCAGGCAATCAGAGCACGGCCATCGGCGCGTTCTCGAGCGCGGGGGCCGACACCGCCACCGCGCTCGGCCACACCAGCCTGGCCAGCGGCTTCGGCAGCACCGCCCTGGGCAACAGCAGCCAGGCCACCGCCACCGGCAGCGTCGCGCTGGGCTACGGTTCGGTGGCCGACCGCGACGGCAGCGTGTCGGTCGGCACCACGGTCAGCCAGCGCCAGATCGTCAACGTCGCCGCCGGCACCCAGGGCACCGACGCGGTGAACCTCGACCAGCTGCAGGCCACGCTGGCCACGGCCAACGCCTACACCGATACCGCGGTCGCCACCGGCGGCACGGCCGCCAATGCCTACACCGACAACCGCGAAGTGGCGATCCGCGCCGACATGGAAGCGGGCGATACCGCGGCCGTGGACGCGGCCAACGACTACACCGACACCCGCGAAACCGCCATCCGCAGCGATCTCGACGCCGGCGACGCCGCCACCCTCAGCGCCGCCAACAGCTATACCGACACCCGCATCGCCGATCTCGTCGGCTTCGATCCCGGCGCGCTCAACGGGCGCATGGACGCGCTCGAGGACAGCTTCGCCGACCTCGACGGACGCCTGCACCGCCAGGACCGCCGCATCGACCGCCAGGGGGCGATGGGCGCTGCGATGCTCAACATGGCCATCAACGCCGCGGGCAGCAACAGCCCGCGCGGGCGGATCGCGGTGGGCGCCGGCTTCCACGGCGGCGAGCAGGCGTTGTCGATCGGCTACGGCCGGCGCATCGGCCAGCGCGCCTCGTTCTCGCTCGGTGGCGCGTTCAGCGGCGGCGAACGTTCGGGCGGCATCGGTTTCGGCGTCGATCTCTAGGCGTTCAGGCGCAAGCACTCACCCCCGGCTCGCTCCGCACGGCCGGGGTGGGGCTCGCGCAGGTCTGCCGATCGTGGTGGCGTCAGTCTGCGCCCGGTGGCGGGAGACGGAAGAAGGCAGCCGCCGTCGCCGCACTGGCGGCGGCGGTGGTCGCCACATCCTCGCCGCGGTCGCGCGCCAGTTCCTCCACGATGTGCGGCAGGAAGGCCGGTTCGTTGCGGCGCTCCTTCGGCATCGGCCGGAGCGTGCGCGGCAGCAGGTAGGGCGCGTCGGTTTCCACCATCAGACGGTGGGCCGGGATGTTCTTCACGATCTCGCGCAGGTGCGCGCCACGGCGCTCGTCGCACAGCCAGCCGGTGATGCCGATGTGCCAGTCCTGGTCGAGGTAGTCGAACAGCTCCTCGCGCGTGCCGGTGAAGCAGTGCACCACTGCCGGACCGAGCCTGCCGTCGAACCCGCGCATGATCGCCATGAAATCGGCATGCGCGTCGCGCTGGTGCAGGAACAGCGGCTTGCCGGTGTCGACACCGATCTGCAGCTGGCGTTCGAAGGCCTTGCGCTGCGCCGGGCGCGGGGAGAAATCGCGGAAGTAGTCGAGACCGGTTTCGCCCACGGCCACGACTTCGGCATGCGTATGCAGCGCGCGCAGTTCGGCATCGCACTCGTCGGTGTACTCGACCGCGTGGTGTGGGTGCACGCCGGCGGTGGCGGACAGCACGCCCGGATGCGCCTGCGCGAGCGCCAGCGCCCGCGGCGAATGCGCGCGGCTGGCGCCGGTGACGACCATGCGCGCAACGCCGGCCTCGCGGGCACGCGCGAGCACCGCGTCGCGGTCGCGGTCGAAGCTGTCGTGGGTGAGGTTGGCGCCGATGTCGATGAGGTGCACGGGATCGGGATCGTGATGGGTGATTCGATATGGTCGCTGGCCTTCATGCGGGCAGCGATCGCGGACGGCAAGGGCGCATCGCAGCAGGGCTGCGTGGGCTCGCCGCAGGCAGGATCCCTGCGTCCCGTTTCCGTGTGAACCCGGCGACCGACCGCGGAGTTTACCGGTTGCCGGCTCGTACACTGCGCGCGTGAGCGCAACCGCCTTTCCCATTTCCCCGCTGCTGCCCGAGATCGTGCGCAGCCTCGACGCCCATTCGCGCCTGGTGCTGGAGGCGCCGCCCGGGGCCGGCAAGACCACGCAGGTGCCGCTGGCGCTGCTCGACGCGCCGTGGCTCGCCGGCCGCAGGATCGTGATGCTCGAGCCGCGCCGCGTCGCCGCGCGCAGCGCCGCGATGTTCATGGCGCGGCAGCTGGGCGGCGAGGTCGGCGACTCGGTCGGCTACCGCATCCGCTTCGAGACGCGGGTGTCCGCACGGACCCGGATCGAGGTGGTCACCGAAGGCATCCTCACCCGGATGCTGCAGGACGATCCGATGCTCGAGGGGATCGGCGCGCTGCTGTTCGACGAATTCCACGAACGGCACCTGGCCGGCGACCTCGGGCTGGCGCTGGCGCTCGACGTGCAGTCGGGCCTGCGCGAGGACCTGCGGATCGTGGCGATGTCGGCCACGCTCGATGGCGAGCGCCTGGCGCAATGCCTGGACGCGCCGCGCCTGTCCAGCCAGGGCCGCAGCTTCCCGGTGGCGATCGAGCATTTTCCCGCGCGTCGCGACGAGGCGCTGTTGCCGCAGGTGCGGCGCGCGGTCGAACACGCGCTCGCGCGGCATCCCGGCGACGTGCTGGTGTTCCTGCCGGGGCGGCGCGAGATTTCACAGCTCGAGGCGGCCCTGGCGCAGGCGGGCAGCGGCGCGCAGGCAACCGGTGTCGAGGTGCTGGCGCTGCACGGCGATCTCCCGGTCGAGCAGCAGGCGCGCGTGCTGCAGCCGGCCGCGGACGGCCGCCGGCGCGTGGTGCTGGCGACCAATGTCGCCGAATCCAGCGTCACCCTGCCGGGCGTGCGCGTGGTGGTCGACAGCGGCCTGGCGCGCGAGCCGCGCTACGACCCCAACAGCGGCTTCTCCCGACTCGATGCGGTGGCGATTTCGCAGGCGTCGGCCGACCAGCGTGCGGGCCGCGCCGGTCGCGTCGCGGAGGGTTTCGCCTACCGCCTGTGGCCGGCGTCGCAGCGGCTGGAGCCGCAGCGACGGCCCGAAATCATGCAGGTCGAACTGGCGGGACTGGCGCTGGAACTCGCCGCCTGGGGCGATGCCGACCTGCGCTTCGTGGATCCGCCGCCATCGGGTGCGATGGCGGCGGCGCGCGAACTGCTGCAACGGCTCGACGCGCTCGATGCGCAGGCGCGCATCACTCCGCACGGGCGGCGCATGCTCGCGCTGGGCACCCATCCGCGGCTGGCGGCGATGCTGCTGGCGGCGCGCGACGATGGCGAGCGCGCACTGGCCTGCGACCTCGCCGCGCTGGTGGAGGCGCGCGATCCGCTGCGCGCGCGCAGCGACGGCTGGCGCGAACGCTGGCTGGCGCTGGCCGCGTTCCGCAGCGGTCGCGCCGGCGGCGACGCGCATCGCGGCACGCTGGCGACGGTCGATGCCGCAGCGAAACAATGGCGCCGTCGTGCGGGCGCGAAGGCGCCGCCGCGCGCCGACCTGCCGGCGCACGCGCTCGGCGACCTGCTCGCGCATGCCTTCCCCGACCGCATCGGCCGCGTCCATGCGCGCGATCCGCAGCGTTACCAGCTCGGCAACGGGCGCATGGCGCGGCTCGCCGACGACAGCACGCTGCGCGGCGAGCCGTGGATCGTCGCCAGCGAGCTGCGCCTCGAGGCGAAGGATTCGCTGCTGCTGCGTGGCGCGGCGGTCGACGAGGCGCGGCTGCGCGAGGATTTCGCCACGCATTTCGTCGAACGCGACGAGGTGCGCTGGGACGCGGGCAGGCGCGCGCTGGTGGGCGAACGCGTGCGCCGCTTCGACGGCATCGTGCTCGATGCGCGTCCCGCCGGGCGCGTCGATCCGGTGCTGGCGGCGCAGGCCCTGAGCGATGCGGTGGCCGCGCTCGGACTCGATGCCCTGCCCTGGAGCGAGGGCCTGCGGCAGTGGCGCGCGCGGGTGCAGTCGCTGCGCGCCTGGTTGCCGGAGCTCGGCCTGCCGGACCTCTCCGACGAGACGCTGCTGGCCACGCGCGACGACTGGCTGCGGCCGTTGTTCGCCGGCGCGACGCGGCTCGATGCGCTGTCGGCCGAGGCCTTCGGCGAGGCCCTGCGCGCGCGGCTCGACTGGGCGCTGCGCCAGCGCGTCGAGCAGCTCGCCCCGGCGCGGATCGCCGTGCCTTCAGGCCAGGAGCGGCGGATCGAATATGCGCTGGGCGCCGACGGCGCGCCGCAGGCGCCGGTGCTCGCGGTCAAGCTGCAGGAACTGTTCGGGCTGGCCGAAACGCCGCGCATCGCCGACGGCCGGATGCCGCTCACCCTGCACCTGCTCTCGCCCGCCGGGCGGCCGCTGCAGGTGACGCAGGACCTGCGCGGATTCTGGGAACGCACCTATCCGGAAGTGCGCAGGGAGATGAAGGGCCGGTATCCGCGGCATCCCTGGCCGGAAGATCCCTGGAACGCCACGGCCACGCATCGCGCGAAACCGCGCGGGACGTGAGCGGCGCTACCGGCCGCTTCATTGATATCGCCCGTGGCGACGGTGGCGGTGTGCGGCTCGTCGGGTTCAGTGTGGCGCGGCCAGGCAAAGCATGCGCCGCTTGAAACGGCATGCACTTTCCTTCTCCCTCCGGGAGAAGGTGCCCCAAGGGCGGATGAGGGGACGGCGAAGAGCCGACAACCGAACCATCGTGGCTTCGCCGTCCCCTCACCCCAACCCCTCTCCCGGAGGGAGAGGGGCTTCAAAGCCGACCGCCGCCAAGGTCAAACCATCGACGTTCCCGGCAACGCCGGGGGTCTCCCCCAGAACGAGTGAACGGCGCGATCCGCCGCGTTATCGGCATCGCCCGTGGCGACGACGGTGCGGGTATCTGGCTGCCGGTGGTGAGGTGTCGCGCGCCGCGCGCTCACGCCGTGGCGACGTTCGCTGCCGCAGACTGTTGCCGCATCGCACCCCGCCTTCAGGACCCACCCCCCATGAGCAGACTCGATTCGTATTCCGGCAAGGTGATGGACCTGGTGGGCCAGGTCGGCGACAGCCTCCGCACCTCGCTGCCGGACAGCACCGGCAAGTGGCTTCAGACCGGCGCCGCGCTGGGCGTGGCCAAGACCGGCACCCGCGTGGTCGGCAGCTTCATCCGCCGCAATCCGGCGGTGGCCGTGGCCGCCGCGGTGGGCGCGGGGGCGCTGTGGTTCCTCGCCCATCGCCACCGCGCCAGGCAGCAGGCAGAGGGCGAGGTGATCGAAGGCAAGGCCCGGCGCATCGAGCCGCGGCGTTCGCCGCGCAAGGCGGCCCCGCGCCGCAGTTCGCGCACGAAGACCAGTACCGACGAATAGCCGTCCCGGCGAGCTCCGGATCGCCCCGAGGGCGCACGCGTTCCGCAGCCTGCGAGGCTTGCCGGCCACGCAAGCGCGACCATTCGGGTCAGGCCGGCACGCGGGTCAGGCCGGCGCTTCCGGAAGTTCGAGGATGAAGCGGGCGCCGCCGCCCTCGCGGTCCTCGTAGCGCAGGTCGCCACCGCTGGCGCCGATGATCTGCCGCGCCAGCGACAGGCCCAGTCCGGTGGAATCGGCGTCGGTGGCGGTGTCGCCCGACCCGATCCGGAAGAACGGGGTGAACAGCGACGACTGCTGGGCCGGCGGGATGCCCGGGCCCCGGTCCTCGACCCGCAGCTGGCGGAAGCCGGGCGCACCGGGCTGCACCGACAGCTCGATGTCGCTGCCCGGCGCGTACTTGATCGCGTTGCTGATCAGGTTCTCGCACACCTGGCGCAACACCAGCGGATCGACCGCCACGTCCACCTCCTGCACCGACCCGATGCGCAGGCGCGCGCCGCGGTCCTCGAGCTGCAGCGCGTAGCGCTGGTCCACCCAGCGCACCATCTCGCCCAGGCATGCGCGCGACGGTGCCAGCGCGTCGCGCGATCGCGCCGACGCCTGCGTTTCCAGATAGCGGCGGATGTAGCCCAGCGCATCCTCGGCGCTGTCGCGCACCATCTGCAGGTAGCGCGGTACGCGGTCCTCGCGGGTCTGCCCGGTGATCAGCATGTCGCTGGCGAAGAAGATGCTGGTCAGGGGATTCTTCAGGTCGTGCGCCACCAGGTTCACCAGCTCCTGCCGCTCGCGCGCCACGCGCTCGAGGCGGTCGCGGGTGAGCTTCAGGCCGATGTGCGCCTGCACGCGGGCCAGCAGTTCCTCGGGCATGAACGGCTTGGTGACGTAGTCGACCGCGCCCGAGTCGAAGGCGCGCAGCAGCAGGTCGCGGTCGTGGGCGGCGGTCAGGAACACCACCGGCACCCCGGACCAGGCCGGGTTCTGGCGCAGTTCCTCGAGCAGGTCGAAGCCGTCCATGCCGGGCATCATCATGTCCAGCAGCATCAGGTCGGGCAGTTGCTGCTGCAGCCGCTGCAAGGCGTCCTCGCCGCTTTCGGCGGTGTACACCGAAAAGCCCTGGCGCGACAGCAGCGCGCTGATGATGCGCAGGTTGGACGGCTGGTCGTCGACCACCAGCACCCGTCCGGCGTTGTTTTTCGCGTTCGGCATGGTGCTCCGGCTGTCCCCTGCGACCGACGGGTTGCCGGCCACGGCCCCCGGACCGGAAACGTTAGCAGACCGGTCGACCGCCGGGAATCGGCGCGCTTGTCGCGCCACCGCCAGTGATGTCCTGGCCATCATCGACGGGGCGCCACGCGCCGGGCGCGAGCCCTCCGAGCGCATGTGCGCCGATCGCGACCCGCACCAGCCGCAGCGTCGGCAGGCCGACCGCGGCGGTCATGCGCCGCACCTGGCGGTTGCGGCCTTCGCCGATCGCCAGCCGCAGCCAGGCGTCGGGCACGGTCTTGCGGAACCGCACCGGCGGATCGCGCGGCCACAGCGCCGGCGGCTCGACCACCTCCGCCTGCGCCGGGCGCGTGCGCCCGTCGGCAAGCTCGATGCCGCCGCGCAGCGCGTCGAGCTGGGCGGCCGACGGCGTGCCCTCCACCTGCACCAGGTAGACCTTGGCCAGCTTGTGGCGGGGATCGGTGATGCGGTGCGCGAGCGCGCCGTCGTCGGTCAGCAGCAGCAGTCCTTCGCTGTCGTGGTCGAGCCTGCCGGCGGGGTACACCCCCGCCGGCAGGCCGAATCCCGCCAGCGTGGGGCGCGGCGGCGTACTGCGGTCGGTGAACTGGCAGAGCACGCCGTGAGGCTTGTTGAAGGCGATGAGCACGGCGGTGATTCGTGGGTGGGTGACTGGCGATTCGATCGTCCTTGCGGCGCACCCGGCGCACCGCTGTCCGGGCGTCGCGCCGAAGTGGGTCAAGTGCGGTGCTGGGGAGGCCTCGGCATTGCAAGGCGTACGTCCGCAAGGGCGAGAACGCGCGCGTCGAAGTGTCTCGCCCGCGCGCGCGGTGATGGTCCCTCGGGTGTGATGGTTACTCGCGGGCGGGCTTCACGAACCGCAACGTCATCCGGTCGCTCTCGCCGATCGCCTGGTACTTCTCCGCGTCCGCGGCGTCGTGGTTGTTGCCGGGCGGCAGTGTCCACACCCCGTTGGGATGGTCCTTCGTGTCCTTCGGGTTGGCGTTGACCTCGCTCTTGGCGTCGAGCTCGAAGCCCGCGGCCTCGGCCATCGCGATCACCTGCGCCTCGCCGACGTAGCCGCTCCTGTCGTCCGCCGGCACGTCGGCCTTCGCGCGATGCTCGACCACGCCGAGCACGCCACCGGGCTTGAGCACGTCGAAGAAGCCCTTGAACATGCCCTCGGCCTGGCCGCTGCCACGCCAGTTGTGGACGTTGCGGAAGGTCACGACCAGGTCCGCGGTGCCCGGCTCACCGAACTTCGGCGCGGCCGGATCGTAGGCCACGATGGTGGCCGCGTCGAACCGGGTCGGTGCATCGGCGAACATCTTCTCGAGGCCGTCCCTGCCGCGCTGCTGGTAGTCGCGGCCGCGGCCTTCGGGGAGGGCCGCCGGATCGACGATGGCGGCGACATAGTTGCCGTCCTTGCGCAGGTAGGGCGCGAGGATCTCGGCGTACCAGCCGCCGCCGGGGGTGATCTCGACCACGGTCTGGTCCGGCTTCAGGCCGAAGAACGACAGGGTTTCGGCCGGATGGCGATAGACGTCGCGCGCGCGGTTCTCCTCGCTGCGCCATTCGCCGGCGAGGATCGCCTGCATCGCCGCATCCGCAGCGGCGGCCGGTTCGGTCTGTGCGGGCGGCGCGGGCGGCGTATCGGCGGCGGTCGCGCTGAGTGCGGCGCTGGCCAGGGCGAGGGCGAGCAGCGAGGTCGCCAGCGTGGACGGGAAGGACGGGGTGCGGCGCATCGGGGATCTCCGGACGGAAACGAACGCGCAGCCTGCCACATCACCGCGTACGCCGGCGTGGTGGCGTCACGGCGCCGGGTCCGCGGCATGCTGCGCGTGTTCGCGCGCTTCCTCCAGGAGCCACTCGCGGAATACCCGGAAGCCGGAATGCGCGCGCGAGCGTTCCGGATACACCAGCCAGTGCCCGCTGCCGGTCCGCAGCCTCCGGTCCGACAGCGCCACCAGCTGGCCGGAATCCAGCAGCAGCCGCGCGCGGGTGGTCCGGCCCAGCGCGACGCCGACCCCCGCGAGCGCGGCGCGATGGTGCGCCTCGGTGTCGTCGAGCATCGCCACATAGCGCGTGGGCGGCGTCTGCCCGACATGGGCGAACCAGCGGTTCCACTGTCCGTCCGGGTCCCCCACCAGCGGCCATTGCGACAGCGGCGCGGCGCCGACGCCGCCCATGCGTTCGACCAGCGCCGGGCTGGCCATCGGCACCAGCCATTCGTCGAACAGCGGCTCGGCGACGGTGCCGGGCCATTGGCCGCGACCGATGCGCAGCGCCGCGTCGACCTCGTGATCGCGCGTGAAGTCGGCCACCGACTCGGTCGACTGCAGGTTGATCTCGACCGTCGGGTGCGCGGCGAGGAAGGCGCCCAGCCGCGGCACCAGCCATGCGGACGCCATCGACGGCAGCACGCTGATCGTGAGTACGTTCCCGCGTGCCGCGGCGAAGGGATGCAGTGCGTCGGCGATCGCGTCCAGGTGCGGCGCGATGCGGTCGAGCAGGCGCTGGCCGTCGACGGTCGCCGACACCCCGCGCGCGCCCCGGACCAGCAGCGGGTAGCCCAGCCGCTCTTCCAGCGCGCGCATCTGGTGGCTCAGCGCGCTGACGGTGAGGCTCAGCGATTGCGCGGCGCGGGTCAGGTTGCCGTGGCGGACCGCGGCGACGAAACCCTGCAGCGCATGCAGTGGAGGTCGTGACATGCCTTGAAAATCGTTCAAGCCTGGTTTGCGGAAGTTTCGCTTTTCCGCCCGAGATCATGCACCTATCTTTTAAACCACTCAAGGCAAAAGAGGTGCCGCATGAACATCTACGCCGGCCTGCTGTTCAACCAGGGCCACATTTCCGACCCGGGGCTGGCGCGTTCGCTGGCCCGGACCCCGCCCGTGCCATCGGCGGATGCTCCGCCCCCGGGGGCCCGCACCGGCCCGACAGCACCCGGGTCCGCGCGTCCACGCCTGCAGCTCCGACGGCGCTGGACGGAGCTGCAGGCGAGCCTGCTGTGGCCGTTGCGGTGAAGTCGCTTCCCGACTGCGTCGCGGGTCGCTTCCACTCAGGGGCAGGTGCCCGCGCGCGGGGCAGGCGACGGCGACGAGTCCGGTGGCGCTGCGCCGCGCGGATCGGCAGGCGATCGCGCGCTCCGCCTGCCGCGCCGGCGCCGGGCGCCACCACCGGCGCCGCCACCGGTACGGCCCGACCGGACCTCACTGCGTCGACAGCGTCCCGAGGATCGCGTTGAAGGTCTCGCTCGGGCGCATCGCCGCCGCCACCCGCGCCGGGTCCGGCCGGTAGTAGCCGCCGATGTCGATCGCGCGTCCCTGGACGGCCTTGAGCTCGGCCAGGATGTCCGTCTCCTTCTCCGCCAGCGACTGCGCCAACGGTGCGAACCGCGCCTTCAGCCCAGCATGCTCGTCCTGCGCGGCCAGCGCCTGCGCCCAGTACAGCGCGAGGTAGAAATGGCTGCCGCGGTTGTCGAGTTCGCCGACCTTGCGCGCGGGCGAGCGGTTCTCGTCGAGGATCCGGCCGTTGGCCTCGTCCAGCGCCTTCGCCAGCACCGGCGCGGCCGAGTTCAGCCAGCGCTGGCTGATGTGCTCGAGCGACGCGGCCAGGGCCAGGAATTCGCCCAGCGAATCCCAGCGCAGGTAGTTCTCCTCGAGGAACTGCTGCACGTGCTTGGGCGCGCTGCCGCCGGCGCCGGTTTCGAACAGCCCGCCGCCGGCCATCAGCGGCACGATCGAGAGCATCTTCGCGCTGGTGCCCAGCTCCATGATCGGGAACAGGTCGGTGAGGTAGTCGCGCAGCACGTTGCCGGTGACCGAGATCGTGTCCTGTCCCTGGCGGATGCGTTCGAGCGACAGCCGCATCGCCTCCACCGGCGGCAGCACGCGGATGTCGAGCGCGTCGAGCGTGTGGTCCTTGAGATAAGCCTCCACCTTGGCCAGCACCTGCGCGTCGTGGGCGCGGTCGCGGTCGAGCCAGAACACCGCCGGCGTCTGGCTGAGCGCGGCGCGGTCGACGGCGAGCTTCACCCAGTCGCGGATCGCCGCGTCGCGGGTACAGCACATGCGCCAGATGTCGCCGGCCTCGACCGCATGCTCGAACACCGTGTTGCCGGCGCTGTCCAGCACGCGGATGCGGCCTTCGCCCGGGGCCTGGAAGGTCTTGTCGTGGCTGCCGTACTCCTCGGCCTTCTGCGCCATCAGGCCGACGTTGGGCACGCTGCCCATCGTCGCCGGGTCGAACGCGCCGTTGGCCTTGCAGTCCTCGATCACCGCCTGGTAGATACCCGCGTAGCAGCGGTCGGGGATCACCGCCTTGGTGTCCTGCAGCTCGCCCGCGGCGTTCCACATGCCGCCGCCGTCGCGGATCATCGCCGGCATCGAGGCGTCGACGATCACGTCGGATGGCACGTGCAGGTTGGTGATGCCCTTGTCGGAGTTCACCATCGCCAGGCCCGGACGCGACGCGTACAGCGCGCCGATCCCGGTGGCGATCGCTTCGCGCACGTCCTCCGGCAGCGACGGCAGGCGCCCGTACAGATCGCCGATGCCGTTGGCCGGATCGAACCCGGCTTCGGCCAGCGCAGCCGCGTGCTTCTCCAGCACCGGCCGGTAGAACTCGCCCACCGCCACGCCGAACATGATCGGGTCGGAGACCTTCATCATCGTCGCCTTCAGGTGCAGCGAGAACAGCACGCCCTGCGCCTTCGCGTCCTCGATCTCGTTCGCGACGAACGCCGTCAGCGCCTTGCGCGACATGCGTGCGGCATCGACGATCTCGCCCGCCTGCACCTTCACCGCGTCCTTGAGCACGCGGCTGGCGCCGTCGGCGCCGGTGAACTCGATGCGCAGCGTGTCGGCGCGCTCGAACGTGGTCGACAGCTCGCTGCCGTAGAAATCGCCGTCGTCCATGTGCGCGACGTGCGACTTCGAACCCGCGCTCCACTTGCCCATCCGGTGCGGATGCTTGCGCGCGTAGGCCTTGACCGATTTCGGCGCGCGGCGATCGGAATTGCCCTCGCGCAGCACCGGATTGACCGCGCTGCCCATGGCCTTGCCGTAGCGGGCGCGGATGTCGCGTTCGTTCGCATCCCGCGGCTCGTCCGGATAGTCGGGCAGCGGATGGCCCTGGGCCTGCAGCTCCTTGATCGCGGCCTTGAGCTGCGGCACCGAGGCGCTGATGTTGGGCAGCTTGATGATGTTGGCTTCGGGCGTCTTCGCCAGCTCGCCGAGCTCGGCGAGGTCGTCGCTGACCCGCTGCGCCTCGTCCAGCAGGTCGGGGAACTGCGCCAGGATCCGCCCCGACAGCGAGATGTCGCGCGTTTCCACCGCGATGCCCGCGGCACCGGCGAACGCCTGCACGATCGGCAGCAGCGAGGCGGTGGCCAGGAACGGGGCCTCGTCGGTCAGGGTGTAGAGGATCTTCGGCGTGTCGGGCATGCGGGGACCTGTTGGACGAAAATGGAAGCGCGCCGTGGGCAGGGCCGGCGTGGCGCAGGGGAATGCGCGTCGGGCGACGCGAGCGGGAGCGCGCATTGTCGCGGTTTGCGCCAGCGCGGGCAAAGCGGCTGCGTGCTGCACTGCGGCGTGCGCCGGCATCCCGGCATGCGAAAAGGGCGCGGCCATCGCCGCGCCCTCTGGTGTCCACCTTCCGCGAACGCAGTTACTGCACGGTGAACTCGCTGGTGTTGACCACCGCGCCGTCCATCGACACTTCCACCTGGTACCTGCCGGTGGGCCAGCCATCGGGCTTGCTGATGTGGAAGTCGGTGACCTGCGGGCCGGCGGCGATGTCCTTGGTCTCTTCGGCGACCGTCTGGCTGCTGTCGAGATGGGTCCACTTCGCCGTCAACTGGCCGGGGGCGGCGCCGTCGGTGGCGACCGACGCGTGGATGGTGTCGCCCGCGGCGAAGGTGGTGAGCGGCGTGGCGATGGTGTTGTTGGCATCGATCGCGTTGCCCAGCGTGACCGAGGCGCTGCTCGCGGGCGCGGCGGGTGGCGGTACCGGCGCAGGCGCAGGCGTGGTCTCGGCCGGTGCGGCAGGCGGCGTGGGCGCGGGTTCTTCCTTCTTGCAGCCGATCAGGGCCACGCTGCCAATGGCGGCGGCGAGCAGGGCCTGCGACAGACGGGTGCGATTCATGGGTGTGTCCTCGAGGAAATTGGAGATTGAAGGGCGATGGACGACGCGCACTCAGGGGGCCGACGGGTCGTCGGGGCTGCCGTCGCCGTCGGTGTCGATCGCAGGCAGGCGGATCACCTGGCCCGGGAAGATCCGGTCCGGATCCTCGATCTCGTCGCGGTTGGCTTCGTGGATCTGCCGCCAGTACTTCGCCTTGCCGTAGGCGCGCTGCGCGATCGCGGACAGGGTGTCGCCCTTCTCGATCGTGTAGCTGCGCTCGCCGCCGGCGGTGCCGGGCACGGTGTCCGCGCCGCTGACCACGTTGGAGAAGTCGGGCCGGGCGCCGGCCAGGGTACCGCCGCTGCTGCCGCCGGTGGGCCTGGTGTTGGCGCCGCTCTGGACGTTGGAGAAATCGGGCTTCTTGTCGCTGCTCATTGGGAGGCTCCTCCCTGGTGGACGATCCAGCGGCGAAAGTGGCACGGCGGGCGTTAAGAAACCATCGCGACTGCCCGCGGGGCGGTACTCACTGGCGCAGGTCGCGACGCGCTGCGGGTGGCGCGATCCCGGCGCTGCCGCGCCAGGGATTGATGTCGAGCCCGCCGCGGCGGGTGTAGCGCGCCTCCACCGACAGCGCTTCCGGCCGGCAGCGTGCGAGCAGGTCGACGAAGATGCGTTCGACGCACTGCTCGTGGAATCCCGCGTGTTCGCGGAACGAGACCAGATAGCGCAGCAGCGCCGCGCGATCGATGCGCGGTCCGCGATAGGCGATGGAGACGCTGGCCCAGTCCGGCTGGCCGGTGACCGGGCAGTTCGACTTCAGCAGCTCGCTGCGCAGGACCTCGGAGACGTTCCCGCCGGCGTCCGCGTGCAGCAGGCCCGCGTCGGGCGGGCCATAGGTCTCGATCGCGATATCGAGCCCGTCGATGCAGGCCGCCTCGTCGATGATGTCGCCTTCGAACGGAGGCAGGCCGAAGGCGAAGCCGACCGGCGCGCCCGCGGACCGCGACAGGTCCTCGGCGATGCGGCTGCTCAGCGCCTCGGCCGTGTCGAATCGCGTCGAGTTCAGCGAGTTGAGGTAGAGCTTGAGCGATTTCGATTCGACCAGGTTCGGCGACGTGGCCGGCACGGTGATGGTCGCCGTCGCCGCCTGTGGCTTGCCGCGTCCGTCCAGCCAGGACAGTTCGTACGCATGCCAGCGGTCGTGGCCTGCGAACGGCAGCGCCTCGCCGATCCCGAGTTCGCCCCGCGCCGGCGCGCGCGGGATCGGGAACAGCAGCGAGGGGTCGTAGTGCGCGGGGTACGCGACTTCGCGGCCGAGGGGGGAGTGGTCGGGGGTGGGCATGGGGGCATTCTAGGGGCGAGTGCAGCGTGGGTCCGTCGTCATCGCGAGCGGCGCTGTTGATTCTCTCGCCAGCCGGCGCATGCCCACGTAGATCTACTGCACATACACCAGATAGTCCGTCACTCCCGGATCCACCCCAAGCTGCTGCATCAGCGTCGTCACCTGCCCGCGATGATGGGTCTGGTGGTTGAACAGGTGCGCTGCCGCGATCCAGGCGGGATGTTCGCGCTGTCGTCCATTGGAGGTGCGGTAGCGCATCGTCGTGGCGAGCAGCGTGTCGGTCAGTTCGGTCGCCCAGCGCACGATGACTTCGTCGGTTGCACGCCGTTGTGCGTGCAGTTCGTCGAAGTCCGCGTACAGTTCGTGGCGCAGCGAGGGAAACGTGTGCACGAGGGCGGCATCGGCCAGCGACGTCATCGCGGGAAACGCGGTGGCGAAGCGGCCGAGCCAGATGCGGTCGGCGAGCAGGATGTGGTTGAGGGTGCCGTGGATCGATCCGAAGAACGCGCCCAGGTCTCGCTTGCGCTGTTCATCGCCCAGTTCCGACACCCGGTCGAACAGGTTGTGGTTGAACTCGAGATTGTATTTCGCGAAGCCGCGGAACTGGTCCTGGTGCGCGCCCATGTCGTTTCCTTGCCGGGCCGGGGCCGCGGGTCAGGTGCCGGACCCTTCGAGGTAGTCCAGCGCCACCTGCAGCATCGCGCGGAAGCCGACGTCGAGCGCGCCTTCGTCGAGATAGAACTCCGGCGAGTGGTTGCTGGCCGCGGTGCGCGGGTCGGTGCCCTCCGGCGTGGCGCCGACGAAGAAGTACAGCCCCGGCACCTCGCGGGCGAAGAACGAGAAGTCCTCGGCGCCGGTGATCAGGCCGGGATCGACCACGTTGCCGGCGCCGACCGCAGCCTCCAGGCTCGGCACCAGCCGCGCGGTGAGCGCGGGATCGTTGGCGGTCACCGGATAGTTGTGGTCGAGCGGGATGGTGGCGTCGATGGTCGCGCCGTGCGCGGCGGCGACGTGTTCGGACACGTTGCGCAGGTCCTCGAAGATCGCCTCGCGCATGCCGTCGTCGAAGGTGCGGATGGTGCCGATCAGTTCCACCGAGTCGGGAATGATGTTGTGGCGGATGCCGCCCTTGACCGCGCCGAAGGTCACCACCGCCGGCAACCTGGTGATGTCGGTGCGGCGGCTGACGATGCTCTGCGCGGTGGACACGAGGTCGGCGGCGGCGACGATCGGATCGACCCCGTTCCATGGCCGCGAGCCGTGCGTCTGCCGGCCCTTCACCGTGATCTCGAACGTGTCCGATGCCGCCATCATCGGCCCGGGCCGGACCGAGACCTGGCCGACGTTGAGCGCCGAACCCACGTGCAGGCCGAAAACCGCGTCCGGCCTGAAATCGTCGAACACACCCTGTGCCAGCATTTCCTTCGCGCCACCCACCTCGCCCTCGGGAACGCCCTCCTCCGCAGGCTGGAACAGGAACATCACCTCGCCCGGCAGTTCGTCCTTCATCGCCACCAGCGCCTCGGCCAGGCCCATCAGGATCGCCACGTGCGCGTCGTGGCCGCAGGCATGCATCACGCCGACGGTCTCGCCGCGGAAGGTGGTGGTGACCTTCGACGCGAACGGCACGTCGACCCGTTCGGTCACCGGCAGCGCATCCATGTCGGCGCGCAGCGCGATGCGCGGGCCGGGCCTGCCGCCCTTGAGCACGGCGGTCACGCCGGTGGTGGCGATGCCGGTCTTCGGCTCCAGCCCGAGCGCGCGCAGGTGGTCGGCGACCAGCGCGGCGGTGCGGGTTTCGCGATTGCCCAGCTCCGGATGCTGGTGGATGTCGCGGCGCCATTCCACGACCCTGGCCTGCACGCGCTGTGCGGCCTCGGCGACCTCGCCGCGCTGCGCGGCCCCGGCGGGGAACGGTGCGATCGCGACAAGCAGGCAGCAGGCGAGCAGGGAACGGGACATGGGGAGTCTCCTGGCGGCAGTCACGGGATATTAAACGCGGATGCCGGGGCCCGTCCGCCCCGTCGCACCGGCGGGGTCGCCGTCACCGCCGCCGTCGCGCCGCCACACCGCCTCGATGTTGTGGCCGTCGGGGTCGAGGACGAATGCCGCGTAGTACCCGTCGCCGTAGCGGGGCCGGTCGCCGGGCGGCCCGTGGTCGATGCCTCCTGCCGCCACCGCCGCGCGATGGAACGCATCCACCTGCGCCCGATCGCCCGCAACGAAGGCGACGTGCACGCGAAGGCTCGTTGGCGCATCGCTGCGCAACCAGAGCAGCGGATCGGGAGGGACACCGTAACCCAGCGTGACGCCCCCGCGCGGGTTGGCGTGGCGGTCGAGCAGTCGCAGGCCCAGCGGCGCCAGCGCCTGCGTGTAGAAGCGTTCGCTGCGCGCGAGGTCGGCGACGGCGATGTCGAGGTGGTGGATGCGCGGCCGGTCCGCCGGCGCGGTCATCGCGCGCTCGCCGCGCCATCCAGGAAGTCGACCGTCGCCTGCAGCATCGCGCGCACGCCGAGGTCGAGCGCGCTTTCGTCCGGTGCGTACAGCGGCGAGTGGT
The DNA here is from genome assembly GCF_008244685.1 of Luteimonas viscosa. Taxonomy (NCBI): domain Bacteria; kingdom Pseudomonadati; phylum Pseudomonadota; class Gammaproteobacteria; order Lysobacterales; family Lysobacteraceae; genus Luteimonas; species Luteimonas viscosa. The sequence goes on from NZ_VTFT01000001.1 coordinate 2,226,406, forward strand.
TCATCGGCGCGCTCGCCAGGTCCTGGCCGCGTGGCGTGGTGCCGACGAAGAAGTACAGCCCCGGCACCACGTTGGAGAACTGCGAGAAATCCTCGGCGATCGTGTAGCGCGGCACCTCGACCACGTTGCCCGCGCCCGCCGCGCGCTCCAGCGACGGCCGCAGGCGCTCCACCAGCGCCGGATCGTTGCTGGTGGCCGGCGCGTTGCCGGCGACCTCGAGCGTCGCGCTGGCGCCGCTGGCCGCGGCGAAGTGCTCGGCGGTGTTGCGGAAGCGTGCGATCACGTCCTCGCGCACGCCGGCGTCGAAGGTGCGCAGGGTGCCGACCATCGTCGCCGCGTCGGGGATGATGTTGAAGCGCGTGCCCGACTGGATCTGGCCCGCCGTCAGCACCACCGGATGTGCGGTGATGTCGATCTGGCGGGCGATGATCGACTGCGCGCCCAGCAGCACCTGCGCGGCGACGGTGATCGGATCCACGCCGGCCCAGGGCTGCGAGCCGTGGGTCTGCCTGCCGGTGATCTCCAGGGTCCACTCGTCGGCGCTGGCCATGAACGGGCCGGCGCGCACGCCGATCTGTCCCGCGTGCAGGCGCGACCAGACGTGCAGGCCGAGTACCGCGTCGGGCTTGAAGTCGTCCCAGATGCCCTCGTCGAGCATGCGCTTCGCGCCCGCCACCTCGCCGGGCACCGGCGGGCCTTCCTCGGCCGGCTGGAACACGAACATCACCTCGCCGGCCAGCTCCTCGCGCATCGAGGCCAGCGCTTCCGCCACGCCCATCAGGATCGCCACGTGCATGTCGTGGCCGCAGGCGTGCATCACCCCCACCGGCTGGCCGCGGTACTCGCTCTTCACGGTGGACGCGAACGGCAGGCCGGTCGCCTCGGTGACCGGCAGCGCATCCATGTCGGCGCGCAGCGCGATCCGCGGGCCGGGCCTGCCGCCTTCCAGCACGGCGACCACGCCGGTCGGGCCGATGCCGGTGCGTGGTTCCATGCCGAGCGCGCGCAGGTGGTCGGCGACGACCTGCGCGGTGCGCGTTTCCTGGTTGCCGAGTTCGGGATGGCGGTGCAGGTCGCGCCGCCAGTCCACGACCTTCGGCTTCACCGCCTGCGCGCCGGCGGCGATGCGGTCGGGCGACTGCGCGCACGCGAGGGCGGGCAACAGGGCGAGCGCGAGCAGCGCGATGGCGGCACGGGACATGCGGGCTTCCGGTAGCGGGATGTCGACATCCTATGCCAGTCGGATGCCGGCCGCGGCTGGAGGGCTCCCTGCAGCGTGCGTGGGTCCGGGACGCGACGACCCGCGATCCAGTGGCGACAACGTGCGATGCGGATCGATCCGCTACGGAAAACTCGTCACCGCGGCCCCGCCCCCGCCACCCGTCGATGCCTGGGCGCCACCGTCGTCACGGCTGCCGGCGGGCGCGGGCTGCGGCACCGGCTCCCCGCGCCAGCGCCGCGTCGCGCGCTGGAAGAACAGGCTGTTGGGCACGCGCAGCAGGCTCTCGCCGCCGGCGGGATGGGTTTCCTCGAGGGTCACGAAGATCAGGTTCATGTCCACCACGCGGCCGGCGAGGCCCGCGCGTTCGCCGTTCTCCAGCAGTTCGATGTGGTCGTGCAGCCGGAACGGGCGCGTGAGCAACAGCAGCAGCGAGCAGAACACGTTGGTCAGCACGCTCCAGGCGGCGAAGAACGCGACCGCCGCCACCGCGGCGAACCCGGTGAACGCGGTCCACAGCACGCCGCCGGACACACCGAAGCGTTCCAGGATCATCAGCAGCGCACCGAACCCGATCACGAAGCCGGACAGCCGGCGCGCGCTGACCACGATCTGGATCGGCAGGTCGTAGCGCCGGTGCAGGCGGTTGACCAGGCGCCGCGCCAGCCAGCGCAGCACCAGCGCGCCGACCACGATCGCCAGCACCTGCAGCACCAGGTTGATCTCGCCGAGCCAGACGTGGAGCCAGGGCGGCAGGTAGGCTTTCATCGACGAGGGGACCAGGGCGGCGCGGCGAGCGGGGGTTCCATTCTAGATCCTGCGCCTGGCATCTCCGGGGCGGATCGCGGCGCGCGACCGCTGCCGGCGACGGAGAGCGACGCCGGTCCGGGCGCATGCCAGCGGCATCGTGCGATCGACGTGCAGCGCGATGCGGACCGCGCATGCTGCACGACAGCAATCATCATGACCGCGACCGCGGCGGCGGGACGGTATGATCTTGGAGCTTCCGCGCGATCCCGCGCCCTCCCGTCCGCCAGCACAGGAACGACACCGACGTGGCCATCCATCCGCAGCAACGTGACCGCATCGCCTCCGGCAAGGGCTTCATCGCCGCGCTCGACCAGAGCGGCGGCAGCACGCCCAAGGCGCTCAAGCTCTACGGCGTCGACGAATCGGCGTACTCGAACGAGAAGGAAATGTTCGACCAGGTGCACGCCATGCGCACCCGCATCGTCACCAGCCCCGCGTTCACCGGCGAGCGCGTGCTCGGCGCGATCCTGTTCGAGCGCACCATGGACGACGATTTCGGCGGCAAGAACGCGGTGGCCTACCTGTGGGAGGACAAGGGCGTGGTGCCGTTCCTGAAGATCGACAAGGGCCTGGCCGACGAGGCGGACGGCGTGCAGAAGATGAAGCCGATCCCCGGCCTGGCCGACCTGCTGGCACGGGCCAAGGCCCGAGGCGTGTTCGGCACCAAGGAACGCTCGGTGATCAAGTCGCTCAATCCCGCCGGCATCGCGGCGGTGCTCGACCAGCAGTTCGAGCTCGGCCGGCAGGTGCTCGATGCCGGCCTGGTGCCGATCATCGAACCGGAAGTCGACATCAATTCGGCCGACAAGCAGGCGATCGAGGCCGAACTGAAGAAGGGCCTGCTCGAGCGGCTGGACCGGCTCGATGCGTCCACGCCGGTGATGCTCAAGCTGACGCTGCCGGAGGTCGACGGCGACTTCGCCGAGCTGGTCGCGCATCCGGCCGTGCTCAAGGTGGTGGCGCTGTCCGGCGGCTACAGCCGCGACGACGCGAATGCGAAGCTCGCGCGCAACCCCGGCGTGATCGCCAGCTTCAGCCGCGCGCTGAGCGAAGGGCTGAGCGCACAGCAGGACGACGACGCGTTCAACAAGACGCTCGACACCTCGATCGAATCGATCTACCGCGCGTCGATCGCCTGAGGCCGCGTCAGTGGCATCGGAAAGCCGGCGCGCAGGCGCCGGCTTTTTCATGGGCGCCCCACCCACGCATGCAGGCATTGCTCCATCGCATTGCGACCTGATCGGTCCCGCCCCGACCGCCAGGCCTTCGCAGCGAATGTCCTCCGCCATCCGCCTGCAGGCGGATGCCTCCCCCTTGATTTCGCCGCGAAGGCCCGGCGGCCGGGGCGGGACTCGGCTTGCGGGCGCAGGCGCGCGTCGCATCGCCGCGCGTTGCCTCAGCGGAACACCACCGTGCGATGTCCGTTGAGCAGGATGCGATGCTCCACGTGCAGCCGCACCGCGCGCGCCAGCACGCGCGATTCCACGTCGCTGCCGATCCGGATCAGCGAAGCGGGCGTCATCGCATGGTCCACGTGGGCCACGTCCTGCTCGATGATCGGGCCTTCGTCGAGCTCGCGGGTCACGTAGTGCGCGGTGGCGCCGATGATCTTGACCCCGCGCGCGTGCGCCTGGTGGTAGGGCTGGGCGCTCTTGAAGCTGGGAAGGAAGCTGTGGTGGATGTTGATCGCGCGGCCGGCGAGCGCATCGCACAGGGCGGGCGAGAGGATCTGCATGTAGCGCGCCAGCACCACCAGGTCGATGCGCTCGCGCTCGACCAGCTCGAGCAGCCGGCCCTCCTGCGCCGCGCGGTTGCCGGCATCGACCGGAAGATGGTGGAACGGCACGCGGTAGGAGGCGGCCAGCGGCGCGAAGTCGGTATGGTTGGAGACGACCGCCGCGATGTCGGCACGCAGCTGCCGGCTGTGGGTGCGGAACAGCAGGTCGTTGAGGCAGTGGCCCTGCCGGCTGACCAGCACCAGCAGCCGTGCGCGCCGGCGGGCGTCGTGCAGCTGCCAGTCCATCGCGTGCGCCTCGGCGAGCCGCGAGAAGGGCGCGTGCACCAGGTCGATGCGCGCCGGCTCGGGCGTGTCGAAGTGCACGCGCAGGAAGAAGCGGCCCGACTCCGGGTCGCCGAACTGCTGCGCATCGAGGATGTTGCAGCCGTGCTCGAACAGCAGGCCGGAGACACCGTAGACGATACCGGTGCGATCCGGGCAGGACAGGGTGAGGACGTGGTCGCGGGGCATCTGCGGCGGTGCGGGGGGCGATCGCGGGACTATGTCACAGCCGGCTGCGGGGCCGGATGACCGTTGCCGGTGCAACCAGGCGAGGTCGATGTTCGCTCCGACGCTGTCGTCCCGTCCCGACGCCGTCACTCTCACCACCGCTTCCGACTACCGCTGATGCCGCCAGTCTTTGCCGCCTCTGCCAGCTATTGCGATGCTGCCGGTCTTTGCCGCCGCATTCGGCTACCGCGATGCCGTCGGCTTTTGCCGCCGCAGTCGGCTACCGCGATGCTGTCGGCTTCTGCCGCCGCACTCGGCTGCCGCGATGCTGTCATCCCGAGCGTAGCGAGGGATCTCGCTTCCTGCAGGGAGCAGCAGATCCCTCGCTACGCTCGGGATGACAGGTGCGAAATGACAGGTGCGGGACGACAGGTCCGGGATGACAGGTGCCAAATGACAGGTACGGGATGAGGGTGCGGCGGGAAACGATGGATACGAACAGCGCCTGGATCGAAGTGAACCGGACGGAGGAAACAACGTCGCCGCCGCGGCCCTGGCACGGCCTACAGCCCCGTCTGCCGCTTCACCGCATCTTCGTGCAGCGATTCGTTGAGCTGGTCGACCACGGTGGTCCAGCGCGCGTCGGCGCGCAGCTGTTCGGCGAGGAACTGGCGCTGGCCCTCGCTCCAGTACGGAGCGTCGGCGATGTGCACCCCGCCCGGCAGCTGGTGCCTGCCGATGAATGCGGCGATCGCCTCGTGGTCGGCGTCGAGGCCGAGCTGCAGGAACAGGTTGGTCATGTTCGGCGTGGTTTCGTCCATGCGGGGCTCCGGGTCTGGCGGGGTCGTCGCTCATCTTTTTTTCGCGCGGGCGCCATCGGCTGCGGACGCCGGGCTCCGGTCGTCTGGATGTCCCGACGACGCGCCCGAAGGCGCTCTTGTGGTGCGAAGGGCGGATGCTGGCGCATCCGGGATCGCAGCAGCTCCGCCACCGCGGCAAAGTCGCGTGAGCGACGGAGTGGCGGCCCGGCGCTCAGCCCGGGGGCAAGGCCGGCACCGGCGCCGGCGCGCCGGCCTCGTCCAGCGCCACCATGACGAAGCGCCCGCGCGTGCACAGTTCGCGCCGGCCGCTGTGCAGGTCTTCGGTGAACACTTCCACCTGCACCTGCATCGAGGTGCTGCCGACCTCGACCACGCGCGCGATGGTCTCGACCAGTTGCCCCTGGCGGATCGGCAGGCGGAAGTCGACCTGGTCCGAGCGCGCGGTGACCACGGTGCGCCGTGCGTAGCGCGAAGCGGCGATGAAGGCGGCCTTGTCCATCCACGCCAGCGCCTGGCCGCCGAACAGGGTGCCGAGGTGGTTGGTGTGGTCGGGGAACACGATCTCCAGCATCCGCGCCTCGACGGCGGGCGCATCGGAAGCGGGCGTCATGCCGCCGATTCCGCCGACTCGCCGAGGTAGAGCCCGACCGCCTGCGCGATCTGCCCCGGCGCCTGGAAGCCCGGCAGCCGGCGCGCCTCGACGCCGTCCTGGAACAGCGACAGCGTCGGCGTCTGCCGCAGGCCCAGCGCGCGGAACAGGTCCTCGCCCACCGTTTCCAGCTTCACCTTGAGCAGCACCAGACCGGCGGCGGCGGGATCGTCCGCGAACTTCATGAGCGACATGTCCAGCATGCGGCAGGCCGGGCAGTCGTCCTTGTGGTAGTCCACCAGCAGCCGCGGGTGTGCGGCCAGGGCGGCGCGGTAATCGTCAGGCGATGAGGCGTGCAGGGTCTGCATGTGGGTGGCTCTCGATGGATTCCAGGAGGTGGTCGGTCCAGCATCGGATCCGCTCGGCGTCGCGTTCGCCATGCGGCATCTGTTCGATCTCCAGGCGCGGCAGCCGCGTGCCGAAGAACGCGGCGATGCGCCGCACCGCGCCGCAGTAGCACTCCTCGCCCCACTGGGTCTCGCCGGTGCCGAACACCGCGACGCATTGCGGCTTGCCGACCGCCTCGACCAGCTCGGCGATGAAGCGCTTCATCTCCGGCGGCGTGCGTCCGCCGTTGCTGCTCCAGCTGCCGAGCACATAGAGATCGTGCTCGGCGCCGTCGCGGCAGGCCTGCGCGAGCGTCTGGACATCGGCATCGATCCAGGCCACGTCATGCCCCAGCGCTTCGCATCGGGTGCGCACTGCTCGCGCGACGTCGCGCGTATTGCCGCTGAGCGAGGTGAAGGCGATCAGGATGCGCATGGAAGGTTCGATATCAACCGATCGGCCCGACAGATCGCGCGGGCCGACATTGCCCATGCCCATGCCCATGCCCATGCCCATGCCGTTGCCGTTGCCGTTGCCGTTGCCGGTGATCTTTCGAGCCGTAAAGCGAGCCGAGCATCGCAGGGCGGCGGGGCCGGAGAGCGGCCCATGTCTGAGCGCAGCGAGTTTGGGCCGCGTGCCCCGCCGACCGAGAAGCGCAGGGGACCGGACTGGCGCAGCCAGTCCGGATCGCGTCCGGCGAAAACGGTTTTGGTTCCTTTTGCCAAGACAAAAGGAACTCGCGCGCAGCGCGAAAGCTCTGCTTCTGAACTCATTCGACCGGTTCCAGATGTCACAGGAGCGCCTCGAAACATTGCGTGTCACCGCATCCACTGCATCGACCGGATCCCCGCCTGCGCGGGGATGACGGAGCCTCTACAGATCATCGAACCCGTTATCCGAATTCGTCTTCTTGTACGACGCATTCCGCATCTCGAAGAAATCCGTCTTGGTCTCGGTGAAGTTGTCGGCATAGGCCCGGATCCACGGCATCACGTTGTCGGTGCTGTCGGAGTACAGTCGCTCGATCCCGAGCATCCCGGCCATCTTGTTGGCGCGGTACTTCACGTAGCGGATCATCTCGTCCACGTCGATGCCGTCGATGCCGTCGAGCACCTCGCCCGACCACTGTGTCTCGAGCTCGATCGCATGGGCGAAGGCCTGGTGCACATAGCCTGTGAGCTCGTCGGTCTGCAGCTCCGGGTTCTCGCCGACGATCGCGCGGATCACCTCGCTGATGAACTTGGTGTGCGCCAGCTCGTCGCGGTTGATGAAGCTGATGATCTTGCCGGTGCCGGCCATCCGGTTCTGGCGCACCAGGTTGTAGAAGTAGGCGAAGCCGGAATAGAAGTTGATGCCCTCCAGGATCGAGGACTGGATCAGCGAGCGCAGCAGCGTCTCGGCGGTCTTCTCGCGCATGAAGTCGTCGTAGGACTCCATGATCGGCGCGTTGCGCCTGACGATCGTCGGATGCGTGCGCGCGATCTCGAACACCCGGTTCTGGTTGGCCAGGTCGGTGATCGAGGCCAGCACGTAGCTGTAGCTTTCGTTGTGGATCACTTCCTGCTGGCCGATGATCGCCGCGTTCGCGTGCGCGGCCGGGTCGGTGATGTATTCGGCGACGTTGTAGATGAAGCGCGTCTGCGGCGAGTCCAGCGTGGCGAGCAGGCCGATGATCGAATCGAACGCGTTCTTCTCGCGCGCGGAGAGCTCGCCGTACTGGCGCGCGTCGGCCTTCATGTCGACCTCGTCCGGGATCCAGAAGTTGGTCGAGAGCTCCTTGTAGGCGCGGTAGAACGACGGGTACGGGATGTCGTTCCAGTTGAGGATGCCGGAGGTGCGGCCGTTGATGATCCCGGTGGACCGGTTGGGATGGCGCGGCTCGAGGATGCGGATGCGGTCGAGCGGGGTGGAAGTGAGCGGGGCTGCTGCGGACATGGGCACTGGAATCTCTGGTCTGCTCCCCTCTCCCGCTTGCGGGAGAGGGGCTGGGGGTGAGGGCAGGGCGCGAAGAGCGCCCTCATCCGCCCCTTCGGGGCACCTTCTCCCGCAAGCGGGAGAAGGGACGGGTCATGGCGCAATGGGCCTCTTCAGCTCGAACACCATTCGCACTCGGCGATGTCGATGTCGTTCGAGCGCACGTAGTAGGTGGTCTTGAGCCCTTCGCGCCAGGCGGTCAGGTGCAGGTCGAGCAGGGTGCCGGCGCGGATGGTGCTCGGCACGTAGAAGTTGAAGCTGATCGACTGGTCGACGTGGCGCTGGCGGCGCGCGTTCTGCCGCACCGAGGCGAACTGGTCGAGCTTGTACGCGCCCTTCTCGTAATACGGCCAGGTCTCCAGCGACAGCCCTGGCGCGGCCACCGGCCTGCGGTAGTCCTTCTTCTCCTCGTAGTAGAACGCGGAGTAGATCGGGTCGATCGACGCGGTGGAGCCGGCGATCTGCGCGGTCGACATGTTCGGCGCGACCGCCAGCAGCCAGCCGTTGCGCACGCCGTTGACCGCCACCTGCGCCGCCAGCTCCAGCCACGCCGGCGAGTGGTAGCCGCGGTCGCGGAAATAGGCGCCGGTGTGCCAGTCGCTGCCGCTGAACACGGGATAGGTGCCCTTCTCCTTCGCCAGCGCCATGCTCGCCTGGATGGTCAGGTAGTTGATGCGCTCGTACAGCGTGTCGCTGTAGTCCTCCGCCTCCGGCGAGTTCCAGTGGATGCCCTTGAGCGCAAGCAGGTGGTGCCAGCCGAAGGTGCCCAGGCCGATCGCCCGGTACTTCGCGTTGGTGATCGTCGCCTGCGGCACCGGCAGGTCGTTGAGGTCGATCACGTTGTCGAGCATCCGCACCTGGATCGGGATCAGGCGCTCGAGCACGTCGGTGATCAGGTCGCCCTGCCCCTCGGGCGGCAGCACCGCGCGGCCGAGGTTGACCGAGGACAGGTTGCAGACGACGAAATCGCCGGCTTGTTTCGTGGTGACGATCTGGTTGCCGGAAATGATCTCCTGCATCAGCCTTGTGGGGCTCATGTTCTGCAGGATCTCGGTGCACAGGTTGGACGAATACACCATGCCCGCATGCTTGTTCGGGTTCTTGCGGTTCACCTCGTCGCGGTAGAACATGAAGGGATTGCCGGTCTCGAGCTGGCTGACCATGATCCGCTTGAAGATGTCGATCGCCTTGACCGTCCTGCGCGCGATGCGCTCGTCGGCCACGACTTCCTCGTAGCGGCGGCGGAACGTGCCTTCGCCCTTCTTTTCGTCGAAGCAGTCCTGCAGGTACCAGCCCTTGATCCGCTTGACCTCGTGCGGATCGAACAGGTACCAGTCGCCGCGCCGCTCCACCGCTTCCATGAAGAGGTCGGGGATGCAGACCGAGGTGAACACGTCGTGCGCGCGCAGGCGCTGGTCGCCGTTGTTCAGGCGCAGGTCGAGGAAGGCCTCGATGTCGCGGTGCCAGACGTCCAGATACACCGCCACCGCGCCCTTGCGCTGGCCGAGCTGGTCGACCGAGACCGCGGTGTTGTTGAGCTGCTTGACCCACGGCACCACGCCACCCGAGGAATTGGGCACGCCGCGGATCGACGAACCCGACGAGCGCACGTAGCCCATGTACGCGCCCACGCCGCCGCCCCCCTTGGAGACGCGGGCGATGTCGGTGTTGGAGTCGTAGATGCCCTGCAGCGAGTCGTCGACGGTGTCGATGAAGCACGACGACAGCTGACCGCCGGTCTTGCCGGCGTTCTGCAGGGTCGGCGTGGCCACGGTCATGTACAGGTTCGACAGCGCCCAGTACGCCTCGCCGACCAGCTGCATGCGGCGCTCGCGCCCGCCCTTGCCGGGCGTGAGCTCGTCCTGCATCAGGTACAGCGCGATCGTGAGCCATCGTTCCTGCGGCAGTTCGTAGACCGCGCGCGAGGTGTCGGTGGCCAGGTAGCGCGTGGCCAGCAGGTACAGGCCGTTGTAGGCGAACAGCTTGTCGCGCTCCGGATCGATCATGCGCCCGGCTTCCTGCAGCTCCTCCTTCGAGTACGCGCGCAGGATGTCGTTGGAGTAGACGTTGCGGTCGGCCAGCGACTCCTGCAGGCCGACGTACGAGCCGTACTTCTCCCCGGCATCGTAGAAGCGGTTGCGGCTGGCGCGCTTGTACAGCCGGTGCAGGTAGATCCGCGCGGCGAACATCTCCCACTCCGGCGCGGCCACGTCGACCCGTGCCTCGGCCTCGCGGATCAGGTGGTCGACCAGGTCGTCGGCATTCACCGCGTCCTTGCGCTCGACAAAGCCGAACACGCTGCGCTTGTAGTCGAAGATGTCGAGCTGCGGGAATTCGGCGTGGACGCGGTCGATGCTGCGCTCCAGGCGCGCGCGGTCATAGGGAATCCGGCGGTTGCCGGCTTCCTTGGTGATCCAGGTGGCCACGTCCTGCGCGCTGTCCTGGGCGACGGCCAGGTCGCTGGCCCGCGGCGGAGGGACGGTGTCGTCGACGTCGTCCGCGGATGCGGTGGTGCCGGTGAGCGACGGCGCGGGCCGGTCGGTGTCCCTGGTCGCGCCCGTGGCGACGGGTGCGCTGGCCGGCATGGCGGCGGGGGTGTCGTTGTCGGTGTTCATTGCGTCCTCGATGCGTCGCGCACACGTCCGCCCGTCCCGCGCAGGCGGCGGGGCCCGGATCGACAGAATGGAAAGGCGGCGTCGCAAAAGCGGGGACTGCGTGGAAAACGCGTCCCGACCCTGCGTCGCCAGCCCTCTCCCCCCGGAGATCCCGCAGCCGGCACCGCGCGGCGTGCAGGCGCGCGGCTGTCGGCAGGTCTTCGGACTCACGGGCACGGAAGCTGCGCTTCCACCTCCCCCGCCGCTTCCCGGAACGCAGGCTCCAGTGCTGGTGGCGGGTTCGTTCCCGATTACCGCTGCGGGGCAGTGCCGGAATGGCCGCCGGCCCTTGCGGGCGGGGCGTCACCGGCTTCCCTTTTCATCCCCGTGCCAAGGCCGCGGGGAACCGACGGCCACAACATAATGGGGTGTCATCGAACCGTCAACACGAAATGTTGTGGAACACGATGCGGGGCATTGTTCCACAGGACGGCCAGCGGCATGGGTCGACGGGTCCGGCGCGGAACCCGTTCCCCGCGCAAGCACCGCCGTCCGGCCGCGAGATCGCAGGCGCACGGGAGGCGGAGCAGAAAGGATGCAACACCCGCCCGGCTCGCGGCCGCGGCGGTCGGGGACCCAGCCCCGGAGCGATGGAGAGGCCCGCGCGCCCTCGCCGGACGATCCGCCGGCGGCTGCGGTCGGGTCCGTCGGCAGCCGGTCGCCCGGCGGCGACCACCAGAACGCCCCCATGTCATCGGGTGGCGGGAGTGCCACGGCGGGCGGGACGGCCTTCCTGGCCGCCCCACCCGCCGCGTCTTAGCGCCGCCGCTCGCCGAAGCGCTGGGCCATGGCGCGCAGTTCCTCCGGGGTCAGGCGGCCGTCGCCGTCGCTGTCGAGCTTGTCGAAGTTCTTGTAGATGCGCGGCAGGCCGGCTTCGGCTTCGGCCCGGTCGATGACGCCGTCGCCGTTGCGGTCGGCCGCCTGCCAGCGTTCCAGCATCTGCTGCCTCTGGTCGTCGGTGAGCTGGCGCTGGGCGCAGGCGGAGGAGGAGAGGGCGGCGAGCGCGAGGGCGGTCGCCAGCAGGAAGGTCGGGCGCATGGAGGTTCCTCTGGTTGCATCAAGAAAAAAGAGCGTCGCGGACGGCGTGGAGCCAGCTTCGGGGGAGGAGCGCCGTCCGCGACGCGAGGAGAAAATCAGTGGCCGCGGCAGGCGATGGCGTCGCCGGCGGCGTTGCTGCAGGTGGCCGTGCGGACCACCACGCCGTCGCTGATCGTGGTCGTGGCGTCGTAGCGGTTGCCGTTGGCGCCGGTGGCCTGGGTGCTCCGGCTGCCGTCGACATGGCCGTCGGCGTCGCGCGCGATGCTGCCCGAGGTGTGGGCGCTGCCGCCGTTGCGACCGTGCACGTAGGCGCTGCCCTGGTGGCCGGCACTGCCGTCGGCATTGCGATGGAAGCTGCCGCGGCGCGCGGCTTCGCCGCCGTGGGCGCCGTGCACGTAACGCGCGCTGCGCCCGGCGACGTTGCCGTCGCCGTCGCCGGCGATACCGCGACGCAGCGCGGTCACGCCCGCGTCGCCGCTGGCCACCAGGCGGCCGCGTGCGTATGCGCCGTGCCCGTCGGTGCCTGCCGCGCGGGTCGCGGCGATGCGGCCGCCGTCGCCGCCGTGGGCGACGACGCGTCCGCGCACGCGTTCGGCCGAGGCCTCGGGGACGATGCCGGCGACCGCGCCGAGCATCGTCAGCGCGGCCAGCAGGATCGGGAACTTGTTCATGGCGTACTCCTGTCTCGGGGGAGCGATGCAGTGCGCATCGCGTGTCGCCATCTTCGCCAGCCGGCGGCGGCCGGGTGTGTCGTCTTTGCGAGCGGATGTGTCCGCGCCGCGGCATGGACACATCCGTTTACATCTCGACCGCGGCAGCTGTTTGCGGGGGCCGTGCCGGCCGGCGATAGTGACTCCCATGGTCGAAGACGCCCCCCGGATCCTGCTGGTCGACGACGACGAGCGCCTGCGCGAACTGTTGCTGCGCTACCTGCAGTCGCAGGGATTCGAGGCGCGCGGCGTCGGCGACGGCATGCAGATGCGCCAGGCGCTCGACCGTGGCCACTACGACCTGATCGTGCTCGACCTGATGCTGCCCGGCGAGGACGGACTGGACATCTGCCGGCGCCTGCGCGGCCAGGGCGACACCACGCCGGTGGTGATGCTGACCGCCAAGGGCGACGAGATCGACCGCATCGTCGGGCTGGAGATCGGTGCCGACGACTACCTGCCCAAACCGGTCAACCCGCGCGAACTGCTGGCGCGGATCCGCGCGGTGCTGCGTCGTGCGCCGGGTGTCCTGGCGGGCGCGCCGCAGCCCGAAGGCGGCCAGGTCGTGTTCGGTCGATTCCAGCTGGATCTGGGCACGCGCGAGTTGCGCCGCGAAGGCGAATCGCTGCGGATCACCTCCGGCGAGTTCGCCGTGCTCGCGGTGCTGGTGCGACACGCGCGGCAACCGCTGAGCCGCGACCGCCTGATGAGCCTGGCGCGCGGCCGCGGCCACGATGCGTTCGAGCGCAGCATCGACGTCGCCATCGCCCGGCTGCGCAAGCTGATCGAGGACGATCCGAAGCAGCCGCGGATCCTGCAGACGGTGTGGGGCGTGGGCTACGTGTTCGTGCCGCCGGAGGCGCCATGAACGCACCACGCCCGGTGTTCGCGCAGCTGGCGCTGGTGATCGCGCTGACGCTCGCCGGCGCGGCGACGCTGGCGCTGCTGCTGGGCCGCGAGTTCGCCGCACGCCCGGCCACCGCGCAGCTGCTGCGCAATGTCGACGGCCTCGCCGACACCGTGGAAGCGCTGGCCCGCGACGGCCGGCGGACGCAGGCGCTGCAAAGGCTGCGCGCCGCCGGCATCGAGCTGCGCGAGGACCCGCCCACCGCGGTGCGCACCCGGCCGCTGGCGGTGATGCGCCGGTTCGAGGAACGCGCGCGCGCGGTGCTCGGTCCGCAGCGCGAGCTGCGCCTGGGCGCCGGCGAAGACGGCAACGTGCTGTGGCTGCGGCTGGAACTGTCGCCGCCGGTCTGGGTGGCCCTGGTGCACGACCGTCGCGGCGCCGGCGTGCGCCGGTTCTCGGCGCTGATGCTGGCGGGCTGCGTGCTGCTGGTCTGGGCCGCCGCGGCCTACTTCGCGCGCCGGCTGGTGCAGCCGCTGCGGCGACTGGCGGATGCGGCGCCGGCGCTGGTGCGTGGCGAGGACGCCGTGCCCGCGCTCGGGCCCGCACCCGCCGAGGTGGTCGAACTGGCGCGCGCACTGGGCGAGGCCAACCGCGAGGTGCGCGAGGCGGCCGGGGAACGCATGGTGATGCTGGCGGGCATCTCGCACGACCTGCGCACGCCGCTGACCCGGCTGCAGTACGCGCTGGCGCTGGTGCCGGACACCGACCGCGAGCTGCAGGCGGGCATGTACCGCGACATCGCCGAGATCGACGCGATCCTGTCGCAGTTCATCGCCTATGCGCGCGACGGTCGCGACGAGAACGTGGAACTGGTCGACCTCGTGCAGGTCTGCCGCAACGCGCTGGCCGCCGGCGAGGGCGACTGGGCGGTCGAACTGCCGGCGTCCGCGCCGATCCATGGGCGGCCGATGGCGCTGCTGCGCGCGGTCGAGAACCTGGTGGTGAACGCCGGCCGCCACGGCGCGCCACCGCTGTCGCTGTCGCTGTCGCGCGACGGCGAGGCCTGGTGCGTGGAGGTGGCCGATGCCGGGCCGGGCATTCCGGACGAACAGGTGCAGCGGGTGCAGCGGCCGTTCGTGCACGGCGATCGCGGCGGTTCCGGCCTGGGCCTGGCGATCGTCGCGCGCGTGGCGCGCCAGCATCGCGGCGAACTGCGCCTGCTGTCGCAGGCGACCGGCGGACTGCGCGCGCAACTGTGGTTGCGTGGCGCCTGATCCATCGCGACCACTGCAGGAGATTCCGATGAAGCCTTCCCCGACACCCGTTCCGGTCGTCCTCGCCGCCGCGTTCGCGATGCTGGCTTCGGCCTGGGTGCCGGCCGAAGCGCAGGGATTCCGCGAACGGCTGCAGCGCGCGCGCGAAGCCTCGCTGCGTCCGGCCGCGGAGCCGCCGGCGTTGCCCGCGGGTGCACGCCGGATCGCCGACCTGGCCTACGGCGACGATCCGCGCCAGACCTTCGATGTCTACCTCCCGGCGCAGGCGCGCGGCGCGCCGGTCCTGCTGTTCGTGCACGGCGGCGGCTGGGCGCACGGCAACAAGGACAACCCCGGCAACATCCCGGACAAGGCCGGGTACTGGCTGCCGAAGGGCTACGTGCTCGTCTCCACCAACTACCGCATGCGGCCGGACACCGCGCCGCTGGACCAGGCGCGCGACATCGCCCGCGCGCTGGCGGCGGTGCAGCGGCACGCACCGGACTGGAACGCGGATCCTTCGCGCGTGGTGCTGATGGGCCATTCGGCGGGCGCGCACCTGGCGGCGCTGGTGGCGGCATCGTCCACGCTGTGGCGGCAAGCCGGTGCGCAGCGTCCGCTCGGCGTGGTCTCGCTCGACAGCGGCGCGCTGGACGTGCCGGACCTGATGCGACACCCCCGCATCCCGCAGCTCTACCATCGTGCCTTCGGCGACGACCCCGACGACTGGATCGCCGCGTCCCCGCACCACCAGCTCTCGCGCGAGGCGTCGCCGATGCTGCTGGTGTGTTCCACGCGCAGGCCCGATGCCTGTCCGCAGGGGCGCGCGATGCGACAGAAGGCGTCCGCGCTGGGCGTGCGCATCGAGGTCCTGGAGCAGGATCTCTCGCATGCGGAGGTCAACCGCCTGCTCGGCCAGCCGTCGGACTACACCGCGGCGGTGGACCGGTTTCTCCGGTCGCTGCCCGACTGATCTCCGGCGCGCCGTCCGAACGTGGGTTGTGCCGGCGGCGGGCGCGGACGTGGGAGGTGGCGTAATCCCCGCGTAGCCCGGGTAAGGCGAAGCCGCACCCGGGATGGCGCGGGCGGGGAGTGCCCGGACCCGGATGCGCCCTGCGGGCTTATCCGGGCTACGCGGCTGATCTCCCGCGTGCCGTCCGGAAAGTGGGTGCCGGCGGCGGGCGCGGACGTGGGAGGTGGTAATCCCTGCGTAGCCCGGGTAAGGCGAAGCCGCACCCGGGATGGCGCGGGCGGGGAGTGCCCGGACCCGGATGCGCCCTGCGGGCTTATCCGGGCTACGCGGCTGATCTCCCGCGCACCGTCCGGAACGTGGGTGCCGGCGGCGGGCGCGGACGTGGGAGGTGGCGTCATCCCCGCGTAGCCCGGGTAAGGCGAAGCCGCACCCGGGGTGGCGCGCGACGAGGCAGGGACCTGTCCTGCGCGACGGTGCCGGCGCCTGTCCTGCGCCACATGGCCGCGGCGCGGCCGGGTCTGTCATCCTTGCGTCGCAAATCCGGTCATGCGCCCTGTTGTCCTTGTCCCCCGCCCCGTCCCCGTCCGCCTTCCGTTTCGGCGTGTTCGAGTTCGACCTCGCGCGCCGCGAACTGCGTCGCGACGGCGAGCCGGTGGACATGCCGGTGCGGGTGTTCGAGTGCCTGGAATGCCTGGTCCTGCACCGCGACCGCGCCGTCGGCCGGGACGAGCTGCTGCAGGCGGTGTTCCACCGCACCGATGTCAGCGACGGCCACCTCGCGCAGGTCGTGCTGCGCGCGCGACGCTGCGTCGACGACGACGGGCAGACCCAGCACACCATCGGTACGGTGCCGCGTTTCGGCTTCCGCTGGATGGCCGAGACCAGCGTGCTCGACGGCGGGCCGGACGCGACGGGCCTGCCGCAGCACGCACAGGAAGACGCCCCCGTGGCGCAGGGCGCAATCCAGCGCGACCCCCGGCCGGGAAAGGCCGACGGCGCACGCACCCCCCATGCCGCGCCGACCACGACGCGCCTGCCGCGGAACGGACCGGACGACGGCCCCGTCGCGCGCGCAGACACCCGGATCGATCCCCGGCCGGACGGCCCGGAGGGCGCACCGAACCCCGGCCCCGCGCCGGCGGCGAAGGCGCGCCGGCTGCCGTCGGCAAGCCGCTCGCGCTCGATCGCCGCCGTCGCGGCGGCGGTGGCGCTGGCCCTGCTGGTGACGTCGGTGGTGGCGTGGCGTCCGCAGCCGTCCGCGATCCAGGCGGAGGTTGCCTCCACCCCGGTCGATGGCGCCGTCATGCTGGTCCTGCCGCTGGTGGTCGAGGACACCGAGGACATCGCCTGGGCCCGCCTGGGGCTGATGGACTACGTGGCCGACCGCATGCGCACCGCCGGTCTGCCGGTGCCGCCCAGCGAAAGCACGCTGTCGCTGCTGGGCCATGGCGAGGCGGCGCCGGGCCGCCGCGCGTTGCGCCACCACATCCCCGCGGCGACCGTGGTGACCGGGCGCGTCGCGCGCGCCGGCGATGGCTGGCGCCTGGAACTCGAGGCCGAGGGCGCCGACGGCGTGGAGCTCGAGGCCGCGGCCGAGGCCGACGACCTGCTGTCCGCGGCGGCGCTCGCGAGCGATCGCCTGCTGGCGGCGCTGGGGCATGCCGCGCCGGCCGGCGGGGACGGCGTCGAACTGGCGCTCGAGGAGCGCCTGCAGCGCGTCCGCGCCGCGTTCCTGGCCAACGAACTGGACACCGCGCGCCGGATCCTCGAGGACGCCCCGCCATCGCAGCTGTCGCAGCCGCAATTGCGCTTCCGGCTCGCCCAGGTCGACTACCGTGCCGGAAAGCTGGACGCGGCCGAGCGTGCCGTCGACGCGCTGCTGCGCGACCCGGAGGCGGCGCGCGACCCGCTGTTCCGCGCGCGCCTGCTCTCCTACCGCGGCGGCGCCAGGATCCGTCGCAACGCGCTGCACGAGGCCGAGCGCGACTTCGACCTGGCGGCCGCGGCGCTGGCCGACCGCGAAGGCGACCTCGAGCACGGTGGCGTGCTCATGGGCCGCGCGGTGGCGCGCGCCGCGCTCGGGCGCGAGGACGAGGCGATCGCCGATTTCGGCGCGGCGCGGACCCGGCTGCAGCGCGCCGGCGACCGTCTCGCCGTGGCCCGGGTCGATGCCAACCTGGGCGCGCTGGAACTCGGGCGCGGACGCCCGGCGCAGGCACTGGAGTACCTGGGTAGCGCGCTCGCGGTGTTCGAGGGCTCGACCGCGATGAACGAGCTGCAGGTCACGCGCTCGGCGATGTCCGCGGCGCACCTGTTGCGGCTGGACGCAGCGGCCGCACTGGCGGTCAGCGACGAGGTGCAGATCCTGCTGCCGCGCACCCCGGATCCGTCGCTGCGGCTGGCGGCCGCGCTCGACCGCGCCAATGCCCTGATCGCGCTCGGTCGCCTGTCGGAGGCGCGGCAGGTGCTCGACTCGCCGGACATCGCGGCCCGCAGCACGCCTCCGTACGAGCACCGCCGGGCGCAGACCCGGATCGAGCTCGCCTGGCGCAGCGGCGAGCCCGCCGCCGCGGTGGCGATCGCCGACGCGATCCTCGCCGACTGGACCCGCACGCCCGGCGACGCCCTGTACGACCATGTCCGCCTGCGCCGCGCCCAGGCCGCGCGCGCGGCCGATCTTCCCCCGGGATCCGCCGCACGGGTAGAAACCCCGGATCGACCGACCCCGGCGCTGCTGCTGGCGCATGCGGTCGAGCGTGGCGACGCCGCCGACGCCGAAGCCGGCCTGCGCGCCGCGCTCGCAGCGGCCGAGGCCCGCGGCGCGCCGGCGGAGATCGTCGAGGTGGTCGCCGTCCATGCGCGCTGGTTGTTGCGCCGCGACCGGGTGTCCGATGCCGCTGCCCTGGTCGGACGGGTCGCGCCGTGGCTGGACCGGTGCCACGACTGCGCCGTGCTGCAACTGGAGCTGGCCGAGGCGCTCGGCGACGACGCGCTGGCCGCGGAGGCGCGTCGCGCGGCGGCCCGTCTTGCCGGCGAACGGACCCTGCCGGCCCGCGACGCCGCCATGCCGCCGGGCGTCAGTGGCCAGTAACGCACCTGTCATCGATCACGAATGCGCGGTGGCTGGCGTGGGGGCACGATCCAGCGGTCCCGCGCGCCGCGCCGGCGCTGCCCCCGCGGCGCCGGGCGAGCCCCTGTCACTCCCAATCGAGGAGATCCTGCCGATGCCCCGACCCTCACTGCTTGGCCTGGCCTGCGCCGCCGCACTCGCCGCCGGCCCGTCCCTGGCCGCGACCCCGGTCGTCACCGACCTGGGCGCCGACAACTACGTCCAGGCCGTGTCCGACGACGGCGGCGTGGTCGTCGGCATGCAGGTGCGCTTCGACGTGGACCCGGCCGGCAACGGCGTCACCCGCTGGACCGCGGCCGGCGGCACCCGGGTCATCGGCGGCCTCGCCAGCGGACGTCCCGACGTCTCGGCCGACGGCCGCACCATCGGCGCCACGGTCATGGCCGACCGCCCGATCGCCGCCTTCTGGACCGAGTCCGGCGGCTGGAAGACGCTCGCCGAGCAGAACATGATCCCGCCGCTGCCCGGCTGGGAAACCCACGCCAACGCGATCTCCGCCAACGGCACCCGGCTGACGGGCTTCACCGTGCCCAGCCCGGTCGACTACTACCAGTACCGCGGCTTCAGCTACAACCCCGACGACGCCATCGACCGCTGGGTCGACTTCGGCTGGGCGGAACTGCCGATGCTGCGCAAGGGCACGTATTCCGAGGCCACCGACACCTCCACCGACGGCCTGGTCCAGGTCGGCATCTCCACCACCGGCTTCAGCAGCGCCTACCACGCGGTGATCTGGGAGCAGGGCGACATCCGCCAGCTGCGCGACGCCGCCGGCACCGCCCTGGACGCGGGCACGCTGCGCTGCAACGCCGACTGCTCGGTCATCGCCGGCGGCGGCGGCGGCTACAGCGCGTTCGAGCCGGTGCTGGCCTGGCGCTACCTGCGCAGCGAGCGCGGCGACCGGGTGTGCCACTTCAATCCGCACCAGGGGGTGAACCGCACCGCGCTGCGCTACCAGTCCTACGCCACCAGCGCGTCGGGCAACGTGATCGCCGGCAGCTACTACTTCGACGACGTGCCGCCCGACGGCGGCTGGGCCCGCAACGTGGCCAAGGGCTTCCTGTGGATCGGCACCGAGACCGGCGGCACGATGCACGACCTGCAGACCTACCTGCGCGGGCTGGGCCAGCGCGCGTTCGACGACTGGGCCGAGGTGGAGGTCACCGGCATGTCCGCCGATGGCCGCTACCTGGTGGGCTGGGGCATCGACGCCAGCGAGACCGTGCGCGGCTGGCGGGTGGATTTCGGCGCCACGCCGCGGGCGACCGGGCCCCGCGCGGACTACACCTCGTGCCCGCCGCGGACCAAGCCGCCGCGCACGCAGGCGCTCGCCGCCGCGGACGCGCCGCAGCGCGACCAGGCGCGCTACGAGGACCAGCCCTCCGGTGAATTCGGCACCGGGCGCGGCCAGCGCTACTTCGTCGAACCGCACGGCGCGCGCCTGCTGGGCGGCGCGCGTCGCGACCGGCTGCAGGCACTGTTGCCGCTCGGCGGCGGGCGCTACCTCGACCGTAGCAGCGGCATGCTGATCGCCTTCACCCGCGACCGCGAGGGCATGGTCACCGGCCTGCATGCCCGCCGCGGCATGGCGGGCGCGGGCCTGCGCCTGCCGCGCAAGCCCGACTGACCGTCGCGCCCCGCGTATGCGGACCCACGCGGGTCCACGTGCGGCCGCCCTCGCATGACGGGGCGGAGCCTGCGTAGCCCGGGTAAGGCGAAGCCGCACCCGGGTCGGCGCGCGGGGGTCAGGCCCGGGTGCGCGCCCCCGTCCGAGCGTCGCTCCCAGGCGTGCGTGGACCGGCGCGGGTCGCCGTAAGGCCGCCCCCGCATTACAACGCGGAGCCGCCTTCGTAGCCCGGGTAAGGCGAAGCCGCACCCGGGTCGACCCGCACGGGTCGGACGCCGCGGCCGCACCCGGCGCTACGCGCCCAGGTGCCCGCTGGCCAGATAGTCCTCGCCCTGCATCTCCACCAGCCGCGATGCCGTGCGCTCGAACGCGGCGCCAAGGCGTTCACCAGCATACAGCGCGTGCGGCGCGGCATCGGCGGTGCACACCAGGTTGACGTGGCGGTC
Source organism: Luteimonas viscosa (assembly GCF_008244685.1). Classification (NCBI taxonomy): domain Bacteria; kingdom Pseudomonadati; phylum Pseudomonadota; class Gammaproteobacteria; order Lysobacterales; family Lysobacteraceae; genus Luteimonas; species Luteimonas viscosa. The sequence continues at coordinate 2,247,111 of NZ_VTFT01000001.1, forward strand.
GTACAGCTCGTCAATCAGGGTGACGAAACGACGCGCCGCGTCGTCGCGCGTGGCCTCGAGCACCGGGATGCCGCCGAGCAGCACGGTGTGGAACTCGCGTGCGATCTCGATGTAGTCGGTGGCGCCGCGCGGGCCTTCGCACAGCGCGTCGAAATCGAACCAGGCCATGTCCTGGCAGCGCGCGCGCACCGGGATGCGGCGGCCGTCGATCTCGATGCCGGCCTCGCGGTGCGCATCGTCGCCGCCCAGTTCGCGCCAGCGCGAGTCCAGCCAGGCATCCGACCCGGAGTCCAGCGGCGCGCGATACACCGGCGAGCGGGTCAGCGCGCGCAGGCGGTAGTCGATCGGGCTGTCGAGGTGCACCACTTCGCAGTGGCGGCGGATCAGCTCGATCGCCGGCAGGAAGCGCGCGCGCTGCAGGCCGTCCCGGTACAGGTCGGGCGGATCGACGTTGGAGGTGGTCACCAGCACGATGCCCTCGTCGAACATCCGCTCGAGCAGCCGCGCCAGGATCATCGCGTCGCCGATGTCGCTGACGAAGAACTCGTCGAGCACCAGCACCCGCAGGCGCGCGCGCCAGTCGCTGGCGATCGTCGCCAGCGGGTCGCGTTCGCCGGAGTGCGTGCGCAGCTGCTCGTGGACGCGGCGCATGAAACGGTGGAAATGGGTGCGGCGCTTGCCGGGCGCGGCCGCCGTCGTCCGGCCGCCGGCCAGCGCTTCGCCGCGGATCTCCGGCAGCGGCAATCCGGCATAGAACAGGTCGACCAGGAAGGTCTTGCCGCGTCCCACGCCGCCCCACAGGTACAGGCCGTCCGGCGCCGGCGGCGGCTCGCGGCCGCGCAGGCGGTCGAACAGGCCAACGCGCGGTCCGGGTTGCAGCAGGGCGTCGTGCAGGCGGTCGAGCGCGTGCAGCGCGGGCTGCTGCGCCGGATCGTCCTGCCAGTCGCCGCGTTCGACACCGGCGCGGTAGCGTTGCGACGGCGTTTCCGCCGGGGCGGCGTCATCCATCCGCGGCAGGCAGGTAGGCGCGCACGCCGTGCTTGATCGCGCCGCGCAGGTCGATCAGCTTGCGGTGGAAGAAGTGGCTGGTGTCGGGCATGCGCACCAGTTCGGCCTGGGCGCGGCTGCGCTCGAGCCAGTCGTAGACCGCCTGCGGATCCACGATCTCGTCGTTCTCTCCCTGGATCACCAGCCAGGGCATGGTCGGCAGCTCGATGTCGTCGAAGTCCCAGCGTCCGGCCGGCGGCGCGATCGACAGCAGCAGGGCCGGCTGCAGTTCGGCCGCCGCGCGCAGGGTGACGTAGGCGCCGAAGCTGAAGCCCGCCAGCCACAGCGCCGCCTCCGGCCGTTGCGCCCGCACCCAGGCGGCGACCGCGCGCAGGTCCTCGAGCTCGCCGTCGCCCTGGTCGAACTCGCCTTCGGAGTGGCCGGTGCCGCGGAAGTTGAAGCGCACGGTGGTCGCGCCCAGCTCGCGCAGGCTGCGCGCGGCCATGGTCACCACCTTGTTGTGCATCGTCCCGCCCTCGGTCGGCAGCGGATGGCAGACGATCGCCACCAGCGGCAGCGTGGCGACATCGTCGTCGGGCGGATCGACCGAGACTTCCAGCGCGCCCGCGGGGCCCGGCAACAGCAGGGTCCCGGCGTCGGCGGGAAAGGCGGGGAGGGTGGACATGGTCGGCATGATAGCGGCCGGCCTGCTGCGGGGCGTCAGGGTTGACAGCCCTGCTACTGTTACAAAATAACAATTCAGGACCCGGCCCCATGAGAATGTCCCCGGCCTCGTTGCTCGATGCCTCTGCGATCGGCCTGTCCGGCCTGTGCCTGGCCCATTGCCTGCTGCTGCCGGTGGGGGCGGCCATGCTCCCTGCGCTGGCCGCGGCGGCCGAGGCCGAGTGGTTGCACCTGCTGTTCGTGGCCATCGCGCTGCCCCTGGCCATGGTGGCGCTGGGTCGTGCGCACCGGCGACGCCCGCTGCCCGGGGCCCTGTGGCTGCTCGCCGCGAGCGGCCTGGCGGGTTTGCTGGCGGGGGCCATCGGCTGGCCGGCGCATGCCCTGGAGACGCCGTCGACCATCGCCGGCAGCCTGCTGCTGGCCGCCGCCCACGGCTGGAACTGGCGGCGGCGGCCGCATCCCGCCTGCGACGGCTGAGGGCGGCGGTCGATTCCCTTCTCCCTCCGGGAGGTGGCCTGCGCCGCCGGATCAGGGTGCGGCGGAGCGGGCCTGGCCCGGACGCCGTGCAGGTCCTGCGCCGACCCGTCGTGTCGGGGCTGTCGTTCGCCTCGCGCCCCGGACCCTCGCCCGTCCCCTTTCCCCCGGGGAGAAGAGCGCGACCCTGGGCGGGGGCCGGACGCCGATCGCACCTTGGGCGAAACGGAGGCTCCCGCCGGGAAACCCGAGCGGGCCTGCCAGAGGTCGGGGAATCCGGCGTCGCTAGAGGTCCAGCCCCACCAGCAGCGGATCGTGGTCCGAGCTGCGCCACGGATTTCCCACAGGATCGCCGGAATTTGCGGCGCGATGGCCGACGTTCGGCTCGTCGGCGTTGCTGGACCATGTCGCCGCGCCCGCCAGCCGGGCCGCCAGCGCGGGGCTGAGCAGGGCGTGGTCCAGGCGTCCGGCCTGGCCGTCGAACACGTAGCTGTAGGCACCCTCCACGCTCGCCACGTCCATCGCGTCCCGCCAGCCGTGCCGGCGCAACAGGCGCAGCGGATCCTCCTCGGCGTACGCGTTCATATCCCCGACGATTGCCACAAGATCGCTTCCTGTTCGTGTGGGATCGCGCTCCAGCCACGCCAGCAGCCGGCGCGCCGATTCGACCCGGGTCGCGTTCCAGCAGGCCTGGCCGTCGCCCTGGTCGCGGTCCGCCCCTTCGGCTTCCCTGCAGCCCTTGGACTTGAAGTGGTTGGCCACGACCACGAAGGCCGGGCCCGCGTCGCGGCCGGCCGCGACCGGCACGAAGCCCTGCGCCAGCGGCACCCGGCTGCGCGCGCCGAACGGGCCGTCCTCCAGCATCGCCGGGGCGCCGACCGGCCGCAGCCGCGACGCCCGGTAGACCAGCCCCACCCGGATCGCGTCGTCGCCCGGTCCCTGCCCGCTGTCGACGAAGCGCCAGTCGTCGCCGCCGGCATTGAGCGCGTCGACCAGCTGGGCGATGCTCGAGTCCGGCCCGTAGCCGTCGTTCTCCAGTTCCATCAGCGCGGCCACGTGGGGATCGAGCGCGCGGATCGTCGCCACCAGGCGGCCCAGCTGGGCCTCGAGCTGCGCCGGCGTGCGCGCGCCGCGCTCGGTCGGAAAGCCGCCGCCGCGGCCATCGCCGTTGAACAGGTTCTGCAGGTTGAACGCGGCCAGGCGCACCGTGCCTGCGACGGTGGGCGGCGCCGGGCGCGGCGCCGGTTCGATCCGCGGCGCCGCGGTCAGCTGCAGCCGCACGTCGCCCCAGCGCTGGTCGACGATGCCCTCGACGCCGGTCACCAGGCTGCCCGAGCGCGGCGGCGGCCGTCCTTCGAGATACCAGACCTCGCGCGGGTCCTCGCGCGCCATCGCGTCGTCGAGCAGCAGCCGGCGGCGGGCATTGCCGGCGGCGATGCGCTCGGCTTCCGGGCCGGGCGGGGCCAGTTCGGTCGGCGTGAACAGGCGGCCGTCGAAAGCCGCATGCAGCACCCCCCGGCGCGAAAGCTCGTGCTGGCCGCCGATGGTGAGCGGGGCGTCGATGCGGACGCGCATGCCTTCGTAGCGCTCCCAGTCGTCGGGCGCGGCGGCGAGCACCACCGGCGCGACCTCGCCGCGCCCCACGACCTCGATCGCCTCCGCCTGCAGCGTGGTCAGCGTGCCGCGCGTCCGCTCGCCGTGCTCGACCACCCGCCCGCGCACGCGCACCCGGTCGCCGGTGCGCAGTTGCGCCGGTTCGTCGGCCACCACGAACACCGCGTCGGAGGTGGCTTCGTCGCCGTCGCCGGCGTCCTGCACGAACCAGCCGCCCAGCCCGCGTGCGAAATTGCCGGTGACCACGCCCTCGACGGCGACGGTCTCGTCGAGCAGGGGACTGGCGGGACCGGCGCCCTGCACCGTGCCGATGGCGACCACGCCGTCGTCGCGCGGCGCGGCCGACGGATCGGACGGCGGCGTCTCGCAGGCGGCGAGCAGGCCGGCGGCCAGGAGCAGGAGGGTGCGGGGCAGGGCGGTCGAACGGGCGGGCGGGGCAGGAGCGGGCATGCGCGTTTCCGGATTCGCGGGGCACGGACACGACAACGCCGCCCGGAGGCGGCGTCGTGGGACCGCGGCGGCGGCCAGCTTACTGCAGGTTGTCGAGCATCCAGTCGACGGTGGCCTGCACCTGCTCGTCGGTCAGCGCAGGATTGCCGCCCTTCGCCGGCATCACCCCGGCATTGCCGGTGAAGCCCTCGATCGAATGCCGGTACAGCGTGTCCTTGCCCTGGGCGATGCGGGCCGCCCACTGCGCGGTGACCAGGGTCGGCGCGCCGCCGGCGCCCGAAGCATGGCAGCCCGAGCACAGGTTCTGGTACACCACCGAGCCGTCGAGCGTGCCGCCATAGGCCACCTGCGAGGCGGCGGCCGCCGCGGCCGCCGCCGCCGCCGCGGCCTGGGCGGCGGCGCCGGTGCTGCCGGCGTAGACCGCGCCGACCGGGGCGATGCGGTACTCGGTGCGCTTGGCGGCGGCAGGGTCGACCTCCGGCGGCAGCGCGCGATGCAGGAAGGCGGCGCCGATGATCAGGCCCAGCGTGACCAGGACCAGGAAGCCGATCACCATCGAAAAGCGCTTGAGGAACTCGAGGTCGTAATTGCGCACGAAAACACCCTTGGCAAGCGGCCGACGGAGCCGCAGCTAGCGCGGAAGTATAAACGCCAAACTCCGCCCGACCACCCGGGGCGCCGGTACCGGCCGCCGTCACCGGCGCGCGGGTGGCGTATCGGGGCCTGCGACCGGTTCCTGCACAATGCCCGGGGCATGCACACCCACGCCCGGACCGACTTCCGCCTCTACCACTCCAACGCGCTGGACGTGCTGGCCGGGCTGCTCGCCAGCGAGCTGCGCACCCCGGCGCCGGGGCAGGGCCCGCTGGAGCCGGACGTGGTGCTGATCCCGCAGGTGGCGCTGCGCCGCTGGCTGCAGGCCACCCTGGCCCAGGCGCACGGGGTGTCGGCCAATCTGGAATTCCTGACGCCGGGCGAATTCGTGCAGCGCGCGCTGGACGCCAACGTGCCGGGCAAGGGCGAGGACCTCGACGCCGCCGCGCTGCGCTGGCGCATCCACGCCGCACTGGCCGACCCGGCCTTGCTGCGCGAGCGCGCGCTGCAGCCGCTGCGCGCCTACCTGGAAGGCGCGCCCGATCCGCTCAAGGCCTGGACGCTGTCTGGCGAGCTCGCGCAGGCCTTCGAGAAGTACAAGGCCTGGCGCCGCGAATGGCTGCTGGCCTGGGAGGCCGGGGAGGCGCCGCGCGATCCGCAGGCCGCGCTGTGGCGGCGCGTGGCCGGCGGCACGCAGCATCGCGCGCGCCGCATCCACGAGTATCTGGAGGGTTTCGCCGCACCGGATGCGCCGCTGCCGGATGGACTGCCGAAGCGTCTGTTCGCCTTCGCCATCCTCAACGTCTCGCCCGATGTGCTGCGCGTGGTCGCCACCCAGGCGCGCGTGGGCACGCTGCACTTCTACGTGCCCTCGCCCAGCCGCGACTACTGGGGCGACCTGCAGCGCGTGCGTGGCGGCGACCCCGGGGCCGCGGCCGGCGAGAACCCGCTGCTGCGCGCCTGGGGCGCGGCCGGGCGCGACTTCATGGCGCTGCTGGGCGGCTACGAGGTGGTGCACCCGGACATCGAGGTTCGCGGCGATGCCGATCCGGGCGAGGGCGGCGGCGCGCTGGCCGGCAGCCTGCTGCGACGGCTGCAGTCGGACCTGTTCCACCGTCGCCCGGTGCCGCCGCCTGCACCGACCGCCGCGGATCCGCGCACCCGCCTGCCGGCACTGCGCCGCGACGATCCCAGTCTGCAGGTGCACGCCTGCCACACCCGCCTGCGCGAACTGCAGGTGCTGCACGACCAGCTGCGCGCGCTGTTCGAGGATCCGCGCTTCGACCCGCCGCTGCAGCCGCGCGAGGTCGCGGTGCTGGCGCCCGACATCGATCCCTACCTGCCGTACCTCGACGCCGTGTTCGGCGGCCGCGGCCGCGGCGATGCCGGCTTCAATCAGGCGATTCCCTGGGCCGTCGCCGACGCCAGTCCGCTGGCCGGCGAACCGCTGGCCGACGTCTTCCTGCGCCTGCTGGCGTTGCCGGTGGCGCGCTTCGGCCTGGTGGAAACGCTGGACCTGCTGGCCAGCCCGCCGCTGGCCGAGGCCGCGAACCTCGATGCCGCCGCCTTCGACCGCCTGCACGCCTGGCTGCACGCGGCCGGCGCGCGCTGGGGCCTCGATGGCGCGCACCGCGCGCGCCTGGACGCGCCGGACGACGATGCCTACACCTGGGCCTTCGCGCTCGACCGCCTGCTGCTCGGCCACGCCACCGGCAGCGACGCGCCGATCGCCACCGCCGGCGGGCAGCTGGTCGCGCCGATGCCGGAACTCGAAGGCAGTGCGCTCGATGCGCTCGACACCCTCGTGCGCCTGCTGCGCGTGCTCGCGCGCCACGCCCGCGTGCTGGACGAAGCGCTGACGCCCGAGGGCTGGCGCGAGCGCCTGCTCGGCCTGCTCGATGCGCTGCTGACGCGTCCGCCCGAGTCGTCGAACACCCGCCGCGCGCTCGACCGCCTGCGCAGCCTGATCGACGCCTTCGCCGCCGACGCGCATCGCGCCGGCGTCGACACGCCGGTGCCGGCCGAGATCGTGCGCGCCCACTTCGCCGCCGCGCTGTCGGAGGCCGACACCCGCGCGCCGCTGCTCACCGGCGGCGTCAGCATCGCGCGCATGGTGCCGATGCGCCTGCTGCCGTTCCGCGTGATCTGCCTGCTGGGCATGGACGACGGTGCGTTCCCGCGGCGCGATCCGGGCGGCGGGATCGACCGGCTGGCGTCCGATGTCGCCAGGGGTCTGCGCCTGCGCGGGGACCGCTCCACCCGCGACGACGACCGGTTCCTGTTCCTGCAGCTGTTCGCCGCCGCGCAGGACGTGTTCTACGTCAGCTACCAGGGCGCCGACCCGCGCGACGGCAGCGTGCGCGAACCCTCGGTGCTGGTGGCCGACCTGCTGGCCGCGGCCGATGCGCAGCACGTACCCGAAGCGAACGCGGGCGAGGCGCTGGTGGTGCGGCATCCGCTGCAGCCGTTCGCGCCGGCCGCATTCGGCGGCAGCGACGAGCCGCGGCGCTTTTCCTACAGCGCGCAGTGGTGGCCCGCGGCCGCGCAGCCGATGGCGAAGCGTACGCCGCTGCCGGCATGGTTCGATGGCGAGGCGTTGGCTGCGCCGGACGATGGCGAAGCCGCGGGTGCCGTCGCTGCCGACGGTTCCGGAATCAAAGGCGCAAGTGCGTCCGCCGCAGCGACCACGCTCACGCTGGACGAACTGCGCCGCTTCCTGCAGTCGCCGGCCGACACCTTCCTGCGCCAGCGCCTGGGCCTGCGGCTGGCCGAAGTCGAAGAGGTCGACGAGGACGTCGAGCCGCTGCTGGCGCCGGGCCGCGGCATCGCGCGCCAGGTGCTGCAGCAGGCGGTGTTCGATGCGGTGCTGCGCGGCGAAGACGATGCCACCACCCACGCCCGGCTGCGCGCGCGCGGCCTGCTGCCGTCCGGGCCGCTGGGGCATCGCGCGCTGGAGCAGATGCGCGCACAGGTCGATCCCTACGCGCTCGCCTTCGGCGGATGGCGCGGCGATGCGACCCCGGAATCCCATCGCCTGGACGTACCGCTCGACGAGGTGAGCCTGCAGGGCCGCATCGCCGACGTCTACGACAAGGGCATCGTGCGCGTGCGCTTCGATCCACCCGCCGGCCGCTCGGCGATCCGCAACGGCCTCGACTGGCTGCTGGCGAGCGCCGCCGGCCTGGCCAGGCCGCTGGTGGAATTCCACGAGGATCGCGAACGCGGCGCCGGCCCGCATGAGCGCGACCCGCTCGATCCGGCGCAGGCGCGCGCAGTGCTGCGCATGCTCGTCGCCCTGCGCGAACGCGGCCTGCGCAGCCCGTTGCCGTTCGCCCCCTACAGCGGCTGGGAATTCTTCCGCGCCGACGACATGCGCAAGGGCCTCGAGGCCGCGGCGAAGAAGTGGCACGGCAGCGACTTCAACTGGGGCGAGAGCAGCAGCGAAGCCCTGCGCCTGGCGCTGCGCGGCCGCGACCCTTTCAGCGACGAAGCCACGCAGGTTGCCTTCATCGACCTCACGATGGGCATCTACCTGGCGGTGGTGGAGGGCAAGCTCTACGCCGGCACCGACCCGACAGCGTTGCACGCGATCGCCGACGCACTCGACCTGGAGGAGGCCGAATGAGCGTCGCCTCCTCCACGCCCGCGCCGGTGCGCGACCTCTACCTCGACCTCGCGCTCGATGGCGTGCACGCCATCGAAGCCTCCGCCGGCACCGGCAAGACCTACACCCTCGCCACCCTGGTGGTGCGCCTGGTGGTCGAGCGCGGCCTGCGCGTGGGCCAGGTGCTGGCCGTGACCTTCACCGAAGCGGCCACGCAGGAGCTGCGCAAGCGCATCCGCGAACGTCTGCTGCTGGCCGGCGAACTGGTCGGCGCGCCGCCCGCCAGCGATGACACGCCCGAAGCCGCGCTCACCCGCAACGTCCTCGAAGGCCACCTCGCGCGCGGCACCGAAACCGCCGAGGCCCTGCGCCGCCGGCTGCACGCCGCCGCGAACGACATCGACCTCGCCGCCATCTTCACCATCCACGGCTTCTGCGCGCGCGTGCTGCGCGAGCATGCGCTGGAAGCGGGCCAGGCCTTCGACGCGCCCGAGCTGCTCACCAGCGACGCGCCGCTGTACGAATCGATCGCCGCCGACCTGTGGCGCGCGCATGGCCGCGGCAGCGAGTCCGCCGACGACCTGCTCGCGCTGTGGCCGGGCGGCCCGGCCGCACTCGCCGGCGACCTGCCGCTGCTGGTGCGCGAACGCACGCTGCGCCCCGCGCTCGATGAGCTGCCCGACGACCCCGCGCCGCGCCTGCACGCCAGCGGCGAAGCGCTGGCCGACACCTTCCGCGCGCACGGCGACGACTTCCGCGCCTCGCTGGTGTCCGCTGTGGAAGGCAAGGTGTTGCATGCCGGCAGCTACAAGCTCGCCTGGATCGGTGAACTCTTCGATGCCCTGCACCAGTGGTGCAACGCCAGCGAACGCAAGCTGCCGTTCCAGCATCCCAAGCTGCCGCAGCTCACGCGCGAGACGCTGCAGCTGCGCACCAGCAAGGCCGGTGCCGGCCGCACGCCCGACTCGCCGGTCTGCGACGCCATCCCCGCCTACCTCGACGCGCTCGCCGCCATGGCCGAATGGCAGGATGCGCGCCGCGTCGAGCTGCTGCACCGCCTGCGCTTCGACGCGCGCCAACGCGTCGCCCGCGCCAAGCGCCAGCAGCGCGTGCAGACCTACGACGACCTGATCGACCGCGTCGCCGACGCCATCGACGGCCCGCACGCCGCCGACCTGGTGCAGCGCCTGCGCGCCCAGTACGAAGTGGCGCTGGTGGACGAATTCCAGGACACCGACGCCCGCCAGTGGCGCATCTTCGACCACGTGTTCGGTGCCGCAAGCGCCGCGCTTCACGGCCAGGCGCCGGCGCTGTTCGTGATCGGCGATCCCAAGCAGGCGATCTACGGCTTCCGCGGCGGCGACGTCGAGACCTACCTCGCCGCGCGCGAAACCGCATCCGACGCGCCGCCGCTGTCGCAGAACTTCCGCTCGCGCCCGTCCGTGCTGCGCGCGGTCTCGGCGCTGTACGCGCAGGCGCAGGCCGCGGCGGAAGTGGACGAAAAGATCCCGCCGCCCTTCATCGACACCCGCATCAGGTTCTACGAAGTGCAGCCCGGTGGCGTGCGCCGCGACGAGGACTTCCAGCGCCACGGCGTACCCGCGCCCGCGCTCACCGTGTGGCGCGCACCGCTGCCGGACGAGGTCGACAGCAAGGGCAAGCTGAAGCCCTGGAAAGCCGGGCACTCGCGCGAACTCGCCACCAAGGCCTGCGTCGCCGCCATCCACCGCGTGCTGTTCGACGCGCGCGACGGCAACGCCAGCATCGAAGGCCGCCCCGTGCAGCTCGGCGACATCGCGGTGCTGGTGCGCAGCCACAACGAGGCCACGCGCATCCGCCACGCGCTGGCGATGGCCGGCATCCCCGCCGTCGCCGCCGGCCGGCAGAGCCTGTTCGCCACGCCCGAGGCGCGCGACCTGCACGCGCTGCTGCTCGCCCTGCTGCACGGCGCCGACGACGGCCGCCTGCGCATGGCGCTGTCGAGCGTGCTGGTGGGCCTGGACGCCGCCGCCATCGCCGCGCTCGACGACGACGGCGAGGCGCTGCGCCACTGGCAGCTCGAGGCCCTGGCCTGGCGCGAACGCCTGCAGCGTGGCGGCCCGCTGGCCCTGGTCAACGCGCTGTGCGCGCAGCACGCCGGCCGCCTGCTCGGCCTGCTCGACGGCGAGCGCCGCCTCACCAACTACCTGCAGCTGGCCGAAGGGCTGCAGGACGCGCAGGCGCGCGCGCTGGGCCTGCACGGCCTGGTCGACTGGCTGGCCAACGCCATCGCCGATGCCAACGCCAGCGACGAGAGCCAGCTGCTGCGGCTGGAGTCCGACGCCCGCCGCGTGCAGGTGGTGACCCTGCACAAGAGCAAGGGCCTGGAATACCCGCTGGTGTTCCTGCCTTTCGCCGCCATCGGTGCGCACGCGCGCCATCCCGGCCAGCGCGTCGTGGTCAACGACGAGGACGGCCGCGTGCTGCACTGGAAACTGCTGGTCTCGCAGTCCGGCTGGGAGGCGGCCAAGGACGCCTGGCTGATTGCCCAGCGCGCCGAAGACGCGCGCCTGCTCTACGTCGGCCTCACCCGCGCGCGCCACGCGCTGTGGCTGGCCAGCGGCCTGTTCTGCAATCACGACAGGTCGCCGCTGCAGCACATGGTGGCGAAACCCGATGCGCTGCAGGCCGCGTTGGGCGACGCGGTCGCCATCGACGACAGCAGCCCGCCCGACAGGTTGCCCTGGCTGCCACCCGCGTCGACCGACGCCGTGCCGCCCGCGCGCACCGCGCGGCGCGCGCTCGCCAGCGACTGGTGGGTCTACAGCTTCACCCAGCTCGCCAATGCCGACGGCCAGGAGGACACGGCGGCCAGCGCCACGCAGCCGGCGGAAGGCGGGCGGGACGAGCCTGCCGGCGAAGTGGATGCGGGCATGGACATGACGGCGCCGCGCGTCGACGCGGGCGAGGGCGCGGCTGCCGACGTCGACGCAGGCACTGGCGCCGACCTGCGCGACACGGCGCCTGTCGACGGGGCAGCCGACATCTTCGATGCCCGCTTCGGCGGCACCCGTTTCGGCGTGGTCCTGCACGACGTGCTGGAACGCACCGACTTCGCGCGCTGGTCCGCATGGACGCCCGGCGCGCCCGCGCCCACCAGCGACGACGCCGGACTGATCGCCGAACGCCTGCGCGCCGGCGGCTATCCGGCGGGCGACATCGACGACGGGCTCGCCGTGCTCACCCCGCTCATCGGCCACACCCTCACCGTGCCCCTGCCCGAAGGCGTGCGCCTGGCCGACGTGCCGGCAGGCCAGCGCCGCCCCGAGATCGAATTCCAGTTCGCGCTCGCGCCCACGCGCATCGATGCATTGCTCGCGCTGCTGCACCGCCACGGCCTGCTCACCGCGCGCCAGGGTTTCGGCGCGCGCCGCCGGCTGGAAGGCCTCATGACCGGCCTGATCGACCTCACGTACGTGCACGATGGCCGCTGGTACGTACTCGACTACAAGTCCAACCGCCTGCCCGGCTACGGTCCCGCACGGCTCGCGGAGGCCATGACCCACAGCGAGTACGACCTGCAGGCGCTGATCTACACCCTGGCCCTGCACCGCTGGCTGCGCTTCCGCCTCGGCGACGCCTACGACTACGCCCGCGACTTCGGCGGCATCCGCTACCTGTTCTGCCGCGGCCTCGATGCCGGCCGCGACGATGCGCAGGGCGTGCAGGCCTGGCGCTTCGATCCGGAACTGGTCGACGAACTAGACGCGCTGTTCGCCGGCCACACGCCCGAGGTGGGCGAGCCCGCGGCAGAACCCCTCTCCCGTTCACGGGAGAGGGGCAGGGGTGAGGGTCCGGCGGAGCCGCGCCAGGACCAGATGCCGACATGACCACCACGCTCCCGCTCTTCCCCGAAGACCAGCCCGTCGACCCGACCGCCGCCACGCCCGGCGCGCGCGACCCACGCGAGTCAGGGAAATCACGGACCGCCGGGGACGCAGTTGACGCCCGCGGCACACCGGAGACATCGGATGCGGCAGATGCACGCGACCCGCGCGACCTGCGCGACGCACATGGCGCACACGACGCGCCGCCATCGCAGGCATCGCGTCCCACCGGCCTCCTGCAGCAACTCGCCAGGGCCGGCGCCCTGCGCACCCTCGACCACGCCCTGGCCCAGAGCCTGCGCCGCCTCGCTCCCGACACGCCCGACACCGTGCTCGCCGCCGCCGCCCTCGCATCGCTCGCCGTCGCCTCCGGCCACGCCGGATTCGACCCGGCGCAGCCCCAGCGCCTGGTCGACAGCCCGATCAGCTGGCCCACGCCCGAAACCTGGCACGACGCGCTGCAATCCTCCCGCTGGGTCGCGCTCCCGGAAAGCGGCGACCTCGAATCCACCCCGGACGCCCCGCTCGTCTACGAGCACGGCCTCGTCTACCTCCGCCGCTACCGCGAATACGAACGCCGCCTCGCCGCCGGCCTCCACCGCATCGGCACCTCCCGGATCCCTTCTCTTCCCCCGTTCCCGGGGGAAGAGGCCCGAAGGGCAGAAGGGGGCATCCCCGCGCAACCCGCAGACGACCTGCAGGCCCAAGCGATCACCGCCGCCCGGCACCACCCCCTCCTGCTCATCACCGGCGGCCCCGGCACCGGCAAGACCACCACCATCACCCGCCTGCTGCTGGCGCTCGTCGCCCAGGCCGACGCCGCCGGCGCCTCGCCCCCACGCATCGCCCTGGCCGCGCCCACCGGCCGCGCCGCAGAACGCATGGCCGAAAGCGTGCGCAACGCCGTCCAGGCCCTGCCCGCGCGCGGCATCGACCCCGCGCTCGCCGCCCGCCTGCCCACCTCCGGCACCACCCTGCACCGCCTGCTCGGCACCATCCCCGACTCGCCCGCCTTCCGCCACCACGCCGACAACCCGCTGCCGTTCGACGTGGTGGTGGTGGACGAAGCCTCGATGATCGACCTGCCGCTGATGGCCAAGCTGGTCGAAGCCGTGCCCGACGGCGCGCGCCTGGTCCTGCTCGGCGACCCCGACCAGCTGCCATCGGTGGAAGCCGGCGACGTCCTCGCCGGCATCCTCGCCGCCGCCTCTCCGCCCGCCGCGTCCCACACCTCTCCCGCCCGCGGGAGAGGTCGCGCCGCAGGCGCGGGTGAGGGCGCTCTCCCCGCAGCCGCCACGCAATCCACCTTCCCCGCCCACCACATCCACCTCACCCGCAACCACCGCCAGAGCGCCACCCTCGACCTCGCCCCCCTCGCCACCGCCGTCCGCGAAGGCGACACCGCCACCGCACTGTCCCTGCTGCGCAGCGGCCAGCTCTCCGGCGTCCACTTCCACGAGGGCATCACCGACCCCCTGCAAACCCACCGCGACCACCTCCTTGCACACTGGACCGCACTCGCCGACACCACCGACCCCGCCGAAGCCCTCGCCCGCGCCGGCGCCTTGCGCATCCTCACCGCCGTGCGCGAAGGCCCCCAGGGCGCTCGCGGCCTCAACGCCCGCATCGAGGACCTGCTCGCCGGTACCCGCCGCGGCGCCGGCCCGGCATCCGCCGCCGGCCGCCATTTCCACGGCCGCCTCCTGCTGGTCAGCGAGAACAGCTACCGCCACCGCCTGTTCAACGGCGACATCGGCATCTGCCTCCGCGACGACGGCGGCACCCTGATGGCCTGGTTCCCCGGCGACGATCCGAAGCACCCGCGACCGTTCCATCCCGCCGCGCTGCCCGCGCACGACAGCGCCTTCGCCATGACCGTGCACAAGGCCCAGGGCAGCGAGTTCGACGAGGCCTGGCTGGTGCTGCCGGTGCGCGACAACCGCGTGCTGTCGCGGGAGCTGGTCTACACCGGCATGACGCGCGCCCGGAGCGTCCTGCATCTGGCCGGGAGCGCCGATGTGCTTGCGAACGCGCTCGCGCGACATGCGGGAAGGTGGTCAGGCCTGGGGCGTCGGCTCGGGAGATAGCCGGCGGTCGCGCTCGACCCGAAGCGGCCCGTCCAGTAGTCGCCGAGCGCAGCTCCGGATGGACCTGCGAGTTCCGATGCGAGACCCGGACTCCGGTTGGCCTCTCACGACGGCGCTCCTTGATCGAGCCGCAGCCGGCACAAGGCCGGCGTACGCACGAGCAAGCGCAGCCACAGGGTCGATGGGCTCGCCAACCGGCCCGGCGCCATCGGACGCTGGAATGCAAACGGATGCACATCGGGCGCATACGCATCGGCATCGGCACCCGCTGCCGCGCGGCCGCGCCGGCGACCTTTTGGCGACATTTGCGCCCTTAACCTCGCATCGCTTCATGACGTGATACGGCCAATCCTGGAGGCAGGGCGATATGAGCAGGCACGCGCGACGGACGTTGTCGCTGGCACTTTCGGCGCAGTTGATCGGCTTCTCCCTGTTCGCGCACGCCGCGGAGGCGCCCGGCGCCCTGACCATCATCGTCAGGGACCAGACGACCGACCGGCCGCTGCCGAACGCGACGGTCACGCTCACCGAACGCGATACCGACACCGCACGCTCCCTGGAAACGGACGCGCAGGGCCGCATCGTGGTCGACCGGCTCGACCCGGGGCTGTACGCGGTCAACATCGCCAAGGCCGGGTTCGCCACGATCTACGAGCCGAGCGTCCGCGTGATCACGCGCAAGAACTCGCAGGTCGAATTCGATCTCGGCGTCCCGCTGCTGGACGAGGTGGTGGTCCAGGCGCGGCCGCTCGATGCGCTGTCATCGCCGTCCAGCACCTGGCTCGACCGGGACGCATTGCGCGACGCCGTCGGCGGCGGCGCCGATCCGCTGCTCTCGCTCGACGGCCTGCCGGGGCTGGCCTCCGCGAGCGAATTCGCGAGCTTCAGCGTGCGTGGCCGCGGGCCGCGCGACAACCTGGTCTTCGTCGACGAGTTCCCCTTCGACAAGGCGGTGCACTTCGACGCGACGCTCGGGGAGGACGAGGACGTCGGCGGTGGCGGCCGCTTCTCGATCTTCGCGCCGGATGTCATCAGCGGCGCCGAGTTCTCGCCGGGCGGCTGGGGCCCGGCCTACGGCGGACGCGCCGCCTCGCTGCTCAAGCTCGAAGTGGCCGGCGGCAACCCGAGCCCGTCGGCCAGCCTGCGCTACGACCTCGCCGGCTTCGAAGTCGGCTACGACGGTCCCGCCGGCATCACCAAGGACGCCACCCTGCTGGTGTCCGCGCGCCGGCTGGATTTCGGCTCCCTGTTCGAAACGATCGAGGAACTGGACATCGGCAATCCCGTGCTGCGCGACGTGATCGTCAAGTCGGTCGTGCCGATCAGCCCGTCGAATACCCTCGAGGTGCTGCTGATCGACACCAACGAGACCTACACGCGCGACGTGACCCATGTCTTCGAGTCGCCCAACTTCGAAGACGCCGCGTTGCTCGACTTCCGGCAGGACAGCGACCTCTACGGCGTGACCCTGCGATCGCTGATCGGCGAGAACGCCACGTGGACCAACAGGGTCTACCGCCGCGCCAGCGACAAGATCAGCTCGGAGGGCGAAGCGTTTCCCGATCTCGCGCCCCCCGGATCGCCCGCCTCCGACTTTCCGGTGCGCGAAGACATCATCACCGTGACCGAAGACGAGACCGAGATCGGCTGGCACAGCGACTTCGCCACGGTGAACCGCTGGGGCACGTTCAGTGCGGGCGTCCAGGCGACGCGGATCGAGCTCGACTACGGCACCGTGCTGGACGGCGACTGGATCCGCTACGTCTACGATAGCGACGACTTCAGGCCGGACCCGGACCAGCGCTACATCGTGCTGACGCCGGAGAACATCGACTCCACCCTGAGCCGCACGGCCACCAACTATGCCGGCTACGTGGACCAGGCCTTCAAGTTCGGCGCGTGGGACATCCGCACCGGCGTGCGCCTGGAGCGCGACGACCTCACCGACGAAAGCCTCGTCTCGCCCAGGCTCAGGGCCAACTGGCAGCCGGGCAAGCGCGTCAGGTACTTCGCGACCGCGGGCCTGTTCCACCAGTCGCCACGGTTCCTGGACCTCGCGGCCAACGCGGCGAACACGCTGGAGAACGAGAAGATCACGCACGCGAGCGTCGGGCTGGAGTACTTCATCAACGATCGCTGGTCGGTGCTGGCCGAAGCGTATAACCAGAACCTCGACAACCTGGTGGTCGACCAGGATCGCGTGAGCGGCACGTTCGCCAACATTGGCGACGGCACCTCCCGCGGCGTCGACGTCGTGCTCAAGGGCACGATCCGCGAAGGTCTATACGCCAGCGCGACCTACAGCTACAACGATGCCGAGATCGACCGCAAGGACGGCCGCGGCGCCGTCGCCGACGAGTTCAGCCGCGAGCACGTGGCCACCCTCGGCGTGACCTGGGAAATCACCGACCGCTGGAAGGTGGCCGCGCGCTACAAGTACCTGTCCGGCCGGCCGGAGGACGCCTACCTCATCCACGAGGACGTGCTGGGTCCCGGGCAGCCCCTGCGCTACTCGCGCGAGACGGTCGAGCGCGGCATCGGCCGCAGGGACGGCTACGGCGTGCTCAACGCCCGCGTCGACTACCGGCGCGCGTTCGGCCCCATCGACGTCACCGCCTTCCTCGACGTCATCAACCTGACCTCGGCGTCCTCGACCGACGACACCGAGTTCGACTACCGCCGGGGCGTCAACGTGGAGGACGAAAGCGAGGCCGAGCCGCTGATCGGACTTCGGCTAGACTACGCCTGGTAGACGGAGGCGGCAGATGGCACGCGTTCCTGATGCGACGCCCATCAGGGCGCTGATCGTCGAGGACAACCGCGACATCTGCGCGAACATCGCCGCGTACCTCGAAAAGCTCGGCCATGTGCTCGATTTCGCCCACGACGGCGTGACCGCAATGAACCTGGCGTTGACCCATCCGTTCGACGTCATCGTGCTGGACCTGATGATGCCGCGGATGGACGGCCTGACCTTCTGCGAGAGGCTGCGCAACGAGGCCGGGATCGAGACGCCCGTGCTCATGCTGACCGCGCGCGACACGCTCGACGACCGGCTCAAGGGCTTCGACGCCGGCGCCGATGACTACCTGGTCAAGCCGTTCGCCCTGCAGGAGCTGCATGCGCGCATTCGCGCCCTGTACAAGCGCAGCCACCGCAATACCGACAAGCTGCTGGCCGTGGCCGACCTGACGTTGAACCGGTCCACGCTGCAGGTGCACCGGGCAGGAAGGCGCGTCGAGCTCAATCCGGCCGGCATCAAGCTGCTGCGGCGGCTGATGGAAGAGTCTCCGTCCGTGGTGAGCCGCGAGGACCTGGAGACCCTGCTGTGGGCCGACGAACGGCCGGATGGCGATGCGCTGCGCTCGCACATGTACAAGCTGCGGCAGGCGATCGACCGGCCCTTCGACCAGCCGCTGATCCACACGGTGCACCGGATCGGGTACCGGATCGCGGAGGACGCCGAGTAGTGCGGCAGCACAGTCTGCGCAAACGGGTCGAGTACGCGTTCGCGCTGTGTGTGGTCGGGCTCAGCGTAGCCTGGGGCTTCGCGTTCTACGGCGCCATCCGCTTCAGCGAAGACCGGGTGCTGGCCAACCAGCTGCAGCACGCCGCCGAGCGCTATCCCGACCTCAACACCAACCTGCGCGGATACGACGACGCCGGAAGCTTGCCGGAACCGCTGCGGAAATGGGCGCAGGCCGGCCCCGACGCGGGCCTGTACGAATTCGTCGCCGAGGAGCTGCACGTTGCGGTCGTCCCTGCCGACAACCCGCAGGGGCGCGCCTTCGTGGTGTTCGACGTCGCCGGGATCGAGGCGGCCTCGTCCGAGGACTGGTGGTGGCTGCTCGTCATCACCGGCGTGGTGGGCGTGCTCGGCGCCCTGGGGTTCGGGCTCGGCATGCTGGTGATGCGCCGGGCGGTGGCGCCGGTGGTGCAGCTGGCCGACGTGGTCGCGGGCATCGACCTGGAACACCTGTCGGCCGGCGACCACAAGCTCATCGAGTCCGGCCGCTTCGGGCGCGACGAGGTGGGCCTGCTCGCCGGCACCATCGAGAAGACGCTCGAGCGCATCAGCGCCTTCGTCGTGCGCGAGCGCGACTTCACCGGCTCCGCCAGCCACGAGCTGCGCACGCCGATCACGGTGATCACCGGCGCGATCGAACTGCTGGAGCAGGCCGACCTGTCGGACGAGGATGCGAGGGCGGTGCAGCGGATCCGCCGCGCGACGGCCGAGATGAAGTCCACGATCGAGATGTTCCTGTGCATCGCGCGCGAAGCCGACGACGGGCAGTACGGCGAACGCTTCCTCGTGGCGCCGCTGGTGGACCGGGCGATCGACCAGCAGCGCTACCTGCTCAATGGCAAGGGCGTCGACGTCGAAGTGCATGTCGAAAGCCTCGCCACGCCCGTCGTCCAGGGGCACCCGCAGGCGTTCCTGATCGCGGTCGCCAACCTGGTCCGCAACGCGTTCGAGCACACGCCCGCCGGCCAGGGGCCGATCACGGTACGCATCCGCGCGCGCGACCTGCTGGTCACCAACCGGCGCAGCGGCGACGATGCGGGCCGGCCCACCTCGGATGGCGTTCCGGCGTCCAATGGCTATGGCTTGGGCCTCGGCATCGTCCAGCGCCTGTGCGAGCGCAACGGGTGGGAGTTCTCGCTGCAGGTGGACGAGGCGCGGGTGACGGCCTGTCTTTCCTGGTGAGCATGCGGGGAGAGGATTCTGCGCCGGTGTAGCGAAGGGCGCCTTTCGACCCCGAGCGGACACTCAGTATTTCTTGTAGGTCTTTTGCATGTGCGAGAGCGCGCGAGGGCTGTACTATTTTTCCAAGGGAATCCGAAAGGATGTCGCAGGCTGTCGGGAGCTCAGCAAATGGAGGATCAATGAAGAAGAAGGGTGTTGCCGCTGAAGCTGCTCTGGGGTCCGAGCTTGAAAAGATCAAGAAGGCCGGGATCGTGGCCATGTTCGCCGATGACGATCTCATGGACCTGTTGGTTTTGAAGGGGGGTAACGCTATGGACATCGTGCACAGGGTCCACTCGCGAGCATCGGTGGATCTCGACTTTTCAATGCGCGATGACTTGGACTACGGCGTGGCGAAACCGAAACTTGAACGAGCGTTGACGTCCACGTTTGATCTTGAAGGCTACGTGGCATTCGACGTGAGTTTGAGCCCTAGGCCGAGCAAGATGCCCGACGAATTGGCAGCTTTTTGGGGTGGGTACCTCGTGGAATTCAAGCTCATCTCTAAGAAGCGGGCTGACGAGGTTGATTACGATCTCGAGACCATGCGCCGAGAGGCAGTGCGTCTCGGCGAGGGTTCGAAGTTCACTGTCGATATTAGCCGTCACGAGTATGTTGATGACAAAGTTGAGTGTGAGCTCGATGGCTACCGCATTTTCGTCTATTCGCCGGAGATGATTGTGTGCGAAAAACTTCGCGCTATCTGTCAACAGATGCCGGAGTACGCGCAGGTCATCAAGCGAAACGGACTCGGCAATCAAAGAGCTCGTGACTTTGTTGATATCGAAGCACTGATAAGACAGTTTGATGTCGACCTTGCGTCAGGCCGAGCGAGGCACATTGTTACGGAGATGTTCGCCTTGAAGCGGGTTCCGCTAGACTTGCTTGGCCTTATTCCGGGCACGAGGGACTTTCATGCACTTGGTTTTGAGGAAGTGAGGGCAGCAATGAAGCCCGGTGTCCAAATTGAACCGTTTGACTATTACTTTGATTTCGTCGTTGGACAATGCAGCAAGCTAGAATCCTTGTGGCACATGTAGCCGCCAACGACTGATGTACGACGTCTTCCCCATATTGTGGGTTAAGTAAAAGTCCCGCTCCATCGGCTGTCGTTGAAAGAGCTCTACGAGCGGGGCCTTGTACTCGGCCCGCTCCAAGTAGTAGCCGATAACCTGATGGTACGGATAGCCGAATGCCATCCGGTGCAGCATGGCGGCCAGTGTATTGACTGAAAGCCGGTCCTTTGAGCGCTCGAATGCTTTGGCGACTTCGAAGACGCCGCCGGCATAGAAGGGTCGAACGGCAATATCGATCAGTGTTCGCTCCAATCCGGTGTAGCGGAGGTGCAGGTCGCGTTCGCCGCCGAGGTTGATGTCGCCAGTTGTGATGCCCAGTCCACCTTGGTAGGCGCCTTCAAGTAGCACTACGCGTACTTGTTCATCTTGGAGTTCGATCTCGTTCGTCGATACGCGTGGAGGGCGACTGAACGCAGAATCGATTGCCTTCTGATCGAATGGCTTGGGCTGCTGTCTGCCTACAGTGGAGCCGCTCGACCTCTCCCGTGATAGGTAAATTGTTTTTGGGACTTGCTCGGTAAGTCCGTGGATGCTTACCGCGGTGTAGTGGCTGTAGTAACTGCCTTCGACGAGGCCCAGTAGCGTTTCGAGCAGTGGGACATCGCCCCAGGTGTAGCCAGACACCTCTCGATTCGGAAAAGCGAAGCGCACAGGCTTGAGGTTGGTCTTCTCAGTCATGAAGCCCAAAAAGCTATGCAGCGTGGTGCTCTTCGTCAGCCGCCAGAATTCTCGCTGTTGATTGAAGATTTGGGCTACGTCATGCGTTCGCAGGATGCGAGGTCCGGCGGCAAATGCCCTGACGATGTCAGGTTTCGCAATCTGTATACGGCTGGCCATTAGACATTAATGTGCTAGGAAGCATATATGCTTCCTAGCATATACTTTCAAACTTGGCTCGTCAAGTACTAGGGGCGCCTCTCTGCCTAGACAATCCGCCATAGAGGGTTTGACAACGCAAGCAAAATTGTGTAAGGTACAGCCGCATATATGCGGCTGTACTATGTAGTTACGATAAACGTATTTTTCATAGGCTTAGCTGACTTAGGGGTTGACAAAAGCGAATTGCTGTGTTAGGCTGCATATATGCAGCCTAACACGCTGTGCTTCTTCGGTAATGCAACCACAACAGCCACAAGGTCCGCCATTAGCGATGGAACTCTGATCGCGGAGCGTCCGTTCCAAACGACTTGCTTGCGGCCGCGCCAGTGACGTGCTTGCACGTCTGCTCTTGGCCGGAAGCCGTCATCCATCTTCGTCCATCACGAAGCAGGATCAGACTCGTTTCCGGGAACTGGCGCAGCTGCGCTCCGCTGGTGCCGCACATCCAGAGCGGTGCCGGCGCGCACTCGGCGCAGATCCGGCCGCCCGCACCACTGTCCTCTGGGGCATCGAGGCCGCGATTAAAGGGGACGGAGGGAATTAATGCGACCCCAAGAAGATGAGCGCTACCGGCAATATGCTGGGCCGCGCCGCTCGGGGGGCCGGACGATCGGGTAGAGTTCTTTTTCTGGTGGGTAGGCAGTGAAACGAGCGAATCTTGCTGGCATTGCGATGACAGTTTCCATTGGCCCATGGGCGCTGGCCTCCCGCTACGGAGACGAGTCCTACCAGAAGCCCAGGACTGCAGCATCATTACTGGGCAGAACCGGCACAATCCATTCCCCTACCTGTTCCGCGACCAGTGTGAGCGCATCAACGCCAGCACCAGACAGAGCGCGGCGCGCATCCTGGGCCGGCCGCAGCCCTCGCGGAAGGTGCTGAGCGTACCCGCGCACGGCACCGATGAGACCAGCCGGCTCGGCGTTGCCTGCATGGGCGGGCTGGTGATGCTGCGGATCGAGAACGGATGGCAGCAGGCACTGGACGACGAACATCGCTACTACACTTGTCGGGAACGCTGACAAGCAGTGCACCGACTGCGTCGCGACTCCAATCACTGCGTGGTTCCGATGATTGCCGCCCGCCGACTCGCCGTATGCCTCGCCATCGCGCTCCTGCCGGCCTTGGGTCACGCCTGCGATCAAGCGCCGGCGCTCGAAGGCGTGCTGTCGATCCCGCAGTGCAATCCCGCGTCCGAAGAATGCGTCCCGGGCACCCGGGCGGCCTACGAGGCGATCCAGGCACTTGAGATCCCCGATGTCTTCACCATAGGCGTGCAGACCAGTCCTTGGCGGATGTATGACGCCGAAGGACGCATCCTGACCATCGCGGAAGTGGCGGCCGCGGTCCGTGCCGGAAAGCCGGCCAGCGATCGTCGCGTGCATCTGGCAGGGTCGTGGACGGCCGCGCGGCCGGATGGCAGTGGCGATACCCTCGCGCATCGACTCTCGGTCGCCCTGGAGGGTGTCCCGGTGGACGGCAGCGATGGATTCCTCTGGCTGAGCCCATCCGGCGCCATGCGCACTACCCGGCAGGCGTTCTCCGTGTGGAGGTCCGGCCCGTACAGCGTGGCGCGTGGCGAGGACGTGCTGATGCCGCTGGTGCCGGGCGCGATGGCGCAGTTCGAGGACCAGTTCGCCGGGGACAACAACGCAGCGGGGGTAGTGCAGGCGGGCATCGGCTTCGATGTCTTCATGCTCTGTCACGAACGCGCATTGGCGGCATTCGAGCGCGCCGCCCGGATGGGCAGTGCGATCGGTGCCTACAACGCCGGATTGATCCACGCCGAGAAGGGGGACAGCGTCTCTGCGAAGCCCTGGTTGCAACTGGCGGCACGTCTGGGCGAGGCCAAGGCAGTCGATGCTCTGGAACGGCTGCAGTAATAGGGGCTTCAGGTCTGGCGCTTCCACAAAGGTGCGGGCAGTCCCGCTCAGCGTTGTGGCGTCGACGACGCGCGGCAGGCACGTCTCGAAACGCTCGCCGAGCGCATCATGCATCCATAGCGCCAACGCGATTCACCACTTCCAGCAAGGCGGCTTCATTGGCAACTGTGTAACGCGTGCTCGCAGCTCGATCGTCTCGCTGGATCGTGATGGCTGGTGCGACAGCAGCCACGACCACGTCGATCACGTCCTCCAGTCCCGCCTCGCGCAGGTATTGCAGCACCACTCGAAACCCTCCGTCGGCGCGCAATGTCAGGAACCTGCGTGGTCCGTTGGGTGATTCGTGATACAGGCTGGCGGACGTCGACTGCAGTCCAAACGTCAGCCTGCCGTTGCTCTGCGCTGCGGTCCGCTGCATCTGCTCCACGAGACTGCGGGCGACCGACACCTGCCTCGGATGGTTAGTTTCGATCGCCGCCAGCAACTCATCCACGGACTTGAGCTTGTTGTATCTGCCGGTGCGTTCGTCTTCGTGGACGATCTTGTCCACCATCACGCGCGCCTTTGGTGATTCGCCTTCCACAACAACTCGGACCACTTGGCGCAAGTCGCTGAGCACTGTACCCAGGAGTTCCGGGACCAGGTAGAGGTGATTGTCGTCCGCCGAGGTGCGATAGAGATTGAGGTCGACCATGGCGAGATCCCACTCGCTGGTGAGGTGCCGGGCCAGCATGGACTGCGACAAGCGCAAAGCACGTGGATCCAGCGCATCGCCCGCAATCACCAGCAGGAAACGGCCCGCATTGAGACATTCGATCAGGTCTTCCTCCAGTGGTGCGGCTGGATGGTCCGGAAGCTCCGGCAGATCCTCCCGATCGGATTCCTGCAAGGACAGAGCATAGTCGAGCACCTGGGCGACCACTTCGCGTCGCTTCTGGGGGTTGTAGGACAGCTTCGTTTCGACGATGCCCACGCGGCCGTGGGATGAGATCAGGAGTACGTCGATCGGGCCGGAACCGAAGTTGGTTTCGATGCGCCAAGGCAGCCAGGCTTCATCGGCCGGGATGCGTCCTGCCATGCGGCAGGGGCCCACCACCAACTCGGGCTCGGCAAAGATCGCGTCGCGAAACCAGCTTTCCTGGAGTCCGATCGCCTTGGCGTTGACCCGCTGCAACGTTGGCTTGGGGGCCGGGGTTCCCGCCCTCTCCAGGCGGAACAGACTCTCCCCGATCGATTTCATTCAATCTCCTGTTCGCCTTGGAACAATTCGAAGCTGCGACTGTACACGTCAACTGGTTCCGGTCAGGGGGGTGTCGAAATCTGCCAGCCTGCTTCGTCGTCAGGCCAACACCACACTGGAGAATCCGCCATGAAATACCTGGGCCTCGCCTACTACAACCCCGAAAAGTTCGCCGCGATGACGCCGGAGGCCGTCGACGCCCTGGTCAGCCAGTGCCCCGCACTGGACGAGAAGATGCGCGCCACCGGCAAGGTGCTGGTGTCCGCGTCGCTCGGTGAGCCGGACAAGTGGACGACGCTGCGGCCGCGCGCGGGCAAGGTGCAGGTCAGCGACGGCCCCTACACAGAGTCGAAGGAATTGGTGGGCGGCCTGTTCGTCATTGAGGCGGACAGCCACGACGAGGCGGTGCGCCTCGCCTCCATGCATCCGGCCGCCACGCTGGGCGAGGAAGGCGGCTGGGCGGTCGAACTCATCCCGATCGGCTTCTACCTCGGCGACTGAGGCGCGGCGAATGCCGCATGGGAAGCGGCGTTCACCTCGCGCATCCGCGGGATCGCCCTGCACACCGGTTTGACTTGCTCTTGCAGGGCGGCGTCTGGCATGGCCGCCAGTCGAAACCGGATTCCCGTGGAGGCGATCATGCACACGCCAAACCGCGCGCACGGCAAGCGCGCCACCCTGTACCGCATGGTGATGGACCAGCACGTCTGCCCCTACGGCCTGAAGGCCCGGCACCTGCTGCGCTACCAAGGCTTCGCCGTCGACGACCGCTGGCTGATCACGCCCGCGGCGGCGAATTCGTAAGGCGAGCGTGATGGCGAGCGGGTGGCGTCACCACGCCCGGCAAAGACCGCCCATGGTGTGCTGCATCGGCGCCGGGCTGCTTGGCCGACGCCGCTTTTCCCCTCGTTGTACCGCCCGGGAGGACACCCATGAAGACGACAGGCACGCTTGCCCTGACCGCGTTGGCCACGGCCATGGCGTTCGGCACCGCGTTCGCGCAGGACACCACGCCACCCACCAGCCAGACCCCCGTGACCCAGCCGCCGCCCAACGAAGAGGCGGCCTCGTCGCCGACCCAGCACGACGCCACCGGCGCGACGCACGGGTCCGAGCACGGGACGAAGGAAAAGGCGAGTTACGCCGAACTCGACACCCGGGGTGACGGGGAGGTGGCGCACACCGATCTGGCGGCGCATCCGGTGTTGCAGGACAACTTCGCGGATATCGACGCCGACGGCGACGGCACGATGTCCCGCAGCGAGTACGACGCCTGGAAGGCGCGGAAGGAAGCCCGCGACGGCAACCCGCCGCAACCCTGACCGCTTCTGCCAGATCCCGAACAGCCGCACCCACGGAGCGCCCCGACAAGGGCGCCCTTTTCTTCAGGGGTGTCGGCGTCCACACACGCTTGCACCAGCGGCCGGTCAAGTCCGCCAGCCGACCGTTCGTCGCTCGATCAAAAAACTGCTTGCAGCTGCAGATCGACGCGAGTAAGGTGCGCACCCTTCGGGATCCATGCGATCCATTTCAACGCTCCAATCTTCGACCATGACCCTCCGCCACCACATCGCCAATCGCCCCACGCCGTCGCCGCGCAAGCGCGATGCGGGCCTGCGCGCGTGGTTCGCGCATGAAGGCGTCTTCCTGACCTGACCGGCTCCTCCACGGGAGATCGGTCGCCCCGATCTTCCGAGGCACGGCGAATGCCCTCGGACTCCATGCCGGGGGCATTTTTCGTTCTGGCGTTCGCAAAGGACTTTTCGAACAAGCGTGCATCGCGCGATCCCGAGGCACCCGGGCCATGCTGGCCCGTGGCAAGGGACGCGGAGACGCGACGGTGCGGGCTTACGCCCGCCTCCGGCGCGGCGCCTGGGTGCCTCGGTGCAGGCCGCGGCGCGATGCGACGCCATGAATTGCCGCTTCGAAACAGGCGGCAATGCGCAGTCGGATCCACCGGCAACAGCGGTGCGGGCTCGTGTCCCGCCCGGTGCGCGCGGCGCTGCCGTGGCGTATGCCGATGCCGGCCCGGGCCGGCTGCGACAACGTTGGCTCAACTGGTAGAGCAACAGCTTCGGATGCTGTCGGTTGCGGGTTCGAGTCCCGCACGTTGACCTCTGGATAGCTCAGACGGGTAGAGCAATGGACTTGTACTCCATGTGTCGCGGGTTCGATTCCCGCTCCAACGATCGCTGATCGTCATCAGCACAACAGGGCGCAAGCCCCAACCGGGAACGTCCCGTGCGCAGGTCCCCAGGCATCGCAATGCACCGCGATGCACGACGGACCCGCAGCGGGGAGCGCACCGGCACCGCGTCCTGGCGGTGGCCGACAACGGAGAGCAGCGGTTGCGCGCCGGCACGGGTGCGACCGCCGCTCCACGCAAGACGCCACCAGCAGCACCGGCCGCCCGCGCGCTCGCCGTCAGGGACGTTTCCACTTTTTTTCCGCCGGCGGCGTTCTGCTTCCGGCACCACGCGGCAACCGGCTCCCCGCCCCTCGCGAGCCGGATCACCAGAGCCATTCACAAGGAGAGACCCCATGATGTTCTGGACCCGACGGGTCGTGATCGGCGATGCCGAGCGCGGCCTGGTGTATCGCAACCGTCGTTTCGAACGCGTGCTCGCGCCGGGCGTGTACCGCCTGTTCGCGTGGCGCGGCCAGCTGGAGGTGGTCGTGCACGACATCCGCAAGCCGGAATACGCCGGCAACGATGTCGACGCGCTGATCGCCGCGCTCGGCGCCCGCCTGGGCGAGACTTTCGTGCTCGCCGACATCGGCATGGACGAGGTCGGCCTGGTCTCGAAGAACGGCCGCCTCGAGGACGTGCTGGCCCCGGGCGTGCGCCAGCTGTACTGGCGTGGCCTGGTGCAGGTCGACGTCGAGACGGTGTCGCTCGCGGAAGGTCTGCGGGTGGCGCCGGAGGTCGCGCGTCGCCTGCGCCAGCTCGGCGCGCTGGCCCGCGTGGCCGTGGTGCTGGAGGTGCCGGCGGAGTCGGCGGGCCTGGTGTTCGTCGACAACATGCTGGTGCAGGTGCTCGGCGCCGGCAGCTACGCCTTCTGGAACTTCCGGAAGAACGTGGCGGTGGAGACCATCGAGCTGCGCGTGCAGTCGATGGAGGTCTCCGGCCAGGAGCTGTTGACCCGCGACAAGGTGAGCCTGCGCGTGAACCTGGCCGCTTCCGTGCGCGTGACCGATCCGGTCGCCGCGCGCACGCAGGTGGCCAGGTACGCCGACTACGTTTACCGCGAACTGCAGTACGGTTTGCGCAAGGCCGTCGCCGCCCGCACGCTCGACGAGTTGCTGGGCGACAAGGCCACGCTGGACGCGGAGATCTTCGGCTACGTGCGCGGTCGCGTGGAGGCGCTGGGCATCGAGGTACTGGGTGTCGGCGTCAAGGACGTGATCCTGCCGGGCGAGATGCGCGAGATCCTCAACGGCGTGGTGCAGGCGGAGAAGCTGGCCCAGGCCAACGTGATCCGCCGCCGCGAGGAGGCCAACGCCACCCGGTCGCTGCTCAACACCGCGAAGCTGATCGACGAAAGCCCGGTGCTGATGCGTCTCAAGGAGCTGGAAGCCCTGGAGAAGGTGACCGAGAAGATCGACCGGTTGACCGTGTTCGGCGGCCTGGATGGCGTCGTCAGGCAGCTGGTGACGATGAAGTAGCAACCCCCGCTCGTCGCACGGACGCAACGGGCGGGGCCTTACAAGGAATGGAACAGATCAGGCTCTTTCGAACTCGCCGCCCTGCCGTTGACCAGCGGACTGTGGCCGAACTTCCCGTTCTTCGCCCTGTTGCTGTGCCAACAGCTGTTCTCCGCGACGGATGAACGCGATGCCCTGGGGAGACTGCGCGAATTCCAGTGCGATGCCGCTGGCCCCCGACTCGTCCCCCGCGGTGACGGCGGCGAGCATGCGGTTGAGGTAGGGATTCTCGAACGGGATTGCCGATGTGCTCACAGGCATCTGCCCGGGCCCGGGAGCTCGGTCCCGAGGCGATGCGAGCACGAAATCACGGGATTCCTCATTGTCCGACGCCATGGTCGCGTCGGCACGCAGGCCTGGCACCGTGGGATCGACGCGCAACAATGTCGCGCGTCGCCCGTGCTCGTCGATCCTCAGCTCGGTCGTACCGTCGGCATTGCGCACACGCGTCAGGTCGTCGGGATCGATGCTGCGCCACTGCCCGCCGATGAACGCCTGGCCCTGACCGTTGCGGTTCCAGTGCACGAAATCGTCGCCCGACACGTAGAAGCCTGCCTGTCTGCTGCCATTCGCCTGCGGTTGCGGGCTGCCTTCGGCCAGCGCTGCGCCCCGATCGAGCGCTGCGATGAACCGGCGCGAAGCCTCCGGCGTGAGGAACAGGGACCGCACTGTGTCGTACTCGAAGCCGAGTTCAGGACTCGCGGCATCCGATCGGTGTGCGGCGACCGGCCCGACGAGTGGATCGGCGGATACACTGGCCCATGCCCTCGCCAAGGGGTTGTCCGCATCGGCACCGCGCAGCGCATTGAGTACACCGATGCCACGCAACGTATTGTCCGCACCGCTCTGCAGATAATCCGGATTGCCATTGGGCTGGTTGGGCAGCAAGCCGTCGATGGCCGTCTTCACCGCGTCGGACGATGTCAGCGTTCCCGCTTCCACACGGTCCAGCAATCCCGGCCAGCGGGCACGGCCGGCCTGGTTCTGCAGCTTCATGAACATGCCCGCCAGTTCCGCCTGCTCATCGCCGGTGGCATTGCGATACAGGTCCGTGCGTCGCAGGCGTTCCAGCGCCGTGTCCCGGTTGCCCACGACGCCATCCATCGCGGTCACGCCATCGACGTGCGCGGTGTCCAGGCCATGCACGAACGTCCGCCCATCGTCGGAGGCCAGGAACCGGTTGATGACCGAGCGGTCGATGTCCACGGCGTCGTCGGCGCGCATCTGGCGCCCGGTGCGTTGCAGGGATGCCAGCACGGCGGCGCAATCGTCCTGCGAAAGCTCGAGTGCGGCCCGATCCGGCTGCGTCGCCGCCCAGGCCTGGTAGCGCTCCAGCAGATCGCGGGCCACTGCCGGGTGCTGTCCCAGGTCGACCTGCATCGTGCCGAACGAGTAGCCGCTGTTGGCCACGGGCTCCATGCGGCCGCCTGCCCCGACATTGCCGGCGAAGCTCAAGCGGTAGGCCACGTCACGGCCTGCGATGCTGCCTTCAGAGGTCACGCCCACGGCGAAGTAGGCGGCCGCCCGCAACTCGTTCTCGGTCAGGGGATTCGGGTTCGTCATGATCCATCTCCCTCCGGGTCATCCGTTACGGAGCGTTCGACAGACAGTCCTGCACCCAGGGCTCCGCCTGCAATGCTTTCCACTCGCCTTGCAAGTTGGGCGCGGCCTGATACTCGGCGAAACATGTGCCGTCCGCACCTGTCAGATCGCCGAGCTTGCCGTCGCAGAGCAGCAGCGGCTTGTCGATGCTTTGCCAGCCGTCGCTGCATTCGGTGTCGGTCTCGGCACCCGGACGCCCGCACACGCGCGTGCGTTGCGCTTCCGTCGAGGATGTCGCGCGCGCCACGACCCTGCCCTCGTACGCTTGTCCGGATGCGAGGTAAGACCAGGTCCCGCAGATGCGGTCGCCACGCTGTACCAGCAGGTAGCGACTGCATTCCTCCGGTGAAGGCGCGCCCTCGCACGACTGCCAGGCGCCTGCGAAGGGTCCAGCAGACGACGCGTCCACGGGCTCGTGCTGCACTGGCGGCGCCGAAGTGCGCTCGTCCACAGCCGACGGCGTCATCCCTCCACCATCATGCCCGGTGCCCGCCCCGGCGCACGCCGCAAGCCCCAGCCACGCCACCAGTCCTAGTGCACGCATCCAGAATCCCTCCTGATGAGCGTTCTACCCTAATGAAGGGGTAAGAGGTAATCAAGGCGACGTGAGCGTCTCGGAGCCAGGCGGGTCGGTTTACTTCCAGTAGGCGGCCTGTGGTCCACCATCGGATGACACCCGACCTGCATCAGGCGGATCCAACGACGCAGTACCTGGAGACGTGGCAGATCAGCAACATGGAACACATGGACACGACCAACTATCAATGGCTGCATCGCGAGGGCGAGACCCCGATCAAGGGCTGGGTCCGCGGCGTGCCGCTGGAAGACAAGGCCCACGCGCAGCTGCGCAACATCGCCAGCCTGCCCTTCGTCGGGCCGTGGGTGGCGGTGATGCCGGACGTGCACCTCGGCATCGGCGCCACGGTGGGCTCGGTGGTGCCGACCCAGGGCGCGATCATTCCCGCCGCGGTGGGCGTGGACATCGGCTGCGGCATGGCCGCGGTGCGCACCACGCTCGGCGCCGGCGACCTGCCCGATTCGCTGGCGCGGCTGCGCTCGGCGATCGAGCGCGCGATCCCGGTCGGCAACGGCCCCGGTGGCGAGCATCGCAGGACGCCCGACAGCGTCGAGACGGCGCTCGCGAACTCCGGCCTGTGGCAGCGGCTCGAGCGCATCAAGACGAAGCACCCGAAGATCCGGCTCGACAAGGTGGAGAAGCAGCTGGGTACGCTCGGCGGCGGCAACCACTTCATCGAGGTGTGCCTGGACGAGGGCGAGTCGGTGTGGGTGATGCTGCACTCGGGTTCGCGCGGCACCGGCAACCTGATCGGCAGCTATTTCATCCAGCGCGCGCGCGAGGAGCTGGGCAAGCGCGTGCTCGGCTTCCACGTGCCGGACCAGGACCTGGCCTTCTTCATGGAAGGCGAGCCGCTGTTCGACGACTACGTCGAGGCCGTGGGCTGGGCGCAGGACTACGCCCGCGCCAACCGCGAGGCGATGATGCAGCGGGTACTGCACGCCATGCGCGCGGAACTGCCGAAGTTCAAGCTGCAGGCGATGGCGGTGAACTGCCACCACAACTACGTGCAGAAGGAAACGCACGCCGGGCGCGAAGTGCTGGTGACACGCAAGGGCGCGGTGCGCGCGGGCAGGGACGAGCTCGGCATCATCCCCGGCAGCATGGGGGCGAAGAGCTTCATCGTCCGCGGCCTGGGCAACGACGACAGCTTCCACAGCTGCAGCCACGGCGCCGGCCGGGTGATGAGCCGCACCGCGGCCCGCAACAGCATCACCCTCAAGCAGCACCGCGAGGCGACCGCGCACGTCGAATGCCGCAAGGACCAGGCCGTGATCGACGAATCCCCGGCCGCGTACAAGGACATCGACGCGGTGATGGCAGCACAGTCGGATCTGGTGGAAGTGGTGCACACCCTGCGCCAGGTGGTGTGCGTCAAGGGATGAGGAATGGCCCGCGCAACTGCCGCTTCCCCCCGTAGCCCGGATAAGCCCGCAGGGCGCATCCGGGGGACCTCCGCATCAGAGCCCCATGTCGTCTCCCGCCTAGGGACGCGCCCGGTCGGGTGGCGCGCGCCCGGCCAACCGCAGGTGCACCGGGCGGCGCGTCGCGTCGAGCTCAACCCCGCCGGCATGAAGCCGCTGCGACGGCTGATGGAAGTGTCCCCGTCGATCGTGGATCGCGATGCGCTCGAAACCCGCCCTGGCCGGCACCCCGTTCCCGGTGGATCAGGCCTTGGCCGCGGCATCGTGCTGCGGCTGTACGGGTGCAACCGCGGGGACTTCCCGATACGCGAGGACAAGTCGCGTGACCACCTGTCTCTCCCGGCGAGCGCGGCAGGCTGCCTCGCAAGCAGGAGGCACACGTGGCACCGCATGGCGGGCGGACGATCGCTCGCAGCTTTCGACAAACCGCAGCAGGAAAGTCCAATGCCTTGCGCGGGCGGCGGAAGCATACTCCGGGGCTGGCCTCCCGCATGACGACACCCATGGACTACGACACCCTGATGCAGGCCAACCTGACCCGCGTGTTCGGCGAGCACGATCCCGGGCGCCGGATCGAAGCCATCGCCGCACTCTATGCCGCCGATGCAGCACTCTACGAACCGCACGCGGTGGCCAGGGGTCATGCCGCGATCAACGCCGCGGTCACCACGCTGCTCGCCGGCCTTCCGCCGGACTTCGTGTTCACCGCGCAGGGCCCGGCCGTGGGCCATCACGGGCTTGGCCGATTGAGGTGGAACGCAGGCCCTGCCGGCGGCCCCGCGGCCGTGACCGGAATGGATGTCGCGCAGGTGGACCGCGGGCGCATCCACGCGCTGCACGTGTTCATCGACCCCGCCAACGCCTGAACTCCTGCGGGTTCGACCGTGTCCCATCGCCCGAAATCGGCGTCGACGGCCTGCTGCGTCCGCAGGACGGCAACCTGGTGCTGATCGACCACTAGCCTCCCGGTTCGTCGACCCTCCCACCGGGGGAGCAGGCTGCTGGCACACGGCCGGGCGCATCTTGGCCGCCCCCGCGGATCGTGCAGTGGTGCATGGCGCACAATACCCGGCACCCCGCACCATCAGGACGTGGCATGGACGTTGAAGCTACGCTCCGCGCAGCCCTGCGCGAAGCAGGTTATGGCCCCGATGCCATCGGATCGGCCTTGCCGCGGATCATGCGCATCGTGCAGGCGGAGGACGTGCGTATCGAAGCCGGACGCGTCCTTTCGCGCAAGGAGCGCGAGTACGTACGCGTGCAGCTCGAGATGGGCGTCGACGTGTCCGAGATCGTGGCCGGCCTGAAACGCTGATGTTCGCCGGGCCCTTTGCGGATGCCCGGGCGGACGCAGTTGTTGCGGGAGCTCGCGCCCGAAGACGTCGCGTGCATCGCGATCCCCGCGGAGTTCACCGCCTGGCATCGCCACGGTGCAGTCCGCGGTGTGGGTGATGGCCACCGGCGTCCCGTTCGCGTGCGTGGGTGCGTGGGCGGCGTGGCGGCTGACGCGTCCGCCCGCGGGCGTGGCGCCTGCCTGAGCGGGGACCGGCTGCCGGCGCCCGTTCCTCGATGCGGAGCGGGGCGTGGTCAGCCAATCGTCAGCGAGCGGATCCGATCGCCCTGCAGTTCGAACACGTGGTCGAGCCGCACCGGGCTGCCGGGGAAGTTGCCCGCCACGTTCGCGGTGACCGTCAGCCGCTCGCCGTCGCGGACCGCATCCACGGGTTCGACCGAATAGTCGAACCTGGCGCGCGCCTCGTCCTTCCAGGCGCGGATCGCGGCGTGTCCGCGGTGGGTCCGGCGCTCGTCGTGCACGATCGCGTCGTCGGTGAAGCAGTCGTCGAGCCGGGCCGTGTCCGCGCCATTGCTGGCCTGGAAGTAGCGGGAGACCGCATCGGGCAGGGAGATGGGCATCGTCGTGTCCTCGCAACGGATTGTCGGTATCCGATGGTGGTCATAGACTCGCGACGCATCAAGAACGCACCCGAAGGTAAGTGGCCCGACCCATGGGGAAGCCGTACACGCCGGAAACCGCCGCACGCGATGTCGAAGCAGCGCTCGGCCTGCTCGAGGGCCGCTGGAAGCTCGTGCTGCTGTTCCACCTCTTCGGCGGGCAGGTGCAGCGCTATTCCGATTTCGAGCGGCTGATCCCGGGGATCTCGCAGAAGATGCTCGCCCAGCAGCTGCGGCAGCTGCAGGCCGACGGGCTGGTGTCGCGCAAGGTCTACCCGCAGGTGCCGCCGAAGGTGGAGTACCGGCTCACGCCGTGGGGCCAGGCGCTGTGCCCAGCGCTGGACGCGATGCTGCAGTGGGCCGCGCAGCGCGAGGCGCTGCCGGCCGGCGGGCCTGCGGACGAGGCGCCTGCCGACGGGTAGACCGCGGTGCCGGTGCGTGACGACATCGCGCCCGCGGCGAGCGCGTCGGCCAGGCGCGGATATTCCGGATCGCGCGCGGCCTGCAGCAGCGTCACGCTCAAGCAGCACCGCGAGGCCACCCACCCGTAGCCCGGATAAGCCCGCAGGGCGCATCCGGGGACCTCCGCATCTGCGCCCCATGTCGTCTCCCGCGTCGGGACGCGTCTGGGCGGGTGGCGCGTCGTCCGGCCAACGTCCCGGGTGCGGCGTTGCCTTACCCGGGCTACGTGGAAGCGGCAACGAGGGTGCGGTGGGCTACATTGCGCCTGCCGCGACCGCATCGGCCAGGCGGGGATACTCGGGCGCGAAACCGAGGTCCTCGCGGATCCGACGCGTGTCCATCCCCATCTCGAACGCCGCTGCACGCGATGCGTCCGCGCCGTCGGGCGGCGGCGTGTCGTCCGGCCACCGCCCCGGGTGCGGCGCTGCCTTACCCGGGCTACGGCGCTCGCGGCGCCGGTCGGGAGGAGTCGCGTAGCCCGGATAAGCCCGTAGGGCGCATCCGGGGATCCCCGCATCCCAGACCCCGCGTCGTCTCCCGCGTCAGGGACGCGCCAGGGTCGGATGGCCGGCCGCCCGGCCACCGCCCCGGGTGCGGCGTTGCCTTACCCGGGCTACGGCGCTCGCGGCGCCGGTCGGCTGGAGTCGCGTAGCCCGGATAAGCCCGTAGGGCGCATCCGGGGATCCCCGCATCCCAGACCCCGCGTCGTCTCCCGCGTCAGGGACGCGCCAGGGTCGGATGGCGGGCCGCCCGGCCACCGCCCCGGGTGCGGCGTTGCCTTACCCGGGCTACGGCGCTGTGTGTCGCGGCGCCGGTCGGGTGGAGCCGCGTCAGCCCGCCATCGCCCCAGGACGCGCCATCCACGCCGCGAGTACCAGCGCGCAGAACACGCCCGCGTTGATCCGCGGCGGCAGATAGGGCGAGAACAGGAACGAGATCGCCAGCCAGCCCAGCCCGGCCAGCAGCGCGAGTGCCAGCGGGGGCGTGGTGCCCAGCAGCGGCAGCGCGCGCGCCGCGACCATCAGCCCGAGCGCGCCGAGCGCCACCTGGCCCAGCGCGTACGCCGAGTGCAGGCCGTAGTACAGCAGCGTGGTCTGCGCGCCGGGCGGGTGCACGCCGCGCACGTGGTGCGAGACCACGTCGATGACGAAATGCGCGATGCCGGTGAGCGTGAGCCAGCCGAAGGCGGTGTACACGAGCCACTTGTGCATGGATGTGCTCCGGATCGGTCAGGCGTGCGCGACGTGGCGCAGGCGGGCGAAGGGAGCGACGCCGCGCGCATCCGCGCCTTCGCGGGCCTCGTCGGCGACGCGCAGGCCGGTGAGCCGCTCCGACACTTCCCACAGCCGCAGCGCGTGGCCGAGGTCCAGCGCGCGGTCGGGCACGCGGGCGAAGCTCGGCGCGCCGCGCGTTTCCCCGAAATACGCCGGCCCGTAATACGCGCCGCCTTCGGCCTGCGGCGCGGTGGCCGCGAACAGCGTCGGCCAGGCGCCATTGGCCGCCGGCTGGAACAGGAACCACAGCCAGCGCCGTGCACGGCCGGCGGCGCTGTCGGGGCCGGCGCCGTTGAGCAGCAGATCGGTGCGCGAGATGCCCGGATGCGCGGCGATGCTGCGCAGGCCCCAGCCGAAGGCCTCGCTGCGGCGCTGCAGTTCCATCGCGAACACCAGGCAGGCGAGCTTGGATTGCGCGTAGGCCGCCATCGGGTCGTAGTGGCGTTCGCCCTGCAGGTCGTCGAAGTCGAAGCGGCCCTGGCGCGCGGCCACGCTCGACAGCGTCACCACGCGCGCATCGCCGCTTCGTCGCAGCAGCGGCAGCAGCTGCGCGGTGAGCGCGAAGTGGCCCAGGTGGTTGGTGCCGAACTGCAGCTCGAAGCCGTCGGCGGTGGTGCGGCGTTGGGGCGGGGTCATGACGCCGGCGTTGTTGACCAGCAGGTCGACGCGCTCGAACGAGGCGCGCAGGCGCGCGGCGCAGGCCGCGACCGAGTCGAGGCGTACCAAGTCGAGCGGCACGTACTCGACGTCCGCGCCGGGCACGGCCTCGCGGATGCGGCGGGTGGCGTCGGCGCCCTTGGCCGCATCGCGACCGGCGATGGCGACGGTGGCGCCGGCGCGCGCGAGCGCCAGCGCGGTCTCGAAGCCGAGGCCGCCGGTGCCGGTGACCACGGCGATGCGGCCGCGTTGCGAGGGGATGTCGGTGGGGGTCCAGCGGTCCATGACGATGCTCCGGTGACGTGGGGATGGCGGCGCGCGTCAGCGCGCGCCGGTGGGGAAGCGGGTGCCGGTCAACTGCTCGGTGACCGACCACAGGCGCGCGGCGACGTCGGCGTCCTGCGCGGCGGGCGGCACGGTGGCGAGGCCGAGCGGGCCGTTGATCTCCTGTGGGCCGGTGGGGCCGTAGTACGCGCCGCCGGCGGCCTCGGGCGCGGTGGCGGCGAACAGGGTCGGAATCGCGCCCTGCGCGGCGGTCTGGAAGTGCTCGCGGCGCGCGGCCCACTGCTGGCCCTGTTCGCTGTCCAGCCCCGGTCCGCGCGCGACCAGTTCGGTCACCGCCACGCCCGGGTGCGCGGCCAGGCTCTGCAGGCCCCAGCCGGCGGCCTCGCTGCGCCGCTGCAGTTCGCGCGCGAACATCAGGCAGGCGAGCTTGGACTGCGCGTACGCCACCATGGGCTCGTAACCGCGCTCGGACTGCAGGTCCTCGAAATCGATCCGTCCGCGCAGCGCGGCGATGCTCGACAGCGTGACCACGCGTGGCGCTTCGCTCCGGCGCAGCAGCGGCAGCAGTTCGGCGGTGAGCACGAAGTGGCCGGCGTAGTTGATCGCGAACTGCGACTCCAGGCCGTCGGGCGAGGTACCGCGCCCGGGCGGCGCCATGATCGCGGCGTTGTTGATCAGGCCGTCGACGCGCGGCAGCGATTCGCGCAGGCGTGCGGCCAGCGCGCGCACCGTGGCGAGGTCGCCAAGGTCGACTGACTCGAACTGCACCTGCGCGTCGGGGTCTTCGGCGCGGATCTTCGCGATCGATTCGGCGCCGCGCTCGGCGTTGCGGGCGACGATCACCACGCGCGCGCCGGCGCCGGCCAGCGCCTTGGCGTCCTCGAAGCCCATGCCGCTGGTGCCGCCGGTGACGACGAAGATGCGTCCGGCCTGCGACGGCATGTCGGCGAGCGACCAGTCGGGCTTGGGCGCGGCCTGCGCGCGTACGCCGCTGCTGGCGAAGGCGGCAACGGCCACCAGGCACAGCGCGGCGATTCGCTGGCGCCAGGCGGCGGGGGCATTGCGCGGATCGCGGGTGGACAGGCGCTGGTGGGCGCTGGACAGCGCGCCGGCGCGGTGCGCGAGGGAGGGTGTGGCGAAGCTCTGGATGGGCATGTCGATCTCCTCGTGGGCGTCGTGGGGAACTGCGGCGGGGGCCGCGTCAGGGGTCGAGGTGGAACTGCAGGAACGGCGCGATGCGGTCCAGCGCCGGGTCGATGTGTTCGTCGCGGTGGTAGAGGTCGTAGTGGCCGGCGCCGGGGATCACCACCAGCGCCTTGTCCGGCCCGCGCGCCAGGCCGTACAGCGCCTGCCCGGTCTCGTACTGGCAGGTGCTGCCCTGGCGGCCGCCGACGATCACCATCAGCGGCTGCACCAACAGGTCGGGCACCAGGTGGAAGGCGTCGAAGCCGAGCATCGGCCCGAGGCTTCGGAACAGCAGCCGGTTGCTGGCGTTCGGGTGGCGATGCGGCGATTCCCGGTAGAAGCGGATCGCTTCGAGCAGGTCGCGGTCGGTGACGCTTTCGGCGCCGGCGGCCTCGAGGCTGTCGGGGATCCAGGGCTTGCGCCGTTCGGCCGCGCCGCGTGCGGCGGCGGTGCGCGCGCGGCCCACCTCGGCCAGGCGCGCATGCAGGCGTTCGCCGCGCAGCATGCGACGGAAGGCGCGGCCGACGTCGGTAGCCACCACCGTGGCCACCGCCTTGAAGCGGTGCTCGGTCAGCGCCGCGTTGACCGCGTAGCCGCCGCCGGCGCAGATGCCGAGCACGGCGATGCGCGACTCGTCGACGAACGGCAGCGTCACCAGGAGGTCGACCGCGCAGCGCAGGTCCTCGACCCGCGTGGCCGGGTCTTCCAGGTCGCGCGGCTCGCCGCCGCTGGCGCCCTGGTGCGCGGGGTCGAACGTGATCGCGACGAAGCCGCGCGCGGCCAGCTTGCGCGCGTAGATCGCGCCGACCTGTTCCTTGACGCTGCTGCCGGGCGTGGACAGCACGACCGCCGGCCAGCTGCGGTCCTGGTCGAAGTCCGGCGGCAGGTGCAGCTGCGCGGCGATCGGGATCGCGCCGTTGTGGAACGTCGCCTCGCGCAGGGTGGGGGTCGCGGCAGCCATGTCAGAAGCGCCGGCTGAAGCCGAGGAACAGGCGGCCGCTGCGATCGCTGTCGGGGTCCAGCAGCGGGCTGTCGCGCAGTTCGTCGGGCAGCTGGCTGGCCTCGGCCGAGGCGACCACGTGCCAGGTCGCGCCCAGCGGATGCATCCAGGTCACGCCGATGCGGTGCACCAGCGCCGAGCCCGGCGCGTATGCGGTCACGCCGCGCGCGACCTCCTCGTCGAGGGTGCCGTAGTAGTAGCCGGCGAGATCGTCCGACAGCAGGCTGCTGCCCACGTTCGCGGTGATCGCCGAGCGCCCGAGCAGCCAGGTGTAGCGGTAGTCGAGCGCGACTTCGAAGCCGTCGCTGGCGTCGCTGACGTCGTGCACGGCCTCCAGCGCCAGCGCGCCCCAGCCGCCGCCGTAGGTCGCGCGGAAGCCGGCATCGAGGCCGTCGTCGCGATCCTCGAGCAGGGCGGCGTCGACGCCGTTGGCGAGCAGTTCGCTGCGGCCGAGGTCGTCGATGTCGAAGCCGTCCAGCCGCACCGAGGCGATGGCGTCGAGCGTGAACCCGCCCGACTGCACCAGGTGCACGCCGGCGGCGGTGCCGCGCACGAAGAAGCGGTCGCCATCGAAGCCCAGCAGCGGCACCGGACGCAGCCGCGAGTCTTCGCCGGCGTAGGGGCTGTCGATGGCGATGACGCCGGCGCCGAGGGTCCATTCGCCGCGCGTGGACGGATCGGCGACCGGTGGCGCGGACTGCGCGGCGGCGGCCGCGGACAGGGCGAGGAGGACGCCGCCGGCGCTGCCGGCGATCGCGTGTCGGATCATGGTCATGGGAAGTCCTGCGATGGAGCCGCGATGCCGCGGGTGCGGCGAGGGGGCGCGGCGGGTGGGGGAAGCGAGGGCGAGGCATCGGGCGCGGCTTCCGGCGCGGCGCGGCGCGCATGCGCGCGGCCCAGCCACAGGCCCAGCGCGGTCCAGGCGAAGGCCAGCGGCACGACCACGCCCACCAGCCCGCCGAGCGCGAAGCCCAGGCGCCCGAGCAGGCCTTCGACCTGGGCGCCGAGCACGTCGCCGCTGCGGTAGACGAAGGTGTCGATCGCGGCCTTGGCCTTGTAGGTATCCTCGCGGCCCAGCACGGTGAACAGCGCTTCGCGCGCGGGCCGGGTGATGCCCCGCTGCATCGCGCGGTTGCCCGCTTCCAGCACCACCAGCACCACGAACGAGCCGTACGCGGCCAGGCCGATGAAGCCGACCGCGGTCGCCACCGGCAGCAGCGCCAGGGCGATGCCCAGGCCGAAGCGCTGGATCAGCCGCCCGGTCACCGTCACCTGCAGCACCAGCACCGCGATCTGGGTCCACATGTCGATGCGGCCCATCACCGCGGCGCGCGCATCGGTATCGCCGGCGACATCGGCCACCATCTGCAGCCGGGTGAAGTAGATGAAGGTCGCCATGACCGTCATCAGCAGCACGTAGCCGGCGATCCCGCTCAGGTACGGCGAGCGCACCACCGCGCGCAGCCCGGCCCAGGCGCTGCCACCCACCGGCCCGTCGCGTTCGCGCATCGATGCGGCCTTGCGGTCGGGCAGCAGCCGCAGCAGCCAGCCGCCCAGCGCCAGCGCCGCGAGCACGAACGCGCCGGCCACCAGCAGCAGCGCGGGCGTGCCGACCACCTCAGCCAGGCGCGAGGTCAGCCACGGGCCGAATATCGCGCCCAGCGTGCCGCCGACCGAGATCGGCGCGAACAGGCGCTTGCCCTGGTCGGCGTCGAAGCGTTCGGCCAGCAGCGCCCAGAACACCATCGTCGCGAACAGGTTGAACACGCTGAACCAGACGTAGAACACCTGGCCGCTGCGCTCGCCCACCGCGCCGGGCGCGAACTGCAGCAGCGCCCAGAACGTGGCCAGTCCCACCGCGAAGAAGCCGTAGGTCGCGGCCAGCAGCGGGAACCGGCGCAGCCGCGCGGCCAGCCAGCCGAACGCCGGGTTCACCGCCAGCGTCACCAGCGCGGTGCCGACGAACAGCCAGCGCACCTGGTCCATGCCCTGCGACATGCCCAGCGCGTCGCGCACCGGGCGCAGCAGCATCAGCGCGGTGAGCACGCAGAAGAAGAACAGCGCCGCGACCGCGACCGCGGCGCGTTCGCCGTGGCGGATGTTGGCCAGCGACTGCAGCAGGCCGGTGCGAGCTGGCGATGACGTGGACGCGCCCATGTCAGCGCGACGCCCCGCGACACAGATCGCCTGTCGCGGGGAACGCGGCGTGAGCGCGCCGCGCGTCCATGGCCGGATCGGTGGTGGGGGTCATCCTTGCGCTCCTGCGTGTGCGGTCGGCGGATGCGACCGTGGCGATGGAGTGCATGCTCGATGGATGCGATTAATTCGGGTTTAAGCGATGCGCCTCGCGCACGCCGCGGCTTAAAACCGTTTTAATAGGCGCACCGCATGATTCCCGGCACCGCCTGCGCACAGCCCCCAATGGACGAAATCCTGCTGGTCGAAGACGACCACATGCTCGGGCGCGCGCTCACCGCCGCGCTGGCCCAGGAGGGCTGGCGCGTGGTGCATTGCGAAGACGCGGCCGCCGCGCGTGCCGTACTGATCGACCACGCCTTCGTCGCCGTGCTGCTCGACCTCGGCCTGCCGCAGGGCTCCGGGCTCGACGTGCTGTCCGCGATGCGCGCCCGCTACGATCCCACGCCGGTGCTGGTGATCACCGCGCGCGACCAGCTCAGCGATCGCGTGCGCGGGCTCGACGCCGGCGCCGACGACTACATCGTCAAGCCGTTCCAGCGCGACGAGATGCTGGCGCGGCTGCGCGCGGTGCTGCGCCGCAGCCGCGGCGCGGTGACGCCGATGCTGCACTGGCGCGACGTCGAGATCGACCCGGCCGCGCGCGTGGTCACCCGCGGCGGCGAGCGCGTCGCGCTGAGCGCGAACGAGCTGCGCATCCTGCTGACGCTGTTCGAGGCGCGCGGGCGCGTGCTGGGCCGCGAGCAGCTGCAGGCGCGGCTGTACGGCAGCGACGGCGGCGTGGGCAGCAACACCGTGGCCGTGTACGTGCACCAGCTGCGGCGCAAGCTCGGCGACGGCGTGGTGCTGACCGAACACGGCCACGGCTACCGCGCGGGAGACGAGGCGTGATCCGCGCGCCACGCGCCCTGCGCACACGGCTGCTGGCCGCGCTGGCGATCGTGCTGTTCGCCGGCTGGGCGGGCTGGTTCGCGCTGCAGTACGTGCAGATGTCCAAGCGCCAGGTCGGCGACATCGACGGCATGATCCGCAACGTCGGCGAGCAGATCCTGCAGTCGCTGCCGCAGGACATCACCGGCGCGGCGCGGCACTCGCGCCGGTTCGAACTCGACCTGGAAGAGAAGAAGACCCTAGGCAAGTTCGACCTGCTCGCGTTCCAGGCCTGGGATCTCGATACCCGCCGGCGGCTGGTGTCGTCGCGCTCGGCGCCGGCGCAGGCGATGGTGGGCGATTTCGAGGAGGGCTTCACCTCGCAGTCGATCGACGGCGTGCCCTGGCGCGTGTACGCGGTGCGCGACCTGGGCGGCAGCGTGCAGGTGCAGGTGGGCATCCCGGAAGCGGGGGTGCACATGGAGATGAAGCGCTGGTTCCGTTCGAGTCTCGGCACCGCGCTGGCGTTGCTGCTCACGCTCGGGCTCGCCGTGTGGCTGGTGATCGAATGGTCGCTGCGGCCGGTGGCGCGTCTGGGCGAGGCGCTCAACGCGCGCGCGCCGCTGGACTTCGCGCCGCTGCCCGATGCCGGCCTGCCGAGCGAGGTCGTGCCCCTGGTGCACGGCTTCAACCGCCTGCTCGAGCGGCTGGCGCAGGCGCTGCAGCACGAGCGCGAGTTCCTCGGCGAGGCCGCGCACGAACTGCGCACCCCGCTGGCCGCGCTGCTGGCGCAGGCGCAGGTGCTGCAGCACGCGGGCGACCGCGAGGAGGCGCGCGTCGCGCTGGAAGAGCTGATCGCCGGCATCGAGCGCACCGCGCGGCTGGCGCAGCAGCTGCTCGACGCGGCGCGGGTCGAAGCCGGCGGCGGCGCACGCACGACCGACCTGGACCTGGCGCTGGTCGCCGGCATGGTCGCGGACGAGTTCGCGCAGGTCGCAACGCGCGACGGCCGCACGCTCGAACTGGATTTGCGCCACGCGCCGGTGCGCGGCGACATCGACGACCTCGGCATCCTGGTGCGCAATCTGCTCGACAACGCGCTGCGCCATGGCGGTGCGGGCGCACGCGTGCGCCTGTCCACCGCGGTGGCGGCGGAGGGTGGCACGCGGATGGCCGTGCTGCGGGTGGCGGACGATGGTCCCGGCATCCCGGAGGCCGACCGCGCGCGCGTGTTCGAGCGCTTCTATCGCGGCGGCAATGGCCACCGCACCTCGGGCATCGGCATGGGCCTGTCGCTGGTGCAGCGCGTGGTCGCCGCGCACGGCGGCGCCGTGTACTGCGGCGAGGGCATCGACGGACGCGGCTGCAGCATCGAGGTCAGGCTGCCGGCGCGCGACCGGGCCTGACGCACCCGCGCGGGGGGCGGATGCATGCGTGGGCGTTGCGGGTTTGCCGCCGTGCGTCCCGGTCGACCGCGCGCTCGTGGCGTCCTTGCGGCCCGCGCGCTACTGCCCCCACTTCCCGCTGCGGCGCATGACGCCCCAGTAGTGCTTGCGGCGGGAGAACCACTGCCACATGCCGCGGCAGCGCCACAGCGTGTTGAGCTGGCGGTAGCCGAGGTTCTCCAGCACCGCCATCGCGAACATCAGCAGCATGTCGCGCTTGCGCGCGTACACTCGGAACGACAGGGTCTCCAGCAGCAGCCCGTTGACCGACAGCAGGATGCCCATGCCGATCGCCACCAGCAGGAACACGATCAGCGCCGCGGGCGAGACCACGCCCAGCGCGAACCCGCCGAGCATCACCACGTAGCCCGCCAGCTCGACCAGCGGGCCGATCCACTCGAACACCGCCATGAACGGCCACGCCAGCAGGCCGGCCGCGCCCGCGCGCGGACTCAGCGCCAGCCGCGCGTGCCGGGTCAGGCTCTCGGCCAGGCCGCGCTGCCAGCGGCTGCGCTGGCGCCCGAGCGTGACCAGGTCCTCCGGCGCCTCGGTCCAGCAGATCGGATCGGGCAGGTAGCGGATGCGGTAGGGAATGCGGCGCTCGCGGTGCCAGCGGTGCAGGCGCACGACGAGCTCCATGTCCTCGCCCACGGTGGTGGTGCTGTAGCCGCCCACCGCCAGCACCCGCTCGCGGTTGAACAGGCCGAACGCGCCGGAGATGATCAGCACCGCGTTGAGCGGCGACCAGCCGAGCCGGCCGAGCAGGAACGCGCGCAGGTATTCGACGATCTGGAACCGCGCCACCCAGTTGCGCGGCAGTCCCGCGCGCACCAGGAATCCGCCGCG
The DNA here is from genome assembly GCF_008244685.1 of Luteimonas viscosa. Taxonomy (NCBI): domain Bacteria; kingdom Pseudomonadati; phylum Pseudomonadota; class Gammaproteobacteria; order Lysobacterales; family Lysobacteraceae; genus Luteimonas; species Luteimonas viscosa. Next base: position 2,290,777 of record NZ_VTFT01000001.1, read on the forward strand.
TACCTCCGAGCCGTTCGCCAGCCGCACGGTGCCGCCCGCGGCCACGGTGCGCTCGTCCTCCAGGAACGGCTGCACCACGCGCAGCAGGCTGTCGCGCTGCAGGATGGAGTCGGCGTCGACCGCGCAGAACAACGTGTGGCGCGCGGCGTTGATGCCGGCGTTGAGCGCGTCGGCCTTGCCGCCGTTGTCCTTGTCGATCACCCGCAGGTTGGCGTAGCGCCGCGAACGGTAGACCACGCGGATCGGCTTGTGCTCCAGCGTGCGCCGCATCGGTTCGGGGTGCGGCACCAGCTCGAATTCCTCGCGCAGCACCTCGAGGGTGCGGTCGCGCGAGCCGTCGTTGATCACCACCACCTCGAAATCGGGGTACTGCAGTTGCAGCATCGAGCGCACCGAGGTGCGGATGGTCGCCTCCTCGTTGTAGCCGGGCACCAGCAGCGAGATCGGCGGCTCCACGCCGAGGTAGGGCGCCTCGTCGCCCAGCGCGCTGCGCTGGCGCATGTAGCCGCGCAGGCTGGCCATCGACAGCAGGTTGAGCGCCAGGTAGCCGCCGTTGAGCGCGAGGAAGTATCCGATGAAGACCACCTGCGCCCACCACAGCCAGCCGCCGCTCACGGGTGGCGCTCCGCGATCGCGCGCCGCAGCGCGTCGCGGCCGTAGCGGTCCGCCACGGTGTCGGCGACGCGCTCGACCGCCGCGCGGTCGAAGCCGGGCTGGGCGGCGATGGCGTCGGCCGCTTCCTGGCGCACCGCCCAGTCGGGGTCGGGCAGCAGGGCCAGCAGCTGGTCGAGATCCTTGAGCGCCGCCTGCTTGCCCAGCGCCTTGAGTGCGGCCAGGCGCACGCCGGCGTCGGCATCGGCCAGTGCCTGCGACAGGCGGGGGCGGTCGGAGCCGTCGCGCAGCGATCCCACCACCTGCAGCGCGGCCTGGCGCAGCCCCGGATCGGCGGAGTCCCGCGGGCGGTCGAGCACGGCGCGCGACCAGCCGGCCAGCACCGCCGGATCCGCCCACTGCGTGAGCGGCGCGATCCGCCGCTGTGCCGGCACCGGTGCGGACTGCAACGCGTCGAGCAGGGGCGGCGAGACCGCCGCGCGCCCGGCCAGCTGGCACAGCGCGGCGACGCGCTGCGGGGTCCAGTCCTGGCGCGCCACCACCACCGGCAGCAGGTCGCGCATCGCGCGCGCTGCGTCGATGGTGACCAGCACTTCGGCCGCGGCCAGCGCGAGGAAGGGATTGTCGTGGCGCAGGAAGCGCGCCACCACGTCCCAGTGGACGGCGTCGGCGAGTTCGCGTAGCACCGCCAGCGCCAGCAGGCGCAGGTGGATGCCGCGGCGGCGCAGCAGCGCCAGCGCGAACCGGTCCAGCGCGTAGGCCTGCAGCAGGCGGTTGAGCCGCGCATGCGCCTCGCCGCGCAGCTGGCGCTGGGTGCGGCTCCACAGCAGCAGGAACCACAGCCGCTGCTGCGCGCGCGGCGCCGGCCACGGCGGCGGCGCACGTTCGTACAGCGTGGCCTCGGCCAGCCGCGGTCGCCAGTCGGCGTCGAAGCCGCGGCGCCGCACCAGGCGCCGGCTGGCGAGTTCGGCCAGCACCAGCACCTGCCCCAGCGTCAGCAGCGTCACCGCGGCCAGCGCGGCGGTGACGTACACGGCCCAGCGCAGGACCGGATCGGCCAGCGCGATGGCGAGCCAGTCGGGCATCGCTCAGAACGCCCGGCGCAGGCCCAGCTGCAGCCAGCGCCGGTCGTGGAAATCGCCCTGGCGCACGTAGCCCAGGCCCCACTGCAGCGCCCAGGCATCGGACAGGCCGTGGCGCCCCTGCAGCGCGAGCGCGCGCACCTGGCTGGCGACCACCTGCGTGCCCTGCAGCACGTCCTCGCTGCCCGCGGTCAGCCGCAGGCCGATCACGTCGCGTTCGCCGTAGTAGCGGTCGATCGCGGCGTCGTGGCCGTTGACGCGTTCGCCGTCGACATCGGTGCGGTTGAAGGTGTAGCCCAGCCGCCAGTCGCCGACATATTGCTCCACCGCCAGCGCCAGCCGCTCGACGGTGACCTCGGGGTAGCGCGTGCGGCGCAGGCCCGCGGCCAGCACGGTGCCGCCTTCGAAGGCGTGCTGCATGCGCACGTCGCCGAACCAGCGCGGCTGGAAGTCCGAGCCGGGCCAGGCGCCGCCATCGAGCTGCAGCGTCCAGCGCGGCGCCACCGGCAGCGCGACGCCGGCCTCCAGGCCGCTGTCGACCAGGCCGAAGCGGCGTTCGCGCGCCGCGGCGACGTACCAGCCACGGCCGTCGCCGCGGCTCGACACGTCGAGGCGCTGGCCCTGCCAGGGATCGAGGCTTCGGGTCAGCCATTCGTGGCGGGCGCTCACGCCGATCTCGCGGAACCGCGGGGCCACGCGATACCCGCCGTCGACCAGGCTGCCGCGCTCCGCCCCAGGCGCGGGCAGCGTCGACGGCGACGGCTCCGGCCGCATCTGTCGCCGCAGGTCGTCCAGTCCCGGATGCATCGGCGCGATCGCCTCCAGCCGCGCCACGCTCGCCTGGGCCGCGGCGCGGTCGCCCGACCACAACTGGGCCTGCGCGCGGCCGAACAGGTAGTCGGCATTGCCGGGTTCGCGCGCCAGCAGTGCGTCGTACAGCGGCAGCGCCTCGGCCGCGCGCTGCTGCCAGGCGAGGACCCGCGCCAGCTGGAAGCGCGCGGCATCGTCGTCCGGCGCGTCCGCCAGCCGCTCGCGCAGCAGCCGCTCGGCGCCGGCCCAGTCCTCCGCGGCCAGTCGCGCGTCCACCCCGGACCCCACCTGCGCCATGGCGTGCGCGCCCGCCAGCACCAGCAGTGCGGCCAGCAGGCAGCGCGCGAAATTCATGCGGCCCTCCGCATCAGCCGCCGCAACCGCGCCAGCACTTCCTCCGGCTGGAACGGCTTGGTCACGTAATCGTCGGCGCCGAGGTCGAGCGCGCGCACGATGTCCACCTCGCGCGCCTTGGCGGTGAGCATCAGCACCGGCACCTCGCGCCAGCCGGGCTGCGCGCGCAGGCGCTCCACGATCTCGATGCCGTCGTGGTAGGGCAGCATGATGTCCAGCACCACCGCGTGCGGCGGCGGCTGCTCCAGCCGCGCCAGCGCCTCGCGCCCGTCGGCGGCGTGGTCCACCGTGAAGCCTTCGCGCTGGAACAGGAAGCGCAGGATGTAGGCGATGTCCTCCTCGTCCTCGACCACCAGCACGTGTGGCGCGGCCTGTGCGTTCATGGCATCGGATGTCCTTTTGTCGTGGGCCGCGGGGGCCAGTTGCGCAGGTAGTCGCCGATCACCGCCGCCAGGGTGGCGCCGCTGTGGCGCGACTTCACCAGCCGTCGCAGCACCAGGCCGCTGTCGGCGCCGGGCACCACCGCGTCGGTGTCCAGCGCGGAGAAGATGATCGCGAGCGTCGGCGGGCTGGCGGCCGCGAGTTCGGCCAGCAGTTCGCTGCCGTCGCCGTCGGGCAGCATCAGGTCGAGGATGACCAGGTCGTGGTGGCGGGCCGCCAGTTCGCGGCGCGCCTCGGCGAGGCTGCCCGCGCCGTGCAGCCGCAGCGCTTCGTCCTCCAGCAGGTGCGCGACCAGGGTGCGCAGGTCGGCGTCGTCCTCCACGTGCAGCACCTGCGCGGGCGCCCCGGAACCGCGCAGGCAGGCGCGCACCGCCTCGACCACGCGCGCCGGATCCAGCGGCTTGTGCAGCCAGTCGACGATGCCCACCGCGCCGCCGCTCACCGCCTCGCGCTCCGGGGCCGGCGGCTGCACGCCCAGCGCCAGGATCGGCAGGTGGCGGTAGGCCTGCTGGCTGCGCAGCGCGCGCACGAACGCGAGCCCGTCCTCGTCGGGCAGGGCGAGGTTGACCGTGAGCGCATACACCGGAGTGGACGCCAGCACCTGGCGCGCCTGGGCGGCGGAGGCGGCGACCACGGTCGCGTGACCGTGCTGTTCCAGCAGCGCCGCAAGCTGCGTCGCCGCGGCCGTATCGCCGTCCACCAGCAGCACGCGCTGGCGGCCCTCCGCATCGACCGGCGACACCGCGTCGCGCCGCGTCCGCGGCAGGCGCACGAAGAAGCAGGTGCCGTGGTCGGTCTGGGTGTCGAAGCCGATGCTGCCGCCGAGCTGTTCCACCAGCGAGCGGGTGATCGCGAGCCCGAGCCCGGTGCCGCCGCGCGTGCGCACGTCGGAGGAATCGGCCTGGGCGAAGCGCTCGAACACGCGTCCGCGGAACGCCTCTGGAATCCCCGCACCGCGGTCGGCGACCGAGACCTCGACGTGGTCGTCGCGCACCGCCAGCACCACCACCACCTCCTCGCCCTGCGGCGAATGCTTGATCGCGTTCGACAGCAGGTTCGCCATCACCTGGGCGAAGCGGTCCGGGTCCACGTCCACCTCGGCGTCCTCGCCGGGCACCAGGTGCACGCGCACGCCGAATTCGCCGGCATAGCCGCCGATCTGCTCGATCGCCTGTGCCAGCAGCGGCCGCAGCGCCAGTGGCTGCAGGTTCAGCACCAGGCGGCCGCTCTCGAGCTTCTCGATGTCGAGGATGTCGTTGATCAGCCGCACCAGGCGTTCGCTGTTCTTGTGCGCGATCTCCAGCAGCGGCCGCATCGCTTCGGGCACCTCGCCGGCCATGCCGCCGGTGACCATCGACAGCCCGCCGCGGATCGCGGTCAGCGGCGTGCGCAGCTCGTGGCTGACGGTCGAGATGAACTCCGCCTTCATGCGTTCGACCTGGCGCCGCGCGGACACGTCCACCGCCACCGCCAGCACCAGCTGCTGCTGGTCGGACAGCGCCATCGGCCGCTTCAGCAGCTGGAACCAGCGTTCGTGGCCGTGCACGTCGGCCACCGCCAGCTCCGGGCGGCGCAGTTCCGAGGCCTCGCGCAGCAGCGCGGTGTCGCCGTCGAGCAGCGGCGCCAGCAGGTCGCCGCCGGGCAGGTCCTCGACGCGCTGGCCCTCGACCTGCCCGGGCTGCAGGCCGAGCAGCGCCGCGAAGGCCTGGTTGCACAGCAGCACGCGGCCGCCGGCGTCGCGCACGAAGATCAGGTTCTCGTCGGCGTCCACCACGCTGCGCAGGAACGCCTGCTGGTCGCGCAGGCGCCGGCGGGCGCGCGCCGCCTCGGTGACGTTGCGCACGATGGCCAGGCTTTCGCCGCCGTCGCTGCGCGCGATGCGCACCTCGTGGTCGCGTCCGCCGTCATCGTGCCAGTCGAACGCGACCAGGCTGCGGTCCGGGTGGCGGGCGAGGTCGGCGAACGCGCCGGCCAGGCCGGCCGGCACTTCGCCGCGCTGGCCGCCCGCCTGCGACAGCACTTCGATGCGGCCGTCGGCATGCAGTTCGTACAGGTCGTCGGGCACGGCGCGCAGCAGCGCGGCCTGGCGCGCCTCGCCGGCGCCCGCGATGCGCGCCAGCTGCGCCTGGCGCCGCAGGGTGCGGTTCATGGCGCGCAGGAACCAGACCATCAGCAGCGCGATCACCAGGCTGCCGCCCAGCACCTGCCAGCGGCCGCGTTCCAGGATCGAGGCGGCCAGTGCGGTGCGCCGGGCGAGCAGCGCGCGTTCCTTGGTTTCGAGTTCGCCCAGCTGCGCGCGCAGCGCGTCCATCGTTTCCTTGCCGCCGGCGGAAGCCACCGCCTGTGCCGCCCGCTCCAGGCCGAGCCGGTCGCGGCGCTCGACGTTGGCCGCCGCGATCTCCAGCCGGCGCGCGATGTCCGCGTCGAGCTTCGCCAGCCACGTCGCGCGCTCGCGGCCGGCCAGCATGCGGCCCAGCTCATCGCGCAGGGACCCGAGCCGTTCGCGGCCGTCGCGATAGGGCGCCAGATAGTCCGGAGCCGCCGTCAGCACGTAGCCGCGCGAGCCCGTCTCCACGTCCTGCAGCGCCGAGAACATGCCCTGCACCACGGTGATCAGTTCGAGGCTGTCGGCGATGGCGGCGTTGGTGTCGAGCAGCACGTCCTGGGTGCGCTTGCCCTGCCAGGCCATCAGGCTCAGCAGCACCAGCGCGGCGGCGAAGCCGAGGTTGTGCAGGGTCGTGCCGGACGGCAGGCGCAAATGAGGTCACCGGAGGCGGTCCAGGCCGATGCTAGCGGCTCGCCGTCGTCGTGTCGTGGACACAGGTCGCAGGCCCGGACGGAGTTCACGTCCCAGGGCGGGGCGACCACGCGGAGTCGACATCCGCGCTGGTAACACGCAGACAGCCGCCCGGGCCTGCGCCGCTCCGCGCGCGTGGGTCCGACACCACCCGTGCCGATGCGCGGCGATACGCTGCGACGGCGACGGCGACGGCGACGGCGCGGCGACACGAGGCGACACGAGGCGATGAAACCCTATCGCGATGACGACGGCGATTCCGGCGTGGCCGCCTACGAGAGCGGACCGGGCTGGATCGTCGTGCGCTTCCACCACGGCGGCACCTACCGCTACGACGACAGCCATCCCGGGCCCCTCCTCGTCATGGAGATGCAGCGTCTCGCGGACGCCGGCGCCGGCCTCAACACCTACATCAACCGCCACGTGCGCGACGACTACGCGCGCCGCCTCGCGTAGCCGCACAACCCGTAGCCCGGATAAGCCGTAGCCCGGATAAGCCCGCAGGGCGCATCCGGGGACGTGACCACCGAACGCCGGATCCGGAACCCACATGGCCTGTTCCGCGCAGGGAAAGACTGCTCTGGCCTGCACAAGCGTCGTCCCGGTCCCGGGTGCGGCTTCGCCTTGCCCGGACTACGCGCGTCGTGGCCCGGACAATCCGTAGCCACGGACACGTCGTAGCCCGGATAAGCCCGCAGGGCGCATCCGGGACGTTGTCACCCAGGACGCGCCCGGGCGCCACTTGACACAATTAGATGATTAGCTAATCATCTCATCATGAGCCAGGTGTTCAAAGCCCTTTCCGACCCCACCCGCAGGCGCGTGCTGCAGCTGCTGCGCAAGGGTCCGCTGAGCGCCGGCGAGCTGAGCGCCCGGTTCGACGTGTCCAAGCCGACGATGTCGGCGCACTTCGCGGTACTGAAGGAGGCCGACCTCGTGGACACCGAGAAGGCCGGCAAGTCCGTCATCTACCACCTGAAGCTCTCGGTGCTCGAGGAAGCGCTGCTGGGCTTCGCCCATTCCGTCGGCGTGGGCACCACCACAACGACGCCGAAGAAAAAGAGGGAGATCGCACGATGAACAGGGAACTGACCGGTTACATCGCCTGGGCCGTCGGCATCATCGCCGTGGCGCTCGTGGCGAGCTACGCGCGCAAGCTCGGCCATATCGACCAGGACACCACCACGCGCGTGGTGATCGGCCTCAACGGGCTGATGATCGCCTGGATCGGCAACCGCATGCCCAAGGCCGTGGCGCCCAGTGCCGCGATCCGCCAGGTCAGGCGCGTGGGCGGCTGGTCGATGGTGCTGAGCGGCCTGGTGTACGCGGGACTGTGGACCTTCGCGCCGATCCCGGTGGCGGTCGCGGGCGGATGCGCCGCGATCATCCTCGGCATCGCGGTGACATCCGTCTATTGCCTGAAGCTGCGGAACAAGGCGAACGCCACGGTCGCCTGACGCGCGCCGGAACGCGGCGCGCTCACCAGGCGAGCACCCGCCGCCCGACCAGCGCGCCGATCGCGCCCGTCGCCACGATCGCCAGCGAATACCAGACCGAGACGAACACCGCGCCGTCGTTCACGCACGACAGCGTGTACGCGAGCGCGCCGATCGCGCCGGCGAGCAGGCCGGCCATGCCGCCCGCGAATGCCGGGCGCGTAGGCGTGGCACGGCGCAGCGAACGCAGCAGCAGCGCCAGCCCGGGCAGCGCCGCCAGGACGATGGCCAGCAGGCAGATGGGCACGGACACCGCACGCGCACCGGTCAGCGGCACCTGGTCGTCGAGCAGCACGATGCCTGCGAAGAGCACCAGCAGCGCGGGCGCGAACGCCGCGGCCAGGCGCATCGAGGCGCCCGGCGTGCCCGCGGCGCGCACCAGGACGAGGCCCGCGACGACCACGCAGGCCATGGCCACGGCCTTGTAGAGATACATCGACGACGCCACGTGCGCGGCAAGATCGCCGCGGATGCCGAACGCCGCCGCGACCACCAGCACCGCCAGCACCACTGCGCCGCCCGCCGCGACCAGCAGCCGCGGCAGGAACGCACGATGCGGCCGCGGCCGCGCGCCGGCCTCGTCGGCCAGGCGCCGTATCAACGCATCCGTCCGCTGCGGCGGTTCGTGTGCCATCGCCTACCTTCCTCCGCCCTGCGCCAGTTTCAGCAACCTTGCCAGCCCGCGATGGAACGCGACGCGGACCGTGCCTTCCTTCATCCCGGTGGCCTGTGCCGCTTCCCGCGGCGACAGGCCCTCGATGCCGAGCTTCCTGACCACCGACTGCTCGACCCGCGGCAGCGCGGACACCATGTCCTCGATTCGGGCACCGGCGTCGACAACGGGCGCGTCTGCGGCCACGAACAGGTCCGCCCACTCGCGCTCGCTCAGGTCGATCCGCAGGCGCAGTTCCGACCTGCGGCGGCGCAGGACATCGATGGTCTTGTAGCGCGAGATCGCCCCCAGCCACGGCAGCAGCGGCCGCTCGTCGTTCCACTGGTCGCGTCGCTGGTGGATGGCGATCAGCACCTCCTGGACGACGTCCTCGGCCTCCTGCACGTCGAGTCCGGCGCCGGACAGCTTGCCCCTGACCACGCGGCGCAGCACGCTCGAATACTCCTCCAGGAACTGCGCGTAACGCGAGCCGTCGCCCGCGCGCTCGCGGCGCAAGGCATCGGCCCAGGCCTGTTCCTGCATCGTCATGCGCATTCCGAACCCGACCCGCGGCACCCGCGGAGCCGCGACCGCCCGGAATGTAACACCGGCCCCTCGCAGGCGAATACCTCCGTTGAAGCGATCCCGCTTCCCCTCAGGAGCCCATCCATGCGCACATTCCTTTCGTTCACCGTCCCGCTGCTGATCGCCCTGGCGGCCCTCGCCGGCGCACCCGCCCACGCCGCCGAATCGTCGCAACCGCGCGCCCGCAACGTCGTCCTCGTCCATGGCGCTTGGGCGGACGGCTCGAGCTGGAGCGAAGTCATCCCCCTGCTGCAGCAGGCGGGACTCCACGTGGTCTCGGTCCAGAACCCGCTGACCTCGCTGTCCGACGATGTCGCCGCGACCCGGCGCGCGCTCGAGCCGTTGCAGGGGCCGACCGTGCTGGTGGGGCATTCGTACGCCGGCACGGTGGTCAGCGAAGCCGGCGCCGATCCGCGGGTGACCGGCCTGGTCTACGTCGCAGCGCGCGCACCGGACGCGGGCGAGGATTTCGTCGAACTCGCCAGCCGCTTCCCGACCATGCCGGTGCGCGCCGGCGTCGAAACCCGCGACGGCTTCGCGACCCTTCGCGAGGACGCCTTCCTGGCCTATTTCGCCGATGGCGTGCCCGCCGCGAAGGCCAAGGTGCTGTTCGCGGTGCAGCAACCGATCGCGGCGGACCTGTTCGCCGGCCGCACCTCGGTCGCGGCATGGCGCGACAAGCCGTCGTGGTATGCCGTCTCGAGCGCGGACAACACGACATCGCCGGAGCTGCAGCGCTTCCTCGCCGAGCGGATGGGCGCGACGGTGGTGGAACTCGAGAGCGGGCATCTGTCGCTGCTGTCGCATCCGCGCGAGATCGCGCGGTTGATCCTCGCCGCCGCGGGTCGCGAGGACGCCGCGCCCTGAGGGTGCCGGCGCGCCCCGGGTGCGGCTTCGCCTTACCCGGGCTACGCCGCTGGCCCCGGGCATCGCCACGCCGCCTCGCGTAGCCCGGATAAGCCCGCAGGGCGCATCCGGGGTCGTTGTCCTTCGGTGCAGAGAGGCCGCCCCGGCTTGCGGCAGCGTTGGTCGTGGTCCCGGGTGCGGCGTTGCCTTACCCGGGCTACGGAGCACACACGACATGTGCGATGCGTTGCCTCCCCCTTCCTTCCTGAGGCCCCGGTTTGCAGCTACCCTCGCCCGGTCTCCGCCCCGCGTGCTGCGAACCGGCATGATCGAAGTGCATCCGCCCGAGAACAACGACGACACCAACAGCTCGACCCGGCGCAGGGTCTGGTCGACGCACTGGCGACGCGGCCCGTTGCACTCGCTCTCCGGGTCGTTCGCGCTCAACTACGAAGGCAGCATCCGGCGGTTCTGGATCGAGGCGTTCTCGCCGCTGGGCGCAACGCACCGCATCCTCGATGTCGGCACCGGCAACGGCCCCCTGCCGGCGCTGCTGTGCGAGCTCGGTTCGCCGGACATGCCAAGGGTCGACGCGGTCGACAGCGCGGACATCGATCCCGCATGGCTGGCCGCCGCGCCGGCGCGCTGCCGCGACGCCCTGCGCTTCCACCCGGACACCCCGGCCGAACGACTGCCCTTCGCCGACGACACGTTCGATCTCGTCGTCAGCCAGTACGGCCTGGAGTACGCCGAACCCGAACGCGCGATCCCGGAAGTCGCGCGCGTGCTCAGGCCGTCGGGCTCCGTGGCGCTGATCGTCCACCATGCCGGCTCGCGCCTGGCGGACGTGGCCCGCGAGGAAATCCGCCTGGGCGAGTGGCTGCACGCGCAGGGCCAGCTCATGGCGACCGCGTCGGCGATCTTCCCGTACCTGGCCATCGCCGCCCAAGGGCGGGGCGAACACCTCGCCGCCGATCCGGACGCAGGCGCCGCCCGCGATGCATTGAACGCGGCGATGCGGCAGCTCGACGACGAGGCGGCTCGCAGCCCTTGCCCGGACCTGTTGTTCGAGGCGCGGGACGTCGTGGGTGCGCTGATGCAGCGCCTGCTCGCGCGCACCATCACCCTGGAACAGGCGCGGGCCGCGCATGCCGCCCATGCGAGCGCGCTGGACGATGCCGTCTTCCGCCAGCGGGAACTGCTCCGGCACGCGCTCGATGCGGATGCGGTGGCTGCATTCTCCAGCGTGTTGCAGTCCAGTGGACTGTCCGACGCCGATGTCGCTCCGCTCTTCCACGAGCAGTACCTGGTGGGCTGGACCATCCGCGCCACCGGCCCGGCCCATGGCGGCGGCGCGGGCGGGAACGGCTAGGACACCGGGACGCCGCAGCGGCGCTCCCCCGCCGCTCACTCCATCAATGCATCCAGCGCCCAGGTGTCGAGGAAGGCGATGACGCGCACGATCCTGCCGCCCTCGAGTTCCATGTGCCAGGCGTAGTGGTTGGTGTAGGTGCTGCCGTCGCGCGCGCGCGCGCTGCCGCGCCAGACCACCACCACCGCATCGCCCTGTGCCAGCACGTGCTGCACCTCGGGCACGATCGGCGTGGCCAGGCGCGCGAGGATCGGCGCCACCGCGCGGTCCAGGAAGTCCTGCTTCGAGGTGTAGACGCCCGACACCGGGCTGTCGCCGGCCACCGTCCACTGCGCATCGTCGGCCAGCAGGTCGAACACGCCGCCGGTGCCGGCGCGCCAGGCGTCGAAGGCGGTGCGGATCAGTGCTTCGTTCGCGGCGGTGCGGGTGTCGTCTGCGGGATGTGACGGGGCCGCGGCTGTCGCCGGCGATGACAATGCGATGTGATGCATCGGGCCTGCGTGCGCGGTGGATGCGAAGGTCGCCACCAGCAAGGTTCCCGCGATCAGCCACGCGCGCTTCGCGCGCCCCCATCCGCCTTCGGCACCTGTCCGGCCCGGTGCAGCGCACCGGGCGTTCGGTCGACCTGCGCGGCAGTGCCGCGCAGGCAGGTCGCCCTCACCCCCCGTCAACTGGCGAAGGAAAAGACCGCTCCTGGCTCCGTCGTGCCGCCCTTCCGGACGCCCGGCGCGACTGCGCCGGGCTGGAAGAGGGTTGGGGTGAGGGACTGTCCGCCGCCACTCACGCCGGGCTCCTCACGTGGCGCACCACGATGTCGGTGGTGTCCACGTCGGCCGGCTGCGCGATGGCATGCGCGATGGCATTCGCGATCGCCTCCGGCTTGAGCGCGATCTGGCGGAATTCGTCGATCGCCTGCGCCGTCTCGGCATGGGTGATGGTGCTGGCGAGTTCCGATTCCACCGCGCCCGGGTACACGCAGGTCACGCGCACGATGTCGCTTTCCATGCGCAGGCCTTCGGAGATCGCACGCACCGCGTACTTGGTGGCGCAGTACACGGCCGCCGTCTTCATCACGAACAGCCCGGCGATCGAGGACACGTTCACCACGTGGCCGTGGCCCTGGCCCTCCATCAGCGGCAGCGCCGCGGCGATGCCGTGCAGCACGCCGCGGATGTTGACGTCGATCATCGTGTCCCACTCGTCGGTCTTGAGCGCGGACAGCGGCGCCAGCGGCATCACGCCGGCGTTGTTCACCAGCACGTCGATGCGGCCGTAGCGGGCGACGGCCTCGTCCACGAAGGCCTGCATGTCGGCGCGCGAGGTCACGTCCAGCGTGCGCGCGTGGGCGTTGCCGCCGCGCGTGGTGATGTCCTCGGCCAGCGCCTGCAGCCGGTCGATGCGGCGCGCACCGAGCACCACGGTGGCGCCGCGTCCGGCCAGCACGCGCGCGGTGGTCTCGCCGATGCCGCTGCTGGCGCCGGTGATCAGTACAACCTTGTCCTGGAGGTCTTTCATGGTCGGTCTCCTGTTGCGGTGAGGAAAAGAGGGCGTGGCGTGCGATGCGCTTCGCGTGGCGAAGCGGTGGCGGTGCCGGGCGTGGCCAGGTGCCGCACCCTTGTGGCGGCGAGCTGTACCCGTTCGGCGTACACGCCGTCGGCGCGCGCCAGTGGGAGGAAGGTCGTGGCGCTCAGCGCGTGTCGCGTGGCGTGCCGGTGCCGGCGCCGGGCGCGACCCGGCGCAGCACCATCCCGCCGTGGTGCAGCACGTCCGCCTCGACGAACACGCCGTCGGCGGTGAACCCGGTGTCGTCCACGTAGTCGATCTGGTTGCCACGCACCGTGTAGCGGCCCTGGTAGGCGCTTTCGCGGGTGCCGCGCGCCTCGTCGTAGCGGCCGTCGGGCAGCAGCTCGTGGCGGACGTGGCCGTCGTCGGTGACCCACATGCCCACGTAAGGGTGAGGGGCCGCGGGGGTGGCGGGTTCGGCTGCCGCCAGCGCCCCGGCCAGCAGGGCCGAGACGGCGGCGGCGGGGGTCTGGAAGCGGGGGCTGTCCGACATGGCGCATCTCCTGTCCGGTAGGTGTGGAGATACGGTAGGCAGCCAGCGGCGTCGAGAGAACCCGCCAAACGCTGGATGCATTGGTTAGACTTGTTAACCAATGGGCCCCGACCTCAACCTCCTGCGCATGTTCCTGGCCGTCGCCGAGACCGCCAGCTTCCGCGCCGCGGCCGATGCGCTCGGCGTCACCCGCTCGGCCGTCAGCCAGGGCATCCGGCGGCTCGAGGACGGCCTGGGCGTGGCCCTGGTGCAGCGTTCCACCCGCAGCGTGCGCCTCACCGAAGCCGGCGAGCGCCTGCACCGGCAGGTCGCCGGGCCGCTGCGCACCGTCGCCGGCGCGCTGGAGGAAGCCGTGGACGATGGCCCGCCGCGCGGCCTGCTGCGGGTGCACGTGTCGTCGATCGCCGAGCGCTTCCTGTCCGGCCCGCTGGTGGCCGGGTTCGCGCAGGCGTATCCCGGCATCGTGCTCGACGTGACCGTCAGCGACGAGCCGATCGACATCGTCGCCGCCGGCTTCGACGCCGGCGTGCGCCTGGGCGAGGTGATCGAGCAGGACATGGTGGCGGTGCCGCTCACCGGCCCTCAGCGGCAGGTGGCCGTGGCCGCGCCCGGCTACGTCGAAGCGCACGGCATGCCGCATCACCCGCGCGACCTCGTCCACCACCGCTGCATCGGCTGGCGCCCGGCACCCGGCGTCGCACCGTATCGATGGGAGTTCAGCGAAGACGGCCGCGAGTACGACGTGGCCGTGGACCCGCAGGTCACCACCAACGACCTGCGCGTGATGCTGACCACCGCGCTGGCCGGCGGCGGCATCACCTTCGCCCTGGAGGAGAACGTCCGGCCGTGGGTGCAATCGGGCCAGCTGGTGCCGATGCTGCGGGACTACCAGGCCCCGTTCGCCGGCTTCTTCCTGTACTTTCCCAGCCGCCACAACCAGCCGCGCAAGCTGCGCGCGCTGGTGGAGCACGTACGCAGTTTTCGCGAGCGCGAATAGTCCGGTACGCGAGCGCGGGCGCACGCACCACGCGCCACGCGACCCGAAGGATCAGCGTGCGCGCCGCACCCGCGCCTGCCGACGCTGTTCGGCCACGCCCGCCCAGAACGCAAACCCGTGCAGCGAGGCGAAACACAGCGCCAGCAGCGTCCAGGCCACGTCGAGGCTCAGGTACACGCTCGCCGCCCGGTTGAGCCACGCCCAGTCCGAGCGCCGCAGCGCCAGCGAACCTTCGCCCAGCAGCCCGTGCAGCGCCTGTGCGACAGACGGCGAAGCCCAGCCCCCGTCCCGCACCAGCCCCACGATCCCCAGTCCCAGGCACCCGAAGAACGCCAGCGCCAGCGCGCCGCCCAGCCACGGCAGCACCGTGCCCATCCAGCGCGTGCGCGGCCACAGCTGCAGCGCCCCCAGCCCCCAGGCCAGCGCGAGCAGCAGTAACGCGAACAGCAGGGCCATCGACCCGGGCTCCTTGGATAGACGGGCCCGACAGCATGGCGAGGCGGGGCGTGAGGCGGCATGAACGGGCGCGTGGGGGCGCAGCCGGAGCACGGCCCGGGCCCGGCTCCGGCAGGCGCGCACTTCCGCCCGGTCCGCCCGCGCGCTATGGTCGGCGCCGGGGAAAAATGTGATGGGGGTCCGCATGGGACGCGGAAGGCAGGGATTGCTCGACCACCTCGTCGCTCTGCCATGGCCGGTGGGGCTGGCGGCGGGCGTGCTCGGATTCGGGTCGATCCGCTACGGGATTCCCGCCTGGCTCTCCGGACAGGGCGGGCCGCTCACGCAGGGGCTGGCGCAGTCCGATGCGCTCCAGGTCCCCGCGTGGATCTTCCTCGCGCTGTGCACGATGGCCGCAGGCGCCTCCTTCCTCGGCTCGCACCGCAAGCGCCGGCTGCTGGATGCGCAGACCGGGCTGGAGAGCATCGCCGCGCTCGGCTGGCGCGATTTCGAACGGCTGGTGGGCGAGGCCTTCCGTCGCCAGGGTTACGTGGTGGAGGAAAGCGGCCTCGGCGGCGCCGACGGCGGCATCGACCTGGTCCTGCGCAAGGACGGCCAGCGCACCCTGGTGCAGTGCAAGCAATGGCGCCGCCGCCAGGTGCGGGTGAACGTGGTGCGCGAGATGCATGGCCTGCTCGCCCACCACGGCGCGCACGCCGTGCGCATCGCCGCGCTCGGCGGATTCACCCGCGACGCCGCGCGCTTCGCGCAGGGCAAGCCGATCGAACTGATCGACGGCGACACCCTGCTGGCGATGATCCGCAGCGTGCAAGCCGGGCCGCGCGATACCCAAGTCGCAGCGCCCGCCGTGCCGCCACCCGTGCACGCCCGCGTCGAGCCCGTGCTGCAGGCGCCAAGCGTGCCCGGACCCGTCACGCCCGACTGCCCGCGCTGCGGGGTGGCGATGGTGAAGCGGACCAACCGGTTCACTGCGGCCACGTTCTGGGGCTGTGCCAGCTTTCCCGCCTGCCGCGGTACACGTTGAGCGACGTCGCACTGCAACCATCCATCGCAGTCGCAACACGAGGGGACGTGCCATGAAAAAGCTGGTCGTGTTGTTGATCATCGCTGTCGCCACTTGGGGCGGCTATCGACACTTCACCGGGACGAGCGCGCCTGCCGCAGCGCCCATGGCAGCGAACGCTTCATCGGCGCGACCTGCGACACGCGTCGTGAAACCGGCACCCACGTCCGCCTACACCTGCGATGGCCGCACCCATTGCTCGCAGATGCGCTCGTGCGAGGAGGCGACGTACTTCATCCAGCATTGCCCGAACACGAAGATGGATGGGAATGGGGATGGGGTGCCTTGTGAGCGGCAGTGGTGTGGATGAGGCCGGTTGCCGCTCAAAATCAACTTGGCCTGCCGCCCTTGGCACGCCGCGTCACCAACGCTTGATCGCTTTTTCGCGCCAGGCTCCTGAGTCGGCCGCCCATTCCAGACGTGGCGGCGCCTACCTGCCGCCGGCAGAGCTGGCACCGGCGCCACGCCACGGCTCGCCCGCCGCCCGGAGATACTGCGCACGCACGTAGCCCCACGGCACCACCAGCGGTACCAGCACCACGCCCATCAGGCAGGCGAAGAAGGTCTCCGTGCCGTAGGCGTCCAGGCCGGGGCCCAGCCACACCGGCAGCGCGGACGCGGCGATCCACACCACCTTCCACAGCAGTTCGAACAGCAGCAGCGGCAGCATCTTCAGCGGATAGCGCACGCCCAGCGCCGCCATCACCGCGAGCGCGCCCAGCAGGGCGTGGATCACCGAGTCCTCGTCGGCGGTCGCGGGCGGGGTGAGGATCAGCGGCCAGATCGTCAGGCCCAGGCCCACCGCGATGAGTGCGTACATCGCACGCAGCAGCCAGAGTCGCAGGCTGGAAATCCCGTCGGGCATGCGCGTGTATCCGTAGTCGTGTGGATGCCGATGCTGGGCGATCGCGCCAGATGGCAGAAGTGTCGTGAGTGGCCATGACCAATGGTGGCCGGCATCGCCATGGCCGGGATCGATCCGTCATAGCGGATCCATGTCCACGAATGGCGACGCCGGTCTGCGGGCTACCGCTTCAGAAGGCTGTCGTGCACCGGCTGGCGGGTGTCCACGTGGTGCGATGGTGCTGCGGATGCTGCTTCGCTAGGCCCTGGAGGCGCCGTTCTCGGACAACCGGAGCAGCAATCCGGGGTCCGCCCCGTGCGCGGACAGTACCCATCCATGCGCCAGCGCGATTTCGCGGCAGATGGCCAGGCCGAGGCCAGCGCCCTGGTCGCGCCGGTGGGCGCCACGCCAGAAGCGGGAAAACATCTGCGACAGTTGCTGCGGATCCGCGCCCGGGCCCGAATCCCGCACCGTCACCGTTGCAGCGTCCACCTCCACCCGCACCTCGGTGCCGCGCGGCGCATGCTGGATGGCGTTCTCCAGCAGGTTCTTCAGCAGCGTGAACAGCGCACCGCGATCGGCTTGCCACCGCGCGACGGACGTGCTGCCGGAAAGGGTCACACGCACGTGCGCCACCTCGGCCATGCGCTGCAGGTAGGCAACGACGTCCTGCGCTACGTCCTGGACATCGATGGTGGCGAAGCTGTAGTTCTGCACTTCGCTGGCTTCCGCCAGCAGCAGAAGTTGCTGCACCTGGCGCGTCATGTGGTCGACATCGCCGAGCAGAGCATCGCGATCCTCGCCCTCCTCCCGCAGCTCGACCTGCGCACGGATCAACGCCAGCGGCGTCTTCAGCTCGTGCGCAGCCGTCGCAAGGAACTCCTGCTGGACGCGGTATCCGTGTTCCAGTCTGTCGAGTACGCGGTTGAAGCTGTGCACCATGGGCGCGATCTCGGACGGAACCGCCCCGGTGGGCAATCGCGCGTGGAGTGCGCGCGGCGAGATCGAGGTCGCGGCCTCCGAAAGCTTGCGCAAGGGCCGGAGCGTGTATCCGAGCGTGACATAGGCGCAGATGCCGAAGACGACGAGCAGCAACACGCTGAATATGGCAACACCCGCACCCATGAACGGCAGGGTGAATTCCTGATAGATGAAACCCAGCATCCTCGTGCTGGCGGCGAACTGGAAGTACCAGGTCCTTCCGCCATGCTCGAAGGGCTCGACCACGCTGTGCATCCGGATGCCCCCCCGCTCGAAGTTGAAGCTCCCGGGCACGAGTTGCAGCGACTCGGCGGACGGCCAGAATCCTTCTCCGGCGGCGGAGGCAAGCACCGTACGCCCGGATTCGTCCAGCACGCGGTAGGCAGTTTCCCCCTTGAGGCTTTCGTAGATCCACCTGTCGCCATCCTCGCTGGCGGCGAGGCCGTTCGGCACACCCGTGTCGTCGAACCGGACCGCCTCGATCAGGTCCCGCGTGTACTCGGCCAGGTCGGCCCTGAGCCACGCGTCGCTGCGCCAGGTCGTCAGCACGAGCGCCGCCAGGATCATGAGCAGGATGCTCAGGATTACACCGACCACGTACGCGAGCAGGACCCGCAGGCTGAGGCTGTTAGGTCTTGCCGGCTTCACGAAGGACATAGCCGAGAGCTCTGACATTGATGATCCGTTGGCGCGAGCCGATGACGAGCAGTTTGCGGCGGATGCGATGCAGGGCGACATCCAGCGCGCCGGGGGTGACGGCCTCGCCCAATCCCCACCCGGCCGCTTCCAGCGCACCGCGGCGCACGACTTCCCCGTGCTTGCGCAGCAGCAACAGCATGATCTGCATCTCCGCCGGGGCCAGGGCCACGCTTTCCTCGCCGCAACACATGATGCCGGCGGCGGGCCGCAGCGTCAGATCGCCATGGTGGGGATCGAGCGGCCGAACCTCCACCGGACGGCGCAGCAGTGCCCGCACGCGCGCTACCACCTCATCCATGGCGAACGGCTTTGGAAGGTAGTCGTCGGCGCCCGCATCCAGACCTTCCACACGGTCGCGCAACGCATCGCGCGCCGTCAGCACCAGGCAGGGCATGCCGATTCCGGCGCGGCGCATGCGCCGCAGCAGGACCAGGCCATCGCCATCGGGCAATCCGCGATCGATCACCAGCGCCTGGTAAGGCACTCGCCGGATCGTGGCCCATGCCATGTCGACGCGAGCCACGACATCGACGGCGATCCCGGCAGCCCCGAGTCCCTTGCAAACCAGCCGCGCAAGCCGCTCGTGATCCTCGATCAGGAGAATGCGGCTCATCGCGTCGTTTCGTTCCTTGGTGAATGGTGGGGGCAACGCCCTCGCGCTGAAAGCCCTGCACCTGCCTGTGTTCGACACGCCGCAAGCGAGCGACATTGTCGGGCGGCACTCTTACTGGACACTTACCTGACGGCACTTCTGCCTGGCGGTCGGGACTGCCTGGCCGGTAAGTATGCGGCAAGACGCGTCGCCCGACAGTCGGCCCTCGTCAAAGCACGAGGCATCGCATGCGTCCGCACGTTGGAACCAGTCCGCTCGGGCGCGTCGCGGATCCACGCCCGCGTCGCGAGCGGATGGAACTTTCGCCTATCCCCCGTTCCACGACCAGGCATCGGCATTCGGCTTGCCTGGACCACCTGCCGCGGATCGCCGAGCAGTCGCGGTTTCCCGCGGGTTCCTGTCCGTCGACGGTGGAAGCCGCCAGGGCGACGCTGGTTGCGAGGCGCAGTGAGCCGTGAACGCTCCGCGGATCCGGTGGGCGCGCCCGGGTCGCAATCCCGGCAAGAAGGGTGCGATGACGGCTGGACTGGACCTGGCGCTCGGGGATGCCGGTGGCCGTCCCGGAAGCGGGTCTACCGGACCCGCCGGCAGGATGCCGTGGAGGCATCCGGGACATCTCCGAGCCCGCATCGAATCTCTCCTCGCCAAGGCGCGAACAACGAAGTTCAGGGCGTGGGCAACGGCCTACACGCAGGTACAACGACCGAGGCGGTTGATGATGATGTGCCTGATCGGTAGTGCCTTGTCGATCTTCTATCCCTCCGATCTGTCGAGCTACCGCGCTACGCCGCGTAGCGAGGACATACTGGTCACAGGCACGGAGCAGTACGGGCGGTTCATCAACACGATCGCACAGCTCGCATTGCCCATCGTCAAACGCGACCCGATCGGGGTGATCCAGAATCTCTATATCGGTGTCGCCGGCACCATCATGACCCATGGACTGAAACGGGCGTTGGATCCCGTCGTTGTCCTGGGCGTGCGCCTGGGCGAGCGTCCCCATGGCGGGCGGCACAATATGCCCTCCGGACACGCCTCGCTGGCGTCTTCAGCGGTGTACTTTGTGGGACGTCGCTATGGATGGTGGCACCTGCTCTACCTGGTTCCCGTCCTGCTGTTGACCATGTTCGCGCGCGTCGAGCTCGATGCACATACCGGATCGGCCGTGATTGCCGGCGCATTGATCGGCATTCTCTCGGCCGCGTTGTTTACGGGGAAGTACCGATCGTGAGCTCGCAGGCACTAGCGCCTGCCTGGTGGATGTCAGTCCTTCCGCAATCTTGATCAAGCAGGCCCGCATGAGGCGACTTCCATGCCCGTAACAGCGTCCAGGTCGTTGTCTGGCGCTTTCATTCCCAGGATGCGTTGGCATTCCCGAACGCCGGGTTTCATTCTGGCCTGGGCCCTGTTCAATGCCGTGGCATATCACGTACCGCTCTATCTGTTCGGCATCGATCATCTGGATGTCGCATCACTGCCTGCGGGTATGACACTGCTCACGCTGTTCATCGTGGTCGTGGCGATGACCGCATTGTCTATCGGCTTCATCGCCCTGATCGTGCCGCGGCTGGTCAAGCCCTTGTGCATGGTGATGGCGATAGCCAATGCGATCGCACTCTACTTCGTGGTCACGTACGGCGTCGTGCTGGACAAGACCATGATGGGTAACGTCTTCAATACCGACATGTCGGAAGCGGCCGGCCTGCTTCATCCGTGGATGCTTGTCTACGCCTTTTTCCTGGGCATCGTGCCCTGCTGGGTTCTGCTGCAGGTCAGGGTGACGCACACGCCCTTCTTCAAGCGCCTGGCCATGCCCATCGCGGCAGGCTTCCTCACGCTCTGCTGGGTGTATGGCGCATCCCACGGCTGGCTGTGGATCGACAAGCATGCCAAGCAGATCGGCGGCATGGTCCTGCCCTGGTCGTATGTGGTCAACGGTGGATGGTATCTGGCAGGCAGCGCGCCCCCGCGGGAACGCAAGCTGCTGCCTGCCGCCCATTTCGTGTCGAACGAAAGAAAAGTGGTCTTCCTGATGATCGGGGAGTCGGCCCGCGCGCGGAACTCCTCCCTGTATGGCTATGGAAGGCAGACCAATCCGGCGATCGCCAAAGCGGGTGCCACGGTCTTCAGGACGGCCCGGTCGTGCGCCACGTACACGACGGCCGCCCTTGAATGCATCCTGGCCCATCAGGAGCCCGGTACGCGTGCGTCATGGGAGCCATTGACCAGCTACCTCCAGCGTCATGGCGTCGAAGTCACATGGCGAACGAACAACTCCGGCGAGCCTCCAATGGACGTGCGGCACTTCGAGCGCCTTGGAGATGTGAACGCCGGTTGCACGGGAGAGGCGTGCGACTACGACGAAGCTTTGCTGCGTGGCATCGAAGCGCGTATTGCGGCATCGGACCAGCAACGCATCCTGGTGGTATTCCACCTCGAGGGGAGTCACGGGCCGGCATACAACGTACGCTATCCGTCGCGTTTCAACGTGTTCACGCCCGTTTGTGCATCGGTCCAGTTGCACCAGTGTTCGAGCGAAGAACTGGTCAATGCCTACGACAACACCATCGCCTACACGGATTTCGTCGTGGCACAGGCCATTGGCATACTGAAGCGTCTACAAGGCTATTCGACATCGCTGATCTACGTCTCCGATCACGGCGAATCGTTGGGTGAATACAACCTCTACCTGCACGGCACCCCCTGGTCGATTGCACCTGACGTCCAGAAGGAAATCCCGTTGATCGTATGGGATTCCGGCGCTGCCCATTCGAGCGCGGATACGACATCGACTGTCGAAGGCGCGTTCTCCCAGGCGAATGTGTTTCACAGTGTGATGGGCGCATTCGCCATGCGTAGCGACATCTACCAGCCCGCGTTGAATCTCTTCTCACCAGAGAGCCACGAATGACATTGGAAGCGACAGCATTCGGGGCGGCGGCATAGCACCGGATCCCGGCCCCGCTGCGCAACACCCGCGCGCGCGGCGCCGACGCGATCGAAGACATCGACAGTGATCCGGGCCGCCGCAAGTCCCGCTCGAACCAGTCGCGCAAGCTGCTCGTGATCCTGGACCGGGAGAATCCGGGGGATCTTCGTGTCGTTTCGTCCGGTGGTGAGTGATGGAGACAACGCGCCCGGACTGAAAGCCCGTGTCCTGCACGTGTTCGACGGGCCGCCAACGGGCGCCGTTGTCGAGCGCCTTCCCCGCCGGACACTGCCTGGCCGCCGGGAGCTTCGCGGCCGGTAAGTATCCGGTAAGACGCGTCGCCTGACAGTCCGGCCTCGCCACAGCACGAGGCATCGCATGCGTCCGCACGTCGGGAACATTCCGCTCGGCCACGCCCCGGTGCCGAGCCCGCGCCGCGAACGCATTGAACTTTCGATCATCGTTCCGTTCCACGACCAGGCATCGGCGCTCCCGCATTGCCTGGAGCGCCTGCGGCGAGTCGGCGAGCAGCTGGCCGTTCCCTGCGAGTTCCTGTTCGTCGATGGCGGAAGCAGCGACGGCGGCGCCGAATTCCTCGCGCGGCAAGCCGCGAGCTGTCCGCAGATCCGGTTGGTGCGCCCGGGTCGCAAACCCGGCAAGGATGGCGCGATGACGGCCGGGTTGGGTCTGGCCCTGGGGGATGCCCTGGTCGTCCTGGATGCGGACCTCCGGGATCCGCCCGAGCTGATACCGCGGATGGTATCGGCGTGGCGCGAGGGCGCCGACGTGGTGCTGATGCAGCGCCGCGTCCGCGCCGGCGAACCCGTGGGCAAGCCCGTCGTCGCCGATCCGGCCGGCCACGCGATCGATCAGACCGGCAATGTCGATGATCCCCTCCATGCTGGCGACTTCCGCTTGATGGCCCGCAAGGCGTTGGACGCGCTGCAGCTGCTGCCGCAACGCAACGACCGCACGAAGGAACTGTTCGCCCGTGTGGGCATCGAGACCCGTGTGATCGAGTACGACCACGCCCCGGGCGCGGGCTGCGGCTCGAGGTCGGGCACCTTGCGCCTGTTGCGACAGGCGATCGGGAGCATCGCCTCCTCCCCGACCCCGCCTTTTCGCTGGGGCACCCCTGTCGGCGTTGCCTTGGTTGCCGGCCTCGGACTGTGGCTGCTGCTTCTCGGCGAATCGGTGCTGGGGCAGCCGTCGCCGGCTTCGGCGATCAGCTTCTTCGGCGGGGTGAAACTGCTGGATGAGCAGCTCTTCGTGTTCCTGAACTCGCTGGGTTCGGAACCCTGGGATGGTCTGTGGCTGTTCATCACCCACAAACTTACGTGGATCCCGTTCTATGCGGGCCTAGTGTATCTGCTGTATCGCAATTTCGGGCTGAAGAACACGCTGGTCATCATTGCACTGATCACAGTGATGGCTGCCGCCACGGATCAGCTGTCCAATCTCTTCAAGCACGGTTTCGAACGGCCCAGGCCTTGCCGGGAAGAGCATCTGAGCGAGGTGATCCGGTACATCGCGCCGCGCTGCGGGCGATACGGTTACTTCTCGGCCCATGCCGCGAGTTCGATGGCACTGGCGGTCTTCCTGGGTCTGCTGTTCCGGAAAACCCACAGGTACCTGGCGCCCGTGCTGCTTGTCTGGTCGTCGATGGTGGGCTTCAGTCGCATCTACGTGGGCGTCCACTATCCGCTGGACGTCCTGACCGGCATGGTCGTCGGAGCCCTGGTGGGCTGGCTGATCTACAGGCTTGCCCAGCGGCTTGAACTGTCGAGAGCCCCGCAGTCCTTCGGCCACGCATGCCGTCCTTCGAATGGCCACGGCTCCCTCCCGAAGCCGGGCCGCCGACAGACATAGGCCATTCGATACGTGGAGCCATCCGGGACCAGCGGCCCGAAGCAGGGCCGACGCATGTATGACCTGAGCGTCGTCATCCCCACATTCAACGAGAAGGACAATGTCCGGCCGCTGTTCGATCTGTTGCGCGCCGCGCTCGAGGGGCGGTCCTGGGAAGCGGTCTACGTGGATGACGACAGTCCCGATGGCACGGCCGAGGAAGTGCGGTCCCTGGCTCTGGAGTTCGACAATGTCCGTGCGATCCCACGGATCGGGCGGCGGGGCCTCGCCGGGGCCTGTATCGAGGGCATCCTGTCCTCCACGGCCCCGTTCTGTGCCGTGATCGATGCGGATCTGCAGCACGACGAAACCCGGCTCGCACCGATGCTCGACGCGTTGCAGGGTGATGACGAGCTGGACATCGTGATCGGCAGTCGCAACATCGACGGCGGGTCGAGTGGCCATGGCCTGTCCCGTATCCGGCAATGGGGCAGCGATCGTGCGACCGCCCTGACGCGGCGCATGCTGAACATCACGGCCTCGGATCCGGTCAGCGGGTTCTTCATGGTGCGCCGCCTGTCCTTCAACGAGGTGGTCACGTCCCTGCAGGGAGAAGGGTTCAAGATCCTCGCCGACATGCTGGCCGCGTCTGCAGGGCGATGGAAGACGCTCGAGATCCCCTACGCGTTCCGGTCACGCCGCGCCGGAGAATCCAAGATGGATTCCGCCGTCGCGCTCGAATTCGTGTCGCTGCTGGTGGTCCGGAAGACCGGCGGGCTGGTGTCGACGCGGTTCGTACTCTTCTGTGCCGTCGGATTCACGGGCATCTTCGTGCAGCTGCTTGCCGTCAGGGCCGCGTTGTTCCTTGCGACAGATCGGTTCGCGTTGGCGCAGGCCTTCGGGGTGTTCGCAGCCATCAACTCGAACTTCCTGTTGAACAACCTGATCACCTATCGGGACCGCGCCCTGCGCGGGCGCGCGATCTGGCGCGGATTGCTGAGCTTCTACGCAGTGTGCGCGCTCGGCGCGCTCATGAATGTGGGCGTGGCGAACTTCTTCTTTGCGGCTATGCCGTTCTGGGCTCCGGCGAGTATCGTCGGCGCGATTGCTGGCGCGGTCTGGAACTTCGTTGCCTCTTCCCTGTTTACCTGGCGCAAGCGTTGACGAACGCAGGGACCGAAGGCAACTCTCCGGTGCGGCTTTCCGTTTCCACCATATCGCTTTCGTTTCTTGCCGTTCACCTCGCCGTCGCCGCATTGGTGCCCCTCTTCGACGATGAGGCCTACTACGCACTGTGGGCCCGCGACCTGGCGCTTGGCTACTACGACCATCCGCCCGTGATCGCCTACATGATCCGCATGGGAACCGGCCTCCTAGGTGAAACCACACTCGGCATCCGCCTGTTTGCGGTGATCGGTTTCGTCGCCTCGGGATACCTCGTTGGCGATATGGCGCGGTGCATGTCCGGTGGCGCCGTGGGTCTGCCGGTGCTTGCGACAACGCTCTACAACCTTGGCCTGCTCGTCTTCGCCCTGGGCAGTTTCGCCACCCCCGACGCGCCCTCGACCCTGTTCTGGGTCGCCGCACTCTGGGCCGCGGTCCGCGCGACCAACACGCCCCCGGACGCACGTTCCGCGATGCTGTGGTGGGCCTGCACGGGTCTGCTGATCGGGCTCGGCGGCCTGTCGAAGTTCACCAATGCCTTTCTGGCCTTCGGATTGCTGGGCTACCTGATTGCCACGCCGAAGGGCCGCACTTGTCTGTTCACGCGTCTGCCCTGGGTGACCGCGGCAGCGGCGCTCCTGCCGCTTCTGCCCTATCTCTTCTGGAACCTGCAGAACGATTGGCTCGGTCTGGAGCGCCAGGGCGCACGCCTTGTCGCCTCCGGCTTTTCGACCCGATACCTTGGGGAGTATGTGGCGCTCGTGCTCCTGGCCCCGACGCCCCTGGTCTCCTGGTTCGCCTTCCGGGCGCTCAAGGCCCCCCCGGAAGACGGCACGCTGCTGGTCTGGAGTTCTGTTCCGCTCCTGCTCTACTTCGCCTATCACGCCACGCATGCGCCAGTTCAAGCCAACTGGATCGTGCCGCTGCAGGCGCTCTTCGCCGTTCTTGCGGCCTTCGGCCTCGCTCGGGCGCAGTCGCCGCGGCTGTGGACCAGGGCGACCATCGCCATCGCATCGCTGATGAGCGTCGGCCTGGTCGCGACCGCCTTGAACCCGGTCACTCCGATCGGCACGACCGACAATCCGCCGAACCAGACGCGTGGATGGTCGGCGACCCAGCATGCCGTCACTGAGCTGCTCGAAGAAACAGGCGCAAGATGGATCGCCACGACCGACTACGCTCTGACCGGATCGCTCGCGCTTCGCTTTCCTCAAGTGCGCGTGTGGTCCGTCGCTCAACTGCAGCGATACGGCTTCCGTGGCGCCTTCCCTGACGAGTTGTGTACCGCCCCCGGCCTCCTGATCGAGCGGGCAGGGCGGTGGGACACGACCTCCCGGGCCGCCCCAAGCCTCTTTGAACGAGTCGAAGCCACTCGTGCAGCCGTTCGAACGCAGGACGGCGTCACCCTGGCTCGATACCATCTGACACCGATATCCGGGGTCAAATCGACCGACTTGTGCCCAGGCCAGCGGGCATTCGCCGAAGTGTCAGGACTCTGAAGTTTCAAGGACGAACCCGCCTGATCGACACTGGCGCAGCATCGTTCGTTTCGAATCAGGCCGCCGCAGGCCGCACCTCGATCCCCAACGCGGGCGCGATCACGCGCATCGCCTCGTCGTCGCTGGACAGCGTCATCCAGCCTGCGCGCGCCTCGGTGCCGGTCTCCCAGGTCCACAGCGTGTAGCCGTCGAGGCGCAGCTGTTCGTGCGCGGTCTCGAGTAGGGCATCGGGCGACACGCGTGCGAGGAAGGCCGCGTCGGTCGGATCCTCCACGCCCCAGTCGATGCGCAGGTTGAAGCGCGCGGCCAGTTCGCCGAGGCAGTCGATCAGGGCGCCGGGCTCGCTCTCCTCGATGTGGAAACCGGATTTCCAGTCGATCACGTCCTTGAGCAGCCACACCACGTCGATGTCCTCGGCATCGCCACCGTCGAGCGCTTCCTGGAACGCGCCGAACTGCTGCAGCGCAGCGTCCTCGTCGCCGGGGCTGATGACCAGCAGCAGCTGCCAGACCAGGGCCTCGGCACTGGCGTCGTCGTCGATCTCGGTGCGCTCCGGGTCGCTGGTGTAGTTGTCGTCCGGATCGAATTCTTCGTCGGGCAAGGTCATGGCATCGATACGCCGTCGTCTGCAGGAACGACAGTGTGCCGGAAGAGCGCAACGAGGTCGCCCGGACCGCGCCCCGGGCCGCCAGGCCCCGCCATGCGCCTTCAGCGAAGCGCGCGACGCACGCCGGGCATGACGCGTCGGCTGACGGGAACGGGTTCGCTGCCGCGCAGGTGCAGGGTGCCGGTTCCGCCTTCGGCGCGATCCAGGCGCTCGATGTAGTGGGTATTGACCAGGTGCGAGCGATGCACGCGCAGGAAGCGCGGCGACAGATCGGCATCCAGTTCGTTGAGTGTCGTGGTATGCAGCAGCTGGCTGCCATCGTCCATGTGCAGTTCGACGTAGTCGCCGGCGCCCTGGATGCGCACGATCCGTTCGAGCGGAACGTGCTTCACCGTGCCGACCGCCGGCACCGTCAACACGCGGGGCATCTGCTCGGCCTGCGCCTGATCCAGCGCGTACTGGAGGCGGTCCGCGCGCAAGCGCTGTTCGACCCGCAGCCGGCGCTCGCGGCCGTAGGCCGCGGCCTGCAGGATCATCAGCCCGATCATCAGGCCGGCCACCAGCAGGTAGAAGCCGAGGTCGATGAAACCGCCCGGAGCGAGCAGGTTGGCCAGGCCGAAAACCAGCAGCGCGCCGACCTGGAACCACGCGCCGCGCTTGCGTTCGCGCACGCCCGCCAGCGCCAGGCCCAGTGAAGCCGTGGTGGCGACGAGCAGTGCGCTGCTGGTCTTGCCGTCCAGCGAGGGCGCGAGCAGCATCCCGATGACCGTGGCGATGGCAGCGAGCAGGGTGGATGCGGGCAGCCATCGCGGCGCGAACAGGCGGGCGTGGACGGCCACCAGGCACAGGCCGAAGCCGATCGAGCAGGACAGGATGCCGATCAGGCGCAGGTCCTGAACGGGATACGGGTAGGCGAACACGCCACGGCTGATTTCCAGCAACAGTTGCAGCCCCGCCAGCATCGCCAGTGTGCCCAGCAGTGCGGGTTCGAGCTTGCGCTCGCTGCGCACCGTGAGCGAGAAGAAGTAGAAGCCGGCAAGCAGGAACACGCCCAGCGGAAACAGCGAGGGGAGGTAGTAGCGGAGGGTGCGGGCCTGCGGGTCGGTGAAGTCGACGAGTTCGATCGCATGCACCGGGCTGCGCAGGGTCAGCCAGCCGTGGTGCGAGGACATGCGCAGGTCGATGCGGCTTCCTTGCGGGCGCAACCGCTCCCGGGGAATCGGGATCACCACGTCCATGCGCCCGGCTGTCTCCTGGCCCCGAGTCGCGCCAGGCACGCCGTTCGCGCCGATCGGCCGCCCGTCGAGAAACACTTCGCTGGAACCCTTGGCCGAGAGGAGCAGCCCCAGGAAACGGGCATCGGACGGTTCCGTGACGGCGAAAGGCAAGCGCACCCAGATCTGCCGCCCCTGGGGATCGACCTCGTGAAGGGTCATCCGGCGACAGCCGTCGCCGTCATAGACCCGGGGTGGCGTGGGCTCTTCTGCGGTCGCCGGACAGACCTCGAACGGTCCGTTGCCAGGGACCTGTGCCGCGCTTTCGGCGACGAGGCAGGCCAGCGCCAGGAGCGGTGCGATCAGGACTCGGGCAATCATCCCGCCATCTTAGGAGCGGTGAGCGGTGGCGCTCCGCCGCCGGCCGAGCCGACGCCGCCGTTCGCCGACAAGTCGCTGACAACGTTGGAGTTCACGACGATGCTCGTGACACTCCACTGCGACGAGAACCCCATGCCCCTCACCAGGTTCCTGGTTTCCCGCCTCCTGCTCGCGACGCTGCTCGTGGCCGCCGGGGCGTCCGCTGTCGAACCTGCATCCGGTCCGGTCGCCACCGAGGAACCGATCGAGTTCACCGCGGGTTCCGGCGAGACCGTCGCGGCGTTCCGCGGCGAGTTCATCGTGCCCTCGAACTGGAACAGGCCCGGCCAGGCGACGCTGCGGCTGGCCTATGTCCGTTTCCCGGCGTCCGGCGCCGCCAAGGGCCCGCCCATCGTGTACCTGGCCGGCGGCCCGGGCGGTTCGGGCATCGACACCGCACGCGGCCCCCGCTTTGCCCTGTTCATGGCGATGCGGGAGTTCGGCGACGTGATCGCATTCGATCAGCGCGGCACCGGCGCCAGCAGCCGCCAGCCCACGTGCACCAGCACCTACAGGATCGACGATGCGACCGCGTACAGCGACCTCGAGTACGCGGACCTGCACCGTGCCGCCGCGCGGCAATGCCTGCAGCAGTGGCAACGCGATGGCCTGGACCTGCGCGACTGGACCACCGCCCAGAGCGTGCACGACCTCGACGCCCTGCGTCGCCACCTGGGTGCCGACAAGCTCAGCCTCTGGGGCATCTCCTACGGCAGCCATCTGGCGCTTGCGGCCATCACGGCGATGGAGGACCGGCTGGAGCGGGTGGTGCTGGCGAGCGTCGAAGGCCTGGACCAGACGGTGAAGCGACCGGCGGAAACCGATGCCTACTTCACGCGCCTGCAGGCGGCGATCGACACCCGGCCGGAACTGGCGTCGCGGTTTCCCGATGTCGTGGGCCTGATGCGTCGCGTGCTGGCGAGGCTCGAGGCGGAGCCGTTGCTGCTGCGCGTCACGCCGACCGGGGGCGCCGCCTACGATTTCCTGCTCGAACGCCGGGATCTGCAGCAGCTCGCCAGCGGCATGATCGCCGATCCATCGTCGGCCCTCCAGCTGCTCGAGCTGTTCGCGGCGCTGGACGCGGGCGAGACCGCGCCCATCGCCTGGGTGCTGGGCAAGTACCATCGGGCGGGCGAGGCGATCGATTTCAATCCGATGCCGCTGGGCATGGACCTGGCGTCGGGAATATCGCGCCGCTCCCTCGACCGGTTCGAGCGGGAAGCGAAAGCGGCGATCCTCGGCGGCTACCTCAATTTCCCCATGCCCCAGCTGGATCTACTGGTGCCGGGTCTGGACCTGGGGGACCGTTTCCGCCGCGACCCGCGCAGCTGCCTGCCGGTACTCGTACTCATCGGCACGCTCGACGGGCGCACGTATCCCGACGGTCAACGCGAGGCGGTGCGCGGGCTGTCGAACGCCGAGATCACGGTGGTGGTCAACGCCGGCCACAATCTGTTCATGACCTCGCCCGAGGTCACTGGACGCATCCAGTCCTTCATGCGTGGCGAGCAGAGTGCACTAGATCGTATCGTGGTGGACGGCTGGTCGGGCCCCTAGCGGCAACGGTCCGGTTCATTGCTCGCGGGATGGTGTCGGAGCCACGCGGAAGAGCCGCGGGCGCTGATCCAAGCACCCGGTCCCGGCGTTGCGTCTCCTATGCACCGCTTGCCCGTCAACCTGCACCCGCCGACCACGGACAGGCCGTTTGACATCCGCGAAATCATTCACCAACATGGGTGAATGTTGAAACACGATCCCCGAGACAACGTGCTGATCGCCTTCGCCGATCCCACCCGCCGCGCGATCCTGGAGCGGCTCTCGCGCGGGGAGGCGCGGGTGACCGAGGTCGCCGCGCCGTTCGCGATCTCGCTCAACTCGGTGTCCAAGCACATCCGCATCCTGGAGCGGGCGCGGCTGGTGCGGCGCCGGCGGGTGGGCCGAGAGCACGTGCTGCGCATCAACCCGAAACCCATCGAGGACGCGGCGGCGTGGATGCGCACGCGCACCGAGCAATGGAGCGGCCGGCTGGAGCGGCTGGCGCACCTCCTCGACGCCACGCCGCCCGACTGAAGGAGACCGCATGAGCGCGCCCATCCTGATCCGCGTGACCCACCGCTACGCGCATCCGCCCGAGCGCGTGTTCGACGCCTGGCTCGACCCGGCCACCGTCGCGCGTTTCATGTTCTCCACCGAAACCGGCGCCCTGGTGCGCTGCGAGATTGACCCGCGCGTGGGCGGCCGCTTCGTGATGACCGACCGGCGCCCGGACGGCGACGTCGAGCATGTCGGGCATTACCTCGAGATCGACCGTCCGCACCGGCTGGTGTTCACCTTCGGTATTCCCGCCGTCTCGCCCGACGAGGACCGCATCACCCTCGAGTTCCGCGCCATCGACGGCGGCTGCGAGGTCACCCTCACCGACGAGATGGATCCCGCCTGGCGCGAGTACGAGGACAGCAGCCGCAAGGCCTGGGCGAAGATGCTGGCGTCGCTGGAAACCATGCTGGCTTGAGCGGCGCGCCGCGTCCAGCGCCCCGGAGGCCGGTCAGGCGTGGCCCGGCTGCGCCCGGCGCTCGTCCTGCCGTCCAGCCTGGTCGCTCGGCAGGGGCGCGTCCGGATGCACCAGCTGCGCCTCGCGCAGCTCGCGCCAGAAATCGTCCGGCACCGTCTCGGTGAGCGCGGCGCGATCCTCGGCGATGCGGTCGGGTCGGCTGGCGCCGGGAATTACCGCCGCCACCGCCGGGTTGGCCAGCGCGAACTGCAGGCCCGCAGCCTTCATGCTGACGCCGTAGCGGTCGGCGATGGCCTTGATCCGCGCCACCTTGCCGAGGATGTGCGGCGGCGCGGGCGCGTATTCGAAGTTCGGCCCGCCCACCAGCACGCCCGAGCTGTAGGGGCCACCGACCACGATGCCGAGGCCGCGCCCGGCCACCTTCGGCATCACCCGCTGCAGGGCGAGATCGTGGTCGAGCAGGGTGTAGCGGCCGGCCAGCAGGAAGCCGTCGGGGCGCGGTTCGTCCAGGTCCAGCAGCAGCTCGATCGCCTCCACCCTGTTCACGCCCAGGCCCCAGGCCTGGATGACGCCTTCGTCGCGCAGGCGGTCCAGCGCGCGGAACGCGCCGGTGCGCGCGTGTTCGAACTGGCCGATCCATTCGTCGCCGTAGAAGTCCTGGGCCACGTCGTGCACCCAGGCGATCTCGATGCGGTCGGTGCGCAGGCGCTGCATGCTGTCGTCGAGCGAACGCAGGGTGGCGTCGTGCGAGTAGTCGTTGACCACGCGGTTGGGCCGGCCGTGCTCGAACAGGCCGCCCTTCTCGCCCTGGTCGCGCGCGCCTTCTTCCTTTTCGTCCAGCACCAGCCGGCCGACCTTGGTGCTGATCACGTATTCGTCGCGCGGGCGCGCGGCGAGCATCTCGCCCAGGCGCAGTTCGGCCAGGCCGGCGCCGTAGAAGGGCGCGGTGTCGAAGTAGCGGATGCCGTCCTCCCACGCGGCGTCGACCGTGGCGCGGGCTTCGTCCTCGGGGATGTCGCGGAACATGTTGCCCAGCGGCGCGGTGCCGAAACCGATGCGCCGGGGCAGGAGGGCTTTGAGGGACATGGGGATCCTCGGGCTGAGAGTGGAGGGCGGGCGCAGCTAGGTGCGCGATGCCGCCACGATGCCGTACGCCGCCTTCAGGCGATGTCATCGCGGTCGGTGACCGACACAGCCAACTCGCGCGCGGCCTACGCGTACGTGCATGGGCAGCGCGCCTTCGCCACGCGTCCTTGGCTGGACGCATCCGCAGCCCGTCTTCCACCTGTACGCACCCTCGCGCGAACAGATGCCTCGCATGGTGCGCGCGCTGATCGACTTCCTGGTGGAGAAGCGCGAAGCGATCCCGCGCCTCCGACTGTCCTGCACGTTCCCGGCGCAGGCGGCCCGGTTCACGTCGTTCACGATGGCGATTGCGCGCCCGTTCGCGGTCTGCAGCCTGGCCTGCATGCGCGTGGTAAGAACGCGTGAGCCCGGTTCAGCCACGCACGCACGCGGCGCGAAGATCGGGTGTGGTGTGCTCCACGGGCACGCCCGCCATTCCGGTCCGGCCGGTGGCGGATTCCATCAATTGCCCTCGGGTCGTCCATTCGCGCTCGGGAGGGAGACCGACATGAAGCCCATCCACGCGCTTGCACTGACCACCCTGTCCACCGCGATGGCTGCCGCCACGGCGCTCGCGCAGCAGCCCGCGAACCCGGCGGCGGACCCGCCGCAGACGCAACAGGCGAGGCCGCTGGCGCAGCCGACCCGCCCCCTGACGCAGCCGACGCGACCCCTGAACCAGCCCACCCGACCGCTGGTGCAGCCCACCCGGCCGCCGGCACCGTACAACCGGCCGCCGGGCCAGTCCGGCCAGCCGCCGGGCATGCCCGCACGCGACGCCGGCAACGACCGGACGCCCGGCTATGCCGAGCTCAACGCGCGTGGCGACGGCAACGTCACGCGCGCCGACCTGTCGGCGCACTCGCAACTGCGGGAACGCTTCGACGAGATCGACACCGCACGCGACGGCTCGATCTCCCGTGCCGAATACGAAACCTGGAAGTCGAAGACGAAAAGTCGCGAGTTGCTGCGCCCGCAGGACGAGGACTGATCGCGCCCGCGTAGATCCGGAGCACCGGGTCGGTTCGCGGCCGCCTTCGGAGCCGCAACCGCCCTTTGTCGCGTCCCCCCGCCAATGCGGGGGAGGCGCTCAGCGATACGCCCCCGGGCCGCGCCACACGATCTCGCCCTGGCGATAGATCTGGTGCACGCTGATCACTTCGCGCGCATCGCCGATGGCTTCCAGTTCCGGGGAGTCGGGTTCGAGCTGGCGGCACGCGCCCGATTCGCGGCGCAGCGCGGTTTCCAGTGGGCAGACCATCAGCCTTCGCGTGCCCGGCAGGGGAATGAACAGTTCGGTCATGCCCTGGGCCTGCCATTCGCGCAGGCGCCGTTCGCTGCGCAGGTCGTAGACCACCTGGAAACCGGCGACCTCGAGGCTGGGTTCGGCCGTGCTGGCGTTGCCCCGGCTGCTGCCGCGCTCGATCGCGGCGCTGCGCGCGGGCCCGGCGTTCACCGGTGCGAGGTCCTGCACCGCCATCCCGGGCGGCTGGCCCCAGGTGTGGCCGGGTCGGCGGCTGGTCGGCGGCGGGCGGGCGCTCGTGCTCGGCGCGCTCTGGCGCGGTACCGGCCGCGGCACGCGCCTCGGCGTCGGCGCGTCCGCGGTGACGTCGGCGACCGGCGGCACCGGATCCTCGGCGCGCGGGACCGGCGTGGTCTGCACGCGCGATGCCGCGGGCGCGTCTTCGGCGGGCGCGCTGGCGGGGGGCGTGTCGCTGGGGGCGGGGCTGGGGATGGGCGTGCCGTCGCCGATGAACTCCACTGCCACCCGGCTGCCGCCGGCGGCATCGCCCTCCGGCGCGGTCGTGGTGATTGGCGGTGCCAGCATCGCGACCAGCACCAACAGCGCATGCACCAGCACGCTGCCGACCGCAGCGAGCCACGGCTGCCAGCGTTCGATGCGGTGTTGCGGCGCGTCGCCTGGCGGGGTCGACGCCAGGCTCATGCCGCCGGAGGAGCGGCGGGGAAACGGGACTTCATGGGGACGGACGGCGTGCGACGCGTGGGGTGCGGCATCGTAACGCGCCGGACGCGGGGAACAGGGGGCAGGCGGGGGCGCGGGTGGGGTTGCCGACAGGTCGCGCGGGACCATGACGGCGCACCTCATGCCACGAGCGGGCGTGGTGGGTCGCGCCGCGGGCGCCTCCCGACCGGCGCTATCCTCTCTTGCTCCAATCCTGTTCGGACACGCGCCTTCGCATGCTGGCCCTGGACGTGATCGTGCGCGTGGCGGCGGCGACGCTGTGGTTGCTGTTGGCGGCGCGCCTGCTGCGCGCGGTGCCGCGCGAACGACTGGTGCGCTGGTTCGTGCCGCTGGCGCTGGCAATGGCGGGCTTCCTCGCGGGCAACACCCCGTTCGCGCAGGCGTCGTTGCCCGGTGTCGCCGGCGACGTGGCGGGCCTGTTGAGCGGCAGCGCGGCGGTGTTCCTGTGGTGGTACTGCCTGGCGCTGTTCGACGACGGCTTCCGCTTCGGCCCGCCGCAGGCGCTGGTGGCGCTGGCGTGGTGGCCGCTGATGCTGCTCGACCGCGGCTGGCTGGGCGACCGGTTCGCGGGGGTCGGCCTGTCGTGGGGGCTGGTCGCGCTGGGCCTGGGCATGTGCGCGCACCTGGTGGCGCGGCTGCTGCGCGATCGCGAGGGCGACCTGGTCGAAGCGCGCCGCCGCGGGCGCCTGTGGGTGGTGGCCGCGCTGCTGGGACTGCTGCTGACCGACCTGCTGGCCGACATCGCGCTGGGGTTCGAATGGAAGCCTGCGGGCTTCACGCTGGCGCAGAACCTGGCCCTGCTGGCGATCGGCTGGCATCTCGCCCGACGCTGGCTGCGCACCGACATCGCCGGACTGACGTATCGAGAGGCGGCGCCGCCGGCCGCGCCGCCGCTGCAGCACGCGACCGGGCCGGCGGCCGCGCCGGCGCCGGCCCCGCCCGCCGCCGACGCGGCGCTGCTGCAACGCCTGTGGCAGCTGATCGAGGTGGAGCGCATCCATCGCGATCCCGCGCTCACCGTCGCCGCCTTCGCCGCGCGCATGGGCGCGCCCGAACCGGAGGTGCGCCGGCTGGTGAACCGGCACCTGGGCTGGCGCCATTTCCGCAGCTTCCTCAACCACCACCGGCTGCAGGACGCCAAGGCCGCACTGGCCGACCCGGCGAGGGCGGACCGCAAGATCCTGGCGATCGCCTTCGATGCCGGCTTCGCCTCGCTGCCTTCGTTCAATCGCGCCTTCCGCGAGGCGGAGGGCATCGCGCCTGGCGAGTACCGCGCCCGCGTGCTGGCGTCGGCCGATTGAAGTCGATTGCATGCGTGAACGGGCACGCCGGATCGGGTTCTGAGCATCGATGACACGGGTTCTGAGCGGTCGCGCGCCGGGGCGGCCGCTATCGTGCCGGGATGACGACCGACGTTGCGACTTCACCCTCGACTTCAGCTTCCCCGTGCCCGGGCGGACCCGTGCACGCGATGCACGCCTGGATCGCGCTCCCCGTGATCGTGGTGTTCCTGTGGCTGGACCATTTCCACCTCGACCTGTTCCGCCAGGTCGCGGGCGGATGGACCGGCACCGGGCGCACCCTGGCGCTGGCGGCGCTGGGCTACCTGCCGCACTGGCTGGTGGTGGTGGGCGTGGCGGCCCTGCTGGCCGGGCCGCGCCGGGCGGCGTGGGCCCTGGGACTGCACCGCCCGCCGGTGCGCGGGTTCGTGCTGGCGCTGGTGCTGACCCTGCCGATGCTGGCCGCCCTGGCCTGGCACGCGCCGCTCACGATCACGGTGGACACGCCGCACGCGCTGCTGCGCCAGGCCGTGTTGCCGGGGTTCGGCGAGGAACTGCTGTATCGCGGCTTCCTGTTCGGCCTGCTGTTCCGTTTCGCCGGCTGGGGCTTCCTGCCCGCGGCCCTTGGCGCGGCGCTGCTGTTCGGCGGCGCCCATCTCTACCAGGGCGGCGATGCGGCCGAGGCGGCGGGCATCTTTGCGCTCACCGCGCTGGGCTCGTTGTGGTTCGCGTGGCTCTACGTGGAGTGGGAGAACGACCTGTGGGTACCGGTCGCGTTCCACGTGCTGATGAACGCGTGGTGGCTGCTGTTCCCGGCGGCCGACAATGCGCTCGGCCCGGGCTGGTTCGTCGCGATCCGGTTGCTGGTGCTGGCGCTGTCGATCGGGGTGACGGTGATCATGGCGCGCCGTCGTGGTGGATTGCGCATTCGGGGCCGCGACTGGCTGTGGGGCGGCGAACGCCTGCGCGCGTGAGCGCGATCAGAAGATCAGCATCAACAGGCCGATCACGACCAGCAGGCCGATCAGGAAGATGACGAACATGGTCTTGCCTACGAACTTGATCATTGCGGACTCCTCGTCGTTGTCGACTCTGGAGTTACGACTCTAGTCGGTGCAGTGGCTATAACCCGTGAAATAGTGTGGTTTTCGCCTCACTCCTTCATCATCCACCACCGCACTGCCCGCGAGATTGCGTAGAAGGTCGCGCGCCGTCGGGCCGACAGGAAAGTGATTCTTCGTGCGCGCGACGGACGTCAGGCGGGATTGGCGGCGCGCGATCCGTGCCTGCGGGCAACGATCGCCTGTTCCTGATCGAGGACAACTCGAAGCCTCGCACCGGGATCGGCGATGAGTCGCGTCCTGGCAAGCGGGATCGCGACAAGCAAGACATGGATGTCTTGCGTGCGAGTCAGGGCACGATGCCCTGACCGAGCGGAAAGCGATCCCGCCCCCCAGGACGCGGCGTCGATCCGAAGCCCGCGGGTGTCCCTACCCTTATCCGATCCCTTCTCGTCGATCGGCGAAGCACCGGAAAACGGCTTGATGGCGAAGCCAACCGCAGATCAGGAGGCGGCCACTTGCGCCCGCACGTACGCGCCAGGCGCCAGCCCCACGTGCCGCCGGAACGCCACGCTGAATGCGCTGGCCGAGGCGTAGCCCACGCGTTCGGCGATCTGCGCCGCGCGCGACCCGCCCTGCCGCAACAGTTGCCGGGCGACCTGCATGCGCCAGGCCAGCAGGTACTCCATCGGCGCGATCCCGACGGTGCGGGTGAAGCGCTCGTAGAAGCTCGAACGCGACAGCGCCGCCGCCCTCGCCAGCTGCGCGACCGTCCATGGCCGTTCGATGTGCGCGTGCATCAGCGACAGCGCGATGGCGAGACGCTCGTCGCCCAGGCCCCGGAGCAGCCCGGGCGGTGCGTCGCCGGCGGTGGTCGCGCGCATCGCCTCGATCAGCAGCAGTTCGGCCAGGCGCGACAATGCGGCCTCGCTGCCGGGCCGCGGCTGCGTGGTTTCCCCGGCCACCATCGCCACCAGCTGCGACGGCCGCGTGGCGTCGCGCACGTGCACCACGCCGGGCAACAGCGAGACCAGCAGCGCGGGATCGGCGCGGTCGAACACGAAGGCGCCGCCGAGCGAGCGCATGTCGGGCGTGCCGCCGGCTTCGCCGTAGCGCACTTCGCTGCCGTCGCTGGGCAGCGCATGCGGATCGCGCGACACCGGCGCGGGCGGGTCGTCGCTGGACAGGGTGAATGCCGGCGTGGCGGGCAGGAGGATGAAATCGCCGGCTTCGATGGCCAATGGCGGGTGGCCGTCGACGGCCAGGCGGCAGCGACCGCCGAGCATGATGCAGAAGCTGGGCCTGCCGTACTCGGCGTAGCGCACCGCCCAGCGGCCACGGCCGCTGACGACATTGGCGAACACCGCCCGCGGGCGCAGCAGGGCGACGACCTGGGACAGCGGATCGCTCATTCCCGGACGTTCACTAAACAAATGCGGATGTTCGAATATCGATCATCCGGAGATCCTGTTCCAAGCTGGCCTCCCGGTCAAACCCGCCCCAGGAGTCCCGCACCATGAACACCGTACTGATCACCGGCTGCTCGTCCGGCTACGGCCTCGCCACCGCTCGCCATTTCCACGCGCAGGGCTGGCGGGTGATCGCCACCATGCGCCGCCCCCGCGCCGACCTGTTCGTGGACTCGCCCGGGATCCGTGTGCTGGCGCTGGACGTGACCGATGCCGGCAGCATCGCCGCTGCGATGGACGCCGCCGGCCCGATCGACGTGCTGGTCAACAACGCCGGGCTCGGCCTGTTCGGCGCGTTCGAGGCCACGCCGATGGCCACCGTGCGCGAGATCTTCGAGGCCAACACCTTCGGCACGATGGCGATGTGCCAGGCGGCGATCCCGCGCATGCGCGAGCGCGGCGCCGGGACGATCGTCAACGTGACCTCCAGCGCCACGCTCGCGCCGTTCCCGCTGGTCGCGGCCTACACCGCCAGCAAGACCGCGATCGAAGGGTTCACCGGATCGCTGGCGCTGGAGCTGACCGGGTTCGGCGTGCGTGCGAAACTGGTCGAACCGGGCTACTGCCCCGACACCCGCTTCGCAGAGAACGGCGCGGACCGCATGCACGGCCTGGTGACCGAGCCGTATGCGCCGTTCGCGGGCAAGGTGTTCGAGGGCTTCGCGCAGCTCACCGCCGTCACCCAACCCCACGACGTGGCGCAAGCCGTATGGCAGGCGGCGAACGATGCTTCGACGCGATTGCGCTACGCGGCGGGCGCGGACGCACTGGCGCTGGCGCGCGCTGCCTGACGAACCGTGGCAGGGTCGAACGGCATCGCGTTTCGCCGGAAACGGCACAAGCGCCTGCGGCGGCAACGGGTCGCGGCGTCTAGCGGCCAAGCCACCACGCAGCGGCCGCGAGCACGATCAGCCCCAGTCCGGCCCACACGATCCAGCGGCCGCCCGAGTCGCGCTGTACCGTGGCCCCGGCGCGGGGATCCCCGGCCACCGGCATGGCCGGCGTCGCCTGCGGCTCGGGATCCACGCCGGCACGGCGCGCCTCGACCCAGTCGCGCGCGTCCTTCAGGTTCATGCCGGTGGCCGCGCGCACCTGTCTGACCGCCTCGATGACCTGGCCTTCCCGCAGCAGTCCGTCGACGCTGGTCCCGAGGTCGTGGTGGTCGCCGGCCGCGGACGGGCCGTGCGGCGCATCGGCCGTGAAGTCGCGGCGACCCGCGGCGTAGGCGTCCACGGCGGCCTTGGCCTCGCGCAGGCCCAGCGCGTTGTCCTCGCGCAGCAGGCGGATCGCCTCTATCGTCCGTCCTCGGGCGATGGCCTCGACGGTCTGTGGCGAGAAGTACGGCGGACGCGACGACATCGATCCCGGGCTCCGCGGAAGGCAGGCCAGCATAAGCCGGCCGCGCCGATCGCGGCAGGCGGGCGAATGCCGGGACGCGGATGCGCAGGTGCGAGCGACCGGCGAACCTGCCTTGCGACGCCCGACGCCCGACGCCCGGTTCCACGACAGGCGCCCGGTTCCACAACAGGCGGTTCCACAACAAGAAGGAGGCGGCCATGGCCGCCTCCCCGGGGACACGCGGACCAGACGAGGAGTCCACGTGGTGCCGCCTGATCGGCGCCTCGACAGGCGATGGCGCCGTTGGTGTCGCGAACGGCGTCTTACGGCATCAGCACCGTGTCGATCACGTGGATCACGCCGTTGCTGCCGCGCACGTCGGCGGCGGTGACGGTGGAGACGCCGCCCTTGGCATCGGTCAGCGTGACCGTGCCGCCGTCGGCGCGTGCGGTCAACGTGCCGCCCTGCACCGTGGTCAGCGTGGCGCTGCCGCCGCCGGCTTCGATCTGCTGCGTCAGCGTGGCCGCGTCGACGTTGCCCGAGACCACGTGGTAGGTCAGCAGGCCGGACAGGTCGTCCTTCGCCGACGGCTCGAGCAGGCCTTCGACGGTACCAGCCGGCAGCTTCTCGAATGCGGCGTTGGTGGGCGCGAACACGGTGAACGGGCCGTCGCCCTTCAGCGTGTCGACCAGGCCGGCGGCCTGCACGGCCGCGACCAGGGTGGTGTGGTCGGGCGAGGCGATGGCGGCATCGACGACGTCGCCGGAAGCAGGCGCACCGGCCGTGGCGTCCATCGCGGCGGTGGCATCGGCCGAGGTCGTCGCCTCGTCCGCTGCCGGCGCGCTGTCGGCCATGGCGGCCGCGTCGGCGTCGGCGTCGGTCGCCATCGCCGTGTCGGCGGCGTCGTTCTGGCAGGCCGTGAGGGCGAGTGCGCCCAGCAGGGCGGGGGTGAGTACATGGAGTTTCATGGTGGTGTTCCTTAAGGTCTTGTGGAGGGTCGGCTGGCCGCGGCCGGCATGCGGGTCGCGCTGCCTCGCGCCAGAGATTCATCGGTGGAAAAACAGCGGGAAAAAAACCGGGGTCGAAGCGCCTTGTGCCCGAAGGCACCGGGCCACGACGACCCCGGTGCACCAACTGCGTGCGAATGTCCGGGCCGGGGAGGGGGCCGCGCGTGGCGGGCCGGGCCGGGACGGCAGGCGGTGACGGCGTGGTGGATCAGCGGTGCGCTTCGGCGCGCACTTCGCCGACGTTGCCGGCGCGCATCAGCGGCACGATCTGCCACAGCGCGGACAGGCCGACCAGCACGTAGACCAGGCGGGCGAGCAGGGCGTCCTGGCCGCCGAAGATCGTGGCGACCAGATCGAACTGGGCGGCGCCGACCAGGCCCCAGTTGATGCCGCCGACGATGACCAGCGCGAGGGTGACGAGGTTGAGTGCTTTCATGGGTGTGTCTCCTTGGGTGCGTGGGGAGTGCGCGTGGGGGTGCTTGCGGGGATGGGCAGCGATCAGCTGCCCGGGATCAGGACCTTGTCGATCACGTGGATCACGCCGTTGCTCGCCTGGACGTCGGCGCTGACGACGTTCGCCCCGCCGACCGTCACGGCGCCGCCGGTGGCGGCGATGTCGACCGCGTCGCCCTGGACCGTGGTGGCTTCGTCGAGCGTCACCACGCGGGCGGCCGGGTAGCGTCCCGGCACGACGTGGTAGGTGAGGATCGCGACCAGCTGGTCCTTGTTCTCGGGCTTGAGCAGGTCCTCGACCGTGCCTGCCGGGAGCGCGGCGAAGGCCGCGTCGGTGGGCGCGAACACCGTGAAGGGGCCTGCGCCCTTGAGCGTGTCGACCAGTCCGGCCGCGGTGAGGGCGGCGGCGAGGGTCTTGAACTGGCCGGCCGCGACGGCGGTGTCGACGATGTCGGCCTGCGCCTGTGCCTGCGGGGCGGCGGCGGCCGGGGCCGGCTGTGCGGCGAAGGCCAGCGGGGCGGCCAGCCCGAGCGCGAGCGCGGCGACCAGGGTGCGGACGGAGGAGGCGGGGCGGAGCGTGGCTGAACGGGTCATCGGGGTGCTTCCGGATCGGGACAGGTGGGCAGTCTCCGGGGTACGGCGTTAGTCCGTTGTCCAATTTGTACTTGTACGTATGTTGTACAATCATGGGCCATGTTCCCCGTCAAGGCCGCCGCCGAACTCAGCGGGCTCAGCCCCGAGACCCTGCGCGCCTGGGAACGCCGGCACGCGGCCGTGGTGCCGCTTCGCGACGACAAGGGGCGGCGCCTGTACGACGCGGCCATGGTCGAACGGCTCACCCGCCTGCACCGGTTGACCGACCGCGGCCACCCGATCCGCGACCTCGCCGGCCTGGAAGACGCCGCGCTCGACCAGTTGCTGGAGGAAAGCCGCCATGCCGGCTACGGCGGCGTCGAGACCCTGCCGGAACGGATGCTCGATGCGATCGCCGACTACCGGGTGGACGTGTTCGACCGCGACCTGTCGGTGGCGATCGCGACCCTGCCGATGTCGGTGCTGGTCTCGCGCGTGGTCATGCCGCTGCTGCGCGAGGTCGGCGTGCGCTGGGCGGACGGGCGGCTCGCGATCGCGCAGGAGCGCCTGGTCAGCAGCCTGTTGCGTGCGCGCTTCCTGTCGGTGCTCAACCAGCATCCGCGCGAGCAGCGCCCGCGGCTCCTGTTCGCCACCCTGCCCGGCGAGCCGCATGAACTGGGCCTGCTCGGCGCCGCGCTGTACGCCCACGACGCCGGCGCGCCGGTGCTGTACCTCGGGACCGAGCTGCCCGCGCTCGAACTCGCGCGCGTGGCCGAACGCCTGCAGGTGATGGCGGTGGCGCTCAGTTCGGTCGATCCGGGACAGGCGCCGGCCGCGCTGGCGGAACTGCGGGTGCTCGACGAGGCGCTGGCGCCCGGCGTGCCGGTGTGGCTCGGCGGTGCCAACGCACGTTACCTGGCCGAGGCGCTGGCGCTCGAGCGCGTGCAGGCGCTGACCGATCCCGCGGCACTGTCGCGGCTGATCCGGCGCGAGGCGACCTCGCCTCGCGGCCGGCGTGCGGCGAGGCAGGCGGCCTGACGCGCCTGGCGGCGTCGCCGATGACGGCATCGGCGTCCCGCTCGCGCTTGCCGCGATCCCCGCGCCCCAGCACGCGGCTCATCGATGCTCCGGCCGCAATGGCCCGGTGGCCAGCTTCTTCGAAGCCACGCCAATGATGCACCGATGGGCGTTCCGGGCCGGGTGTTGCGGGAAGCAGCGCATGGCTGACCGAGCCGAGTAGCAATGCCCGCCCCCGGAACGACCCGGGCCGCAAGCCCGGGTCCAACCCCCCGAAAACCTGGCCAACGCCCTCACCTTGGAGAAGATCCACGAAAAAGCCCCGGCAGGTGCCGGGGCTTCTTGTCTGTCATGCGGTGCGCAGGGCGCAACTCAGCTCGCGGCCTTCAGCGCATGCTTGTGGTTGCGCATGATGTCGTGGCATTCCACGACGCGCGGCATCAGGCGCTCGGCGGCCATGCGTGCCTGGGCCGGGGTGTCGTCGTCCTTGAGCGTGTCCTTGAACGCCTTCAGCAGGCGGTCCTCGGATTCCTCGAGCTCGGCGACGTAGGCATAGTTGGTGTCGCCCAGCGCGGCGCGGGCCTTGCCGTACATCTGGTGCATCGAGCCCACCATGGTGCCGTGGTCGGCCGGATCGCCACCGCTGGCGGCGACGTCCGCACTCAGCGTGCTCACGATTTCCTGCTTGTGCGCGGCCATCTGGCTGAACAACGTCGCCAGGCGCGCATCCTTCACCTTGCCCGCGGCCTCGGTGTAGAACTCGCCACCATCCCGCGCGATCTCGATCAGGTCGTTCAGGCTGTGCTGGATCTTCTTTTCCACGTTCATGTGATGTCTCCTCAAGTGTGGCCCCGAGTGTGCGACATCAGGCATCAACGCAACGTGCAATCGACACGCCGGACTGAATGCGACCTCAGCTTTGCGTGCGCGGCGTGATGGCGAAGGGGCCGCCATGGCGCTTTTCGTTATGCGATGCGGCCTGGGCTCGACAAGCTCGCGGTAAGCGGTAACGCGCCAGTAGACGTTGCGCGGGCTCGCACGCCGCACGCGGCACGGCGCTTGCGTTACCGGTCGGTCTCCCCGAGCGCCTCGCGCAGTGCGCTGTCTTCCGCTTCCAGCGCGGCGATCGCGTCGGCGCGCTCATTGACGAAGCGCTCGGCAACGCCGCGCTGCACCGCCGCGGAGTTGCTGCTGAAGTGCGCGAGCTCGCCGTTGCGGTCGACCCGGCCGCGTTCGTCGTAGACCGCATCGATCACGGCGCGATCGAAGCCCGCCTCCCAATCCTGCACGCCGGCCGCGCGCACGTCGACGATGGCGTCGGCGACGATATTGCTGCGCGGGCCGTGCTGCACGG
The DNA here is from genome assembly GCF_008244685.1 of Luteimonas viscosa. Lineage (NCBI taxonomy): Bacteria > Pseudomonadati > Pseudomonadota > Gammaproteobacteria > Lysobacterales > Lysobacteraceae > Luteimonas > Luteimonas viscosa. The sequence goes on from NZ_VTFT01000001.1 coordinate 2,334,387, forward strand.
CGGTGGACCAGGCCACGTTCTGCAGCGCGCGCGAATGCTGCGACAGGTCGACGCCCGCGGTGGCGATGCCGCCGTCGACGCCGGCCACCGTGGTGCGCTGCTCGACGCGCGCGGCCTGCGGATCGTAGTGGGTGCGTTCGATGTAGTCGTGCTGCGCCTGCTGGAAGGCTTCCGGCTCACGCGCGGCCACGTCGCGCCAGGTCTGGCTGAATTCCGGCGTGCCCGCACGCTGCCCGTCGAACTCGGCGGCCCATTGCGCGCCCTCGGTGGCGAGGAATTCCTGTGGCCGCCCGGCCGCGGTCGAGAGCTGGTAGCTGCCGTAGGACACGCCGCCGATGTCGCCGCGGCCGGTGGACACCGTGCCGGGCCCGCGGTTGCCGGTTTCGTAGTGCGCCGACAGCGAGCCGATTTCCGGCTTGTCGACCGGCGGCGCGACGCTGATCGTCTGCCCCGGCTGCACCGTCTCGGGGTTGGCGATGTGGTTGGCGATCGCGAGCTCGCGAACCGTGGTGCCGAACGCGGTGGCGACGTCCTGCAGGGTCTGGCCCGGCTGCATGGTGTAGCAGACCGGACCCGAGAGCGCGATCGGCGTCTGCGTCGCGATCGCATCGGCGACCGCGCGTTGCGCGGCGGGATTGTCGAAGCTGACCGCATCGAGCGCGTCGAACGCGCCGGTGGTGGCCGACGTGCCCGATGCGCTCGAGGCCTGGGGATTGCCCTGCACGTCCTGCGAATGATCGCGGCCGTCCGCACTGCCGACGCCGTTGCTGCTGTCCATGGCTTTTGTGTTCCGCACGCGGGAGTCCGCAGGAATAACCCGGGCGGCGGCGACTCACATCCTCGGGTCGACCCCAGTGCGCGTGCGCTCAGTCACGGTTCCAGCACGCGGCGGGCAGCGGGGCGCATGCTTCGAAGAGCCTGGTCGTCGTCGTGCGCCGGTACGTGCCGGCCATCGCCGTGCCCATCGGGCAATGCTCGAACCTGCCGTCCAGTTGCACAGCGTCGCCCTGCAGCGTGAGGACCAGTCGCGGCGCGGAATGCAGGTCGCTCGCATCGAGGCCGCCGATGTCGCTTTCGAACGGAACCGGGGCCGCGTCGATGCGATCGCCTTCCAGCCGCCCTTCGGCGACCGCCTGGCAATCGGCCGCGACTCCGGCGCCATCACCCGGATCGCCGCCACCGTGCACTTCGATCCGGTACTCGCCTGCGCGGCCGGGCAGGGCGACCACGCGCAACTCGGAGACCAGCGGCGGTGCCATCGCGTAGATGCCGACAGGTGAACGGGCTTGCGCAGGAGCCGGCGCCTGCGGCGCCTTCGCGGTCGCGCCGGAGGCCACGGCCTGGGTGCGCGCTTCGCAGGCCGCGAGCACGAGCACGCATGACAGGGCGATGCTGCGGGCAGACGGCGCGGCGCCTGCGTGGGAACCGGTCGGGGCCATGCGTGTCTCCGGGGCGAAGAGCGGGGAACGATAGCGCGGTGGCCTTGGGCGTGTCGTGAGCGGTCCGGATGCTCCTTCCCGCCCGCAGGGCGCCGGACCCTTCACGGGTGGAAGGAGCCGAAGGCGGATCGGGGCGTTGCAGGCGGGTGCGGCGCGTCGAAAGCCGGCCCTCACCCCAACCCTCTCCCCCAGAGCGGGAGAGGGGGCAAGAGGCGCCGCGCCGCTTGAAGGATGACCCGGCCCGCCGGAGAAGGTGCCGAAGGCGGATGAGAGCGCGCCGCAGGCGCGCATTGCGACGGGAACCCGTCCCTCGCCCGGGCACTCCCCGCTGGGAGGCAGAGGGAGCCGACCATTGCCCATTCCTTCTCCCGCTTGCGGGAGAAGGTGCCGAAGGCGGATGAGGGCGCGCCGCAGGCGCGGGGCAGTGGGGCTCATGAAGGTGCGTGTATGCGGCGCTTCATCATCCAGCCCGGCGCAGCACGCCGGGCGTTCGAAAGGGCCGCACGGCAGTGCCGTGCAAACGGCCCTTCCTCACCCAGCCCGGCGCAGCACGCCGGGCGTTCGGGACGGCCGCACGGCAGTGCCGTGCAAGCGGCCATCCCTCACCCCACCAGCAGGCGGTTCATCCGTTGCACGAATGCGGATGGGTCCGGCAGCGGGGCGCCGGCGGCGAGTTCCGCCTGCTCCAGCAGCAGGGTGGCGAGGTCGCCGGCACGGGCGTCGTCGGTTTCGCTTTCGATCTTCTTCAGCAGGGCGTGTTGCGGATTGATCTCCAGCGTCGGCCTGTTCTCCGGGAGCTCCTGGCCGGCTTCGCGCAGGAGGCGAGCCAGGTGCGGCGCCATCTCGTGGTCCGACAGGGCGAGGCACGAGGGCGAATCGGTGAGGCGCGCGGATACGCGCACGTCCTCGACGCGTTCGCCCAGCAGGCCCTTGAGCCTGTCGAGCAATGGCGCCGCGGCCTTCGCGGCTTCTTCCTGCTTCGCCTTGCCGGCCTCGTCCAGCGGCAGTTCGCCCTTGGCGACATGGCGCAGCGGCTTGCCGGCGTATTCGCGCAGGTGGCCGAGCATCCACTCGTCGATGCGGTCGGACATCAGCAGCACCTCGATGTCCCTGGCGCGGAAGGCCTCCAGCTGCGGGCTGCCGGCGGCGGCGCGATGGCCGTCGGCGGTGATGTACCAGATCGCGTCCTGGCCCGGCGCCATGCGGCCGATGTAGTCGTCGAGCGACACGGTCTGCGCCGCGCCCTCGCCTTTCGTCGAGGCGAAGCGCAGCAGCCTGGCGATGCGCTCGCGATTGGCATGGTCTTCGACGATGCCCTCCTTCAGCGTGTTGCCGAAGGCCTTGAGGAAGGCGGCGAACTTCTCCGGCTCGTCGCGCGAGAGCTTCTCGATCAGGTCCAGCACGCGCTTCACGCACGCGCCCCTGATGCGTTCGAGCTGGCGGTTGTGCTGCAGGATCTCGCGGCTGACGTTGAGCGGCAGGTCGTCGGCATCCACCACGCCGCGCACGAAGCGCAGGTAGCTGGGCAGCAGCTCCTCGGCCGCGTCCATGATGAAGACGCGCTTGATGTAGAGCTTCAGCCCCTTGCGCTCGTCGCGCCCGCCCATCATCAGGTCGAACGGCGGTTGCGAGGGCAGGTACAGCAGGGTGGTGAAGCTCTGGCTGCCCTCGACCCGGTTGTGCGACCACGCCGCGGCGTCGTTGAAGTCGTGGCCGAGCGACCTGTAGAAGTTCTGGTACTCCTCGTCCGTGATCTCGCTCTTGGGACGGGTCCACAGCGCGGAGGCGTCGTTGGCGGTTTCCCACTCCGGGGCGGCATCGGCCTTGGCCTCGTCGGCGTCGTCGTCCGCCTGCGCGGGCGCAGCCTCCTTCGGCATCCGGATCGGGAACGCGACGTGGTCGGAATACTTGCGCACCAGCGCGCGCAGCTTCCAGCCGTCGAGGAACTCGTCCTCGTCGGGCTTGAGGTGCAGCACCACGGTGGTGCCGCGCTGGTCGAGCGTGGCGGGTTCGAGCGTGTACTCGCCGCGGCCGTCGCTCTCCCACTTCACGCCGGCCTCGGGGGCGTCATCGGCGCGGCGGGTGAACACGGTCACCCGGTCGGCGACCACGAAGGCGGAGTAGAAGCCCACGCCGAACTGGCCGATCAGGCGCGCGTCGGCCTTCTGCTCGCTGCCCAGCGCCTCGAGGAAGCGGCGCGTGCCGGAGCTGGCGATGCTGCCGATGTTGGCCACCACCTCGTCGCGGTTCATGCCGATGCCGGTGTCGGCGATGGTGATCGTGCGTGCGTCCCTGTCCCAGCTGACGTCGATGTGCAGCTCGCCGGCGCCCGACAGCAGCTCGGGCTTGGCGATGGCCTCGAAGCGCAGCTTGTCGCAGGCATCGGAGGCGTTGGAGACCAGCTCGCGCAGGAAGATCTCCTTGTGCGAGTACAGCGAGTGCGTGACCAGGTGCAGCACCTGGGCGACCTCGGCTTCGAACTTGCGGGTTTCGGTGGTGGTGGCGTCGGTCATGGACCCTTCCCTTGCATGGCCAGGCAGGCCGCGGATATGCGTGCGCCAGCGGCGATTTCAAGCGCGCCGGTGCTATCTTCCGCGCATGGACAAGGCCCCTGCCGGCATCCGGTTCAAGGCGACGCTGCAGCGCCCGGCGCAGCCCAAAGGCGCTTCGTGGCGGTTCCTGGTGCTGCCCGCCGCGGCCAGCGCCAGGCTGCCCACGCGCGGCATGGTCACCGTCGACGGCACCCTGGAGGGCCAGCCGTTCCAGGCGACGCTGGAGCCGGATGGCAAGGGCAGCCACTGGCTGAAGGTGGAGAAGAAGCTGCGCGAGGCCGCGGGCGTCGACGCCGGCGACACGGTCGCGCTGGAGGTCGCGCCGGTGGCGCGCGAGCCCGAGCCGAAGGTGCCCGCGGACCTGCGCCGCGCGCTGTCCGCGCATCCGGCCGCGCTGGCGACCTGGAAGGACATCACCGCGGTCGCGCGTCGCGACTGGATCCACTGGATCACCTCGGGCAAGAAGGCCGAGACGCGCGCCAGGCGCATCGCCACCGCCTGCGACAAGCTCGCCTCGGGCATGCGCCGCGCCTGCTGCTTCGACCGCTCGGGCATGTACAGCCAGGGCAACATGGGGGCACCGGAAGCGGCGGCGTAGACGCCGCCGGACGGGACCCTGCGCCAGCGATCGCGGCACACGCACGCATCGTCCGGCGTCCGCGTCCGGCGCGTTGCGCCGTTGTCCGCACCTGCGCGCGTGGCGGTCAGGCCGTTGGCTGCCGCGTGTGCGGGGTGTGGATCAGCCGCGTGAGGTCGAAGCCCTGGCGCTCGGCCAGGGCGAGGTAGTGGGTGCGGGTGGTTTCGTCGAGCCGGGGTTCGCGCGACAGCAGCCACAGGTACCTGCGGTCGGGACTGCCGACCAGCGAGACGCTGTAGTCGGGCGCCAGCGCGAGGATCCAGTAGTCGCCCCGGGTGAAGGGAATCCAGCGCAGGCCTTCGGGCAGGAAGCTCACCTCCAGCCGGCTGCCGCTGTCGTCGACCGCGCTCGCCTCGCCCACCGCCTCCTCGACCTCGCAGTTGCGGCGCATGCGGTTGCGTACTTCCACCTTGCCGTCGTCCTGCAGCGCGTAGTGGGCCGAGATGTCGGTCGCGTCTTCCGGTTCGAAGCGCATCGGCAGGCGCGCGATCTCGTACCAGGTGCCCATGTAGCGCGCGAGGTCGACCCGGGCGACGGTGGCCGGTTCCTGGTGGTCGGACATGCGGTGCCTGCGTTGCGGGGAGGATGGGCGCAGGTATAGGCGCCACGGGGTGAATTCGCCGTCGTCGTGGCGACGCGCCGTCCGGTCGGCGGTGGCATGTTCCTGCATGGGATGCCGCGCCTGGCTGCTATCGGCTGGCGTAGCGCTCCACCAGCGCGACCGCTTCGGCGCAGCCGTCCTCGCCCTGCATGCGCTCGCCGAGCGACGCCGCCTGGCGGCGCGCGTCCTCGCTGCCGGCGAACGCGATCGCCTCGCCCAGCCGCGCGGCGGTGATCGTGCTGCCCCTGAGCGCGTGGCGCATCACGCCGGCCTGGCGCAGGCGCGCGTTCCAGAAGAACTGGTCGCCGGCGAAAGGCACGATCACCGACGGCACGCCCGCGCGGCAGGCCGAATGGGTGGTGCCGGAGCCGCCGTGGTGGATCGCCAGCGCGGTGCGCGGCAGCAGCCAGTCGTGCGGCACGTGCCCCACCGCATGGAAATTGGCGGGCAGTTGCGCGGCATCGATCCCGCTCCAGCCGGGGTGGAACAACGCGCGGCGCCCGCCGACCGCGCCGACCACGGCGTCCAGCAGGCGCGCATTGTCGAAGCCGGTCATGCTGCCGAAGCCGACGTAGACCGGCGGCTCGCCGGCGTCGAGGAAGGCGAGCAGGTCCGCGTCCGGTCGCCAGTCCGGCGCCCTCGGCGGGATCCACTGGCCACAGACGTGCGCGTTGTCGCGCCAGTCGGCCGGCCGCGGCACCAGCGCGGGCGAGATGCCGTAGAGCATCGGGTGCTCGTCCCAGATGCGGCGACGTGGCGGCAGCCCCGCGGCCCGTCGCGCGCGATTGGTGGCGCCGCGGAACAGCTGCCAGGTGAGCCGGCTGAAGAGCCAGTGGCTGGCGAAGTTGAGCGCACGTGGCGGTGCCAGCGGCAGGAACGGCGAGGGAAATTCCGACGTGCCGGAAATGGGGATCAGCAACGCGCCGATCGCGGGGACGCGCAACGCCTCGGCCGCCGACAGCCCCGCGAACGCCGCCAGACCCGACACCACCACCGCATCGCAATCGCGCCCCGCCTCGATCGCCTGCGCCAGCCAGTCGCCGGTGTGGCGCAGCGAGAGCGCCGAGAGGTTGCGGGTGATCTCGCGCATCGCACCCTCGACCGCGAGCGCGGCGCGGATGTCGCCCGCCAGTGCACTGCACGGCAGGCCGAGGGCGCGGGCGCTGTCGAGGGTGGAGGCGTCGGCCAGCAGGTGCGCCTCGTGCCCGGCCTGCTGCAGCGCATGGCCGAGCGCGGCCAGTGGGCGGGTGTCGCCTTCGGTACCGTAGGTGAGCAGCAGGATCTTCATCCGCCCCGATGATAGCCGTCGCGCTACAGCGGCCAGAAGCGCAGCAACAGCGGAATCGACACCACCAGCACCAGCAGCTGGACCGGCACACCGAGTCGCCAGTAATCGCCAAAACGGAAACCGCCGGGCCCGAGGATCAGGGTGTTGTTCTGGTGGCCGATCGGGGTCAGGAACGCGCACGAGGCGCCGATGGCGACCGCCATCAGGTAGGGGTCCGCGTTGACGCCGAGGGTGTTCGCGGCGCCGACCGCGATCGGGCACATCACCGCAGCGGTGGCGGCGTTGTTCATCAGGTCCGACAGCGTCATGGTCACCACCATCACCAGCACCAGGCCGAGCACCGGCTGGCCCCGCGCCACCGATTCGAACAGCCCGCGTGCGAGCAGGTCGGCGGTGCCGGTGGATTCCATCGCGCCGGCCACCGGAATCAGCGCCGCCAGCAGCACGATCACCGGCCAGTCGATCGCCTCGTAGACCTCGCGCGGCGGTACCGTGCGCAGCGCCATGGACGCGACCACGCCCAGCGCGAACGCGACCGCCGCCGGCAACAGGCCGAACGCGGTCGCGGCGATGGCGAGCGCCAGCACCAGGGTCGCGGTGATCGCCTTGCGCCGGTCCGGGATGCGCAGCGCGCGTTCGGCCAGCGGCACTGCGCCGAACTGCGCGGCGAACCCGGAAATCGCATCCTGGGTGCCCTGCACCAGCAACAGGTCGCCTTCCTCGAACGGCTGCGAGCGAAGCCGTTCGAGCGAGCGCCGGCCGGCGCGCGAGATCGCGAGCACGTTGATGCTGTAGCGCGTGCGCAGGTCGAGTTCGGTCGCGGAACGGCCGGCCAGGCCGGAGCCCGGCCGCACCGCGATCTCCTGCAGGATGATGTCGGCGTGCGGGGTGCGGCGGTCGTCGTCCTTGCGCTTCTCCGGGCCGCCGGCGGGCTCGCTGCCGTCGACCGTATCGCCCGCGTGGCTGCCGTCAGCGGCCGGCGCGCGGGCTTGCGGGCCCTGCGCCGTTGCCGCTGCCCCGCTCCGATCGTCGGCTTGCGCCTGCTTCGCCTCGTCGTCCCCGGCCGGGGGCACGTCCTCCTCGAGCTTGAGCCCGAGCCCGGACAGCAGTTCGGACAGCGTGTCGGCATCGGCCTCGATCACCAGCACGTCGCCGGCGCGCACCACCCGCGACGGATGCGGCGCGTGCACGCGGAACTCGGACTGCACCATGCCCAGCACCTGCGCCTCGTGCCTGTCGAGCGACTGTTCGATCTCGGCCAGGGTCTTGCCGACCGCGCGCGAACCCTCGGGCACGCGCACCTCGGTGAGATACGCACCGGGATCGAACCCCTCCGCCGCCGCCTCGCGCCGCACCGGCACCAGTTTCCAGCCGCCGATGGCGATCAGCAGCACGCCGGCGGCTGCCACGGCCACGCCCACCGGGCTGAAATCGAACATCGAGAACGGCGCCTGTCCATTGGAGGCGCGGAAGCCCGACACGATCAGGTTCGGCGGCGTGCCGATCAGGGTGGTCATGCCGCCGAGGATCGAGCCGAACGCGAGCGGCATCAGCACCTGCCCCGGCGCGAGCTTGCGCTTGCGCGCGATCTGCAACGCCACCGGCATCAGCAATGCGAGCGCGCCGACGTTGTTCATGAAACCCGACAGCAACGCCGCCAGCCCCGTCAGCGCCGCGATCGAGAGCATCGGCCCGGCCTTGTCCGGCAGCGCGACCCGCGCCAGCGCATCGACCGCGCCGGAGGTCTGCAGGCCGCGGCTGAGCACCAGCACGCAGGCCACCGTGATCACCGCGGGATGGCCGAAGCCGGCGAAGGCGTGCTCGGGCGCGACCACGCCGACGCCGACACAGGCCATCAGCGACGCGCCCGCGACCAGGTCGTGGCGCCAGCGCCCCCACAGGAACATCGCGACCGTGGCCGCGAGGATGGCGAGGATCAGGATCTGGTCGGTCTGCATGGACGATGCCGCGGGCGGGACACGCGACAGGGTAACGATCCCGCGTGGACGTGCGCATCACGCAGGCGCGTGCGGGGGATCCTGGCTGGCATCGTCTTCCGCGCCGGGCGACATCGTCTCGGCGTGGCCCGGGGGCACCGGCGCGGGCGTTGCCGCTGCCGCACCGGCACCTTCGCGCGTGAGGTCGGCGCGCAGCCGCGGCAGCGAGTGCGGATGCGCCTGCGCGAGGAAATCGATCATGCGTTCGCGCACCACGCAGCGCAGGTCGAACAGGTCGCCGGAGTTGCGCGCGCTGACCAGCAGCCGTACCTCGATGCTGCGTTCGCTGGTCTCGGTGACCTGGGCCACGCACACCCGGCCGTCCCAGCGCGGATCCTCCTCGCAGATGCGCTGCAGCTGCGCGCGCACCTCGGCCATCGGCGTGCGGTAGTCCAGCCACAGGAAGGTCGTGCCCAGCAGCTGCGCGCTGGTGCGGGTCCAGTTCTGGAACGGGTTCTCGATGAACCACTGCAGCGGCACCACCATGCGCCGCTCGTCCCAGATGCGCACCACCACGTAGGTGCTGGTGAGCTCCTCGATCCGGCCCCACTCGCCGTCGACGATCACCACGTCGTCGAGCCGGATCGGCTGCGCCAGCGCGATCTGCAGCCCCGCGATGAGGTTGCCGAACACCGGCTTGGCGGCGATGCCGGCGACCAGGCCGATGATGCCGGCCGAGGCCAGCAGGGTGGCGCCGACCTGGCGGATCGCGGGGAAGGTCATCAGCGCCAGGGCCACGCCGACCAGGATGATCGCGCCCTGGATGGTGCGCGCGATCACCCGTGTCTGGGTCTGCACCCGGCGCGCGGCGAGGTTGTCCTCGATGTCGACCGGGTTCTCGCGCAGGATCCTCGCCTCCAGCGCCCCGACCGCGCGCACCGCCAGCCAGGTGACGCACAGCACGAGGCCGATGCCGAGCCAGTGGCGCAGGCGCGCGGCGACCTCGGCCGACAGCGGCGTCGCGTCCACCGCCAGGATCAGGAACAGCAGCGGCAGCGCCAGCGCGGCGGGCACCGCGATCACCTGCACCACGCGCGCGGCCAGCGACTCCCGCGACTTCGCCCGTGCGCGCCGCGCCACCCCGAGCATCACCTGGCGCACCACCAGTCCGAGCAGCAGCGCGGCCAGCAGCGGCCACGCGATGGCGGTGATCTGGGGCCAGTCGGGAGTGGGCATCGTTCCGGGGGTCCTCGGTCTCGAATCGTGCAGGATGCCAGTTGTGGCGTGCAGGGTGTGTTGATCCGCGGTTTCCGGAATCTTGAGGTCGTTGGCGAGAGACGGGTTCGTTGAACCGTGATGTCCTCACTCCGCAACGTGCGCCGCATAGCAAGTGAGGTCGATGTGCCCTCGTTCTTCGTTCTCCTCACTGGAATTCTGCGGAGCAAGAGCTTCCGTCCGCCTGCGGCGGACGGAAGCTCTTGCTTGTCGGAGTCCGAAGCAGAGCTATTGGCAGAAGATCGCCATTCGCAGGCCCAGGCAGTGTCCGGCTCCGCTACGTCATCTCGAATTCCAACCACTCCGGCGCGAGCGCCTCCAGAAAACCCCTCGGATCGAATGCCGCCCCCAGCGTCTGCGCCCCCGCGTGCGCCGGCCCCTCCGCCATCAGCCGCGTCGCGGCTTCCACCACCAGCGGCGCGGACACCGCGTAGATATCCTGCCCGTGCGCCGTGGCGCGCCGCGTGCCGCGCGCATCCTCCAGCACCACCTGCATCGTGAAGCGTTGCGCCGAACGGCCCAGCGGATCGACCGGGGCAGGCGACGCGGTGGCCGGATCGCGGATGTCGCGCAGGGCGCGGGTGCCGAGCCAGGCGTGGATGCGGCGTGCGCACAGGTGGTGGGCGAGCGTGACGATCTCGCTGAAGGGCATCGCCTCCATGTCCTCGGCGCCGTGCGGCGGTCCGAAATCCCAGCGGCATCCGCGTGCCGCCAGTGGCACCAGCCGCCCGTCCTCGACCACGACACGCGGGAAGGTGTTGCGCGCACCGGTGCGGCGCGTCCCCGCGGTGGGCCACCAGTGGTCGAGGGAGACCGCGACGTTGATCGATTCGATCGGCGCGGCCGCGCGCGCATCGCACGCAAGCGCGCTGGCCAGCAGGTCGGCCAGGCCGCCATAGAAGCCGGCGGCCGGGATCAGCGCCACGCCACGCGTGCGCGCGGCGGCGTCGTGGTCGTGCAGGGTGGCGCGTGCGCTTTCCTGTTCCGCGGTCACGTCGATGTAATGGCAGCCGGCGGCCAGCGCGCCGGCGATCACCGGCGCGGCGGTGTCGAGGAACGGGCCGGCGACATTGATCACGACGGCGCAGCCGGCGAAGGCACGCGCGAGCGCCGGCGCATCGTCGAGCGGCGCCACCCGGAACGGCACCTGCGTGCGCGTGGGCACGATGCGGCGGCCGACGGCGACGGCATCGATCGCGCGGCGTGCGAGCTGGTCGAGCACGAAGCCGCCGGTGTGGCCGCCGGCGCCGTAGACGGCGACGGCCCCGGAACTGCGTCGGAACGAGGTCATGCGGGTCTCTTGCGTGGATGCCGGCCGCGCATTGCAGCGGACCCGGCCATCGCCCGCTTTCGGAATATTTAGTCGCTGTGTCGCGACCTGCTGCGGCTGCCCATCCAGTCAACCGACCCGCAACGCTGCGCACGCGCGGGTCGCCGCTGGCCATGCCGTACGCAGCCCCTCGCGGGCGCGTGGAACGACGACGAACCGGCCGGCGCCGCGGTTGGTGTCGTGGGTCGTGCGCGATCAGCGCGATGGCGCCCCGCGCCGCTGCCCCAGCACGTGCTGGCGGAACGCCGAGGGCGTGCGCCCGTAGGCCTGCTGGAAGCTGGCGGCGAAGTGGCTGTGGCTGGAGAAGCCCAGCTCCAGCGCCAGCGCGGACAGGTCCTCGTGGTCGGCGAGCCGGTCGAGCGCGCGCGCCAGCCGCAGCCGCACCTGGTAGCGGTACAGCGGCACGCCCTCCACCTGGCGGAAGCACTGGGTGAGGTAGACCGGCGACACGCCGACCTGCGTGGCGATCTCGGCCAGCGTCCAGCGCCGTGCGAGGTCGCCGGCCAGCACCAGCTTGGTCCGCTCCACCAGCCGTTGCCGCGCGCTGCTCGCACCGGCGGCATGCGCGGTGCGCGGACCGAGCGCGCGACTCGCCAGCACCAGGGCCAGGCTCTCGCCTTCGAGCGCCTCGGCGGTGCCCTCGCGCAGCGCATGGCGCAGCAGCGCCACCAGCACCTGCGCGCGCGGATCGATGCGCAGGCGCTGCCGACGGAAGCGCAGGGCGGCGCCGTCGTGCAGCAGCGCGGGCGGCGCCAGTTCGCGCAGCAGCGCCTCGTCCACCTCGAGCACCAGGCTGGCGTCGCCGCCCGGATGCGGATGGCTCACCTGGTAGGTCTCGCCGGCGTTGAACAGCAGCACCTGGCTGGCATCGGCGACCGCGGCGTCCGCACCGAGGTGGCGCACGTAGGTGCCCCGGTAGGGAAACACCAGGTGGGTGCGCGAGGAGGTTTCGGGTTCGCTGCGATGCGCGGTGCCGCCGGGGCACCACACGTCGAGCACGCTGACGACCGGCGTGCGCAGCAGCGTCTGGACCTGGAAGTGCGGCACGGGCGACCCGGCGTATCGGCTGCGGGCAGGATACGCCGCGACCGCGCTCCCGGCAGCAGGCGGCGGCGATCGCTAAAGATCCCGACAGCCCGCGCGCCTGCGGCGTGGCGCAATGGCGTCGCCTGGATGGCAGGCATCGACGGAGACACCACCATGAGCGAGAAGACCTGTGCGGCCTGCGACTATCCGCTGGACGCGAACGCGATAACCGTGAGGATCGGCGGCCAGGCGGTCGAAGTGTGTTGCGAGGACTGCGCGGTGAAGCTGCGCGAGGCGCACGCGGCGGCCACCGCGCAGCAGGGCTGAAGCATCGCCGGGACCGGCCGCCCGCGCGATACGGTCGCGACGGGCGCGGCGGGCCCGGATGCGCTAGCTTGGGCGCCTGTCTTCTTCCGGAGTCCGGCACATGCGCAGCGCAGTCCATGCCTCGTTCGGCGAACCGGCCGACGTGATCGGCCCCGCGGACAGCCCGATGCCGCAGCCGGGCCCCGGCGAAGTCCGCGTGCGCATGACCCTGGCGCCGATCCACAACCACGACCTGTGGACCATCCGCGGACAGTACGGCTGGAAACCCTCGCTGCCGGCGATCGGCGGCAGCGAGGCCTGCGGGGTGGTCGACGCGCTCGGCGAGGGCGTCGAAGGCCTGCGCGTGGGACAGCGCGTCAACACGGCCGCGGGCCGCGGGACCTGGGCCGAGTATTTCGTGACACCGGCCGGCATGGCGATCCCGTTGCCGGACGCGATTCCCGACGAGGTGGCCGCGCAGCTCGTCGCGATGCCGCTCAGCGCGCTGATGCTGCTCGAGTTCCTCGACGTGCAGCCAGGGCAGTGGATCGTGCAGAACGCGGCCAACGGCGCGGTGGGCAAGACCCTGGCCATGCTCGCCGCCGCGCGTGGCGTGAACGTGCTGAGCCTGGTCCGGCGCGACGCGGGCGTGGACGAACTGGCCGCGGTGGGCGTGGACAACGCGGTGTCGTGCGCTTCGCCGGACTGGCGCGACCGGGCGAAGGCGATGCTGGGCAAGGGTCGCGCGCGCGCCGCGGTGGACTCGGTCGGTGGCCAGGCGAGCGCGGACCTGGCCTCGCTGCTGGGCGAGGAGGGCGTGCTGGTGTCGTTCGGTTCGATGAGCGGCGAGCCGATGCAGATCCCGTCGGGCGACATGATCTTCCGCCACTTGGTGGTGAAGGGTTTCTGGGGCAGCAAGGTCGGCCGCGAGATGGGCGCGGACGATCGCCGCCGCCTGGTCGGCGAGCTGCTGCAACGCGCCGCGCAGGGGGAGCTGCGGCTGCCGGTGGACGCGATCCATCCGCTCGGGGAAGCGGCGCAGGCGATGGCGGCGAGCCTGCGCAAGGGCCGCGCCGGCAAGGTGCTGCTGCGGCCCTGAGCCGGTGCGCCGGCGCCTTCGCGCGCGCGAAGGCGGGCATCAGGGCGACGGCGGTGCGTCGGCCACCGGCGCGCACCGCCGCAGGTTTCGAGCGACGCTCAGCCGCCGGTGGCCGTTTCCAGGATCCGCTTGCCCGCGGCGATGTCCTCGGCCTGCTCGGTATCGGTATCGGTGTCGGCCACGACCTCCTTGCCGGTGTCGTGCCCGCTGCCGCAGGTGCCGGCCATCAACGGGCAGTGCGCGGACATGTAGTCGATCTCGAGGTTCAGGCGCTCGAGCAGGAAATCGACGAATGCGCGCACCTTCGGCGACTGCCCATGGCCGCGCGGGAACACCGCGTTGAGTTCGTAGTCGCCGCCGGTCCAGCCGGCGAGCACGCGCTTGACCAGGCCCTGCTCGACGAACGGCTTGACCATCACGTCGGCGCCGATGATCACGCCCTCGCCGCAGAGCAGGGCGCCCTTGAGCGCAGCCGGGTCGTTGGCGACGAGGATCGGATTGATCTGGAACTGCTGGCGGCCGTTGCCGTCGTCGAGCGTCCACACGTAGCCGTTGCCCTGGCGGTGCTTGGCCATCGCCAGGGTGCGGTGGTATTGCAGTTCGTCCGGATGCAGCGGTTCGCCGTAGCGCGCGATGTACGCGCTGCCGGCGAACAGCTGCGTGCGCAGGGTGCCGAGCCGGCGCGCGACGAAGCTCGAATCCGGCAGCGGGCCGACCCGGAGCGCGACGTCGATCTCGCCGGCGATCAGGTCGAGCGGCTCGTTGGACAGGATCATCTCCACCCGCACTTCCGGATGGCGCATGTGGAACTCGCCGAGCAGCGGCGCGATCTTGTCGATGCCGATCGAGTAGGGCGCGGTGAAGCGCAGCCAGCCGCGCGGGCCCGCCTGCAACTGGCTGACCGCGCTCTCGGCCTCGCTCAGGTCGCGCGCGATGCGCTGCGAATGCTCGTAGTACACGTTGCCCGCCTCGGTGAGGCCGAGCTTGCGCGTCGTGCGATGCAGCAGCTGCGCGCCGAGCCGCGCCTCGAGTTCCTGCACCTTGCGGCTGACCGTGGTCTTGGGCAGGCGCAGCGATTTGGCCGCGCCGACGAAACTGCCGTGTTCGACCACCCGCACGAAGATCAGGGTGTCGTTGAGATCCTGGGACATGGGTAGCTCCGGAAAGAGGGGAGACGCTGATTGGCCCACCTGCTGGACAATTATTCCCTTGATTGGGGACTAATCAAGTCCTGATTGCAGGCGCAACCTAGGCGCCATTCCCGCCGATGGAGCGCCGACATGCGCACCGCCCCGCGTCGCCACCTGTCCTACGCCAGCCTCGTGCTGCTGCTCGCGGCCGACCTGCTGGCCCTGGGCGCACTGCTTCTGAATCAATGGCTTGAGATCGGCCAGGGATGGTCCTGGCTGCTCGCCGCGGGGGCCACCGCGGTCCTGATGCCGGCCCTGCTGTGGCTGGCAGACCGGGTGTTCGAAGCGGCCCGTTCTTTCGGAAACGTCACGATTTCGGGAGGAACAATCCCGTGAGCAGGACAATAGAACCCGGGACAATGCCTCGCGCGCTGGTGGTGCTGGGCGCCGGCGGCGGCATCGGGCGCGGCGTGGTCGAGGCCGCGGTCGAGGCCGGGCATGCGGTCGTCGCGGTCGGGCTGGACGAGGCCGGGCGGCTGGCCTTGCTCGAGCGCCACCCGCGCGCCGACGTGGTCGCAATGGCCGCGCCGATCGCCAGCGACGCCGACGCGGCCGCGCTCGCCACCCGCCTGCGCGGGATGGGTTGCGTCATCGACGGCGTGGTCGCCAGCCTCGCCGGCGAACATCCCTGCGGCCGCCTGATCGACGAGCCGGCCGACGTCCTCCAGCGCGCGCTCGACCAGGACCTGCTGCCGCATCTGTTCGCCGCGCGCCACCTGTTGCCGCTGCTCGGCGCCGGCGCGTCGGGCTACGTGCTGGTCGGCGGGCCGGGTGGACGCTATCCCTGGGCCGGCTACGGCCACTGTTCGATCGCCGCCGCGGCGCTGCGGATGATGGCGCGCGTGCTGCACGACGAGGCCGCGCGACATGGCCAGCGCGTGCAGTTGCTGTCGCTGGACGCGCCTGTCGCCGGCGCGCGCGAAAAGAACCGCAGCGCCGGCGCTTCGGACCAGGCCGTGGCGGTCGGCCGCCGCGCGCTGTCGATGCTCGACGCTGCGCGCGGCCGCCGGCCGGCGCCGATCCTCGACTACTCCGATGCCATGACCTCCCAGGTCATCGCCCGGGCGCCCCTTCGTGCGCCATCGTCGCATCCATCGGCCGAGCGCCACGCCGCCGACGACGCGCTGCTGCCCGCGCGCGACCTGCGCGCCGCACGCGCATTGCTCGATTCCATCGTCTCCCCCACGTCTCCAGGAAGCCTCCACGATGAACACTGCTGATCGCACTGCGATTCCGTTTACCCGAAGCCTGCGCCGCGCGCGCCTGGTCCCGGTGCTGCTGGCGGCCGCGCTCGCGGTGGCCTGCAGCAGCGAAGCCGCGCCCGGCGACGGCGCACCGCCGCCGCCGGAAGTCAGCGTCGCCGAAGTGGTGGCCAGGCCGGTGCGCCAGTGGGACGACTTCACCGGCCGCGTCAGCGCGATCGAGACGGTCGAGCTGCGCGCACGCGTCAGCGGCTACGTCGAGCGCGTGGCCTACGAGGAAGGGCAGGAGGTGCGCAAGGGCGACCTGCTGTTCTCGATCGACCCGCGGCCTTACCGCGCCGCGCTCGACCAGGCACTCGCCGAGCTCGAGCGGGCGCGCAGCGAATCGCGGCTGGCCCGTGCGCAGAACACGCGGGCCAAGGCGCTGGTCGATGCGCGTGTCATCTCGCGCGAGGAATTCGAGACGCGCAATGCCGCCAATGCCCAGGGCGATGCCGCGGTGCGCGCTGCCGAAGCCGCGGTCGCCGCGGCACGCCTGGACCTGCAGTTCACCCAGGTGCGTTCGCCGATCGACGGCCGCGCCGGTCGCGCGATGGTGACCACCGGCAACCTGGTCCAGGCCGATGCCACCCTCCTGACCACCGTGGTCTCGCAGGATCCGGTGCACGTCTACTTCGAAGCCGACGAGCAGACCTGGCTCCGCTACAGCCGCCTCGCCCGGGAGGGCGAGCGCGCCACCACCGACAACGCGGTCCGGGTGGCCCTCGCCGGCGAGGACGGCTATCCGCATGCGGGCACCGTCGACTTCGTCGACAACCGGGTCGATCCGGCCACCGGGACCATCCGCGCACGCGCCGTGCTGCGCAATCCCGAGCGCCTGTTCACCCCCGGCCTGTTCGCGCGCGTGCAGCTGGAAGGCAGCGGCGAATTCGACGCGCTGCTGGTGGACGACAAGGCGGTGCTGACCGACCAGGACCGCAAGTACGTCTACGTGCTCGGCGAGGACGACACCGCGCAGCGGCGCGACGTGGTGCTCGGCCGCGTGGTCGACGGGCTGCGCGTGGTGCAGTCCGGGCTGGAGCCGGGCGACCGCGTGATCGTCAACGGCGTGCAGAAGGTGTTCATGCCGGGCATGCCGGTGGCGCCCAAGCAGGTGGCGATGGAAACCCCGCCGCCGACCGGCGCGCCGCAGGTCGCGCAGGCCGCCGGGCCGGCGTCGCCCGAGCGGACGGACTGATCCAGCCGGAGGCCAGGGACGGCCATCCGGGCGCGGCGAAGGATCCGTCGGCTCGCGCACAGCGTTGCGCGGGACCCGCCAGACGGATCGCCGCTGCGCCAGGGATGACGGCACGCGCCGAAGGCCGACCGCCGGATCGCGCTTGCCACCGCCCGCAACATCGTTTCCCCCGGGCCGCCCCCCGGCCCGTCCGGCCGGTGGCCTTCCCCGACTCCTCCCTCGCAAGGGGAAGGTCGCCGGACCGGGTTTTTCTTCTCCCCATGCCGCGCGCCGCGCGTCATGAACGCGGCGCCGCCGCACAGGACACGCCATGGACTTCTCAAAATTCTTCATCGACCGGCCGATCTTCGCCGCGGTGCTGTCGATCGTGATCTTCGCCGCCGGGCTGATCTCGATCCCGCTGCTGCCGATCGGCGAATACCCCGAGGTGGTGCCGCCGTCGGTGGTGGTGCGCACCGTGTACCCGGGCGCCAATCCCAAGGTGATCTCCGAGACGGTGGCCACGCCGCTGGAGGAGGCGATCACCGGCGTCGAGGACATGATGTACGTCAAGTCGGTCGCCGGCTCCGATGGCGTGCTGCAGCTCACCGTCACCTTCAGCCCCGGCACCGATCCCGACGAGGCCACGGTCAAGGTGCAGAACCGCGTCTCGCAGGCGCTTGCGCGCCTGCCAGAGGACGTGCGCCGCCAGGGCGTGACCACGCAGAAGCAGTCGCCGGTATTCCTGATGGTGGTGCACCTGACCTCGGAGGACGGCCGTTACGACTCGCTGTACCTGCGCAACTACATGCGCCTGCACGTGCGCGACGAACTCTCGCGCATCAGCGGCGTGGGCGATGCGCAGCTGTTCGGCGGCGGCGACTACGCGATGCGCCTGTGGCTGGACCCGGACAAGATCGCCTCGCGCGGCCTGACCGCCGGCGACGTGCTGCGCGCGGTGCGCGAGCAGAACGTGCAGGTCTCGGCCGGCCAGCTCGGTGCCGAGCCGATGCCGAACGGCAGCGACTTCCTGCTGCCGATCA
Source organism: Luteimonas viscosa (assembly GCF_008244685.1). NCBI lineage: Bacteria > Pseudomonadati > Pseudomonadota > Gammaproteobacteria > Lysobacterales > Lysobacteraceae > Luteimonas > Luteimonas viscosa. The sequence goes on from NZ_VTFT01000001.1 coordinate 2,352,528, forward strand.
ATGCGCGCGGCCGACTGCAGAGCGTCGAGGAATTCGGCGACATCGTGCTCGAGGCCGGCGCCGGTGGCGAGATCGTGCGCCTGCGCGACGTCGCCCGGATCGAACTGGCCGCCGGCGACTACACCCTGCGCGCGCGCCTGGACGGCAAGAACGCGGCCGCGATCGGCATCTTCCAGGCGCCCGGCGCGAACGCGCTGCAGATCCGCGACGCGGTGGTGGCGAAGATGGACGAGTTGCGGCCATCTCTGCCGCCCGGGGTGGAGATCCAGTCGATCTACGACACCACCATCTTCGTGCGCGATTCGATCAAGTCGGTCATCGTCACCCTGCTCGAAGCGGTCCTGCTGGTGGTGCTGGTGGTGATCCTGTTCCTGCAGACCTGGCGCGCTTCCATCATCCCGCTGCTGGCGGTGCCGGTCTCGATCGTGGGTACCTTCGCGGTGCTCAACCTGCTCGGCTTCTCGATCAATACCCTGACCCTGTTCGGCCTGGTGCTGGCGATCGGCATCGTGGTGGACGATGCGATCGTGGTGGTGGAGAACGTCGAGCGCCATATCGAGGAAGGCGCGCAACCGCTCGAGGCCGCGCACCTGGCGATGCGCGAGGTGTCGGGGCCGATCGTCGCCATCACCCTGGTGCTGTGCGCGGTGTTCGTGCCGATGGCGTTCCTCGACGGCGTGACCGGCCAGTTCTACAAGCAGTTCGCGGTCACGATCGCGGTCGCCACGGCGATCTCCGGCCTGAACTCGCTGACCCTGTCGCCTGCGCTGGCGGCCAAGCTGCTCAAGCCGCACGGCGCGCCGCCCGATGCGCTCGGCCGCCTGATCGAGCGCCTGTTCGGCTGGGTGTTCCGCCCGTTCAACCGCTTCTTCAAGCGCAACTCGGAGCGCTACGAGGGCGCGGTGTCGCGCACGCTGGGCCGTCGCGGGGCGGTGTTCGTGGTCTACCTGGTGCTGCTGGCGGGCGCGGGCCTGATGTTCAAGGCGGTGCCGGCGGGCTTCATCCCGGTGCAGGACAAGCTGTACCTGATCGCCGGCGTGAAGATGCCCGAGGGCGCGTCGATCGAGCGCACCGACGCGGTGCTCAAGCAGATGGCCGCGATCGCCAAGGACGTCGACGGCGTCGCCAGCGAGGTCGCGTTCCCGGGCCTGAACCCGCTGCAGTTCACCAACACGCCCAACAACGGCGTGGTGTTCTTCACCCTCGATCCATTCTCGGAGCGCTCGCGCACCGCGGAGGAGATCACCGCCGAGCTCAACCAGAAGTTCGCCTCGATCCAGGAGGGCTTCACCTTCGCCTTCATGCCGCCGCCGATCCAGGGCCTGGGCAACGGCTCCGGCTGGTCGCTGTTCGTCGAGGACCGCACCCGGCTGGGCTACGGCGCGCTGCAGGACGCGGTGCAGGCGTTCCAGGGCGCGGCCTCGCAGACGCCGGGGATGGGCTTTCCGATCACCAGCTACCAGGCCAACGTGCCGCAGCTCGATGCCGAGGTCGACCGGGTCAAGGCCAAGGCCCAGGGCGTGCCGCTGACCGAACTGTTCGAGACCCTGCAGGTGTACCTGGGTTCTGCCTACGTCAACGACTTCAACATGTTCGGCCGCACCTGGCAGGTGATCGCGCAGGCCGACGGCGGCTTCCGCGACGAAGTCACCGACATCGCCAGCCTGCGCACCCGCAACGAAGCCGGCGCCATGGTGCCGATCGGGTCGATGGTCGACGTGCGCCAGACCTACGGTCCCGATCCGGTGATCCGCTTCAACGGCTATCCGGCCGCCGACCTGCTGGGCGAGGCCGACCCGCGCGTGCTGTCCTCGGGCGAGGCGATGGCGAAAGTCACCGAGCTCGCGCAGCAGGTGCTGCCGACCGGCATGGGCATCGACTGGAGCGACCTGAGCTACCAGCAGGCCACCCAGGGCGACGCCGCGCTGGTGATCTTCCCGCTCGCGGTGCTGCTCGCCTTCCTGGTGCTGGCGGCGCTGTACGAGAGCTGGACCCTGCCGCTGGCGGTGATCCTGATCGTGCCGATGACGATGCTCGCCGCGCTGTTCGGCGTGTGGCTGAGCGGCGGCGACAACAACGTGTTCGTGCAGGTCGGCCTGGTGGTGCTGATGGGGCTGGCGTGCAAGAACGCGATCCTGATCGTGGAGTTCGCGCGCGAGCTGGAGCTGCAGGGCAAGGGCATCGTGGAAGCGGCGCTGGAAGCCTGCCGCCTGCGTCTGCGCCCGATCGTGATGACCTCGGTGGCGTTCATCGCCGGCACCGTGCCGCTGGTGCTCTCCAGCGGCGCCGGCGCCGAGGTGCGCTCGGTCACCGGCATCACCGTGTTCGCCGGCATGCTCGGCGTCACCGCCTTCGGCCTGTTCCTCACCCCGGTGTTCTACGTCGCGCTGCGCAAGCTGGCCAACCGGCCGCTGGTGTCGCACGCGCCGGCGCATGCATCGACCGCGGCACGGCTAGACGCATGATGCTGCGGCGCCCGGAACCGGCGAGCCCCGGCGCGAACCGGTTCCCGCACTGACGATGGCGCGGCGACCTGCGCCGCGCCCCACTCCCATTCCCCCATCGACGCAAGGACAACATCCAGATGAACACCGTTTCCAGAATCGCCCTGGTCACCGGCGCCACCCGCGGCATCGGCTTCGAGACCGTCCGCCAGCTGGCGGAAAATGGCGTGCACACGCTGCTGGCCGGACGCAATCGCGAGCGTGCGGTCGAGGCCGCGCTGAAACTGCAGGCGCAGGGACTGCCGGTCGAGGCCATCGTGCTCGACGTCACCGACGCGGCCAGCATCGACGCGGCGGTCGCCGACGTCGAACGACGCCACGGCCGGCTCGACATCCTCGTCAACAACGCCGGCATCGCGATCGACGCCGCCGACAAGGGCGTCTCCGGGCAGTCGCTCGAGACCTGGCGCACCACGTTCGACACCAACGTGTTCGGACTGATCGCCGTGACCCGGGCCTTCCTGCCGCTGCTGCACAAGTCCACGGCCGGACGCATCGTCAACGTGTCCAGCGCGCTGGGCTCGGTGACCCTGCACGCCGATCCGTCTTCCTTCATCTACGACTTCAAGATCCCCGCCTACAACGTCTCCAAGAGCGCGGTGAACGCCTGGACCGTGCAGCTGGCGTACGAACTCAGGGACAGCACGATCAAGGTCAACACCATCCACCCGGGTTACGTGAAGACCGAAATGAACCACGTCGACGGCGAGCAGCGCGGCGAGCTCGAGGTGCCCGATGGCGCGCGCACCAGCGTGCGCCTGGCGCTGATCGACGACGACGGTCCGAACGGAGGCTTCTACTACCTCGACGAGGTGCTGCCATGGTGACCCGCCTCGCGATCACGACGCTGGCCGCCGCGCTGCTGGCGGCCTGCGCGGTGGGCCCCGACCACGTGCGGCCGCAGGTAGCCGTGCCCGACCGCTTCGGCGCCGATGACGCGACCACCGGCGAGGCCGCCGCACCATCGGCGGACGCTACCGCGCCGGCCGGATTCGACGATGCCTTCCTGCAGGGCCTGGGCGATGAACAGCTGGCCGGCCTGGTGCGCGACGCGCTGCATGCGAACCACGACCTGCGCATCGCGCTGACCCGCTACGACCGCGCCAACGCGCTGTTGCGCGGTTCGCGCCTCGACGCCCTGCCGACCATCACCGCCCAGGGTGAGGCCGCGGACGTGCGCGGCAGCGCCGACCAGGCGCCGGGCGTGGGCCGCGAGGCGCGCGATGGCGAGCAGTGGAGCGCCGGCATCTCGGCCAGCTGGGAACTCGACCTGTTCGGCCGCGTGCGCCGTGGCATCGAGTCCGGTCGCGCCGAGGCCGAGGCCAGCGCCGCCGACCTGCGCGCGATGCAGGTCGCGATCGCCGGCGAGGTCGCGCGCACCTACGTCGAGCTGCGCGGCACCCAGGAGCGCTTGCGCGTGGCCGTCGCCAACCGCGACAACCAGCAGCAGACCCTGGACCTGGTGCAGGCGCGCCTGGATGCCGGGGCCGGCACCGAGTTCGACATGGTCCGCGCCCGCGCGCAGCTGGAAACGACCGCGGCGCGGGTCCCGGCGCTGGAGGCGCAGCGGCAGGTGGCCATGCACCGGCTGGCGGTGCTGACCGGACGCGACCCGACCGCGCTGGTCGCCACCCTCGCCCCGCAGCGTGCGTTGCCGGCGTTGCCGCCGCGGATCGATCCCGGCGCGCCCGGCGAACTGCTGCGGCAGCGTCCCGATGTCGCCGCCGCCGAAGCCCGGCTGCATGCCGCGACCGCGCGCATCGGCGTCGCCACCGCGGACCTGTTCCCGCGCTTCACCCTCGGCGGGCTGATCGGCAGCCAGGCGATCGACTCGAGCGCGCTGTTCGAGCGCGACAGCGAGACGCGGATCGTCGCGTTGGGCATCGACTGGTCGTTCCTCGACATCGGCCGCGTACGCGCCCGCATCGCAGCGGCCGATGCCGATGCCGAGGGCGAACTCGCGCGCTACCAGCAGTCGGTGCTGCTGGCGCTCGAAGACGCCGAGAACGCGCTCGTGCGCCATGGGCGCGCGCGCACCGAGGACGCGCACCTGGAACGCGCCGCGATCGATGCCGAACAGGCGGCGCAGCTGGCGCGTGCGCGCTTCGAGGCGGGGGCGTCCGGCCTGTTCGACGTGCTCGACGCCGAACGCGTGCAGTTGCAGGCGCAGGACGCCTTCGCCGATGGCCGTACCCGCAGCGTCGCCAGCGCGGTGGCGCTGTACCGCGCGCTGGCCGGCGGCTGGCCGCGGGTGCTGCCGGAGCGCGAGCGGATCGCCGGGCGCCGCTGAGCCGCGCCCGGCGGGCCGCGTCGCCGCCGCGTGCGAGGCCTGCGCAGGGTGCGCCCGGGGGTGACGGTCGGCGGAGAGCGGCTGAAGGCCCCGGGCCGTCGGGTCCACGCGCTGCTTCGCCGGATGGCATGCCGCGAAGCGGGTCCGCCGATTTTCGTCGCGCGCTACCATGTGCACCCGCTTTGCCTGCCCGCCGGAGCCTGCCGTGACCGATTCCCACGACCACCGCAACGGCGTGCCGCGCACGCAGGCCGAGGACGCGGTGCGCACCCTGCTGCGCTGGGCCGGCGAGGACCCGGCGCGCGAGGGTCTGCTCGACACGCCCAAGCGCGTGGTCAACGCCTACACCGAGTGGTTCAGCGGCTATGCGCTCGATCCGGACGAATACCTCGCGCGCACATTCGAGGAGGTCGCCGGCTACGACGAAATGATCGTGCTGCGCGACATCGAGTTCGAAAGCCATTGCGAGCACCACATGGCGCCGATCATCGGCCGCGTGCACGTGGGCTACCTGCCCGACGGCAAGGTGGTGGGCATCAGCAAGCTCGCGCGCGTGGTCGAGGCCTATGCCCGCCGCTTCCAGGTGCAGGAGAAGATGACCGCGCAGATCGCCGGCTGCGTGCAGCGCGCGCTGGCGCCGCTGGGCGTGGGCGTGGTGGTGGACGGCAGCCACGAATGCATGACCACGCGCGGGGTGCACAAGCGCGGCGTGAGCATGGTCACCTCGACCATGCTCGGCAGCTTCCGCGAGGACGCGCGTACCCGCGACGAGTTCCTGCGCTTCATCGAGGGCGGCGGCGGCCGTCGCTAGGTGGGGGCCTGTCCCTGTGGCACCGGCCGCGACTACGCCGACTGCTGCGGACCGCTGCACGACGGCGCGCCGGCGCGCGATGCCGAGGCGCTGATGCGCTCGCGTTACAGCGCGTACGTGCGCGAGGACGCGAACTACCTGCTGCGCAGCTGGCATCCGACCACGCGCCCGGGCGAACTGTCGTTCGACGCACCGAAGACGCAGCGCCCGACCTGGCTCAAGCTCGACGTGCTGCGCCATGTCGCGACCGGCGTGGACAGCGCCGAGGTCGAGTTCGTCGCCCGCTATCGCATCGGCGGTGGCTCGGTGGTGCGCATGCGCGAATGCAGCCGTTTCGTGCGCGAGGATGGGCGCTGGCTCTACCTGGAAGCGGTGCAGGACTGATTGGATCGGGTCCGGCGCATGGGGTGCGCGTCGGCTGGGTACCGCGGAGGGCGCGGAGGCGTCACGCGCGGTGGAGGCGGGAGGCCGTCCCCGGGTGCGCTGCGCTTGCCCGGGCTACGTGTCGTGGAGATGCGTAGCCCGGACAAGGCCGAAGGCCGCCGTCGGGGTGGAGGTGTGCTGCGCAATGGGTGTGGCGGGGGCACCGTCCCCGGGTGCGCTGCGCTTACCCGGGCTACGCGGCGACGCGGTGGGCCTTGCGGGCGGAATCGCGCCGTGTGAATGCGCCGCGAACCGGTGCGCCGCCTTGCATGTGGCGCTTCGGGACGCGCGGCTATGCTGCGCGCTCGTATGTGTGCGGGAGCCCTTCCATGATCCGGTCCCTCGTCCTTGCCCTGGCCTGCGCAGCGCCGGCCCTGACTGCGGCTGCCCAGCAGGCCCCTGCACCTCCGGTGCCCGCACCCGCACCTGCACCTGCACCCGCTGCCGCGCCAGATCCGGCCTACGACACCTGCGTCGCCAACCGCCTGCGCCCGCAGGCGATCGCACGCGGTATCCCGGGCGAGGCCTTCGACCGCTACATGGCCGGCGTGACCGCTGACCGCAGCGTGCTCGACCTGCTCGACGCGCAGCCCGAGTTCACCACGCCGATCTGGGACTACCTCGCCGGCCTGGTCGACGAGCAGCGCGTGACCGACGGACGCGCGATGCTCGAGACGCACCGCGACCTGCTGGCGACGGTCTCGGCGCGCTACGGCGTCGATCCGGAGACCATCGTCGCGGTGTGGGGCGTGGAGAGCGACTACGGCCGCGTGCACGGCAAGCGCCCGCTGCTGCAGTCGCTGTCGGTGCTGTCGTGCTTCGGCCGGCGCCAGGCGTTCTTCCGCGACGAATTCCTGGCCACGTTGAAGCTGCTGCACGACGGCGACCTGCGCGATCCGGCGATCACCGGTTCCTGGGCCGGCGCGTTCGGGCATACGCAGTTCATGCCCACCACCTACGCGCGCATCGCGGTCGACGGCGACGGCGACGGCCGCCGCGACCTGGTCGACAGCATCCCCGACGCGCTGGCATCGACCGCGAACTATCTCAAGCGCAGCGGCTGGCAGACCGGGCGCCCCTGGGGCTTCGAGGTGAAGGTGCCCGGGAACTTCGACGTGGCGCTCGCGGGCCGCACCAGCCGGCGGCCTCTCTCGGACTGGGTGGCGCGCGGCGTGGTGCGCGTCGACGGCGGTGCGATCGCGCCTTCGGATGCGCGCAGCGCGATCCTGCTGCCCGCGGGGCGCAAAGGTCCGGCGTTCCTGGTGTTCCGCAACTACGATGCGATCTATTCCTACAACGCCGCCGAGAGCTACGCGCTGGCGATCGCCACGCTCGCCGACCGCCTGCGCGGCGGAAGCGGGCTCGCGACGCCGTGGCCCACCGACGACCCGGGCCTGTCGCGCGCGCAACGTCGCGAACTGCAGACCCTGCTGCTCGCCCGCGGCCACGCCATCGGCGAGGCCGACGGCATGATCGGCACCAACACGCGACGCGCGATCGTGGTCGAACAGCAGCGCCTGGGGCTGGCACCGGCCGATGGCCGCGCCGGCACCAGGATCCTGGAGATGCTGCGCGCCGCGCAGTAGGCAGGCATCGATCTCCGGGCCGGCGCGCGCACCGCGCCAGCGTCGCGGCGGCGAGGCCCGGCGCTGGGGTTTGCCCCAGCTGGAAGCGATGCGCCAGCCGCCTATGCTCGACGCAACGCATTCAGCCAGGGATGTTCGCCATGAGCGATGGCAGCGACGGCGCCGGCGGCGTCGGCAACGACGGCGGCAACAGCGCCGACAATGGCGTCGGCGCGGCCGACAGTGCGACTGGTCTGGGCGAGGCGATGGCCGACGCCGTCAGCGGGCTTGCCGATGCGGTCAGCCAGGCGCTGGGACTCGATGCCGACGCGCTCGGCAACGCCCTGTCGGGCCTGGCCGATGCGCTCGGGCTGGAGACGCAGGACCTGCAGGACATCGTCGGCGCGGCCCTGCTCGGCGCCATCACCGGTGGACTGCCGGGCGCGGTGATGGGCGTGGTCAACGGCCTGGTCGGTGGCAGTCTGAGCGATGCCGCGCGCGACGCGGTGGCGGCGAACGTGCCCGAGGCGATGCAGCCGTTCGCCAATCTCGCCATCGACGCATTCGCCAGTCGCGTGCCAGGCGCCAACACATCGCTGGACAGTGCCCTGGCCAGCTTCGCCAGCGGCGCGCTGACCAATGGCCGCGCGCCGGACATCGGCGACATCGGTGCGGTCGCCCGCTCGCTGGCCGACGTGCGTTCGCTTGCGAACGGCGTGGTCTCGGGGCTCGACGTCTCCAGTGCGGACGCCGCCGCGGCCAGTATCGAGCGCGCGCTCGGAACCCACTTCGCCGAAGCGCGCGCGATCGCCACCGGCGTGGCCGACGGTTTCGCGCGCAGCGGCACCGCCCATGCCGATGGCGGCCATGGCCCGTTCGGCGATGGCGTCGAGGCGCTGGCGGTGGACGTGGTCCGGATGCTCGCCAACCGCTGACCACGCTTCGCGCTGCTCTGGCGGGCACCTCGCCGGCGTGGCAGTCCGGTGGCATGCGACCGCCGCCCCGGGCCGCGGTCGGCAAGGACGGCTGCCAGATCCGCCAAGCCACGCGTGGCCTGCACCGTGCATCCGTGCGCTGCTTGCGGGGAGTCTTTCGCGAGGCGGTCTTGCGGCGAACGCGACCGGCGCCTGCGTGTCAACGGGCCAAGCGCGTGGCCCGCGCGGTCCGCGAACCGTCTCGCGGCCCACGGTATGGCCGCGGGATTCGCGGATAATGGGTGATCCCACTTCCTGGCGGCCCGCGTGAGCGAACCGACGGCATCCCGGCGCAAGGCCGCGCTGGTCTTCATCTTCCTGGTCGTGCTGATCGACGTGCTGGCGTTCGGGTTGATCATCCCGGTGCTGCCGCACCTGGTGGACCAGTTCACCGGCAGCAAGGCGCAGGCGGCGCTGTGGATCGGCGTGTTCGGCACGGTGTTCGCGGCGGTCCAGTTCATCTGCTCGCCGATCCAGGGCGCGCTCTCGGACCGCTACGGGCGGCGCCCGGTGATCCTGCTCTCGTGCCTGGGCCTGGGCCTGGATTTCGTGATCATGGCGCTGGCGCCGACGCTGTGGTGGCTGCTGGTGGCGCGCGTGTTCTCGGGCATGTTCTCGGCGAGTTTCACCACCGCCAACGCCTACGTGGCCGACATCATCGCGCCGGAGCAGCGGGCGAAGAGCTACGGGATGATCGGCGCCGCGTTCGGCGTCGGCTTCACCATCGGCCCGGTGCTCGGCGGCTGGCTCGGCGAGATCGACCTGCGCCTGCCGTTCTGGTTCGCGGCGGGGCTGGCGCTGCTCAACTTCTGCTACGGCCTGTTCGTGCTGCCCGAATCGCTGCCGCGCGAATCGCGCGCGACGCGCTTCGACTGGGCGGCGACCCGCCCGCACGCGGCGATCGTGCTGATCGCGCGCTATCCGTCGATCGTCGGCCTGGCCGCGGTGGTGTTCATCGCCAACCTCGCCCACTACGTGTATCCGAGCGTGTTCGTGCTGTTCGCCGACGTGCGCTACGGCTGGGGACCCTGGCAGGTGGGGTGGGTGCTGTTCCTGGTGGGCGTGTGCAGCGTGATCGTCAACGTCGCGGTGGTCGGGCGTGCGGTCAAGGCGTTCGGCGAGCGCCGCGCGCTGATCCTGGGCCTGGGCTGCGGCGTGGCCGGTTTCGTGGTCTACGCGTTCGCGCCGCAGGGCTGGATCTTCCTGCTCGGCCTGCCGGTCAGCGCGCTGTGGGCGATCGCCGCGCCCGCCAGCCAAGCGCTGATCACGCGCCAGGTGGACAAGGACATGCAGGGCCGCATCCAGGGCGCGCTGATGAGCCTGGTGTCGGTGGCGGGGATCATCGCGCCGATCTCGTTCGCCAGCGTGTTCGGCCTGTTCATCGGCGAACGCGCGCCGGTCGAGTTCCCGGGTGCGCCATGGATGCTGGCGGCGGTGCTGCTGGCGACCGCGGCGCTGATCGCGTGGCGCTACGCGCCGCGGGCGCAAGCCAACGATGCGTTGGCCGAGCCGGGCTGAACGCTCGCCGGGCCGCGTGGCCGGCGAGTCTGTCGCGGCGTGCAGCGGGGTGCGAGGATCACGGACCCACCGACCGGAGGAGGACCGGGATGCGGATGATGACCGGAATGGCGCTGGCCGTGTTGCTGCTCGCCGGCTGCGCCGGCTACGAATATCGCGACACCAACGCGGCGGTCGATCGCGATCCTGCCTGCGCGAGCCGCGCAGATCGCCCGGGCGAGCCGGTCTCGCTCGCGTGCGAGCGCAAGACCGAGGCGAAATGGAACGTCGAGCGCAAGGACGCGGCGCCGATCGACTTCAGCGGCAAGCCCAGGGACGACTGAGCGCAGACCGCCCCGCGCAGCCGCAAGGTACGCGGGGCGGGGGCCGTCAGCCGCAGGCGATCCGTTCGATCACGCCGGCATCGTCGGTGTGGATGTTCAGGCGATCCTCGCGGAAATCCATGGTCGCCGCGTCGTCGGGCTTGAGCACCCGCACGCTGGCCGAGCCGCTGTCGGCAGTGGCCTGTGCGACCAGCGCCTCGGTGGCCTCCTGGCCGACCAGGTCCTGCACCGCATCGGCGTTGCAGAGGCTCGGCGTCTCGTCCGCATTGACGGCGGGAGGCGGCGTCGGCCCGGCGGAGGCGGGTGGACGGGTGTCCGCCGGCGTGTCGGCCGGATCGACGGCGGCCGGCGGCGCCGGCTCCTGGGAACCGGGCGCGCAGGCGCCGAGCAGCAGGACCAGCGTTGCCGACAGCATGGCGACGGGAATGGCGCGGGTTCGACGGGGGGCTTGGACCATGACGGGCCTCCTTGGCTCGACGGATTCAGGTTGGGGGGCGCCACCATAGCGCCCCGTTCCTGAAGACTTTCCGGCCGCGCCGGGCGCGCGGGTTCGGGGCCGTTCAGCCCACCGCGCCACGCTTCGCCACCGGCAGCGCGTGCCGGATCATCGCGTTGAAGCCGGTCGCGAGCAGGCCGAAGCCGGCTTCGGTGGGATGGATCTCGTCGTACCAGAAGCCGCGATCGTCGACCGAACCGATGCCCGAGAAGTCGGCGTACGAGAACAGCTGCGGCCAGGCCGCGCGGGTGGGCACGAGCACCTGGTCGCGGAAGCCATCCACCATCAGGCGCCAGGCGAAACGCTCGGCCTCGGCCTTGCTCCCCAGGATCGGACGCATCACCGGCCACAGCCACGGCCCCACCGTGCCCATCACCACCGCAGCCAGGCCGAGGTTGCCGACCGTCAGCGCGCCCTCCTTGCCGATCGCATGGCGCGACAGCGGGGCGTAGCCGTGGCCGACGACGCGGAAGTCGTCGCCGACGGTCGCCATCGCCGACAGCAGCGTGTCGTAGCGCGCGCGCAACCGCTCGAACACGCCGTGCGCGACCACCGCCTCGAACGCGGCGTCGGCATCCATCCGGCCGCGGCCGGCGAACACCCGTGCCAGGCGTTCGCCGAGGCAGTCGTTGCCGCCGATGCTCAGGCACAGCAGGTCGAAGCCGCGCGCGGCGAAGCGTTCGGCATTGTTGCGGCAGGCCGCTGGCGTGAGCATCTGCGCGGCCGTGAAACCGGGTCCGCCGAGCCGGATCGACATGCCGTCGATGCGCGCGAAGCTGTTCCAGCACAGGTTCCTGTATAGCGGCGTGCTGAACCAGGAATCGCCCCAGTAGGCGATCAACGGACGCCGTTCGAGGTAGGCGCGCCATTCCCGCCGCAGGCGAGAGCCCGGCGTGCCGCTGGCGGCGCGAAGCTGGCTCCAGTTGTCGTAGATGCGCTTGAGTGTCATGCCGCCGTCTCCTGCCGCGAGTGTGGTCCGGCCTGCGGGACTCCGCCAGTCCCGGTCGCGCCGCATGGAGCACGCGCGCGACCCGCCCCCAGCACGCACCAACGCCCCACGGGCGCGGCCGCGGCCATCGCCGCCGCGGCCGCGCGACGCGCCCGGCCGCGTTTGCACTACAGTGGCTCCGGGGGGATCTGCCAACGCACACGGAGGATGCGGTGCGCCTGCAGAACATGTTGCCGCCGGCCCTGAAGGCACGCTGGGGCGGCGCCGCGGCGCCGGCCGCTCCCGACATCGACGCGGTCAAGGCGGCCGAGCTCCACACCATCCTCGGCGGCGGCCTGCGCGGCGATCCGGCCGGGGTCGAGGCCTGGGGCCTGGCGCTCTCGGGCGGCGGGATCCGCAGCGCGACGTTCGGTCTCGGCGTGCTGCAGGCGCTGGCGCGCAATGGCCTGCTCAAGTGCTTCCACTACCAGTCGACCGTGTCCGGCGGCGGCTACATCGGCGCCTTCCTGCAGGCGCTGATCCGCCGCCACGGCTTCGAACGCGCGTTCCGCACGCTGGCGCCCCGCAGTGGCGACGATCGCCCCGACGAGGCATCGCCCGGCACCCGGCCGATCCGCCACCTGCGCGAGTACAGCAACTACCTCAGTCCGCGGAAGTCGCCGTTCTCCGGCGATACCCTGGGTATGGTCGGCACCTACGTGCGCAACGTGCTGCTGGTGCAGGCGCAGCTGTGCGCGCTGATCCTGGCGCTGTGCCTGCTGCCGCTGCTGCTGTACGCGGGCGCGGACGAGGTGACGCGACGCAATCCCACGCTGCTGCTGTCGCTGGCCGGCCTGACCGGGATGCTGGCGATCGTGCTGCTTGCCTACGTGAGCACCTACGCCAATCGCCGTACCCAGCCGGCCTCGGGCGAGATGCCGCCGCCGCCACGCCGGGTGGTGCTGGCGGCACTGGCGACGATCGTCGCGCTGGCGGTCGCGTCGATGCTGGGTGCGCTCGGCCTGGCCCGGTTCGAGCGCCTGCCGGGACTGTTCGCGACCGCACTGGGCTGGTTGCCGCGGGCCTGGACCGAAGGCTTCGACCTGGGCATCGTGACCGCGGCGCTGTACCTGCTGATGTGGCACGCCTGGCTGCTGCTCGACCCATGGTATTCGCGCCTGGTGGCGACCGGCGATGCGCCGCCGCCGGCGCTGCAGCGGCACCCGTGGCGCTTCGTGCTGGCGACGGTGGGCGCGGCGGCGTTCGCGGGCGTGGCGATCATGCTGCTGCGCGACTGGCTGTCGGGCTGGCAGGCGGTCGGCAGCCTCTGGCACATCCTCGCCTTCGGCCCGCCGCTGGTGGTGGCCGCGGTGGTGCTGACCGCGATCGTGCACCTGGGCCTCGCCGGCCCGGCGATGAGCGACCTGCAGCGCGAGATCTGGGCGCGCGTGGGCGGCAAGACCTGTGCGCTGGTGGCGCTGGGCATGACGCTCACGCTGGCGCTGACGATCTACGGCCCGTGGCTGATGCGCTATGGCGCCGGGCAGGGCGTGCAGGCCTTGTCGGGCGCGGGCTGGGCCGGCGTGCTGGCGTGGGTGTCGACCACCGGCATCGGCCTGCTGGTCGCGCACGGCAAGCGCGACGGCAGCGAGCGGGGCAAGCGTTCCCGCCTGCTCGACCTGGTGGCGCGCACCGCGCCATGGGTGTTCCTGCTCGGCCTGCTGATCGCGCTCAGCCTGGCCGGTCACGTGCTGCTGCAGGCGGCCGGACCGGTCCTCGAGCGGCTGGCAGGCGGGGTTCCGGGACCGGTCGCGGCGCTGGAGAGCCAGCGCGTCGGCGCCTATCTGGGGCACCTGCATGCCGTGGTCGTCGGCCACCCGCGCGCCCTGCTGCTGCTGATCGCCGGCGCGCTGGCGGTGTGGCTGCTGTTCGGCTGGGCGGTGAACGTCAACGAGTTCAGCCTCAACGCCTTCTACCGCAACCGGCTGGTGCGCTGCTACCTCGGTGCGAGCAACGACCACCGCAACCCCGAACCCACCACCAACTTCGACGTGCAGGACGACCTGGTGCTGGCCGACCTGGTGGAAGTCGTGCGCCACGACGGCGCACGGCCGCTGTATCCGCTGGTCGGCACCGCGCTGAACATGGTCGCGGCCAAGCAGCTCGACTGGCAGGACCGCAAGGCCGCCTCGTTCTGCCTCACGCCTGGCTGGTGCGGCTACCTGCCGCCGGACTCGCGCGCGGGCGACGCACCGATCGGCGATCGCGCGGCGGCCACCGCGGGCACCGCCGGCGCGGCGCCGGGCGGCGCGCACGCCGACTCGCTGGCGGCCTCGCTCACCCTGGGCAGCGCGATCGCGATCTCCGGCGCCGCGGTCAACCCGAACATGGGCTACCACAGCTCGCCCGCGGTGACCTTCCTGCTCACCCTGTTCGACGCGCGCCTGGGCTGGTGGCTGCCCAACCCGCGCCATCCCGAGCATCCGCGCGCGGACAGTTCGCCGTTCTTCGGCCGCTGGCTGCTGGCCGAGCTGCTCGGGCGCACGCATGCCGGCGGCAAGTTCGTGCACCTGTCCGACGGCGGTCATTTCGAGAACCTCGGCCTGTACGAGCTGGTGCGGCGCCGGTGTCGCTTCATCCTCAGCGTCGACGCCGCCGCCGACGGCGACCGCGCGTTCGCCGACCTCGGCAATGCCGTGCACAAGTGCCGGGTCGATTTCGGCGCCGACATCGACATCGACGTCGCCGCGCTGGCCGCGCGCGACGGCGCCCTGGCCGAGCGCAGCTGCGCGGTGGGACGGATCACCTACGCGGACGGCAGCGTGGGCACCCTGCTGTACCTCAAGCCGACCCTGACCGGCGAGGAGCCGGCCGACATCGCCCACTACGCGCGCAGCCACGACTGCTTCCCGCACGAGCCGACCTCCGACCAGTTCTTCGACGAGGCGCAGTTCGAAAGCTACCGCCGGCTCGGCGAGGACATCGCCCAGCGCGCGCTGGACCCGGCGCTCGAACGCGTCGACGCCGCACCCGGATCGCCGGCCCACGACCAGCTCGGGTTGTACGACTCCGCGCTCAAGGACAAGCTGCTGATCGCGCTGCGCCAGCGCTGGGTGGCGCCGTTGCCCGGCGTCGCCGACCGCTTCGCGCTGCACGGCAAGGCGCTGACCCGGCTGTTCGGCAAGCTGCGCGACACGCCGGCGCTGGCGGTGCTCGATGCGCAGTTCTACCCGGCCTGGACCGACCTGGTCGAGGGCGCGTCGTCGCGCCCCGGCGCCGCGCCGCCCTCGCCGCTGGAGCGGCGCACGCGGCTGCCCGCGCCGGAGGATTTCCGTGCCTGCTTCTACTTCTGCCAGGAGCTGATCCGGGTGATGGAGGCGGTCTACCACGACCTCGACCTGGAGCATGCCTGGGACCATCCCGACAACCGCGGCTGGCTCAACGCGTTCCGGCACTGGAGCTGGGCGCCGATGTTCCGCATCGCCTGGATCGTCGGCGCGCCCACCTCCGGTGCCCGCTTCGTCGCGTTCTGCCAGCAGCGGCTGGACCTGCCGCGACTGGACAACGATGGCGAGGACCGCCACCGCGTGCTGCGGCTCGAGCGGCACGAAGTGCCGCCCGGCGGCGACTGGCGGGGCCTGTGCGACGGCTTGATGGCCGGCGGCACGATCAACCACATCGAGCACTCGATCCTGCTCTCGGATCCGCTGTGCAAGCACGCGGTGCGGCCGACCCACCTGTACGTGCTGCGTCTGAAGTGGTCGGCGGTGCTCGCGCGCACCGGCACCGACATGGGCGACAGCACGCTGGGCGTGGCCGCGATGGCGGAGGGCACGCTGCGCCTGCTGCGCGTGCAGGACCATGTGAGACGGCTGGGCCTGGCGACCGAGTTCATGCGCCTGCTGATCAACCGCGAGGTGGTCTCGGAGGTCGACGTCCGCAGCGGCTACTACGGTCTCGGCGGCGTCTGCCGCAACCGCCGCGCGCAGCAGGTGCGGGCCTGGCTCGAGCAGGCGCTGGCCCTGGCCCGCAAGCGCCAGCGCGCGCGCAACGACGCGGCGCGGGCGAAGCGCGAGGCGCGTCGCGCGCGCAGGCAGGCACCGCCGCCGGCGCCTGTCGAATGACCTGTGCGGCGGGAGTGCGACTCCCGCCGTGGCGCCTGTCGATGCACTGCGCGGCGCGCCGACCGATGCCACCGCGTGGTGAATCCTCTGGAGGCTCCGGCCGCGGTGCGTGACACGCCACCGGCCCGCCCGCGTCAGCCATCAAGACCCGCACACGCGTGGCCGCCCACAGGCAGCTACAGTGCACCCTGCCTTCCGGAGGACCGCCGATGCGCCTGACCGCGACCCTTGCCCTGCTGCTCGTGCCGTTCGCTTCCCATGCCGCGGCACCGCCGACGAACCCCGACGTCGCCGCCTTCGCCGCCCGCACCCTCGAGGCCAACTGCGCGGCCGATGCGCCCGGCATGACGGTGCTGCTGGCGCGCGGCGACGAGGTGCTCTACCGCGGCGCCTGCGGCCGGGCCAGCCTCGAACTGGGCGTGCCGCTGTCGCCGGACCACGTGTTCCGGATCGGTTCGGTGACCAAGCAGTTCGCCGCCGCAGGGGTGCTCAAGCTGGCCGAGGACGGCAAGCTGGCGCTGGCCGATCCGGTGACGAAGCACGTGCCCGGGTACCCGGGCGGCGACGCGGTCACGGTGGAGAAGCTGCTCAACCACACATCCGGCATCCGCAGCTACACCGACATCGAATCGATCATGTCGGGCGGCGGCATCATGAAGGATCTGACGACCGCGCAATTGATCGACACCTTCAAGGACGAGAAGCCCGACTTCGCGCCCGGCGAGGGCTGGCACTACAACAATTCGGGCTACGTGCTGGTCGGCGCGCTGATCGAAGCCGCCAGCGGCAAGCCATGGCACGTCTATCTGGACGAGGTCTTCTTCCAGCCGCTGGGCATGTCGCACACCGGCTACGGCAACGAGGCCGATGCGGTGATCCCCCGCCACGTCGGCGGCTACAGCCGCAAGGACGACCACTGGACGCGCGCGATGTACCTGAGCATGACCCAGCCGCATGCGGCCGGCGGGCTGGTCTCGACCGTCGACGATCTGCTCAGGTGGAACCGCGCGCTGCACGAAGGCAGGGTGCTCGAGGACGCGGGCTATCGCGCCATGATCACACCGGTCGGCAAGGCTGCCGAAAGCGGCTACGGCTTCGGCATCTTCACCGGCACCCTGCGCGGCGAGCCGCAGCTGTGGCATGGCGGCGGCATTCCCGGCTTCAGCAGCTACCTGCTGTACCTGCCCGGCAGCGACATCACGGTCGCGGTGCTCTACAACGCCGACAGCGGCCGGCCCGGCATGCTCGGGACCGGCTACATCGCCAACCGGCTGGCGGCGCATGCGATCGGCAAGCCGTATCCGGAGAAGAAGGCGATCGAGGTCGACGCCGCCACGCTGGCGCAGTACGAAGGCGTTTACCGCATCGACGAGGATGCCGCACGCGTGCTGCGGGTCAACGACGGAACGCTGACCTCGCAGCGCACGGGTGGCCTGGTCCATGCGCTCATCCCGGTGGCGAAGGACACCTTCCTGTTCGAGGAAGGCTATTCGCGCATCGTGTTCGAACGCGATGACGCCGGAGACGTCGCGGCGATGCGCTTCTTCCCGGAGGACGAAGGCGAGGGTGAGGTGGTGCCGCGCAGCGACGAGCCGTTGCCGCCCGCGCGCACCGGACAGCAACTGCCGCGCGAGGCGCTGGAACGCATCGTGGGCGGGTATGCGGTCGGCGGGATGCTGCTGAAGGTCTTCCTCGATGGGGACACTCCGATGGCGCAACTCACCGGGCAGCCCGCGTTCGAGATCTTCGCCGAATCGCCCTCGCGGTTCTTCCTGCAGGCGGTCGACGCGACCCTGGTGTTCGCGCCGGACACGGGCGCACCCGCCTCGGTAACGCTGCACCAGGGCGGGCGGGAGACGGTGTTCGTGCGCGCGGAGTAGCGGGCGCCGGGCGGACGTCGCGCGGCGTGTATACGCCTGTGGCGACGAGCGCGGCGGACGGCGAGGAGAAGTTCCACGCGGTCCAACGGCGATCATCGCGTCTACGTGCGGTGACGCTCCCGGCTCAGCCGTTCCACAGCACGTCGGGCGTGCGCGGGCACTGGCGCACCGGTTCGGGCTCGTCCTCGCGACTGTCCAGCAGCCAGCAGTCGTCGAGCACGGAGCAGTAGCACACGCGCAGTTCGATCCGGTGGCGCTCGCGGTCGAGCGCGTTCCACAGCGGGTGCGCCGGCTGCGGCTGCGGCACGCGCAGCAGCGCGATCCACTCGTCGGCGCCGACCACGCGGCGCTGGATGCCGCTGCTGAGGAACTGCAGCCGGTCGCGCGCGGCGGCGCCGCCCTCGCCGGCGCAGCAACGCGACAGAAGCTCGTCGACGTCGCGGACCGGCGTGTCGTCGTGCAGCAGCTGCGCCCAGCGCACGCGCGCCGGTCCGGTGCCGCGGTTGAGCAGGTCGATGGACACCTGCGGGTCGCCCTCGAGGGTGATGTTGCTGGTGCCGGTGATCAGCGAGGGCCACACGCTCGCGGCGAGCATGCGTTCCTGGGTGCGATTGGCGCTGATCGCCACGAACAGCGAGATCACCGAGATCAGCACCACGCAGCCACCCATCACCACTTCGTAGAGGCGTAGCGGGCGGTGGCGGCCAGTACGGGCGATCGGCTGCTCGTCTGTCATGCGCGACTCCTTCCGGCGCGTTCCGCTCAGGCCGCCTGCACGATGCGCAGGGGGTTGTTCCACTGCGCGAGCAGTTCGGCCTCGCGGGCCCTGGCCGCGTGCAGGTGCGCTTCCTTGACGTGCCCGTAGCCGCGGATCTGCTCGGGAATACCGGCGATCTCGGCGGCGAGGTCGACGTTGCCGGCGTCGAGCCCGTCCAGCAGGCCGCCGACGGTACGCTCGTAGTCGTCGATCAGCTGCCGCTCCATGCGCCGCTCGGCGGTGCGACCGAACGGATCCAGCGCACCGCCGCGCAGGAACCTCAGCTTCGCCAGCAGGCCGAAGGCCTTGAACACCCAGGGGCCGTACTCGCGCTTGACCAGTTCGCCCTTGGCGTTCTTCTTCGCCAGCAGCGGCGGCGCGAGGTGGAAGTGCAGGCGGTAGTCGCCGTCGAACTGCTGCTCCACCCGGCGCAGGAACTCGCCGCTGGTGTACAGGCGCGCGACCTCGTACTCGTCCTTGTAGGCCATCAGCTTGAAGAAATAGCGCGCGACCGCTTCGGACAGGTCGGTCGAGCCGGGCGCCTTCAGGCGTTCGGCCTCGCGCACGCGCGCGACGAAGTCCGCGTAGCGCTTCGCGTACTTCGCGTCCTGGTACTCGGTCAGGAACTCGACCCGGCGCGCGATCAGTTCGTCGAGCGAGCGCGACAGGCGCAGGTCGTCCAGCGGCAGGAACGCGACCGCATCGGTGCCGGCATGCGCGGGCACGTGGCGCAGCTCGTCCTCGGCGCGCAGCGGACGCGGCGCGGAGGTCGCGCCCCACTCGGTGCTCTCCCACTCGCCCGGCGGCAGCGACTGCAGCGCGGCGGGCGTGTCCTCGGCGACAGTCGACGCGTTGCGCACCACGCCTGCCGCCTCGTACACCGCTTCCGGGTCGATCGCCGCCAGCCGGCCCCAGGCGAACGCGGTCTTGTTCATCTCCACCGCGGCGCCGTTGAGTTCCACCGCGCGCATCAGCGACTCGAACGACAGCGGCACCAGGCCGCGCTGCCAGGCATAGCCGAGGATGAACAGGTTCGAAGCGATCGCATCGCCCATCAGCGCGGTGGCCAGTTCGGTCGCATCGATCCGCAGCGGCGCCTGGCCGCCGAGCGCCTGCGTCACCGCCTGCACGATGTCGGCGGCGGGGAACTGCATGTCCGGGCGCGTGGTGAAGGTGCCCGGCATCGCCTCGTAGGTGTTGAGCACCACCTGCGAGCGGCCGGCGCGCAGCTTCGACAGCGCCCAGTAATCGTTCACCACCACCATGTCGCAACCCAGCACCAGGTCGGCCTCGCCAGCGGCGATGCGCACGGCGTGGATGTCTTCCGGCGCCTTCGCGATGCGGATATGGGTCGTCACCGCGCCGCCCTTCTGCGCCAGGCCGGTCTGGTCGAGCACGGTCGAGCCGCGGCCTTCCAGGTGCCCGGCCATGCCCAGCAGCGCGCCGATGGTCACCACCCCGGTGCCGCCGACGCCGGTGATCAGGATGTTCCAGGGCTGCGACAGGTCGCTGGCGAACGGCGGCTTCGGCAGGCTGCGCAGGCGCTCGACGGTGGGGCTGCCGCCGCTGCCGGCGGCATTGCCCTTGCGCGGCTTGCCGCCGTGCACGGTGACGAAACTGGGGCAGAAACCCTCGACGCAGCTGTAGTCCTTGTTGCAGTTGCTCTGGTCGATCTCGCGCTTGCGGCCGAACTCGGTGTCCTTGGGCAGCACCGAGACGCAGAAGCTCTTCTTGCCGCAGTCGCCGCAGCCCTCGCACACCAGGGTGTTGACGAACACGCGCTTGGCCGGATCGGCGATCTTCCCGCGCTTGCGGCGGCGGCGCTTCTCGGTGGCGCAGGTCTGGTCGAAGATCAGCACGCTCGTGCCCTTGACCTCGCGCAGGCGCCTTTGCACCGCGTCGAGTTCGCGGCGGTCCTCGAATTCGGTACCGGCGGGGAAGATCGAGCGGTCGCGCCACTTGTCGATGTCGTCGCTGACCAGGACGATCGTGTACACGCCCTCGCTGCGCACCTGGTGCGCGATCTGCGGCACGCTCAGGGTGCCGTCGACCGGCTGGCCGCCGGTCATCGCCACCGCGTCGTTGTAGAGGATCTTGTAGGTGATGTTGACGCCGGCCGCGACCGACTGCCGGATCGCCAGCGAGCCCGAGTGGAAATAGGTGCCGTCGCCGAGGTTCTGGAACACGTGCGGGGTGTCGGTGAACGCCGCCTGCCCGCACCAGGTCACGCCTTCGCCGCCCATCTGGGTGAAGGTGTCGGTGCTGCGGTCCATCCACGTGACCATGTAGTGGCAGCCGATGCCGGCCAGCGCGCGCGAGCCTTCGGGCACGGTCGTGGAGGTGTTGTGCGGACAACCCGAGCAGTAGTGCGGCACGCGCGGGAACTGCGCGCGCGGCAGCGCCAGTTCGCCTTCCTTCTGCTCCATCCAGCGCAGCACCTCGCGGATGTGCGCGGTGTCGCGGCTGCCTTCGGGGATGAACTGCTGCAGCCGGCGTGCGATCACGCCGGCGATGGTGGCGGGGGTGAGCTCGCCGGTGCTCGGCAGGATCCACTGGCCCTGTTCGTCGTACTTGCCGACGATGGACGGGCGGCTGTTGTCGAGATTGATGCCGTCGAAGTTGTAGAACAGCTCCTTCATCTGGCTCTCGATGAAGGCGTGCTTCTCCTCGACCACCAGGATGTCGCGCAGCCCGCGGGCGAAGGCGCGGATGCCCAGCGGTTCCAGCGGCCAGGTCATGCCCACCTTGTAGACGCGGATGCCGAGCTCGCGACAGCGCCCGGCGTCCAGGCCGAGGTACTCGAGCGCCTGCAGCACGTCGAGGTAGCTCTTGCCGGTGGTGACGATGCCGAAGCGCGCGTCGGGTGCGTCGAGCACCACGCGGTCGATGCGGTTGGCGCGCGCGAACGCCTGCGCGGCCTTGACCGCATAGCGGTGCAGGCGCATCTCCTGGTCCAGCGGCGGATCCGGCCAGCGGATGTTGAGCCCGCCCGGCGGCAGTTCGAAATCCTCGGGCGTGAGGATCTGCAGCGCCAGCGGGTTGACGTCGACCGACGCGGAGGATTCCACCGTCTCGGCGATCGTCTTGAAGCCGACCCAGCGCCCGGTGTAGCGGCTCATCGCCCAGCCCACCAGGCCCATGTCGAGGATGTCCTGCACCCCGGCCGGATTGAGGATCGGCATCATCGCGCTGGTGAACTCGCCCTCGCTGCCGTGCGGCAGGGTCGAGCTGCGGCAGGCGTGGTCGTCGGCGGCCAGCGCCAGCACGCCGCCGTGGCGCGAGGTGCCGGCGGCATTGCCGTGCTTGAACACGTCGCCGCAGCGGTCCACGCCCGGGCCCTTGCCGTACCACATCGCGTACACGCCATCGACGGTGGCGCCCGGGAACAGGTTGGTCTGCTGCGTGCCCCAGACCATGGTCGCGCCGAGGTCCTCGTTGAGGCCCGGCTGGAACTTCACGTTCGCCTGCGCCAGGTACTTCTTCGCCCGCCACAGCTCCAGGTCGAAGCCGCCCAGCGGCGAGCCGCGGTAGCCGGAGATGAAGCCGCCGGTGTTCAGCCCCGCCGCCTGGTCGCGCAATCGCTGCATCAGCGGCAGCCGCACCAGCGCCTGCACGCCCGACAGGTAGATCCGCCCCTCGGTGCGGATGTACTTGTGGTCGAGGCTGTAGTCCGGGTCGGTGACGCCGTGGGTCAGGCCGGTGTTCGCGGAGGCGGGGGAGGACAGTTCGGCGGTGCTGGTCATGGCGGTTCGCTTGGCGGGCGGCGCGGGGGCGCCGCTGGCTGGACGCAGCATGGCGCCGCAGGTCCCGGTGATCGTGTCAAGTGTAACAGTGGCCCCGGTGGCTCCCGGCCGGTTTGCGTGCCCCCCGCCGTGGGTATACAACGACGAAGACCGGCGTGACACGGGGGCCGGGCGGCGCAGGGAAAGGGGGCGGAATGTCACCCAGGCGACAGGCGAGTGCGCGACACGACCGCGGGGCCTGGGCGCGTCGGCACAACCATGCCCTGGTCTCGCTGGCGCGGCGCGTCTGGCAGGACGACTGCACCCTGGAGGATGCGTTCGCGCTGATCTGCGAGACCGCCGCGGAGACCCTCGAGGTGGAGCGGGTCAACATCTGGCGGCACGACCCCGAGGCGCGGCTGCTGCATTGCCTGCACCACTACGAGCGCGGCAGCGGCCGGCACAGCCGGCCGTGCGACGCGCCGCTGCGCGTGGAGGGGGACTACAACGCGGCATTGGGCGAGGTCCGGGTCATCAACCTCGGCACCATCGAGCGCCAGGGCGACGACAGCGGGCTCGGCGAGTACCTGCGCCGGCACGGGATCGGTTCGCTGCTGGACGCGCCGGTGCGCTCGGCCGGCGAGCTGCTCGGCGTGATCTGCCACGAGCACGTCGGCCCGCCGCGGGTCTGGTCGCCCGAGGACCAGGCCTTCGCCGGCAGCATCGGCGACTACGTGGCCATGGCCCACGAGATCGATCGCCGGCGACGGCTCGAGGGCCGTGTGCGCTATCTCGAACTGCACGATCCGCACACCAACCTGCCCAACCGCGACCACCTGCTGGAAGTGGTGCACGCGGCGCTGCGGCCGATGCACGGAGGAGAGAACGGGCTGGTCGCGATTCACCTCCACCTCGATGCCTCGCCGCACGAGGGCGATGCCGGGCACGAGCTGCTGGCCGGGGCGGCGGCAAAGCTGCGCGGCGAGCTCGCCGGCACCGCGACGCTGGCGCGGGTGCGCGGCAATGCCTTCGCCGTGCTGCCGCACCGCCATCTGCACGAGACCGAGGCGCTCAACCTGGCCGAGCGCTGCGTCGACCTGGTCCAGGCTCATCTGGACGAACGCAGTACCGCGACCATCGTCACCGCCGGCATCGCCTTCTCGCGCGACCTCGCCGCGCCTTCCGCCGACAACCTGCTGCGCAACGCCGAGACCGCCAGCCAGAACGCGCGCAACACGCGCCTGGGCCGCTGCGAGATCTTCGATGCCGAGCACCATCGCGGCCTGGTCACCCGGTTGCGCCTTGAGCGCACCCTGCGCGAGGCTTTCGAGGCGGGCGACATGTGCGTGCATTTCCAGCCCGAGGTGGACCTGGCCAGCGGACGCTGGGTCGCGGCCGAGGCGCTGCTGCGCTGGCGAGACGGCGAGGGACGTTGCCGCGCCGCGCGCGAATTCATCGACATCATCGAAGGCTGCGGGCTGATCGTGCCGATCGGCCGCTGGATGCTGCACGAAGCCTGCCGGATGGCGCGACAGTGGCCGCTGCGCGACGGCCGCGGGCCGAAATTGCGGGTCAACCTGTCGGCGCGCCAGTTCGCGCAGGCCAGCCTGGTCGAGGACGTCGTCGCGGCGCTGGCCGCAAGCGGCCTGCAACCCGGGCGTCTGTGCCTGGAACTGACCGAGAGCGCGCTGCTGCCGGACGTGGACGCGGCCGCGCAGACGCTCACCCGCCTGCGCGATCTCGGCGTCTGCGTCGCGCTCGACGACTTCGGCACCGGCTATTCCTCGCTGGCCTATCTCAAGCGCCTGCCGATCGACGTGATCAAGCTCGACCAGAGTTTCATCGGCGGGCTGCCGGACGATCCGTACGACCTCGCGATCGTGCAGGCGGTCGCCGGACTGGCGCGCAAGACCGGCGTGGACATCGTCGCCGAAGGGGTGGAGACCGAAGCCCAGGCGCACACCTTGCGCGAGTGCGGTGTCGTCCGCGCCCAGGGCTACCTGTTCTCGCGGCCGGTCGACCACGAGACGCTGCTGCGGGGGTTCGCGGTGGCGTAGTCGCTGTCCGGTCGAAGGCCCGCTGTGGAGCGAACCGCCACGGCCGGGTCATGCCCGACCAAACCGCGCAGGCTGGCGGACGCGCGCCGCACGCCGCGTCCGGACACGGCCGAAGCCGCATCCGGGGTCGCGTCGGCTGCGGACCAGGCCTACTTGCGCACTTCCTGGGTGTGCGAGCGCAGCGCCTCGGCCAGGCCCGGCACGCCGTCCGCGCCGGTGGGCACGGTGATGCTGGAACCCTTGAACTCCTCGCCGATCGGCTGCGCGCGGCCGCCCAGGCACTGCGACAGGAAGCCTTCGGCCACCGCATTGAAGGCCTTGTTGTTCTCGGGGCGGGCGAAGCCGTGGCCCTCGTCGGGGAACAGCACGTAGGTGACCGGGATGTTCTTGGCGGTCATCGCGTCGACGATCTGGTCGCTCTCGTCCTGCTTCACGCGCGGATCGTTGGCCCCCTGCCCGATCAGCAGCGGCTTCTTGATCGCGTCCACGCGCGAGAGCGGCGAACGCTCGGTCAGCCAGGCCTTGCCCTCCTCGGTCTGCGGATCGCCCATGCGTCGCACCAGTTGCTGGTAGAAGCTGGCCCAGTACGGCGGCACGGTCGAGAGCAGGGTGTTGAGGTTGGCCGGGCCGACGATGTCGACGCCGCAGGCGAAGGTGTCCGGGGTGAAGGTCAGGCCGACGAGCGTGGCGTAGCCGCCGTAGCTGCCGCCCATGATCGCGACCTTGTCCTGCGTGGTCACGCCCTCCTCGACCGCCCATTCGACCGCGTCGATGAGGTCGTCGTGCATCTTGCCGGCCCATTCGCCATCGCCGGCGTTGGTGAAGTCCTTGCCGAAGCCGGTGGAGCCGCGGAAGTTGACGCTCAGCACCGCGTAGCCGCGGTTGGCCAGCCACTGGTCGTAGCTGCTGTAGCCGTAGGCGTCGCGCGCCCATGGGCCGCCGTGCACCAGCAGCACCATCGGCACCGGCGCGTCGGCCTTGCCGTCCTTGTCGGCATCGGCATGCGGCGGCAGGGTGAGGTAGCTGACCAGGGTCTTGCCGTCGCGCGACTTGAGCTCCAGCGGCCACATCGGCACCAGCGGCTTGCCCTCGAGCGCGGGCCGCCCCGAGAACAGCCGGGTCAGCTTGCCGTCGTCGCCGCGGTCGTAGCGGTAGTACTCGACCGGGGACTCGGCGGCGGAATAGGCGACGATCCAGGTGCTGTCGTCGAGCGTGCGGGTGTTGATCGAGGCTTCGCCCGGGCCGATCGCGGCCAGCCTGTCGAGATCGGCCTTGATGCCGTCGTCGAGCACGGTCCACGCCTCGCGCAGGTAGTTCACCGACACCGCCTGGACCTTGCCGGTCTTCGGGTCGGCGAGGCTGTAGCCGATGTCGGCGCGGGCGTCCTCGTGCAGCAGCGACCTGTCGCCGGTCTCGGTGTCGACCGCGAACAGCGCCACCGTGTTGCGTTCGCGCGAGTCGCGCATGTAGAGGGTGGCGCCGTCCTTGCTCAACCCGGCGTAGCCGGTGGTCAGGCCGTCCTCGAACGGGATCTCGTCGTACTTCTCCCAGGTTTCGCCGGTGCGGCGCAGCAGGTCCTCGCCGCCGTCGGGACGGGCGCGCGAGGCGAAGCGCAGGCGATAGTCGGCATCGGCGACGTAACCGGAGATCTCCTGGTCGTTCCTCTCGACCAGGCTGCGCTCGCCGCTGGCGAGGTCGACGCGGTACACGTCATGCCACTTCGGATCGCGGTCGTTCATGCCGACCAGGATCGTGCCGGGATGGCGGTCGCTCACGCCCAGCACCTGCGCGGTGGTCTTCTCGAAAGGGGTCAGGTCGCGGCTCTCGCCGTTGGCCAGGTTCACGGCGTAGAGATGGAAATCCTCGTCGCCGCCGGTGTCGCGCAGGTACAGCAGGGTGTCGGGCTGGTAGGACCAGAAGTAGCTGCGGATGCCGCGCGCGGTGTCGCGGGTGGCCGCCTTCGCCGCGGACAGGTCGTCGGCCGGTGCGGTCCAGACGTTCAGCGTGCCGTCGAGCGGCGCCACCCAGCTCAGGTACTTGCCATCCGGGCTGAGCTGCACGTTCGCGCGCTCGGGGTTGCCGAACAGGGCTTCGCGCGGGATCAGTTCGACCTCGTCGAGCGACGCGGGCGCCTTCGGCGTCGCCTCGACGGTCGGTCCGGTGTCGCCGGATTGACCGCCACTGCAGGCGGCGAGGGCGAGGGTGATGGCGGAGGCGAGCAGGAGACGGGGCATGGGCGGTTCCAGGGTGGCGGTCCACCGAGGATACGGCGTCGGGGACCGCGGTTGCGCCGGCCGTCGGTCACGGGCCCGCGGCCCCCCTCAGGCGGCCTGCTGGCCCGTGCCGCGATCGGCCTGGCGGTAACCCAGCGCTTCGGTCAGGTGTGCGGTGGCGATGTCGTCGCTGCCCGCGAGGTCGGCGATGGTGCGCGCCACCCGCAGGATCCGGTGCATCGAGCGCGCCGAGAGCTGCAGCGCGTCGACCGCACGTTCGAGCAGGGACTGGTCGCGCGGCGCCAGGCGGCACCAGGCCATGGTCTCGGCCTGCGAGAGCTGGGCGTTGAGCCGGCCGGCGCGGCGCAGCTGGAGCGCACGGGCGGCTTCCACGCGCGCACGGATCGCGGCGCTGGCTTCGCCTTCCGGTGCGTCGGGGCGCAGCTGCGCCGGCGGCAGGCGCGGCACCTCGACATGCAGGTCGATGCGGTCGAGCAGGGGTCCGGAGATGCGCGCGCGATAGCGCGCGATCGCCTCGGCGTGGCAACGGCAGCGGCCGGAGCTGTCGCCGGCCCAGCCGCAGGGACACGGGTTCATCGCCGCGACCAGTTGGAACCGCGCCGGGAATTCGTTCTGGCGCGCCGCGCGCGAGATGGTGACCACGCCCGATTCCAGCGGCTCGCGCAGCACTTCCAGCGCGCGCCGGTCCCACTCTGGAAGTTCGTCGAGGAACAGCACGCCGTTGTGCGCCAGCGAGATCTCGCCCGGGCGCGGCTCCGCGCCGCCGCCGACCAGGGCCACCGCGCTCGCGGTGTGGTGCGGGGAACGGAAGGGGCGCGCACGCCAGCGGGCGGGATCGAGCCCACGGCCGCTGATCGAGGCGATGGCGGCGGTTTCCAGCGCCTCGTCCTCGCCCGCCTCCGGCAGCAGTCCCGGCAGGCGCGAGGCGAGCAGGGTCTTGCCGCAGCCCGGCGGGCCGACGAGCAGGAGGTGGTGGCCGCCGGCGGCGGCGATTTCCAGCGCGCGCCGGGCCTGCGCCTGGCCGCGGACGTCGCGCATGTCGGGCCCGTCCACGCGCTGCTGCGGCGGTGCGATCGCCGCCGGCAGCGGCTTGCGGCCGCAGAGCAGGGCACAGACTTCGAGCAGGGTGCGGGCGGTGAAGGCTTCCAGGCCGGCGGCGAGCGCGGCTTCGGCGCCGTTGCCCTGCGCCACCACCAGCTTGCGGCCGGCCTGGGCCGCGGCCAGCGCGGCGGGCAGCACGCCGTCGACCGGGCGCAACTCGCCGGTCAGGCCCAGTTCGCCGATGAACTCGTAGTCGCGCAGGCCCTCGGCCGGCACCTGCCCGCTGGCGGCGAGGATGCCGAGCGCGATCGGCAGGTCGAAGCGGCCGCCGCCCTTGGGCAGGTCGGCCGGCGCGAGGTTGACGGTGATGCGGCGCGCGGGGAACTCGAACTGCGCGCACTGGATCGCCGCGCGCACGCGGTCCTTGGCCTCGCGTACCGCGGCCTCGGGCAGGCCGACGATCGACATCGAGGGCAACCCGCCGCCCAGGTGCACCTCCACCTTGACCGCGGGCGCACGCACCCCGGCGCGCGCGCGTCCATGCACGAGCGCGAGTCCCATGGCGCCGGACTCAGTTGGTCGGCTTGCCGGCGCCGGCGTCGTCCGCGGCCAGGCGCGCCTCCAGGTCGGCCACCACGCCCTGCAACTGCTCGAGCTTCTCGCGCGTGCGCAGCAGCACCGCGCGCTGCACGTCGAACTCCTCGCGCGTGACCAGGTCCAGCCGCGACAGGCCGGACTGCAGCACCGCCTTGAAGTTCTCCTGCATCTCCTCGCGGCTCTCGCGCAGGCCGGGCGGCACCAGGCCGCTGAGGCGGCGGGCGAGGTCGTCGATGTGGTTGAGATCGATCATGCGCGTGTCCGGTTGCGGGAATGCGCCCAGCTTCGCCGGGCCGTCGTGACGGCGCAGTCGGCGGCGGGCGCGGCCGGCTGTAGGAAAACCCCGACCCCGGCTGCGGGTATGCTAGCGCGACGCGGCCAGCGGGCGCGTGGGACAGGAGCGAAGCAGATGAAGATGGTGATGGCGATCATCAAGCCGTTCAAGCTCGACGACGTGCGCGAGGCGCTGGCCGAGGTCGGCGTCACCGGCATCACCGTCAGCGAGGTCAAGGGCTTCGGCCGGCAGAAGGGCCACACCGAGCTCTACCGCGGCGCCGAGTACGTGGTCGACTTCCTGCCCAAGGTCAAGATCGAGGTGGTGGTGGTCGACGACCAGGTCGACGCGGTCACCGAGGCCATCGTCAAGGCCGCCGGCACCGGCAAGATCGGCGACGGCAAGGTGTTCGTCTACGAGCTGCAGCGCGCGGTGCGCATCCGCACCGGCGAGCTGGATGGGGATGCGGTGTAGGCGATCGCTTCTGGTCGGCCTGCTCGCCGGCCTCGGCGTGCTGGCGTGGCCGGTGCAGGCCGCCGACGTTTCCTCTGGGCCGGTCGCGGCACCACCGCTGGCGATCTTCGTCGGGCGCCTGCTTTCGATCGAGGAAGTGGATACGGATTGCGGCGAGAACTGCGCGCCATTCGATTCCGGCTACGTGCTCGTCTATCAACCGCTGAAGTCGATGGAAGGTGGACCCTTGCCGTCGCCGGTTCGCGTGCAGTTCTTCGGACACTACGGGCTTCCGTCGTTCGCGCGCTTCGACACGGCGCTGCTGTTCGTCTTCCTTGGCGAGCATCAGGACGTTCTTGCGCGCTACCTCGGCTTTCCCGTTGCGCAGACCGCGGACGGGCGCTGGGCTTACTGCCCAGACACGCACCCCGACGATACTTCGCCGCGCGACAGGTCGCTGGCGCGGATCACGTTCGCCCGCAAGGTGGAGGCGACCGATGCCGAGATTCCGCAGGATGACGCCAGGCACCGCTTCACACGGCGCGACGCGATGCGCCCCGGCATCCGGCACTGCGCGGCAGGCATGCATGCCGAAGACCTCGTGCGATTGCATGCTCCGGACGCAGAGCCTGGTTACCTGCGGGTCTGGCAGTTCTGAGGTCGTCGCGCGGCAGCAGCGAGCCGTAGCGTGGCTCAGCGTGTCAGCGCCTCCGCCACGAACGGCGGCAGCGTCTGCGCGCCCTTGTGGATCTCCGCACTGTAGTACTTCGTGGCGAACGGTTTCGCTCGCGCGTCGGCCTCGCGGAATTCGAAGCCCTGGCCCTTGCGCGCCAGGGTGCAGCTCCACCAGCCGGTGGGATAGCACGGCTGGGGGAACGGCAGCGTCTGGAACGTGGTGAAACCGGCCTTGCCCATCTCCGCGCGCATCGCCTTGATCAGATCGAGCAGCACCAGCGGCGATTCGGACTGCTGCACGAGGATGCCGTCGTCCTTCAGTGCACGGAAGCAGCTCTCGAAGAAAGCCTTGTTGAACAGCCCCTCGGCGGGACCCACCGGGTCGGTGGAGTCCACGATCACCACGTCCAGGCTGCCGGTCGCGGCCTTGGCCATGTACGCGATCCCGTCGTCGAACAGGATCCGCGCGCGCGGGTCGCCGTTGGACTCGCACAGCTCGGGGAAATACTTCTCCGCCATGCGCGTGACCTGCTCGTCGATGTCGCACTGCACGGCCTGCTCGACCCCCGGGTGGCGCAGCACCTCGCGCAGGGTGCCGCAGTCGCCGCCGCCGATGATCACCACCCGCTTGGGGTCGGGATGGGTGAACAGCGCCGGGTGCGACATCATCTCGTGGTAGAGGAAGTTGTCGCGCGTGGTGACCATCATCGCGCCGTCGATGAGCATCACGTTGCCCCAGTCGGTGCTCTCGAAGATCTCGATCTTCTGGAACGGCGACTGCACCTCGTCGAGCCTGGCGCGCACGCGGAAGCCGATCGACGAGCCGGCGGGTTCGAAGTTCTCGTACAGCCAGTCGCTGGATGTCATGGTCGGTCCTGGGGGTGGGCGTGGGCGTGCGGCGTGGCGGCGGGCCGAACTCGCCAGGTGCGCGGCGACGCGTGCATCGTCGACGCAGCGGGCGGTCCGCGCGGCGCCATTGTAGCCAACCGGCTGCGACGGTTCCGCCAGCGATCCACTACGATGGCCGCGACGATGCGGGGCGGGCGGATGGCGGAACACGGGGATCGGGAACGGATGCGAGAACTGGAGGCGGAGGCGCGCGATGCGCCGGGCCGCTACCGGTTGCGGCTGCTGGCACTGGCGCTGCTCGGCCACGGCGTGATCGCCGGCCTGCTGCTGCTCGCACTGGCGCCCTTCGTGCTGGTGGCAGTGCACCTGTTCGTGGGCGGCGCCTCGCTGGCGCCGCAGCACGCCTACGTGCTGGTGCTGCCGGCGGTGGTTGCGGCGGTGGTGCTGCGCACGCTGTGGGTCCGGTTCGAACCGCCGCCTGGCCACCGGCTGGCGCCCGAAGAGGCGCCGCTGCTGCAGGCCGAGGTCGAGCGCATGCGCCTGGCGATGGGCGGGCCGCCGCTGGAAGGCATCGTCATCGACGGCGATTTCAACGCAAAGGCCGCCAGCGTGCCGCGCGCGCTGGGCCTGCTGGGTCACCGCCATACCCTCGTGCTGGGATTGCCCTTGATGCGGGTGCTCGACCGCGACGAACTGCGCGCGGTGATCGCGCACGAGTTCGGGCATTTCGCTGCGCACGACGGGCGTTTCGCGGCCTGGATCTATCTCTCGCGCGGCACCTGGTACCGGCTGCGCGACGGCATGGCCCGGCACGGGTTGTCGTTCGCCTGGCTGCTGGCGAAGTTCTACGGCTGGCTGGCGCCGCATTTCGACCTGTGCAGCCGCGCGCTGACGCGGCGCCACGAATACGCGGCCGATGCCGCGGCAGCCGGGACGGTCGGCGCGGAGGCCGCAGCGAGCGCGTTGCTCCGCGTCGAGATCGCGTCCCGGCGGCTGGAGACGCGCTTCTGGCCGCAGCTGTGGGCGCGTGCGCGCACGCAGGGCCATCCGCCGGCGCAACTGCAGGCGTCGCTGCTGCAGGCGATGCAGGGCGACGCGGTCGACCTCGATCGACTGCTCGCGTCCGCCGCGCGTGGACAGGATCCGCGCGACACCCATCCGACGCTGCCGCAGCGGCTCGATGCGCTGCAGGCGCCGGCACGGTTGGGTACGCCCGGCGAATCCGCGACGACGCTGCTCGGTCCGTTGCAGGACGCGCTCGAGCGTCGCCTCGACGCCACCTGGCGCGATGCCATCCGCGGCCACTGGGACGCCCTGCATACCGCCGCGTCCCGCGACCGGGCACGCCTGGCCGAACTCGACGGCGTGCGCGAACCCACCCCCGAACAGCTCGCCGAACACGCGCTGCTGGTGGAGCAGCTGCGGATCGACTTCGACCCGCTGCCGCTGTACGAACGCGCGCTGGCCGCGGACCCTGCCCGCGTCCTGGCCCTGTTCCGCGCCGGCCTGCTGCAGCTGCGCCGTGGCGAGGCCGAGTCCGGCGCCGCGCGCCTGCGCAAGGCGGTGGAACTCGACCCCGGCGCCGCGCGCGCCGCGCTGGAGGAGTTGCATGGGATCGAGGCCGATCCCGATCTCGATCCCGCCACCGTCGCCACGATCGACGCCCTGCGCGAAACGCTGTCGCCGCTAGCCGTGGCGCTCCCCGCGCCGGGCGAGTCTTCCGCCGAAGACGTTCTGCAGCCGCACGCGCTCGATCCCGGAGCCCTGCAGCGCCTTTGCCGCCGGCTCGCCTGCGAGCCGCGCATCGCCCGCGCCTGGATCGCGCGACAACCCATGGCCCTGCGCGAAGCGCCGGCGCACTACCTGGTCCTGCTCGACTGGCGTGGCTCCGTCGCCGGCGAGGCCGCGGCCCTCGGACCGCTCTCGCAGTCGCTGGCCATCCCCGGCGCCAGCGTCGAACTGTTCACCGGCACCGACCGGCGCAGGCTGGCCGCGCAGGTACGCGCGGCCTGCGGCGAACCGGTCTATCGCAAGGGCCGCTGAGCCGCCGCCACCCCGCGACGGACCTCCCCCGGCGCCTTACGATATCGCCGGGGATCGCCACGGGGGACAGGGGATGGCATCGGCGGAAGCGTATCGCGGACTGGTCGAACGACTGGAAGTCGTGGCGCGGCAATCTCCCGGCGGCTACAGGCTGCGGGTCGCGCTGCTCGCGGCCCTGGGATTCGTGGTGCTCGGCGGCTCGGTGCTGCTGGCGTTCGGCCTGTCGGTGGGACTGGTGCTGGCGCTGCTGGCGATCAGCCCGCTGCTGCTGCTGAAACTCGCCAAGCTGGTCTGGATCCCGATCGCCTTCGGCTGGGTGGTGTTGCGCGCGCTGTGGGTGACGTTCCCGGCGCCGGAAGGCCATCGCCTCGACCAGCACGAGGCGCCGCTGCTGCAGGCGGAAGTCGAGCGCCTGCGCGTGGCGGCCGGTGCTCCGAGGCTGTCAGGCATCGTCGTCGACGCCGACCTCAACGCCGCCGCGGCCAGCGTGCCGCGCGCGCTCGGCCTGCTCGGGCATCGCCACTACCTGGTGCTCGGGCTGCCGCTGATGCAACTGCTCGATCGCGAGCAGTTCGCCTCGGTGGTGGCGCACGAGTTCGGCCATTTCGGCGGCGGCCACGGCCGCTTCGGCGGCTGGATCTACCGCGTGCGCGCGAGCTGGTACCGGTTGCTCGACGCGCTCGCCGTGCGGCAGGGCTGGGTGAACCGCCTGTTCGTGCGCTTCTTCGACTGGTATGCGCCGTACTTCAACGCCTACAGTTTCGTGCTGGCGCGCGCCAACGAATACCAGGCCGACGCGACCGCCGCGCGCATCGCCGGTGCCCGCGCCGCCGGCGAGGCGCTGGTGCGGGTCAACCTGGGGTCGGCGCGGCTGTCGCAGGAATTCTGGCCGCAGCTGCAGCGCGCCTCGCTGTCGCAACCGGCGCCGCCGGCGCTGCTGTATCGCGAGATGGGCACACGCCTGCGCGACGACGGGGGGGACGACGAGGCCCGGCTGGCGGCGGCGCTGGCGGCGCAGCCGGGGTTCGACGATTCGCATCCCACCCTCGCGCAGCGATTGCAGGCCCTGGGGGTCGCGCCTGTGCGTGTGCCACCGCCGCGCGAGTCTGCGGCCGAGGCGCTGCTCGGCGAGCTGCTGCCGCGACTCGAGCAGCGCTTCAGCGAAGAATGGCGCGCGCACATCGAGGCGCACTGGGACGAGAACTACCGCCAGCATGCCCGGGATCTGGAACGCTTCGAAGCACTGCGCGCGCAGCAGGTCCGATCGCCGCAGGAAGCGGTGGAGTTCGCCGGCCTGAGCGAGCGGCTGGTGCCGGAGGCCGATGCGATCGCCCTGTACCGCGCCGCGATCGAGGTCGCGCCGGACGATCCGTTCGCCCGCTTCCGCCTCGGTACGCGACTGCTCGAGCATGGTGAGGCCGAGGGAATCCAGCACCTGCGCCGCGCGATGACGCTCGATCCGGAGTGCGCGGCCCCGGCCCTGGAAGCGCTGGCCGGCCACTACCGGGAGACCGGCGATGCGACCGCCCTGCAGGGCATCGAGGCGGAATGGTCGCGGCTGCAGGCCTCGTGGGCGCGCGCGCAGCAGGCGCGTGGCGCGCTGACGGCCAGGGACGAGTTCCTGCCGCACGCGCTGGACGCGGCGCAGGTCGACGCGGTCTGCGCGGCGCTGCAGCGCATCGGCGCCGTTCGCAAGGCCTGGCTCGCGCGCAAGCGCATCGTGGACGAGCCGCACGGGGCTCCGCATTTCGTGCTGCTGGTGCAGTGGCGGCTGTTCGTGCTCGACGGCGGCTCTCGCCTGCAGCGGATCGTCGACGCGGTGGAACTGCCGGGCAGCTTCCTGGTCTTCACCGCACCGCACCAGCGCGCGATCGCGCGCCGGCTGCGCAAGGCGGCGGGCGCGCCGATCCTGGGCGGGGGACGACCGTAGCCCCGGCGCCGTCGCCCAGGGCCTAGAATGCGCATCCACGTTCCCGGATGCCCGCCGATGACCGCCTGGTCGACCGAGCACGCGCGCAAGACCTATTCGATCCCGCACTGGGCGGAAGGCTATTTCGATGTCGACGACGCCGGCCACGTGGTCGTGCGCCCGCTCGGCGCCGACGGGCTGTCGATCGCGTTGCCGGAAATCGTCGACAAGGCACGCGAGCGCGGCGCCAACCTGCCGTTGCTGCTGCGCTTCCCCGACATCCTGGGCGACCGCCTGCGCCGGCTGCAGGCCGCGTTCGAGCAGGCGCAGGGCGAATGCGGCTACGCCGGCGGCTATACCGCGGTGTATCCGATCAAGGTCAACCAGCACGCCGGCGTGGCCGGCACCCTGGCTTCGCACCACGGCGACGGCTTCGGCCTGGAAGCCGGCAGCAAGCCGGAACTGATGGCGGTGCTGGCGCTGTCGCGGCCCGGCGGGCTGATCGTCTGCAACGGCTACAAGGATCGCGAGTACATCCGCCTCGCGCTGATCGGACGCAAGCTCGGCCTGCACACCTTCCTCGTGGTGGAGAAGCCCTCGGAGCTGCCGCTGATCCTGGAGGAGGCGAAGGCGCTGGACGTGGAACCCGGGATCGGCGTGCGCATGCGGCTGGCCTCGCTCGGCGCCGGCAAGTGGCAGAACAGCGGCGGCGACAAGGCCAAGTTCGGCCTCTCTCCGCGCCAGGTGCTGGACCTGTGGAAGACCCTGCGCGACGGCGGCATGGCCCATTGCCTGGGCCTGCTGCATTTCCACATGGGTTCGCAGATCTCCAACGTGCGCGACATCGCCAACGGCATGCGCGAGGCGACTCGCTACTTCGTCGAACTGTCGAAGCTTGGCGCGACGATCAGCCATGTCGACGTCGGCGGCGGCCTCGGCATCGATTACGAAGGCACGCGTTCGCGCAGCTTCTGCTCGATCAACTACGGCGTGCTCCAGTACGCCTCGACCATCGTCCAGCCGCTGGCCGACGCCTGCGCCGAGCACGACCTGGCGCATCCGCGCATCGTCACCGAATGCGGCCGCGCGATGACCGCGCACCACGCGATGCTGGTGGCCAACGTGGTGGAGGTCGAGCGCGCGCCGGAGGGGAGGGTGCCGGACGCGCACGACGACGAACCGCACGCGATCGCCTACCTGCGCGAGATCCACGGCGACCTCGACCGGCGCCCGCCGGTGGAACTGTTCCAGGAGGCGCAGCACTTCCACGCCGAAGGCCTGTCGGCCTACGCGCTCGGCCAGATCGACCTGGTCGCGCGCGCACGCATCGACGACCTGTTCTACGCGATCGCGCACGGCGTGCGCGGCCGCCTGAGCTACGACGAGAAGAGCCACCGGCCGTTGCTCGACGAACTGGCCGAGCGCCTGGTCGACAAGTACTTCGTCAATTTCAGCGTGTTCGAATCGATGCCCGACGTGTGGGCGATCGACCAGGTGTTCCCGATCGTGCCGATCGAGCGCCTGGACGAGTTCCCCGACCGGCGCGGCGTGATCGCCGACATGACCTGCGATTCCGACGGCAAGATCGACACCTACGTCGAGAACGAGGGCCTCGACACCTCGCTGCCGCTGCACGCGCCGCGCCCGGGCGAGAGCTACCGGCTCGGTTTCTTCCTGGTCGGCGCCTACCAGGAGATCCTCGGCGACATCCACAACCTGTTCGGCGACACCGACGCGGTCGAAGTGCGCCTCAACGGCGACGGCTACGCCATCACCCAGCAGCGCAAGGGCGACACCACCGACGTGATGCTCGATTACGTCGGCTACAGGCTCGAGGACCTGCGCCGCATCTACAAGGCGCGGGTGGGCGCGGTCGACCTGAGCAAGGGCGAGGCCGCGCGCCTGAACGAGGCGCTGGAAGCCGGACTCACCGGCTACACCTACCTGGACGACGCGCCGCTGGCGTGATCGTGGCACCGGCGCGCTCCGCGCCGGTCGGGGCAGGCCGGGCACGCGGGCGTGCGGGCCGCAGGGCGGCTGCCGCGTGAGCCGGTCCCCGTTGCATCGCGCGGGCAGGTCTTCCCACCGGCCGATGGCGGCCGACGCGAATCCGGATCGCCCGCGCGGTCGTCGGACCGCTCCGTCCGCGGGCAAGCGGCGTTGGTGTCAGTCCGCGGTCGCGGGGCTGATCACCGTGGTCACCTGCGACACCCGGTTGGCCGGGAAGCCGCCCTGGCGTGCGTGCTCCAGGATCAGCGCTTCCGAGGGCGCACTGTAGATGCAGTAGATCCGGTCGCCGGTGACATAGCTGTGGTGCCACTGGATCTGCGGACCGAGGGCATCGAGCACCGCGCAGGACTTCTGCGAGATGCCGCGCAGCGCGTCTGGCGAGAGCTGGCCGGCGCCGGGAATGTCGCGTTCGATCACGTACTGCGGCATGTCGGGTTCTCCGTTGGAACGCCCCTGCCTCCGTGCCAACGCAGGAGCCCGCGTCGGGCGGCCATGCGGTGCGGTTCAGTCCACCGATTCGCGCAGCATTGCCACCTGCAGCTCCACGCGCTTGAGTTCGCGCAGGGTGCGGTTGGCTTCCACCCGCGTCCCCATGAAGGCCTTCATCATCGCCGCGTACTGGAGCAGCAGCACCGCGACGACGCCCCACTTCAATGCCGCCAGCACGTCGTCGCTCGTCCACAGCTGCCAGAACGCGAACGCGAACCCGGCGAACGATGCCAGCGCGGTGACGTACGCGAGCATGCCCACCCACCCCTGCGGGCCGCGGAACAGCCCCAGCGCCTGCGAGAGGTAGCCGGGCTCGCCATGGCTGGCCAGCAGTGCGCGGTCCTCGGCCGACAGCGCGCGTTCGATCAGGTCATCGGTCTTGTCCATCTTCAGCTCCTTCGAGTCTTGCGCGGATCCTGCGTCGCGCATGCATGAGCCGGGTCTTCACCGTCCCCGGCGGGATGTCGAGCGCGACCGCGATTTCGGCCACGCCCAGGTGTTCGAGGTAGTACAGCGACAGCGCCGCGCGCTGCTCCGCGGGCAATCCGGACATCGCGCCCAGCACGTTGCGCAGTTCGGCCGCGGTTTCGCCGGTCGGTTCCAGCGCATGCGCCAGCGTCGGATCGGTGGCGACGCCCGCCAGTCCGGCACGCTCGCGGCCGGCGTCGCGGAACATCCGCTGGCAGCGGCGGGTCACGATCCGCAGCGCCCATGCCGGAAACGCCGCCGCGTCGTCGAGGCCGCGGATGCCGCGCAGGATCTCCAGCCACGCGTCCTGCACCGCGTCGCGCGCCTGCTCCGGCTGCCCGGTCAGGCGCCAGGCATGCCGCAGCAGTCGCGGATGCCAACGCGCGACCAGGCGCTCCCAGGCGACGCGGTCGCCCGCGCGCGCCGAGGCGGCGAGGTACTCGTCGAAGATCCGTCCGCTGTCGCGCCGCACGTGCCGGCTCCCGTTGCCGTGTGTCGTGCCAGTAAGGTGTCGCGTTCCGGCGGAACGGTTCAATCCGGTCGATCCGTTGCGCTGCCCGGGTCAACCGCCACCCTCCGGTGCGGCGCTATGCTGACCCTATCGCCCTCCCCCGAGAGACGCCCATGTCCCTGACCAACGCCACCTTCCTTGCCGTCGCCCTGGCCGCCCTGCTGGCAGGTTGCGCCGAGTCCCCGCCACCCCCGGCGCCGACACCCGCGCCGCCCGAGGCCCAGGCCACCCCCGCGCCCGCGGCGCATCCCGACGTGCACCACTTCAGCATCGGCCGGTACGCCGCCATGGTGCTGCGCGACGGCGACATCCGCGTGCCCAACGACGGCTCGACCGTCGCCCAGGGCGTGCCGAAGGCCGAGACCGACGCCCTGCTCGCCGCCGCCGGGCAGCCGACCGACACCCTGCACCTCGCCATACAGGCCCTGCTGGTGCGTGCCGGCGACCGCGTGGTGCTGTTCGACAGCGGCGCCGGCAAGGCGGCGTTCGCCGATGCCGGCCGCCTGCCGCAGTCCCTGCAGGCAGCGGGAGTGGACGCGGCGGACGTGACCGACATCGTCATCAGCCATGCCCATGGCGACCACGTCGGCGGCCTGCTCGACGGCGACGGCCGGCCCGCGTTCGCCAATGCCGCGATCCGCCTGTCGGCACCGGAATGGGAAGCGCTGCAGGGCGATGCCGGCATGGCCGCGCTGGCCGAGGCGATCGCGCCGCGCGTGGAAGCCTTCGAGCCCGGCGCCGAGGTGCTGCCCGGCGTGACCAGCCTGCCGGTCGAAGGCCACACCCCGGGCCACAGCGCCTACGTCATCGCCGACGGCGACCAGCGCCTGCTGTACATCGGCGACAGCGCCCACCACCACGTCATCTCGGTGCAGCGCCCGCGCTGGACGATCCAGTTCGATCGCGATGCGCCGCTGGCCGAGGACAGCCGCGAAGCGCTGCTGGCCCGGATCGCGGACGAAGGCTGGACCATGCAGTCGCCGCATTTCCCGTTCCCCGGGCTGGGACGCATCGAACGCAGCGAGGGCAGCTTCGTCTGGGTGCCGGCGGACTGATGCGGACGCGCGGCGGGCGACGCCGACGCGTCACCCGCCGCGATGTACCTGGAATCCGGCCACCGACTGCGTCACCGGCATGATCTCCAGCCGGTTGATGTTGAGGTGCGGCGGCAGCGTGGCGACGTAATGGATCACGCCGGCGATGTCGTCGGCGGTCATCGGTTGCGCGCCTGCATACAGGGTGTCCGAGGCGCGCTGGTCGCCGCTCGTGCGGACCAGGGTGAACTCGGTTTCGGCCATGCCCGGCTCGATCGCGGTCACGCGCACGCCGGTGCCGTGCAGGTCGGAGCGCAATCCGAGCGAGAACTGGCTGACGAAGGCCTTGGTGCCGCCGTAGACGTTGCCGCCCGGATACGGATACACGCCGGCGACGGAACTGATGTTGATGATCGCGCCGCGGCGCTCGATCAGCCCCGGCAGCAGCGCGTGGGTCAGCGTGGCCAGCGCGGTGATGTTGGTGTCGATCATCTGCCGCCACTGCGCCAGGTCCGCGTGCTGCGCGAACGCGGTGCCCAGGGCGAGGCCGGCGTTGTTGACCAGCACGTCGATGTCCGCGAACCCGGCAGGGATCGCGTCGAGCGCGGCCTGCATCGCAGCGCCGTCGCGGATGTCGAAGGCCGCCACGTGCAGGCGCTCGCCGCCGTGGCGATCGAGCAGGGCCTGCAGGCGTTCGGCGCGGCGGCCGGTGGCGACGACGCGCCAGCCGTCGGCGAGGAAGCGCTCGACCGCGGCGGCGCCGAAACCGGAGGTGGCGCCGGTGATCAGGATGGTCCGTGACATGTGTCGATTCTAAGCCGTGGGCCGCGCCGGGATCACCACAGCCACGGCAGCAATCTCCAGGTGGCGCGCGCGTAGTCGGGATACTCGTCGGGAAACGCTTCGCGCAACATGGCTTCCTCCACCCGGATGCGCCGTGCGAACGCGGGCGCCACCGGCAACGCCACCGCCAGCCACGCCCAGCCATCGCCGAGCGCCAGCGCGAAACCGAGCAGGGTCAGCAGCAGTCCGCTGTAGGCGGGGTGGCGCAACAGCCGGTACGGGCCATGCCGGACCAGGCGGTGGCCGGGCCGGATCGCCACGTCGACGGTGAAGTGTTCCGCCAGCACCCGCACCGACCATGCCCGCAACGCGATGCCCGCGGCCATCGCCGCGATCCCGCCCCGGAACAGCGGCATGGCGAACTGTTGCGGCAGCGGCCAGGCGTGCAGCAGCGACAGCACCACCGCCAGCGCCAGGGCGCCCGGTACGGCGAGGTGCAGCAGGCGCAGGGTGCCGTCGTCGCCGCGGCGCGCGTCGGGGCCGGAACGACGTCGGTCGATCCAGAGCTCGCAGGCGATCCAGATGGCGCACAGGACCACGAAGACGGGGTGCCAGGGCATGCGCGCAGTGTCGCGCGCCGGGCGTCGTGGCCGGGTCTACGTCCCGGGCTTGCGTGGCGGCGGCTTCGCCGCCTTCTTCGCGGGCCTGGCCTGCTGCGGTTTCGCCGCGTCGTCGTCGCCCTGCGCCGCCGGCTTGCGCTTGCGCCCGGTGGCGGTCTTGCCGCGGGTCTTCGCCCTGGTCGCGCGATGCTTCTTCAGCATGTCCTCGGCCAGCACGATGTCCTCGGACAGGATGCCCGCGGCGCGGGCGATCGCGATCCGCGCCTCGGCACGGTTCTCGTCGGGATTGGCCTGCAGCAGTTCGCGGATGGCGTCGCGCAGCGCCTGCTCGGCGTTGCGCTTGAGCTTGAGGTCGTTGCTCTCGCGGAACAGCGCCAGCAGCGCATCGACGACGGGTTTGATCAGGGCGGCTTCGATGGCCATGGCGGTGCCTCTCTCCAGGTCCGGCAGTGTGCCGTGCCGGCATCGCGCGGTCTGCGACCGCCCTGCGACGGAGCGCTCAGTTCGCCCGGATCGCCAGCGCCGGCAGGCCGCCGTTGCCGAGCTTCTGCTTGGCTTCGGCCAGCTCGGTGGCGGTGCCGTAGGGGCCCATGCGCACCCGGTAGACGGTCTTGCCGTTGGCGACGCCGGATTCGACCCGGGCCGAGAGGCCGAGCAGGGCGATGCGGGCCTTGAGCGCCTCGGCATCGCCGGAAGCCCCGAAGGAACCGGCCTGGAGGATGTAGCGGGCGCCGTCGGGGGCGGCTGCGGGTACAGCGGCGGCAGCGGCGGTTGTCGCGGCGGACGTCGCCGCGGGCGCGGTTGGCGCGGGCGTGGCCGGAGTGGCGGGATCGGCGGCGTCCTGTTCGCGCTGGCGTTGCGCGGCGAGGGTGCGACGCTGGCGCTCGGCTTCCTCGCGCGCGCTGGCGGCCAGTTCCGCGTCGGTCATCGCCACTTCCTGCTCGGGCAGGACGGTGTAGAAGTCGTATTCGGGACTGGCGGCGCCGGCGTCCGGTGCCGCGGCGTCACGTCGCGTCGGGGCATCGTCCGCGGGGGGCGTTTCGCCTTCGTCGATCGCACTCACCGGCGGTTGCGCGGCGGGGTTGGGCTGCGGCCGGAAGAACCCGTCCTCGCGGTCGGCTTTGAGGTACTTCGGCAGCACCAGCACCGCCACCAGCGCGATCACGATGCCGAGGACCATCCACGCCCAGCCGGGCATCGGGTTGCCGTCGTTGCGCCTCGCCTGGGTCTTGCCGCGTCGTGCTGCCATCTGCTGTCGCCCTCTTACATCCGTTCGGGCGCGCCGACGCCCAGCAATTGCAGCCCGTTCGCCAGTACCTGGCGTACCGCCAGCGCCAGCGCCAGTCGCGCGTCGCGCACGGCGGCGTCTTCGACCAGGAACTGGTGGTCGTTGTAATACGTCTGGAACCCCTGCGCCAGTTCGAGCAGGTAGGCCGCGATCAGGTGGGGTTCAAGCTGCTCGCCCGCGGTGGCCACGATCTCGGGCCAGCGCGAGAGGTCGATCAGCAGGTCGCGCAGCGGGACGTCGTCGAGGTCGAGCGGCTGCGCCAGGCCGTTGTCGAGGCTGAAGGCCAGGCCGCGTTCCTCCAGCTGCCGCAGCAGTCCGCAGATGCGCGCGTGCGAGAGCTGGACGTAGTACACCGGATTGTCGAGCGACTGGCTGCGCGCCAGGTCGATGTCGAAGGTGAGCTGCGAATCGGGGCGGCGCGCAACCAGGAACCAGCGCACCGCGTCACGGCCCGTTTCCTCGATCAGGTCGCGCAGTGTGAGGTAGCTGCCGGCACGCTTGCCCAGCTTCACTTCCTGGCCGCCGCGCATCACCGTGACCATCTGGTGCAGCACGTATTCGGGATAGTCCGACGGGATGCCGGCATCGAGCGCCTGCAGGCCGGCCTTCACCCGCTGCAGCGAACCGTGGTGGTCGGCGCCGAGCTCGGTGATCGCGCGCTCGTAGCCGCGCTGCCATTTGTCCAGGTGATAGGCCACGTCCGGCACGAAATACGTGTAGGTGCCGTCGGACTTGCGCATCACGCGGTCCTTGTCGTCGCCGAAGTCGGTGGTCTTCAGCCACAGCGCGCCGCCATCCTCGTAGGTGTGGCCGTGGGCGATCAGTTCGCGCACGGTCTCCTCCACCTTGCCGTTGGTATACAGCGACGACTCGAGGAAGTAGACGTCGAACGACACTCCGAAGGCGGCGAGGTCGGCGTTCTGCTCGCGGCGCAGCCAGGCGACGGCGAAGCGGCGGATCGCATCGAGGTCGTCGGCGTCGTGCTTGCCGGTGACGAGATGGCCCTCGACTTCCACGCTGTCGCCACGCAGGTAGGCGTGCGCCACGTCGGCGATGTAGTCGCCGTTGTAGGCCTCGGCCGGCCAGTCGGCATCGCCCGGCTTCAGTCCCTTCGCGCGCGCCTGGGTGGAACGTGCGAGATTCTCGATCTGCACGCCGGCATCGTTGTAGTAGTACTCGCGCTTGACGTTCCAGCCGTTGGCCTCGAGCACGCGCGCGATGCAATCGCCGATCACGCCGGCGCGCCCGTGGCCGACGTGCAGTGGGCCGGTCGGGTTGGCGGAGACGTATTCGACGCCGGAGGTGCGGCCGGCGCCGCTGTCGTTGCGGCCGTAACGTTCGCCCTCGGCAAACACCGTGGCGAGCTGGCGCTGCCAAGCCGCAGGCGACAGCCGGAAGTTGAGGAAGCCCGGCCCCGCGATCTCGACCGCCGCGATGTCGTCGTTCGCCGGCAGCGCGGCGACCAGCGCCTGCGCGAGCGCGCGCGGATTCGACTTCGCGGGCTTTGCGAGCAGCATCGCGGCGTTGGTGGAAAAATCGCCGTGCGCGCGATCCTTCGGCCGCTCGACGACGAAGTCGGGCGGGGCGAGGTCGGCGGGCAGGGTGCCTGCGGCACGCAGGCCGGCGATGGCCTGTTCGATCAGGCCGCGGAGCTGGGATTTCACGGAAGGCGCATCGGGTTTTGCAGGCCGGCATTGTACGCGAGCGCGCCCGGCGTCCCGCGGATGGCCGTGGTGGTCACACCCAGCCGCGCGCCGCCAGCGACACCGGCGCGCCGTCGCCGATCACGAAGTGGTCGAGCAGGCGCACGTCGACCAGTGCCAGCGACTGCTTGAGCTGCGCGGTGACGGCGCGGTCCGCGGCGCTGGGTTCGGGATTGCCGCTGGGGTGGTTGTGGCCGACGATCACCGCCGCGGCGTTGTGCGCCAGCGCCCGGCGGACGACTTCGCGCGGGTGAACCTCGGCGCCGTCGATGGTGCCGCGGAACAGTTCCTCGAACGCCAGCGCGCGATGGCGGGTATCCAGGAACAGCACCGCGAACACCTCGATCGCCTGCCGGCGCAGGCGTTGGGCGAAATAGCGCCCGGCCGAGCCCGGGTCGGTCAGCGCCTCGCCGCGCTCCAGCCCGGCCGCGAGCCAGCGGTTGCACAGTTCCAGCGCCGCCGACAGCTTGCAGGCGCGGGCCGGGCCCAGCCCCGGCAGGCGCGCCATGCCGGCAGGGTCCAGTTCCAGCAGCCGGCGCAGCGGGCCGTGCAGGTCCAGCAGCTGGCGGGCGGTGGCCACCGCATCCTGGCCGCGCAGGCCCGAGCCGAGGAAGATCGCCAGCAGCTCCGCGTCCGACAGCGCGCCGGCGCCGCGGGCGAGCAGTTTTTCGCGGGGGCGTTCGTGGCTGGGCCAGTCGCGGATGTGCATGGCGGGAAGGGGGCGGGTGGTGGCGCTGGCGACCGGCGAGGCGCCCCGGCGGAACAGGGGAATTCCCATCGGGACGCGTCCGGCCCGGTCGCCAGCGTGGGGTGATTGCAACCGATCGCCACGGCCGCCGCAGCCGGCCGATCACCCGCCATCGGGTAAGCTGTCGCCCGGATCCGGGGTAGGACTTTCCTGACGATGGCAGCCGAGCGCGGCCTGCGAGGACAACGCCTGCTGCTGTGCGTGTGCGGCGGGATCGCCGCGTACAAGGCGGCCGAGCTGGTGCGCCGCCTGGGCGATGCCGGGGCGCAGGTGCAGGTGGCGATGACCGAGAA
The DNA here is from genome assembly GCF_008244685.1 of Luteimonas viscosa. Lineage (NCBI taxonomy): Bacteria > Pseudomonadati > Pseudomonadota > Gammaproteobacteria > Lysobacterales > Lysobacteraceae > Luteimonas > Luteimonas viscosa. The sequence goes on from NZ_VTFT01000001.1 coordinate 2,396,922, forward strand.
CGCGCAGCGCTTCGTCGGCGCGCAGACGTTCCAGGCGCTCTCCGGCCGGCCGGTGCGCACGTCGCTCTGGGACCCCGCGGCGGAAGCGGCCATGGGCCACCTGGAGCTCGCGCGCTGGGCCGACCGGGTGGTGGTGGCACCGGCCACGGCCGACATGCTGGCCAGGCTCGCCCACGGCTTCGCCGACGACCTGGTCGCCACCCTGTGCCTGGCCACGACCGCGCCGATCACCCTGTGCCCAGCGATGAACCACCGCATGTGGCTGCATCCCGCGACCCAGGCGAACGTGGCACTGCTGCGCGAACGCGGCGCGAGCGTGATCGGCCCCGAAGAAGGTCCGCTGGCGGAAGGCGAATCCGGCCCCGGCCGGCTCAGCGAGCCGGCGGCGATCGTCGCAGCGCTGGAGGCCGCGTGAGCGGCGCGCTGTCGGGCAGGCGGGTGCTGGTGAGCGCCGGTCCGACCTTCGAGGACATCGACCCGGTGCGCTTCGTCGGCAACCGCAGCAGCGGCAAGATGGGCTTCGCGGTGGCCGCGGCGGCGCGCGGGCTCGGCGCGGACGTGGTGCTGGTCGCCGGCCCGGTGCATCTCGACACCCCCCCGGGCGTGCAGCGCATCGACGTGCGCTCCGCGGCGCAGATGCACGCGGCCGTGCTCGAAGCCCTGCCCGCCGACGTCTACATCGGCGCCGCAGCGGTGGCCGACTTCACCCCGCGCCAGGTGTCGGAACACAAGATCAAGAAGACCGCCGGCAGCGATACCCTGGTGCTGGAACTGGTGCGCACGCCGGACATCCTGGCGCAGGTGGCGGTGCACGCCCGGCGTCCCGCGCTGGTGGTCGGCTTCGCCGCCGAGACCCACGAGGTCGAGCGTTACGCGCGCGGCAAGCTCGCGAACAAGCGGCTCGACCTGATCGCGGCCAACCTGGTCGGCGCGGCCGGGAGCGGATTCGAGTGCGACGACAATGCGCTGACGGTGTATTGGGATGGCGGCGAGCGCCGGCTCGGGCCCGCGGCGAAGACCGAGGTCGCCGCGCGGCTGGTCGATCTGGTCGCCGAGCGCCTGCAGGCATGAGCCGCGCGGCCGCCGCCATCGCGCTGCAGGTCAGGCTGCTCGACCCGCGCATGGGCCGTGAGTGGCCGCTGCCGGCCCATGCCACGGACGGCAGCGCCGGGCTCGACCTGCGTGCCGCCCTCGACGCGCCGCTGGTGCTGGCGCCAGGCGATGCCGCGCTGGTGCCCTCGGGCCTGGCGATCCACATCGGAGACCCGGGCCTGTGCGCGGTGGTGCTGCCGCGCTCGGGGCTGGGACACCGCCACGGCATCGTGCTCGGCAACGGCACCGGCCTGATCGACGCCGACTACCAGGGGCCGCTGCTGATCAGCGTCTGGAACCGCGGCCGCGAGGCCTTCACGATCGAACCGGGCGACCGCATCGCGCAGCTGGTCGTGCTGCCGGTGGTGCGCGCGAGCCTGCAGGTCGTGGATACTTTCACCGAAAGCGCACGAGGTGCGGGTGGTTTCGGCCATACCGGCGTGCGCTGACAGGGGACAACGGGAACGACATGGCGACCACGAGCAATCCGACCAAGGCGCGCGTCTTCGCGCAGGTACGTCCCTGGCTGCCGTGGCTGGCGGCCGCGCTGGCGGTACTGGCGCTGTGGCTGGCGTGGAGCGGCTGGCGCGGACTGCAGGAAGACACGCGCCGCACCAGCGTGACGCTGGCGCGCGACACGGTGGCCGGGATCGCATCCACGACGCTCAGGGGGGAAATGAAACGGCTGCAGGACAGGCTTGCCTCGCCGCCGGTGCAGGCTGCGCTGCAGGCTGGTGATCTCGAGATCGCCGGGCGGCTGCTGGCGGCCGACTGGCCGGACGTTGAACTGGCGCAGGTGCATCTTGCCGATCTGGGCACGATGTACGCGGCGCTGCCTGACGCCGGCTACGGCCCGGTATCGGTGATGGAGGCGGCGCTTGTCAAGGACGAACCGGTGGTGTCGGTGATTCGCGTCGGGGATGCGCCGCGCGTCGCGCTGGCGGCGCCCGTGCGGGTGGACGGGCAACCTGCAGGCGTTGCCTTCGTCCGCCTGCCGCTGTCGCGTGCGACGCAGGGCTTCGAGGGCGCCGACGTCGATCCGGCGACCTATGTCGCGTTGCGCCAGGGCGGGTTCACCCTCCTCGAGCAGGGGGACCTCGCACAGGCCGAGGCCGCGGAGCGGATGGCGGTTCCCGTCCCCGGGACCGAACTTCGCGTGGCCGCTTCATTGCCGCGGACCGGCAGCGCTCCGTTCGGCCTGCAGGGGATCCCGTTGTTCATCGCGGTGATCGGGTTGCTCCTGCTGGCCTATCTGCTGTGGCGGGTACCCACCCGGCTGCAGCGCGCGTTGGCGGTGGACGCGCCCAGCGACGATGCGGCCGCGCCGACCCTCGCCGATGCGCTCGCACTGGGGGCAGATGGCGATGCCGACCCGTCTGGAGATGGCGCGCAGACCAAGCCCGTCATCGCCATCAAGGACACCCCCAAGCCCATGCCCGTGGACATCGACCGCAGCATCTTCCGCGCCTACGACATCCGCGGCATCGTCGGCCAGACGCTCGACGCCGGCGTGGCCGAGCTGATCGGCCATTCGGTGGGTTCGCTGATGCAGGAGCAGGGGCTGGCCGACATCGTCATCGGTCGCGACGGCCGCCTGTCGGGCCCCGACATGGTCGCCGGCCTGGTCCGCGGCCTGCGCAGGGCCGGCCGCAACGTCATCGACATCGGCATGGCGCCGACGCCGGTGATCTACTTCGGCGCGTTCCACCTGCGCACCGGTTGCTGCATCTCGGTCACCGGCAGCCACAACCCGCCCGACTACAACGGCTTCAAGATCGTGGTCGGCGGGGAGACACTGTCGGGCGACACCATCACCGACCTCTACGCGCGCATCGCCGACGGTCGCCTGCACGACGCGCCGGCACCGGGAGACGTGAGCGAGCGCGACATCGCGGACGCCTACGTCCAGCGCATCGCCGACGACATCCAACTGGCGCGACCGCTCAAGGTCGTGGTCGACGCCGGCAACGGCGTCGCCGGCGAGATCGGCCCGCGGGTGCTGGAAGCGATCGGCGCCGAGGTGATCCCGCTGTTCTGCGAGATCGACGGCACCTTCCCGAACCACCACCCGGACCCGAGCGAGCCGCACAACCTGGTCGACCTGATCGGCACGGTCAAGCGCTTCGATGCCGACCTCGGCATCGCGTTCGACGGCGACGGCGACCGCCTGGGCGTGGTCACGAAGGACGGCGAGAACATCTATCCCGACCGCCTGCTGATGCTGTTCGCGGCCGACGTGCTCGACCGCAACCCCGGCGCGGTGATCGTGTACGACGTCAAGTGCACCGGCCGCCTGCCCGGACACATCCTGCGCCACGGCGGCAGCCCGCTGATGTGGAAGACCGGGCATTCGCTGATCAAGGCCAAGATGCGCGAGACCGAGGCCGAACTGGCCGGCGAGATGAGCGGCCACTTCTTCTTCCAGGAACGCTGGTACGGCTTCGACGACGGCATCTACGCCGCCGCGCGCCTGCTGGAGATCCTGGCGCTTGATCCTGGCGATCCCAGCGAGGCGCTCAACGCGCTGCCGGGCGGCGTGTCGACGCCGGAGATCAAGGTCGAGGTCGCAGACGGCAACCCGCACGGTTTCGTCGAACGCTTCCAGCAGCAGGCGCGGTTCGAGGGCGCGCGCGCCTCCACCATCGACGGCCTGCGGGTGGACTGGAACGACGGCTGGGGCCTGGTGCGTGCGTCCAACACCACGCCGGTGCTGGTACTGCGCTTCGACGCCGACGACCAGGAGGCGCTGGACCGCATCCTGGCCGACTTCCGCGCCCAGATCGCGCTGGTGGATCCGGAGCTGCAGCTGCCGTTCTGAATGCGGCTCGCCTGCGGCGTCGCCCGGCGACGCAGGCTGTCATCCCGAACGCAGCGAGGGATCTCGATCTTGCGAACGACGACGGCAGCCCCCGCTGCGTTCGGGACGATTCGTGCGTGCCGCGCCGACGGCGGCTGGTTCAGCCCCGCGCGATCTCCACCCGCTTCCCGTCGGATTTCGCCGAGGCGAAGACGGCATCGAGCACGCGCAGGTCCCGCACGCCTTCCTCGCCGGGCACGCGCGGCGCGCGGTTCTCGAGGATCGCCCGCGCATCCTGGTCCATCTGCTCGGCCTGCATGCGCGGCTTCTTGCCCAGCTGCGGCTCGAACACGGTGCCGTCGCTGGCGCGGCCACGGTTGCCCTCGTAGCCCTGGAACGGCGACATCGTGTACCAGCCGCGCTCGCAGTCCACCTGCAGCGTGTTGAGGTTGCGGCCGAAGCTGGTCACGCACTCGGCGACGATGTCCTCGGGGAATTCGAGCCGGAAGCGCATCGTCTCGTCCACGCCCTTGAACAGCTCGCGGCGCACGGTCTCGTCCCAGGCCTGGACCGCGACCGGCTCCATGCCCGTGGAGTAGCGCGCGGCGTTCACGCAGTACACGCCCATGTCGTACATCGCGCCGCCGCCGCGTGCCGGATCGAGCCGCCAGGCCTCGTCGGCGCCGTCGCGCCAGCCGAACCAGCCCGCGTCCGCGCGCAGCTTGATGATGCGGCCGAACGGGCGCTCGGTCGCCATCGCCATGAAGCGGCGGGTGTTGGGTTCGTGCTGCATGCGGTAGCCGATGGCCAGCTGCACCTTGTGGTCGCGGCAGGCCTTGACCATCGCTTCGCCCTCGGCCGCGTCCATCGCCATCGGCTTCTCGCACCACACGTGCTTGCCGGCCGCCGCGGCGGTCAGGGCATGGGCCTTGTGCAGGTGGTTCGGGGTGACGATGTACACCGCATCGATGTCCGGGTTGTCGGCGATGCGGTGGAAATCCTCGTACGAATAGACGTTGCGGTCCGGAATGCCGTACTTGCCCTGCCACTCGGGCAGCTTGTCGGGCGATCCGGTCACCAGGCCGGCGAGGCGGCAGTGCTTCGTCAGTTCCAGCGCCGGGGCGAGCAGGCCCTTGGCGTAGCCGCCAAGCCCCACCAGCGCCACGCCGATCCTGCGTTCCTGCGCCAGCGAGCGCGGGCTCCACGCCGCCGCCGCGCCCGCCAGGGCCATCGATCGCAGCGCCTGGCGGCGCGTCCAGCCACGGTTCCGGTCCCCGGTCATCGCTCCCTCCCATCAGTCGGTGTCGGGCCCATGTTAGCGCTCACCCGTGGCGCGCGACGGCCGGTGCGGCGCGGCGGCGATAATGCGCGCATGCACGGCCCGCACCCCACGCGTCGCGTCGCGGTGGTCGGCGGCGGGCCCGCCGGCCTGATGGCCGCCGAACGCCTGTGCGCGGCCGGGCTGGCGGTCGACCTGTACGAGGCCAAGGGCTCGGTGGGGCGCAAGTTCCTGATCGCCGGCAAGGGCGGGCTCAACCTCACCCATTCCGATGCGCCGACGGCGTTCGTTGCCCGCTATCGCGGGCGCGCCGCCGAGGTCGGGCGCTGGTTGTCGCGCTTCGATGCCGAGGCGCTGCGCACCTGGGCACGCGGACTGGGGGTCGAGACCTATGTCGGCAGCTCGGGCCGCGTGTTCCCGCTCGATCGCAAGGCGGCGCCGCTGTTGCGTGGCTGGGTCCGCAGGCTGCGCGAACAGGGCGTGGCTTTCCATGTGCAGCATCGCTGGGCCGGCTGGAGCGACGACGGAAGCCTGCGGTTCGAAACGCCCCACGGCGAAATGCGGGCCCGCCCCCACGCGGCCGTGTTCGCGCTCGGGGGCGGCAGCTGGCCGCAGCTGGGCAGTGATGGGGCATGGGTGCCGCTGCTGGCGGGGAAGGGCGTGGATATCGCGCCACTGCGGCCGGCAAACTGCGGCTTCGATGTCGGCTGGTCGGCGCATTTCGCGCAGCGCCATGCCGGGGCGCCGCTCAAGCCGGTGGTGGTGCACTGGCGCGATATCGACGGCGCGCCGCACTCCCTGCAGGGCGAATGCGTGGTGACATCGGATGGGCTGGAAGGCAGCTTGATCTATGCCATTTCGGCGACGTTGCGCGAACTCGTCGATCGCGATGGCGAAGCCCGCATCCGCCTAGACCTCGCGCCCGGACGCAGCGAGGCGCAGTTGGGCGAGGCGCTGGCGCAGCCGCGCGGTCGCCGAAGCGTTTCCGAACACCTGCGCCGCGTCGCCGGCATCCACGGCGCCAGGGCTGGACTGCTGCACGAGACATTGCCGCGCGAGGCGCTCCAGGATCCGGCGCGCGTGGCTGCCGCGCTCAAGCAGCTGCCGCTGCGACTGCGGCGCCCCCGCCCGCTGGCGGAGGCGATCAGCAGCGCCGGCGGCATCCGCCTGGAGGCGCTGGACGGGCGGATGATGCTGCGCGCGCGGGAGGGCGCGTTCGCGGCGGGCGAGATGCTCGACTGGGAAGCGCCGACCGGCGGCTACCTGCTCACCGCCTGCTTCGCCAGCGGGCTGATGGCGGCGGAAGGACTGATCGCATGGCTGCACGAACGCGACGCCGATCTGCCCCCGTGAGTGGCGTGCAGCGTCGTGGCCGCCCGCCGGACAGGCTCGCCGGAGCGAAGGCGAGGGAATGCCGGGCGCCGCCGGTGCGCGGACGCTAGCGCCTGGTCGGCGCCTTCAGCGCGTGGTAGCGCTCCACCGCGTATTCCAGATCGGCGTCGAGCGAGGCGCGCTCCTCGAGCTGCTGGCGCATGATCGCCTGCTGGCGCAGCAGGTCGCGGTGCTGCGACTGGATGTTGTCGGCCAGCGCCTTGTGCACCGGTTCGCCGCGCAGTTCCAGGTCGTTAGCCTGGCGCAGCAGCGAGACCAGGCTCTGGCGCAGGTTGGCCACGCCCAGGCGCGAGGTCTTCAGGCCTTCGTCCACCAGCACGATGCGGTCGCCGAACGCGGCCCGCAGGTCTTCTTCGGTCTCGTAGGACTCGGCCATCGCCCGCTCGCGACGCTGGCGCGCCGCCTCGGCGTTGGCGGCGATCGCGGCCTGGCGTTCGGCTTCGTCCGCCGCCGCGCGCTCTTCCGGGGTGAGCTGTTCGCCCATTCGCGCCAGCGGCCGACCGCTGCGCGCGCTGAGTTCGGTGCGCGCGGCGTCCACCGCGTTGGCCGGCAGGGCGTCGCCGCAGACCTTGCGGCCGCCTTCGTTCCAGCAGTACAGCTTCTTCTCGGCCTCGTCCTGCGCCGAAGCGGTCGCGAAGAGCGCGCAGAGCGCCGTCGCGGCGAGCAACCCGTGCATCTTCATCGAATTCCGCCCCCTGCGGCTCGAATCGGTGGTGTGGTGTCACGGACGCCATATTGCGCCCGATACGCCTGCAAACGCGAACGCTCGTCCGACAGGGCCGCGCTTTGGTCGGCGAAGGCCAGCAGGTCGGACAGGGTGGCGACCGCCACCACCGGGATGCCATCGGCCGCCGCCACCGCCTGCGCGGCCGACTGCGACTGGCCCTCGCCGGCGATTTCCTGGCGGTCGAGGGCGATCACGATGCCGGCGGGGGTGCCGCCGCCCCCGCGGATGGTCGCCAGCGCCTCGCGGATGGCGGTGCCGGCGGTGATCACGTCGTCCACCACCAGCACCCGGCGCCCGTCCAGCGGCGCGCCGATCAGGCTGCCGCCCTCGCCGTGGGCCTTGGCTTCCTTGCGGTTGAACGCCAGCGGCAGGTCGCGCCCGCGGCGCGCGTATTCGCAGGCCAGCGCGCTCGCCAGCGGGATGCCCTTGTAGGCCGGGCCGAACAGCAGGTCGAACGCCACGTCCGTGGCGTCGAGCGCGTCGGCGTAGCAGCCGGCCAGCGTGGCCAGCGACACGCCCGAATCGAAGCGCCCGGCGTTGAAGAAGTACGGGCTGACGCGTCCGGACTTGAGCGTGAACTCGCCGAAGCGCAGGGCCTCCACGCGCAGGGCCAGTTCCAGGAAGCGGGTGCGATGGTCGGTCATGGCCACGCATTGTCCCATGCCCGTGCAGGCGTGGAGGGATGGGACAATGCACGGCCCAGGAGCCCGGAGACGCCGATGCCCGACCTGCCACCGTGCCCCGAGTGCGGATCGGTGTATTCCTACGAGGACGGGGGTGGCCTGGTCTGTCCCGAGTGCGCGCACGAATGATCGCCGGCCGAGCAGGCCGAGCAGGCGGCCGCCGCGAAGGCCGCCGCCCGGGTGCGCGATGCCAACGGCACGCCGCTGGCCGACGGCGACAGCGTGGTCGTGGTCAAGGACCTGAAGGTCAAGGGCTCGTCGGCAGTGGTCAAGGTCGGCACCAAGGTGCGCAACATCCGCCTGGTCGATGGCGACCACGATATCGACTGCCGGATCGACGGCATCGGCCAGATGGGGTTGAAGTCGGAGTTCGTCCGCAAGGCCTGAACGCGAGACGGGGGGTACCGGGCGCCCGCTCCACAGCGCCGGCTCCACAGCACCCGTGGCACGGCCGCGACGGCATTCGCGCGATCGGCGGCCCCGGGCAGGCGTGGGCGGATTCGGCTAGGCTTGCGCGACCCCCGTCCGCCGCTTCCCGCATGCGCATCGTCAGCTTCAACGCCAACGGCATCCGCTCGGCCGCCACCAAGGGTTTCTTCGACTGGCTGGAGGCGCAACAGGCCGACGTCGTCTGCCTGCAGGAGACCAAGTCGCAGGAAGACCAGCTGGCCGACCCCTGCTTCCGCCCCCTGGGCCACTGCTACTACCGCGACGCGATCACCAAGAAGGGGTACAGCGGCGTGGCCATCTACAGCCGCCGCGAGCCCGACGAAGTGCGCACCGCGTTGGGCTGGGCGCCGTTCGACGACGAGGGCCGCTACATCGAGGCGCGCTACGGCAACCTCAGCGTGGTCTCGTTCTACATCCCGTCCGGTTCGTCGGGCGAGCTGCGACAGGGCTTCAAGTTCGAGGTGATGGCCTGGCTCAGGCCGATCCTCGATCAATGGCTGGCCAGCGGCCGCGACTACGTGCTGTGCGGCGACTGGAACATCGTCCGTGCGCGCAACGACATCAGGAACTGGTCGAGCAACCAGAAGAACTCCGGCTGCCTGCCGCCCGAGCGCGCCTGGCTCAACGGCCTGATCGCCGATGGCTGCGGCGACGGCCTGGTCGAGGCGCCGGCGCACGGCTGGAAGGACAGCTTCCGCGTGCTCAAGCCCGACGCAGTCGAGTACACCTGGTGGAGCAACCGCGGCGCGGCGCGCGCCAACGACGTCGGCTGGCGGATCGACTACCAGCTGGTCACCCCGGAGCTGGCGAAGCGGCTCACCGGCTGCGCGGTGCATCCGCAGCCGCGCTTCTCCGACCACGCGCCCTATGTGGTGGATTACGCCGGGTGAGCGAGTGCCGCGCGATCGCGCGCGTAGCAGGGGAAATCAGGCGGATTTCGCCTTGACGTCCTGTTCCGCGATCGACGCATCCACCAGTCCGGCGCGCATCATCCACCAGAACAGCACCACACCCGGCAACGCCAATACCGTGGTCATCAGGTAAAAGTCGACGAAGCCCATACGCTCGATCAGCCCGCCTGCCGTGGTACCGGTGAAGAAGCGCCCGACGATGGAGGCCGCAGCCGACAGCAGCGCGAACTGGGTGGCGGTGAACGACAGGTTGCACAGCGCCGACAGGTAGGCAACCACCACAACACCGCCGATGCCGCTGGCGAAGTTCTCGAAGCCCATGGTGAAGGCCAGCAAGGCGTTGCTGTGGCCCACATGCGCCAGCGCAGCGAACGACAGGTTCGACACCGCCATCAGCACCAGGCTGATCAATACCGAGCGCTTGAGCCCCAGCCGCGCATAGAGGATGCCGCCCACGAAGATGCCGACCAGCATCGCAGCGAAACCCACGCCCACGTCCCAGGTCGCGATTTCGTTGTTGGTGAACCCCAGATCATTGAGCAGCAGGCGAAACGTCAGGTTGGCCAGGGTGTCGCCGATCTTGTGCAGCAGCACGAACAGCAGCACCAGCAGCGCCCCCTTGCGCCGGAAAAACTCCAGCAGCGGGCCCGCTACGGCGGCCCAGGCCGCGGCCAGCCCGCGGCGCGGGGCGGGTTCCCGGTGGCGCTCGGGTTCGCCGAGCCACAGGCCCACGAACACCGCCGGAAGCACGAGCAGCGCGCAAAGCGCATAGGCCGCGCTCCAGCCGAGCGGTTCCGCAAGCACGAGCGCCAGCGCGCCGGCACCCACCGCGCCCAGCCGCCAGCCGTACTGCGACATGCCGGAACCCACGCCCAGTTGCTCGGGCTTGAGCAGTTCGATGCGGTAGGCGTCGATGACGATGTCGAAGGTGGCCGCGGCCACGCCCAACGCGACGGCGGCAAAGGCGACCAGCGCCAGGTTGGCTGCCGGGTCGAGCAGGCCGAGGTTGACGGTCGCCGCGGCCACCAGCGCCGCCGCCAACCAGAGCCAGGAGCGACGTTGGCCGAAACGCCCCAGTAGTGGCAGGTGGAAGCGATCCACCAGGGGGGCCCACAGGAACTTGAAGTTGAACACCAGGAAGGCCAGCGCGAAGGCGGTGACGCTCTTCTTGTCGATGCCGTCCTGCGCAAGCCGGGTCGTCAGCGTGGCCCCGATCATGGCGTAGGGAAAGCCCGATGAGATGCCCAGCAGCATGGCGCCCAGCGGCGCGCGTTGCAGGTAGGGGCGGATCCAGAGGAGGGGGTCGCCGCCGCGTGCCGCCAGATCGGGGTTTGTCATCGGGCTATGCTACCTGAGCGTCGGTGCCGCCGAACCCGTGGTTGCTGTCGGCGCGGCCGCATGGCAGCGTATCGGCAGGGCGCAGAGGGAGCCTCACCCGGCAACTAGGAGGTGGCGTGACCGACATCGTGCTCAGGGACGCGGACCCGGTGCTGGTGGACCGGATCAAGCGCGTGGCCGACGCCCGCGGCTGGACCCTGCCGCGGGCGATGCAGTACCTGCTCGAGCAGGGGCTGCACATGTACGAGGGCGACGGCTCGGTGCGCTTCGACAATTCCGAGGCCGACGTGCTGCAGGCGGCGATCGCGGCGCTGGAGCAGGTGCCCGACGATCCCGGCTACGCGGCGATCGGGCGGGTGTCGCGGACGGACCCCGCCTGAGACTCTGAAGCACCCCGCGCGGCGCGCCGCCGCCCCGGCTCCGCTCCCGGCAGGCGATCCTGCGCCGGACCGGCGCCATGCCGGTGGGGCTCTTGCTGCTGTCGCAAGTGACCGGCGCGGCGATGGCCGCCGTACGCGACGGTGTCGTACGCGTCGACGGCATGCATTGCGTGCTCGACGGCAAGCCGTACCGCTTCGCCGGCGCCAGCTCCCGGTACGGCGCCTACCCGGCGCGGAACGCGGCGTGGGCGACGGCGACCGCCTGCGCGCCGGACCCGACCGGCTGCGCGATGCCGGCATCGACAACCTGCGCGTGCTGGCGATGTGGCCGCCCCCGGACAGGTCCGGCGGCCGCTACGCGGGATAGATGCCACCCAGCACCCGCGGCCCGGCGGCCCCGGTCACGCTCGGCAGATTCCCCGGCAATCCGAGCATCGTCTGCCGTGCCAACCAGGCGAAGCCCATCGCTTCGACATGGTCGGGCTCGATGCCGTGATCGGCGGTGGACTCGACGATCGCGCCGGGCAGGGCCGCGGCGAGCGCCGTCATCAGCACCGGGTTGTGCACGCCGCCGCCGCAGGCGATGACGCGACGCGTGCCCGGCTGCGTCGCCAGCAGGGCGCTGGCCACGGTGCGCGCGGTGAGCGCGTTGAGGGTGGCCTGCACGTCGGCCGGGGCCTCGTCTCCGCGCAGGCGGGCCTCGACCCAGCCGAGGTGGAACTGGTCGCGGCCGGTGGACTTGGGCGGCGCCTGGGTGAACCACGGATCGTCGAGCAGGCGCTCGAGCAGGCCTGCGTCGACCCGGCCGCGGGCGGCGAAACTGCCGTCGCGGTCGAAATCCTGTTCGAGGTGGCGCAGGCACCAGGCGTCCATCAGCGCGTTGGCCGGACCGGTGTCGAAGCCGCGCACTTCGCCCTGCGCGGGCAGCAAGGTGAGGTTGGCGATGCCGCCGAGGTTGAGCACGGCGCGGTCCTCGCCGGCATCGCGCAGCAGCGCGGCATGCAGGCCCGGGAGCAGCGGCGCTCCGTGGCCGCCGGCGGCGATGTCGCGGCGACGCAGGTCGGCGACCACGGTGATCCCGGTGCGTTCGGCGAGGGTCGAGGGATCGCCGAGCTGCAGGGTGAACGGGTACGGCCCCCAGGGACGGTGGCGCAGGGTCTGCCCGTGCGAGCCGATCGCACGCACGGCGCCGGCGGGCGTGCCGCTGTCGGCGAGTGCGAGGTTGGCGGCGTCGGCGAAGGCGCGGGCGACGCGCACGTCGAGTTCGGCGATCGCGTCCAGCGACAGCGACGCGCCCTGCTGGCCTAGCGCCACCAGTTGCGCGCGCAGCGCCGGATCCCAGGGGTAGGTGCGGCCGAAGGCGAGCCGCGCGGTGCCGTCGTCGAAGCGCACCAGGGCCGCGTCGATGCCGTCGGCGCTGGTGCCGGAGATCAGGCCTAGGAAGAGATCGGACATGGCCGCGATTCTACGGGGCCGGTTGGCGCGGGAATCGCGATGCGGCGAGGAACCGGCGCGGGCGAGGCGGCACCGGGGCCAGATGCGGAAAGGGCCTGCCAGCGGCAAGCCCTTCCATTCCCCGTCGGCTGTGGAATGCGAGGACCGCTCAGCCCTTCTTGGCGCCCGGCGCGACGCGCGCGACGGCGACCTTCGGATCGTCCTGCGTCGGCCTGGCCGGCACGGTCGCGTAGATGATTTCCTCGACTTCGCGGATCCGGTCCAGGGCCGGCGCGGTCTGCTTGCGGAACTGGGCGAGCGCGGTGCCGCTCAGCGGCTCCGGGGGCGGCATGGTGTGCTGCAGCGGGTTGCGGTGCACGCCGTTGATGCGGAATTCGTAGTGCAGGTGCGGGCCGGTGGAAAGCCCGGTGGAGCCGACGTAGCCGATCACCTGGCCCTGCGAGACGCGCTGGCCGCGCTTGAGCTTGGCGGTGCGCGACATGTGCGCGTACAGCGTCGAATAGCCCTTGCCGTGGTCGAGCACCACGGTATTGCCGTAGCCGCCGTGCCAGCCGGCCGAGACCACGCGCGCCTCGCCCGCGGCCATGATCGGGGTGCCGCTGCGCGCGGCGTAGTCCACGCCCTTGTGCATGCGCGACGTGCCCAGCACCGGATGCCGACGCTTGCCGAAGCGCGAGCTCAGGCGTGCGTACTGGATCGGGCTGCGGATGAAGCTCTTCTTCAGCGGGCGGCCCTCGGCGGTGAAGTACTCGCCCTTGCCGTCGCGCTCGAAGCGGATCGCGGTGAACGGCTTGCCCTTGGCGGTGAACACCGCGGCGGTGACCGGGCCGGACCGGATCAGTTCGCCCTCGCGCCAGGTCTGCTCGACCACCACGCTGAAGCGGTCGCCCGAGGTGACGTCGCGGTCGAAGTCGATGTCGTACTGGAACACCTCGTCGGTCAGGGTGTTGATCACCACCGGGCTGAGGCCGAGCTTGCGCGCCGAATGGAACAGCGACTTCCCGACCTTGCCGCTGACCACCGCGGTGCGGATCTCCACCGGGCGCTCGATCACCTTCTCGGCGACCTTGTCGCCGGACAGCGAGAGCTCGACGCGCTGGGTGTCGTTGCGGTCGTAGCGGAAGGCCAGCAGGCGGCCGTCGGCGGCCTGCTCGAAGGCGAGCTCGGCACCCGGCCGCAGGCGGGTGAGCGCCTGCCTGTCGGGCGCGGCATCGAGCAGGCGGTGCAGCGTCGCCGCGGGGATGCCGCGCGCCTCGAAGATCGCGCCGAGCGTCTGCCCCGACTCCACCTTCACCAGCTCCCAGTTGCGATGCTGGGCGGCGCGCTGCACCGATGCCAGCGGCGGCAGCGGCAGCGCGAACGTGGTCAGGGCGGGCGCGACCTCGGAAGTGCGCATCGCGTTGGAGAATCCGGGCACCAGGCCCAGGACCAGCGCGCCGAGGGTGGCGAACAGGCTGGCGTGCGCCCAGTCGCGGCGGGTCCAGCGGCCATTGAACGAAAAGCCTGCCCCGCCATCGACGGGGTCGGCGAATCGCTGTTCGTTGGCGGTGTTCTCGGCGGCGGCCCGGAGATTGTGGTCCCGGATGGCCTGGTGCTGGGCGTCATCCGGTGACATCGAGGGCGGCTGCGTCATGGCGACGGATCCAAAAGAGCGTGACGGGCGCGTCAGGGAGGTACCATAAGCACATGAAATGGGAGCGTCAAACCCTTGTTGGCCAAAGGGTTTTACTGGCGCACACTCCTTAACGATTCTTTTACGTTTTCTTTTGACCGGCATCACATCCCTGAAGCCGGCCGCCCGAACGCCGAGTCCCGCCGATGACCCGACCCGCTTCCGACACCGCCGAAATCGAGCGCCTCGCACGGGGCGCCGACGAGATCCTCAAGCGCGAGGAACTGGCGGCCCGGCTGGCGCTCGGGCGGCCGTTGCGGGTCAAGGCCGGGTTCGACCCGACCGCGCCGGACCTGCACCTGGGCCACACCGTGCTGCTCAACAAGATGCGGCAGTTCCAGGACCTGGGCCACACGGTGATCTTCCTGATCGGCGACTTCACCGGGATGATCGGCGACCCCAGCGGCAAGAACGCCACCCGCAGGCCGCTCTCGCGCGAGGGCGTGCTGGAGAACGCGCGCACCTACGAGGCGCAGGTGTTCAAGGTGCTCGACCGCGAGCGCACCGAGGTGCGGTTCAACAGCGAATGGTTCGGGAACATGTCGGCGGCCGACATGATCCGGCTCGCCGGCCAGCACACGGTGGCGCGCATGCTCGAGCGCGACGATTTCGCCAAGCGCTACGCGGCGCAGCAGTCGATCGCGATCCACGAGTTCCTGTATCCCCTGGTGCAGGGCTACGACTCGGTGGCGCTGCGCGCCGACGTCGAACTCGGCGGCACCGACCAGAAGTTCAACCTGCTGATGGGCCGCGGCCTGCAGGAAGCGCACGGCCAGCCGCCGCAGGTGGTGCTAACCATGCCGCTGCTCGAGGGGCTGGACGGCGTCAACAAGATGGGCAAGTCGCTGGGCAACTACATCGGCATCGCCGAGCCCGCGATCGACATCGTCAACAAGACGATGAAGATCGGCGACGACCTGATGTGGCGGTGGATCGAGCTGCTCAGCTTCGGGATCGACATCGAGGAGGCGAAGCGGCTCCGGGCCGAGGTCGCCGCCGGGCTCAATCCGCGCGACGTCAAGCTGCGTCTCGCCCGCGAACTGGCGACGCGCTTCCACGATGCCGCCGCCGCCGAGACCGCGATCGCCGGCTGGCACGTCGCGGTCACCGGGCAGGGCGACTCCACCCTGCTGCCGCTGCAGGACGTGGCGATCCCCGGCGAAGGCATCCGCATCGCCGCGCTGCTGACCGCGGCCGGGATCACCGCCAGCAACTCCGAGGCCGGCCGCAAGCTGAAGGAGCGCGCGGTCAGGGTCGACGGCGCGGTGGTCGAGGATCCCGCGACGACGTTCGCCCCGGGCTTCGAGGGCGTATTGCAGGTCGGCAAGCGCAACTTCGCGCGGGTGCGCCTCGTCACCGCGTGACGACGCCGGCCGCGCGAGGCTGGGGCGCATGGACGCCACCATCCCGCAGCAACTCGATGTCCTGGCCGGCATGGCGATCGCCATGCTGCTGGGCGGCCTGATCGGCTACGAGCGCGAACTCAAGCAGCGGCCGGCGGGCTTCCGCACCCACATGCTGGTGGCGGGCGCCTCGGCGCTGCTGGTCGGCGTGGGCCGGTTGACGGTGGAGGCGCAGGCCGCCTCGCCGGCGAGCGCGATCATGCAGGTCGATCCGCTGCGACTGGTCGAGGCGGTGATCGCCGGCGTCGCCTTCATCGGTGCCGGCACCATCTTCGGCGAGAGCCGGCGCGGCGGCGAGACCATCTCCGGCATCACCACCGCGGCCTCGCTGCTCACGGTCGCGGTGATCGGGGTCGCGGCGGGGCTGGACTACTACCTGGTGGCCGCGGCCGCGACCGGCCTGGCGCTGTTCGTGCTGGTGGCGCTGTCGTGGTGGGAACGCCGCCGGGCAGGGCCGCCCGTCCACGCCACGCCGGACGAGCCGCCGCGCGGCGAGGATCCCGGGCGGCTCAGGCGGCGTTGAGCGCCGCCATCGCCAGCAGCGCGATCACGCAGCCGAACCCGCCCGTCCACGCCAGGCTGCGCAGCATCTGCACGTCCGCCAGGTACAGGATCCCGTGCGCCACGCGCAGCACCACGAACACCACCGCCAGCAGCGCGATGCGCGCCGGGTCGACCCCGGCCAACTGTGCCAGCACCACGCCGGCGGCGAACGGCGCGAAGGCCTCGAACGCGTTGAGGTGGGCGGCGTTGGCGCGCTGCACCCGGTAGTTGCCTTCCTGCTTGGCGAGCCAGGCGCGCGGATTGCGGTTGTTGTAGCCGGGCGCGCCGGTCTTGGCGAAGCCGACCCAGACGTAGGGCAGCAACGCGGCGATCAGGACGCACCAGTAGGCGGTGGCGAGGCTCATGGCGGGGACTCCGTTCGGGGCCGCCAGAGTAGGGCACGACCGTGCAACTGCGTGGTTCCGGCTCCGGGCCCGTGTGCCGAAAGCGGGAACGGCGCCTCGCGGCGCCGTCCCGGTGAAGCATGCGGCGTTGCCGGCCGGCCGCCGGCCCTACTGCCCCGCCCGCTGCGCGTCGCGCGCCGCCTTGAACGGGTTGCCCTCGTACCAGTTCGGCCACTGGCCGCCATCGGCCAGCTCCAGGCCGACCGAGAACAGCAGTTCGAGGTCCTCGACGATGCCATCGAACTTCCAGCCCTCGTGGATCTCGTCGCCTGGCTGGTGGTAGCGGCTCGCGTAGTCGTCGCCCGCGGCCTTGCCGGCCTCCGTGCCGCCCTCGACCAGGTCGCTGCCCCCCTTCGCGTACAGCGCCGGCACGCCGGCCTTGGCGAAGTTGAAGTGGTCGGAGCGGAAGTAATAGCCGCCCGCGGGATTGCCTTCCTCGACCAGGGTGCGCTGCTGCTTGCCGGCGTGCGCCTCGAGGATGTCCTCGAGTTCGGAGTTGCCCTTGCCCGTGACCACCATGTCGCGTGCCCGGCCGGCCACGCTCATGGCGTCGAGGTTGATCACGCCGACCGTCTTCTCCAGCGGGAACGAGGGCTGGGCGACGTAGAACTTGGAGCCGAGCAGGCCCGATTCTTCCAGCGTCACCGCCAGGAACACCACCGAGCGCTGCGGCTGCGCCGACTGCTTGAACTTCTCCGCGATCTCGATGATCCCGGCCACGCCGGTGGCGTTGTCGACCGCGCCGTTGTAGATCGTGTCGCCCTCGCCTTCGTGCTTGCCGAGGTGATCCCAGTGCGCGAGGTAGATCACCGTTTCCTCGGGCGCGGCGCTGCCGGGGATGTAGCCGATGACGTTCTGCGAGGACTTCTCGGTCACCGTGCTGCGCAGGTCGAACGAGACCTTCGCCTTCAGCGGCACCGCCTTGAAACCGCGCTCGTTGGCGGCGGCGTACTGCTCTTTCAGGTCGAGTCCGGATTCGGCGAACAGCTGCTGCGCCACCTCGGTGGTGATCCAGCCCTGCGCCGGCAGGCGCGGCTCGGGGTCGTCCTCGGCGCGCAGGTCGAACTGGGCGCCCGACCAGGAATTGCGGACCACGTCCCAGCCGTAGGACGCGCCCTCGGTGTCGTGGATGATCAGCGCCGCCGCGGCGCCCTGGCGCGCGGCTTCCTCGTACTTGTAGGTCCAGCGGCCGTAGTAGGTCATGCGGTTGCCGTCGAACAGCGAGTCGTCGCCGGCGTGGAAGCCGGGGTCGTTGACCAGGAGGACCACGGTCTTGCCCTTGACGTCGACGCCGGCGTAGTCGTTCCAGTCCTGTTCGGGCGCGTTCACGCCGTAGCCGACGAACACCAGCTCGCTGTCGGCGACCTCGACCTCGGCCTGCCCGGTGCGGGTGCCGATCACCATGTCGCTGCCGAACTTGAGTTCGCGGGTCTGGCCATCGCTGTCGAGCCGCAGCACCGTCGACTCGTCGGCGGTGGTCTCGACCATCGGCACGGTCTGGAAGAAGGTGTCGTTGTCGCCACCGGGTTGCAGGCCGATGCGCTCGAACTGCTCGCGGATGTAGGCGGTGGTCTTCTCTTCGCCCACCGAGCCCGGCGCGCGGCCCTCGAATTCGTCGGAGGACAGGGTGGTGACGAGTGCGCGCACATCGTCGGCGTCGATGCCGGGCTCGAAGGCGTGGGCGGCCTGTGGCGCCGCGGCATCGGGCGCGGGCGGTGCCTCGACGGTGGCGGGCGCCGGCTCGCGGTTGCATGCGGCGAGCAGCAGGCTGCCGGCGCACAGGGCGATCAGGGATGGACGCATTCTGGGGACTCCGGGGAAACCGAATCCCGATTCTACGCGTCCGGCACCAGGCCCGCGGCCCCGCCGGGCGGGCGCGCGGCTCTCACGGATCCGATCCCCGGCGCAGCAGGCCGGCGCCCGGCATCGTCGCCCGATCCGCGCTAGTCGCTCGGGGCGCGTGCGCTGCTGTAGGCCGTCGCCGTGGCGCCGCTGACCGGGCCGGTACGCGCGGTCTCGTGCACGTACAGGGTCACGTCCCGTTCGAACTTCAGTTCGCCTTCGACCACCGCATCGGGGCCGATGATGATCCGCGGCTTGCGCTTGTTGACCTGGATCGGGAACCAGTTCGAGCTGGGCTTGGTGACGGTGATGCCGCCGGTCACGTGCGAAGCGACGCCGACGGTGATGTCGCCGCTGACCGTCTCGATGCCGCCGGCGAGGTCCACGTCGACGATCCCGATCGCGCCGTTGACCGTCTCGATGTCGCCACCGACGCTGCCGCCGCGGTCGACGAAGACGCTGCCGTTCACGGTTTCCACGCTGCCGCCGATCTGCGCGCGTTCGCCCGTCCGAATGCTGCCGTTCACGGTCGAAAGGCTGGCGGCGGTGATGTCGTTGCGGGCGCGGATGCTGCCGTTGACGGTTTCGGCGTCCTCGACGCTGGCACCGGCCTCGATGGTGATGCTGCCGTTGACGGTGTCGACGTCGCCGTAGGCGCGCCCGGCCTGCGCGACGATGCTGCCGTTGACCTTGCTGATGGCCTGCTGCGCCAGCGCGGGCGCGGTGCACAGCAGCAGGGTCAGGGCGAGTGGCAGGACGACGGGATTGCGCTTCATGGGACGGACCCCTCGAGGTCTGGGCGACGCATGGTTGCCTGGGCAACGATTCGCCGCGGGATGGCGTGTGCGCAACAGCTTGCACCCGCTTGGCTACAATCGCACCGGTCGAAAGTCACCGGGACTCCCGTCCGTGCCTGCTTCCCCCGCTTCCCCCGCCGCCCGCCCCCGCCCCGTGGTCCTGCTGATCCTGGATGGCTGGGGCCATCGCGACGACCCGCGCGACAACGCCATCGCCCTTGCGGACGTGCCCAACTGGCGCCGCCTGCTGGCAGAACATCCGACCACGCTGATCCATACCGAGGGTCGCTTCGTCGGGCTGCCGGAGGGACAGATGGGCAATTCCGAGGTCGGGCACATGAACATCGGCGCCGGACGTGTGGTCTACCAGGACCTGACCCGGATCGACGCGGCGATCGAGGACGGCAGCTTCTTCGACAATGCCGAGTTGAACGCCGCCTGCGACGCGGTGCTCGCCAGCGGCGGCGTCCTGCACATGATGGGGCTGCTCTCGCCCGGCGGCGTGCACAGCCACGAGCTGCATCTGTTCGCGATGCTCGACCTCGCCGCACGCCGCGGCGTGCCGCGCGTGGCCGTGCATGCCTTCCTCGACGGCCGCGACATGCCGCCGCGCTCGGCCGAACCGAGCCTGCGCGCGCTGCAGGACAGGTGCGACGCGCTCGGCAACGCCCGCATCGCCAGCGTGTCCGGCCGCTACTACGCGATGGACCGCGACAACCGCTGGGAACGCGTTCGCCGCGCCTGGGACGCGATCGTCGAGGCGAAGGGCGATGCGCCCGACGCGCTGTCCGCGCTGCAGGCCGCCTACGCGCGCGGCGAGAACGACGAGTTCGTCGATCCGGTCGCGATCGAAGGCGCGCAACCGATGCGCGACGGCGACGCGATCGTGTTCATGAACTTCCGCGCCGACCGCGCGCGCCAGCTCAGCGCCGCCTTCGTCTCGCCCGGCTTCGATGGCTTGGGGCCCGACGTGCGCCGCCCGGCGCTTTCGCGCTACGTGTGTCTGACCGAGTACGACGCCAGCCTGCCGGCGCCGGTCGCGTTCGCGCCGGACAATCTCGCCAACACCCTGGGCGAAGTGCTCGGCGCCCACGGGCTGACCCAGTTGCGCATCGCCGAGACCGAGAAATACGCCCACGTCACCTTCTTCATGAGCGGCGGCCGCGAAGCGCCGTATCCGGGCGAGGAGCGGATCCTGGTGCCGAGCCCGAAGGTCGCCACCTACGACCTGCAGCCCGAGATGAGCGCGCCGGAAGTGTGCGCGAAGCTGGTGGAGGCGATCGAGGCCGAGCGCTTCGACGCGATCATCTGCAACTTCGCCAATCCCGACATGGTCGGCCACACCGGCGTATTGTCGGCGGCGATCAAGGCGGTGGAGACGGTGGACCGCGCCGTGGGCGAGATCATCACCGCGGTGCGCGCCAAAGGCGGCGAGCTGCTGGTGACCGCCGACCACGGCAACTGCGAGATGATGCGCGATCCCGAAACCGGCGAGCCGCACACCTCGCACACCGTGGGGCCCGTCGACCTGGTCTACGTCGGCAGCCGCGACGCCAGCCTGCGCCGCGGCGGCGCGCTGCGCGACCTCGCGCCGACCATCCTCGACCTGCTCGGCGTCGAACTTCCCGCGGAGATGACCGGTTCGAGCCTGCTGGCCGCGAAGGGATGAGCGAAGCGGTGCGCGCACGGCTGGCCTGGGCGGCATTCGCCCTGCTCGCCGCCGGGTTCGCCACCGCTCCCGTCGCGAACGCGCAGCAGGCCGGCCGCGAGGCCGAGCGCCGGCTCGAGCGGGTGCGCAAGGAACTGCAGGATGTCGCCAGCGAGCGGCGCCGGCTCGAAGGCCAGTGCGGCGCTGCCGCACGGCAGTTGCGCAGCGCCGACGAACAGGTTGCGCGCACCGCGCGCACGCTGCAGCAGATCGAAGCCGAGCTCGCAGCCCAGCAGGCCGCGCTGCAGGAACTGGCGGACAGGCGCGACGCCCTGCGCGAGCGCATGGGCGCGCAACGCGAGGAACTCGACGCACTGCTGCGCGCCAGCCACGTTGCCGGCCGCGCCGCGCCGCTGAAGCTCATGCTGGCGCAGGACCAGGTGGCCGACGCCAGCCGCGCGCTGACCTACCACCGCTACCTGCAACGCCAGCGCGCCGCGCGCATCGCCGCGCTGCGCGGCGAACTGGCCGAACTCGACGCGCTCGAACGCGACATGGTGCAACGCCGGGCCGCGCTGGAGCGCGCGCACGAGCAGCAACGCAGCCAGGTGGACGCGCTCGAACGCGATCGCGCCGCGCGCGCGAAGGCGGTGGCGCAGCTGGACAGCAGGTATCGCGACCGCAGCACGCGCGAGAAGGCGCTGGGTCGCGACGCCAGGGCGCTCGAACGCCTGCTCGCGCGTCTGCGCGCCGCGGCGGCGAAGGCCGAGGCCGAGCGCAAGGCCGCCGCCGCGCGCGCCGCGCAGCGTGCCGCCAGCGGCGAGCCCGCCCGCAAGCCCCCGCCGGCGGTCGCGCGCGCGGCGCCGATCCAGGTCGGTGGCCTGGGCTGGCCGTTGTCGGGCGCGCTGCTCGCCGGTTACGGCGGGCGCATGCCGGACGGGCGCAGCAGCAGCGGCGTGCTGATCGGCGCCGCCGCGGGCACGCCGGTGCGCGCGGTCGCCGACGGCACCGTAGTGTTCGCCGAATGGATGACCGGCTACGGCATGATCCTGATCGTCGACCACGGCAACGGTGCGATGAGCCTGTACGCGCATTGCGAGACATTGCTCAAGGAACCGGGCACGACGGTGAAGCGCGGCGATGCGGTCGCCACCGTCGGCAATTCCGGTGGCCAGGGCCGCCCGGCGCTGTACTTCGAGCTGCGCCGCAACGGCCAGCCGGTGAACCCCGACACGTTCCTGCAGAAGCGCTGAACCCCGGGTGCGCGCGGGCATCAGGCGCGCTTCACGCAAACCCGGTGGGCGCCCGCATAATCGGATGAACCCCGCGCCTGCCGCGCGGTCGGACCTCGACCCGTCCCGGAGTGCCTGCATGCCTGTCCGCAAGTCGCCGCTGCTCGCCGTCCTGTTGCCGCTGGCGCTGGCGTGTCCGCCCGGATTCGCGCAGGACGCGCCGCCAGCGCAGCCGACGCCACAGGAACAGCCCACTCCGGAGGAGCGACCGACCCCGCAGGACCGACCGACCCCGCGGGTGCTGCCACAACCGCAGCAGGAGGAGCAGGAGCAGCAGGAGCAGCAGGAGCAGGCCGACGAGCCGCCGGCGGAATCGCCGGTGGACGCGCCGGCCGTGCCCGAGGAGGCGCTGCCGCCCGATGAGGGCGTGCCCGCCCTTCCCGACCCCGCCCCGGACCTGGACGCGGAAGCCGATCCGGTCGACGCCGCCGACGATCCCGACGCCGCCGAAAGCGCCGCCACCAAGGTGCCGCTGGAGGAAATCCGCCGCTATGTCGGCCTGTTCAACGCGATCCGGCAGGGCTACGTCGATCCGGTCGAGGACCGCAAGCTGATGAACGCGGCGATCCGCGGCCTGCTGTTCGACCTCGATCCGCACAGCGCCTACCTGGAAAAGCGCGCCGCGGAGGCCTTCGACGAGGGCACCACCGGCGCCTACGACGGCATCGGCGTGGAGGTGCTGCAGTTGCCCGACGGCAAGGTGCGGGTGATCGCGCCGATCGACGGCACCCCCGCGGCCAAGGCCGGCATCCGTTCCGGCGACACCATCGTCGCGGTCGACGGCAAGCCGCTGACCCCGGCCGATGCCGAGGGCCACGGCCCGCTGCGCGGCCCGCCCGGCACCCGGGCGGTGCTCACCGTGCTGCGCGAGGGCGAGGCCAAGCCGCTGGAGATCACGGTGCATCGCGAGACGATCCGCGTCGCCAGCGTGCGCGGGCGCATGCTCGAGCCCGGCTACGGCTACGTGCGCATCAGCCAGTTCCAGGTGGAAACCGCCGACGACTTCGCGAGCACCGTGGAGCGGTTGCAGGGCGAGGCAGGCGGCAGGCTCAAGGGCCTGGTGATCGACGTGCGCAGCAATCCCGGCGGCCTGCTGACCTCCGCCGTGCGCGTGGCCGACGACCTGCTGGAGAAGGGCAGGATCGTCAGCACCCGCGGCCGCAATCCGGTCAACGACACCGAGTTCAGCGCCACGCCCGGCGACCTGATCGACGGTGCGCCGGTGGTGGTGATCATCGACGCGGGCTCGGCGAGCGCCTCGGAAGTGCTGGCCGGCGCGCTGCACGACAACGGCCGCGCGCGCATCGTCGGCAGCCGCAGTTTCGGCAAGGGCTCGGTGCAGACGGTGATGCCGCTGGGCAATGGCGACGCGGTCAAGCTCACCACCGCGCGTTACTACACGCCCAGCGGGCGTTCGATCCAGGCGCGCGGGATCGATCCCGACCTCGTGCTCAAGCCCGACACCAGCGAACCCGAAGTGGCCTCGACCACGCCCGGTTACACCGAGGCCACGCTGCCTGGCCACCTGCGTGGCGAGGAGGAGGAGGAAGGCACCACCGCCGGGGACGTGCTCGATGGCGACGGTCCGATCGACGCGGCGCTCGCGGAGCTGAAGAAGCCGACGCCCGGGGTGGCGCCGGCACCGACGCCCGCGCCGGTCGGCGAGTAGTCTCGCCGGGACGCGAGCCGTTTGCGCAGGGGAATGGCGCGCCGTGGGTCGTCGCACCCGATGCGGACCGGGGCCACGCACTCGATCGGGACCTGGACGATGGGCCGGTGGGCGTGGACGCGCGCTACGCCTTGCCGACGAGCCTGAGGCCCAGCCACACGGCGCCGATGCCCAGCAGCACGCTGCCGCCGACGTAACCCGTCGCCACCAACCACTCGCCGCGCCGCAGCAGTTGCGCGGTTTCCAGTCCGAACGCCGAGAACGTGGTGAACCCGCCGAGCAGGCCGACGAACAGCAGCAGGCGCAGGTCCGGCGACAACCATCCCGGATGGCGCTCTGCCAGGCCCGCGAGCAAGCCGGCGACCAGGCAACCGGCCAGGTTCACCACGAAGGTTCCCAGCGGGAATTTCTGCGGCGTGGCCGCGTGCATGGTCCACGTCGCCAGCAGGTAGCGCGCGATCGACCCCGCCGCGCCGCCGAGGCCGACCAGCGCCAGCGCCTGCAGCGTCGGCGGCATGCTCAGCGCGGCTTGGCCGGCAGCGGGAAGGGCGTGACCACCTTCTCGCCCGATTCGGCGTCGCGGATCGCCGACTGGCCCTTCTTCTCCACTTCCTCCACCCGCAGGATCGCCTGCATCGGCAGGTGCAGCGCACGGGTGTTGCCGAACTCGTCGCGCAGCCGTTCCTCGGTGGGGTCGACCACGAGCCCGTCGTGCACGTCGAACACCAGCTCGGCGACCTCGACGAAGCCCCACAGCCGGCCGCTGTCCACGCGCCGCGCGTACAGCTCGTAGACCTTGCCGTGGTTCAGGAAGGTGACCTTGTAGAGCGGCTTGGACATGGGGGGATTATAGGGAGCCGTGATTGGTGATTACCGGCCTGCGGCCGTTGAAAAGCGCCTCGTGATTGGTAATTCGAAACAGCGGTGCGTGGGGCGGCGCTTTACCCAATCACGAATGACCAGTCACCACCCTCAATACCCCTTCAGCCGGCGCAGTCGCCGCGCGATCGCGCCACGCGAGGCGATCGCGAACACGATCCCGAACAGGAAGCCGGCCGCATGCGCGGCCCAGGCCACCGCGCCGAAGGCCGGGCCGATGTAGGCGAACACGATCTGCAGTGCCGCCCAGACCCCGATCAGCAGCGAGGCCGGCGCCCGCACGAACTCAAGGAACAGCCCCAGCGGCACCACCACCCCCAGCCGCGCCCGCGGGAACAGCGCCAGGTAGGCGCCGATCAGCGCCGAGACCGCGCCGCTGGCGCCGATGATCAGCCGGTCGGGCGCGCCGATCACCAGCACCGCGAACAGGTTGGCCAGCGCGCCGCCGAGGAAGAACAGCGCCAGGAACCGCCACGGCCCCATCACCCGCTCGGCAGGCAGGCCGAAGATCAGCAGGAACACCAGGTTGCCGAGCAGGTGCGCCCAGTCGGCGTGCAGGAACAGGGCGCTGAACAGGCGCAGCCACTGCTGCGGGTCGGTCCAGGTGTCCCAGGGGCCGTCGCCGGGCGCGCCGCCGGCCAGCGCGCCCCATTCCAGCAGCAACGTGCGCTGCAGCGCATCGGGACGCGACAACGCCCACAGGAACGCCGCCCACAACAGCGCGGCCAGCAGCGGCGTCGCCCAGCGCAGCGACGCCCCGGAGCGGGTGGGGACCGACACGAACATGGCGCGACCTTACACGTTCGCGCGCGTCGCCGGCTTCCGGCGGCGCCCGCCGCGTGCCGCAACGCACATTCACCACACGCCCCAGTACGGTATAGTGCGCGCCGCGTCGTGGGTCGGGAGGGCGAGTTCCGGCGGCGAAGGCGGGCCAGGCGGCCCGTCTGCACTGCGGCGCGGCACATCCCGTCACCGGAGAGAGACCCAGCAATGCGCACGATTCCCCACGTCACGGTCCTGGCGCTCGGCATTGCCGGCGCGATGGCCTTCGCCTCCCACGCCCACGCCGCCGGCTTCCAGCTCAAGGAAAACAGCGTCAAGTCGATGGGCAGTGCCTTCGCCGGCACCGCCGCCAAGACCGGCGATTCCTCGGTCGTCGCCAACAACCCGGCGGTGATGACCCAGTTCGAAGGCAACACCTTCCAGATCGACGTCACCGCGATCGACCTCAGCTACGAGTTCGAAGGCACCGCGACCGACGCCTTCGGCCGCCCGATGACCGGCGGCAACGGCGGCGACGCCGGCGACATCACCCCGGTCCCGGCGATGTCCTACATCCGCAAGTTCGACAACGGCGTCGCCTTCGGCGCCATGGTCAGCGCCCCGTTCGGCCTCAAGACCGAATACGAGGACGGCTGGGTGGGCCGCTACTTCGCCCATACCTCCGACGTGCAGATCGTCGACCTGACCCTGTCGGGCGCGATCGACATCACCGACCGCTTCTCGGTGGGCCTGGGCGCGATCGTCTCGCGCGCGGACGTCACCCTGTCGCGCTCGGTCGACTTCGGCACCCTGCTGTACTCCAACCCGGCCACGCGCCCGCTGCCGTTCGCGCAGCCGCAGGCGGCCGACGGCTTCGTGGAAGTGGGCGGCGACGACAACGGCCTCGGCTGGCTGGTGGGCGCGCACTTCCGCCCGACCGACAACGTCGCGATCGGCGTCAGCTACCGCTCCGAGATCGACTACGAACTGCGCGGCACCGCCGACTGGACCGTGCCGGGCAACGTCGCGGCGGTGTTCGGGGCCAGCCCGTTCACCGCCCCGCTGTTCCAGGACGGCAATGTGTCGGCCAACCTGACCACGCCGTCGATCCTCTCGGTCGGCGCCACCTGGCAGCTCAACGAGCGCTTCGCGCTGTCGGCCAGCTGGGCCGAGACCGGCTGGGAATCGCTGCGCGAGGTGCGGATCGATTTCGACAACCCCGATCCGGATGCGGTCGAGCCGTTCGAGTGGGACGACACCAGCTTCGTGTCGATCGGCGCCGAGTACAAGCTCAACGACAGCTGGACGCTGCGCGGCGGCATCGCCGACGACCAGACCCCGACCAGCCTCGTGCACCGTACCCCGCGCCTGCCCGACGACGACCGCCGCTGGTACTCGGTCGGCGCCACCTGGATGGTGAGCGACGCGCTCGACGTCAACTTCGGCTTCACCCACATCAAGCCGGACGACCCGAAGGTCGCCATCACCTCCAGCGGCTCGCGGATCGCCGGTCCCTACGACGGCAGCGCCAACCTCTACGGCGTGTCGGCGCAGTACCGCTTCTGATCCTGCGCTTCATCGCGACATGGAAAAGCCCCGCTTCGGCGGGGCTTTTTTATGCTTCTGCGGTCGGTGACGGCGGTGCTGGCGGCAAAAAGCGGGGCGCCACCTGCTGGTTGCATTCCCGCGTGGCTTCGGCTTGCGGAGCGTCCGGCGGCCGCGGCCTCAGGGGCGACGACGAGCCGGGGACCGGCGTCGCCCGGGTAAGCGAAGCGCACCCGGGGCGAATCCCGCGCCGGGCGACGCCAATCGCCGGGAGACTTTCCCCCGGCGCGCTCGTACCCGGTGCATCGCGCACTGCTACGCACCGCGCCGAAACGCATCGCACTTGTCCAACCGTAACCGCTCTCGACCCGCACCTGCGCTGGCGCGGAGGTGCTTCGACTTGCTGCTATCGCCTGCGCGGCAGCTGGCCCGTGCCTGCACTGCAATCGTTCCTGATCGGTCGGCGCATGGACCGCGCGGCTTCTTCACCCGAGCCGCTGCAGCAGATACGTCCACGCCGGCAGCGTCGCCATCGCCAGCACGATGCCGTAGCCGACCATGGCCGCGGCCAGGCGCGGCGCCAGCCCGTGCGAGATCGCCAGGGCCGCGGCCGTGATCATCGGCGGCATCGCCGACTCCAGTACCGCCACCTGCAGCACCCCGCCGCGCAGGCCGACGCCCAGTGCCAGTGCGAGCGAGAGCGCCGGCAGCAGTGCCAGCTTGAGCAGCAGCCCGGTGGCCAGCGGCGCGATCTCGTCGCGCGGCAGCCTGAGCTGGATGGTGAGGCCCACCGCCAGCATCACCAGCATCAGCAGCACGCCAGACAGCCGCTCCAATGCGGAGGCAATCCACGCCGGCGGATGCTCGGGCATCAGGGTCAGCCCGAACGCCAGCGCCCACATCGGCGGGAAGCGCGCGATGCGCAGCGCGACCGCGCGCTTCGTGGGCGGATGCTCGCCACCGTACTGCGCCAGCACCACCAGCCCGAGCGTCGACAGCATCACGAAGGTGCCGAACTGGTCGTAGACCACCGCATACGGCAACGCCTGCGCGCCGAGCAGCGCCTCGACCATCGGGTAGCCGATGAAGCTGGTGTTGCCGAGCATCGTGCACAACAGCAGCACCGCGAACTCGTCGCGGCGCAGGCGCAGGCGTGGCGACAGCAGGCGCAGCAGTCCCCACGTGGCGGCCGCTAGCGCCCACGGCACCAGCACCAGCCCGAGCAGCGAGAGGTCGAAACGCAGCCGCGGCACGTGGATCAGGATCGCCGCCGGCAGGCACACGTACAGCACCACCCGGTTCAGCGTCTCCGCGGCGTTGCCGGGCAGCACCCGCAGCCGCGCGAACGCCATGCCCAGGGCGAGCATCGCCAGCATCAGTGCGAAGGCGTCGAAGGCCATCGGGACCGGTCACGCGGGGTGGGAGGCCCGCCATCATAGGCAAGCGGGTGCAGCGCGCCATTGGCCGTTGGATGCAGGCGGGTCGCATGGCGCGTGGCAGCGGCGGTCTGCGGATGCGTCGATGCGCGGGCGTCATTCTGCGCCGACGGCTGTCCGCGCTGCGCGCAGCGCGCAACTCGTCGCTCCGCTTGCCAGGGCGGCAGGCGGCTTCGCGCGATTCGCGGAGGGATCGCGCCAGGCGTGGGCTGGGCACGGTGCGCCATGCGCTCGCGCGCGGCGGCGCCCTACCGGCCGCAGCCGCCCGTCTGGCACGCCGACACGCGGAAGACGTTCGGTTGGCCGCGTTCACGGACCGCGAAAGGCGTCCGTCTCGCGCAACCCGGCGCGTGCCCGTCCCGCCGCACGACGCACGGTGTCGTCCACGCGGCCGTTGTCGCTGATCGCGGAAAGCCCCATGCCCCCGTAGCCCGGGTAAGCGAAGCGCACCCGGGGGCGAGGTCGCCACGCCGCACACCGGAGCGCCGCCGCTCCGCAGCGACGGAGCGCCTTGGCCGAAGGGCGCGGCCCCTGATTGTGCTCCGATGTCCGTGCCTCCCCGGATGCGGCCTTCGGCCTTATCCGGGCTACGCGCCCCCCTGATCGCGGCAAGCCCCATGCCCCCGTAGCCCGGGTAAGCGAAGCGCACCCGGGGGCGACGTCGCCAGGCCGCACACCGGAGCGCCGCCGCTCCGCAGCGACGGAGCGCCGCCGCCCCGCAGAACGACGGAGCGCCCTGGCCGAAGGGCGCGGCCCCGGATTGTGCTCCGATGTCCGCGCCTCCCCGGATGCGGCCTTCGGCCTTGTCCGGGCTACGCGTCGTGCGACTCGCCGAAGCACGGCGGGCGGTCGTTCGCGCACGAAGCAATGCTTCGTAAGCGCGCTCATTCGGTCCGGCCCGCTGCAGCGCAGCGGGCGTTCGCAGCTGCCGCGCGGCATGCCGCGCACACGGCAGCTACTCGGTCCGGCCCGCCGAAGCGCGGCGGGCGTTCGTTCGCGCACGAAGCAATGCTTCGTAAGCGCGCTCACTCACCCAACGTCAGCAGGGAGGCGTTGCCGCCGGCGGCGGTGGTGTTGATGGTGACGGTCTTTTCGGTGGCGAAGCGCGGCAGGTAGTGCGGGCCGCCGGCCTTGGGGCCGGTGCCGGACAGGTTCTGGCCGCCGAAGGGCTGTACCCCGACCACCGCGCCGATCTGGTTGCGGTTGACGTAGACGTTGCCCACCTTCGCGCGCTGCACGATTCGCTCCACGGTCTCGTCGATGCGCGAGTGGATGCCCAGCGTGAGGCCGTAGCCGGTGGCGTTGATCGCATCGACCACCGCGTCGAGTTCGCTCGCCTTCCAGCGGATCACGTGCAGCGCGGGGCCGAAGTTCTCGCGCGTGAGCTGCGACAGCGATTGCAGCTCCCAGGCGCGTGGCGCGAAGAAAGTGCCGTGTTCGGTGCCGGGGCCCAGCCTGGCTTCGGCGATGGGCTTCGCCGTGCCCTGCATGCGCGTGGCGTGTTCGTCGAGCAGGCACTTCGCGTCGGTGTCGATCACCGGGCCGACATCGGTCGACAGCAGTGCCGGGTCGCCCACCTGCAGCTCCGCCATCGCGCCGGCGAGCATGCCGATCACCTTGTCGGCGATGTCCTCCTGCACGAACAGCACCCGCGCCGCGGAGCAGCGCTGGCCGGCCGAAGTGAACGCCGAGGCCAGCGCGTCCTTCACCAGTTGCTCGGGCAGGGCGGAGGAATCGGCGATCAGCGCGTTCTGGCCACCGGTCTCGGCGATCAGTACGCCGATCGCGGCATCGCGCGCGGCCATCGCGCGGTTGATCGCGCGTGCGGTGTCGGTCGAGCCGGTGAAGGCCACGCCGGCCACGCGCGGATCGGACGTCAGCGCGGCGCCCACGGTCGCGCCGTCGCCCGGCACGAACTGCAGCACCGCTTCCGGCACGCCGGCCTCGTGCAGCAGCTTCACCGCATGCCAGCCGATCAGGTTGGTCTGTTCGGCCGGCTTGGCGATCACGCTGTTGCCGGCGGCGAGCGCCGCGGCCACCTGGCCCGCGAAGATCGCCAGCGGGAAGTTCCACGGGCTGATGCACACGAACACGCCGCGGCCGGCGAGCTGCAGCGCGTTGGATTCACCGGTCGGACCGGGCAACGGCAGCGGTGCGAAATCGTGGCGTGCCCGGCCGGCGTAGTAGCGCAGGAAATCCACCGCTTCGCGTACCTCGGCCACGCCGTCGGGGACGGTCTTGCCGGCCTCCTTCGTGCACAGCGCGATGAACTGCGGCATGCGCTGCTCGAGCAGGTCGGCCGCGTGCTCCAGGATCGCCGCGCGCGAGGCGGCGGGCGTCGCATCCCATGCGGGGTGCGCGGTCACCGCGTTGCGCAGGGCGCATTCGACGGCAGCGTCGTCGGCGGCCTGCCACTGGCCGATGCGCTGGCGGCGGTCGGCCGGATTGGTGACGGCGATGTCCGGCCCGGCGATGGCCGCCCCCGGCACCAGCGGCGCGGCGCGCCACCCCTGTTCGCCGGCCGCGGCGACGGCGGCGTCGACCTGTTCGGCAAGCGTGCGCAGCCGGTCGTCGTTGGCGAGGTTCACGCCCATGGAATTGCTCCTGTCGTCTTGCCCGGTCGATGCCGTGAAACCGCGGTACAGGTCGACCGGCAACGGAATGCGCGGATGCGCGATCGCTTCGAAGCCGGCGACGACCTCCACCGGATCGCGCACGAGGTCGTCGATCGACACGTCCTCGTCGCTGATGCGGTTGACGAAGCTCGAATTCGCGCCGTTCTCCAGCAGCCGGCGCACCAGGTACGGCAGCAGGTCCTCGTGCGAACCGACCGGCGCGTAGACGCGGCAGGGCACGTCGAGGCGGTCCGCGGGAATCACCTCGGCGTAGAGGTCGTCGCCCATGCCGTGCAGCTTCTGGAATTCGTAGTGGTGGATCGACCGCCTGTGCTCTTCCCCTGCTTCCAGGGGGTGAGGAGGTGCTGCTCGCGCGGCATCGCCGCGCAGTGCATCAGAACGCACTGTGCGCTGCACATGGCCGGGAAGGTGCCCCGGGGGGGCGGATGAAGGCGCATCCGCCGCGTCGCGACCTGATGGCCCCCCATCCCCCACCCTTCCCCCGTGACCGGGGGAAGGGAGCGGAGCCGCGGAAGAAGGCGGTGAACCCACGGCGGAAGGCAGCAAAGCCGCCGCCATCCGGTGCACCGCCGCGATCGTCTGCGCGTTGTGGGTGGCGAACATCGGGTAGACCGCATCGGTGTTCGACAGCAGGCGCGCCGCGTTGGCCAGGTAGCTGACGTCGGTATTGGGCTTGCGGGTGAACACCGGGTAGCCCGGCAGGCCGTCGACCTGGGCGCGCTTGACCTCGCTGTCCCAGTAGGCGCCCTTGACCAGGCGCACCGGGATGCGGCGGCCGTGGCGACGGGCAAGGTCGGCGATCCAGTCGATCACGAACGGCGCGCGCTTCTGGTACGCCTGCACGACGATCCCGAAGCCGTTCCAGCCGTCCAGCAGCGGGTCGCTCCACGCACGTTCGATCACGTCCAGCGACAGCTCCAGCCGGTCGGCCTCCTCGGCGTCGATGGTCAGTCCGATGTTGTAGCCCTTCGCCTGCCGCGCCAGTTTCAGCAGCCGCGGCGCCAGTTCGGCCAGCACCCGGCCGCGCTGGGCGTGTTCGTAGCGCGGGTGCAGGGCGGAGAGCTTGACCGAGATCGACGGCGCGGCGATCTCGTCGGCGAAGTGCCCTCCGGAAGCGCGCCCGCTGGCGCCGATCGCATCGATCGCCTCGCCGTAGGCCCTGAGGTAGCGATCGGCATCGGCCTGGGTCAGCGCGGCCTCGCCGAGCATGTCGAACGAGTAGCGGAACGCGGCGTTGCCGCCCTTGCGCGAGCGCGCCAGCGCCTCGCCGATGGTCCGGCCCATCACGAACTGGTGGCCCATGATCCGCATCGCCTGGCGCACCGCCAGCCGGATCACCGGCTCGCCGACGCGGCCGACCAGGCGCTTGAACGCGTTGTGCACGTCGCGCCGGGTGTCGTCGGCCAGGTCCACCAGGTGGCCGGTCAGCATCAGACCCCAGGTCGAGGCATTGACCAGCACCGAATCGGATTGGCCGACGTGCTTCTTCCAGTCCGCCTCGCCGAGCTTGTCGCGGATCAGCCGGTCGGCGGTGTCCTGGTCGGGGATCCGCAGCAGCGCCTCGGCCACGCACATCAGCAGCACGCCTTCCTCGCTGCCCAGGTCGTACTGGCGCATGAACGCCTCGATCGCGCCCTGGTCCACGGTCCGGGCGCGGACCCGGCGGACGAGGTCGGTGGCGGTGGCGTGGATAGCGGCGCGGTCGGCGTCGCTCCATCCGGGCGCGGGCTGGCGTGCGAGCGCCAGCAGGTCGCGCACATGCGCCGACTCGTCCAGGGACCAGGCAGCGGTGATCGCCGCGCGCAGGGTCGAGGGAACCGGAGGGGCGGCCATCGGGCCGGCGGGGTCGGTCACCGGGTCGGGCGGGTCGGAGGCAGGGGGCATGGGCGGAGCCTGGAAGGGCGACGGGCGCGGGGCCGAAAGCGCGGGGCCGACGGCACATCGGCAGGGGCGGGACCGGGCCATTGTCCCCGGCAGGGCGTGTGCAGGGATTGAACGATTCCTGCGCCGCCCCTGCGGGCGGCGGCACAACGGCGCGGGGCGGTCCGCGGGACCCCGCGTCCGCAGGGCGGGGCAGGCTCGCCGGCGTGGCAGGGGGGCGGGGGCTGCGGATGGCGCGAGCGTCGCCCCGGCCGGGTCCCCGCCGCAGAGCGCACCGGGGCGTTGCGCGGGTCGGGGAGGCAGGCGGTCGCCCTGGCGCTCAGTCGGCACGCAGGCGGCGGTAGGCGCCCGGGGTCATCCCGACCAGTGCCACGAAGCGCCGGGTGAACGCGCTCTGGTCGCTGAAGCCGCAGGCCTGGGCGATCCCGGCGATGCCGCCGGGCCCCTGCAGCCGGTGCATCGCGGCCTGGATCCGGATCCGGGTCAGCAGCTGCAGCGGGGCCAGCTGGAACACCTTCTGGAAGCTGCGCTCGAGCTTGGATTCGGAGAACCCGGTGACCGCCCGCAGGTCGCGGATGCGGACATTGCCAGGGAAATGCCGGTTCATGTGCACCAGCGCCTGTCGCAGCGAGCGGTAGTCCTGCTCCAGGCCTTCGCGGCCGGCGAGGTCGCGCGAGATGCCGACCAGCCCGACCACCGCGCCGCCGGCCCGCAACGGCCGTTTGCAGGTCAGGCACCAGCCCGGTTCCTGGTCCGAGAACAGGTGCTGCTCGAGCAGGTTGTCGATCACCGCGCCGTCCAGCACCTGCTGGTCCTGCAGTCCGTAGTCGGCCGCCAGCCCACCCGGATACACGTCGCCGGCGCGCTTGCCGATGATGTCGCGCCGCGAG
The DNA here is from genome assembly GCF_008244685.1 of Luteimonas viscosa. Lineage (NCBI taxonomy): Bacteria > Pseudomonadati > Pseudomonadota > Gammaproteobacteria > Lysobacterales > Lysobacteraceae > Luteimonas > Luteimonas viscosa. The sequence goes on from NZ_VTFT01000001.1 coordinate 2,430,725, forward strand.
CGCAGGCCCAGCCGACGCAACATGGTCGCGTTGACGTGGGTGTAGCGGCCCTCGCGGTCCTTGATGAAGAACAGCACCTCGGGGATCGCGTCGAACAGGGCCGCGACCTCGGCGGCGTCGAGCGTGGGCGGAGCGGGCTTGTTCATGTCCGGGGTCCTGCGCGCGCCGCCTGCGCGGGAATGGGGCGGGCGACCCGCGCGGCCGGAGCGCGACCGCCGGTCGGAGGGAAGCCGATTCTATCCGTCGCGCCGCGGCCGCGGCGGTGCGGGAACGGCCTCGGCTTGCCCCTAAACCCCCGTGGCCGCTACCATTTGGAAGTTTTCGCGTGCCCGCAGGGCGGGTGTGCGACGTTGCGAAGCGGTATCCATGGCGGGTTCCCGGACACGGGGGGCGCGACGGATGCGCTCGTCCAACCCGTTCTCTGGCGGCCGGCAGGCCGCGACCGATGACATTGGGGTCTAGGCAATGATGCAGGCGCGTTTCTCGCGGTGGGGGTTTGCGGTTCTGGCATCGTTGCCGTTCGCGGCGGTCGCCGCCGATCCCAAGCCCTGGCAGCTCAACATGGGGCGGGGCGTCACCACCTCGTCCCAGCACGCCTACGACGCCCACATGCTGGCGCTGATCATCTGCGTGGTCATCGGCGTGATCGTGTTCGGCGCCATGGCCTACGCCATGTTCAAGTTCCGCCATTCGCGCGGCGCGGTGCCGGACAGCGGCTTCACCCACAGCACCCGGCTCGAGATCGTCTGGACTGTCGTTCCGATCATCCTGCTGGTGATCATGGCCGTGCCCGCGACCGCCAAGCTGATCGCGATGTACGACACCCGCGAGTCCGAGATGACGGTGAAGGTCACCGGCATCCAGTGGATGTGGAAGTACGAATACCTGGGCGAGGACGTGGAGCTGACCAGCCGCCTGGACCGCGAATCCGACCGCATCCGGCAGAGCGGCGAGCGCCCCGACGCGGCGACCAGCCCGCATTACCTGCTCGACGTCGACAACGCCCTGGTGCTGCCGACCGACACCAAGATCCGCTTCGTTATCACCGCCGACGACGTGATCCATGCCTGGTGGGTGCCGGCGCTGGGCTGGAAGCAGGACGCGATCCCCGGGATCATCAACGAGGCGTGGACCGAGATCCTGGAGCCTGGCGTGTACCGCGGCCAGTGCGCGGAACTGTGCGGCAAGGACCACGGCTTCATGCCGATCGTGGTGCGCGCAGTGCCGCGGGCCGAGTTCGACACCTGGCTGGCCGCGCGCAAGGCCGAAGGCGAGCCGCCGGCCGACCCGTCGCAGGTGCCCGAGGGCGGCGACGGCACCGCGCCGCGTTCGGTCGACCCGGACATGATCGAAGACGTGCAGCAGGGCGACGAACCCGCCGCGCCCCAGGCGCCCGAAGCCGCCGCTCCCGCCGACGCGTCCAGCGCCGGCTGACCGAAATCCGAAAGGCCCATCGTCCTATGTCCACGCACACCGCCACCGCAGACCACCACCACGACGACCACGGCCATCGCCAGTCCTTCGTCGAACGCTGGTTCTTCTCCACGAACCACAAGGACATCGGCACGCTGTACCTGCTGTTCTCGTTCGTGATGTTCATCATCGGCGCGGCGATGAGCGTGATCATCCGCACCGAGCTGGCGGTGCCGGGCCTGCAGCACGTCAGCCCCGAATTCTTCAACCAGATGACCACCATGCACGCGCTGGTGATGATCTTCGGCGGGGTGATGCCGGCCTTCGTCGGCCTGGCCAACTGGATGATCCCGCTGCAGATCGGCGCGCCGGACATGGCGCTGCCGCGCATGAACAACTGGTCGTTCTGGATCCTGCCGTTCGCCTTCACCCTGCTGCTGATGACGCTGTTCCTGCCCGGCGGCGGCCCGGCCGGCGGCTGGACCCTGTACCCGCCGCTGTCGCTGCAGGGCGGCTACAACGTCGCCTTCGTGATCTTCGCCATCCACATGATGGGCATCAGCTCGATCATGGGCGCGATCAACGTCATCGCCACCATCCTCAACATGCGCGCGCCGGGCATCGACCTGCTGAAGATGCCGATCTTCTGCTGGGCCTGGCTGATCACCGCGTTCCTGCTGATCGCGGTGATGCCGGTGCTGGCCGGCGCGGTGACCATGCTGCTGACCGACAAGTTCTTCGCCACCTCGTTCTTCAACGCGGCCGGCGGCGGCGACCCGGTGATGTACCAGCACATCTTCTGGTTCTTCGGGCATCCCGAGGTCTACATCATGATCCTGCCGGCGTTCGGCATCGTCAGCGAGATCATCCCCACCTTCTCGCGCAAGCCGCTGTTCGGCTACCAGGCGATGGTCTACGCCACCGCCTCGATCGCGTTCCTGTCGTTCATCGTGTGGGCGCACCACATGTTCACGGTGGGAATGCCGCTCGGCGGCGAGATCTACTTCATGTTCGCGACCATGCTGATCGCGATCCCCACCGGCGTGAAGGTGTTCAACTGGGTCAGCACCATGTGGCGCGGCGCGCTGAGCTTCGAGTCGCCGATGCTGTGGTCGATCGCCTTCGTGGTCCTGTTCACCATCGGCGGCTTCTCCGGGCTGATGCTGGCGATCGTGCCCGCGGACTTCCAGTACCACGACACCTACTTCGTGGTCGCGCACTTCCACTACGTGCTGGTGACCGGCGCGCTGTTCGGCATCATCGCCGCGGTCTACTACTGGTGGCCGAAGTGGACCGGGCGCATGTACAACGAGACCTGGGCCAAGGTCCACTTCTGGTGGACGATGGTGTTCGTGAACCTGCTGTTCTTCCCGCAGCACTTCCTGGGACTGGCCGGCATGCCGCGCCGCATCCCGGACTACAACGTGGTGTTCGCGGACTGGAACCTGATCAGCTCGATCGGCGCGTTCGGCATGTTCGTCACGCCGTTCATGATGTTCTTCGTGCTGTGGCATTCGCTGAAGCACGGCGCGCCGGCCGCGGCACGCTCGTGGGACAGCGCGCGCGGACTGGAGTGGACGGTGCCGTCGCCGGCTCCGCACCACACCTTCGGCACGCCGCCGGTGATCCGCCCGGGCGACCTGGCGCACGACGACGTGGCCCACTGACGACGTGATGGCGCAGCCCCCGCCCCGGCCCGACGACGACACCGCCCTGCGCCGCAGGCGCGCGGTGCGCACGGCGATGGTCGTGGGCGGAATCGCGGTGGCGATCTACATCGCCTTCATCGCGTCCGGGGTGATCGGACGATGAGCGCGGGCAGGCTCGGCGTGGCGAAGCTGGTCGGCATCTCGCTGGCCGCGTTCGCGTTCACCTTCTCGCTGGTGCCGCTGTACCGGATCGCCTGCGAGAAGGTGTTCGGCATCCGCCTGGACAACAGCGCGGCCGACGCCTCTGCGGTGGCCTCGGCGGTGCCCGACGAGCGCTGGGTGACGGTGGAGTTCGACGGCACCGTGAACTCGAAGCTGCCCTGGGGCTTCCGTCCCAACGCCACCCGCATGCGCGTGCGCGTGGGCGAGCAGTACGAGGCGACCTACGCCGCGCACAACAACGCCGCGCGCGCGATCGTCGGCAGCGCGACGCCGTCGGTGGCGCCGGCGCGTGCGTCGGGCTACTTCAGCAAGACCGAGTGCTTCTGCTTCACCGCGCAGACCCTGCAGGCCGGCGAGACGCGCGACCTGCCGGTGCGCTTCATCGTCGACCCGGCGCTGCCTCCGGACGTCAACACCGTCACCCTGTCGTACACGTTCTTCAAGAACGACGTGCTCACCGATCGCCTTGCCGCGGCGGCGCCGTCGTCCACCGTGCCGCGTTCGGCACCCTGACCCACCGCAATCCGGACCCACGCCATGGCCCAGGCCCACGACACCACCGCCCATCACGCCAGCGACCCGAACGTCTACTTCGTGCCGCACGGCAGTCGCTGGCCGGTGTTCGCGTCGGTCGCGCTGTTCGTGGCCATGCTCGGCTTCGCCAGCTGGCTCAACGACGCCAGCTGGGGCAGGGCGACGTTCCTGGTCGGCGTCGCGGCGCTGGCCTTCATCCTGTTCAAGTGGTTCGCCGACGTGATCCTCGAGTCGGTGTCGGGCTACTACAACAAGCAGGTCGACGTGTCGTTCCGGATGGGGATGGTCTGGTTCATCTTCTCGGAAGTGATGTTCTTCGCGGCGTTCTTCGGCGCGCTGTTCTACGCCCGCCAGTACGCGTTGCCGTGGCTGGGCGGCGCCGGCGACGGCGTGGCGACCAACTACCTGCTGTGGGACGGTTACAGCGCGGCCTGGCCGACGGCCGGCCCGGGCGAGGTCGGCGGCACGTTCCAGACCATTCCGGCCTGGGGCCTGCCGCTGCTCAACACGCTGATCCTGCTCACTTCCGGCGTGACGGTCACCATCGCCCACCACGCGCTCAAGGCCGGCCACCGTACCCAGCTGCTGGTGTCCCTCGGGCTGACCGTGCTGCTGGGCTGCCTGTTCCTGTTCTTCCAGGTCGAGGAGTACGTGCACGCCTACCGCGACCTCAACCTGACGCTGGGTTCGGGCATCTACGGTTCGACGTTCTTCATGCTCACCGGCTTCCACGGCCTGCACGTGACCCTGGGCACGCTGATGCTGGCGATCATCTGGCTGCGCTGCGCCAGGGGCCACTTCACGAAGGAGAACCACTTCGCGTTCGAGGCGGTGGCCTGGTACTGGCACTTCGTCGACGTGGTGTGGCTGGGGCTGTTCCTGTTCGTCTACGTGCTTTGAAGCCGGGAATCGGGAATCGGGAATCGGGATTCGGGAAAGCGACCGGGCACGGGATCGCCCTGCAGGAGAGCGTCGGCATGCCGGCGCTTTCCGCTTTTCCGGCCCGGCGGTCCGCCTGGCTTGTCATTCCGAGCGCCGGGTTTGTCATTCCGAGCGCCTGGTCTGTCATTCCGAGCGTAGCGAGGAATCTTCTGTCCGCAGCCGATGATGCAGGGATTCCTCGCTGCGCTCGGAATGACAGCGGAGGAGACGGCGATGGCCGGTCCCGCCACTGCCGTTCAGGGGTTCGGGTTGCTACCCACGCCGTGAAACTCGATCCAGCCCATGTAGTTGGCCAGCACCACGAGCCCGATCAGCGCCACCGACAGCGCGATGCGCCTGGTCAGCGCATTCACCGTGCGCTTGCTCTGTCCCTTGTCGACCAGCATGTAGTAGAGGCCGGCCCCGAGGTTCCACAGGATCAGCGCCAGGAAGGCGACGATCAGCAGGGTCTTGAGCGAATCGTTCATCACCGCCTCCGCAGGCGCAGCGCGCGCATGTGGCCGTCATTATCGCAGCCCGCGGGAGCAGCGGCGTGAGCCCACGCACCGCGCGCATCGCCGGCTGGGCGCTGGCACTGCTAGCGATCGCCGCGTTCGCCTCGCTCGGCCGCTGGCAGCTCGCGCGCATGCACCAGAAGCAGGCGGTGCTCGATGCCGTGGCGGCGACGCTCGAGCAGCGGATCGCGCGGCCGTTGTCGGCCGCCGCCGACCCCGACCGCGCACGCGACTACGACTGGGCTGCGGGCGAGGGCGGGTTCCTCCCCGGGCCCGCGGTGCTGCTCGACAACCAGCAACGCGACGGCCGCCCCGGCGTGCGCGTGTACCGGCTGTTCCAGCCGGTCGGCGCGGCGCCGCTGCTGGTCGAACTGGGCTGGCTGCCGGTGCCGCCGGACCGCGCCATGCCACAGGTGGCGCCGATCCGGGGCGTGCAGCGCGTGCAGGGCCTGCTCGCACCGCCGCCTTCCGCAGGCCTGGCAGACGCGACGCCGGCAGCCACCGGACACGGCGACCTGCTGGCGATCCGGCTCGACGGGGCGGCGCTGCCGGCCCGGCTCGGGGTCGAGGCGCTTCCGCCACGCGTGCTCAAGCTCGATCCCGACCTCCCCCTTGGCCATGCGCGCGATCTCGACGTGCTGCCCAATACCCTGCCTCCCGAAAAACACCTCGGTTACGCCGTGCAATGGTTCGGGCTCGCCCTGGCCGTGCTGGCGACCGCCCTCATACTGACCTTCCGGCGCCGCCGATGAACGCTCCCGTCCCCACCAGGCAACGCAACCGCAACCGCGGCATGCTGGTCCTGATCGTCGTCATCTTCCTCGGCAGCGCGGTCGTTGCCGGCGCGCTGCGATTCTCCGGCTGGCGCCCCGCAGGGACGAAGAACCACGGGGAACTGCTCGACCCGCCCGGCGACCTGCGCGGGGTGGTGCCGCGCCTGCAGGGCGGCGGCGAGTACGCCTGGAATCCCGGCGAGCGCACCTGGCGCATCGCGCTCGCGCCGGCCGGGGACTGCGGCGCGCCGTGCGTGGACCTCTCGCGCCAGCTCGACACCGTCTGGCAACTGTTCGGCCATCGCGCCGACCACGTCCACATCCTCTGGATCGGCGCGGCGCCCGATGGCGCGGTGCGCAATACCGCCTGGCGCGAGGTCGCGCCCGATCCGGCCCTGCTGGCGGCGCTGCCGCGGCGAGATGCCGCCGCAGGCACGCCGGTGTACGTCATCGACCCGAACGGTTTCGTGATCCTGCGCTACGCGCCCGGCTTCGATCCGGGCCACCTGCGACAGGACATGGCACGCCTGCTGAAGCTGAAATGATGGACACCCCGCATCCCGCCCCGTCGCGTCCGCAGGTCTACCGCCACTTCCATCGCATCGCCTGGCTGGCGGTCGCGCTGACTTTCGGCGTGATCGTGTTCGGCGCCTTCGTGCGCCTGTCCGACGCCGGCCTGAGCTGCCCGGACTGGCCGACCTGCTACGGGCGCGCCGCCTGGCCGCAGGCCGCGCAGGACGTGAGCGACCACGCCGCCAGCGCGATCCGCCCGTTCGAGACGGCCAAGGCGTGGCGCGAGCAGGTACACCGCCACCTCGCCGCCACCCTCGGCGTGCTGGTGCTGGTGCTGGCGCTGCTGGCGGCGCGCCGGCGCAGGTTCGGCGTGGCCACCGTGCTGGTGGCGTCGGCGCTGGTGGCCGCCGCGATCCCCCTGTACATGCGCGGGCAGGTGCTTCCGGCGCTGCTGGTCGCCGGGCTCGGGGAGGCGCTGCTGCTGGTCGCGGCGCTGCGCTGGTCGGGCATCGGTGGCGCGCGCGCGGGTGCGCCGGCGGATCTCGCGAACGTCGCCGCCTTGACCCTGGCGGTGGTGATCTTCCAGGCGCTGCTCGGCAAATGGACGGTGACGATGCTGCTCAAGCCGGTGATCGTCATGGGCCACCTGCTCGGCGGCATGCTCACCTTCTCGCTGCTGGCGTGGATGGCGTGGCGCGCGACCCACCTGCCGCTCGTGCACGCCGATGCCGCGCAACTGCGCCGCTGGCTGCTGGCGGGGGTCGCCGCGCTCGGCGTGCAGATCGCCCTGGGCGGCTGGGTCAGCGCCAACTACGCCGCGCTCGCCTGCGGCGCCGGCGGCTGGACCACGGCGCAGCCGCACTACGCGGACTTCCCGAAGTGCGTCGGCCAGTGGTGGCCGACGACCGACTTCCGCGAGGGCTTCGTGCTGTGGCGCGGCGTCGGCGTGGACTACGAGGGCGGCGTGCTCGACGGCGCCTCGCGCATCGCCATCCAGATGGCGCACCGGCTGTTCGCGATCGTGGCGGCGGCCATGCTGCTGGCGGCGTCGTGGCGCCTGGCGCGCATGCCGGGCCTGCGCGGCTGGGCGCTGGCACTGGCGCTGCTCACGCTGGCCCAGGTGCTGCTGGGGGTGCTCAACGTCAAGCTGTCGCTGCCGCTGCCGGTGGCGGTGATGCACAACGGCGGCGCGGCGCTGCTGCTGTTCGTGCTGGTTTCCCTGCTCGCGCGCCTGCGGCGGCCTTAGGGCGCCGCAGGCCCGACATGACGCACGTGCCGCCGGCCATAATGCCTGCCTGGCCAACCACGCCGCCTACGGCGCGCCGCCGCCAGGCCCCGGAGCCATCGCGCATGACGCCAGGCCGGCAAGGCCGACCATGCACAATGGCCGGCTGGCTGGCACCTCGTTCCTGTCGCGCCCGGCTGCAGAAACCCCGCCCTGCGCCGACAATCGAACCCTGCTTCATCGCGCGCCGGCGCCCGCCCCACGGAGATCGATGAGTTCCTCCAGTTCCACCGACGTTCGCCAGTACTGGGCGCTGACCAAGCCGCGCGTGGTGGCGCTGATCGTGTTCACCGCGCTGGTGGGCATGTTCCTGGCCGTGCCCGGCCTGCCGCCGTGGCGCGAGACCGTGTTCGGCCTGCTCGGCATCTGGCTGGCGGCGGCGTCGGCGGCCGCGATCAACCACCTGATCGACCAGCGCATCGACAAGGTGATGGTGCGCACCTCCGACCGCCCGCTCGCCACCGGCGCGCTGCGCCCGATGCAGGTGCTTGTGTTCGCGGTGGCGCTGGGCGCGCTGTCGATGGCGCTGCTGGTGGCGCTGGTGAATCCGCTCACCGCCGCGCTCACGTTCGCCTCGCTGATCGGCTACGCGGTGGTCTACACCGGCTTCCTCAAGCGCGCCACGCCGCAGAACATCGTCATCGGCGGCATCGCCGGCGCCGCCCCGCCGCTGCTGGGCTGGGCCGCGGTGACCGGCATGCAGGGGCGGTGGGACTGGGCGCACGCGCTGCTGCTGGTGCTGATCATCTTCGTATGGACGCCACCGCATTTCTGGGCGCTGGCGATCTTCCGCCGCGACGACTACGCGCGCGCGCTGGTGCCGATGCTGCCGGTCACCCATGGCGTGGAATACACGCGCTGGCAGATCCTGTTCTACACCGTGCTGCTGTGCGTGGTGACCCTGCTGCCGGTGGCGGTCGGCATGAGCGGGCTGTTCTACCTCGGCGGCGCGGTGGTGCTGGGTCTGGCCTTCCTGTGGTACGCGTGGCGCCTGCTGGATCCGCCGGACGAACTGTTCGCGATGAAGGTGTTCAACTATTCGGTGGTGTACCTGATGGCGCTGTTCGCGTTCCTGCTGGTCGACCACTGGCTGCTGCCGTGGCTGGAGCCGGCGACGGTGCAGGCGTTCGAACTGCAGCGGGTCGACTGAGGACGCGCCGCCCGGTGCCCCCCTAGGCCGCGGCGATCTTCCTTTCTCCGGCGGGGCGGGAAGGTGCCGAAAGGAAACCGACCCTCCTTCCCCCGCAGGGCGGGGAAAGATGCCGAAGTGACACCTTCCCTTCCTTCCCCCGCTCTGCGGGGGAAGGAAGGGAAGGCGCGTGGCACGGCGCCGGCGCCGTGCGATCGGGAGCGGTGGACGGCGGCCCAGCGTCCGCCTCGCAACGTTGCTGCTTGCTCCTCCGGCTCGCGCGATCAGCGCCTATCGGCAGAGGGTGCCGCAGGGCGGCGGAACCATGCCGCAGGCGCGAACAGGTGCGTCGCTTCAGAAAGGCCCTCACCCCGACCCTCTCCCGCAAGCGGAGAGGCTGGCAGGAACGCATGCGGCAAGGAGCGCCTGCGCCTGCATGGAAACCGTCGCGTCGCTTATGCCGGGCGCGCGCGCTCCGCCACTTCTGACAATGTCGCCGGCGTGATCTCCCACCGCTCCGCGTCCTCGTACACGAATTCGGCATGCAGCTTGCCGCCCGCGCGCCTGAGCTGGATCACGCACACCGTCCACGGCGCCTTGCCTTCCGCCTGCGTGGCTTCGCGCAGCTCGTCCAGGCGCGCGCCGATGGTGTCGAGTCCGGTCTGCGGCGTGGCCGCGCGCGGCGCTTCGCCGTCGCGATAGCCGAAGCCGCTGATCCGGCGCGCGCCATCGGCGTAGGAGACGATCAGCGCGTAACCGTCGAGGTCGTGCCCGGCGGTGGCGATGTCGCGCACCAGCAGTTCGCCGATGCCGCGGATCAGCGCGTCCTTGTCGGCGCTCAAGAGCGCATTCCGATCATGTCGTCCATGTCGTTGCGCGCGATGCGGTCGAACACCTGGCCGGCCTCGTTGTCGAACACCATCAGCTGCGGATCATAGACCGCGCGCCCGGTCGCCGGGTCGATCACCTCGTAGTCCACCCGCACCTGGTCCGGGCGCTGCACGTTCGCGGGCCCCAGCGCGATTTCGATCCGCACGTCCATGCCCTCGGCCAGCCAGTCGGCCCATTCCTGCTCCATGCCGGCGAACACGCGCTGGTTGAAGTGGCTTTCCTGCGGGAACATGTTGACCGGCCCGTGGCCGTTGACGAAGCGGTAGGCGATGACGTGGCCGACGTCGTCGCCGCTGCCCTTCATGTCGTTGTCGCTGCGGAAGCGGCTCTGCGCATTGCCCTCGATGCGGTCGGAATCTCGGCCACCGCTGCCCGGCTCCCAGGTCAGGGTGGCGTCGGCCGACACCGGCCGGCCCTTGCCATCTAGCGTCCACACCACTTCATTGGTCTCGCCGCTGCCGGTCTGGGTCACGATGCCGGTGATCTCGCGGCCCTCGACGTCCTCGGCGATGCGCACGCTGGCGTCGGGCACGGTGCCGTCGAGCAGCATGCGGCTGTAGCCGGCGCGGTCGGCGCCGGCCGGGTCGTCGAGCATCGCGGTATGGCGGGTGAAATCCTCACGCTCCGCCGGGTACGACGCCGGCCCGCCGTCGCGCGGCGCATCGAACAGCCGGTTGTCGCCGGTCATCACCCGCAGCTCGCCGTCTTCGGTCATCTCCAGCGACAGCCGCAGGTCGTCGATCGACGCGAGGTCGTTGGCATCGGCCAGCGCACGGAACGAGGCCTCGAGCGGGGTGCCGGCGTAGTCGCGGCCGAACACCTCGATCCGGGTGCGCGGCGGGATCGTCGCCGGGTCGAAGGGATTGACCTCGCGCAGCTGCGCCGGCGATGCGTTCTCGTTGCGGATCGTGACGTCGTAGCGCACCGGCACCGTCTGCGCCTCGACACCCGGCGCCGACACCTGCATCTCGCCCGAGGCCGAGTAGGTGGTGTTCCACTGTTGCGCGTTCTCGCCGGTGATGCGAACCGAGGCCGGATCCAGTGCGAATTCGACCTCGGCCGGGTCGGCGGCGAGCAGCGCGGGATCGAACCCCGTCGCCTGGCCGGCATCGGGCCGCAGCGCGGGCAGGCCGGGCCACTGGGACACCGGCGGCGGTGGCGGGAGGCGGGTCGTCTCGTAGCTCATGCGCGGGCCGGGCATCCGGTGCCGTACGGCACCCTCGGGAGCGCAGGTTAACCGTCGCCCGCCGACGGCGACATTGGGGAAAACCCGGGGGCAGGAGCGCCACGACGGGCCGCAGGGAGCGCCCGTCGCCGTCCCGGGCGCGCCGAGCGCCCATGCCCGGCGTCGAACCGGCGGTCACACCCCCGCCCCTATACTCTGCAGTCCGAACCGCGCCGGCGCAGGGTCCGCTTCCCGGGTGTGCGCAGGCGCGATCGATCACCGGATGGACCAACCCGCGATGTCCGCAGCACCGCCAATGTCGGGTTCCGTCGGCGACGGCCTGCACTCGCGCTACCGCACCCTGTGGGGCGGGGTCGACGAGATGCTCGATGCCGACGGCAGCCTGCGCCCGGTCTGGCGTCGCTTCGTGCACATGCTCGACGACCTGACCGAGACCGAGCTGGCCGCGCGCTTCGCCCGTGCCCAACAGTACATGCGCGATGCCGGCGTGTATTACCGCGCCTACGACCACCCCGGCGGCCCGCGCGAGCGCGAATGGCCGCTGTCACCGCTGCCGGTGCTGATCGATGCCGCGGAATGGCGCGACATCGGCGCCGGCCTGGTGCAGCGCGCCGACCTGCTCGAACGCGTGGTCGCCGACCTGCACGGCCCGCAGCAGCTGGTCGCCGACGGGCTGCTGCCGCCGGAGTTGATCGCGGCCAATCCCGAGTTCCTGCGGCCGATGGTGGGCGTGCCGCCGCGCGGCGGCCACTACCTGCATTTCTGCGCGTTCGAACTCGGGCGCGGGCCCGACGGGCGCTGGTGGGTGCTCGGCGACCGCACCCAGGCCCCGTCCGGCGCCGGCTTCGCGCTCGAGAACCGCGTCGCCACCGTGCGCGCGTTCCCGGACCTGCCCGAGGACATGCACCTGCATCGCCTCGCCGGCTTCTTCCGGCGCTTCCGCGACGCGCTGCTGGACCTGGCCGAGGGCCGCATGGGTGCGATCGGCGTGCTCACGCCGGGCCCGAACAACGAGACCTACTACGAGCACGCGTGGATCGCGCGCTATCTCGGCTTCCTGCTGCTGGAAGGCGACGACCTCACCGTGCGCGACGGCGCCATGCACGTGCGCACCGTCTCGGGCATGCAGCCGGTGAGCGTGCTGTGGCGACGCGTGGATGCCGCCTTCGTCGATCCGCTGGAACTGCGCGCCGATTCCTGGATCGGCACGCCCGGCGCGGTCGCCGCCTTGCGTGCGGGCTCGCTGTCGATGGTCAACGCACTGGGCTCGGGCGTGGTCGAGACGCGCGCGATGCAGGCCTTCATGCCGCGCATCTGCCAGGCGCTCACCGGCCGCGGGCTGCAGCTGCCGGGCATCGCCACCTGGTGGTGCGGGCTGGCCGCCGGGCGCGAACTGGCGGTGGCGCAGGCCGACCGCATGCTCATCGGCCCGGCGTTCTCCACCCGACTGCCCTACGAGGATCCGCAGGCCACCCTCCCGGGCGCGCAGCTCGATCCCGACGAACGCCAGCGCCTGCTGCAACGGCTGCAGGTCGAGGGCGCGCAATGGGTGGCGCAGGAAGCGGTGACGCTGTCGACCACGCCGGTGTACATCGACGGCCGGCTCGAACCGCGCCCGTTCGTGCTGCGCGCGTTCGTGGCGCGCACGCCCGACGGCTGGGAAGTGATGCCGGGCGGCTTCGCGCGCATCGGCGCGCAGGCCGACACCCGCGCGATCGCGATGCAGCTCGGCGGCCAGGCCGCCGACGTGTGGGTGGTGGGCGAACGCCCGGTGGTGCAGGAGACGCTGCTGTCCGGCGGCTACCTGCAACGCCGCGACCCCGCGGCCCTGCCCAGCCGCGCCGCCGAAAACCTGCTCTGGCTCGGCCGCTACACCGAGCGCAGCGAGGCGATCGCGCGCATCCTGCGCGCCTACCACGTGCGCCTGGCCGAACTCGGCGACCATCCGCTGCCGCTGCTCGACGTGCTCGGCGAATACCTCGACCGCATCGGCATCGACGTGATCGACCCGATCCCCTCGGGCCTGCTGCGCAGCCTCGACGGCGCCGCCACCAGCGCGGGCCGCATCCGCGACCGCTTCTCGCCCGACGGCTGGGGCGCGCTGCACGACCTGTCCACCACCGCCAACCGTTTCGCCGAGCGAGTCAGCGCCGGCGACGACGCCAGCCGCGCGGTCACCGTACTGCTGCGCAAGCTCGCCGGCTTCTCCGGCCTGCTTCACGAGAACATGTACCGCTCCACCGGCTGGCACTTCCTCGAGATCGGCCGTCGCATCGAACGCGGCGTGCAGCTCGCCGAACTGCTCGGCCTGCTGTTCCACGCCGATGCGCCCGCCGGCCTGCAGCAGGCGCTGCTGGAGATCGCCGACAGCGTGATGACCCATCGCAACCGCTACGGGGTCAACGCCGGCGCGCAGAGCGTGCTCGACCTGCTCGCGCTCGACGGCGCCAACCCGCGTTCGGTGATGTTCCAGGTGGACGTGCTGCGCGACGCGTTCGCGCAATTGCCCGCCACCGGCGCGCCGCACGCGATGCCCGACTTCGCCAAGCAGGCGATGCGCCTGCACACCGAGATGTCGATCCGCGACGCCGGCACCGTCGACGCCGCCTGCCTCGCCGGCCTGGCGCGCGACATCGCCGGCCTCTACAACGGCGTCTCCCGCGCGTATTTCCAATAGCCTCCATGCCCCTGGCCGACGCGAGACCCGACCCTCACCCCAACCCTCTCCCGCATGCGGGAGAGGGGGCGAAGAGTGCTTTAGAGGGGGCGAAGAGTGCCTTGGAGGGGGCGAGGAATGCTTTTCTTCCCCCGCGGCGCGGGGGAAGGTGCCGAAGGCGGACGGGGGCGCGCCGCAGGCGCGTGCCGCAACGCCGATCCGCCGCATCTCCATCGCAGCTCCAGGCCCGCCATGCGCTATGACATCCGCCTGCGCCTGAGCTACGCCTACCAGCGGCCGGTGGGCGACGCGCGCCACCTGGTGCGGGTGCAACCGCGCGAGCTGCCCGGCATCCAGCACGTGCAGGACCTGCGGGTGCGGATCGAGCCGCAGCCGTCCGAGCGCAGCATGTTCGAGGACTTCTTCGGCAACCCGGTGCTGGCGATCGCGCTGCGTCCGCCGCACCAGACGCTCGACGTGGAGATGCGCGCGCATGTGCGGGTGGAGCGCGACACCCAGTCGCACCTCGACCTCTCGCCGGATCCTGCGGGCCTGCAGGCCGAACTCGCGACGCTGCGCTCGCTGGCACCGGACGCGCCCTGCCATTTCCTGCCCGCCAGCGTGCGCGCGCCGCTGCTGTCGCGGCTTACCGACTACGCCCGCGGCAGCGTGCGCCAGGGCGGCAGCGTGCTGTCGCTGGTGCAGGACCTGGGCATGCGCCTGCGCGGCGATTTCGCCTACGATCCCGACGCCACCGAGGTCGACACTCCCGTCGGCGAAGCCTTCGACATGCGCGCCGGCGTCTGCCAGGACTTCAGCCACATCATGATCGCGGGGCTGCGCGGGCTGGGCATTCCCGCCGGCTACGTCAGCGGGTTCCTGCGCACCGTGCCGCCGCAGGGCCGGCCGCGGCTGGAAGGGGCCGACGCCACCCACGCCTGGGTGCGCGCCTGGTGCGGCGTGCAGATGGGCTGGCGCGAATTCGATCCCACCAACGGCATCCATGCCGGCGACGACCACATCACCATCGCCTACGGCCGCGACTACGCCGATGTCTCGCCGCTCGCCGGCGTGCTCAAGACCACCGGCGCGCAGACCGGCACCCAGGCGGTGGACGTGCTGCCGCTGGATTGAATCCGCGCCGGAGTGCCGCATTGGCGTGCATCGATGCGCGACGCCGCGCGGACGGCTCCCGCGCGAACGGCTCCTCTACGCACGTTCGATGAAGAACCAGCGATGGCCCTCGAGGTCCTCCGCGCGGTAGCGGCGCCCGGGCGGACCCTCCTCGATCTGCGACAGCACGGTCGCGCCCGCGGCCCGCGCGTTCGAAGTGGGCGTCGAGGCGGTCGACGTATACCAGCACGCCGTCGATCACCCATGGCACCGCCGACCAGCGGCGCGCCTGCGCGCAGTGCTCGCGATGCCGTCGCGGACTCTCGTAGTCCGGCGTCGGCGAGGCCAGCATCACCAGCCCGCCGCCGGTCTCGAGTTCGCCATGCGCCAGACGCCCGTCGGGTCCGGTCATGCGCGTGCGCTCGACGAAACCGAAGGCCGCCACCAGCCAGTCCATCGCCGCCACGCCGTCCTCGTAGGACAGCATCGGCACCACCCCCTGCGCCTGCGTGGGGGTGGCGGCCATCAGCTGGCCTGCCGCACGTGCGGCCTCAGGAAACGCATGTAGTCGGCCTTGCCGACCGGCACGCCTAGCTTGCGCAGGATCGCGTAGGTCATGGCGATGTGGAAATAGAAGTTCGGCAGCAGGTAATCGCTCACGTACAACCGCGCCGGGGTTTCGCAGTACATGCCCGGGCCGAGGCCGGTGCGCTTGGATTCGTCCAGCCGCGCATCGTCGGCCTGGATCGCCGCCACCCGTGCGCGCGTGTCGAGGATGTAACCCCGCGCCGTCGCGATGCCGGTCACCCCGGGATCGAGCAGTTCGATCGGCTGGCCGGCGCACCACTGCGAGAATCCGAGCGGCTGGTTGCAGGCGAACGCGATCTGGGTGCCGAGCGGAAACATGTCGGGCGCCAGCCGCTCGCCCAAGGCGGCATCGATGTCGGGCAGGTGCGCCTGGCCGACATCGAGGATGTGGTCGAGCGTGTCGAGGCGGGTGCTGAAGATCCGCTGGATTTCTGCGATTTCGGTAGTGCCCATGCGTGGGTCCTGTGATGGAGTCGGGGGGGGCGAGGGGGCGAGGCGCCGGGCGACCGCTGCGCCGCAGCCGGCATCTTATCCGCAGCGCGCGTGCGTTCCGCACCGAATGCCCTGGTCACGAACCGCGCAGGATCTTCTCCATCGGCTTGCCCTTCGCCAGTTCGTCGACCAGCTTGTCGAGGATGCGGATCTGGCGCATCAGCGGGTCTTCGACCTCTTCCACGCGCACTCCGCACACCACGCCGGTGACCTGAACGCTGGCCGGGTTGGGCTTCGGCGCCTTCGCGAAGAACGTCTCGAAATCGCTGCCCTGCGACAACTGCCGTTCCAGTCCCGCCCGGGTGTAGCCGGTCAGCCAGCGGATCACCTGGTCCACCTCGGCCTGGGTGCGGCCCTTGCGCTGCGCCTTCTGCACGTACAGCGGGTACACGCTGGAGAATTTCGTGGTGAAGATGCGGTGTCCGGCCATGTCCTGCTCCGTGTTCGTGTGGTGGGTGCCGTCAGCCGCCCTCGACGCCGAGCCTGGCCAGCAGGTCCGCGCCGCGATGTCCCTCCGCGACGCCCTGCACCAGCAGCAGGTCGCCCTGCGTGTGCTCCGTTCGCAGCGGGCGAATGGCGGCATAGGCGGGCGAGTCGTACCAGGCCTTCGCCAGCGCCATCGACGGGAATTCCACCACCACCACGTCGCCGCTCCAGGTGCCTTCCATCGTCTCGCAGGCACCGCCGTGCACGCGGTACTTTCCCTCGAACGGCGCGAGCGTGGCGTCGACCCGCTGCAGGTATTCGCGGATCTCCGGCCCGAAGCGCGTCTCGCGGAGCAGGGCAATGGCGTAGGCGGTCATCTCTTCCTCCAGGTCGTTCGAGCGGCAACGCATGCGATGGTGACGCCTGCCTGGCGCGCAGGGAAGCGAGCGCAGCCGGGATCGGTGCGATCCCGTCCAAGGGGCGCGGCGCAATCGGAGCGGAACAACGCACCGTGTCAGCGCGCGACGCCCTTGTTCGAATTATGGCTGGCCCGGATCCGCCATCTGCCACCCTCCTCGACCGTGAGCCAGGTGAACAGGCCCTCCCGTGGCGGGCGTGGCGTGCCGTCGTCGTTGTGATCGCCGCGTAGCCCCCATTGCACGTGGACCACCGCCACGCCCGGCCGGACCACGGCCACATCGATCGCCTGCACGCTGAGCACGCTGTCCTTGAACTTGCCCGCGTGGACGCGTGCGTGTCCGTCGACGATGGCCTTGCGACCCCGACCGCGGTAGCCATCGACATTCACCCAGTCCGCATCCCCGGTGACCAGTTCGCCCAGGGGGACCATGTCGTGCGCGTTCCACACCGCCTCGAATGCCGAGGCCAGCGCCCGGTTGGCCGCTTCCGGCGTCGCCTCCTGCGCGTGCGACAGCCAGGGCAGGAGCAGGAGCGCAGCCAGGAGCAGCCGAGAGGTCGTTGGTTCGTGCGTCATGCGCGCCTCCACGTGTGCGCCCCTGTGTGTGTTGTGACGGGATGGGCGACACCGCCCGGCCAATGCACTGCCTACCAGGGCAGCCCGCACAGGTCGACGACGGCCGGGTCGACCGCGTCCCCGGCCGGGTCCAGCAGCATGCACTCCGCCGTCCACGTACGCATTCCTCCGGGCTGTTCGAAGCGCACCTCCGCCGACACCCGCTGCCAGCCGAGGCGTTCGTAGAACGGCACCAGCGCCCCGGCACACAGCAGCAATCCGTAGCGCGCAGCCATCGCCGAGAACCACACCTGCCCGGTGGCGGCCAGCAGTTCGGACGCCAGTCCACGCCCGCGGTAGGGTTGCGTGGTGATCAGGTTGTGGAGTCCCGCCACCGCGACCGGTTGCCCGTCCATGCGCACCACGCGCTCCACCAGATGATAGAAACAGGCCAGTTCGCCGCGGTCGTCCGTGCCGAGGAACGTCCAGTCCGGCGTCGCCCAGCGGGTCTCGCGTACGATCGGGAACCGGTCGAAGGCCTCTCCCGCGAGCGCGCGCAACTGCTCTCGCCGCGCCTGCGGCAGGTCGTGGTGGCGATGCCGTTCGATGGCGAGCATGCCGTTCCCGGATCCGGCCGGTTGGTCAACGTGTTTGCTGTCGGGCGGCATATTGCAGCAGGTCCCACTGGTTGCCGTAGGGGTCGCGGAACACCGCCACCGTGCCATAGGGTTGCTCGGCCGGCGCGCGCACGAACTCCACCCCCGCGGCGCGATAGCGAGCGTAGTCGCGCTGGAAGTCGTCCGTCTGCAGGAACAGGAACACCCGGCCGCAGGCCTGGCGGCCGACGCAGGCGAGTTGTTCCGCGCCCACGGCGCGCGCCAGCAGCAGCGAGGTGCCGCCATCCCCCGGCGGCGCCACCACCACCCAGCGCTTGCCCGGTTCCGGTTGCGGCGAATCCTCCACCAGCCGGAACCCGAGCGTGCCGACGTAGAAGCCGATGGCCTCGTCGTAGTCGCGGACCAGCAGGGCCACGTGGGCGATGGATTGGGACATGGCGAAGGCGCGACCGTGGTTCGGACCCGGCTGGATCCGGGCGGGCGGAAGAGGCGGCAACGCGGCGGGCGCCAGGCATGGCCTGGACCGGACGCGATTCGGCGAAGGTGAGTGTAGAGGACGGATTGCCGGCCGACCCGGGCGACCCGGGAGCCCCGCTCGCACTGGGACGTCGGCCGGAAATCCCTCACGCATGGGCCGGAAAGTCTTGCGCGCTGAGCGGAAAGTGTCGCACCGGGACAAACGCCCGGCGCTTCGAGCAGGAACCCGCCCCGCGCTTCAGCAACAAACCCCGGACGCACCGGGCATGAGCCCCCGGCGTCGAGCAACATGCCGGCGCAGCGGACGTGCGCGCTGCCGCGCACCCGAGCGCAGCGCTAGCGTTCCGCCTGCGCCTTCCGGTACGCCACCAGCGCATTCGCGTGGCCGTGGCCGATGCCGTGTTCCTGCTTGAGGAACGCCACCTGCCCCATGTGCGCGCGGTCCCGCACCGTGTCCAGCAGCGCCAGCCAATGCGCCACCGGCTTGCCATAGGTTTTCTCGATCGAAGGGAAATAGGACGCCGGTCCGCTCACCTTTGCCTGGCCTGCCATGGGAGTGCTCCTTGTCGGGGAATGTGCCGCAGCGCCCCGGCGCCACGCCGGCGGCGATCTGCTGCATTCCGTTGTCGACGATCCAGCAGGCGCCGGATCGACGCTAGTGCCGGTGCGGCGCATACGATGGCGCCGGGCGCAGCACGCGCCACACCGACACCCGCACCGCGCGCCTGCGCGGTTTCCCAACGGTGTGGAAGGCTGCATCCGAACCGCGTCTCCCGCGCCACGAGCATGACCCCCGCCAGCGCCGGCAAGCGCAACAGGGAAGAACACCGCACGAATCCGACGGGAGGCCGCATGCAACGCATCGAACGAGGCCTTCAGCCGGCCTCGGACAGCGCCCTGACCTGGGCCAGGATGCCTTCCCAGCTGCCTTCCGAACGGCTGCGCGATGCCTCGTCGCGGTAGCCCTGCTGGCGCACCGTCAGGGCCGTTCCGTGCGGCGTCTCCTCGAGCGCGTAGGTGACCGTGGCGTAATGCTCGGGACGATCGTCGAGCCCACAGGCACCGCCGTAGTAGCTGTAGCGCAACCGCGCGGGGCGCTCGACCTCGAGCACGACGCCGTGGTCCTGCCATGGTTGCCCCTGGTACTCGCCGCGGAAGATCACCGCGTTGCCGACGGTCCAGTCGGTGACGAGCTCGGCTCCGAACAGGTACTGCCGCACGTACTCCGGCTGGGTGAGAACGCGCCATACGGTTTCGCGCGGACTGTCGATGGCGATGCACTTCGAGGCGACGAGACTGTGGTCCACGTGTTTCCTCCTTCGGCCTGGCGAGACGATCGATGTCCAGGCGGATCCCGGTCGGCGCACGATTCTGGCACGGCGCGACGACGCTCGCCTGCAGCGGCGCCGGACGAGCGTGGCGCCCGCACGCCACGCTGGCAGCGCATGAAACGGCGTCCACCAGGCGCGTCCGGGCGGCCGCTCACCCGGCGCCCGCGACATGGAAGACGCCGAATTTGTTGCCGTCCGGGTCGCGGAAGTAGGCGGCGTACACGTCGGGCCTGCGTTCACCGGGCGGCCCTTCGCAGGTGCCGCCAAGGCGCAGGGCGGTCTGGTGCACCAGGTCGACTTCGCGCGTCGAGCCTGCCTTGAGGCCCACCATCGTTCCATTGCCATGGGTGGCGGCCTGGCCGTCGTGCGGCAGGCAGACGGCGATGCCGCTGCCGGCGTCGCCCGGCTTCCAGAGGATGGAACGCGCGTTCCTCATCACCTGCCGCGCGCCGAACAGCGCGAGCAGCCCGTCGTGGAACGCCGCCGCCCTGTCCAGGTCGTTGCTGCCGAGGACGACGTTGGCGAGCATCCGGGCTCCCAGGCCGCGATGCGTCGCGGCGGATGAATGACGCGGAGGATATCCGCGAACCCGGACGCAGCGTACAGACGACTGGTCGAACCGTGCTTGCCCCGGTTGCGAGGCCGCAACGGAACAGACGGCCAGTGGCCTGAAACCCGCACCGCAGCCCGGCCCGCGTCCTCAGGCCATCGGCTGGCGGATGATCGTTTTCCACTTCGCCGGCGCCGCGCGGCGGATGTCGCTCAGGTAGATCTCGTGGTGTTTGCCGGCCAGCGCGCCGCGCTCGGCTATGAAGGCGTGCACGCGTTCGATCGTCGGTCCTTCCTCGCTGAAAGGACCCAGGTGCAGGGTCTGCGCGCAGCGGCCCTCGGCGAAGGTGTCCAGCCGCAGCCGGTCCAGCGCCGGCGACGCCTTCTTCCGCCGCACCTGCGCCATCGCCGCCTCGATCGTCGCGGCCTCCACGAACGGCGGCTGCAGGATCATCATCGTCCACTGCCATCGCGCGCGATCGTTGGCGGCGAAGGCGGACAGGTCGTCCGACCACCACAGGCCCTCCAGCGGCATCACCGCGTAGTCGGGTCCGCCTGCACGCTTGAGCATGAACTTCGCCGTGTACGACACCGAGAACAGCGCCTCCACCGCCTCGGCATACGCCGGCGAGGTATTCGGGTCGCCCTGGCCGTCGATCATCAGGAAGCGCAGTGGCGGCACGTCCACCTCGACCACGGCCTTCGCGGACGGCGCGTAAAGGTGCTTCAACTCCTTTTTCAGGTCGATCCTGGACATGCCGGTCGTGTCGGGTTCCGGTGCCGACTTACAGTCGTCGCCTCAGCGCACCGCCGCCGCGCACCGTGCGGTCAGTGCGTCGAGTTCGTCCAGCAGGGTCGCATCGACCGCCGTGAAGTTGAAGCAGGACTTGCCCTGCATGCGCTTGCGCAGCGCCGGCGTGATGCCGGCCAGCAGGCCCGGATCCTCGTACACCGGCATCAGGTGGTAGCTGATGTAGGACTTCTTCGCCTGCACCGCACCGAAGAACCTGGGCTTGCCCCTGGGCTGCGCGGGCGCGAGTTCCACGTAGAGGTGGTCCGGCTCATCCGTGCGGATCGACATGCCGGCCGCATGCCGGCGAAGCAGTGCGGACAACGTCGCGAAGACCGGATCCGCATCGTGCATGGCCATCCTCCAGGCGCCGCGGGCAGGCGCATCGATGATACCGGGCAAACGGCGCCATGGCCGCGCGCCCGGTTCGTGCGCGGTCTCAATCGTAATGCTCGATGCCCTCGGGCAGGCGCACCCAGGCGTGCATCCGGTCCTCGTAGACCGACACCGTCGGTGGCGGGAAGCCGGGGTCGGCGAAGGTCCCGACGGGAATCGCCACCATGTCGGGGAGTGCTTCGGGCCGGTAGAACACCGTGACCCCGCACACCGGGCAGAAGTGGAACCGCGCCCGGCCGCCCTCGTCGCCGATGCGCACGTATTCGGTGCTGCGGCCTTCGATCGCGACCGTGGCGGCCGGGAACCTGGCTTGCGAGGCGAACACGCTGCCGGTGCGCCGCTGGCAGGCCAGGCAGTGGCAGATGGAGATGCGCACCGGCTCCGCGTGCGCGGTGGCGGTGAGTTGTCCGCAGCTGCAGGACGCGTGGTGGGTGGGCATCGGCAGGGCTCCGGTTGAGCGGGCCGTCGCAAGACCGTCGGCGCGTGCGCGATCGGGCTCAGTCGCCCAGGTAGCGTTCCGGCACAGCGATGCCCTGCTGCCGGAAGAACGAGAGTTGGTCGAAGTAGCCGCGCTGGAACACGATCATGCCGTCGCGCACCCGGAAGAAGCCGCAGCCCCGCAGGCCGCCCGGGTCGCGCCATTCGAGGATCGCCCACTCGCCATCCTCGAACAGGTTCTCGACCAGGCAGGTCATGGCGGCGCGGCCGAACTCGACCTCGAACATGCCGCGGATGGCCGCCCGGCCGTGCAGCGGTTCCATGACCACCTGGTGGTTGACGGCGTCGCTCGCGTAGAGCGACGCCAGGCCCTCGACGTCGCCCTCGTTGAAACGACGGACCCATTCCTGGACGAGCTGCTTCGGTGTCATCTGCCACTCCATTGCCGGTGGAGGCCGGGGACGACGTGCGCCGGATACCCACGATCCCGCCCGCGACCCCGGCCGTCAGCGCAAAGAGTGCCCGACCCGATCCCCGGAGGCCAGTCGCGGCAGCGCAATTCACGCGGGATATTTCTCGGATGCCGCCCGGCGGAAAGGTCGCGGGGTGGCCTCTCAACCGGCCGGGACGTCAATCCTCCGGCTTGCCGCCGGCGGCCTGTGCCAGCGCGAGGATCAGGGCAACGACGATCAACATGCCCCCGGCAAGCCGGAAGCCGCCGTTGTCCGTCCACCTGCCGATCGCCAGAACGAACAGCCCCGCCACGAGCAGCGCCCAGGTGGTCGACTCGATGTTCCGCAGTTTCATCCGATCCTCCGGCCCGGCTCGCATGCGACGGGCGCCGGCCGATGGCGTGCATGCCCCGCACCCGGCCGGTTTGCGGCACGGACCCCACCCGGACGCACCGGCAGCCGCATCGCCACGATCACCTGTAGTCGTCGACGAGGGCGCCATCCGAGGAAGCCTCGTACTGCGGTAGGCCATCGGTGATCTCGTAGAAGTCGCATTTCTCGCCCACGAAGATGTGCCCGATCGTCCTGAGCGAGGTCGGGCCGTCCAGCGAGCCGGCGATGATGCCGGTGGCGTCGAGATCGAACGGCTCCCAGAACAGGCTCGACCCGCACACGCGGCAGAAGCCGCGCCGCGCGATCCTGGAGCTGGCGTACCAGGCCAGTCCGGCGTCGCGGGTGATCGTGATGTTGACCTTGCGCGCCTTGGAGTGGGGCCCGAAGCTGCCGTGCAGCCGCTGGCACATGCTGCAATGGCAATTGACCACATCGCGCAGGGGACCTTTCACCTCGTAGCGCACGGCTCCGCACAGGCAGCCTCCGGTCGTGGTTTTCACGCTGTCGGTCATGTCCAATCTTCCCGTCGTGCTGTGCCAGGCCGCACCGCATGGCCGCGGCGGCAGGCATGTCCAGCGCCTTGCGCGCTCGTCTGGTCCAGATGAAGCCGCGTCGGCCCCTCGCGATTCGCTAGCCCGGGACCAGGATGCCATGGCCACCGACCGGCACCGTCTCGACGTGCTGGTCGAAGGCGGCGATCAGCGGCCTGCCACGCGCGATCGCGTCTTTCACCGAGGGCAACGACAACGACGCCTTGTGGCTGGCCTGGCTGTCCCAGGCCTCGGTGACCCAGATCGCGTCCGGATCCGCCGGATCCTGCGCGACGATGTAGCTGAGGCAGCCGGGCATGCCGGACACCCCCTCGAGCAGGATCGAGACCAGGGCATCGCGTTGCCCCGGCACCGCTTTCATCTTGCCGATCAGTCCGTACATGGGCGTGGCTCCGGTAGGGGTGGCGCAGGCAGGAAGGGCGAGGCCGACCGCGCCGGCTGCAACGAGCCCGATGAACTCGCGTCTGCCAGCCATCATCACAGCCGGCCTGGAACGAACGGAATCACGACCGCTCCTGCGAAGCGGTGGCCGCCGCAGTCGCGGAAACGACATGAATTCCTCGGGCCGCGGTCCGGCAACATGGCGCCTCCGGCGCGCATGATGACAGCACCCGGGCCGAGCTGTCCCGGTAGCGATCGTTCGGCTTCACCCCAGTGGTTTGACGTACTTGAACCATTCGGCACGATATCCCATGCGCTCGTAAAGCCTGCGCGCTCCCGCATTCCCTGGGAGCACGTAGAGCTGCATCATCCGGTAGCCCCGGCACCGCGCCCAGGCCTGCGCAGCCTGCACCAGCGCCTCCCCCACCCCCTTGCCCTCCGCCTCCGGTGCCACGACGAGATCGGACACGTGTCCGATCGGCGACTGCGTGTAGTAGTCGGTGACCGTCCTGGCGTGCACGAAGCCGACCACCACGCCGTCCTCTTCGGCCGCGAGCATCGCACTCTCCGGCGAGGCATCGTCGATGGCGGCCGCGATGGTCTGCAGGTCCACCGCCACGACCTGGCGCTGCTCCCGCCCCGCAGGCGTGCCGCACTCGGCAAGCCGCGGCACGAGGGCCAGGATCGCTTCGCGGTCGGCGGGCGATGCGGGGCGGATGTTCACGACACGGTCTCGGGTCTGTGCTGGCCGCCCGACATCTTATGGCTTCGATTTCTCCCGGACCAGGCGTCGGGAGTCCGGGGTACAACCCGCGGAAAACGCCATGTCTGCCAGATGCCGATCCGGCGCGTCCAGAGAATCCAGGCAGCGGTGCGCTTCGGGTGCAGATTCACCCGCTACCAGAAGTTGTCCCCTGGCCTTCGATGCCCTGACCGATCCTGAACACGTGTCCGTCCGGATGGCGAACGTGCATCTCCCTCACGTTCCACGGCATGTCCGTGGGCGGCCAGGTCACTTCGATCCCCTGCTCGAGACAGCGTTGATGAACCTCATCGACGTCGTCTACCCACAGCGACATCCACACCGCCTTTTCAGCCGCCTCGTTGGAACCGGGACCGAATGTCGCCGGATAGCCACTGGCGCCCCGGCCACCCTGGCCGCCCTGGCAGAGGAAAATCTCGCAATGGCCCGAGCACACGCCGCCGAAGCTCGGTGGCGTACCCCAGTCCCAGCCCTTCTTCCATCCGAGCTTCCCGAACCAAGAGAAGGACTGCTGGATGTCGGAGACATTCAGAATCGGGGTCAGATGCTTGACGATCATGGGTGCCTCATGTGGCGCAGAACGCATCAACCATGCCCGCCCGCCCATCGGTGCGCAAGATCATGGAGCGCAACGGACGGAATGTCGGGCTGGACGAAGCCCTGGCGTGCCTGCGACGAGAACGGCAGGTCAGCAGAGGGGCGCGTCAGCATGATCCTGTCGTCCGGCAACCCGGGTTCGCAGCGATGAACACGGCAGCGGTGCCGGCACGAACGCATTGCTGGGCCGCGCGCCGTTCATTCGTCGGATACAGGATCCCGTTGCGACCATATCACCGAGATGATCTTCCAGCCGTCCTCGGTGTGCACCAGGTGCCACATCTCGCGGCCCCAATGGGCTTCTTCCCCATTGCGCAGAGTGGAATAGTCGAAGTTCACGGAAGCGACCAATCCATCCGTATCTATGGTTACGTTCCGAAATACTTCCTCGAGCGATCCTGAATCAACTGCGGTTGTCGCATCGATCATGGCGAGGTAGGTGTTCTCCGGCCACCTGACGACCCGACTCGCCTCGGGTGCGAATTCCTTGAACCGGGCGACCCTCGTATCGTCGTCCACCATCTGCCATGTCACATGCTCGGGCTTGTCGGAAAAAAAGAGCTCAACGAACGTTGCCTTGTCCTTGTTGATGATTGATGTACGGAACGCTTCCACAATCTCACGAATCGCGGCCACGTCTCGGGGTTCGTTATGGGCCGCTACTGCGGGTTGCAGGCTGGCTGACAGTAAAACAAAAGTAATAAAGGCAATCTTCTTCAGAGGCGACATGTGGATTCTCCGTGGCCTAACACCCAGGTTAGGCCGAGACGCGTAGTGGAGCCGACCACATGGCAAGCTCAATCTGCCATGTGATTGGCGAAACGAAGCGGTTTCGGCTTGAACGCATTGTCAGCTGCCAGCGGGTGCGTTCTCTAATCTGAGCTTGGCGCCGCTGATCAGAGGACTGAACGGATCTTCGGCCGACATTTTGAGGTCTGCCCAGAAGGTGACCTCACGGGCCTCCGGGGGAGCCGTGGCGAAAGGGGCGCGGACACTCAACTCAAAGGTCTCCGGTGCGCCCGTCAACATGAATCGTTGGAGTTCTCTCAACTCCTGGACGCCCTCCGGGCTCAATGCCAGCGAGTAGGTGGACACCGGCACGTCAGGGCGGAAAAGACCGTTGGAGCGGGACTCTTGCCTGACGCCAAGCAGCGACAGAGCCATCTGGCCGCGGCGGGTGCCCCCCGAGCCTGAGAGGGTAAGGCTTAACCGGCTCTCAGCCAGGTCCAGCTCAAACCCTCTTGAGACCGAGAGCTCGAGCCGAACCTGTGTCGGGTCCACCTGCACCAACGTACTTGGCGACATGGAGGACAGGCTCAGGGCCGTGGAAAGAGGGATGGATGTGCAACCAGCGACTACGAAAGTCGTTGCAAGTATCAATCCTTTCAGAATGCGCATAACTCTCATCGGCAGCTACTACCTGGGTCAGCCGCGCCACGAAGTGACGTCGGCTTGGACGAACCGTTGGATGCGCGGTGGCCAGGCTATTGGGTGCTCAGATTGTATTCCTGACGAATCTTCAACGGATGAGCCGAGCGTGCGGGATCGGGCGGGAACTTGGTGAGCAGCCCTGCGGCAATTGCGCGCTCCCTCATGCGGTTACCGGCACCCTCCGCGCTTTCCATCTCCACGGCGCTGACGGAGCCCGCCGCGTCAACTTGCATGACCCACACCAGGCGCCCGATGTACTCGCTGGCGGGAATCTTCGTGTCGTAGTTTGGTCGTCCCAAGACGTAAGGGCGCGACCCTTGCGCATAAAAAGGCGCGTCCTTCAGCGTCCTTGCGACCTCGATGGTCTTCGCCCCTGCCAGCGTCTCACTGATGTAGACGTTAAAGGTCCATTCGCCGGCGGTCCCCGTTGTGCCCAGCTGTGCTTTGTAGCAGCGCTTTGAGCCACGGAAGTCCTCGTGCACCTGCCTGTTCACGAGCTTGCCGGATGCATCAACGACCTCAATCGTCAGGACGTCCTCCTCACGCCAGTCGGTCAGCGCCGCCACACACACACGATGGTCCTGAGCAGGCTCCAATGTGAAGCCGTAGGCTTCGGCTCGCGCCAGTGCGCTTTTGGGGGGAGTTGCCCACAGGAACTCTAGGTAAGCGTCGTCGCCGGCCCAAGCCGCACTCCACGCCGCGGGCAGCACCAACACAGCAAGCACGGCTGAGCAGGTTTTTGCCTTCATCGAGCACTCCTGTAGCTTGAGAAGCGGATCTAACACCTGAGTTGAGCCGACCCGCGAAGCGGGTTCGGCTTGAACGATTTGTTAGGCATCATGGCCGCTTGCCAAAGTACTTCGTGATGTCAAAGTACACGCTGCGCTTCTCTCCAGAGGGGAGCACTACGTCGAAGCGATCGTAGATTTTTCCGCCATTGTTCACCAGCGCCTGTCGCTCGATCTTTGAGTCAGGCAGATTGCGTTCAATCCACCGGTACTCCAGCGGAACGCCCTCCGCGCTGCTTTTGGCATCGATAACTATAGCGGCCTCGGGTGTTTCCCCAGACCGCACTTCCGCGGCGCCGCCGCCATCACCTGCAACACTCGACGTACTTGCAAGAAGCAACAGCGCGGCGATAGCAGCTGGAACAAGTCTCATGAATCCTTCTCCTGATGCCTAACACCTGAGTTAAGCCGACCCGCGAAGCGGGTTCGGCTTGACCGAACTGTTAGGCATCACCAGCCCGTGCGCGGTCAGCGAAAGCGCGAACTGCATGATGGTGCCTAGAGATGAGAACCGCTGCTGCAATGGACACCACAAGAAAGACGATAGCTGCCGTCACCGACATGTGCCAAATGAGTGAGACTACAGAAACGCATAACAGAAGCATGCCTGCTAATGCTAGTAGCACGGCGACCAAAGAGCCCTTAAGGCTATTGAAGTGCTCGTGGGATTCCTTTCCGCAGAACATATACGCCTCGACATATTGCCATGCGGCAATCCATGCAGGAATGGCAAAGATTGCCGCGTACAAAGCAACGATGAGGGGTCGGCTACCGAGGTCTGTTTGAAGGAGCAACAGAATTACGCCGAGTGCAATGCTTGCACCACCGATGGCGGAAGTGCGCATACGCTCAAGTGTCGCTTCAGTCAGACGCTCAGTGACCGAAGTTCGCATGTCTTCTCGGTAGATACTTTCCAGGTCGCGATCGTCTGTCATGTGATGCCTAACACCTGATTAGTCCCCAAGAGCGGGGAATAACACGACTTTGCGTGCTCCGTTTCGCGCCGTCAATCCTTTCCGAATCAGATGCTTGCGAACCGTTTGCTTGTCCACGCAGGGATATCGTGCGAAAACGCGCTGATATCGGATATCTCCGCGGATCTGTCTGATAACACGTCGGCCACGAGGGCCGGGCAGCTCCGGCCGTCGCTCGTCGCTCACTCCGTCAGCAGGTGCCGCTCCCAGAACAGCATCGAAGCGGCGCCGAAGTAGTCGCTGTTGCTCTTCTTGCGGAAGCCGTGGCCTTCGTCGTTGAACATCAGGAACCACACGGGGTTGCCGTTGGCGCGCACGGCGGCGGCGATCTGTTCGGCTTCGGTGTACGGCACGCGCGGGTCGTTCCTGCCCTGGGCGACGAACAGCGGCGCGTCGATGCGCGATGCGTTCTTCAGCGGCGAGATGCGGTCGAACACGGCGCGCATCGCCGGGTCGCGTTCGTCGCCGTACTCGGCGCGGCGCAGGTCGCGGCGGTATTCCTCGGTATTGGTGAGGAAGGTGGTGAAATCGGAGATGCCGACCACATCGATGCCGGCGCGGATGCGGTCGCTGTAGTGCATCAGCGAGGCCAGCACCATGTAGCCGCCGTAGCTGCCGCCCATCACGCCCACGCGCGAGGCGTCGAGTTCGGGCTGCTGCGCGATCCAGTCGAGCAGGGCGCCGATGTCCTTCACCGAGTCCTCGCGCTTCTCCGCATTGTCGAGGGTGAGCCAGGTCTTGCCGTAGCCCGACGACCCGCGCACGTTCGGCACCAGCACCGCCACGCCCAGTTCGTTGACCATGAACTGGATCGAGGGATTGAAGCCGGGCAGCGCCTGCGATTCCGGACCGCCGTGGATGCTCACGACCACCGGCAGCTTTCCACTCGCCGCGGGCGTCGCCGGCCTGTAGTAGAAGGCGGGAATCGTGCGCGGCGCGCCGTCGACCTGGTCGAAGGTGGGGTAGCGGACGAGGGTAGGTGCGACGAAGCGCGCGGTGTCGAGGCCGCCCACTTCGCTCTTCGTCCAGCGTTCGAGCGCGGAGCCCTCGAGATCGATCACGTAGACGTCGCTCGGCGAGGTGGCGGTGTTGAGCGTGACCGCGAGGCGCTTGCCGTCGGGCGAGAATTCCAGCCCGCCGATCAGGCCGACCGGCAGTTCCGGCAGTTCCAGCGGCCGGTGCGAAGGCAGGGCCAGCACGGTGAGGCGGTAGATGCCGTCCTCGTTGGTGACGTAGGCCAGGTGGCGGCCGTCGTCGGACACCTCGAAGCCGTCGACGTCCCACGGCGCGGTGCTCACGCGCACCGGTGCGCCCTGGCCTGGCCGGTGGTGGCGCAGCACCTGGAACTCGCTGGGCGCGCCATCGACCGGTTCGTCGGACACGTAGTAGATGCCTTCGCCATCGGGCGCATAGCGAAAGCCGCCGAACGCGGCCTTGCCGCCATCGATCGGGAACATCTGCAGCGTGCCGCTGGCCACGTCTACCTCGCCGGGGTAGGACTCGTTCGCCGAGACGTACTTCGTCACCAGCAGGCGCTTGCCGTCGGGCGAGAAGTCGAGCGCGCCCCAGGTGCCGCCTTCCTGCAGCAGCACGCGTGACTGGCCGCTGCGGGTATCGCGCAGCCAGATGTCGCGATCGGTGCCGTTGCGCGCGGTACTGCTGTACGCCATCAGGCCGCCGTCGCGGGTGAGCACGGTACCGCCGTTCTGGCTGCGCTTGCCGTCGGTGAGCAGCATCGATTCGCGCGTCTGCGCATCGAACCAGTACAGCTGCGAGAACTCGTCGCCGCCCCTGTCCTTGCCGTAGACGAAACCGTCGCGCCAGGCGCCTGGTGGCGAGACGGTCACGCCGGCCACGGGTTCGGGATAGAAGGTGAGCTGTTCGCGCATGCCCAGCGGCTCGCAGACGCGGTGCACCTGGCTGGTCTCGGCGAACCGGGTGGAGACCAGCAGGCAGCCTTCCTTCGTCCAGCCGCTGACGCTGGCGCCGCGGGTGTTCTGGTAGCGGTTGAGGCTTTCGATCAGTTCCGCGGGGATCTCGGGGAGGTTCTCGGTGACGCGGTTGCCCTGTTCCTTGCGCTCCACGGCGGAAGGGGGTGGGCTGGCGCCGGTCTGCGCCTGAGGGGTGGCGGTCTGGGCGAGCGCGGGCAGGGCAAGCACAGGCAGGGCCAGGCTCAGGCCGAGGGCGAGGGTAGCGAGCGGTGGGCTCAGGCGCATGGGGCGGCTCCCGGAAAAGGATGGGCACAGGCTAGTGCAGATCGCGG
The DNA here is from genome assembly GCF_008244685.1 of Luteimonas viscosa. Classification (NCBI taxonomy): domain Bacteria; kingdom Pseudomonadati; phylum Pseudomonadota; class Gammaproteobacteria; order Lysobacterales; family Lysobacteraceae; genus Luteimonas; species Luteimonas viscosa. The sequence goes on from NZ_VTFT01000001.1 coordinate 2,461,195, forward strand.
GGCGACGCAGGTGCCGCGTCGGGTTCGCGAAGCGGGGGCAGGTTGCTGCGCGGGCGGTGCGCGCGGACACCGGGGGAGCTGTCACGGCGCTCGCGGCTGGACGTCGCTGCCGGGGGCGCCCCTGCAAAGGCGCATGTCCATCGAGCGGACGTGTCCACGGGACCAGCCCCGCGGCAGGGCCGTGGGTGGCGCGCTCCGGTTCCGGAACGACCGCATCCGCTTCAATCGCGCGGCGTGAGCACCATCAGCACGGTGGCGCCTTCGCTGCCGGCCGGCGGCGCCACCAGGGCGGCGGCGACCACGCGGGTACCTTCGGTCCAGGCCCGGCGCGGATAGCCGGTGCCCTGCGCGGAGAGGCCGGAATGCGGCTGCCAGCCTGCGGCCTGCGCCTGCCGGTCGAGCTCGCCGCGCAGCACGGTCCAGTCGCTGCCCGCGGGAACGCGGTAGTACACCGGCGTCCAGCGGTCGTCGCCGAGCGCGCGCAGCGCGGCATGCAGGTCGGCGAAGGCGAGGGCGACGCGATCGGTGCTGGCGCCGTCGATCGCATACGGCGTGGCACCGGCCGGCGGCGAGAGCGGGAGTGTGCCCACCCCCGCACCCGGCGTGCATCCGGCGCCGGCGAGCAGCGCGGCGAGTACGACGGCGGGAAGGAGGCGGACGCGCGCGTGCATCGGTCCTGGCGACGAAGACGGGAACGGCAGCCTAGCGCGTCGCATGTCGAGGCGGCATCGAGGCAGTACGCGACGGCGGGGTACGCGTGGCCCGACACGCGCCTTCGGCGCGCCCGCATCCGCCTTCGGCACCTTCTCCCGCAAGCGGGAGAAGGGAAAGCCGGGCTGTTGCGACTGCGCCCCTCCCTTTCCCGTCTCGCGCTCCGGGCGCAAACCCAGGTCCTCACCGCCGCTGCAACAACTCCCGCAGCTCCGCCTTGTCGGCGTCGTCCAGGCCCTCGCCGCGTTGCTTCTCCTGCAGTTCGTCCACGCGCTGCTGCAGCGTCTGCCGGTCGAGCTGGGCGATGGCGTCGAGGAACTCGGTGCGCCAGGCCGCCTCGTCGCCGGGCATGGACTGGCTGGCGAGCTTCTGCAGCGCGGCGCCTTCCTCGCGGTCGGCGAAGTGTTCGAGCAGCGCGCCGATGGTGATCGCGGGGCGCATGTGCACCAGTGCGATCAGTTCGGTCAGCAGTTCGATACCCGGCTGGCGCAGCGCGACGAAGTGGTAAGGCGGTTGCAGTTCGAGCGCCAGCGCGGGCTGCTGCAGCAGCAGCGCGATCGCGCCGCGTACCACGCTGCGCCTGGGCGGTGCCAGCGGGCGGCTGCCCTGGCGACGGATCGGCGCGGACGGTTCCGGCGCGGCCTGGCGCGCGCCGACGCCGGTGAGCTCGGTCAGCCGCTGCTGCATCAGGTCGCCGAAGGCGCCGTCGGGGATCTGCGCCAGCAGCGGCTTCGCGCGCTCGGCCAGGCGCGCCTTGCCGTCGAGCGTGGACAGCGCGATGCCGTCGGAGAGCGTGTCGAAGAAGAACCGCGACAACGGCGTGGCCTCGCGCAGGCGCGCCTCGAACCCTTCCGCGCCTTCCTTGCGCACGATGCTGTCGGGATCCTCGCCCTCGGGCAGGAACAGGAAGAAGCCCTGGCGCCCGTCGCGCATGCGCGGCAGCACCGATTCCACCGCCTTCCATGCCGCGTTGCGGCCGGCTCGGTCGCCATCGAAACAGAAATACACGTCGGGCGCGTTGCGGAACAGCAGCTCGGCATGGTCGGGCGTGGTCGCGGTGCCGAGCGTGGCCACGGCCACGGTCACGCCGTGTTCGAACAGTGCGACCACGTCCATGTAGCCCTCGACCACCACCAGGCGCTCGATCCTCGGATTCGCCTGCCGTACCTGCCACAGGCCGTACAGTTCGCGGCCCTTGTGGAACAGCGCGGTCTCGGGCGAGTTGAGGTATTTCGGGCCGGCGTCGCGGCCGTCTGCAGGCGCGGCCAGCACGCGCCCGCCGAAAGCGATCACGCGGCCCCGGCGGTCGTGGATCGGGAACATCACCCGGTCGCGGAACTTGTCGTAGACGTGGCCGCGGTCGTTCTTCGAGAACAGGCCGGCACGCTCGAGCAGGTTCATCCGGCGCGCGTCGGTGCCGAGCGCGTCCTTCAGCGCGGAGAAGCCGTCCGGCGCGTAACCGATCGCGAACTGCGCGCGTACCGCCTCGCCGACGCCGCGCTGGTCGAGGTAGGCGCGCGCCCGTTCGCTGGTGGCGAGCTGGCGCTGGAAGAACGTCGCGGCCGCATCGAGCGCCTTGAAGATGTCCAGCGTGTCGGGATTGGCGTTGCGCTGCTGGGTGTCGCGTGGCACTTCCATGCCCGCGCGCCGGGCCAGTTCGTCGACCGCGTCGAGGAACTCGAGCCGGTCGTAGTTCATCAGGAACGAGATCGCGGTGCCGTGCGCGCCGCAGCCGAAGCAGTGGTAGAACTGCTTGGTCGGCGAGACGGTGAACGAGGGCGAGCGCTCGTCGTGGAACGGGCAGCGTGCCGAGTACTCCTTGCCCTGGCGCTTGAGCGGCACCCGTGGCTGGATCACCTCGACGATGTCGGTGCGGGCGAGCAGCTCGTCGATGAAGGCGTCGGGAATGCGGGCCATGCTCAACGCTCCCGCGGGCCGCGCGCCGCCGCACCGCGCGTGCGCGCGGGCATCGCGCCGCCCGGGGCGGCGCCGCGGGGGCGGGCGGTTGCGTCTGGAATCCGGGACACCGCGCCATGATCGCATCCCGACGCCGGGCACGGCGCCGGACCCGGCCTGACGGGCCTGCGGGTCAGCCGGGGTCCGGCCGTTCCGCCGCCCGGGCGGCGGCCCGTGCCTCGCGCGCCCGCCGCGACACCCGCTCGTCGATCAGGGCGGTGATCAGCGCGCCGGTGAAGAACACCATCGCCGCGTAGTACATCCACACCAGCAGGATCACCAGCGTGCCCATCGACCCGTAGGCGCTGCCGGGCGCGGCCCGGGCGATGTACAGCCCGATCGCCCAGCGCCCGAGCACGAACAGCAGCGACGTGATCACCCCGCCCAGCAGCGCCTGGCGCCAGCGCACGCGGCGGTCGGGCAGGTAGTGGTACATCAGGGCGAAGGCCAGCGAGTAGATGCCCAGCGCGGCCAGGTTGCCGAGCACCGGCAGCGTCGGCGAGCCGGCGAACAGCACCTCGAGCGCGGTGGTCAGCGCCGCCGACACGACCAGCAGGAACCCCAGCGCGAACACCACTCCGAACGAGAACACGCGCTTGCGCAGCCAGGCCTTGAATCCGCCCAGGCGCCGGGCATCGGTGAGGAACACCACGTTGAGCGTGTTCTGCAGCCGCGCGAACACCGCGGTGGCGCCGACGAACAGCAGCAACGTGCTCCACAGGCCGGCCAGCGAGCCCACGTCGGGCTGGTCCTCGGCATTGCGCAACACCGTGGCCGCGACCTCCTGCGCGCCGCGCCCGGCCAGCACGCCCAGCTGCTCCATCAGCTCGGCCTGCGCCGACGGGTACAGCGAGGCGGTCAGCCACAGCAGCAGCACCAGCAGCGGCGCGAGCGAGAGCAGTGCGAAGAACGACAGCGACGCGGCGTGGGTGAGCAGGTCGATCTCGATGAAGCGCTGCACCAGCTGCGCCGGCAGCGTCCGTTGCAGGCGGTCCAGGCGCGCGCGGAGCGTGGGAGACAGTCGCATGGCGGACATCATCGCCGTCGCGGCGTGGCGGGCGCGTCAGCGCCATAGCCGGAGCAGGCCGCGGGGGATCACGGAGCCGGTACCGTGGCCAGCACCGTCCCGTCGAGCGCGCGTCCGAGCGCCTGGAAGGCCCGCTCGGCCTGCGCCAGGTCCCCGAACCGTTCCGCGCAGGCCACCACCACGGTCGCGCCGTCGGCGCCGAGACCGGGTTCGAGGATGCCGACGTTGCAGGCGCGGCCGAGCTGGGTACCGGTCTTCTGCGCGAAATCCGTGCCCGCGGGCAGGCCGGCCGCGATGCGGCGGTCGCCGGTGCTGATCGCGCGCATGTGGCCGAGCAGCCGCGCGCGGCCCGCGTCCGAGAGCAGCTCGCCGGCGGCCACGCGCTGCAGCAGCCGCGCGAATGCGGGCAGGGTCGCGGCGTTGGCGCCGGTGGCGTAATAGTCCTCGAACACGTCCTGCAGCGATTTGGCGGGCAGTGCGTCGCGCGCCACGCCCAGGGTGCGCGCCAGCGCCTGCAGCCGCGGCTCGCCGGCCGCGGCGTTGCGCAGGGCGACGATCTGCAGGTTGTCGAGTCCGGCCACCCCCGGGTGCAGCGCGCCGTAGGCGTCGTAGCGGACCTGCAGGATCGTGGTGACCGGGCCGAAGCCTGCCCCCACCCAGTCGGCCAGGCGGGCGTCGAGATGGCCCTCGCCCAGGCGCCGGATGAGCATGTCGGTGGCGGTGCTGTCGCTGTCGCGCAGCGACTTCTGCAGCAGCGTGGCGATGGTGAAGCGCGTGCCGGGGGCCTGACCGAGCATGTCGCCGGCGCCGTCGACGAAATCGCCGCGTTGCAGTTCGATCTCCTCGTCCAGGTCGATACGTCCGGCGTCGACCTCTTCCAGGATCGCGATCGCCACCGGCACCTTGACCGTCGACGAGAGATACCAGCGGCGCCCGTCGCCGCGGTCGAGGGTGCCGGCCTGGTCGCCGAAGCGGGCCACGTACACCCCGAAATCGCCGGGCATCGCCTGGTCGATCGCCTCCACCGCCTCGTCCAGCGGCGCCACCCACGCCGGGTCCGCCCGTTGCGCGTCGACCTGGCGCTCGACCGGTCCGCGCGGCTCGTCGCGGCACCCGGCCAGCAGTGCCAGCAGGAGTACCGGGAACCATGGCGCCGGCCGCGGGCGCGTGCGAAGCGTCGAAGCGGGGTTCATGTGGGATCGGGCGGCGACACCGTCGGACGCGGCGGGACGTCCATGAATATCCCGGAAGCGGTGACGGCCGCGCCGACATCGCGCAGCGCGCGTTCGGCGGCCGCGGTGCCGGTGCCGCGCGCGCAGGCGGCGATCACCACGCGCGCGGGCGCGGAGCCGGCGCGCGGCGGCGGCACGGTGGCGATGCCGAGGTCGCAGCTGCGCCGGTGCTGGGTGCCGGTCTTGTGCTCGAAACGCGTGCCCGGCGGCAGTCCGGCGCGGATCCGGCGCTTGCCGGTCTGCACCCGCGCCATCAGGTCGAGCAGGTAGGCGGTCTCGCGTGCCGGCAATGCGTGTCCCTCGGCGAGCGCGGCGAGCATGCGGCCGAAGTCGACCAGGCTGGCGCTGTTGACGTGGGTGGCGTAGTAGGCCTCGAACGCGCTGTCGAGGTCCCCCACGCGCAAGGCCTCCGGCGGTACCTGCAGCAGTTGCACCAGCTTGCGCACGCGCGCCTGGCCGGCACCGCTGCGCTTGAGCGCCAGCAGGTCGGCCGAGCGCAGCCCGGCCGCGTCCGGATGCAGTTCGCCGTAGGCCAGGCGGCGCACGTCGGCCAGGGTGGTGATGCGCACGCCGGCGGTATCGGTGAGTTCGGCGGCGACCGCGTTGACCGCATCGATGCCCACGCTGCGGATCAGCACGTCGCTGGCGGTGTTGTCGCTGTGCACGATCATCTGCTCGAGCAGCCAGGACACACGCAGCCGGCTGCCGGCGCGGACGCTGTTGGTGGCGCCGGCGCCGTCGACGAAGTCGTCCTCGCGCAACGTGATCCGCGCGTCCAGCGCCAGTTCGCCGCGTGCCACGGCGCGCAGGACCGCGATCGCCACCGGCACCTTGATGCCCGAGGCGAGGTACCAGGGCTCCTCGGCGAGGTAGGAGAACGACTCGTCGCGCTCCAGGTGGCGCACGTACACGCCGAGGTCGCCCGGGTAGCGCGCATCGGCCGCGGCCAGCCGTCGCTGCAGCTCCTGCGTCCATGCCGGGACCTGCAGGCGTTCGTCGGCGCCGCCCGCAGCCGCGCCCGCGACGCCGGAAACGGCGAGCAGGAGGGCGAGGCAGGCGGCGAGGGCGGTCGGGCGCTCCATCGTCGCCGGAGTCTGGCGTGATGGCGCGCGACGTGCGCTGAACATCAGTCCGCGGGGGCCGCCCGTGCGGCGCGCGGACGGTCCAGCGCGCGCTTCATCGCCTGCCACAGCCGGATCCACAGCGCAGCGAGCGCGATCAGCCCGATCGACCACCACAACGCGCGTTCGTACGGCACGGCCTGGTACAGGCCCAGCGTGTTGCGCAGCACGATGAAGATCACGCCGATATGCACGATGAACGCCATCAGCGCATCGCTGCCCACGATCGCGACCGGCCGCAGCACGCGCGCGAGCAGGTTGCCGCCGGCGATGCACAGCGCCAGCAGTACGAGCGCGCCGCCGACGCTGAACAACGAGAAATCCAGCCCCGGGGGATGCTTGCCGTCGTTGCGGCCGATCGCCACCAGCGAGGCCTGCAGGTCGTCCACGCGCAGCGCGAACCAGGCCAGCAGCACCAGACCCGCGCACGCGATGCCCGCGGAGAGCAGCAGCCGTCGACCGGTGGTGTCGTTCCAGCGCAGCAGCAGCCCGCCGGCGAGCAGGCCGGCCAGCACCAGCGGCAGGCGCGAAAGCTGGCCCCATGTGTAGTACTCGGGATGTTCGACGAAGACCGCCTGCAATTGCGGCACGCCGCCGAAGCCGGCGTGCTCCAGCAGCCACCACGACAGCCAGACCACCGGCAGCGGACTCAGCCAGCGAAGCCAGGCCGGCGCCTTCGCCCACAGCGGCAGCAGCCACGGGATCCACAGCAGGGCGATGGCGTAGAAGCCCAGGATCTCGACGAACGAGGGGAACTGGCGATACAGCAGCGCGTCGGTGATTTCCCCGCGGCTGCGGTCCCACAGCTCCACCACCGTCAGCACCTTGTACCAGAACAGCACCAGCAGCCCGCGCCAAAGCAGGCGGTTGCGCCGCCGCGGCCAGTCGGGCGACCCCGTCTTCGGCACGAACGCCACCGCCAGCGCGACCCCGAACACGATGAAGAACAGCGACGAGGAGAACTTGGTCAGCGCGTGCACCGGCACCTGGCCCCAGTCCGGGAAGTCGCTGTAGGGCATCAGCGCGTTGGTGCCGTGGGCGATGATCATCAGGCACACGGCGAAGCCGCGGGCGAGGTCGACTGCGTCGATCCGTCCGCCGTGCCGGGGATTGCCGTTGTCGGGTTCCGCCGGACTCACTGCGCCGGTGCCGGCGCGTGGGCCGGTGTCGTCGTGTCCGCCCGCCCGCTCGCGCCGCCGCGCGCATCGACGGACACCATCGACGCGGTCGGCGCGCGGACCGGAAGCGGGCGCCGCGGATCACGGCCGGACGGGCGGCGCATTGGCAGGAGCCTCCTCTCGCAGGAAGCGGCATTGCAACAAGCGCGCCGTGATGGCGCGGTCAGCGCGCGGCGTCAGCCCGGTGTCGCGGCGAGCCGCCGCAACGCGTCGCCGTCGACGCGCTGCACGGTCCATCCGTCCATGCCGATCGCGCCGAGGCCGCGGTAGAAGCCGATCGCCGGCGCGTTCCAGTCCAGCACCGACCATTCGAAGCGGCCGCAGCCGCGCGCCAGTGCGAGCTGCGCCAGGTGCACCATCAGCCGCCTGCCGATGCCGTGCCCACGGAAGCGCGGCTGCACGAACAGGTCCTCGAGGTAGAGGCCGGGCCGGGCGAGGAAGGTGGAATAGTTGTGGAAGAACAGGGCGAAGCCGGCGGCCTCGCCATCGGTCTCGGCGATCACAACTTCGGCGCAGGGCCGCTCGCCGAACAGGGTCGCGGCGAGTGCGGGTTCGTCGGCCTCGACCTGGTGGGCGAGCTTCTCGTACTCGGCCAGCGCGCGGATCAGCGCGAGCAGGGTCGGCACGTCGTCGCGGCGCGCCGGCCGCAGGACGATGTCGGGAGGAGTGTTCATGCCGCGATTGTCCGCGCAAAACCGCGTCCGCATCCACTACCCGCCGGCACGACCGGCCCGGTCCGGAATCCCGGCGCGGCCGGTGCATGGCGCGCCGGCGCCATCCCGCGCCATCCCGCGGCGGCCCGGGCGATCGCGACCGCCGCTCAGCCGGCGAGCTTCCTCTTCACCAGCGCCGAGACTTGGCCCATGTCGGCCTGGCCCGCCAGCTTCGGCTTGAGCACGCCCATCAGCCTGCCCATGTCGGCCGGGCCGCTGGCGCCGGTATCGGCGATGGTGGCGTCGATCGCCGCGAGGATCGCCGCCTCGTCCAGCTTCGCCGGCAGGTAGGCCTCGATCACCACGATCTCGGCGCGCTCGATCGAGGCCAGGTCCTCGCGGCTGGCCGCTTCGTACTGGCTCACCGAATCCCGGCGCTGCTTGACCATCTTCTCCAGCACCGCCAGCACCGCCGCATCGTCGAGCTCGACCCGTTCGTCGACCTCGCGCTGCTTGATCGCCGCATTGATCAGGCGGATCACGCCGAGGCGCTCCTTCTGCCCGCCCTTCATCGCGGCCTTCATGTCTTCGGTGAGTTGCTGTTTCAGGGTCATGGCGATCGGGTCCGGTGGATTGGGGCGGGAGGCACGGTGGCGGGGGGTGGGGAAACGGGGCCGCATCGGGCGCGGCCATTGCCACTACCGGTTCGCGTGGTGCCAGAAACACAAAAAGCCGGCAGCGCTCGCGCGCGGCCGGCTTCGGATGCGGCGTCGCCCGGGATCAGTACAGGCGCTGGCGCTTGGTGACGTCGCGCGAGGTGCGGCGGGCCTGGCGCTTCACGGCGGCCGCGGCCTTGCGCTTGCGCTCCTGGGTCGGCTTCTCGTAGAACTCGCGCTTGCGGGTCTCGGCGAGCACGCCGGCCTTCTCGCAGGTGCGCTTGAAGCGGCGCAGGGCAAACTCGAACGGCTCGTTTTCGCGGACTTTGACGCTGGGCATAGGAATCTCGGGTTTCTTGGGACGTCCGGCCCGCGGGCCGGCCTGTGCGAAGGACTCGCACCCGCCCGGCGGCGCTGCAGCCTGGGCGAGCCGCGTATGATAACTGCCCGCCTTGCAACGGCGCAACCGGCGCCCATCTGTCCCGCATGAAGGTCCTGGGCATCGAATCGAGCTGCGACGAGACCGGCGTGGCCGTCTACGACACGGCCCTGCTCGGCGCCGCCGGCCTGCGCGCCCACGCGGTCTACAGCCAGGTCGCCCTGCACGCCGAATACGGCGGGGTGGTGCCGGAGCTGGCCAGCCGCGACCACGTACGCAAGCTGCTGCCGCTGGTGCGCCAGACCCTGGCCGAGGCCGGGCTCGGGGTCGACGACATCGACGGGGTGGCCTACACCGCCGGCCCGGGGCTGGTCGGCGCCCTGCTGGTGGGCGCCGGGGTGGCGCGGTCGCTGGCCTGGGCGCTGGACGTGCCGGCGGTCGGCGTGCACCACATGGAAGGCCACCTGCTCGCGCCGCTGATGGAGGATCCGGACCCGGTCCACGGCGCCCCCGAGCCGCCGTTCGTCGCCCTGCTGGTGTCGGGCGGGCACACCCAGCTGATCGCCGTGGACGCCATCGGCCGTTACCGGCTGCTGGGCGAAACCCTTGACGACGCGGCCGGCGAGGCCTTCGACAAGACCGCCAAGCTGATGGGCCTGCCCTATCCGGGCGGCCCGCAGCTCGCCGCGCTGGCCGAACGGGGCACCCCGGGCGCCTACCGCTTCTCGCGGCCGATGACCGACCGCCCCGGGCTGGATTTCAGCTTCAGCGGGCTCAAGACCCAGGTGCTGCTGGCGTGGCGCCAGTCAGACCAGACCGACCGGACCCGCGCCGACATCGCCCGCGGTTTCGAGGATGCGGTGGTCGACACCCTCGCGATCAAGTGCGAACGCGCGCTGGATACGGCCGGCAGCGACGTGATCGTGGTCTCGGGCGGCGTCGGCGCCAACCGCCGGTTGCGTGCGCGCTTGCAGGACATGGCCGCGAAGCGCGGTGGCCGCGCCTGCTTCCCGCGCCCGGCGCTGTGCACCGACAACGGCGCGATGATCGCCTTCGCCGGCGCGCTGCGGCTGCAGGCCGGCCAGCACGACGACGCGGCGGTGCATGTGACGCCGCGCTGGGACATGGCCTCGCTGCCGCCGGTGGCGGCAGCGGCGGGATTGGGGATTGGGGATTAGGGATTCGCAGATGCGCACGCGCCTTGCCCGCATCAGGCGTGCCTCAGACTTGTCATCCCGAGCGCAGCGAGGGATCTTGCCTCGGATGCAACGCGCATCAGATCCCTCGCTGCGCTCGGGATGACAGTTTTCCCCACGACGTCAACGCCAAAACCCCCAGTCCCCAACTCCCGATTCCGAATCCCCAGTCCCCAATCACGAATCCCGGCTTCCCATGGACAAAGTCTTCATCGAAGGCCTCGAGATCGAGGCGCTGATCGGCATCTACGACTGGGAACGGCGGATCCGGCAGACCCTGGTGTTCGACCTGGAGATGGGCTTCGACAACCGCGTGCCGGCGGCCACCGATTCGATCGCCGACACCCTCAACTACAAGGCCGTGAGCAAGCGCCTGATCGAGTACGTGGCGCAGTCCGACTTCGGCCTGGTGGAAACGCTGGCGGAGCGCTGCGCCGGGATCGTGATGAACGAGTTCAAGCTCGACTGGTTACGATTGAAGCTGAGCAAGCCGGGTGCGGTGCGCGGTGCGCGCGCGGTCGGCGTGGTCATCGAACGTGTACGCACGCAGGACGGGAACGGGTAATTGCAGGCACATCTGGAGACTCTTCGCACGGCCCTCGCGCCGTACCCCTGGGCCTACACCGTAGTGGTGATCGCCGCGCTGCTGCTGGCGGCGTGGCTGGCGAACTGGCTGACCAAGCGCGTGCTGCTGCGCGGCATCCAGCGCGGCCTGCGGGCGACGGCGCTGGGCGGCGCGCAGCACGACCGCGAGGTGCAGTTGCGGGTGATCCCGCGGCTGGCCAACGTGGTGCCGGCGCTGGTGATCGCGGGCGGCGTGGCCGTGGTGCCGGACCTGCCGCCGCAGGTGGTGGCGGTGGTGCGGGCGCTGTGCCAGGCCTTCATCGTGCTGACGGTGGCGCTGTCGGTCTCGCGCGCGCTGGACCTGCTGAACCAGTCCTACGAGCGCCGCCCGGACGCGCGCAACAAGCCGATCAAGGGCTACCTGCAGGTGGCCAAGATCGTGATGTTCGCGCTGGTGGGGATTTCCATCGTCGCCACCCTGATCGGTGCGCAGTTCCTGCATATCCTCACCGGCCTGGGCGCGGCCACCGCGGTGCTGATGCTGATCTTCCAGGACACGATCCTGTCGCTGGTGGCGAGCGTGCAGATCAGCAACGACGGCCGCGTGCGCATCGGCGACTGGATCGAGATGCCGAGCCAGAACGCCGATGGCGACGTGATCGACATCGCTCTGCACACGGTGACGGTGCAGAACTGGGACAAGACCATCACCACGGTCCCGACCAAGAAGCTGATCAGCGACTCGTTCAAGAACTGGCGCGGCATGACCGAGGCCGGCGGGCGCCGGATCAAGCGCGCGCTGTACCTGGACCAGCACTCGGTGCGCTTCCTGGACGATGACGAGCTCGCGCGCCTGCGCCGCTTCGCGCTGATCGAGGGTTACCTCGACGCCAAGGCCGGCGAACTGCGCGAGTGGAACGCGACCCTGGCCGAGCGGGGCACCGAAGCGGTGAACCGGCGGCGGGTCACCAACCTCGGCACCTTCCGCGCCTATGTCGAGCGCTACCTGCGCAGCCATCCTGGTGTCCACCAGCAGCTGACCCTGCTGGTGCGGCAGCTGCAGCCGACCGCCGAAGGCCTGCCACTGGAGATCTACTGCTTCACCAGCGACACCGCCTGGTCGGCCCACGAAGCCATCCAGTCCGACATCTTCGACCACCTGCTGGCGATCCTGCCCGAGTTCGGGCTGCGCGTGTTCCAGGCGATGGGCGACGCGCCGCTGGACGTCAGGCTGCGCCGCGCCGAACCTGCATCGCCCGGCGCCGACTGAGCCACGCCACGGCGGACGTGCGTTGACGGACGTGCGTTCCGGTACCGCCGCCGATGCGCGATCATGGGCATCCTCCCGGAGCGCGCCATGCCCATCGCCCACCTCAGCCTCGGCAGCAACCTCGATCCCGAGCGCCACCTGCGTGCGGCGATCGCGGCATTGCGCGAGCGCTTCGAGGAGGTGCGCGTGTCGCCCGTCTACCGGTTCCCGGCGGTGGGCTACAACGGGCCGGACTTCCTCAATGCCGCGGCCTCGTTGCGCACCGACCTGTCGCCCGCGACGCTCAACGCCTGGCTGCATGCGCTGGAGGACGCGCACGGGCGCGACCGCAGCGGACCGCGCTACAGCGACCGTACGCTCGACATCGATATCGTGCTCTACGACGAGCTGGTCGCCGAGGGCGAGGGCAACCTGCGCATCCCGCGCGACGAGCTGCGCCACGCCTTCGTGCTCAAGCCGCTGGCGGAGATCGCGCCGGACGCCCGCCACCCGGCGTCCGGCGAACGCATCGCCGCGTTGTGGGCGGCGCATCCCGACCACGGCGCGGCCTTCGAGCGGGTGGCGCTGGACTGAACCGGCAGGCACCGGGCCGGCGCCGGCGCCAACGCCAGCGCCAGCGCCGGTCGGAAGTCGCCCCACCGCTGTGGTCCCGAACGAAGCGGGGGATCTGCAGGCGGGCCGGACACCGTCGGCGCGTTACCCGGACCTGTCATCCCGAGCGCAGCGAGGGATCTTGCCTCCGATGCGACGCGGATCGGATCGCTCACTGCGCTCGTGATGACAACTTCAACTCGACGCTCTGCCCGGCGACGGTCTTCCCCACGACTTCAACTTCGAGCGTCGCCGCGCAAGCAGGAACATCCGCTGTCGCCGCCCGCCCGGATGTCTCCCCTCGGTCGACATGACAGGCGCAGCGATGTCGTTTCCGCAGTCGCCCGAGCTCCTGCCCAGAGGTTCGCACCGGGGCGCACTGCGTGCCGCTGTCACATCCGCCGCCCCGCCGGGGTCGAGTGGGTGACATCCGTCAATTGCCGGCGCCGGGGCGCCCGGGCACGATGGCGGACATTCCACGGAGGCGACACCATGTTCGACAAGTTCTCGCGCAGTTGGGACCTGGTCAAGGCCAGCGCTTCGGTGCTGCGCTCGGACAAGGAGCTGATGCTGTTCCCGGTGATCTCGGGGGCCGTCACCCTGGTGGTGCTGGCGACGTTCCTGCTGCCGATGTTCGCGTTGCGCATCTTCGCCGACGGCATCGGCATCGGCGGCGCCGTGTTCGGCTTCCTGTTCTACTTCGTGCAGTACAGCGTGATGATCTTCTTCAACTGCGCGCTGGTGGGCGCGGCGATGATCCGCCTCGAGGGCGGCGATCCCACCCTGGCCGACGGCTTCAGGGCCGCGCGCGCGCGGATCCAGTCGATCCTGGGCTACGCCGCGATCGCGGCCACAGTCGGCGTGCTGCTGCAGGGTCTGAAGCAGAAGGACAACTTCCTGGTGCGCATGATGGGCAGCGTGCTCGGCGCGGCCTGGACCCTGGCCACCTTCCTGGTGGTGCCGGTGCTGGTGTCGCGCGACATCGGCCCGATCGACGCGTTGAAGCAGAGCGTGTCGCTGCTCAAGCGCACCTGGGGCGAGAACGCGGTGGGGCAGGTCGGCATCGGCGCGGCGTTCGGGCTGATCACGACCGCGGTGGCGATCGTCGGCTTCGGCCTGGCCCTCCTCGCGGCCCAGGTCTCGTTCGCGCTGGCGGTCGTGGTGGGTGCGGTGGCGCTGCTGGCGGTGCTGCTGGTCGGCGTCTACCAGGCCGCGCTCAGCGGCATCTACTCGGCGGCGCTGTACCGCTACGCGGTCTCGCACGAGACGCCGGACGCCTTCCGCGGCACCGACCTGGAGCATGCGTTCCTGCCGAAGGCCTGATCCGCGCCGGCCCTCGCCCCCTGCCCCTCTCCCGCGCGCGGGAGAGGGTTCCACTGCCCTTCTCCCGCTTGCGGGCCTACGTGCCCACCGGGGTAGAAGGTGGCCCGAAGAGCCGGATGAGGGCGCCCCCGGGTGCTACAGCGGCGTGCGACCGCCGTCGACGGCGACCACCGAGCCGGTGGTGTAGCCGGCGTCGCGCAGCAGCCACAGCGCGGTGGCCGCGATCTCGTCGACCTGGCCGGTGCGCGCCAGTGCCGTGTGCGACAGGATCCTGTCCTGAAGCGCCGGGTCGGACGCGTCCTCCGGCCACAGGATCGCGCCCGGAGCGATCGCGTTGACCCGCACCGCCGGCGCCAACGCCACCGCCAGCGCGCGCGTCATCGCCTCCAGTGCGCCCTTGCTGGTGGCATAGGCGGCCAGGTCGGCGCGCGGCTGCCGGGCGTAGACGTCGCTGAGGTTGAGGATCGCGCCGCGCGCGGCCGCCAGGTGCGGCGCCGCGGCCTGCGACAGGAAGAACGGTGCGCGCACGTTGGCGGCGAACAGCGTGTCCCACTGCACGGGCGTCACGCTGCCCAGCGGGGTCGGGAAGAACGTGGCGGCATTGTTGACCAGGGCGTCGAGTCGGCCGAAGCGGCCGACCACCTGCGCGACCAGTTCCGGCAGCCGGTCGAACTGCGCCAGGTCGGCCTGCAGCACGAGGGTGCTGCCCTCGCGCGTGGCCTCGAATTCCGCGGCCAGCGCGTCGGATTCGGCGCGCGAGTCCCGGCAGTGCAGGGCGACCGCATAGCCGGCCTCGTGCAGCCGCCGCGCGATCGCCGCACCGAGGCGGCGCGCGGCGCCGGTGACCAGGGCGACGCGGGGCGGGGCTGGCATGGCGTCCTCCGGAATGCCGTTATCCTGTGCATTGTCGCCGCTGCCGCCGCCCGATGCCCGATTCCCCGCTTTCCGACGAGGCGCTTGCACACAGCGCACGCCTGCAGTCGCTGATCCGCGAGCAGATCGCGGCCGCCGGCGGGGCGATCCCGTTCTGGCGCTTCATGGAACTCGCCCTGTACGCGCCGGGCCTGGGCTACTACAGCGCCGGCGCGACGAAGTTCGGCGAAGCCGGCGATTTCGTCACCGCGCCCGAGCTCGGGCCGCTGTTCGCCGGGTGCGTTGCGCAGGCGCTGGCACCGGTCCTCCGCCAGCTCGGCGGGGATGCGCGCCTGCTCGAGATCGGTGCCGGCAGCGGGCGATTCGCCGAACACGCGATCGCACGACTGCTGGAACTCGACGCGCTGCCGGCGCGCTACGCGATCCTCGAACCCAGCGCGGACCTGCGCGAGCGCCAGCGAGAACACCTGTCGCGCTCGCTGGCGCCGCGGTTGTTCGACCGGGTCGAATGGCTGGACGGACCGATGCCGGACGACTGGAACGGCGTGCTGTTCGCCAACGAGGTGATCGACGCGCTGCCGACGCCGCGGTTCGCGATCCGCGGCGGCGACGTGTGCGAAGAGCATGTCGCGCTCGACGACGACGGCGGCTTCGTTCGCTGCGAACGGCCGGCGGATGCGTTGCTGGCCGCGGCGGTGCGCCATGTCGAACGCCGGCTCGACGCGCCGTTCGCCGAAGGCTACCGCTCGGAGCTGCTGCCGCAGCTGCCGTACTGGCTGCAGGCGGTCGCGGGCGGGCTGAAATCGGGCGCGATGCTGTTCGTCGACTACGGCCACCCGCGCCGCGAGTACTACGATCCACGCCGCGGCGACGGCACGCTGCGGGCGTTCCATCGCCATCGCGTGGTGGACGACGTGCTCGCACGCGTCGGCCTGCAGGACATCACCGCCTCGGTGGATTTCACCGCGCTGGCGGAAGCCGGCACCGGCGCCGGCTTCGATTTCGCCGGCTACTGCACCCAGGCCAGCTTCCTGATCGGCAACGGACTGGAGCAGTGCCTGGCCGCGCACGAGGCGCGCGCCGCCGACGAAGCCGCGCGCTACGCGCTGCGTCAGCAGGCCAAGGCCCTGACCCTGCCGGGCGGAATGGGCGAGCGCTTCCAGGCCATCGGGTTCGCGCGCGGGGTCGACTTCGATGCGGCCTTCCTGTTCGGCGACCTGGGCTTCCGCCTGTGAACGGCCGGCGCTTCGGCCGTTCGCTCAAGCCGCTGCGGCATCCGCGCGCCTGGTGCGCGCTGTGGTGCCTGGCGATCGCGGTCGTGGTGGTGGCCTCGCTGATGCCGCCGCCACCGATGCCGGACTTCGACCACAGCGACAAGTGGTCGCATTTCCTCGGCTATTTCGTGCTGGCCGCGTGCGCGGTGCAGCTGTTCCGCAACTGGACCGCGCTGCTCGGCGCCGGGCTGGGGCTGGTGCTGCTCGGGATCGGCATCGAGCATGCGCAGGGCGCGCTCTCCACCGGACGCATGTTCGACATGCGCGACGCGCTGGCGAACACGCTCGGCGTCATCGCCGGCCTCGGCATCCGGCTCACGCCGCTGCGCGACCTGCTGCTGAGGATCGACGGACGACGCGAACGCGGGGACTGATCCGCGCGGGTGTTCCGCCGGCGACCGGCGTGCGCGCGCACCAGCGGCAACCCGGGGTTCTCCGCCCGCCTACGGGGTGATTCGAGACGGGACCGACGCTGCGTGCGGCGTCGGCCCGTCGGTGCCTTCAGCGCGGCACGAGCGCGACGCGGTCGACCACCCACATCGCCGGGCGCGTGTCGCCGGTGGTGGTGAAGCACAGGTCGGTGCTGCCGGTGACCCCTTCGAACGGTACATCGACCTCGACGAAGCCGTCGGCGCCGGTCGTGCCCGGCAGCGGCTGCCGCGCCACGGTCCGGCCGTTGCAGCCGCCCGCCTGCACCAGCAGTTCGCCGTGTTCGGTTTCGGCCGCCATGAACTTGCGGGCCGGCTCGTCATGGGCGAGCTGGAAGTAGTAGGGCATCCGCCCCAGCCGCACCTTCGCCGATGCGATGCCGTCCAGGTCGGCGTCGGCCCACAGCCAGCACGGGTAGAAGATCGTCACGTTGTAGAGCGCGCGTTCGCCATCGGCCGGGCCGTCGTCTTCCAGGCGCAGCAGCAGCCGGCCGGTGTCGGGGCAGGTGGCGAGCTGCTCGTCGCTGCGCACCAGCAGGCTCGCCGCGTCGTAGGCGTGCCGCGCGGCAGGGGCCAGCGGCGACGTGCCGGCGAACGCGGCGGCGCGGATCTCGACCGGCAAGGTCGCCCCGATCGGCGCTTCGTACAGCGGCGAGTCCGCGTCGGGTTCGCTGCCGTCCAGGGTGTAGCGAATGGCGTAGCCCAGCGGATTCTCGAGCGCGACCTCCACCGTGCCGGCACGGCGATCGTCCGTCGCCGTGGCCAGCACCTCGAACGGCGTCTGCGCGTAGGCGATGCCGAAGGCACGGTAGCGCGCCAGCTGCGCCGGCAGGCGGGTGAGGAAGTCGGCGTAGTCCTTGCGCCCGGCCGGCGACCACGCCGATTCGGCCAGCGCGGCCACGCGCGGAAAGAGCGCGTGCTGCACCCGCGGCCAGGTGCGCATGTGCTCGGTCCAGACATTGGCCTGCACGCCGAGGATGTGCTTGCGCTGCGCGGCCGTGAGCACCTCGGGCACCGGCTCGAAGTCGTAGACCGTCTGCAGGGTCACCTGCGTCGGCCGGCCCGGCGGCTCGTTCGGCGACATGGTCTGCAGGTAGTCGAGGTAGAGCTTGTCCCAGGGCGTCATCACCACGTCGTGTCCGGCCTGGGCCGCGGTGATGCCGCCCTCGGTGCCGCGCCAGGACATCACCGTCGCCCGCGGCGGCAGGCCGCCGTCGAGGATCTCGTCCCAGCCCAGCAGGCGCCGGCCCTTGCCCTCGAGGTAGGTCTCGAGCCGCTTGATGAACCAGCTCTGCAGCGCGGTCTCGTCCGCGATGCCGAGTTCCTTCATCCGCGCCTGCACGATCGGCGACTGCTGCCACTGGTCCTTGACAGCCTCGTCGCCACCGATGTGGATGTAGGTCGAGGGGAACAGGGCGACGATTTCGTCGAGCACGTCCTCGATGAAGACGAAGGTCTCCTCCTCGACGTTGAACAGGTACTGGTGCACGCCCCATTCGTTCGAGACCGGCGGCGTGTCGCCGAGCGAACCGTACTGCGGGTAGGCGGCGACGACCGCCTGCACATGGCCGGGCATGTCGAACTCCGGCACCACGGTGATGTGGCGCTGCGCCGCATAGGCGACGATGTCGCGGATCTGGGCCTGGGTGTAGTAGCCGCAGTAGGGCCGGGTTTCACCGGTCGCCGGGTCGGTGCCGGCTTCGCCCGCGGGGATGCGGCATGCGGCGACTTCCATCAGCTTCGGATACTTCGGGATCTCGATCCGCCAGCCTTGGTCGTCCCCCAGGTGCCAGTGGAAGGTGTTGAGCTTGTGACGGGCCATCGCATCGAGCAGCTGCTTGATCTCGTCCACCGACTGGAAGTGGCGCGCGGAATCGAGCATCAGCCCGCGCCAGCCGAAGCGCGGCGCGTCCTCGATGCGCAGCGCCGGGATGCGCACGGCCTGGCCCTGCGCCGAGGACAGCAGTTGCCAGAGCGTGACCGCGCCGTAGAACAGGCCGCGCTCGTCGCTGGCCGCGACGCGCACGCCCTCCGGCGCCACCTCCAGCAGGTAGCCTTCGGGCGCATCGGCCGACACCGCGGGATCGATCGCGAACACGATGCCGGTCCCGGCGTCCTGCCCGCCGCCCGCAGGCGCGGGTTCGATGCCGTTGGTCGTGGCGACCAGCGCCGCGAACTGGGCCGCGACGCGCTGCGCCGCCTCGCCATCGGCCGACAGGCGGGTCGAAGCGTCGAAGCGGAAGCTGCCGTCCCGCGGCTGCAGCGAGGCAGGCGCCGGGATCAGCGCGGGCCTGGCGGTCGTCTCGCCCTGGGTCCCGGGCGCGGCCGCGGGCCCGGGCTCCCGACCGCAGCCGGCGAGCAGGATCGAACAGCACAGCGTCAGCGCCAGGTGCCACGTGCGGGGGATCGGACTCATCGGGTCTCCTCGGTCTGGCATGGAAGATAGCGAAAAAGGCGCGGGCCCGGACGAATCCAGGCCCGCGCGCACAACGGCATCGATCTGGGAGGGGATGCCGTGGTACCTCAGAACTGCATGCGCAGCGAAGCCATGTAGCGACGACCTGTCCGGTACAGCCCGCGGACCAGTTTCTCGGTATTGGCCACGCCCGGGACGTCGGCGTAGGTGTAGTACTCCGAATCGAGCAGGTTCATGCCGTCGAACGTCAGGCTGAGGCTGTCGTTGATGCGGAAGCCGATGCTGGCGTCCAGCGACTCGTAGTCGGAGGTGACCAGGAAGTTGCCGCGGTCGACCTGGGTGTAGTACTTCGAGCGCCACGAGTAGGTCAGGCGCGCGCTCCAGCGGTCGTTCTCGAAGAACGGGCTGATGTTGTACTGGTTCTCCGATGTCCACGGCATCGGGTCGCCGTTCTCGGCCTCGGCGTCGGAGTAGGTGTAGTTGGCCAGCATGCCCAGCCCGCCCCACAGGTTCTGCTGGTAGTTCAGCGACAGGCCCTGGATGGTCGCGGCGCCGGCATTCTGCGGACGGGACACGGTGAAATCCATGAGCTGTCCGTTGCTTTCGTTGACGTGCTCCTCGATCCCGGTCGTGTAGAGGATGTAGTTGCCCACGTCCTTGTGGAACAGGGTGCCGGCGAGGATGCCGTTCTCGGCGAAGTACCACTCGGCCGAGAAGTCGAGGTTGGTGGAGCGGTAGGGGTCGAGCTCCGGGTTGCCGCCACCGCCGGTGAGCGTCTGCGGGCCCAGCCACAGGTAGTTCGACATGTCGCCGTAGTTCGGGCGCGAGATCACCTTCGCCGCCGAGAAGCGCAGCACCAGGTCGTTCCAGTCGTAGACGACGTTGATGTTCGGCAGGAAGTCGTTGTACTTCTTCTTGACGCTGACCTGCTCGTAGGTGTGCACGCCGCCGTTCGCGGCGCTGTTGCAGTTGGCGCTGGCGGTGCACTGCCAGCCCAGGCTGTCGGATTCGGTCTGCACGTAGCGGAAGCCGACGTTGCCGCGGAAGCCGTTCCAGCTGTAGTCGGCCTGCACGTAGCCGGCGTTGATGTCTTCTTCCACCAGCCAGGTGTTCTGCACGAACGACAGGTCGTTGAACGTGCCGGGCTCGGGCATGGTCTGCCACGGCGCCAGCCAGTCGCCGCCGAGGATCCAGTCCGCCAGCGCCCAGCCGTCGATGGTGAAACGGTTGGACAGGTCGCCCGTGTTGCCGAAGCCGCTCAGGTAGTTGCCGGGGAGCGGACGCGGCGAAAACTCCGAGGTGGTGGCATCACCGTAGCCGGCGACGGACGCGACCGAGACCCCGGCCATGGTCTGCCCGGTCTCGTGCTGGCGCCGCTTCGCGCCGAAGCGCACCTGGTAGACGGGCGAATCCAGGCGGATGCCGAAATCCACCTGCCCGTAGACTTCCTCGTCCCAGGTGGGCTTGGTCACGATGTTGCCGCCCCAGCCGGTATTCCAGGTCGATCCGTCGTTCGGATCCGCGCCCCAGCCGCCGTCGATCCGGAACGCATCGGGATCGGTGAACGGGCTACCCGCCACGTTCGGGCTGGTCGCCGGGGCCGAGCCGTAGTTGTAGCCGGCGAAATCGAGCCGCGGCGTGCCGGTGAGGTCGTAGCTGTAGTCGGCCCAGTTGAGGAACTCGCCGAACACCTGGCGTCCGGTACCGCCGGTGGCCTCGGTGGTGCCGAAATGCCAGGTGGCGAACCAGCGCTCATCGTTCCAGGTCGCCTTGATGTCGTAGGAATTGGTGTCGACGGTGGCTTGGCGGTTGATCAGGTCGTAGACCGTCAGCGCATTGCTGAACGAGGCGCGAGTGATCACGCCGCCGTCGACCTCGAGATCGGTCAGGCGCATCAGGCTGTTCCAGGCGTTGCCGTTGAAGGCGAACATGGAGTGGCTGACGTTGTCGTAGTTCGCGGTGACGTCGAGCGCGTTGAACTCGACGTTCATCTTTTCGTGCGGCTTGAACTGGATCGCCAGCGAGATCGTGTCGCGCTCGCGCTGCTGTTCGAAGTAGTGCGCGCTGATCGAGTTCGGTGCGATCGCGTCGAGGTTGGCGCGCAGCGTGGTTTCGCACTCGCCCGAGCACGATGGCGGTACCTCGACGCCCGCGCCCCAGTCCATCGTCGGGGTGAAGGAGTTGCCGCCGCCCTGTCCCTCGGCGTAGTCGCGGCCGGTCACCGTGCCATACGACTCGACGCCATCGCGGCGGATGCCCTCGTCGGCGCGCTGCGCGGCGACGATCAGGCCGAAGGTTTCCGCATCGTTCTTCCAGCCGAACAGCAGCGAAGCCTGCGGATCGCCGCCTTCGATGCGATCGTTGTACAGATAGCCGACGTGGCCGGCGATGGTGGTCTTCTCCAGATCCAGCGGCTTGCGCGTATGCACGATCACGGTGCCGCCGATCGAGCCTTCGTCGATGTGCGCCTCGGGAGACTTGTACACCTCGACCTTGCCCACCAGCGAAGGCGCGAGCAGCGAGTAGTTGAAGGTGCGGCCCGGCTGGTCGGTGATGAACCAGTCCGCGGAGGCGACCGTCTGCCCGTTGAGCAGGGTGCGGCTGAGCGCCGGGTCGGTGCCGAGGATGCTGATCTTCTCGCCCTGTCCGAAGGCCTTGTCGATGGTGACGCCGGGCAGCGACGAGATCGCCTCGGCGACATTGGTCGACGGGAACTTGCCCACGTCCTCGGCGGTGATCACGTCGATGATCGCGTCGGAATTGCGCTTGGTGTCGAGCGCCTGCTGCAGGCTGGCGCGGATGCCGGTCACGACGACCCGGTCGAGTTCGGCGGCGCTTTCGTCGCCTGCGTCGCCGCCCTGCGTGGCGGCTTCCTGCGCGTTCGCCTGCGCGGCGACCCCGAGGCACACGGCGATGGCGGCCGACAGCATGGATGTGCGGTGCTTCATGACGGTTCTCTCCGTTGCGGAATGGTTTGGCTGTGGGCGCCGGCAAGGATTCGCCGGGGCCCGGGGCAGTGCCGTTGCATGCGCCCGCCGCGGGAGCGGCGCATGCGCGGGCAGGGGGTCAGGTCAGCGGGCGGGCATCCGTTCACTCGTTGTCGTTCTGGGATTGGTCGAGGTACCAACCGGCGGCGCCGATCACGCCCAGTTGCCCGTGATCGACCAGCGTCACGGGGATGCGGAGCAGCGCCTCGCGCATCGGTCCCTTGTCGAGGAACCGCCGCACGAAACTGCTGTGTTCGAGGAAGTCGCGGATCTGCGGCAGGATCCCGCCGGCGAGGTAGACGCCGCCGTGCGCGCCGTAGAGCAGCGCCATGTCGCCGACGGCGCCGCCGAGCAGGCCGCAGAACAGTTCGAGCGTGTCGCGCGCGAGCGGATCGTCGCCGCTGCGTGCGGCTGCGGTGATCGCGTCGGGGGTGGCGTGGCCGGGCTGCATGCCGCGCACCCGCGCCAGGGCCGCGTGCAGCCGCACCAGGCCCGGCCCCGACAGCGCGTGCTCGATCGGCACGTGGCGCCGGTCGCGCAGGAACTCGCGCAGGACGTCGATCTCCGCTTCCGTGGAAACGGTCAATGCCGCCTGCCCCGCTTCGGTCGCCAGCACCACGGCGTGGCCCGGGGCCGGAATCCGCACAGCCGCGCCCAGGCCGGTGCCGGGCCCGACCACCAGGACCGGACCGGGCGGGGCGAGGTCGGGCCCGGTCAGGCGCAGCAGCGACTGCGCGCCCGCCGCGGCGACGGCATGGGCCACCGCCTCGAAGTCGTTGACCAGACGCAGGTCGTCGAAGCCCAGTTGCGCGCGGATCCGCTGCGGCGCCACGGGCCAGGGCAGGTTCACCGACAGCAGCGATCCATCCTCGAGCGGGTGCCCGGCGCAGGCGATCACGCCGTGGCGGACCGGCCCGGAAGCCGGCAGCCCGGCGAGGTAGGCCTCGAGCACGGCCGCGAGGGACGGGAAGTCGGCGCAGGCGTACTTGCGGTAGTGCTCGACCTGGGTCGGGCTGTCGCCGCACACCAGTCCCACACGCACATGGGTGCCGCCGACATCGGCGGCGATGAACGGCACGCCGGCCGGCTGGTGGCCGGCGGCGGCGGGCAGGGGACGGGTCGTTGCTCCCACACGGGCTCCTGCGGTGCGTCGCCTGCGGATCGCGGCGGCATGGACGCAGTGTCGGCAGCTCGTGACAACGATGTCAAGCGCATATGACAAGAGGGTGTGCATTCGCGCTGAAACATACGTAATTTCAGAACGATAAATAGAATTCGGCGATATTGTTCTGATAGAAACGTTAAAAACCAGGCCCGAGCCCGATGTCCAGCGCGTGTCCTGTACCGGGCATGCTGCAGGACAACACTGCCGAGCCCGCATGCTCCGCCCTTCGGAGGCGCCCGGTCTGGCAATTGCGATGAAACTATGACAACGTTAGTCACCCTGTCCGAGGGCAGGACAACGAGGGCAGGAAGGCAGATGAGCGAGGTAGCGGCCAGTCCGCGCAAGCCGACGATCCGCACCGTGGCCGAGCGCGCCGGGGTGTCGCTGAAGACCGTCTCGCGCGTGATCAACAACGAGCCGTCGGTGCTGCCGGCGACCCGCGCCCGCGTGCTGCAGACCATCGCCGAGCTCGACTACGAGCCGGACCCGTCCGCGCGCAACCTGCGCAGCGCCAGCGCCTACGTGATCGGCCTGGTCTACGACAACCCGAACCCGTACCAC
Source organism: Luteimonas viscosa (assembly GCF_008244685.1). Lineage (NCBI taxonomy): Bacteria > Pseudomonadati > Pseudomonadota > Gammaproteobacteria > Lysobacterales > Lysobacteraceae > Luteimonas > Luteimonas viscosa. The sequence goes on from NZ_VTFT01000001.1 coordinate 2,484,756, forward strand.
ATCATCGGCCTGCAGAACGGGGTGCTTTCGGCCTGCCGCGAAACCGGCTTCGGCCTGCAGATCCATCCCTGCGACGCGACCTCCCCGCTGCTGGCCGACGAACTGATCGAACTGGTGCAGCGCTCGCGCATCGCCGGGCTGGTGCTCACCGCGCCGATCTCGGAACGCGCCGAGCTGATCGAGGCGCTGGAACAGGCCGGCGTGCGCGCCACCCGGATCATCGCCGCGGCCGAGGACCCGAAGGACGGGCATCCCTGCGTGTATGTCGACGACCGCGACGCCGCCTACGAGATCACCGAGCACCTGGTCCAGCTCGGACACCAGCGCATCGGCTTCCTCTGGGGCGGGCAGGAGCATCGCTCCAGTTCCGAGCGCTACCTGGGCTACGAGCAGGCCCTGAAGGATTACGGCATCACCCTCGACAAGCATCTCGTGGTGCCTGGCGACTACACCTTCGACGACGGTTTCCGCGGCGCGCGCCGGTTGCTGGCGCTGCGCGATCCGCCGACCGCGATCTTCGGTTCCAACGACGAGATCGCCGCCGGCGTGCTCGCGGCGGCCAAGTCCGCCGGCATGAACGTGCCCTACGACCTGTCGATCGCGGGCTTCGAGGACAGCCCGTTCTCGCGCCAGTCGTGGCCGGCGCTGACCACCGCCAAGCAGGCCACCGAGGACATCGCGCGCCATGCCGCGCGGATGCTGATCGCCGGCCTGCGCCCCGATGCCACTCCCACGCAAAACCAGGGCTTCGTGCCGCAACTGGTGGTGCGCGGCTCCACAGCGCCGGTGCGTCCGCGCGCGCAGCCCGCGAGCGAAGCATGAATGCACTGATCGAAGCGGATGCGCTGCGCGCACGCGCGGCATCGACCCGGATGTTCCGCGAAGCCGCCGAGGCGGCCAGCGTGGTGGCCTCGCAGTTCGTCGCCAACCGCGACGTGCTGGCCGGGCTCGCGGCCGACCTGCGGCTTCGGCCGCCGGCCTTCGTCGCCACCTGCGCGCGCGGCAGCTCCGACCACGCCGCGACCTATGCCAAGGCGTTGTTCGAGACCCAGCTGGGCGTGGTCACCGCCTCGGTGTCGCCGTCGATCGGCTCGGTCTATCGCGTGCCGCAGCGTCTGGGCGACGCGCTGTTCATCGCGATCTCGCAGTCGGGCCGCAGCCCGGACCTGCTGCGCAACGCCGAAGCCGCGCGCGCGGCGGGCGCGCGCGTGGTCGCGCTGGTGAACGTCGAGGATTCGCCGCTGGCGGCACTGGCCGACGTCGTGGTGCCGCTGCACGCCGGGCCCGAACGCAGCGTGGCCGCGACCAAGAGCTACCTCGCCTCGCTGTCGGCATTGCTGCAACTGGTCGCATTGTGGAGCGACGACTTCGCCCTGCTCGACGCGCTGGAGCGGCTGCCCAACGCGATGCGCGCGGCCTGGGACTGCGACTGGTCGCCGGCAGGCGAGGGGCTGGCGGGCGCGCACAACCTGTTCGTGCTCGGGCGCGGCCTCGGCCTGGGTGCCGCGCAGGAAGCGGCGCTGAAATTCAAGGAAACCTGCGGCCTGCATGCCGAGGCCTACAGTTCGGCCGAGGTCAAGCACGGGCCGATGGCGCTGGTCGGTCCCGGCTTCCCGGTGCTGATCCTCGACCAGCCGGACGAGACCGGCACCGGCACCCGCGCGCTGGCCAGGGAGTTCCGTGCGCGGGGCGCGCAGGTGTGGCTGGCGTCCTGCGGCGGCGAGGCGGATCTTCCGGTGCCGCCGGCGCCGCACGCGGCCTGTGCGCCGCTGCTGCTGGTGCAGAGCTTCTACCGGATGGTGAACGCGCTGTCGCTCGCGCGCGGGCACGATCCGGACACGCCGCCGCACCTGAACAAGGTCACCGAAACGGTCTGAGGGCACGCGATGGCGACCGCACTGGTCAATGGCCGCCTCCTCGGCGACGACGGGTTCCACGACGGACGGGTGGTGCTGGTCGACGGTGGGCGGATCTCGGCGGTAATCGATGCGCGAGATCCGAGGATCGCCGACGTCGACCGCATCGACCTCGACGGCGGCACCCTGGTGCCGGGTTTCGTCGACGTGCAGGTCAACGGCGGTGGCGGGGTACTGCTCAACAACACGCCGACGCCGGAGGGCGTGCGTGCGATCGCCGCGGCGCATCGCCGCTTCGGTACCACCGGCCTGCTGCCGACCCTGATCAGCGACGACATCGACACCATGCGCGCCGCGATCGCCGCGGTGCGCCAGGCGATCGCGCAGGGCGTGCCGGGCGTGCTCGGCATCCATCTCGAGGGCCCGTACCTGGCGCCGACCCGCAAGGGCACCCACGATGCGCGCGTGTTCCGCGTGCCCGATGCCGACGAGATCGCGCTGGCGACCTCGCTCGGCAACGGGGTCACCCTGCTGACGCTGGCGCCGGAGCGGGTGCCGCCCGCGACCATCCGCGCACTGGTGGCGGGCGGCGCGATCGTCGCCGCGGGACATACCGCGGGCAGCTACGAGCAGATCCTCGCCGGCCTCGCCGCCGGGGTCCGCGGGTTCACCCATCTCTACAACGCGATGTCGCCGCTGCAGGGACGCGAACCGGGGACGGTCGGCGCGGCGCTGGAAGACCGCGACAGCTGGTGCGGGATCATCGTCGACGGCGTGCATGTGCACCCGGCCAGCCTGCGTGTCGCGCTCGCGGCCAAGCCGCGCGGCAAGCTGTTCCTGGTGACCGATGCGATGCCGATGGTCGGCGCCGACGATCCGGCGTTCGTGCTGTACGGCGAAACCATCACCGCGGTCGATGGCGTGGTGCGCAACGCCGCCGGTTCGCTGGCCGGATCCGCGCTCGACATGGGGACGGCGGTGCGCAACACCGTGCGCATGCTCGGCCTGCCGCTGGAGGAAGCCGTGCGCATGGCCTCGCGCTATCCGGCGGAGTTCCTCGGGCTTGGCGACCGCCATGGCCGGATCGCGCCGGGTTACGCCGCCGATCTGGTGTTGCTGGACGCCGCACTGGAGGTGCGCGCGACCTGGATCGCCGGCGAGATGGCGCGGCACGACGCTTGAGCGCGCCGGCGCCGAGGTTCGCATCGGTCGATGCGCTGCGCGGCCTGACCGTCGCGGCGATGCTGCTGGTCAACAACCCGGGCGACTGGGGCCATGTCTACGCGCCGCTGCGGCACGCGGCGTGGCATGGCTGCACCCCGACCGACCTGGTGTTCCCGTTCTTCCTGTTCGTGGTCGGCGTGTCGATCGCGCTCGGAATCGTGCCGCGACTGGAGCAAGGTGCGGATCCGCGCGCGCTGCATCGTGCGATCGTGTCGCGCGGGCTGCGCATCGTCGCCGCCGGGCTGCTGTTGCACCTGGTGGCGTGGTGGGCTTACGACCAGCCGCACTACCGGCCCTGGGGCGTGCTGCAGCGCATCGGCCTGTGCTTCCTGATCGCCGCGCCGCTGGCGATGCACCTCGGGGCCCGCGCGCAATGGGCCTGGATCGCGGGGCTGCTGCTCGGCTACTGGCTGCTGCTGGCGCCGGGCGGGTACGCACCCTTCGACAACCTCGCCGACCGCATCGACACCGCGCTGTTCGCGCCGCTGCTCTACCGCTACGACCCGGTGACCGGAACCGGCCACGATCCCGAAGGCCTGGTCAGCACGCTGCCTGCGGTCGCAACCGCGCTGCTCGGCGTGCGTGCGGGCGACTGGCTGCGCCGCGGCCGGATTCGGCGCCTGCTGCTGGCGGCCCTGGCGATGCTGGGCATCGGTGCTTTGTGGTCGCTGGCGATGCCGGTCAACAAGGCTTTGTGGACCTCCTCGTACGCGCTTTGGACCGGCGGCTGGGCGGCGCTGGCGCTGGCGCTCGCGCACGTGCTGGTCGACCGGCGCGGCTGGCCGGCACCGGGGCGCAGCTTCGGCGTCAACGCGATTGCCGCGTACGCCGGATCGGCGCTGATGGTCTACCTGCTCGCGGCGACCGGCGCGTGGGGTGTCCTCTATCAGCACGGATTCGCCGACTGGATGGCGCCGCGCTTCGGCCCGACCCTGCCCTCGCTCGCGTTCGCGCTGGCCTTCGTGGCGCTGTGGTGGGGCATCGTGCGCGTCATGGACCGGCGCGGCTGGTACCTGAAGATCTGATGCCGCGACCGCCGCGAGGCGCGCCCCGCACAGGTTCACCGCCGCATCACGGCTGCCGGCTACGCTCCGCCGCATGCGCACATCGACGTCGGCCAAGGGCCGCAGGAAGCCCCGGACCCCGCTGACGCCGGAACAGCGCGACGCGATCGAGGCGGGCCTGCGCTACGTGAGCGATGCCGCGCCGGGGATCCGCCGGGTGCGCCACGGGCGCGGGTTCGGCTACCGCGATCCGCAGGGACGCGCGGTGCGCGATGCCGAGACCCTGCAGCGCATCCGCGCGCTGGCGATCCCGCCGGCCTACCGCGAGGTCTGGATCTGCACGTCCGCGCGCGGCCACCTGCAGGCGACCGGGCGCGATGCGCGCGGGCGCAAGCAGTACCGCTACCACCCGGACTGGCGCCCGCTGCGCGACGCCAACAAGTTCGACCGCATCGTCGCCTTCGGCCGCGCCCTGCCCAGGCTGCGCCGCGGCGTACGTGCCGACCTCGCGTTGCCGGGCTTGCCGCGCGAGAAGGTGCTGGCCGGGGTGGTCGCGATCATGGCCACCACCTTGGTGCGCGTCGGCAACAGCAGCTACGCGCGCGACAACGGCTCGTTCGGCCTGACCACGCTGCGCAACCGCCATGCCAGGTTCCTAGGCGGCGAACTGCGGTTGCAGTTCGTCGGCAAGGGCGGGCGCCTGCACGAGGCCGGCATCCAGGACCGGCGCCTGCTGCGGCTTGTGCGCGCGGTGCACGAACTGCCCGGGCAACGCCTGTTCCAGTACCGCGACGAGGACGGCGCGCTGGTGCCGGTCGAGTCCTCCGACGTCAACGATTACCTGCGCGAGCGCATGGGCGCAACATTCACCGCCAAGGATTTCCGCACCTGGGGCGCGACCCAGGCCGCGTTCCGGCTGCTGGCGGAGATATCGCCGGATCCCGATGCGAGCGTGGTCGCGACCAGGGCCGTGGGCAAGCAGGTGATCGAGGCGGTCGCGAACATGCTCGGCAACACCGCGACCGTCTGCCGCAAATCGTACGTGGATCCGCGCGTGCTGGACGGCTGGGCGGAAGGCCGCTTGCAGCGCGCGGCGAAGGGCGCGCGCGGACCGCGGCAATGGGAAGGGGCGGTGCTGCGCTTCCTGGCACGGGCGCCGAAGGGCTAGGCGTCGGCAGTCGCGCCGCGCGCCGCGCGGATCGCGGCCACGCGCGCCTTGCGCAGCGCATCGCCGATCGCCGGGCCCTCGAGACCCTCGCGGGCGAGATCGCGCGCCTGGATCGAGAGTGCGGCGGCATGCATGCGCCGCAATTGCGCGGCCTGCGGATACGGTTCGTCCTCCAGCCCCAGGCGACCACGCTTGTCGGCTTCGCAGACCAGCGCGAGTTTCGCGATCCGCCCGGGCTTGCGGAAGGCATCGCAGCGCACCAGCAGGTCGTGCACGGTGGTGTCCCGCAGTTCGCGCAGGCGATGCACGTTGAGGTGCTCGCGGCAGGCGACGAGGGCGAGGTCGCGGTGCTCAAGCGGCACCTTCAGGCGTTCGCACAGCGCGCGCAGCGGCGCCAGCCCCGCCTGCTCGTGGCCGACGTGTCGCGGCAGTTCGTGCGCCGGGGTGCGGGCCTTGCCGAGGTCGTGGGTGAGCGCGGCGAATCCGACCACGGTGTCGCCGGGGGCGAGCCGCGCGGCCATGTCGCTGACCAGTTCCTGGTGGATGCCGGTGTCGACCTCGGGGTGGTACTCGGCGCGCTGCGGCACGCCGTACAGCGCGTCCACTTCCGGCAACACCGCGCGCAGCGCGTCGGCCTCGCGCAACGTGCGCAGGAAGGCGGAAGGCTGCGCTGCGGACAGCGCCTTCGACAGTTCCTGCCACACGCGCTCGGCCACCAGCGTGTCGAGTTCGCCGCCGGCTGCCATCTGCCGCATCAGTGCCATCGTCTCCGGCGCGACTTCGAAGCCGAGCGGTGCCAGCCGCGCCATGAACCGGGCCGCTCGCAGTACCCGCAGCGGATCCTCGACGAAGGCCGGGCCGACATGGCGCAACACCCGCGCCTCGATGTCGCGCACGCCCCCGAGCGGGTCGACGACGTCGCCGTCGGCGTCCTCGGCGATGGCGTTGATGGTGAAGTCGCGGCGCGCGAGGTCCTGGTCCAGCGTCACCGAAGGATCGGCGTGCACCACGAAGCCGCGATGGCCCGGCGCGGATTTTCGTTCGGTGCGTGCGAGCGCGTACTCCTCGCCCGTGTCGGGATGCAGGAACACCGGAAAGTCGCGACCCACAGGCCTGAAGCCGGCGGCGAGCATCGACTCCGGCGTTTCGCCGACCACCACGAAATCGCGGTCGCCGGGCGGCAGGCCCAGCAGCCGGTCGCGGACCGCGCCGCCGACGAGATAACTCTTCATCCGCGCATGATGCCTCAAGCCTCGCGACCGCGACGTGGTGGCCGGGTGCGCGGCTTCCGTGGGCGCGTCTCTGCGACCGGCTGCGGCGGAAACAGGCGCCCTGCCGCGGCGTGCGTGCGTGAACCCGACGAAGGCAGGCCGCGCCCTATACTGTGCTCATGAAGCCGCGAACATTCCTGCGCGCGCGACGCTTCGCCGCGGTCGCGATGGCCCTGTGGCTGCCGATGGTCGCGCATGCTGCCGGCGCGCCCGCGTCCGGCGAGGTCGCCGCGTCGGGAACGCCGCTCGATGTGGTGCTGATGGTCGCCTACCTCGGCGGCGCGATCGTGCTGTCGTTCCTGTGCTCGATCGCGGAGTCGGCGCTGCTCAGCATGACGCCGTCCTACATCGCGGGTCTGCGCAACGCGCGCCCGCGGCTCGCCGAGCGGCTCTGGCGCCTGCGGCTGGGCAATATCGACCGCTCGCTTGCCGCGATCCTGACCCTCAACACCATCGCCCACACCGCCGGCGCCGTCGGCTCCGGCGCCAAGGCCACGGTGGTGTTCGGCAGCGCGTGGGTCGGCGTGTTCTCCGCGGTGGCGACGCTGCTGATCCTGTTCATGTCCGAGATCGTGCCGAAGACGCTGGGCGCCCTTTACTGGCGCCGGCTCGCGTTGCCGACGATGTGGTTCGTGCGCGTGCTGATCGTGCTGCTGTATCCGCTGATCCGGCTGTCGGAACTGCTGACCCGGCTGCTCTCGCGCGGACACGAGGCCGAGGGATTCAATCGCGAGGAATTCCTGGCGATGGCCGGCATGGGCGAGGCCAGCGGCGACCTCGATCCGCGCGAGTCGCGGATCCTGCGCAACCTGTTCGGCATGAGCACCCTGCGCACCTGGAACGTGATGACCCCGCGTACGGTCGTCGCCGCGCTGGCGGCGGACACGACCGTGGAGGAAGCGCTGGCCGATGCGCGCGCCGCGCCGTTCTCGCGCATCCCGGTGTTCACGCGCGACATCGACGACATCTCGGGCTTCGTGCTGCGCGACGAGCTGCGCCAGGCCGAGGCGACGGGGCGTGGGCGCGAGCCGGTGTCGGCGTTCGCGCGAACGCTGCTGACGATCGCCGACAGCATGCCGTTGAGCGCGCTGCTGGAATTCCTGCTCGAGAAGCGCCAGCAACTGGCGCTGGTGGTCGGCGAGTACGGCGATACCGTCGGGCTGGTGACGATGGAGGACGTGGTGGAAACCCTGCTCGGCGACGAGATCGTCGACGAACGCGACCGCGTCAGCGACATGCAGCGCCTGGCACGCGAGCGCTGGGAACGGCGCGCGGCGAAGCACGGCGTCGTCTGGCCGGACGAGGACGACGAGCCCGGCGGACGCGGCGCATCGCCGCCCGGGTAGCCTGGCGCTTTCGACAGCCTGCCGCCGGCCCTTGCAGCGAACGGCGACGGCGCGCGCCCTGCCCTCGCATGATGGGCTGACGCAATCCCGGTGCGGCGCGACGGGCGGGTGGCGGGGCTATGAAGCCGGGCAGGCGAACTTGCGGCGCGGCGAACCGGTGATGCCGAGCATGCGGTCGCTGACCGGCGTCGCCATGCCGTACATGCGCCAGTCGTAGATCACGCTGAAGGCGAGGATGCGGGCGACGTACTCGCGCGTTTCCTTGTAGCTGATGGTCTCGATCCACAGGTCCGGATCCATCGTCGGCCGCTGCGAGAGCCAGCGCGAGGTCGGCGTCGGCCCGGCGTTGTAGGCCGCGATGGCGACGTAGGGCTTGCCGTACATCTCCTCCTTCTCGCGCAGGTAGGCGCTGCCGATGACGATGCTGGTTTCCGGATCGTGGAGGCTCTGCACGCCGCCCCAGGGCAGGCCCAGCCGACGCGCGACCGCGGCACCGGTATCCGGCATCACCTGCATCAGGCCGCGCGCACCGGCGGGCGAGCGCGCGCGCGGGTTGAAGGTGCTTTCGGCACGGATCTCGGCGGCCACCCAGGCCGGATCGAGACCGTTCTTCCTCGCCTCGCGCTGGATCACGTCGGCGTGGTGGATCGGGAAGCGCAGCGTGTACAGCCGCAGTTCGCCCGGCGCCTTGCCCAGGCCGAACACGCCGCGGTCGAACCAGCCGTGCTCCTGCGCGACCTCGACCGCGATGCGTCGCTGCGCATCGTCGAAGCGCGACAGGGCATCGTTCCATTCGCGCACCGCCCAGCCGCTGCGGTCGGCGCGATACAGCGCCATCGCGCGCACGATCGCCGGGTCGGCGGCGACGGTCGCCTTCTGCGCCGGCGTCCAGTCGGGCATCCACGGGCACAGCGCGTAGGGCTGCTGCAGCCTGTCGGCGGCGAGGAAGCCGTGGAAGTCGGCGTTGCCCGCGACCTGCGCGTACAGCGCCTGCGCGCCGGCACCGTCGCCGGTCAGCTCGCGCATGCGCGCCTCGAACCACCGCCAGCGCGAGTTGCCGCGCTGCTCCGCACCCATCTTCTGCAACGCCGCGAGCGCGGCGCGCCAGTCCGATCGCGCCAGCGCCTCACGCACGCGCCATTCGTGCAGGCGCTCGTCGTAGGCGCTGTCGGGCACCAGCGCCAGCAGGCGCGCGGAGTCGGGCAGGTAGGAAGCCACCGTCCACAGCGCGGCCTGGTACAGCACGCGGACCCGCTCCTCCTCGCCGAAGCCCAGCGCATCGGCGATCGCCGGCAGCCGCGCTTCGGCGGCGAGCGGGTCGGCCTTGGCGAACTTCGCCAGTCCGTGCGAGGCGACGAGGCGGCTGCGCGCGGTCTTCGGCCACCCTGTCGCGCGCGCGTGCGGCGCCTGCACGAAGTCGGCGTAGTCGTTCGCCTGCGCGACCTGCTCCGGTGGCAGCCCACGCGCGGCGGCGCGCATCACGCCCGGCTCCCACTCGGCGGCGGCGAGCTCGATCCGTTCCCAGCGCAGTTCGTCGCCGAGTCCGCCGCGCGCTGCGAGCGCGGCGAACACCGGATCGCATTCGTCCGGCAGCGACTTGCCGCTGCTGCGCCACATGTCCTGTGCGTCGCGGATCCACTGCGCATCGGCGGCGCCGGTGCGCTGGCGCGCCTCGAGTTCGGCGCAGCGCAACGCCACGCTGCTCACCGAGGGCGACCATGCGGCGCGCAGGCCGCTCCAGTCCTGGCGCTTGAGCAGGGCACGCAGCCAGGCGTCGCGGAACACTCCGGCGACCGCTTCGCCGCGGTAGCGCGCCAGGAACGCCTGCGCCTGTGCCGTCGGCAGGGTATCGATGTCCCGGCGCAGCGTCGCCATCTCCACCCAGCGGCGCGCGGGATGGTCGCCGGCCAGCGGTGGCGCCGGCAGGCCGCGTTCGGCGGCTTCGATCGCGATCCGGAGTGCGGCATCGGTGTCCTGCGCGTGCGCGGCGGGCGCCAGCAGCAGGGCGGCGGCGAGTACGATGGACAGGCGTGGCTTCGACATGCAAGGACTATAGCGAAGGGCCCATGAACTCCGATTCAGACTGCTTCATCACCGGTGCGGGGGCGCGCGCGTGATCGAAGGCTGGTGGGTGTTTCCGCTGCTCGGCGTCGCCGCCGGCGTGCTCGCGGGCCTGCTCGGCATCGGCGGCGGGCTGGTGTTGATCGGTGCGCTGTTGTGGCTGTTGCCTGCGTACGGCGTGCCGCAGGACGCGGCGATGCACGCGGCGCTGGCGAGTTCGCTGGCGAGCATCGTGCTCACCGCGGCCTCGTCCGCGCGCGCGCACCATCGCCGCGGCGGCGTGCTGTGGCCGACGGTCGCGTGGATGGTGCCTGGGCTGCTGCTCGGTGGCTGGCTCGGCAGCCTGGTGGCGGTGGCGATGGACGGCGACGTGCTGCGCTGGTGCGTGGCGGTCTACTGTTTCCTGGTCGCGGCGCAGATGGCCTTCGGCGGCCCGCGTGGCGATGCGGCGCGCCCCGGCATCGTCCCGACGGGCTGGCCGATGTCGCTGGCCGGTGGCGGCATCGGCGCGGTCTCGGCAGTGGTCGGCATCGGTGGCGGCAGCATGACCGTGCCGTTGCTGGTCTGGCGTGGCGTGGTACCGGTGCGCGCGGTCGGCACCTCGTCGGCCTGCGGCATCTTCATCGCCCTGGCCAGCGCGGCGGGCTACGCGGTGCATGCGCCGGCGGGCGCGCTGCCGGCGCATTCGGTCGGCTATGTCTACCTGCCCGCGGCGATCGGGATCGCGCTGGCCTCGGTCCTGGCGGCGCCGCTGGGCACGCGGCTGGCGCACGCGATCAGCGGCAGCGCGCTGCGGCGCGTGTTCGCCGTGTTCATGGTGCTGGTGGGAATCAGCATGCTGCTCTGAAAGCGAAAGCAGGAACCGGACAGGAACCGGACAGGAACCGGACAGGAACCGGACAGGAACCGGAGTCGGAGTCGACTGTTCGACCCGTGTCGTTCCTGCGCACGCGCCGCCGGAGGGTGAAACTCGACCCTGGCGCCTGAAAATCCGGGTCGGAGTCGACTTCCGGACGCCTTGCCGATCCCGCCCGGGCACCGGCGGCGGAGGTCGACTCGGACCCGGGTTTCATTCCGGCGCGACCGCAGCCTCCGCATGCCTCAGGAAATCGCTGACGTACCAGCGGCCGTCGCGGCGTTCGAGGTTGACGATGGTGTCGATCGGCGTGCCGGCGAGCGTGTACTGCAGGCGCACGCGGGCGAGGTCGCCGGTCTGCGAGAGCAGTTGCACCTGCATCCCGCCCAAGTCGGCGTCGAGATCGAAACCATAGGACGCCAGCACCTGCTTGGCGGTCGCCAGCATCTTCGACATGCGCCGCAGGCTTTCCGCCATGCCGGCGTCGGCGAAGGCCTGCCCGTCGTCGAGCCCGGCCTCGCGGGCGGCGGCGGCCATGGTCGCGATCGTGGCCTGCGCGCGCGCGCGGTCTCCCACCGGCGCCTGCGCGGCCCACGTGCCCAGTGCCTGCACCAGCTGCGGGTAGTGCTCGCGTTCCGAGACGCTGAACTCGCCCTGCCGGGTGATGTACTGCACGGTGAACACCGTGAGGAACTCCGCCGCCGAAGCCACGCTGGCATTCGCGAGCTGCCGGTCGAAGCCCTGCTGCAGGCTCTTTTCCGCGTCCGGCGCGGACAGGGCCGCCATCGCCCGCGGCAGGTGCTGGGCGAACGGCAACTGGTCGAGCGGCCAGCGGGTCCGGCCCTCGCGCCAAGCCGTTTCGAGCTGTGCGTGCACCGCCGGCGTCACCGCGTCGCGGGCGAAGGCTTCCAGATCGCTGGCGCGCAGGTGTGCGGTGAGTGCACGCACCGTGTCGCCGGGTGTCGGCGCCTCCGCCGGCGGCGTGGCCGGCGCCTCGCCGCGACAGCCGGGCAGCAGCGCCAGCGCGGCAGCCATCAGCAGCGCGACGCACGCGGCGATCCTGCGGTTCCCCATGGCGGGACACTTCCCCCTTGATCCGTCCGCATCTTGGCCGCTGGGGCAGCGGGCGGCAACCGGAAGGTGCGAAAATCGGGGCTGGCGTCGGCTTTTCTGGCCGGTTCTCCGTGAGGACCGGGGCGTGGGGCGATTCCGGTGCGCGGCGCGGGCGCTACAGGTCGCGCACCACCCAGCCGGGAGGAAGATCGGCATGGCCGGCATCGATCGCCGCCTGGGCGACGGCCTGCGGCGGCTCACCCGCCCGCCAGGCGCGGGCGATCGCCGCCAGCCGTTCGCGGGTGGCGCGGGTGTAGGCGCCTTCCAGCTCGTTCTGTGCGTCGGCGGCGAGCTTCTGCGGATACAGCGCGCGCGCCTCTTCGCTGTGGTTGAGCAGGTCGACCATCAGCGCCAGCTGCTGGCGGAACGTGTCCACGCCCAGCGACGTGCGCTGGGTGCGCTGCAGGTGCCACACCAGCAGGTACTCCACCGGACCCAGCATCCGCCGCGGCGACGCCCCGAAGAAGTGTCCGGACAGCGTGCCCACGGACAGGCCGGTGACGTCGTCCGGCAGACGGGTCGCGCCCCAGGAACTCAGGGCGCCGCCGGGCAGGTCGGCGCGGCGCAGCGCGGTCGCCACGGTGTCGGCGAGCAGGCGCTTGGCGGCGTGGTCGTCGCTCTCGGCGACCACGCCCAGCAGGCGCAGGAACATGGGGTAGTGGTCCTCGCCCAGGCGCCGGGACAGGCGCTTGAGCACCGCCAGGCGGTATTCGGGGTCGTCATGCGCGGCCAGCGCCGAGACGAGGCGGCCGGCGGCGTCGCGCAACTGCTCGGCGGAGGGCGTGGTCAGGCTCATCGGGGGCCAGGAAAAGAGGATCGCCCATTATCGGCCCGATATCGCGCCTTGCCGGGCCCCGGCGTGTGCCGACCTTGCGGCGGGCCTCCGCGCCACGGCGGGCCGGACATCGCGGGCAAGCGGTGGAAGCCTGTGGGGCCGGGCCGAGACGTGCAGCGGGGAGGGCAAAGACGCAGGACGGGGCGGCCCGCTGCAACAGTTCGCAACCCCTCCGAAACCGGCGCGTGCCGTGTTGCGCCCAGCCCGCCCCGGTCGATATGCGGACCGACGCGGGGCTCAGAGCGCCGAGAGGATGCCGTCGACCGCCGTGTTGGCCGCTTCGGCGCGATCCAGCTGCGACAGTTGCGAGGCCAGCGCGTCGGAGCGCGGCAGCATGCGCGGCGCACCGGCGTCGCCCCAGGCCGACAGGTTCAGCAGGGTTTCCCCGCTGTCGACCAGCGGCGCCGGAGCCGCCTCCGGAACCGGTGCGCCGACATCGGTGCGCAGCAGTCCCTGCTGGCGGGCCTCGTCGAACGAGACCTGGCCGCCGGCCGGATCGAATCCGGTCGTTCCCAGTCCAGGTGGCGTGGAACCGATGGTGCTCATGGCAAGGCGCGTGGTCCGGCAGGTGCTGGCAAGCCGCGGCTGCGGCGACAGGCCCACTCTAGCGAGGCTGTCATCGCACTGTCACCTCGGGTCGACCCTAGGACGCGGCGCCCGCTGCGGCTGCATTCACCTGCCTGCCGTGGCGGCCGTCTCGACTGCGGTCGCCGCCGCGCCATGCTAGCCTCGATCGACGCGAACCAGGCACGGGACGAAGTGGCATGGCCGACAAGGACCAGGGCGCCGACAAGACCGAAAAGCCGACCCCGAAGAAGATCCGCGACGCGCGCAAGGAAGGCAACGTCGCCAAGAGCAGGGAGCTGACCGGCACCGTGCTGCTGCTCGGCTGGGTCGCGATGGGCGGCATGCTGGCCACCTTCATCTACGGGCAGATCGAGGCGCTGTTCGACCAGAGCCTGCAGGCGGTCGGCAAGCCGTTCCACGAGGTGTTGCCGCAACTGGGCCAGCTCGGGTTCGAGACCCTGCTGTGGATCTGCCTGCCGCTGATGGCGATGGCGCTCGTGCTGGGCGTGCTGATCGAGTTCCTGCAGGTGGGGCCGGTCGCCTCGATCAAGAAGGTGACGCCCAACATGGAGAAGATGAATCCGGTCCAGGGCATCAAGAAGATGTTCTCGATGGACAACTTCGTCGAGCTGGTGAAGTCGATCCTCAAGTGCGCGGCGCTGCTGGGCATCGGCTACATCGTGCTGCGCGGGATGATGGAGTGGCTGCTGAAACTGCCCTATGCCCCGCCCGCGGCGATGGCGGCGGCATTCTGGCACGCGGTGAAGTGGATCGCGGTGTGGACGATCGCGGTGTTCTTCTTCGTCTCCGCGCTGGACGTGTGGTACCAGAAGTTCTCCTACACCAAGAAGCTGCGCATGAGCCGGCGCGACATCCGCCAGGAGGTGAAGGAGAACGAGGGCGATCCCTACGTCAAGCAGCGTCGCCGGCAGTTGCACCAGGAGTGGGCGCAGCAGAACATGCTCACCTCCGTGCGCAAGTCCAACGTGGTCGTGACCAATCCCACCCACATCGCCGTCGCGCTGCAGTACGAACCCGGCGAGACCGACCTGCCGGTGGTGGTGGCCAAAGGCGAGGGCGCCTTCGCCGAGCTGATCAAGAAGACCGCCGAGGAAGAGGGCATCCCGATCCTGCAGAACGTGCCGCTGGCGCGCGGGCTCAACGAGCAGGTGGAGCTGGACGACTACATCGGCAACGAGTTCTTCGATGCGGTGGCCGAGGTGCTGCACTGGGCCGAGAACGTGCGCCGCGAACGCGGCGACGACATCGAGACGGTCTACCGCGAGCCGGAGCCGGAATAGGGCGGATCGACGGCGTTCCTTCAGTTGTCAATTCGACCGGAGGGAGAAATCTTTCCCGACGGCACGAGATTTCTCCCTTCGGTCGAAGCGACAGGGCTTTAGTCGAAACGACAGGGCTTTAGTCGAAACGACAGGGCTTGGGTCGAAACGACAGGGCTTGGGTCGAAACGACAGGGCTTCGGCCGAAACGACAGGGATTCTGTGGGAATGACGGGGCTTTGGTCGAAACGACACGGCTTCGGTCGGATCGACACGTCCTCGAGTTTGTCATTTCGACCGCAGGGAGAGATCTTTCCCGACGGCACGGGATTTCTCCCTTCGGTCGAAATGACAGGGCTTTAGTCGAAACGACAGGGCTTCGGCCGAAACGACAGGGATTCGGTGGGAATGACGGGGCATTGGTCGAAACGACACGGCTTCGGTCGGATCGACACGTCCTCGAGTTTGTCATTTCGACCGCAGGGAGAAATCTTTCCCGACGGCACGGGATTTCTCTTCGGTCGAAATGACAGGGCTTTGGTCAAAACGACAGGGCTTTGGTCGAAACGACGGGGCTTCGGTCGAAATGACAGGGTTCTGGTCTGCATGCTGGGGAGGAGGCGCCGCGCCCGGGCTACTTGACCCGCCGCTTCTCCAGCTTGCGCGCCAAGGTGCGCCGGTGCATGCCGAGCTGACGCGCGGCTTCGGAGATGTTGAAGTCGGCCGCGGCCAGCGCCTCGTGGATGTGCTCCCACTCCAGGGTCTTGATCGAGGTCTGGCGCCGGGTGAGCTCCACCCCGGCGTCGCCGCCCTCGCGCGCGAACGCGGCCTCGATGTCGTCGGTGTTGGAGGGCTTGGCGAGGTAGTGCCGGGCGCCGAGCTTGATCGCCTCCACCGCGGTGGCGATGCTGGCGTAGCCGGTCAGCACCACGATCAGCATCTCCGGATCGTGCGCATGCAGGAGCTTGACGCAGGCCAGCCCGGAGTCGCCGCCCGCCAGCTTCAGGTCGACCACGGCGTGGGTCGGCGCGAACTCCGCGAGCGTCTGCTCCAGCGCGTGCAGGTTGGCGGCGTTGCGCACCTCGTAGCCGCGGCGCTCGAACGAGCGCGTGAGCGTGCGCGCGAACGCGGCGTCGTCCTCGACGATCAGCAAGCGGCGCGGATCAGTCGTCATCCTCGTCCGTCTCCAGTGCCAGCACCGGCAGCGGCAGGGTGACCACCACGGTCGCGCCGCCGCCGGCCTCGTTGCGGGCCTCGATGGTACCGCCCAGCGTGCGCGCCACGTTCACGGCCAGGAACAGGCCCAGGCCGCGGCCGGGCGCGCCCTTGCTCGACTGGTAGGGCTTGCCGATGCGCTCGAGCATGTCGGCGGCGAAGCCCGGGCCATCGTCGCGCACGCGCAGCACCAGCGCGTCGTCGATCCGGTCCGCTTCCAGCAGCACCCGCGACCGCGAGGCCTCCAGCGCGTTGTCCAGGATGTTCCACAGCATCTGCTGCAGCCCGGCATCGGCGACGATGGCGTGCTCGCCGTCGACCCGGTCGCGGTACTCGAAGCCGCGCACCGCGCGGCTGCGCTTCCACTCGTCCACCAGGCCGTCGAGGAAGGCGCGCAGCGTGGTGCCGCGGGTCTGTTCGCCGCGGGTCTCGCCGGCGGTGGCGAGGATGTTGGAGACGATCGCCTTGCAGCGCAGCACCTGCGCCTGCATCTCGCTCACGTCCTGCAGCAGCTCGGGGTCGGAGGTGAAGTGCGGCAGGTGCTGCCAGTCGCCGAGGATCACCGCCAGGGTCGACAGCGGCGTGCCCAGCTCGTGCGCGGCGCCGGAGGCCAGCAGCCCCATGCGCACGATGTGTTCCTCCTCCGCCGCGCGCTGGCGCAGCGCCGCCAGTCGCGCATCGCGCGCGCGGATGATCCGGCCGATGCGGGTGATGAAGACCACCAGCAGGGTCGCGATCAGCATGAAGCACAGCAGCAGGCCGAACACGTAGGGATCCGACAGCCCGCCCGCCTCGCTGGCCGGCAGCGTGACCGGACCCGGGAACAGCGCCAGCCCCACCACGCACGCGCTGGTCAGCGCCACGATCACCCAGCTCGACCAGGGCTTGAGCAGCACCGCCGCCAGCACCACCTGCAGCAGGTACAGGAACGCGAACGGATTGGCGATGCCGCCGCTCAGGTAGAGCTGCGCGGTGAGCGCGGCGACGTCGGCCAGCAGGCCCAGCAGCAGCGCGGTGTTGGTGACCCGCCGCGGGCCACGCCAGCGCAGCATCGCCAGCGCGTTGAACGTGGCCAGCGCCGCGAGCACTGCCAGCATAGGCTGCAGCGGCAAGGTGATCCCGAGCCCGGCGTGGACCACGACGATCGTGAGCAGCTGGCCGACGACCGCGATCCAGCGCAGCTGCACCAGCTGGCGCATGTTGTTGACCCCGGCGCTGTCGCCGGTCGCGCGCGCGGCGAGCCGCGGATCAGCGGCGATCGGGTCGGGCGGCGACGTGGGCGTGGTGGCGTGCGGCATCGGAGGGATCGGTGGGCGAAACCCGGCGCCGCAGCCGCGGCCCGGACAGCACGCGCCACGCGGCGAAGGCCACCATCAGCGCCAGCGCGAACCAGGTCAGCGCGTACTGCAGGTGGTGGTCGCGGAACCGTACCACGGTCATGCCGCCGCGCGGCCAAGGCGCGGCGGCGGGGTCGAACGCGGCGTCGATGAAGTACGGCGCCACGGCGCCGAGATCGCGCGCGGCGGCGATCGCGTGCACGTCGCGCGAATACCAGCGCTCCTGCGCCGGCACGTTGGCGCGCAGGATGCGGCCGTCGGGTTCGTCGATCCGCAGCAGGCCCTGCACCCGCACCTCGCCGCCGGGCGCGGGCGCGGCGGTCTCGCCGGCCGGCACGAAGCCGCGGTTCACCAGCAGCGTGTCGCCGTCGACGGTGCGCAGCGGCGAGAGGATCCAGTCGCCGGGGCCGAGCGCGGTGAGCGCGTCGACGCGGGTGTCGCGGCCGGGCAGGAACCGTCCGCGCGCCGCCACGCGCCGGTACTCCGCGCTGGCGCGGTCGATCCCGTCCCAGGCCGCGCGCCCCGGCGCGGCCACCGGCTCGGCGCTCACCCGCGCGTCCACCCGCGCGATCAGGTCGCGCTTCCACTGCAGCCGCTGCACCTGCCAGGCGCCGAGCGCGCAGAACATCGCGAACAGCGCCGCCAGCAGCGCCAGGAAGGCGAACTTGCGGGCGCGGCGCGGCGCGGGGGCGGGATGCGAGGTCATGGCGGCGGTGTGGCGTGTCGACGGCGCGTCACGTCGGCGCGCGGCGCGCGGCGACGCTAGAGCATGCGTTCCATGTCGTGCATCGACGGCATCATGTTCGAATTCATGTGGTGCATCACCCACAGCGTGCCGATCAGCACGATCACCAGCAGCACCGCGGTGAAGATCAGGGCGAGCAGGTTCCAGCCGCCCTCGGACTTCGGGTTCATGTGCAGGAAATACACCATGTGCACCACCACCTGCACCATCGCGAACGCCAGGATCACCAGCAGGGTGATCGTCGGCGTCGGCAGCACCTTCGCCATCACCAGCCAGAACGGAATCGCGGTCAGCACCACCGACAGGCCGAAGCCGGTGGCGTATTCCTTCACGCTGACGTGCGGGATGCCGTCCTCGAGAAAGTCGTCGTGGGGATCGTGGGAATGGTCGCTCATCACTGCGTTCCTGTTCAAAGCACGCCCATCAGGTAGACGAAGGTGAAGACGCCGATCCAGACGACGTCGAGGAAATGCCAGAACAGCGACAGGCAGGCGATGCGGCGCGTGGTCGTGCGGTTCAGGCCCCAGCGGCCGACCTGCACGCACAGCACCACCAGCCACACCACGCCGAAAAGCACGTGCAGGCCGTGGGTGCCGACCAGGGCGAAGAATGCCGACAGGTACGCGCTGCGCTGCGGCCCGGCGCCGAGGTGGATCAGGTGCTGGAATTCGTACAGCTCGATCCCCAGGAACGCCAGCCCGAGCACGCCGGTCACCGCCAGCCAGCCGATGGTGGCGCGCGCGTTGCGCCGGAGCATCGCGATCATCGCGAAGCCGTAGGTGATCGACGACACCAGCAGCACCGCGGTGTTGACCGCGATCAGCTTCAGGTCGAACAGGTCGCGGCCCGACGGCCCCGCGGCATAGCTCTGCGCGAACACCCCGAAGGTGGCGAACAGGCTGCCGAAGATCATCAGGTCGCTGAGCAGGTAGATCCAGAAGCCCAGCAGGGTGCCGTTCTCCGGATGGTGGCGGCCGGCGGTGTCCAGGAACACCGGGCTGCCGTCGGCATGGGACAGGGCGATGGACTCAGACATGGACGCTGCTCAGCTGCTGCGTGCGCGCGGCCTCGGTCGCGGCCACGGTCTGCGCGGGGATGTGGTAGTCGCGGTCGCGGTCGAAGCTGTGCCGGATCGCGTACACCACGGTCGCCAGCAGCGACACCGCCGCCAGCCACCAGATGTGCCAGATCAGGGCGAAGCCGCAGACCGTGCTCAACGCGGAGAGGATCACGCCGGCGCCGGTGTTGCGCGGCATGTGGATCGACACGAAGCCGCTCTCCGGGCGCTTGAAGCCGCGCCGCTTCATGTCCGCCCAAGCGTCGTTGTCGTGCACCACCGGGGTGAAGGCGAAGTTGTATTCCGGCGGCGGCGAGGAGGTCGACCACTCCAGCGTGCGCCCGTCCCAGGGGTCGCCGGTGACGTCGCGCAGCTGCTCGCGGCGGCGGAAGCTGACCGCGATGCACCACAGGAACGCGGCGATGCCGATCGCCACCAGCACCGCGCCCAGCAGCGCGATCTGGAACCAGATCTGCAGCGAGGGATCGTCGAAGTGGCTCATGCGCCGGGTCACGCCCATCAGGCCGAGCACGTACAGCGGCGTGAACGCGAGCCAGTAGCCGGCCAGCCAGAACCAGAACGAGACCTTGCCCCAGAAATCGTCCAGGCGGAAGCCGAACGCCTTCGGGAACCAGTGCGTCATCGCCGCGAACAGGCCGAACACCACGCCGCCGATGATCACGTTGTGGAAGTGCGCCACCAGGAACAGCGAGTTGTGCAGCACGAAGTCCGCCGGCGGCACTGCCAGCAGCACGCCGGTCATGCCGCCGACCACGAAGGTGACCATGAAGCCCATGGTCCACAGCATCGGCACCTCGAAGCGGATGCGCCCGCGGTACATGGTGAACAGCCAGTTGAAGATCTTCGCGCCCGTGGGGATCGAGATGATCATCGTGGTGATGCCGAAGAACGAGTTGACGCTCGCGCCCGAGCCCATGGTGAAGAAGTGGTGCAGCCACACCAGGTACGACAGCACCGTGATGCAGACCGTCGCGTAGACCATCGAGCTGTAGCCGAACAGGCGCTTGCCGGAGTAGGTCGAGACGATCTCGGAGAACACGCCGAACACCGGCAGGATCAGGATGTAGACCTCCGGGTGGCCCCAGATCCAGATCAGGTTCACGTACAGCATGGCGTTGCCGCCGAGGTCGCTGCCGAAGAAGTTCGTGCCCACGTAGCGGTCGAGCGTCATCAGCGCCAGCACCGCGGTCAGCACCGGGAACGAGACCACGATCAGCACGTTGGTGCACAGCGCGGTCCAGGTGAACACCGGCATCTTCATCAGGCCCATGCCGGGCGCGCGCATCTTGATGATGGTCACCAGCAGGTTCACGCCCGACAGCAATGTGCCCACGCCGGCGATCTGCAGCGCCCAGATGTAGTAGTCCAGCCCCACCCACGGGCTCTGGTTGCCGAGGTTGGACAGCGCCAGCCAGCCGGCGGTGGAGAACTCGCCGAAGAACAGCGACGCCATCACCAGCATCGCGCCGGCGGTGGTCATCCAGAAGCTGAAGTTGTTGAGGAACGGGAACGCCACGTCGCGCGCGCCGATCTGCAGCGGTACGATGTAGTTCATCAGCCCGGTGACCAGCGGCATCGCCACGAAGAAGATCATGATCACGCCGTGGGCGGTGAAGATCTGGTCGTAGTGGTGCGGCGGCAGGTAGCCCATGCTGTCGCCAAAGGCCATCGCCTGGTGCAGGCGCATCATGATCGCGTCGGCGAAGCCGCGCAGCAGCATCACCAGGCCCAGCACCATGTACATGATGCCGATCTTCTTGTGGTCGATGCTGGTGAACCACTCGTTCCACAGCCAGCCCCACAGCCGGTACTTCGTGATCACCGCCAGCAGCCCGAGGCCACCGAGGCAGGTGGCGACGAAGGTCGCGGCGATGATCGGGTCGTGCAGCATCGGGATCGCGTCCCAGGCCATGCGGCCGGTCAGCGGGGACGTCTCGACGGTGGAGGGATCGAAAGCCATCTGGAGAAGGGTCCGGAAGAACGGGGTGTCGGCGACGCGCGGGTCAGGGCGCCTGCAGGCCGCCGGCGATGACGGGGCGGGACGGCGGGACGAGCGCACGCGCCTCTTCGACCGTGCATACGCCGGCGCTGACGAACGGGCCGGCATCGAGACGGCCGCGGCGCGGCATGGCGAGGACGTCGATGCCCTCCAGGCCCAGCCCGCCCATCGCGTCGTAGGCCATCATCTGGTCCATGCACAGCCGGTCGGTGTCGACGCAGCGGTTGACCACCGCGTCGAACAGGTCCGGCGCCACGCTGGCGTACAGGCGCGCGGGTTCGCGCGCGCTGGGCGCTTCCAGCGCGAGGTAACCAGCGCGGTCGAGCGTCGCGCCGCCGGCGCGCGCGGTCTCGATCCACTGCGCGAAGCCGGCGTCGTCGAGCGCGATGAAGTCGAAGCGCATGTGCGAGAAGCCCTCGCCGCTGTAGTGCGAGGAGAAGCCCTTGTACGTCCCGGGCGCGTTCATCACCGCGTGCAGCGTGGTTTCCATCGCCGGCATGGTGTAGACCATGCCTGCCAGCGCCGGCACGTAGAACGCGTTCATCGTGGTCGACGAGGTGAGCCGGAAGCGGATCGGGCGGTCGACCGGGGCGGCCATCTGGTTGAGCGACGCCACGCCGTACTCGGGATAGACGAACAGCCACTTCCAGTCCAGCGACACCACCTGCACTTCCAGCGGCTGCACGCCCTCGGGCACCGGACGGCCGGGCGCGATGCGCTCCAGCGGACGGTGCGGGTCGAGCAGGTGGGTGCTGATCCAGGTCACCGCGCCGAGCGCGATGATGATCAGCAGCGGCACCGCCCAGATCACCAGTTCCAGCTGGGTGGAGTGGTCCCAGTCGGGGGCGTAGGTCGCCTTGCGGTTGGAGGCGCGGTAGCGCCACGCGAAAAGGAAGGTGAGCGCGATCACCGGCACGATCACCAGCAGCATCAGCGCAGTGGCGATCACGATCAGCTGGCCCTGCTGCGCGGCAACGTCGCCCTGGGGCGAGAGCACCACGGTATTGCAGCCGGACAGCAGCGCGACGGCGGCGGGCGGCAGCAGCCGGGGCAGGACGCGTGGGAGGGCGGACATGATGGCTCGAATCGGCGTTTCGCTTGATCCGGATCAATGTAGTGAGCACGCTGTTGGCGGACCATTGGACGTTTTGTCCCATCGATTCGCGCGCCCGTGGCTGCGACACTGTCGCGGCCCCCGGTCCGGCCGGTGGACCGATCCCCGGTGCTTCGCCGGGGCGCCTCGCAAGACGAATGCAGCCGCCGATGTCCGCACATCCCGACGCCATCCATTCCGCCCACGACCATGGCACGCGTGCGCACAAGGACATCGCGCCCGGCGAGATCGCCGTCGGCGTCGTGGTCGGACGCGGTTCGGAATACTTCGACTTCTTCGTCTACGGCATCGCCTCGGCGCTGGTGTTCCCGACGGTGTTCTTCCCGTTCGCCGACCGGCTCACCGGCACCCTGTACGCGTTCGCGATCTTCGCGCTGGCGTTCGTCGCCCGTCCGTTCGGCACGGTGCTGGGCATGTGGCTGCAGCAACGCTGGAACCGCAGCGTCAAGCTCACCGTGGCGCTGTTCCTGCTGGGGACGTCGACCGCGGGCATGGCGTTCCTGCCGGGCCATGGCGCCATCGGCGGCACCGCGATCGTGCTGCTGGCGCTGCTGCGGATCCTGCAGGGCATGGCGCTCGGCGGTTCCTGGGACGGCCTGCCGTCGCTGCTGGCGCTCAATGCGCCGAAGCATCGGCGCGGCTGGTACGCGATGCTGGGACAGCTCGGCGCGCCGGTGGGCTTCATCGTCGCGGCGGCGCTGTTCGCGTTCCTGATCGCGAGCCTGTCGCCCGGGGACTTCTACGCCTGGGGCTGGCGCTATCCGTTCTTCGCCGCGTTCGCGATCAACGTGGTGGCGCTGTTCGCCCGCCTGCGCCTGGTGGTGGCGGACGAATACCAGGACAAGATGGGCCAGCTCGAACTCGAGCCCACGCCGGTGCGCGAACTGTTCCACGGCAAGGGCCGGCACGTGGTCATCGGCGCGTTCGCGGCACTGGCCAGCTACGCCATGTTCCACATCGTGACCATCTTTCCGTTGTCGTGGATCGAGCTGTTCACCGAGGAATCGGTCAGCGCCTTCCTCGTGCTGCAGGTTTTCGGCGGCGTACTGGCGGCGGCGGGCATCGTCGCCTCGGGCGTGATCGCCGACCGCGTCGGCCGTGCCAGGACGCTGGGCGGAACCGCGGTGGCGATCGCGATGTACAGCGGTTTCGCGCCGACCCTGCTCGGTGCCGGCGGCCTCGGCCAGGACGTGTTCGTGCTGCTCGGCTTCCTGCTGCTCGGCCTCTCCTACGGGCAGGCGGCCGGCGCGGTGACCGCGAACTTCGGCACCCGATACCGCTACACGGGCGCCGCGCTGACCGCCGACCTGGCGTGGCTGGTCGGCGCCGCGTTCGCGCCGCTGGTCGCGCTGGGCCTGTGCGCCGAGTTCGGCCTGCCCTATATCGGCCTGTACCTGCTGTCCGGCGCGATCGGCACGCTGGCCGCGCTGGGCGTGAACCGGGCGCTGCGTCTGAAGAGTTGAGGCGGACGACGCGCGCGCAGGCGCGTGCTGGCGATGCGGGGCATCATCGACCTTGGTCGGAGCCCGGCGCAGGACGGCCGTCGCAGGGCTAGTATCCGGGGATGGACAGCCCGCTGGCCGATGTCGAACGCTTCCTGGCGCAGACCCCGCCGTTCGACAGCCTCGAGCCGGCCGCGCTGCGGCGGGCGGCCGCGTCGTTCGAGGCGGTGTACCGGCGCAGCGGCACCGGCATCCTGCGCATCGGCGAACGCAACGACACCCTGTTCCTGATCCGTCGTGGCGCGGTCGAGACCCACGACGGCCAGGGCAACCTGATCGGTCGCTACGGCGAGGGCGAGAGCTTCGGCCTGCAGTCGCTGCTGGGCGGGCGCCCGACCCGCTTCCGCGCGACCCTGATCGAGGACAGCCTGCTGTGGCAGATGCCGAAGGCCGACTTCGACGACCTGCGCGCCGGTTCGCGCGCGTTCGACGATTTCTACATCCGCAGCCTGGAGGAGCGGCTGGTCGGCGCGCTGCAGGAGAGCGCGGCCGGCAAGCAGTCGGCGACGCTGTTCCTCACGCCCCTGTCGGAACTGTCCAGGCGCGCGCCGATCAGCGTCCCGCGCGGCACGCCGGTCGTGGATGCCGCGAAAGTGATGTCGGAGCAAGGCGTGTCGTCGCTGCTGGTGGGCGAAGGCGGCGAGGTCGAGGGCATCCTCACCGACCGCGACCTGCGCAACCGCGTGCTGGCGCGGGGCCGCGATCCGTCCACGCCGGTGCAGGAGGTGATGACGCCCGCGCCCCTGACGCTCGACGCCGACAGCCCGGTGCTGTCGGGCATCGTCGCCATGGCCGGGCGCGGCATCCACCACCTGCCGCTGACACGCGACGGCGTCGTGGTCGGCATGGTGACCACGCGCGACCTGCTCAGCCTGCAGACCCACCATCCGCTGTACATGGCCGCGCAGATCCAGAAGCAGGACACGCGCGAGGGCGTGGTCGAGGTCTGCAGGCGGGTGCCGAAACTGTTCGAGCTGCTGCTGGCCTCGGGCCTGCGCGCCGAAGAGGTACCGAAGGTGATGAGTACGATCACCGATGCGGTGACGCGGCGCCTGGTGCACCTCGCGCAGGCCGGACTCGGGCCTGCGCCGGCGCCGTGGGCGTGGCTGGCGTTCGGCTCGCAGGCGCGCGAAGAGCAGAGCCTCAAGACCGACCAGGACAACGGCATCGTCTACGCCGACGACGCGCCCCCCGATGCCGACGACTACTTCGCAGCGCTGGCGCGCAGCGTCAGCGACGGCCTCGACGCCTGTGGCTACGTCTACTGCCCCGGCGGGATCATGGCCACCACGCCGCAATGGCGGCAGCCGCTGTCGGGCTGGCTGCGCCACTTCGCGCACTGGTCGACCCTGCCCGATCCGGAAGGCGTGCTGCGGGTGAGCATCTTCTTCGACCTGCGCGGCATCGAGGGCGACCAGGCGCTGGTGGCGCGGATCCGCGCGGCGATGGTCGACAGCGCCAGCGGCCGCGGCAAGGCCGTGTTCCTGACCGCACTGGCGCGACAGGCGGTGCAGTACGAGGTGCCGCTGGGATTCTTCCGGCGCTTCGTGCTCGAAAGTCGCGGCGAGCACCGCGAGACGCTCGAGATCAAGGGCGCCGGCCTGCTGCCGCTCACCGACCTGGTGCGGGTGCGCGCGCTGGAAGGGGGCGTGACCGTCGCCTCCACCCGGGAGCGGCTGGCGGCGCTGGTCGCGCGCGGTGTGATGAGCCGGTCCGACGGCGACCGTCTCGACGGTGCCTACCGGTTGCTGTGCGGCCTGCGCGTGCGGCTGCACGCCGAGCTCGCGCGCCGCGGCGAGGCTCCGCACAACCACCTCGACGTGCGCCGCATCAGCCACGCCGAGCGCGCCGCGCTGCGCGACGCCTTCCTCGTGATCCGCGAGGCGCAGGCTGCGCTGGCGCAGGATTTTCCGTGAGCACGTGGGGGGCGTGGCGCCAGGCGTGGGCGCGCCGGCGCTCGCGGCTGCCGGCGCAGGTGGCGGCGCTGGCGCGACCGCTGCCCGCGCGCGGCACCCGGTTCGAGGCGCTGGAGATCGTGGTCCTCGATTTCGAGACCACCGGCCTGGACCCGGCGCGCGACCAGATCCTGTCCGCCGGCTGGGTGCCGATCGAACGCGGGCGCCTGCGCATGGGCGGCGCGCGCGAGGTCCGCGTGCGGCCGCGCGGCACCGCGGGAGTCGGCCAGAGCGCGACCATCCACGGCCTGTTCGACAGCGACCTGGCGCAGGCCACCGACGAGGCCGGCCTGCTGGCGGAACTGCTGCCGGCACTGGCGGGGCGTGCGATCGCGGCGCACGCCGCATCGATCGAGCGCGGCTTCCTGCGGGCGCTGCTGCGGCGCCACGGCGGCGTGGCCCTGCCGAATCCCTTCATCGACACGCTGGCGCTCGAGCGCATGCTGCTGGAGGGTGCCGGCGAACGCATCGACGAATACGGCGGTGCGCTCATGCTGGGGTCCGCACGCCAGCGCCGTGGCCTCGGGACGCACGCGCAGCATTCCGCGGTCGCGGATGCGCTGGCCTGCGCCGAACTGCTGCTGGCCCAGGTGGAGCATCTGGGCGGTGCCGCGCGGGTGCGCCTGCGCGACCTCGACTAGCGTGCCGGAGTAGGTCAAAGTCCGCATATCGATGACGGTGACGGGTGCGCGCGCAGGATGATCCAGGACCAGGAACGCGGCGACGGATCGCATTCGCGCCTTGCGGGTTTCCTCGCGATGGTGCGCGACTATCTCGGAATCGGCGGCCGCGTCCGTCGCGAGCCGCTGCGCGACGCGGAGGCCTTGCGCGCGTTCCTGTCCTCGCGCGCGAGTTTCATCGCCCAGACCAGCCTGTACGGCTACCTGCGCACCCGCGCCGGGCAGCGCTATCCGGAGCTGTTCGAGAACGACGGTTTCGTGGAACTGCTCAATGCCGCCAAGTGGCACATGTGGCTGGCCTGCCTGTCCGACGTCACCGTCTATGCCGGTGGCCTGCTGGCGCGCGGCGGGATGCCGGAAGAGCGGGTCGGCATGCTGATGCGGCGCCTGCTCGACGCCACCCTCGACGGGACCGGCGTGCCGCAGGAGGCCGACGCGGGATTCCCCGAACACGCGGCGCGGGTACGCGCCCGCATCGCCCTGACCCCCTGGACCAGCATCGGCGACGATGAAGGCTGCTTCCACGAAAGCCCGTCGGCCCTGGTGCGGCACGCGCCGATCATCGAGAACCTGATGCGGCTGGACGAGCAGATCGTGCGCAATTCGGTGAGCTTCCACTGGCAGGAAGTGCGGCGCGACCTGCGCGAGTTGCTCGACGTGGGGTCGGTAGCGCGGTCCTTCGTGGAGTAAGTGCCTGCGGCCCGCGTGCCGTGCGGGCCTGATCGGCCGACCACGCGGCGGCAGTCGTTACCGCGGTCGATCGTTCGACCGCCTCAGCCGCCCAGCAGCTTCTGCGTGATCCAGTACAGCCCCTGCGCGATCTGGCCTTCCAGCGGGAACGACAGCATCCCGACCACCGAATAGCCCAGGATCCAGGGCATGACGTAGAAGCGGGCCAGGAAGAAGAACCAGGCCACGTACAGCGGCACCATCGCCTGCACCAGGAAGCCGGGGGTGATCGGCTCGAACAGCTTGAGCAGCGGGTCGGTGACCCGGACGAAGAAGCGGCTGAAGAAGAACTTGCTCTCCTCGGGCAGGAACAGGCGCATGCCGAAGCGTCCGATCAGGGTCCACATCACCACGCCCAGCAGGTAGTCGATCACGACTGCGTACAGCGGTACTCCGGTCACCATGCGTTGTCGCGGCTCCTCGCCCAGGCCTTGCCGGCCATGCTCTCACAATCAAAAGGATGCCGGGGGAGTCGCCTCGCCCCGGCATCCGGTTTCCGACCCTGCTGCGTCGTCAGGTCAGTGGTGGCTCACCAGCGACTCGCCGCGCGGCACGCGCACCGCGTCGACCATGCGCTGGGTTTCCTCGTCGGGCGCCGGCGTCAGCAGCGACACCGTGACCATCGCGATGAAGCTGGCGACCACGCCGACCACGCCGAAGCGCAGGTGGTCGAGCCCGAGCCACGGCGTCATGCCGTTGCGCACCGCGAGCAGGTAGCCCCAGCCGCAGACCAGGCCGACCACCATGCCGGCGACCGCGCCGGGGCGGTTGGCACGTTTCCACCACACGCCCAGCACCAGCGGCGCGAACAGGCCCGACATCGCGAAGCAGAAGGCCCAGGCCACCGCGCCGAGGATGCCTTCGAGCCGCATCGACGCCACCGCCGCACCGGCCGCACCGATCACCAGCAGCAGCACGCGGGCGGTCAGCAGGCGCTTCCGGGTCTCGGCCTTCGGGTCGATGATCTTGTAGTACAGGTCATGCGACAGGGTGTTGGCCATGGCCAGCAGCAGGCCGTCGGCGGTCGACAGTGCGGCTGCCAGGCCGCCGGCCGCCACCAGGCCCGAGATCACGTACGGCAGGCCGGCGAATTCCGGCGTGGCCAGCACGATGATGTCGGGGTTGAGGAAGAACTCGTTGACCTGCAGCAGGCCGTCGCCGTTGGAATCGCGGATCGCCACCAGGCCGATCTCGCCCCAGTTGCGCACCCAGCTCAGGGCCTCGACGTCGGCGATCGCCTTGCCGAAGATCGAGCTGGCCAGGTTCGGGTCGAACAGCGACAGCTTGCTCAGCGTGGCCAGTGCCGGCGCCGAGAAGTACAGCAGGAAGATGAAGAACAGCGACCAGGCCACCGAGCTGCGCGCGGCCTTGACCGACGGCGTGGTGAAGTAGCGCATCAGGATGTGAGGCAGCGACGCGGTGCCGACCATCATGCAGAACGCCAGGGTCACGAACTGCCACGCGGCCAGGGCCCCGTCCGCCGGCGAGGCGTGCAGGGTGGTCAGGGCGGAGAGGCCGGCCACGGTATCCACCGGGGCGGTGCCGACGCCGAGCAGCGGTTCCAGCTCCTGGATGCGTTCGATCGCCGGGCCGTACTGGAACTGCGGCAGCCAGCCGAAGCCCTGCGCGCCGGACATCCACACGATCGGCAGGATGTAGGCCACGATCAGCACGATGTACTGCGCCACCTGGGTCCAGGTCACCGCGCGCATGCCGCCGAGCATCGAGCACACCAGGATGCCGACCAGGCCCAGCCAGCAGGCCCACTCGTACGGGATCAGGAACGCACGTGCGGCGATGGTGCCGGTGGCCGTGATCTGCGCGGTGACGTAGGTGAACGAGGCCACCATCAGCACCACGATCGCGCAGAAGCGGGTCAGCTTGCCGCCGTAGCGGGTACCGATGAAGTCCGGCACGGTGTAGCAGCCGAACTTGCGCAGGTACGGCGCCATCAGCGTGGCCACCAGGATGTAGCCGCCGGTCCAGCCGACCACGAAGGCCAGGTAGGGATAGCCGGACATGAAGATGCCGCCGGCCATCGCCACGAACGAGGCGCCCGACATCCAGTCCGCCGCCGTCGCCATGCCGTTGAACACCGGCGGAACGCTACGGCCGGCGAGGTAGTACGCGTCGGCGGCTGCCGTTCGCGAGATGACGCCGATGAACGCGTAGATGCCGATGGTGAAGGCGACGAAGCTCAGGCCGATCGCGCGCGCGCTCATCCCGAACTGTTCCAGCACCGCCATCAACGCGAAGAACGCAAGGAACCCGCCGGTGTAGATCGCGTAGATCTTCGGCAGGCTTTGGGTGAAGGACTTGCCTTCGAATTGCAATGCCATGACGTATCCCCTCGGTTGTCAGACTTCGTCTTCTTCGTGGACGCCGTACTTGACGTCGATGGCGTGCTGCTGCCTGCTGAACAGGAACAGCTGGATCACGAACACGGCCAGCGATCCCTGCGCGGCCATGTAGTAGCCCAGCGGCCAGCCGAGGAAGCGGATGTTGTTGATGTCGTGGGCGAACCAGTGGATCAGGAATGCGAAGACGAACCAGACGACGAGGTGCGTGATCGTCAGGTTGCGGGTCTTGTGCCAGTGTTCGGTGTCTGCACTCATGGTTGAAATGCCTCCGTGGATCTTCAGGTGACGAACGCCGGGTATTCCCCTGTCGGAACCGACGGGACCGCCGCGTGTGGCGACGGCCCCGCGCGGACGGTGACTAGAAGGAATACTTGACTGTGGTCTGGATGCGCTTCAGGTCGCCCTCGCGGTCGTCCTTGAGCGAGCGCTGGCCCCAGCTGATCTCGGCGCCGACGTCCAGCTTCGGGAACGGCGAATAGATCACGTTGGCGTGGAACGACTGCGCGCGTTCGACCGCGGCCCAGCTGCCCGGCCCCCATCCTGCGAGTCCCCGGTCGTTGTCGAACTCGGCCATCGAGAACATCAGGTTGGTGCGCAGCTGCGGGGTAAAGGCATGGCGCCACGCCACGAAGCCGCCGGCGCCGTTCTGCGAGTGCAGTTCGCCGTTGGCGTCGAGCACGGCGTCGGCGCCCAGGCCGAAGGCCATGTAGCGGCCGATGCCCGCGCCGTAGTTCGCCATCCAGCGGATGTCGTCGCTGGCGCCGAGGTTGAACTTGCCCGACAGGCTGACCGCGGCCCCGCTGGTGCTCTCGTTGCCGGACTTGAGCTGGCGCACCAGGCCGGCGACGCTGAAGTGGCCCCAGTCGCCCTTGGTCACGTAGCGGGCGGTGATGTCGGGCATCAGGTTGCTGCCGCCGGCATTGTTGCGCGCGGCGGTGGCGACGCTGCTGACGGTGGTGAGCGGGTTCTCCAGCGCGACCGAGAACGGACCCTTGGTGTAGCGGATCTGCGCCTGGCGGACGAAGGTGGTGCCCTCGGTGACGCCGACGAAGTCCACCGCCTCGGGCAGCGCGGCCACGTCCTGGAAGTTCGACCAGGTCTGGCCGGCCAGCCAGTTGTTCCAGGTCACGAACGCGTGGCGCAGCGTGACGCCGTGGGTGTTGGTCGCGACCTCGTTGCCCAGGTTGGCGCTGCCGCCGCCGAACATGTCGGCCTCGATGAAGCCGCGGAACTTGTCGCCGCCCTCGCTGGTGAAGTCGGCGGCCAGCCAGAAGCGCGAGAACGCGGCATGCACGTCGGTGTACGGGTCGGTGTCCGGCTCGGCGCCGTTGGCGACCACCGGGATGGTGGCCGGCACGTAGAACAGCCGCCCGGCCGAACCATCGCCGATCGCACCGTCGCTGGTGTCGGTGGTCATCGCGTCGAGCTTGATGAAGCCGCCGTAGGAGAACACGCTGCCGGGCGTGGCCCCGGTCAGGATCGGCGAGCCCTGGATGCGGGGCTTGCCGTCGGCCGGCGCCCCCTGCGCCACCCGCACCTCGTCGAGCTGGGTCTTGGTGGCCGCGACCGTGGCCTGGGTCTCGGCGACCGAGGCCTGGGTCTGCTGCTGCGACTGCAGCAACGCCTGCACCTGCGCTTCGAGCTGGGCGATGCGCGCCTCCAGCTCCCGTTCCTTCGCGGTCTGCCCGAACGCCATCCCCGGCGCCATCAGGGCCACCATCATCGCAACCGCCAGCGGTCGCATCGGCCTGTGTCTTGTCATGAAGTTCCCCTCCCAGAGACGTGTGTGTACGCACTAGCACGGCGAGGCTGCGCGCCGGGGGCGACCATGCCTATTCGTCTTTGGTAGGGGGCGGCCCTGCGTGCGACCAAAGTCCAAGGACGATGCTGCGTTGCAGCATGCATGGATGCGTCACACTTGCACGCACATCCAGGATCGAACGCCGGAAGCAAGCCTCGGGAGGGCGACATGAGCGACATCTACCCCGTCAAGCCGGATTTCGCCGCGCACGCGCGCATCGACAGGGCGAGCTACGGACGCGACTACCAGGCCTCGGTACGCGATCCCGACGCGTTCTGGGGCAAGGCCGCGCAGCGCCTGGACTGGTACCGCGCGCCCACGCGGGTGCGCGACGTCAGCTTCGCCGTGGAGGACTTCCGCATCCGCTGGTTCGACGACGGCGAGCTCAACGCCAGCGTCAACTGCCTCGACCGCCAGCTGGGCAAGCGCGGCGACAAGACCGCGCTGTTGTGGGAGGCCGACGATCCGGGCACGGCATCGAAGCACGTGACCTACCGCGAGCTGCACGAACGCGTGTGCCGGCTCGGCAACGCCCTGCGCGCGCTGGGCGTGCAGAAGGGCGACCGGGTCACCATCTACCTGCCGATGATCGTCGAGGCGGCGGTGGCGATGCTGGCGTGCGCGCGCATCGGCGCGGTGCATTCGGTGGTGTTCGGCGGCTTCGCGCCCAATTCCATCGCCGACCGCGTCGGCGATTGCGGTTCCAAGCTGATCATCACCGCCGACGAAGGCCTGCGCGGCGGGCGCAAGGTACCGCTCAAGGCGAACGTGGATGCGGCGCTGAAGCTGCCCGGCACCAGCACCGTCGAGACCGTGCTGGTGGTGCGCCACACCGGCGCCGCGGTCGACATGCAGATGCCGCGCGACCGCTGGTACGACGCCGTGGTCGATGCGCAGCCGGCCGAATGCGAACCCGAGCGCATGAACGCCGAAGACCCGCTGTTCATCCTCTACACCTCCGGCTCCACCGGCAAGCCCAAGGGCGTGCTGCACACCACGGCCGGCTACCTGCTGTTCGCCAGCTACACCCACGAGGCGGTGTTCGACCTGCGCGAGGACGACGTCTACTGGTGCACCGCCGATGTCGGCTGGGTCACCGGCCACAGCTATATCGTCTACGGCCCGCTGGCCAATGGCGCCACCTCGCTGATGTTCGAGGGCGTGCCCAATTACCCGGATTACTCGCGTTTCTGGCAGGTGATCGACAAGCACAAGGTGACGATCTTCTATACCGCCCCGACCGCGATCCGCGCGCTGATGCGCGAGGGCGAGGCGCCGGTGAAGGCGACATCGCGCGCGTCCCTGCGCCTGCTCGGCAGCGTCGGCGAGCCGATCAACCCCGAGGCCTGGCGCTGGTACTACGACGTGGTCGGCGACGGTCGCTGCCCGATCGTGGACACCTGGTGGCAGACCGAGACCGGCGGCATCCTGATCTCGCCGCTGCCCGGCGCGGTCGACCTCAAGCCCGGCTCCGCGACGCTGCCGTTCTACGGCGTGCAGCCGGCCCTGGTCGACGCCAACGGCCAGGTGCTCGAGGGCGCGACCGAGGGCAACCTGGTGCTGCTCGATTCCTGGCCGGGGCAGATGCGCACCGTCTACGGCGACCACCAGCGCTTCATCGACACCTATTTCAAGGCCTATCCCGGCATGTACTTCACCGGCGACGGCTGCCGCCGCGACGAGGACGGCTACTACTGGATCACCGGCCGCGTCGACGACGTGATCAACGTCTCCGGGCATCGCATCGGTACCGCCGAGGTGGAGAGCGCGCTGGTCTCGCATCCGAAGGTGGCGGAAGCCGCCGTCGTCGGTTTCCCGCACGACATCAAGGGCCAGGGCATCTATGCCTACGTCACGCTGGTGGCGGACGAGGTGGAAAGCGACGAACTGCTCAAGGAGCTGGTGGCGCACGTGCGCAAGGAGATCGGTCCGATCGCGTCACCGGACTTCCTGCAGTGGGCGCCGGGCCTGCCGAAGACGCGCTCGGGCAAGATCATGCGCCGGATCCTGCGCAAGATCGCCGAGAACGCACCCGACCAGCTCGGCGACACCAGCACCCTTGCCGATCCTTCCGTGGTCGATTCTCTGGTGAAGAACCGGCACGGGGCGTGACCCGGTTGCTCGGGTCTGCAGGCAATGGCGAGCGGAGGTGGAAGCTGTCATCCCGAGCGAAGCGAGGGATCTCCTGTCGGCTGCAGGGACGAAGCAGATCCCTCGCTTTGCTCGGGATGGCAAGAATGAGTGTTTCGATCCGGTGAATTCTCCGGCTCCATTGAAGGCTTCGACGCCAGTGAACGCCCGGACCCATCGCGTCATAGAAGCGTCGCGCCAGCGCCCCTGCAGGCGCAGTTGCCAGTTCCGCAGGAGGCGGGGCCCCAACGCATGACTACCATTCTCGTAGCCGACGACCACCCCCTGTTCCGCGAGGCCCTGCGTGGCGCGGTGGTGCGGGTGATCCCGCACGCGCAACTGCACGAGGCCGAGAACGCGCAGGGCCTGTACGCGATGGCCGACGCCCATCCCGACGCCGACCTGCTGCTGCTCGACCTCAACATGCCCGGCACCCAGGGCTTCAGCGCACTGGTGCACCTGCGCGGGCTGCATCCGCAACTGCCGGTGGTGATGGTCTCCGCGCGCGAGGAGCCCGCGGTGATCCGGCGTGCCCTCGACCACGGCGCGATGGGTTTCATCCCCAAGTCCTCGAACGCCGAGGCGCTCGGCATCGCGCTGCGCCACGTGCTCGACGGCGACCGCTGGGTGCCGGAGATCGCCGGTGGCGCGCCGGATACCCCGCCCGACGAACACGAGGTCGCCGCGCGCGTGCGCGAACTCACGCCGCAGCAGTTCCGGGTGCTGCAGATGCTCGGATCGGGCAAGCTCAACAAGCAGATCGGCTACGAGCTGGGCGTGTCCGAGGCCACGATCAAGGCGCACATGAGCGCGATCCTGCGCAAGCTCGGGGCCAGCAACCGCACCCAGGCCGTGCTGCTGGCGGGAAAGCTGGCGATCGATCCCGACGCCGCGGTCCCGGTGGACGAAGAGCGCGGCTGACGCGACGATTCAGTGCGCGTGCCGCGACGCCCCGGCACGCGCCAGATACTCGCGCGCGAAGGGATCCAGCGCCATGTCACCCAGATCGGCGCGGTCGTAGCTGCGCAGGCCGGACGTGGCGGTGAAGTTCTCGCCGGCGTCCACGCGCCGCAGCGAACGCAGGGTCAGCTGATAGCGGTCGTGCCCCTCGCCGATCCGGCCGCTCGCCGGCAGGCCGATCCCATCGAGCCATTCCAGGACGATCTTGCGCCCCTGCGCGTCGTGCCCCGCCAGGCGTGTCCCCGGCTGCGCGAACCGCTCCAGCCTCCCCGCCGGCTTGAGGCCTTCGCGCAGCGATGCGGGGACGATCCCCGTCAGCGTGGCCCAGGCGGGCTCCTCGCCGAGGGTCCGCAGCTCGCCCGGCGACGCCACCACGGCCGCGCGGCTGGCCGGAAAAAACTCGATCCGTTCGATCCCGTCCTCGCGCAGGCGCCATTGCCGGTGCATCGCCGGGTCGCCCTCGCGGTACTCGACGCGCCGCTCGTCGCGGACCACGGTCAGGGCATGGCGTCCATCGCGGTCGCGTATCTCGTATTCGGCCTGCCACGCCTCGCCGGCCAGGGAAGGACCGGCGAGGAGGAGGGACTGCAGCAGCAGCGCCGAGACGGCCGCGTGGTGCAGGGCGCGCATCACCTGTTCGTCGAGAGCGGCTTGCGCTGCGCCATGCCGGCGCGCAGGTCGGCTGCCATCAGCGGCGGCTGGATCGGCTTGCGACCGCCCGCCCGCGCGCCGATGCCGGAAGTTCCGCAGCCGCCGAACAGGGCGCACAGGAAATCGTTGATGTTCTTCTGCGATTGCGCCATCACGTGGAAGATCACGTTCTGCTCGACCACGCCCGCGAACGCATGCGCGCCCGGGCCGCTGGCGTAGATGCCGACGTCCTCGGCGGAATGGGTCTCGCTGCCCAGCGGCACCGTCGCCTCCTGGAGGAAATCCGGATCGGTGGTGTCGACCGTGGTCAGGTCGGGACGTGCGCCATCGCCGCGGTAGCCGGGGCCGTTGGCGTAGCCGACCGTGGTGTAGGGCTTGCCGTCGCCGGCGAGCGCCAGCTGCCCTCCGCTGACGACGTTGCCCAGGATGTCGTTCCCGCGATCGGGATAGCCGGCGATGGTGAACGCGTGGCTGTGGTCGGCGGTGACGACGATCAGGGTGTCCTCCTCGGACGTCAGGGCGCGCGCCACGCGCACGGCGTCCGACAGCGCGATGGTGTCCGACAGCGCGCGGCTGGCGTTGCCGGCATGGTGGGCGTGGTCGATCCGGCCGGCCTCGACCATCAGGAAGAACCCCTTGTCGCCGGCATTGGCCTGCAGGATCTCCACCGCCTTGCGGGTCATCGCCGCGAGCACGGGTTCCTTGCCTGCATCGGTGGGGCGGTCGTACTCGTACTCCATGTGCGAGCGTTCGAACAGGCCGAGCAGCTTGCGGGTGGCGCCGGGTTCGATCGCGTTGAACTGCGCGCGGTTCCAGACGTAGGACGCGCCCGGGCGCGAGGCGAACTCCTGGGCGAGGTTGCGGCCGTCCTTGCGCCGGCCCCTGGCGCCGGCGTCCTCGGGATCGGCGACGGTCTCGGGCAGGAAGTAGCTGCGGCCACCGCCGAGCACCACGTCGATGCCGTCGCCGTACGGGAATTCCACCAGCTGCCGGGCGATGTCCTTGCAGCCGTTGCGCTTCGCCTCGTCGGTCAGCTCCGCGTCGCTTTCCCAGTCGCGGTTGGGCGTATGCGCGTAGGCGGCGGCGGGCGTCGCATGGGTGATGCGCGCGGTACTGACCACGCCGGTGGCCAGGCCCAGCGCCTCGGCGATGCCGAGGATGCTGGCGACCTCCTGGCCCCTGGACGAGGCGCAGTCGTTGTGGCGGGCATACTGGGTCACGCCGATCACGCCCTGGTTGGTCTTGATCCCGGCGACCATGGCGGTGGCGGTGGGCGCCGAATCCGGGGTCTGACCGTCGACCGAATAGGTCTTGGACAATGCGAGATACGGCATGCGC
Organism: Luteimonas viscosa; assembly: GCF_008244685.1. Lineage (NCBI taxonomy): Bacteria > Pseudomonadati > Pseudomonadota > Gammaproteobacteria > Lysobacterales > Lysobacteraceae > Luteimonas > Luteimonas viscosa. The sequence continues at coordinate 2,520,931 of NZ_VTFT01000001.1, forward strand.
TCGAAACTCAGGCGGTTCTCCTCGCCGGGGCGGTCGTCGAGCTGGCCTTCGAGGATGCGCGCGGCGGAGACGGTCGAGACGCCCATGCCGTCGCCGACGAACAGGATCACGTTCCGGGCCTTGTTCCGGTCCGTTGCCCGGGCCCCTGCGTCGCGTGCCGTCCTGGCGCCCTGGTTGTACCAGCGCTGCGGGGTTTCTTCCCTGGGTGTATCGACCTTCATGCCCTTGCGGATCGGATGCACGGTATCCGCGGACAGGACCGGGGCTGCGAGCAAGGCCACGGCCAATGCCGTGGACAACGCGGTGGGGAGGGGACGCATGGGAACTCCGGGCTGGGTCGGGGGAGACCAGACGCTATCGCCCGTGGATGTCAGCGCGGTGTCCCGCCGGTGACGGACCGGTCTCAGTCCGGTGACAACGCGACCGGCACGCGCGCGTGCGCGCGCCTTCGCCTGGTCAGAGCGCCGCGATCCCGGCCGGCGATCGCTGCGCGGTGAGGAAGGCGCGCAGCGAAGCAGGCTTCACCGGCTTGGTCAGGACCCGGTAGCCGCGTTCGCGCGCGGCCTGCTTGAGCGGGTCGCTGCCGTCGGCGGTGAGCAGCGCACCGGGCACCGTGTGGCCCGCCGCCGCGCGCAAGGCATCGAGCGTGTCGAGCCCGTCGAGGCGGTCGTGCAGGTGGTAATCGACCAGCAGCACGTTGGGCCGCTCCGACAGCCGTGCGAGCGCCTCGTCGACCGTGGTGGCGAGCACCGTGCGCACGCCCCAGCGCGACAGCAGCGCCTGCATGCCGGCGAGGATGTCGCGATCGTTGTCCACGCACAGCACCGTCAGGCCGTGCAGGGACTGGTCGATGTCGACCCGCGGGCTTTCGGCGCGGCGCTCCTCGATCGCCTGGCCGAGCGGTACCACGATCGAGAACATGCTGCCGTGGCCGACCACCGAGCGCGCGTCGAGCGCGTGGTCGAGCAGGCGCGAGATCCGCTGGCAGATCGACAGGCCCAGGCCGAGTCCGCGCCCGTCCCAGTCGAAGGGCTGCTCGTAGCGGTGGAACTCGTCGTAGATCTGGCGCATGTGGTGTTCGGGGATGCCGGGCCCGCTGTCCCATACCTGCAGGGCGACGTGGTCGCCGCGGCGGCGCGCGGCCAGCACCACGCGCCCGCGCGGCGTGTAGCGCAACGCGTTGGCGATGAAGTTCTGCAGCACCCGGCGCAGCAGGCGGCGGTCGCTGCGCACCGGCAGCGCCGGCGCGTGCACGCGGATGTTGATCGTGCGCGCGGCGGCCATCGGCGCGTACTGCGCGGCCAGTTCGCGCAGCATCGCGCCGGCGTCGAAATCCGAGATCTCGGGCTTGAGCTTGCCCGCGTCCAGGCGCGAGACGTCGAGCAGGCCGTCGAGCAGTTCCTCGGCCGCACGCAGCGCGGCGTCGACGCGCTCGGCCAGGTGCGCCTGCTCCTGCGGTTCGCTGCTCTCGCGCAGGGCCGAGGTGAACAGGCGCGCGGCGTTGAGCGGTTGCAGCACGTCGTGGCTGATCGCGGTCAGGAAGCGCGAGCGCGTCTCCTGTGCGATCTCGGCCTCGCGCGTGCGCTCGGCGACGCGCTGCTCGAGGTGCTCGTTGATCTCGCGAAGCTCGCGCTCGGCGCGCTTGTAGTCGGTGACGTCGCTGTAGCTGGTGGCGTAGCCGCCGCCGGGCAGCGGTTGACCGCGCAGTTCCAGCACCTGGCCGTTGCCGCGCACGCGCTCGCTGACATGCGCCGAGCCGGCGCGCATGTAGGCGATGCGCTTCTCGACCTCGGTGTCGACTTCCTCGGGCCCGAGCGGGCCGAGTTCGCCGCGTTCGGCGTTGTACCGGATCAGGTCCGCGACCGGGCGGCCGACGTAGAGCATGCCGTCCGGATAGCCGAACAGCCGCTGGTAGCGCCGGTTCCACGCGACCAGGCACATGTCGCTGTCGACCACGCTCACGCCCTGGTCGATGTTCTCCAGGGTGTTGGAGAGGATCTCGCGGTTGAAGCGCAGCTCCTGGCCGGCTTCGTCGAGCACCGCCACCACCTCGCCCACTTCCATCCCCGAACCCTTGAGCACGCTGGTCAGCACCAGCCGCGCCGATGCCGCGCCGACCGCGGCCGCGAGCAGGCGTTCGGTGAACTGCACCCAGTTGCGGTCGGCACGCGCCTGCGTCTGCAGCTCCGCGCCCAGTTCGCGTGCGTGCTGCTCGAACGCGCGCTGGGCGGTGCGCTCGCCGACGATGCGGCTGGCCAGCGTGAGCAGGTCGCCGATCGCGACGTTGCCCTTCCACTCGCCCGCGGCGAGCGCACTGCGCTCGGCATAGGGGTCGAGGAACGGCGCCGCGCGCAGGCGTTCGTCCAGGTTCGGCCGCCAGCGCGCCGAGACCAGCAGCAGCGCGCCGATGTTGGCCAGCAGCGACCAGAACGTGCCGTGGGTCAGCGGGTCCCACCCCCAGAGACCGAACAGTTGCCGCGGGCGCAGCCAGTGGATGCCGAACGGGCCATCGCGGACCCAGGCGGGATCGAACCAGCCGGCGTCGGTCAGGGTCGGCAACAGCAGCGTGTAGATCCACACGCCGAAGCCCATCAGCAGGCCGACCTCGGCGCCGCGGCGGCTCGCCCCGTGCCAGTACAGCCCGCCGACCAGCGCCGGCGCGAACTGCGCGACCGCGGCGAAGGACATCAGTCCGAACGAGGCCAGCGACGCGTCGCTGCCGCTGGCGCGGTAGTAGCCCCAGGCCAGTCCGGCGATGCCGACGATCGCGACCCGCCGGATCCACAGCACGGTCGAGGCGACGTCGCCGCCGCCGCGGTTGGCCCAGCCGCGGCGCAGCAGCAGCGGCATCACCAGGTCGTTGCTGACCATGGTCGCGAGCGCGACGCTGGCCACGATCACCATGCCGGTGGCCGCGGAAAAGCCGCCGACGTAGGCCAGCAGCGCCAGCATGTCGCGCTGTTCGGCCAGCGGCAGTGCCAGCACGAAGCTGTCGGGCGCCACGCCCGAGCCCTGGCCGAACAGGGCCATGCCGGCGCTGGCGATCGGCACCACCATCAGGGTGACGATGACCAGGTAGGCGCCGAACAGCCAGCGCGCGCGACGGATGTCGTCGACGTTGCCGCATTCCACGATCGCCACGTGGAACTGGCGCGGCAGGCAGAAGATCGCCACGAACGCCAGCAGGGTCTGCGCGACGAAGCCCACCGGCGGTCCCACGTCCACCAGCGCGCGGGTCGCGGCGACGTAGTCGAGGTCGCGTGCGCCCAGCCAGCTCGACGCGAACAGTCCGACCGCGACCAGCGCCACCAGTTTCACAAGCGACTCCAGCGCGACCGCCAGCATCATGCCCGGGCGATGCTCGGTGGCGTCGACCTGGCGGGTGCCGAACAGGATCGCGAACAGCGCCATCAGCGCGGCCACGTACAGCGCCGGGTCGCCGAGCGCAGGCCCGCCCGGATCCTGCCCGCCGAGCACGCCGAGGCTGATCGCCACCGCCTTGTACTGCAGCGCCAGGTAGGGCACTGCCGCGATCAGCGCGATCGTCGCCACCAGCGCCGCCAGCGGCTGCGAGCGCCCGTAGCGCGAGGCGATGAAATCGGCGATCGAGACCGTGTTCTGGGTCTGCGCGACGCGCGCCATGCGTTCGAGGATGCGCCAGCCGAACAGCAGCAGCAGCAGCGGGCCGAGGTAGATCGGCAGGTAGCCGATGCCCGAGCGCACCGCGGTGCCGACCGCGCCGTAGAACGTCCACGACGAGCAGTACACCGCCAGCGCCAGGCTGTAGACCATCGGCCGCAGCCAGGGCCGCTGCGGGTACAGCGGATAGCGGTCGCCGACCCACGCCACCGCGAACAGCAGCGCGGCGTAGCCGACCGACACCAGCAGCAGGACCCATCCCGGCAGCAAGCCAAGTCCCCCCCGGACAAGACGTGCCGAGTGTACGCAATCGCCCCGGCACGTCCACACGCGGTGTCCGCAGGGCGCGGACGGCGGCGTGCGCCATCCGGCCCGCGTGGCGGCCTAGCCCAGGCGGCGCTCCCAGTGGGCGGTCAACGGCGTGCCCGGCTTGGCGAACAGCCGCTCGTTGAGCAGGTGGCGCGCCAGCGCCCGGTGCCCGGCGCCGATCGCGGCATCGAGCAGGGTCAGTTCGATCACGTCGCGCTGCGCGTGGCTGCCGCCCATCGCGTGGTGGCGCCCGCGCAGCGGCAGCAGTTGTTCGACCGCGCCGGCATGGTCGCCCTCGCCGTGCGCGATCACGCCGCGCAGCAGCGGTACGCCGATCTCGCCGGCGATCCGCGACAGGTGCCCGCCGTCGACGTCCGTGGCGCGTGCTTCCACCGCGGCCAGCAGCGAACGTGCCTGCGCGTCGCGGTCGGCACCGACGAAGGCCATCGCCGCGTGCAGGTCGTTGAACGCGTAGTGGCCCGCGACCGGCGCGCGATCCGTCCAGCGCTGCGCCGCGTGCTGCCAGCGGTCGCCGACGTCGACGCCTAGGATCCGCAGCCGCCACAGCAGCGCGCACACGTCGATGTGCTGCAACGCCATGGCGTCGCCTGCGACGATCTGCGCGTCGAACAGTTCCAGCGCGCCGGCGGTGTCCAGCTGCTCGAGCCGGAACAGCGCCAGGTGCCACCAGTTGTGGAAGGCGAACGCGTTGTCGCCGGACCAGTCGGCGATCCGCGATTCGAGCCAGCGCGCGCCGTGCTGGTGGTCGCCGCGCATCTCGTGGACGTGGGCGGCGGCGTGGATCGCCCAGGGTTCGCGCGGCTGCAGGGCCAGCGCGGCCTGCGCGGATTCGAGCGCGCTGTCGTAGTGGTTGCTTTCCTCCAGGCCGAACGCCTCCAGCGCGCGCACGTGCGCGTACATCGGCGTGTCCGCCGACCAGGCCGGCAGCACCCGCGCCACCCGGCGGTGCAGGTTGCCCGCGTCGCCACGGAAGAAGTCGAACAGGTGCGCCGACCACAGCGCGAGGAAGTCGCGCGGATGCTCGACCAGGATGCGTTCCCACTGGTCGCAGGCCTCGCGCCAGTGGCCGAGCGCGCAGGTGCGGCTGGCGGCGACATGGGCGCGCTCGCGGGCGTTGGCGCCGGTCGCGGCGCCGGCCAGGTCGAGCAGCGCGTGCGCCTGTTCGAGCATGGGCTGTTCGGTGGCCGACAGCAGGCAGTTGGCCTTCATCACCAGCGGCAGGACCCAGCCCGGGTCCTCCTGGATCGCGGCGTCGAGGTCGGCGAAGGGGTCGCCGAAGTAGGTCGCCATCCGCCACAGCGCCTGCTCGGCATGGGCGATGGCCGCGGCGGAACGGGTGGAGACGGGGCAGTCGCGGGGATCGTGGTGCATGGGGTTCCGTGGTACGTGGTCAGGGCGGCGTGGAGCGTTGCGCGCGGCAAGGGGGCGGAGTCAAATGGGGAGCTGGCGGGGGGAGCCGGTCCCGGAACCGAGGAAGTGTGCGCATGAGCCGTCCTTTCCGCGTCCCTCCGACGCTGTCGGTGTCGATGCACGGCTGGCCGCGGCTGGCGCTCGCCGGCGCTTCGCGGCCACTCGGCCTCAGGCATGGATGGGCGCTGCTGGCCTACCTGCTGTGCAGCGGCCGGCGCGCCGCGCGCGAGCGCGTGGCCACCCTGCTGTGGCCCGGGGCGGACGCGGCGAAGGCGCGCACCCGTCTGCGGCGTCTGGTCTACGCCCTCAACGCGGGCTGCGGCGTGGACCTCGTCGCCGGGGATGGCGAGTCGCTGTGGATCGATGTCGATGCCGCCCGCATCGAATGCGACGTGCTGCGCGCCCAGGCGCAGGCGCGCGCACAGATCGCACCGTCGGCCGACGACGAGGCGACCGATGCACTGCTTGCCCCGGGCGCGGAAGGCCTGCTCGAAGGTTTCGACGTCGCTTCCGACGCGTTCGACGAATGGCTCGCGCAGCAGCGCCAGGCGCACCAGCGCCTGGTCACGCACGGGCTGCAGCGGCTGGCCCAGCGCAGCGTCGCCCTGGGCCGGCTCGAGCTGGCAATCGACGCCGCGGAACGGGCGATCGCGCTCGAGCCGCACGCCGAACGCGGCTATGCCGAGCTGATGATCGCGCTCGGCCACCGCGGCGACGCCGGTGCGGTGGAAGCGGCCTATTTCCGCTGCGCGGGCGTGCTGCGCGAGGAGTATGGCGTGGCGCCGTCGGAGATCGTCGAGACCGCCTACGCCTCGGCGATGGCGATGGCGCGCGGGTCCGCACCGGGGCCGCGTTCATGCGGCGGGCGGGACCCGACCCCGGTCCGCCACGCCCGCGGTCGCGACGGCGTGCGCCTGGCCTACACCGTCTCCGGCGACGGCCCGTGCCTGATCAAGGCGGCGAACTGGCTCTCGCACCTGGGCTACGACGACGACAGCCCGGTCTGGGGCCACATGGTGCGGGCGCTGACCCGTGGCCACACTTTCGTGCGCTACGACGAACGCGGCTGCGGCCTTTCGGAGTGGGAGGTCGAAGATCTCTCGTTCGCGCGCTGGGTCGACGACCTGGAGGCGATCGTCGACGCGCTCGACGCGCCGCGCTTCGCCCTGCTGGGGATCTCCCAGGGCGCCTCGATCGCGATCGCGTACGCGGTCCGGCATCCGGGGCGCGTGAGCCACCTGGTGCTGCACGGCGGCTATGCGCGCGGCCGCCTGGTGCGCAGCGACACGCCGCAGGAACGCGAGGAGGCCGAGACCATGGCCAAGCTGGCCGAACTCGGCTGGGGCAAGGCGGAGCCCTCGTTCCGCCAGTTCTTCACCAGCCAGTTCATTCCCGACGGCAGCGCCCAGCAGCACGAGTGGTTCAACGAACTCGAGCGGGTCTCGACCTCGCCGGCCAACGCCGCCCGGTTCATGCGCGAGTTCGCGCTCATCGACGTGGTCGACCTGCTGCCGCGGGTGCGTTGCCCGACGCTGGTGCTGCACAGCCGCGACGACGTGCGCGTACCGGTGGCCGAAGGACGCCTGATCGCCGAACGTATCCCGGGCGCGCGCTTCGTGAACCTGCACAGCCGCAACCACCTGCTGCTCGAACACGAGGCGGCATGGCCGCACTGGCTGGAGGAGGTCAGCGCGTTCCTGGCCCGCTGAGCGCGCGGCCGCAACACGTCGCGAAGAACGCGCAGCCCGGTCCTACAGCAGCGGATCGGCGAGCCGGGCGACGCCCTCCAGGCTGCGGCGCCATGCCGGGCGCCGCGACCAGTCCTGCGCCGAGAGGTGTTCGCAGTCGGCGAGGTAGCCTGCTTCGATCTGCCGCAGCCGCGAGACCACGTCCGCGCTGTAGCAGAGCATGCCGATCTCGGCGTTGAGCGCGAACGAGCGGATGTCGAGGTTGATCGAGCCGACCAGGGCGATGTGGTCGTCCACGCTCAGGTGCTTGGCGTGCAGGAAATGCGGACGGTACAGCGCGATGCGGACGCCGGCGGCGAGCAGTTCGGCGTAGTACGACGCCTGCGCCCACGCGCTCAGGCGCTGGTTGCTGCTCATCGACAGGATCAGCTGGGTGTCCACGCCCGACAGCGCGGCGATCCGCAGCGCGCTCAGGGTGGCGTCGTCGGGCACGAAATAGGGCGTGACCAGCACCAGCCGCCGGCGCGCGAGATGGATCAGCGCATTGACCGCGTCGCGCGCGTTGGCGAACGGATACGCCGGGCCGCTGGGAAGCATCTGGGTGGCGATGTCGGCATCGTGCAGCGGCAGGGTCGGCGTGACCGCGAGCCGCTCGCCGGTCTCGATGAACCAGTCGCTGGCGAACACCGCTTCCAGGTGGGCGACCGCCGGGCCCTGCACCCGCGCAACCAGTTCCCGGTTCGGGAAGCCGCGGATGAACTCCGCGTCGGCCAGGTTCTGCGAACCCACCCAGGCGGCGCGGTTGTCGATCACCGCGACCTTGCGATGGTTGCGCAGGTCCATGCGTCCGCTGCGGCGCCAGCGCAGGCCACCCGGCAGCATGTCCTGCACCTGCACGCCGGCCGCCTGCAGCGGCGCGCGGTAGCGGCGCAGGCCGCGCCTGGCGCCGACCGCATCGAGCAGCAGGCGGCACTCGACGCCGCGCGCCGCCGCGCGCTGCAACGCGCCCGCGACCGCGTCCCCCACCGCGTCGTCGAACATCAGGTAATACAGCAGGTGCACGCGCTGGGTGGCGCCGTCGATGTCGGCGACCAGGCGGCGCAGCGAGTCGCCGTAGTCCCCGAGCAGTTCGACCTGGTTGCCATGGGTGGCCATGAAATCGCCCAGGCGCTCGACCAGCGGCACCAGTTCGGCATCGGCGCCGCCGGGCGCGGGCGTCCAGCGCTGGTCGGCGAGCGGTGCCTGTTCCTCGCGGATCACCTGCGAGGCCAGCCGCTGGCGCGCCACGCGCTCGCGCGACAGCCACGGGTGGCCCAGCAGCAGGTACAGCGGCAAGCCGAGCAGCGGCACGAAGAACACCAGCAGCATCCAGCTGCGCGCCGCGCCGGGCGTGGTCCGCGACGGGATCCACGCCAGCGCCACGAGCCGCACCAGCCAGTCCGCGATCAGCAGCCACAGGCCGGTATTGAGGTCGGGCAGGGACATCGGGGGATTGTGCCGGGTCGTCTGCCCGGCTGTCAGGCGCTCTCTCCGCCGCGCCGCAATGGTGGCGGATGGTGTGTGCTGGATGTGGCGCGGTGCATGGCAAGCGCGGCTTTCCAAGGGCAATCGCACGCATTCCGCGAGCGCACGCCATCGTGGCGGCTCGCCGCGCGACCTCGTCCTTACGCAATTGGAGCGCAGCTCCGGTGGGGCCGCAGCACCCCGGGCAGGGGACGCGCACCGCTCGGGCAGACATCCATGTCCGCACTCGCGGCCGCGGCACATCCCTGTGCCGCTTGCGCGTCCCCTGCCCGAGTCGCTGCGGCATCGGGTCGTTGGGCCTCGTGCCTTCGGCATGCATTGAACGTCTCTCGTCGAAGCACCCGTTGTTCTTGGCTCGACCAACGGGTGCTACCCCGAACTGCGGAAGTGCAGTCCCTCAAGCAAAGGCGAATCCGCTGCTGACGAAGCCCTCGCAAGAACGGGTCGATGAGCCGTGGCCTGGCGGCCGGGGTCGCATCGAGCGCGCCATGGATGGCGCGTGCCCGAGTCAGGGCAGGGTGAGCGCGGATGGCTTGCGCGGCATGCCGCGCATCAGCGCGAACGCCCGGCGCGCTGCGTCGGGCCGGAACGACCTGACCGAGGGAAGAGCGGCCCCCGGCCGGCAGGACACGGCGTCAGCAAGAAGGTGCGCGGCCTGGCACACGCGAATGCCCCGGGCTACGCGGCGGTAGATGAAAGCTGCGGGGCATACGCCTTCGCAGCGTTGCCATCGGTGGCGACGGGCGTTTGAGCACCGACAGGGTGAGGTGCAGCCTCACCCCACGCCCGTTGGCCGGCCAAGTTGGCGGTCCTGCTTGCGGCAGGCGTCGACGGGGACATGCATCCTGCGAAACGCCGCGCTCCGCACGGGAGCCTGACGCGGGCGTGTGGTCGCAGGCGAAGCGCTGGCCAACGAAAAAGCCCGCCTTGCGGCGGGCTTCCGGGTGACCTTCCGGCAGCCATGCGCTGCGCGCATCGGCCGTCAGGTCACTTGATCTTGCCTTCCTTGTAGATCACGTGCTTGCGGACGACGGGATCGTACTTCTTGATCTCCATCTTGCCGGGGGTGTTCTTCTTGTTCTTGTCCGTGGTGTAGAAGTGGCCGGTGTTGGCCGACGAAATCAGACGGATCTTGTCGCGCTTGGTTGCCATGACGTACTACTCCTCAGACCTTCTCGCCACGCTTGCGCAGGTCGGCGAGCACGGCGTCGATACCGTTCTTGTCGATGGTGCGCAGGGCGGCGGCGGAAACACGCAGCTTGACCCAGCGGTTCTCGCTGGCGACCCAGAAGCGGCGTTCATGCAGGTTGGGCATGAAGCGGCGGCGGGTCTTGTTCATGGCATGCGAGACGTTGTTGCCGGTCGTCGTTCGCTTGCCGGTGACTTGGCATACTCGGGACATTACGCACCTCGATAACGGTTGGTGCCTCCCTTGGCCAGGGAGACGTCGGCCCCGGCGGGCGGGCCCTGGAGGCGCGCCCGCCACGCAATGCGGGCGGTGGTCGCTGCACGGTTGGGGGGCGGAATGGCGTTTCCGGTCCCCGCGCCGGACCCGGTGTACGGGTGGGTCGGACGCAGCGAGCCGCGCATTATGCCCGCCCCGGCGCCTGTGGACAAGTCGGCGCCAGGCTCAGGAGGCCGTCTCGTCGTCCTGCGAGACCGGGAGCCTGACCAGCATCAGCCCGGGCTCGTCCGGGTCGGGCGTGATGCGGAAGCCGAGCTGCGCGCACATCGCCAGCATGCCGCGGTTCTGGCGCAGCACCTGGCCCTCGACCTCGTGCAGGCCGAGCCAGCCGGCGACCTCGATCATGATCTTCATCAGCTGCCAGCCCAGGCCCTGGCCCTTGAGGTCGGAGCGCACCAGGATCCCGTACTCGCCGGACTCGTAGTTGGCGTCGGCGTGCAGGCGGACCGCGCCGAGCATCGCGCCGGACCCGTCCAGCGCCAGCAGCGCGATCGAGCGCGCGTAGTCCATCTGCGTCAGCCGGGCGATGAACTCGTGGCTGAAGTGCTTGACCGACTGGAAGAAGCGCAGGCGCAGGTCCTCGTCGGTGACGTGGGTGAAGAACTCGCGGAACAGATCCTCGTCTTCCGGGCGCACCGGGCGCACCGACACCGGCGTGCCGTCGGCCAGGGCGATGCTGCGTTCCAGCTCGCTGGGATAGGGGAAGATCGCGAAGCGCGGATGACCGCGGCCCTTGTGCAGCGGCTCGACCGGGCCGACCAGGATGCGCGCGTCGACCGCGATCACGCCGTCGGCGTCGGCCAGCAGCGGGTTCAGGCTCATCTGCCGGATCTCCGGCACGTCGGCCGCCAGCTGCGCCAGCTTCACCAGGGCCAGCGCGATCTCGCGTTCGTTGGCGGCGGGCTGGTTGCGGTGGGCCTTGAGCCGGCGGGCCACCCGCGTGCGTCCGATCAGCTCGTGCGCCAGGCGCAGGTCGAGCGGCGGCAGGCCCAGCGCGAGGTCGTCGACCACGCGCACCGCGGTGCCGCCGCGTCCGAACACCACCACCGGGCCGAACACCGGGTCGTCGGCGATCGCGGCGATCAGCTCGCGCGCGTTTGCGCGGGTCACCATCGCCTGCACGGTCACGCCGCGGATGCGCGCGTCGGGCCGGCGCTCGCGCGCCAGCCGCAGCACGTCGGCGGCGGCATCGTGCACCGCCTGCCCGCCGGCGAGGTTGAGGCGCACGCCGTCGACCACGCTCTTGTGCGCGATGTCGGGCGAATCGATCTTCACCGCCACCATGCGGCCCGCCGCAAGCAGCGGCTGCGCCAGCGCCATCGCGGCCTTCGGGTCGGCGGCGGCCAGTGGCGCCTCATGGGGCAGGCCATAGGCGGCGAGGATGCGCGCGGTCGCCTGCGGATCGAGCTGCACTTCGCCACGCGCGACCGCGGCCCGCACCAGCATCCGTGCAGCCGCCGCGTCCACCGCGAAATCCGCCGGCAGGCTCGGCGGCGTTTCCATCAGGGCCTGCTGCGCCTCGCGGTAGCGCACCAGGTGCATGAAGCCGTGCACCGCCTCGGTTTCGGTGGCGTAGCTCGGCACCTGCGCTGCGTGCAGTGCCGCGTGCGCCGCGGCGTCCTCGGCCAGCCATACCGCGAACACCGGCTTGCGCGCGGCGGCCCCCTTGCGCCGCGCCAGCACGTCGGCCAGCGCGGTGGCCGTTTCCAGCGGGGCGGAGAATGCGGTGGGCACGTTGACCACCAGCAGCGCGTCGTTATGCGGATCGGACAGCAACGCGTCGGCGGCGGTGGCGTAGCGCGCGCCGTCGGCGTCGACCACCAGGTCGACCGGGTTGTCGTGCGACCAGCCGCCGGGCAGCAGTGCGTCGAGCGCGGCGATCGTCTCCGTGGAGAGCGTCGCCACGGTGCCGCCCAGTCGCAGCAGCTGCTGTGCCGCGAGCACGCCCACGCCGCCGCCATTGCCGAGGATCGCCAGGCGCCTGCCGGGGAAGGTGCGCAGCGTGCCCAGTGTTTCCGCGGCCGCGAACAGTTCGTCGAGCGCGTCGACCTGGAGCAGGCCGGCGCGGCGGAACCCGGCCGCGTGCACGGCTTCGGCCGGTGCCAGCGCGCGCAGGCCGATTTCGGCGATGCTCTGCGGCGCCTGCGGACGCGCCGACTTCACCACCACCACGGGCTTGGCGCGCGCCGCCGCGCGTGCGGCGGACATGAACTTGCGCGCATTGCCGACATGCTCGACGTAGAGCAGGATCGCGCGGGTGTGGCGGTCGGTGGCGAGGTGGTCGAGCAGGTCGGCGAAGTCGATGTCGAGCGCGTCGCCCAGCGACACCACCTTGGAGAACCCGATCGAGCGCGCCACGCCCCATTCCACCAGCGCCGCGGCGATCGCACTCGACTCGGACACCAGCGCGATGTCGCCGGCCTGCGGGGTCCGCGCCGCGATGCTGGCGTTGAGCCCGGCGTGCGAGGACACGATGCCCAGGCAGTGCGGCCCGAGGATGCGCATGCCGTGCGGATGCGCCGCGCGCTCGATCGCGGCGTTGAACGCCGCGCGGCCGGCGCCCAGCTGCGCGGTCAGCAGCACCGCCGCGCCCACGCCGAGCGCCGCGGCCTCCTCCACCAGTCCCGGCACCACCGCGGGCGGCGCGGTGATGACCGCAAGGTCGGGCACCCAGTCCAGGTCGCGCAGGCGCCTGACCGTGGCGAGGCCGTCGATCTCGCGGTGGCGCGGGCTGACCCAGCCGATCCGGCCGGCGTAACCGGCTGCGCGGATGTTGCGCATCACCGCGCGTCCGGCCGAGCGCTCGCGCGGGCTGCCGCCGACGACCGCGACCGCGGCCGGTTCGAACAGCGACTGGAGGCGGTAGGTGCTCATGCGGGCACAGTATCGCGCGCGGCGGTCGGGGCGGCCGTGACGCCTGCGCGGCGGTGGCGGTGGCGCGCGAGCCGTCGCCGGCTCGCGCCGGGCGCGGCGCGCGTCCGGTGCCGCCGGATCAATCCCGGATCCGGCGCAGCACCAGGGTGTACTGCTGCGGGCGGCCCTGGTCGTCGCTCCAGCGCTGGACGACCTCGAGGGTGTCGTCGGGCCCGCGCGACCAGGAGAACGCGCTCGGCGCCTCGACCGGCTCGAACGCTGCCGCATCCGCGCCGATCGCGCTGGCGCGCCAGCTGAAGCCGTTCCAGGTCGAGGTCACGATCCCGTCCGCGAACGCGACCGTGCTCGAATCCGTCGCCTCGGCGAAGCGCGCGTCGGCGTAGCGCGTGGAGCGCAACGTGGACGCGTCGACGAAGGCGTACTCCTCGAAGAACGGCGTGCCATCGGGACCGTCGCCGGTCCAGCGGCCTTGCAGGAACGCGAGCTGCCGGAACTGGTCGAGGGTGAACATGCGTCCGGTCCGGATCGAGCTCGACGCCGCGCCGCTAACGGCGCCGCAGCCGCTCGAGCACGCCGTCGAGCGCCTCGAGGCCGGCGTAGTGGATCACCAGCTTGCCGCGGTTGCCGCGGCCGTTGCTGATGCTGACCCTGGCGCCGAGCGTTTCCGACAGCTCGTTCTCGAGCGTGGTGATGTCGGGCGAGTTCGCGGCCTTGCCGCCCGTGGCCTTCTTCGGCGACGCCGGCACCTTGCCCGCGGCGAACTGCGCGGCGCGGTGTTCGACCTCGCGCACCGACCAGCCGCGTTCGGCGGCCTCGGAAGCCAGCTTGCTGGCCAGGTCGGGCGAGAGCGTCAGCAGCGCGCGGGCGTGGCCCATCTCCAGGCGGCGCGCCTCGAGCAGCGCGCGGATCGCCGGCGGCAGTTCCAGCAGCCGCAGCAGGTTCGACACCGCCGCGCGCGAACGGCCGACGGTTTCGGCGGCGGCGGCGTGGGTGAGGTCGAACTCCTCGATCAGGCGCTGCAGCGCCTGCGCCTCCTCCAGCGGATTGAGGTCCTCGCGCTGGATGTTCTCGATCAGCGCCATCGCCACCACGGTGCGGTCGTCGACCTCGCGCACCACTGCCGGGATCTCGGCCAGTCCGGCTTCCTTCGCCGCGCGCCAGCGGCGTTCGCCGGCGATGATTTCGTAGGTACGGTCGGCCAGCGCGCGGACCACGATCGGCTGGATCACGCCCTGCGAGCGGATCGATTCGGCCAGTTCGGTGAGCTTGTCGCTGTCCCAGTGCTTGCGCGGCTGGTACTTGCCGGCGCGCATGGCGTCGACCGGCAGCGTGCGCAGCGCGTCTCCGGGCGTGGCCTCGAGCTTCGGCGCTTCGGCGGCGGCCTTGGGGCCGAGCAGCGCTTCCAGGCCGCGGCCGAGGCCGCGCTTCCTGGCGGGCGCGGACTTCGCGGTGCTCATGCCGGGGTCTCCGTCAAGGTGTCGTCCTTCTTCTGCGGGTCGGTGGCGGCCCCCGCGCCCGCCTGTTCGTTGCGTTCGCGCTGGCGGCGCAGCACCTCGCCGGCGAGGCCGAGGTAGGCGATGCCGCCGCGCGATCCGCGGTCGTAGCCGATGATGCTCTGGCCGTGGCTCGGCGCCTCGGCCAGGCGCACGTTGCGCGGCACGATGGTGCGGAACACCTTGTCGCCGAAATGCTGCACCAGCTCGGCCGAGACCGCGTTGGCGAGGTTGTTGCGCACGTCGAACATGGTGCGCAGCACGCCTTCGATCTCCAGCTGCGGGTTGAGCCGCTCCTTCAGGGCGTCGATCGTCTGCAGCAGCGCGGTCAGGCCTTCGAGCGCGTAGTACTCGCACTGCATCGGCACCAGCACCGAATCGGACGCGGTCAGCGCATTGAGCGTGAGCAGCGACAACGCCGGCGGGCAGTCGACGATGATGAAGTCGTAGCGCGGACGCAACGGATCGAGCGCGCGCTTGAGCCGCTGCTCGCGGCCTTCCTCGTCCATCAGCTCGATCTCGGCCGCGGTCAGGTCGGTGTTGCCCGGCAGCAGGTCGTAGCCTTCCGCCGTTTCCATGATCGCGTCCTCGGCGTGCACTTCCTCCAGCAGCACGTCGCAGGTGGAGGCATGCAGGTCGCGCTTGTCGATGCCGCTGCCCATGGTGGCGTTGCCCTGGGCATCGAGGTCGATCAGCAGCACGCGCTTGGGCGTGGCCGCCAGCGCCGCGGCCAGGTTCACGGCGGTGGTCGTCTTGCCGACGCCGCCTTTCTGGTTGGCAATGGCGATGATGCGGGCCATGGGGTCCGGGGTGCCTCGGGTAGCGGCGGGAGTTGGCCGCAAGACGGCGGCCCGGACAGGGGATTATGCCGCGCCGCGAAGGAAATCGGCGTTCGTGGGTGCCACACCCGCCGCCGCGGGGTACGTTTCGGGAAGCGCCGCGCGCTTTTTCCCCGGCCCTGACCGCGGCCGGTTCAGCCTCCAAGCGGTCTTCAGTTCCCCCTCGCCACCACCACCAGATGCCGCTCTGCCGCCAGTCCCGGCACGCGCAGCGGGTGGATCGCCTCGACCTGCCAGCCGGGGGGCAGGGCCGCGATCTCGGCGTCCGGACGTGCGCCCTTCATCGCCAGCAGGCGGCCGCCGGGCGCCAGCAGGTGGCCGCCGACGACGAGGATGTCGGCCAGCGTGGCCAGCGCGCGCGCGGTGATCGCCTGGTAGGCGCCGGGTTCGTCCAGCGCCTCGGCGCGCGATTCGGCCACGCGTGCGTTGCCCAGGTGCAGGTGCCGCAGCGCCTCGCGCAGGAAGCGCGCCTTCTTGCCATTGGACTCGACCAGGGTCACCCGCAAGCCGGGACATGCGATCGCCAGCGGGATGCCGGGCAGGCCCGGACCGCTGCCCAGGTCGGCCAGGCTGCCGAGACCGGCCACGTGCGGCTGCATCGCCAGCGAATCGAGCAGGTGCAGGGTCACCATCTGCCGCGGGTCGCGGATCGCGGTCAGGTTGTAGGTGGCGTTCCAGCGCTGCAGCAGCGACAGGTAGGCGAGCAACGGGTCGGCCAGCGCGGGGTCGAGGCCCAGGGCGCCGAGGCCGGATTCGACCGGATCGCGCAGCGGGTCCATTGGCGGGTGCGTCATCACGCCATTGTAGGAGTACCGCAGGCCGGGGCTCGCGAATCGCCGTTCGTGGCTAATGCGGCCGCCAGGCCAGGGTGGCGAGGTAGCCCGGCGCCGGCATGAACGCGTGCAGGCGCCAGTCCGCGGGCGCGCCCAGCGCCGGGTCGCAGCGGTGCAGCCGCCAGCCCTCGCCGTCCCGGGTGAACTCCAGCCGCTCCAGCCCGAATGCGATGCCGCGGCCATGCGCCTTGAGCACCGCTTCCTTGGCGCACCACAGGCGCACGAACCAGGCTTCCGCGCCGTCGTGCGGCAGGTCGGCGAGCTGCGCCGCCTCGTCGGCGGTGAAGAACCGGCGGGCCAGGGTCATCGCGTTCGGCCGGGGCCGCAGCCATTCGATGTCCGCCCCCACGCGCGCGCCGCGCGCCAGCGCCACCAGCAGCCGCTCGCCGCTGTGGCTCCAGTTCGCATCGAGGCCGGCATGCGCCTGGCCCAGGTGCGGGCGACCGTGCACGTCGCGCCACAGGGCCAGCGCGTCTTCCGGCACCGCCAGCTGTCCGGCCAGCCACGCCCGCGCCGCGGGTTCGGCGGGTTCGCCACGGCGATACGGCCCCCATGCGCAGCGCACGGGGCCGACGTCCAGGTACGGCTCTGCGGGGTCCATCGGCAAGGGCGTTTTTCTCGGCAATGCGGCGTGCAGCGTAAGCTAGGGGGCGGGCGGGGAGCATTCCGGAGCCGCCGGTCGGGGAACATGTCCGCAGTCGTCCAGTACAACACGCCGCCAGTCTCCAGCACGTTGCCGCTGCCCGCGGGCGATGACGCGGGCGTGTTCGCGTTCGATGGCGACGGCACGACGTCCCGCGCCGCCTTCGCCGCGCACGTGCGCGCGCTCGCGGCACGGCTGCCCGACGCGGCCTATGCGGTGAACCTGTGCGAGGACCGCTACCGCTTCCTGGTCGCGTTCTGCGCGGCCGCCGTGCGCGGGCAGACGAACCTGCTGCCGCCCACGCGCACCCGCGCGGCGATCGACGAGGTGCGCGCGCGCTATCCCGGCAGCTACTGCATCGGCGACGGCGAGGCCTGCGGCTGCGACGCCCTGCTGGCCGGTCCGGGCGCGCATTTCGTGCACCTGGAGGCCACATTGCCCGCGCTGGAGGGGGCGCCGCTGCGGGTCGACGAGTCCGCGGTGGTCGCCATCGGCTTCACCTCCGGCAGCACCGGCATGCCGACCGCGAACGCCAAGACGCTGGTCTCGCTGCGCACCAGCACCGCGCAGAACCATGCCGCGCTCGCCAGCCTGTGGGCACCGGGCGAATCGCCGCACGTGGTGGCGACGGTACCACCGCAGCACATGTACGGCGTGGAGTTGTCGGTGATGCTGCCGCTGCTCACGGACGCGGCGGTGCACCGCGGACGGCCGTTCTTCCCGGAGGACATCGCGCGCGCGCTGCACGACGCCGCCGGCGCGCGCCTGCTCGTGACCACGCCCGTGCACCTGCGCGCGCTGCTCGCCTCGGGCGTGGCGCTGCCGCCACTGGCGGGGATCGTGACCGCCACCGCACCGCTGCCGCAGGCACTGGCCGCGCAGGCCGAGGCGCGTTACGGCTGCGAGGTGCGCGAAACCTTCGGATCCACCGAGACCTGCATCTTCGCCAGCCGCCGCAGCGCGCACGGGGAGGCGTGGACGCCCTATCCCGGCGTCCGGCTGCAGCCGCAGCCCGACGGCACCCTGGTGTCCGCCGCCCATCTCGCCGGGCCGGTCCTGCTGGCCGACCTGGTCGAAACGCAGGGCGATGGACGCTTCGTGCTGCGCGGGCGCCAGGCCGACCTGCTGGAGATCGCCGGCAAGCGCGCGTCGCTGGCGGACCTGACCCGGCGCCTGCTGGACGTGCCCGGGGTGAGCGACGGGGTGGTGTTCCAGCTCGACGAGGAAACCGCCGGCGTGCGCCGCATCGCGGCGGCCTACGTCAGCGCCACGCTCGACGAGGACACCCTGCGCGCGGCCCTGCGCCGCAGCATCGATCCGGTGTTCCTGCCGCGGCCATTGCGACGGGTGCCGGCGCTGCCGCGCAACGAGACCGGGAAGCTGCCACGGGCGGCGCTGCTGCACCTGTTGCGGAGCGGTCCGTAGCTTTCGGGACACCCGCCGCTGCCTGCCGGAATCCCGCAGACATCGCCGTCACGGCCCGTCTGTCAGCCTCTTTTCCGCTCCCCTGTTCGCCGGGATGCGTGCGCCATCCCATTCAAGAAAGGAGATCCTGCATGAACTTCATCATCTACCTGATCGTCGGCGGCATCGCGGGCTGGCTCGCGAGCATGCTGATGCGTACCGATGGCCAGCAGGGCATCATCCTCAACGTGGTCGTGGGCATCATCGGTGGCTTCATCGGTGGCTGGCTGCTGCCGATGATCGGCTTCGGCCTGGGCGGCGGCTGGATCGGGTTCCTGATCACCGCGCTGATCGGTGCGATCGTCCTGCTCGCGATCGTGAACCTGTTCCGGCGTGGCAGCGTGCGCTGAACGAAGCGCTCCGTTCGGCCAAGGAAAAAGCCCGGCGCAAGCCGGGCTTTTTCGTTGCCTTCGCACCGATGAACCATGCGCCACCCGTAGGGCCCATTTCACGGCCGGTTGCGGCTGGTGATCCCAGCATGCGTCTTCCCCACGAAAGGAGTGCGCCATGCGAACCTTCCGCGACATCCCGCTCAGCCGCGACATCCCGCTCAGGACCACGCAGGCCTGCCTTGTCCTTGCCCTGTTCGCGGCCGCCGGCGCCGCATACGCGCAGGACGCGCTGACCGCCGCCGAAGTCCGCGCCAGGCTCGAGGCGCAGGGCTATACCGACGTCGACGACGTCGAGTTCGACAACGGCACCTGGAGCGCCGACGCACGCAGCGCCGATGGCAACCGGATCGGGGTGTCGATCGATGCCCGCACCGGCACCGTGTACCCGGACGAGCAGGTCGCGAACCTGGGCGAGGCTGACATCGAGGCCAAACTCGTCGCCGCGGGGTACAGCAACGTGCACGACGTCGAGTTCGAGGACGGCCTGTGGAAGGCGGAAGCCGACGATCCCGCCGGCAAGGATGTGGAACTGCGCCTGGATCCGGCCGATGGCCGCATCATCGGCAAGGACAAGGACTGATCGCCTGGCGAGGATTGCGTACCGGCGCGCGCGAGCGCGTGCGCGATGCGGACAAGCCAGGAGATGGCTGCAGGCGATGCCCGGCGATGCCGGGCATCGTCGTCTCCGGAAACGCGCCGGCTCAGGCGAAACGGTAGGTGAGCACCTGCGCACCGGAGTCGAAGGTGCGACAGCCCTCCAGCGCCAGCGCCCGCTGGCCCAGGTCGGCGGGCGCGAACGGACGCCCGGTGCCGACCAGCACCGGCAGCGTGCGCAGGCGCAGCAGGTCGACCGCACCGGCGCGCAGCAACGCGTCCGTCAAGGTCAGGCTGCCCCAGACGACGATGTCGCCATCGACCTGCCGACGCAGCGCCTGCAGCGACGCGACGCCATCGCCGCGCAGGATCCGCGCACTGTCGCCGCGCGTGCCCCAGGGCGCCGCCGCCAGGGTCGAGGAGACCACGTACTTCGGCAGTGTGTTGATCGGCGCCGCCACGCGTTCGACCTTCGGCGAAGTGTCCGGCCAGTACGCCTCGAACATGCCGTAGGTGATCCGGCCCAGCACGATCGCCCGGACCGGGTCGAGCATGCGCATCTGCTCGTCCTCCATCTGCGGGTCCTGCAGTTCCCCGGTCGAGCCGAAGAAGTCGATGCCGCCGTCGGGCCCGGTGGCGTAGCCGTCGGCGCTGACGATCTGCTCGACGATGATCCTGCCCATGGAAGACCTCCCGCGCTGGTTGTCCTTCACGACGAACGCAGGCGCTCCGGTTCGACGTCGCCGCGGCTGTGGAGGCGCGCTAGCATGGGGGCATCCCACGGAGGTCTCGCACGATGGCGAACCTGCTCGGCATCTCCGGCAGCCTGCGCGCCGGCTCGTTCAATACCGCGCTGCTGCGTGCGGCCGCCCGCGACCTGCCGGAGGGGGTGTCGCTCGATGTCGCCACGCTGCACGGCATCCCGCTGTACGACGGCGACGGGGAAGCGGCATCCGGGCTTCCACCGGCGGTCGAGGCACTGAAGCGGAAGGTGCGTGCCGCCGACGGCGTGCTGCTGGCCACTCCGGAGTACAACAACGGCATCCCCGGCGTGTTCAAGAACGCGATCGACTGGCTGTCGCGTCCGGCCGCGGACATCCCCGCGGTGTTCGGCGGGCGCGCTTTCGCCGTCGTCGGCGCATCGCCCGGCGGCTTCGGCACGATCCTCGCCCAGGATGCCTGGTGGCCGGTGCTGCACACCCTGCGCGCGCGGGCGTGGTTCGGCGGACGGCTGATGGTGTCGCGTGCGGGCGGCGTGTTCGATGCCGGGGGCGAGCTGGTCGACGACAAGGTCGCCGCGCAGTTGCGGCAGTTCGTGGCCGGCTTCGCGGCATTCGCCCGCGGCTAGGGCAGCCCCTCGCCCGGCGCCGCGGTTCCGTGCTGCGGTGGGCAGGCGGCCCGCTCCACCGGCTTTCCGCCAACGTTGCCGAGGGACCTAGGGTCGCTCCGGATACCGGTGGCGCGCACGCAAGGCTAAGGTCCGCGGCATCCATCCTTCGCGGAGCGCGCCGTCGTGTCCGAGATCTACGGCATCGATTCGAGTACCTACCACCGGCTGCCGCCGGAAGACCAGCAGGCGATCCGCGACAGCCACCAGGCGACGCAGGCCGACCCGCCCACGGCGGAGGCCACGACCGTTGCGGACGCGCCTACGGTCGAGCCGCCCACCTTCGCCACCGCGCAGACGCCCGCCGAGGCGGTCGAGGCGATCCACGACCTGCCCCTGCCCACCTGGTCCGACATCCCCACCGGCTTCCCCGACGAGGACCGGCGCTCGATCTACGAAGCGCGCGTGGAGACGTTCAACGAGCGCCGCGCCGCGCAGGCGCAGGCCGCGATCGACCGGCTCGAACCGCAACTGTCGGATTACGACGCGCTCAACGGCGCGACGCGATCGCTCGAGTACGGCGATGCGCGCAGCGCGTTCGCCAACGATCCCCACGTGCAGCAGTTGCACCGCATCGTCGACGAGGCCACCACCCGGCCGACCGAGGTGCCCGCCTACCTGCGCACCGGCGGCGGACCGTCCACCGACGTGACCCGGCTCGACATCACACAGGTGCGCACCGCGCTCGGCGCGCTCGGGATCGACCTGCCCGCCGACGCCACCCCGGCGCAGGTGCAGGCCGGCTACGAAGTGCTGGCGCTGGCGCCGGACGGCGTGCTGGCCTGGGCGATCAACCCCGGCCAGCAGGTGCATTTCGAGACCCCGGTCGCAGGCGCGGCGACCCTGCCGCTGCCGGTGCGTGGAGGCGTCGACCTCACCCTGGTCGGACAGGTGGACATGTCCGGCGTGCAGACCGGCATCGATTTCAGCCAGACCCAGACCTTCGAGCTGGAAGTGCAGATGCAGGGCACCGCCACCGCAGCCGTCGGCCGCACGCCGCTCAACAAGTACTACGAGTGGGGCAGCCGCATCGCCGAGCGTTTCGACGCGTTCCCCGAACTGCGCAACATGGTCGACAACTCGCCGCTGCTGCGCAACGTGGTCAAGGGCCTGCCGATCCCGGTCTCGGGCAGCTACGAGCAGTTCGCCGGCACCCGCGTGACCTACGAAGCGGTGGTGACGCCCGAGCAGGGCGCACGGATCGCCGATGGCGACCTCGCCGCCGCGCCCAATCCGCTCGACCCGATGTCGATGCCGATCGGCACCGGCACCCTGATCCGCGGCCAGACCCTGACCGGCAGCCACTTCGAGGCGAACTACAAGCTGCTGCACCTCAACGGCACCACCACCGACCTCTCGGGCCAGGGCTTCGGCGTGCGCCGGATCGACGCCAACACCTTCGAGATCGTCGCCGGCGACGTCGAGACGGTGGAGAACGACATGTTCTTCGGCCTGGGCTACCGCGGCATCGGCGCGATCGGCCTCGGCGCCGACCGCAGCCTGGAGGAGCGTTCGATGTCGGTGGCGCAGCTCGACCTGCGCACCGAGGAAGGCCAGGCGGCCTACCAGGCATTCATGAGTTCGGGACAGATGCCGGACTGGTCGCCGCCGGGCGTGCTGCGGGCGGGCACCACCGAGGTACTGGCCGCCGACCACGAGGCGCGCTTCGGCCTGGAGATCGGCGGCTTCGGCTGGAGTACGCAGATCAACAGCAGCGAACTGGAGATCGTGTCCACGCGCTGGGCCGATGGCACCACCGAAAACACCGGCTCCTACCGGGTCGGCGACAACCACTACAGCCAGGTCACCTGGAACAGCGATGCCGCCGGGCAACCGGTGCCGGGGACCACCCGCTACGGCATGGTGCTGGCGAACTACGATCCCGCGCTCGCTTCCTACCTGTACGACGCCTACAACGCCGACACTTCGAACCTCGGCGCACACCAGTCGAGGGATTACGACGGCAACCAGCACGTGCGGCTGGAGTTCACCGAGTCCGAGCTGATCGCACTGCGCGACGATGCACGCGGTTTCATGCAGTCCGACGAGTATCGCGCCGAGCGCTTCGAGGCGCTGCAGTCGCAGGACATGGGCGGCACCAGCTTCACCGAGAGCCTCGCGCTGGCCGAGACCCCGGACGAAGTGTTCCGTGTGCTGTCCAACGACTTCTACCAGTACTCGATGAGCGAGGGCCTGCTCGGCCTGACCCTCGATACCGGCCAGAACACGCCGGGCACGCTGACCGTCCGCGACGCGGGCTAGCTGCACCGCGCGCACGCGGCCACGACCGGGCTACGCGACGCAGGCGGTCGGGGGTGAGCGCCGGTGACGCGACGGCGTGGCCGCACGGTCGCGTGAGCGTCGACTTCGCGCATGCGGCTTGACGGCCGTCGAGGGCGCGGCCACGGTGGTGGCCGGATGCCAACGGGAGCAACGGCCATGGCCCAGGCCACGCAGGAACTGGAACGCTTCGTGCGCGACGCGCTCGCCGCGGGCGCGTCGCGGCAGCAGGTGGAATCGGCGCTGGCAGAGGCCGGCTGGACGCCCGAGCAGGCGCGCGTGGCGCTTGCGGCCTACGCCGACCTAGACTTCCCGGTGCCGGTGCCGCGACCACGGCCGCAGTTGTCGGCCCGCGAGGCGTTCCTGTACCTGCTGCTGTTCGCAACCCTCTACCTCTCTGCCTGGCACCTGGGCAGCCTGTTGTTCGACCTGGTCAACCATGCCTTCCCGGATGCGGCCGATCCGGAGTACCGCGTGCGCAGCCTCGGGCAGTCGATGCGCTGGTCGATCGCGACCCTGGCGATCGCGTTCCCGGTGTTCGCCTTCCTCGCGCGCCACATCGGCATGGACCTGGCGCGGCACCCGGTCAAGCGGCTCTCGCCGGTACGCCGCTGGCTGACCTACCTGACGCTGTTCATCGCCGCCGCCGCGCTGATCGGCGACCTGATCGTGCTGGTCTACAACGTGCTCGGCGGCGAGACGAGCGTGCGCTTCCTGTTGAAGGTCGGCGTGGTCGGGGCGATCGCGGGCACGATCTTCGGTTATTACCTGGTCGACCTGCGGCGCGAGGAGCACGAGTCGTGAGCGGCGCGAGCGTGGGACGCCGGCTGGTGATCCTGGCGGCGGTCGTGATCGCGGCGACCGTGATCACCGCGATCATGGTGATCGGTTCGCCGGCGGCGCAGCGCGCCTCGAAGCTGGATGCGCGACGGGTCGCGGACCTGCGGCGGATCGAAGCGGCGATCGGAGAGCACGCGAAGCTGCACGATGCCCTGCCGCGCGACCTCGGCGCACTGCTGCCGGGTACGGAACGTGGGCTCGCGACCGTCGACCCCGACAGCGGCGCGTCCTACGTCTTCGAGGCGATCGACCGGCGCCGCTACCGCCTGTGCGCCGACTTCGCCACCGACAGCCGCATCCGGGTCCGCCAGGCCGAGCCCATGTACGACGATGCCTGGCTGCATCCGCCCGGGCGGCACTGTTTCGAACGGCGGCTGGAGCGCGACGTGGATGCGCGAGCGACCGGCCCCGCGCCGCGTCCCGGTCCGGGCACCGAATAACGGGTTGCAGCCGAACGCGTCGTCTACCCTTGCAGCGTAGCCCGGATAAGCGCAGCGCATCCGGGACCTCCGCGGACGACAAAGCGCCAGGTACAGACAATCCAGGCGAATGCGACCACATGGCCGCGGCGCGCAGGCCGGGTGGCCTGCGCCGTCCTTTCGGGGTGCGGAGAGTTTCCCGGATGCGCTGCGCTTATCCGGGCTACGCGGTGCGTCGATACACCGGCGCTGCTCGCCCTGCCTCAACCGGCGAGCGTCACCCACGCCGGCGCGTGGTCGCTCGGCCGCTCCCAGGTGCGCGGTTCGCGGTCGATGCCGGAGGCGGCTGCGTGCCCGCGCAACGCGTCCGACACCAGGGTCAGGTCGATGCGCAGGCCGAGGTTGCGGCGGAACGCGGCCTGGCGGTAGTCCCACCAGCTGAAGATGCCGGCCTCGTCGTTGTGCAGGCGGAACGCGTCGTGCAGGCCCAGCGCCTGCAATCTCCTCAAGGCATCGCGCTCGGCGGCCGAGGTGAGGATGTGGCCATCGTTCCAGACCAGCGGATCGTGCACGTCGCGGTCGTCGGGCGCGATGTTGAAATCGCCCAGCACCACCAGTCTGGGGTGGCGCTGCAGCTCTTCGCCGAGCCAGCCGTGCACCGCATCCAGCCAGCGCAGCTTGTAGGCGTACTTCTCGGTGCCCACGTCCTGGCCGTTGACCACGTACAGGTTGACGATGCGCACGCCGTCGACGGTCGCGGCGATCACCCGTTTCTGGTCGTCCTCGAAACCCGGGATGCCGGCCTGCACGTCCTCGATGGCGCGCTCGCGCGCGAGGATCGCCACGCCGTTGTAGGTCTTCTGGCCATGGAAGACGCTGCGGTAGCCCAGACCGGCCAGCGCCGTGTCCGGGAAGCGCGCGTCCTCGAGCTTGGTTTCCTGCAGGCCGACCACGTCCGGCTGCGTGTCGCGCAGCCACTGTTCCAGGTGCGGAAGACGCACGTTGAGCGAGTTGACGTTCCAGCTGGCGATGCGCATTCGAACTTGCGGGCGACGGGCGACAGGCCCCTGGCCGACGATGTTACACGCCCGGGAATGCCCTGCCGCCGCGCAGCAGGTGTTCGACGGCGGACTCTTCCAGTGGACGGCCGAGCAGGAAACCCTGGCCGTCGTCGCAGGCCAGCGCGCTGAATTCGGCGAGTTGCTCGGCGTCCTCGATCCCGCCGGCGACCACGCTCATGCCCAGCCCGTGCGCGGTGGCGATCACCGCCGCGACCACGTCGCGTTGCCGCAGGTCGGCGAAGCGCCCGAGCTTGACCACGCTGACCAGGACCCGCGGCAACCGGGCCAGCGAGGTCACCGAGGCGCCGAAGTCGTCCACGGCCAGCTGCACGCCGAGTTCGCCGAGCTCGGCCAGCGCCGACTCCACCCGCGGGTCGCCATGGATCAGGTCGCGTTCGCTGATCTCCAGCCGCAGCGACGACGGCGCGATGCCGTGGGCGGCGAGCGCGCCGCGGACCTGGTCGGCGAAGCCCACCGCCCGCAGCTGGCTGCCGGAGACGTTGACCGCCATGCTCAGCGGCTCCGCGTCGGCAGCCGGAACGCGAGTGGCGGACCAGGTGGCCAGGCGACTGCATGCGGTGTCGAGCACCCAGGCGCCGATCAGGCCCATCAGGCCCATGCGCTCGGCGATCGGCAGGAAGTCGCCGGGCAGCAGCGTGCCCCGGGTGGGATGCTGCCAGCGCAGCAGGGCCTCGAACCCGAGCAGACGCCGGTCCGCGAGCGAGAGCAGCGGCTGGTAGACCAGGGCGAGCTCGCCGCGGCCGAGCGCATGCTGCAGGTCGGCCTCGAGCCGCAACTGGTCGTCGGTCGCCACGTCCACCGCGGGATCGAAGATGTGGAAGCCGTTGCGTCCCTGCTGCTTGACGCGGTACATCGCGGTATCGGCGTTGCGCAGCAGGTCCGGCGCGCGCGCCGTCGGATCCCCGGTCACGGCGACGCCGACGCTTGCGGACAGGCGCACCTGCAGCCCGGCACCCACGTTGAACGGCTCGGCCAGCGCGCGCACGATCCTTCCCGCGATCTCGCGCACGTTGCCCTCGGTGCGGACGTTCTCGCACAGCACCACGAACTCGTCCCCGCCCAGCCTGGCCACGGTGTCCTCGCGCCGGCCGACGGCGGACAGCCGGCGCGCCAGTTCGACCAGCACCTCGTCGCCGACCTCGTGCCCGTAGGAATCGTTGACCGCCTTGAAGTGGTCGAGGTCGACGAAGATCAGCACCACCCGCCCCGGCGTGCGTTCGATGCGCAGGAGCGCCTGGCCCAGCCGGTCCATCAGCAGGTAGCGGTTCGCCAGGCCGGTCACCGGGTCGTGCATCGCCTGGTGGGCGAGCGCCCGTTCGGCCATCTTGCTCACGGTGACGTCGCGGGTGGAGGTGAGCACGCCGACGACGGCGCCGCCCAGGTCGGTTTCGGGGGACAGGGTGGTGTGGAACCAGCCTTCCTTGCCGCCCGGAACGATCATCGAGAACTCGTGCTCGCGCGGCTGGCCCGTCGCCAGCACCTGGCGCAGCGCAGCTTCCCAGGACTCCGCCGCTTCCGGGTCGGGCCCGATCTCGCGGTCGGTACGCCCGACCAGTTCCGCCAGCGTCATGCCGCGCAGGCGCTCGCCGGCGGGATTGATGTAGCGGTAGCGCAGGTCGGGCGCGTACTGCGCGATCGCGTCGGCGGAGCCGTTGAGGACCGACCGCAGTTGCGCCTCGACCCGCGCGAGCCCGGCGCTGGCCAGCGCCGACGCTTCCGCGAGGCGGACCATTTCCTGCTCCGCCAGCACCCGCCGGGTGATGTCGTGCGACACGCCGAAGGTGCCGATGATCGCGCCGTCGAGGTCGCGTAGCGGGAACTTGCTGGTCGCCACCCAGCGCGTCGGCCGGTCGGCGAAGCTCTCGCACTCCTCCTTGTTCAGGATCGGGACGCCGGTGCGGATGATCTCCTGCTCGTCGGCCAGCGCGTCCGCGGCGTGCGCCTCGGCGAACAGGTCGAAGTCGGTCAGCCCGCACATGCGCTCCTGGGTCAGCCCGTGCAGGTTGGCCATGCCGAGGCTGACCCGGATGAAACGGCTCTGCAGGTCCTTGAAGTAGATCGCTTCGTCCGACGCGTCGAGCAGGTTGCGGATCCAGACCTGGTCCATGGTCTGGCCGCCGTGCGTGGACGGCGCGGAAGGTGTCGGCATTCCCGGGGTGGCGTCGGAATTCATCGTCGTGCCAGTCGTGGTGCGTCCCACGAGGGGGGCGACCGCCCCTCTTCACCGGCAGGGTACTGCAGCCATTCTGAAGCGAATGTCGCGGCGGGCACGGCGCGGCCGATGAAATAGCCCTGCAACTGCTCGCAACGCGCCTCCCGGAAAAAGTCCCGCTGCGCGGCGGTCTCGACCCCCTCCGCCACCACGCTCAGGCCGAAGGCGCGCGCCATGGCCAGGATCGCGGTCGCGATGGCTTCACCTTCGCCGGGCACGGCCTGGACGAAGGCCATGTCGATCTTCAGCTTGTCGATCGGCAGCCGTCCGAGGTAGGCCATCGACGAATAGCCGGTGCCGAAATCGTCGATCGCCAGCTTCAACCCGCGCGCGCGCAGGCGCGCCAGCTGCGACACCGCCAGGTCGGTGTCCTCCATCAGCACGCTCTCGGTCACCTCCAGTTCCACGCAATGCGCCGGCACACCGGTCGCCTTGAGCACCTCGTCGATGAAGGCCGGCAAGGCCTCGTCGCGGGTCTGGCGCATCGACAGGTTGACCGCCACCCGCAGGTGCCCGAATCCCAGGCGGTTCCAGTCGGCGATCTGGCGGCAGGCCTCGCCGATCACCCAGCGGCCGAGGTCGATGATCAGCGATCCTTCCTCTGCGATCGGGATGAAGGTCGACGGCGGCACGCTGCCCAGGGTGGGATGGGTCCAGCGCAACAGCGCCTCGGCGCCCTGCAGTTGTCCGCTGCGCGCGCATACCTGGGGCTGGTAGTGGAGCTCGAGCTGGCCCGAGGCGATCGCCTCGACCAGCGCATCGCGGATACCGATCCGCGCCAGCTGCACCTCGCGCAGCCGCGGCTCGAACACGGCGACGCGGTTGCGGCCTTCGCGCTTGGCGCAGTACATCGCGATGTCGGCGTTGGCCGCCAGTTCCTCCAGCCGCTCGGCATCGTCCGGCCAGAGGCTGATGCCGGCGCTGGCGGTGACCCCGAGGCTCAGGCCGCCGACCACGAAGGGCGCCGCGAACCGGCCGAGGATCGCTTCGGCCGTGTCCTGGACCCGGGCGATGGCATCGGCGCCCACCAGCACCAGCGCGAATTCGTCCCCACCCAGGCGGAACAGGTGCTGACCGCTGCCCAGCGCCTCCGAGATGCGCCTGCCCACCTGCTGCAGCAGTTCGTCGCCGGCCTGGTGGCCGAGCTTGTCGTTGACCTCCTTGAACCGGTCCAGGTCGAGCTGGATCAGCGCCATGCGCTCGCCGCGGGCGCGGCCGCTTTCCAGCTGCGCATTGAAGGCGTTGCGGTTGTGCAGCCGCGTCACCGGGTCGTAGTGGGCGAGGTAGCGCAGCTGCGCCTCGGCGCCGTGCACGCGCTCGCGCATGCGTTTCATCAGCGGATACGCCAGCGCGTAGGCCGCCAGCGAGGCGATGCAGAAGGCGATCCCCAGGCCCCACAGGCGCGCGTGCGCCCGGGCCATGTCGATCTGCAACTGCACCACGCCCACCTGGATGTCGCGCAGCACCACCGGCGCGCTGACCCAGGTGCAGTCGAACCCGCAAGGGGCCGCCGTGGCGGACGGATCGTCGCCGGCGGACCCGGGGTAGCTCGCGATCAGGTTCGAATGCTTGTCGCGCAGGGCGGCCCGGCGCACGGCGGGGAGCGACGCCAGCGGCGCCAGCGTCTCGCGCGCACCCTCGGCATCGCCGAACATCACCGCCGCGGCGCTGCTGGAGGCGATGACCCGCGCCTGCGCTTCGGCATCGGCGATGTACTCGCGCCGGATGTCGACCCACTGGATCAGCATCAGTACGGTGCCGGCGAGCAGCAGGACCAGCGCCGCGCCGATGGTATTCATCCGCAGGCTGGACGAAGCCGGCTTGAGGGCGGACGTCCTCACAGCACGCGCCTGGCCAGGCGCAGCACCTGGCTGCTGAGGGTGATGCCGCCGGCGCGGGCGCGCGCGGCGTCGACGTCGAAGCGGATCCTGTTGCCCTCGCGCACCAGGGCCACCGCGGTCACGCCGTCGGGCACCTGGCAGGCGTCGCAGATCACCAGGGTGTCGGGTGCCGCGGCCACCGGGGTGGACGCATCGTGGACCAGCACGTCGCAGCCGGCGACCGGATTCGCCCAGCGCACCTTCACCGGGCGTCCGGCGAGCGGGCGTCGGGCCAGCGCGGCGATCGCCGCCTCCAGCCGGGCATCTACCTGCAGGCAGATGGTCAGCGCGTCCGCCGCCGGTTCGTCCCACTGCGCGAACGCGGCGATGTTGTAGACGAATGCGGCCTTGAGCGTGTGCTCGTCGACCTGGGCATGGCACACGCTTGCGGCCGACAGCGCGAGCAGCAGGCCGGCGAAGCCGATCCTGGCCCGGTGCCGCGGGCGTCGCTGGCGGCCTAGAAGCGCCATGTCGCCTCGAGGCGGAGTTCGCGGCCCCGGCGCTCGACCGCATCCTGCGCGAACTCCGGCCCGACAGGATCCGCATAGCGCTCGTCCAGCAGGTTCCGCACCCCCAGCGACAGCGCCAGCGGGAGATGGCGCGGTTCCCACGACAGGTGGGCGTTGACCACCGAGTAGGCGGGGACCGTTCCGGCGCGGCTTGCCCGGCGCGCGACGTGCTGGGCGCTGAGCGTCATGCCCAGGTCCGCCGCCAGCGGCCACGAGGCCGAGATGCGCGCATTGCCGCGGGGCGCGTTCAGCGGCCGCGGCTCCTGCGAATCGGTGACCTCGCTGTAGGCGTAGCTGGCGCGCAGCAGCAGTCCTCCGGGCTTGCGGTGGATATAGGCAAGCTCGGCGCCGCGCGAGGACGCGCGGCCGGCGTTGGTCAGGGTGAGGGCGGCTTCCCCGACCTCGACCAGGGTGATCAGGTCGCGCAGCCGGTAGTGGTAGACGCTCAGTTCGGCCCGGCTGCGCGCCGAGAACGCGACGCCGTAGAACAGTTCGGCGGTCTGCACGTGCTCGGCGCCGAGTCCGGGATTGGCGAACTGCGAGCTGTCTTCGGAATCGACCTCGTAGTAGCGCTCGTAGGCGTTGGGCGAGCGATACGACTGGCCCACGATCAGCTTGAAGACCGTGTCGTCCGGCCGCGCGGAGATCAGCGCCATGCGCGGGCTCAGGCGCAGGGTGCCCAGGTCGCTGCGGTCGGCGCGAAGTCCGCCGCTGAAGCGCCATGCGTCCGAGAGCCGGATCTCGCTGTCCATGAACACGCCCCAGCTGGCCATGTGCTCGCGCGAGTCCAGGTAGCTGGCGTAGGGCAGCACGTCGAAGTTGCGCTGCACGACCGAGCGGTCGAGCTTGATCTCGGCGCCCGCGACCACGGTATGCCGTTCGCTCGCCCGGGTCACCAGCTGCCCGCCGAGCACGACGGACCGCCCGGAGGACACGTCGCGGTTGAGGTAGGGCGCGTCCTCGCCGTAGACGTAGTCGCCGAGGTAGCGGTAGTCGATCACGTCCAGACGCGCGCTCGCATCCGTGGCCTCGCCGAGGCGGCGCTGGTAGTGCGCGCCGAAATCGATCCAGCGGTCCTGCACCTGGGCGCCGGGCGCGGCGAACGTCTGCTCGTAGGGCGCCACCGGGTCCTCCTTGCGGCGGTCCCCCGCGACCAGTTGCAGCGCCAGGCCTCCCCGGCGGTGGCTGAGGAACACCTGCCGCACGCGTTCGTCGTCCTGGCCGCGCACGTGGCCCCCCGACGGCGTGTCGGCGAACTCGGGGAAGTACAGGTCGCGCCCACGGCTGTGGAACTGCCGCGCCGACAGCAACGTGGTCGCGTCGCCCGTGGCGACGGGCACGCTGACCTGCACGTCCGTGGTCCCGAAGCTGGCGACGCCTGCGCGCAGCTCGCCCTTGCCGAAGGTCGACGCATCCCGGGTGAGCACGTTGATCACGCCGAAGAACGCGTTCGAGCCGTAGACCGCCGAACCGGGGCCAGGCACGTACTCGATCCGCTCGACCAGCGACATGTCCAGCGGGAACTCGCCGCCCACCGGACTCTGGCTGTAGACCGGGTCGTTGACCCTGTGGC
Source organism: Luteimonas viscosa (assembly GCF_008244685.1). Classification (NCBI taxonomy): domain Bacteria; kingdom Pseudomonadati; phylum Pseudomonadota; class Gammaproteobacteria; order Lysobacterales; family Lysobacteraceae; genus Luteimonas; species Luteimonas viscosa. The sequence goes on from NZ_VTFT01000001.1 coordinate 2,552,301, forward strand.
CGTTGATCAGCAGCAGGAAGCGGCTGTTGTAGTCGCCGGCGCGCAGCTGGCCGCGCGCGCCGAGGTAGGTGTAGAGGCCGGTGTCGCCGAGGTACAGGCCCGGCAGGCTGGCCAGCGCTTCGGCCAGCGTGCGCCAGCCGCGCGAGCGGATGTCGTCGCCGCTGATCACCTGCACCGTGGACGGCGCGTGGGAGATGTTCTGTTCGAAGCGCGACGCGGTCACGATCTCCACGTCGAGCAGGTCTTCGAGCGACATCGCCGACAGGTCGGGCGTGTCCTGCGCATGCAGGCCCGGCGCCAGCGCGCACGCCAGCAACGCGCCGGGCAGGACATGGCGGGCGCGGGGTGGCGACGGACGCGTGCGGGCGTGCCGGCGGAGCTTGGGAACGGACATGGCGGTCGTGGTGGCGGACGTGGTTTCTCGCGATCCATATCGGCTGCCAGCCCCTTCTTCTAGAGGACTTTTTCCTGAACGGAGCCCCGCGCGGGCAGGACAGGGATGGCGGCGTGGCCGTGATGGCGGCGCCGCAACGCCCGCAACCCCCGGGCGATCCCCGCCTCACCCGGGTGCGCGTGGGGATGGCATGCGAGAGGGCGGCCGGCGCGCGGCCGCGCCCCGGTCCGTGTCGGCAGCGGCGCGCGGAAACCGGAAGGACGCCCGTTGCGCCGGCCGTCGTTCGGAATGGCCCGCGGATGTTCCCGCTTCAGCGCACCAGAAGATCGATGATCTTGGAGATCTTCCGGTACGGCGGCTTGAGCAGGTCGCTGCCGGCATGCCGTGGCTGCCACAGGATCGGCAACTGCTTGCCCATCGCGTCGAAACCGGCGCGACCGTGGTAGGCGCCCATGCCGCTGGCGCCGACGCCGCCGAACGGCAGGGCGTTGATCCCGAAGTGGACCAGGGTGTCGTTGACGGTGACGCCACCGGCGAGGGTCGATCGCAGGATCCGCTCGATGCTGGCGCGATCGTCGCTGAAGGGGTACAGCGCCAGCGGCCGCTCGCGCGCATCGACCTCGGCGATCGCGGCATCGAGCGTAGCCACGCTGCGGATCGGCAGGATCGGGCCGAAGATCTCCTCCTGCATCAGCGTGGCGTCGTCGCCGGGTTCCAGCACCAGGGTCGGCGCGAACAGGCGCTCCGCGGGATCGTGCGTGGGTGCCAGCGCGAGCACCCGCAGGCCGCGCGCGCGCGCGTCGTCGACGTGGGCCTGCAACCGCGCGAACTGGTCGTCGTTGATGATGCGGGTGTAGTCGGCGGCATCGCGCAGGTCGCCGTAGCGCGCGGTCACCTCGGCCTGCAGCGCCGCGACCAGCGCGTCGCGGCGCGCGGCATCGCCCACCAGCAGCACGTAGTCGGGCGCGATGCAGGTCTGGCCGGCGTTGAACCACTTGCCGGTCGCCAGCCGTGCCGCGACGCGTTCGACCGGCACGTCGGCGCAGACGATCGCCGGCGACTTGCCGCCGAGTTCGAGCGTGAGCGGAGTGAGGTTGGGAGCGGCCGCGGCCATCACCTTGCGCCCGACCGCGGTCGAGCCGGTGAACACCAGGTGGTCGAAAGGCAGCGCGGCGAACGCGGCGGCGACGTCGGCATCGCCGGTCGCCACCGCGACCCGGTCGCCGGGGAACACCTCGCCCAGCAGCGAGCGCAGGAACGCGGCGCTGCGCGGCGTGTGTTCGGAGGGCTTGAGGTAGACGTGGTTGCCGGCGGCGATCGCGGTCGCCAGCGGGATCAGCGCGAGGTTGACCGGGTAGTTCCAGGGCGCGATCACGCCGACCACGCCGAGCGGTTCGTGGCGCAGTTCCGCGCGCGCCGGCCAGAAGCGCCAGCCGGCGCCCACCCGGCGCGGCTTCATCCAGCCGCGCAGGTGGCGGCGCAGGTGGTCGAGTTCGGCCAGCACGGTCATGCCGTCGGCCACCAGCGATTCGTGGTGCGAACGGTGGCCGAAGTCGGCGGCGATCGCCGCGGCCATCTCCGGCAGGCGGCGCTTCAGCGCCTCGCGCAGGCGCAGCAGGTCGTCGCGGCGCCGGGCGTAGCCGGGCTTGGCTGCCTGCCACGCGGCGCGCAGCCGCGCCAGCGTGGGCGCGAGGTCGGCGGGCGGGGTGTCCGCATCGGTGGGCATGCGGACCAGTCTAGTCGGGGCAGGTCGAGCGCAGGCACTACAATGCGCGCCATGACGCCCGTGCCCAACCGACTGCGCCGCTACCGCGGCACGCTGCCCGAACTCGGCCAGCGCGTGTACATCGACCCGTCCGCCGAGGTGATCGGCGACGTGGTGCTGGGCGACGACGTCTCGATCTGGCCGATGACCGTGGTCCGCGGCGACGTCAACTTCATCCGCATCGGCGCGCGCAGCAATGTCCAGGACGGGGTGGTGATCCATGTCAGCCACGACGGCCCGCACCTGAAGGCGGGCGGCTTCGCCACCGTGATCGGCGAGGACGTCACCATCGGCCACAAGGCGATCATCCACGCCTGCCGGATCGAGGATGCCTGCCTGGTCGGCATGGGCGCGGTGGTGATGGACGGCGCGGTGGTGAAGAAGCACGGCTTCGTCGGCGCCGGCGCGCTGGTGTCTCCCGGCAAGGTGGTCGGCGAGGGCGAACTGTGGCTCGGCAATCCGGCGCGGTTCGTGCGCCGGCTCGACGACGCGCAGATCGAGGCGCTGTACTACAGCGCGCAGCATTACGTGCGGCTCAAGGACGACTACCTGCTCGATGCGGGCGCGGCCTGAGGCACGCGCCCGCTGACGCCGGTGCCCGCGTACGGTAGCCTCGTGCCTGGGGATCGACGCGGCCGGCGGGGAGGCTGAAACTTGGAAGTGGGGACGACCGCAGCGGACGCGGTGGCCGTGCATGGCGCGGTGGCGGCCTGATGCTCGATACGGTCCGCGAAATCCATACACCGGAAGGCGTCGCGCTGCGGCTGCATGCGGCCGGTCCGGTGCCGCGCGCGTTCGCGTGGCTGATCGATCTGGCGATCCGCGCCGGCCTGGTGCTGCTGGCCTCGATGTTCCTCGCCCTGCTCGGCCGCTTCGGCACCGGGGTGTACCTGGTGTTCCTGTTCGTGGTGATCTGGGCGTACCCGGTGGCGTTCGAGGCGCTGTGGGACGGGCAGACCCCGGGCAAGCGCGCGCTGGGCCTGCGCGTGGTTTCCGCCGACGGCGCGCCGGTGGGCTGGATGGCCTCGTTCGTGCGCAACCTGATGCGGACCGTCGACATGCTGCCGTTCGGCTACGCCTTCGGCCTGGCCTCGAGCCTGGTCGATCCGTGGGGGCGGCGGCTCGGCGACGTGGTGGCGCGGACGATGGTGGTGCACGTGCCGCGCGCACGTGGTCCGGTGGAACTGCCGGCCGGCCCGGCGACGGTGCCGGCCGCGCCGTTGCTGCCCGGGGAACAGGCGGCGGTGATCGCCTTCGCCGAACGCGCGTGGGCACTCACGCCGCAACGCCGGCAGGAACTGGCCGACATCGCCGCGCCGCTGACCGGGAGCCGTGGCGAAGCCGGCATGCGTCGCCTGTTCGGCATCGCCCACTGGCTGCTGGGGCGTGCGTCGTGAGGCAGGAGGCGTTCGTCGCGCGGCACTCGGGCGAATGGCGCGACTTCGAAGCGTGGCTGGAACGGCGGGGGGGACGAACCGATCGCGTGCGCGTGGCGCCGGGCACCGATGGCCTGCGCGACGAGGACATGCCCGCTCGCTACCGCCGTCTTTGCCAGCAGCTCGCGCTGGCGCGGCGGCGCGGCTACAGCCCGCAGGTGGTCGAGCACCTGCAGGCGCTGATGCAGCGTGGACACGACGTGCTCTACCGCCCGCCACCGCTGCCCTGGCGGCGCGCGCTGCGCTTCCTGGTCGCCGACTTCCCGCGCCTGGTGCGCGCGCAGCGCGGTTGCCTGTGGCTGTCGGCGGCTCTGTTCGCGCTGCCGACACTGGTGCTGTTCCTGGCCGTGCAGCAATGGCCGGAGCTGGTACACAGCGTGTTCGAACCGCAGGAGCTGGCGCGCTTCGAGTCGATGTACGACCCGGCCGACCCGACCCACAAGCTCGGCCGCGAGAGCGGGACCGACATGGCGATGTTCGGCCACTACATCCTCAACAACATCAGCATCGGCTTCCGCACCTTCGCCGCCGGGCTGCTGGCGGGCGTGGGCACGGCGTTCGTGCTGGTGTTCAACGGGGTGGTGTTCGGGGTGGTCGCCGGGCACCTGCAGGCGATCGGCCATGGCGATCCGTTCTGGCGCTTCGTGGCCGGGCATTCGGCGCCGGAACTGGTGGCGATCGTGATCGCCGGGGCCGCCGGGCTGCGGCTGGGGCTGGCGCTGCTGGCGCCGGGGCGGCTGCGGCGTGTGGACGCGCTGGTCGAGGCCGGCCGGGTCGGCGCCAGGCTGTGCCTGGGGATCCTGGCGATGCTGCTGTTCGCGGCGTTCGTGGAGGCGTTCTGGTCCTCGACCGGCTCGATCCCGGCCGCGGTGAAGTTCGGCGTCGGCGGGGTGCTGTGGGCGCTGGTGCTGGGCTGGCTGGCGCTGGGCGGGCGAGGCGACGACGCGCCTGCGTGGCAGCGCCGTCCCGGGCGGCCGGGCGGGCGGACGGCGAGGGCGGGTCCGCCCGTCCTGGCGTCGCGCCGTGGTGGACACCAGCGCAACGGGGCATCGCCGCATGCGCCTTGACCAGGTCCGGGTCGAACTGCGGCCGCGCCTGCCCTGGGAGGCGGTGGAACTGGGCATGGCCCTGGTGCGCCGGCATGCCGGCGCGATCTGGCGACCGTGGGCGGCGGCCACGCTGCCGCTGTTCGTGCTGCTCAATGCCGCCGCGTGGGCGATCGACGCACTGTGGCTGGCGGCGCTGGCGATGTGGTGGCTGCTGCCGCTGTTCGACCGGATCGTGCTGTTCGTGCTCTCGCGCGCGGTGTTCGACGAGCCACCCACGCCAAGCCAGACGCTCGCGGCACAGCGCGGCTGGGGCTGGCGCGGCATCGGCGCGCGACTGTCGTGGGCGCGCCTGAGCCCGTGGCGCTGCATCGCGATGCCGGTGGAACTGCTGGAAGGGATCGAGGGCGAGGCGCTACGGGCGCGTCGCCGGATCGTGATCGACGGCATCCAGGGACATGCCTTCCTGCTCGCGCTGGTGTGCCAGCTGTTCGTGCTGTCGCTGCTGGCCTCGCTGCTGTCGCTGGTGCTGATGTTCGTGCCGGCCGAGCTGCTGTCGGAGTCGGCGCGCGCGATGTGGGCGCTGGTGGTGGACGAGCCACCGCGCGGTGCGCAGCTCGCGTTCAACGCCGCGCTTTGGCTGGCGCTGTCGATCATCGAACCGTTCCTGGTCGGTGCCGGTTTCGGGCTCTATCTCAGCCGCCGGGTGCGGATCGAGGCCTGGGACATCGAGCTCGCGTTGCGGCGGATGCGCGCGCGCCTGGCACAGGTGGCGGGCCTGGCGCTGGCGACCTGCCTGCTGGGGCTGGTGCTGCTGGCGCCGCCGCCCGCCGCCGCGCAGGCGACGCAACGCATCCAGGACGAGCGCGAGCGCGCCGCACACCTGCCGCCGAAGTCCCCCGAAGCGGGGCCGGTGGATGGCGAGGCGTCGACGCTGGAGCGGGTCTTCGGCGAAGACGCGGTGGTCGACGACCGTCCCTTCCGCCAGGCGGTCAAGCGCGCCTACGAGGACCCGCTGCTCGACCGCAGCCGCGTCGAGCGCAGCTGGGAGCGCCGCGACCGCAGCGAACCCGAGCCGCCGTCGAAGGCGCCGCCCTGGCTGCTGGCGGCAGGACGGGTGATCGCGGTGATCGGCGAGTACGGCCTGTGGCTGCTGCTCGGACTGCTGCTGCTGGCGCTGGCCCTCACCGCGAAGCGCTGGTGGCCGTGGATGCGCGGATTGCGCGCGGCGCCCACGCCGGAAAGCGCGATCGTGCAGGTCGCCGCGCCCGATGCCGAGGCCTTGCCTGCCGATCTCGCCGCGGCAGCGCGCCGGCTGTGGCGCGAGGGCCGGCCGCGGCGTGCGCTGGCGTTGCTGTACCGCGGCAGCGTCGAGGCGATGGTCGCGCGTGCCGGCGTCACCCTCGTGCCGGGTGCGACCGAGGCGCAGTGCCTGCGCGCCTCGCGCGGCCTGCCCGACGCCGACGACCGCAATGCGTTCGCGCGCATGGTCCGCGTCTGGCAATACGCCGCCTACGCGCGCCACCTGCCGGCGGAAGAGGAATTCGAGTCGCTGCTCGGCGAGCTGTCGCAACGCTTCGGGTGGGCGCGATGAACGGGCGCGTGCCGCGGGCTGCCCTGGGGCTGCTCGGACTGCTGTGCCTGGGGGTGCTGGTGGCGTGGTGGCTGCACCACTTCGAGCGGGTCGAACGCACGGTGCCGTTGCCGCCGGCCGGCGAGGCGGCCTACAACCCGTTGTACGCGCTGCGGCGCGCGCTGCAGGCCGACGGCATCGCAGTGGAGTCCCGACAGCGGCTCGACCTCGCCGCGCACGCGCCTGGCGCGCATGACACCGTGCTGCTGTTCGGCGATCCGCGCACGCTCGCCGCGCGCGAGGTCGAGATGTTGCTGGCGTGGGTGGATTCGGGCGGACACCTGATCGTGTCGACGCCGCGGGGGCGCCGGCTTTCCGCGCCGCGCCCGTCCGACCTGCTGCCGAGGCTCGGCCTGGCGCTGCTGCCCGGCGCCGGCGGGTGCGAGGCGTTCCAGGTGCCGGGGCAGGAGCGGCACGTGGAGTTCTGCGGCGGCACCCGCTTCACCCTGCGCGGAATCGATCCGATGCTCTCGTGGGGCGATTTCGCCGACGGCTTCGTGTTCGCGCGGCAGGCGTACGGGGCCGGCCGGGTCGACGTGCTGGCCTCGCTAGACTTCCTCGAGAACGACAAGCTCGCCGAAGCGCCGCACGCGGCGCTGGCGCGGCAGCTGCTCGATCCGAACTACGGCCGCGGCAGCATCCACCTGGTCTACGCCGCCGACGTGCCGCCGCTGTGGCGCCTGCTGCTCGAGCACGCGTGGATGGCCTGGGCGCCGCTGCTGCTGGCGCTGCTGGCATGGCTGTGGATGCGCGTGCAGCGGATCGGTCCGGCGATGCCGCCGCCGGCGCAGGCGCGGCGGTCGCTGCTGGAGCACGTGCAGGCCAGCGGCGAGCACCTGCGCCGCTACGGCCGCGCATCGCTGCTGCACGCGGCGATGCGCGACGCCTTCCTCGACCGCCTGCGCCGGCGCGACCCCTACGCCGCGGCGCTCGACGGCGTCGCGCGCGCGGAGGCGATCGCCGCGCGCACCGGCATGCCCGCGCCCGACATCGAACACGCGCTGCGTTCCCCGCGCCCGCGCGACGGCAACGACTTCCGCCTGCGGGTGGCCCGACTCATCGAGATGAGAAGACGACTATGACCGAGAGCAATTCCGCGCCGACCCCCATCACCGGCGACGCCCTGGTGCAGCAGGTCGCGCGCGTGCGCGACGAGGTGGCGAAGGCCTTCATCGGCCAGGCCGACGTGCTCGACCAGATCCTGGTCGCGCTGCTGGCCGGCGGCCACGTGCTGATCGAGGGCGTGCCCGGGCTGGGCAAGACCCTGCTGGTGCGCGCGCTGGCGCGTGCGCTCGGCTGTGGCCATGCCCGCGTGCAGTTCACGCCGGACCTGATGCCCAGCGACATCAGCGGCCATGCGGTATGGGACGTGCGCAGCGAGACCTTCAGCGTGCGCCGCGGCCCGATCTTCACCAACCTGCTGCTGGCCGACGAGATCAACCGCGCGCCGGCCAAGACCCAGTCGGCGCTGCTCGAGGCGATGCAGGAGCAGCAGGTGACGATCGAAGGGCAGGGCTTCACGCTGCCGCCGCCGTTCATGACCCTGGCCACCCAGAATCCGGTCGAGCAGGAAGGTACCTATCCGCTGCCCGAAGCGCAGCTCGACCGCTTCCTGCTCAAGGTGCTGATCGACTATCCCGCGCACGCCGACGAGGTGGCGATGGTGACCGCCGTCAGCGACGGCAGCGTCGCCGCCGGCTTCGACCTGTCGCAGGTGGCGCAGGTGCTCGACGCCGGCGCGATCGTGGCGCTGCAGCTGGGCACCGCGGCGACCACGCTCGATGCCGCGGTGATCGACTACGCGGTGCGCGTCGCCGCCGCGACCCGTACCTGGCCCGGCATCGCGCTCGGCGCGGGGCCGCGTGGCAGCCTCGCGCTGGTGCGCGCGGCGCGCGCGCAGGCGGTGTTGTCGGGACGCGGCTTCGTCACGCCCGACGACGTGCGCGAAGTCGCCAAACCGGCCCTCCGGCACCGCATCGCGCTGGCACCCGAGCTGCAGATCGAAGGCCAGGACGCGGACCAGGTGCTGCATGCGCTGCTGGCCAGGGTGGACGCGCCGCGCAAATGAGTCCCGCGCACGTCCATCGACGCTTCCTGCCGCGCCCCGCGCCCGCCCTGGTCGCCTGCGCCGTCGCCTGGTGCCTGGTGGGCGCTGCGGCCAGCCTCGGCTGGCTGCCGGCATCGGCATGGGCGATCGCGGGTGCGGGGCTGGCGATTCTGGCGTTCGTCGATCTGGCGCTGCTGTGGCGCATCGGCGTGCCCGACGTGTCGCGCAGCGTGCCCGAGGCGATGGCGCTGGGGGTCGAGCGCGAAGTGCAGTTGCACCTCGAGCCGGGCGCGCAACGCGTGCGCGTGGATGTGCACGACCTGCATCCGGGCGGCTGGGAGGTGAGCGGCCTGCCGCGGCGGCTCGCGCTGCAACCGGGGCTGGTGTCGAGCGTCGGCTACCGGCTGCGGCCCAACGCGCGCGGCGCGTTCGCGTTCGACGGCGTGCACCTGGTGCTGCATTCGCCGCTGCGGTTGTGGCGACGCCTGTGCCTGGCCGGCGCGAGCCGGCGCGTGCGCGTTTTCCCGGATTTCGCCCCGCTGGCGAAGTTCGCGCTGGTCAGCGCCGAGCAGGCCTCAAGGATGATGGGCGCGCACGTGCGGCGCCGGCGTGGCGAGGGTACCGATTTCCACCAGATGCGCGAATACCGGGTGGGCGACAGCCTGCGCCAGATCGACTGGAAGGCGACCTCGCGCGCGCGCAAGCTCATCTCGCGCGAATACCAGGACGAGAAGAACCAGCAACTGGTGGTGGTGCTCGACACCGGCCGGCGCATGCTGGCGCGCGATCCCGGAACTTCGGGCAAAGGGGACGCGCTGGCGCATTTCGACCACGCGCTCGACGCCTCGCTGCTGGTCGCCTACCTGGCGTTGCGCCAGGGCGATGCGGTCGGCCTGTTCGCGACCGGCGGCGAGCGCCGCTGGGTGCCGCCGCAACGCGGCATGGCCGCGATCGACACCCTGCTGCGCGCCAGCTACGACCTGCAGCCGCAGCCGGTGGCGACCGACTACCTCGCCGCCGCCACCGAACTGTCGCTGCGCCAGCGCCGGCGCGGCCTGCTGATGCTGGTGACCAACCTGCGCGACGAGGACATCGAGGACGTGCTGGCCGCGGTGCGCATGCTGCAGAAGCGGCACCTGGTGGTGGTGGCCTCGCTGCGCGAGCGCGCGCTCGACGAAGTGCTCGAGCAGGACGTGCACGACATCTCCGCCGCCGTGCGCGCCGGCGCCACCGCGCGCTATCTCGCCCAGCGCGCTGCCGCGCACGACGCCCTGCGCCGCCATCGCGTGACGGTGCTGGACGTGACCGCGGCGCAGCTGCCGGCGGCGCTGGTGGAGCGCTACCTGGCGATCAAGCGCGAGGGGCTGCTGTAGTCGGGATCGACTGGCCGGTGGTGCGTGAAGCAGATTTCTCCCTTCGGTCGAAATGACAGGTTCGGTCGAACGGACAGGTAGGATTTTCAACGAACAGACTGGGTGGAACGGACAGGTAGGGCTTTCAACGGACGGGTTGGGTCGAAATGGCGGGATCGGGAATTCCCTCCCCCCGTGTCATTTCGACCGGAGGGAGAAATCTCGTCCGGAGCCTGCTATCGACCAGAGCGATGGAACGTTCAAGGAGGAACTGCATGCCCAGGGAATGCCGCTACTTCGTCTACATCCTCACCAACCGCACCCGCAAGGTCATGTACATCGGCATGACCAACGATCTCGTCCGGCGGCTGCATGAACACCGCACGCACGCGGTCCCCGGCTTCACGGCCAGGTATCGCGTGGACACGCTGGTGTATTTCGAGGAGACCCCGGACGTGCTCGCGGCGCTCGAGCGCGAGAAGCAGATCAAGAAGTGGCGGCGCGAGAAGAAGGACGCGCTGGTGGCGTCGATGAATCCGGATTGGCGCGACCTGGGGCTGGATTTCTCCCTTCGGTCGAAATGACAGCACCGACCTCCCCGCCACTTCGTCAACAGCGCCGCGCATTCCCTCACCGTCGTCACACAGCAGTGGGCACTCCCTCACCGTCCTCATACAGCAGTGCGCATTCCCTCACCGCGGTCATACAGCAGTGGGCATTCCCTCACCGCGGTCGTACAGCAGTGGGCATTCCCTCACCGCGGTCGTACAGCGCCGCGTACGCCCTCACCGTACAGCACCGGACATTCCTCAGCGTTGTCATTTCGACCGAAGGGAGAAATCTCCTGCCAGTAGCCGGCAACCAGTAGCGACGAGCCTGCGGCGTCCGGCCCCCGTTACGCCGTGATCGTCCCTGCCCGCGATCAGTCCGCCGTCACCAGCGCCGCATGCCGCGCGTGCAGCTCTTCGTAGACCGCGTCGGTGTGCGGGCGCACGCCGTGCCACAGGGCAAAGCTTTCCGCGGCCTGCTCGACCAGCATGCCGAGGCCGTCGATCGCCTCGTGCGCGCCGCTGGCGCGGGCCCAGGCCAGGAACGGGATCGCGGCTTCGCCGTAGCTCAGGTCGACCGCCGCGCAGCGCGAGCCCAGCAGCGACATCGGCAGTCGCGGGGTGCGGCCGTCGCGGCCGGCCGAGGTGGCGTTGATCATCAGGCCGAATTCGCCGAGCGACGGCAGGTCGGCGAGGTAGCGCGGATGCACCCGGCCAGGCTGCCCGAGGGTGTCGGCCAGCGCGTCGGCGCGTTCGGGGGTGCGGTTGACGATGAACAGCTCGCCGATGCCGGCATCGAGCAGCGACGGCGCGATCCCGCGCGCGGCCCCGCCGGCACCGATCAGCAGGGTGCGGCGCTGGCGCAGGTCCAGGCCCCGGCGTTCGGTGAGGTCGCGCACCAGCCCGGCACCGTCGGTGTTGTCGCCGTGCCACTGGCCTTCGATGCGGGCCAGGGTGTTCACCGCGCCGGCGCGACGCGCGCGCTCGGTGGTGGTTGCGCTCAGGGCGAAGGCCGATTCCTTCAGCGGCAGGGTGATGTTGGCGCCGACGCCGCCGGCGGCGGCGAAGGCCTCCAGCGCGTCGAAGAAGGTGGCGAGGGTCGCGTCGATCGCCTCGTAGCGCAGCGCGATCCCCGTCTGGCGGCCGAACGCCGCATGGATGTGCGGCGACAGCGTATGCGCGACGGGGTGGCCGAAGACCGCGTAATGGCTGCTGCTCATGGCGGACCGATTTCCCTGCGTGGACCCCGCCCCGAGTCTACCCGGACCAAGGCCGGTTCAGCGCACCGTCCGGGTGTAGACGTGCTGGGTCTTGGTGCGCTCGTAGCCCAGGGCGGGATAGAAGTCGTGCGCGGCCTCGCGCGCCAGGCTGGCGCGGACCCGCACGCGGTCCACGCCGCGGCGCCGTGCCCAGGCTTCGACCGCGGCGACCAGCTGGGTGCCCATGCCGCCCCTGCGAACCTGCGCGTCGACCACCAGCGAGCCCAGCTCGACCCACTCGCCCGAAGGCAGCAACCGGTGCTCGGCGGCAGCGAAGCCGCACGGGCCGGCATCGCCTTCGGCCACGAACACCGCATGGGTGGCGAGGTCGAGGATCCGCGCCAGCCGGCCCGGCATCGTCTCGGGGTCGACCGGACTGCCGAGCTGTGATGACAGCGCGGCGATGGCGGGGATGTCGGCGATGGCGGCGCGACGGATCATGCGCCCGCCCGCAGCCAGCGCGCCGCGTCGAGCGCGTGGTAGGTCAGCACGCCGTCTGCGCCGGCGCGCCTGATCGACAGCAGCGCCTCCAGCGCGCAGGCGCGTTCGTCGAGCCAGCCGTTGCCGGCGGCGGCCTTGAGCATCGCGTACTCGCCGCTCACCTGGTAGGCGAAGGTCGGCATGCCGAAGGCGTCCTTCACCCGGCGCACGATGTCGAGGTAGGGCAGGGCCGGCTTGACCATCACCATGTCCGCGCCCTCGTCGAGGTCGAGCGCGACCTCGCGCAGCGCCTCCTCGGCGTTGGCGGGGTCCATCTGGTAGGTGGTCTTGTCGGCCTTGCCGAGCGCGGCGGCCGAGCCCACCGCATCGCGGAACGGGCCGTAGAAGGCCGATGCGTACTTGGCCGCGTAGGCGAGGATGCGGGTGTGGACGTGGCCGTCGGCCTCCAGCGCGAGCCGGATCGCGCCGATGCGGCCGTCCATCATGTCGCTGGGGGCGACCACGTCGGCGCCGGCGCGCGCGTGCGACAGCGCCTGCTTCACCAGCGCGTCGACGGTGGCGTCGTTCATCACGTAGCCGTCGTCGTCGACAAGGCCGTCCTGGCCGTGCGAGGTGTAGGGATCGAGCGCGACGTCGGTGATCACGCCCAGCTGCGGGAAGCGCGCCTTGAGCGCGCGCACCGCGCGCTGGCACAGGCCGTCGTCGTCCCAGGCCGCGGCCGCGTCGAGCGACTTGGCCCCGGGGTCGGTCACCGGGAACAGCGCCAGCGCCGGGATCCGCAGCTCGCTGGCGGCCTCGGCGACGCGCAGCAGTTCGTCGACCGACAGGCGTTCGACGCCCGGCATCGACGCCACCGCGGCGCGCCCGTCCGCGCCGTGCACGAACACCGGATAGATCAGGTCGTCGGCGCTGAGCGTCGTCTCGCGCATCAGCCGGCGCGAGAACTCGTCGCGGCGCATCCGCCGCAGGCGGGTATCGGGATAGGCCATGGCGCGCATTCTACGCGCCATGGCCCGGGGCCCGGAGGCGGCTCAGATCAGGCCGCCGCCCAGCCCCAGTCGCCAGATCGCCACGAAGATGACGATGCCGTTGATCACCAGCCCCGCCTTGGCGCGGCCGCGTCGCCCGGTGCGGGTGAACAGCAGTCCGATCGCGGCGGTGATCGCGCCCACCGCGGCGAACGGGATCAGCAGCCAGTTGGTGATGCCGACCAGCGGGATCAGCGCGAGGACCATCCAGATCAACGCGACGATGCCCCAGACCAGGCTGATCATTCCCATGGTGTGCTCCTGTACCGGGCCGGATGCCCATGCATCCCGGACGGACGATGCGGCCCGAACGTGACCGATGCAAGCGGACGCCGGCCGGGTGCGGCGGTGCGGAGGGTCGGGCATCTCCCCCGCAAGCCCCTCGACGCGTCAGCCGGCGTCGTGCACGCCGTCGATCTCGATCGCCAGTTCGCGACGGCAGATCGCGGCGTGCAGCAGGATCCGCGGTACCCGATCGCCGAAGCGGTCGTCGAGCGCGGCGGCCACCAGCGGCAGGTCGTCGTGGTCGCGCACGTACACCTTCAGCCGGGTTCCCGCGCCGAACTGCGCCGGCAGCCCCGGCCGGCACGTACGCGCTGCGCCGAGCAGGGCGTCGAAATTGGCGAAGGTCTCGTCGAGCTGGGCCAGCAGTGCGCCCGCGTGCTGCGACGCGTGGCCGACCACCGCCGCGGTCCCCGACAGCAGCAGCGGCATCGCGCCCCCATGCGGCGGCAGCATCGCGCGGGCGAAGCTCGGCGGCTGCGGCCCGTATTCGCGTGGATAGCGGTAGGCGCTGACCTGCCGCGGGTTCTCCACCGGCGTGCCCGGCTCGCGCGCGGCCAGCCAGTACACCTGGATGGTGCGGGCGTCGTCGCAGCGGCCGATCGCGGTGGCCGCAGGCAGGGCGCTGGCGTCGAAATCGCCCAGGCCGCGCGCGCGTCCGATGCAGAACTGGCGGTAGCGCTCGGTGTCGCCGTCGCCCAGGGTGATCGCATCGAGGTAGTTCCAGACCCGCAGCAGGTGCGGGTAGTCGCTGCCGCCGACGAACCGCGTCAGTTCGCGGTAGGCATGCTCGGCTGCCATGACGATGCCGCTGTTGTCGCCGTCGCCGGTGTGGCCGTCCGGCTCGTCGACCTCGATCGCACCGAACAGCAGCTGGCCGTCGCACGACCACGCGATCTCGCCGTCGCGGCCGCTGTCGACCGGCGCCAGCGCATGCCAGACCTCCACTTTCGCCTCGCCGTGCGGCTGCAGCGGCACGCGCAGGTAGCGCGGGTCGCGCAGGCGGGGTGCCTGTTCGCCGAAGCCGAGCACGGCCAGCACGTCGGACTGCGTCAGCAGTTCAGGCGCGCTGGCCGCATCGACGTATTCCACGCGCAGGCGCGGCGCGACGCGGGGCGGCAGCGGCACGGGGCGGCTCACGGATTGCCCTCGTGCAGGGTGTCGCCGGCGAACGCGATCCGGACCTGGCGGCGGCGGTCGCGCCAGCCGCGCAGCGCCCGCGGCGCGATCGCGACCGCGTTGAGTGCGTACACCAGCCGGAACAGGTACAGCCGCCAGTGCACCCGGCGGTTGTCGAACACGTCGCCGGCCAGCATCGAGATCACCGCCTGCTCCAGCTGCCAGTCGTTGCGCGGCGCGGCGAACAGGCGCCGCATCACCGGCGTGTTGAAGCGATGGATGAACCAGCTGAAGTGGCGCAGGCCGCGTTCGAGCCGGACCTGCATCGCCCGCTGCAGGGCGGTCTCGCGCGCGGGCTCGCGCAGCGCGCCGTCGACCACGTTCGCCGCCTGGCGCGCGCCGTCCATCGCCAGGTAAACGCCCGAGGAGAAGATCGGGTCGACGAAGGCGTAGGCGTCGCCGACCAGGATCCAGCCGGGGCCGGCCATGCGCGTGGCGCCGTAGGAATAGTTGCCGGTGGCATGCACCGGCGCCACGCGCTGCGCGCCCCGCATCCGCGCCCACACCCCGGGGTTGGACTCCAGGGTGCGCATCAGCAGGGTCTCGTTGTCGATGCGCGTGCCGCCGTCGTTGCGCTGCCGCAGGTACTCGGGGAAGCACACGGCGCCAACGCTCACGATCCCGTCCGGCAGCGGGATCAGCCACAGCCAGCCCTGGTCGAAGCGCGCCACGGTGATGTTGCCCGCGTCCGCGCCCGGGTGGCGTTCGACCCCCCGGAAATGGCTGAACAGTGCCGCCGACTGGTGCTTCGGATCCCTGCGCTTGAGCTTGCGGCTGCTGGCCAGGAAGGTGTCGCGGCCGCTGGCGTCGACCACGTAGCGCGGGCGCCATTGCCGGCGTGTGCCGTCGGCATCCACCGCACTCACCAGGTGCGGCCGTTCGCCGGGGCCGAACGCGACCTCGGCCACCCGCGTGCGTTCGCGCGCATCCACCCCCAGCGCGCGCGCATGTTCGAACAGCAGCGCGTCGAACTGGTCGCGGCGCACGTGCACGGCGGAGTCGTGGCGCGGCTCCAGCGCCCGCGAGAAACGGACGACGTGGTGCCTGCCGTCGGTTTCGGGGAGCGGGAAGTCGGCGCCCGGCTTGTGCACGCCGATCGCGCGCACCTGCTCGAGCACCCCGAGTTCGGCGAGGATCGGCATGTTCATCGGCAACAGCGACTCGCCGATGTGGAAACGCGGGTGCCTGTCCTTCTCCAGCAGCACCACCCGCCAGCCGCGACGCGCCAGCAGGGTGGCCGCGGTGCTGCCGGCCGGGCCGCCTCCGATCACCAGGACGTCGCAGTCTTCGGTGCCGGTGGCAAGGGTGGCGGTCGGGTCGGGGCTGGCCATCCGGTTGCGGGTGGGTACGGGCGTCAGGGCGGGTGCGCATGATAGCGGACGCCCGGCACCGCCCTGCCGGTGCCGCGTGCGTGAACGGGACGCCGCCCTGTTCCTGAACGGCCCCGGCGCGCTTGCGCAAGGAGACGCGATGCAGGATCGTTGCGGGTCCTGTCCGAAGCCACCGCTGCCATGCCCGAGCAAACCGATGCCGAACGCGAACTCGCCGAACTGCTGGTCGAGAGCCTGAACCTGGACGGCGTGGCGGCGGCGGAGATCGATCCCGAGGCGCCGCTGTTCAACGCCGGGCTGGGGCTGGACTCGATCGACGCGCTGGAACTGGCGCTGGCGGTGAGCAAGCGCTACGGCTTCCAGCTGCGCTCGGACAACGACGAGAACCGGCGCATCTTCGCTTCGCTGCGGGCGTTGTCCGAACACGTCCAGCAGCACCGGACGACGTGAAGACTTGATCCTCGCCCTGCAGATCGCGCTGGCGGTGGCCTATGCGCTGCTCGCGCACGGCGCCAGCGCCGGCGGCGACGCGCGCCTGGCGCTGGCGGCCTTGCTGGTGCTGGTGGCGCTGGTGCTGGCGCAGCCGGTGCTGCGACTGCGGCCCTGGGCGCTCGCGCTGGCGGCGGTTTCTTCCGCGGCGGCGTGGTGGCTGTACCGGCAGGGACTGGCCACCCTGCCGCTGCTGCTGGTGCCGGTGGTGTTCGTGGCGCTGGTGGCCTGGGTGTTCGGGCGCAGCCTGCAGCCGGGGCGGGTGCCGCTGATCACCCGGATCGTGTCGGGGCTAGACGGGGTGTCGCCGGAGCGCCTGCCTGCCGACGTGGCCGCCTATGCACGCCGCCTGACCGCGCTCTGGGCCGGGGTGCTGGTGCTGCTCGGACTGGCCAACCTGGTGCTGGCGCTGCTGGCGAGCCCCGGCGGGCTGCTGGCGCAGGTCGGCATCGCCCCGCCGTGGCCGATCACGCACGAACAGTGGTCGTGGCTCGCCAACCTGCTGACCTACGGCGTGGTCGGTGGGTTCTTCGTGCTGGAATTCCAGTGGCGCCGCCACCGGTTTCCCGAGCGCCACCAGGGGTTCGTCGGCTTCCTGCGCCGCCTCGGCGGCCTCGGGCCGGCGTTCTGGCGCGATTTCCTGCGATGAGCCCGCCGGATGCCGCCGCAGGGAGCGCTTCGGGCGAGCGCGCGCCGGGCGACGGTATCCTGTGTGACGAACAGCCGGGGCCGATGTCCCGAAGGGACGCGGGACGTGCGGGGGCAGGACGCGTGATGTGGCGGGTATACAACACGATCCAGTTCGCGTTCACGCTGGCCTGGACGGCGGGCTGGATCACGCTGGCGCTGCTGCTGCGTCCGTTCTCCGGTCCGCAGGCACGATTGCCGCTGCGCATGGCCGCGCGCTGCTGGGCGCCGGGTCTGCTGTGGGGGGCAGGGGCGCGGTTGCGGGTGGAGGGGCTGGAGCGCGTCGACTGGTCGAAGCCCTGCCTGTTCGTCGCCAACCACCAGTCGGTGATCGACATCTGCGCCCTGTTCCGCGCGATCCCGGTGCCGCTGCGCTTCCTGCTCAAGGAGGAGATGAAGCGGGTGCCGTTCGTGGGCTGGTATGCCCGCGCCACCGGCATGCTGTTCATCGTCCGCGACAACGCGCGCGCCGGGGCGATGTTCCGCCGCGAGGCGGCGGCGCTGCTGGCACGGGGCCATCGCCTGTGCCTGTTCCCCGAGGGCACCCGCAGCCGCAACGGCGAGGTGGCGCCGTTCAAGGCCGGTTCGCTGCAGGCGGCGATCGATGCCGGGGTCGCCGTGGTGCCGGTGGCGCTGCACGGCGCCGGCCGGGTGCTGCCGGTGGACGGCTTCTTCCGGGTGCGGCCGGGCACGATCCGGGTCCGCTTCGGCACGCCGCTGCCGGTGCGCGACGAAGGCCGGCCGGTGGCGCGCCAGGCGCTGGCCGAACGTGCGCAGGCGCAGGTCGTGGCGATGCTGCGGGAGCTGCAATGAGCGGCATGGAGTTCGTGGTCGACGCCGGCCATCCCGCCTTGCCCGGGCATTTCCCCGGTCGCCCGGTGGTGCCGGGGGTGGTGGTGCTCGACCGCGTGGTCGCGGCGATCGAAAGCGCGTCCGGCCCGCTGCCGCCGCTGCGGTTGCCGCAGGTCAAGTTCCTGCAGCCGTTGCTGCCGGGCCAGCTGGCCAGGATCGAGCTCGAACCCGTGGCGACGGCTCCGGCCGGGCGCTGGCGGTTCCGCGTGCTGCGCGGGGAAGCAACGATCGCCACTGGCGAGATCGTCGCCGAGGCGGCGCCGGCATGAGCGGGGACTGGAAACAGCGCCCCGAGGGTGGCGGGCGCCTGGCGCTGTGGCTGATCCGCGCGGTCGCCTGCCACGGCGGGCGCACGCTGGCGCGGCTGCTGCTGTACCCGACCACGCTGTACTTCCTGTTGCGGCGCGGCCCCGAGCGCCGGGCCTCGATCGCCTTTCTCGAACGCGCGCTGGGGCGGCCGGCGCGGCTGCTCGACGGCGCCCGCCACGTGCACACCTTCGCCTCGACCATCCTCGACCGGGTGTTCCTGCTCGACGAGACGCAACGCCGCTTCCGCGTCGACGTGCGCGGGATCGACGCGTTGGCTGCGAAGGTCGACGAGGGCCGCGGCGTGCTGCTGTTCGGCTCGCACCTGGGCAGCTTCGAGGCGATGCGCGCGCTGTCGCGCGAGCGCCCGGGCCTGAAGCTGCGCGTGGTGCTGGACAAGGCGCACGGCAAGGCGCTGACGCAGATGCTCGACGCGCTGGCGCCGGAGATCGCCGCCGGCGTGATCGACGCCAGCCAGGACGGGCCGGCGCTGATGCTGCAGATCCAGCAGGCGGCGGCGGAAGGTGCGCTGGTGGCGCTGCTGGTCGACCGCAGCCTGCCGGGTCAGCCCACGGTCCAGGCGCCGTTCTTCGGCAAGCCGGCGCCGTTCCCGCTGGCGCCGTGGCAGATGGCGGCGGTGCTCAAGCTGCCGATCGTGCTCGGTTTCGGCCTGTACCGCGGCGGCAACCACTACGAGCTCGTGTTCGAGCCCTGCAGCGACGGCATCGACCTGCCGCGCGGGCGCCGCGGCGAGGCGCTGGGCGCGCTTATCCGCGGTTACGCCGCGCGGCTGGAACATCATGCGCGGCAGGCACCCTACAACTGGTTCAACTTCTACGACTTCTGGCATGTCGACCCATCCGCTCAACAACCCGAACCCGCCGCGTCCGGCGATCCGCAAGCGCTGGCGCTGGCTGCCGGCGTGCCTGCTCGCGATCGCGCCGTCGGCGTGGGCGCAGGCCGGCCCCGATAGCGACGCGATCCTGCGCGCGCTGGCACGACCGGTGCCGGCCGCCACGCCGTTCGTGGAGGTACGCGAGTCGCCGATGCTGAAGAGCCCGCTGCGGCTGGAAGGCGAGTACCGCCGCCCCGATGCCGGCACCCTGGTGCGCGAAGTGCGCAAGCCCTATGTCGAGACCACCACCCTCCGCGACGGCCAGGCGACCCTCGCGCGCGCCGGCAAGCCCGAGCGCCGCTTCGCGCTGTCGCGTGCGCCGGAACTGGCGGCGCTGCAGAACAGTTTCGGTGCGCTGCTGGCCGGCGACGCCACCGCGCTGCGCGCGCACTACACGCTCGACGCGCAGGGCACGCGCGAGCGCTGGGCCCTGCGCCTGGTGCCGCGCGATCGCAAGCTCGCCGCGCGCCTGCGCGACCTGGTCCTGTACGGAAGCGGCGACGAGCTGCACTGCATCGTGACCACGCCGGCGAAGGGCGACGCGCAGCGCACGCTGATGGGGTCGGCTGCGGAGGCCGCGACCCGCGCCGGAGAGACCGCAGACATCGCCGCCCTGTGCCGCGACGGCGATATCGCCGGATGAGCGCACGCGCGCGCCTGGCCTGGGCGCTGGCGTGGCTGGGCCTGCTGCTGGCCGCGGGCGCGTGGCTGTCGCAGTCGCTGACGTTCAGCGGCGACCTGCGCCGTTTCCTGCCCGACGCGCGCACGCCCGAACAGAAGCTTCTGATCGACGAACTCGGCGAAGGCCCGGGTTCGCGGCTGCTGCTGATCGCCCTGTCCGGCGCCGACGTGGAGACCCTGGCCGCCCAGTCGCTGGCGATGCGCGACACGCTCGCCACGGATGCGCGCTTCGTGTTCGTCGCCAATGGCGCCAGCGTCGGGCTCGAGGCGATCCCCGAGCGGCTGCGGCCGTACCGCTACCTGCTCTCGCCCACGCTCGACACGCAGCCGCTGGACGAGGCGTTCCTGCGCGGCGAACTCGACGCGCGCGTGCAGGACCTGGGCTCGCCCGCGGCCGACCTGGTCGAACCGCTGCTGGCTTCCGATCCCACGCTCGAGATGCTGAAGCTCGCCGAAGCCTGGCTGCCGGCGCACGCGCCGCAGACCCTGCACGGGGCCTGGTTCGACCGCGCCGGGGAACAGGCGTTGCTGCTGGTCGAGACGCGCGCGGCAGGCTTCGATCCCGACGGCCAGCGCGAGGCCGTCGACGCGGTCGAGGCCGCGTTCGCCGCCGCGCGCGAAGGCGCATCGTCGCAACTCGAGATCATCGGCCCGGGCGCCTTCGCCGACGAGATCGGCACGCGCACCGCGCGCGAGGCGCGCTGGATCGGCACCGTCGACAGCATCGGCCTGGTCCTGCTGCTGCTCGTCGCCTACCGCAGCTGGAAGATCCCGCTGCTCGGCGTGCTGCCGCTGGCTAGCGCCGGGCTCGCCGGCCTGGTCGTGCTGGTGCTGCTGTTCGGCGACCGCGTCCACGGCATCACCATCGCCTTCGGCTTCACCCTGATCGGCGTGGTCCAGGACTATCCGATCCATTTCTTCAGCCACCAGCGCGCCGGCCTCTCGCCGTGGCGCAGCGTGCGCGCGCTGTGGCCGGCGCTGGCGACCGGCGTGGTCGCGACCTGCATCGCCTACCTGACCTTCCTGTTCTCCGGGGTCGACGGCCTGCGCCAGCTCGCGGTGTTCACCATCGTCGCGCTCGCCGCCGCGGCGCTGTGCACGCGCTACGCGCTGCCCGGGCTGATCGATCCGGGACGGCCCGACATCGCGCACTCGCCGCGGCTGCAGGCGCTGTGGCAGCGGATCGAGCGGCTGCCGCGGCCGCGCGCGTCGCTGCTGCCGGTGGCACTGGTGGCGCTGGCGGTGGTCGCGTTCAGTCCCGGCGCGTTCTGGCAGAACGACCTGTCCAGGCTCACGCCCGTGCCGGAACCGCTGCTGCAGCGCGACGCGCAGCTGCGCGAGGAGCTCGGCGCGCCGGACGTGCGCTACGTGCTCACCGTGCAGGGGGCCGACGCGCAGGCCGCGCTGGCCGGCAGCGAGCGGCTGCGCCCCGCGCTCGATGCGCTGGTGACGCAGGGCGCCATCGACGGCTACGACCTGGCCGCGCGCTATCTGCCCAGCGCGGCGGTGCAGCGCGCGCGCCAGCAGGCGCTGCCGGAGGTGGACGCACTGCGCGCTTCGCTCGATGCCGCGCTCGCCGATTCGCCGTTCCGCGCCGATGCCTTCGAGGACTTCGTCGCCGACGTCGCGACCGCCCGCGGCGCGCTACCGCTGCAGCCGCGCGACCTCGCCGGCTCTCCGCTCGCGACCAGCGTCGCCGGCCTGCTGATCGAGGGCGAGCGGCACGCGACCGCGCTGGTCTCGCTCAGCGGCCTGCAGGACGTGGCTGCGGTGGCGCAGGTGGCCGAGGCCCACGACGCGCGCCTGCTCGACATGAAGCAGGCTTCCGAGTCGCTGGTGGCCGACTACCGCACGCGCGTGCTGGGCGCGCTCGCCTTGGCCGCGCTGGCGCTGGTGGCGACGGTCTGGATCGCGCTGCGCGCGCCGGGGCGTGTGGCGCGCGTGCTGCTGCCGATGGCGCTGACAACGCTGCTGGTGCTCGCCGTCCTGCGCGGTTCCGGGGTCGAGCTCAACCTGTTCCACCTGGTCTCGCTGATCCTCGCCGCCGGGCTGGGCCTGGACTACGCGCTGTTCTTCGAACACGCCGGCGAGGACCGCGACGACCAGCTGCGCACGCTGCACGCGGTGATCGTCTGCAGCCTGATGACCCTGCTGGTGTTCAGCCTGCTCGCGCTGTCGTCGATCCCGGTGCTGCGCGCGATCGGCAGCACCGTCGCGCTCGGCGTGCTGTTCAACTTCGTGCTGGCGCTGCTGGTGTCGCGACGGCGCGGACGCGTG
This sequence comes from Luteimonas viscosa, assembly GCF_008244685.1. NCBI lineage: Bacteria > Pseudomonadati > Pseudomonadota > Gammaproteobacteria > Lysobacterales > Lysobacteraceae > Luteimonas > Luteimonas viscosa. Next base: position 2,574,229 of record NZ_VTFT01000001.1, read on the forward strand.
GATACGATGACCGGTCCGGTCGCGGCGGGCCGAGCGGGCGCGGATGCATGACGCAGACGCCATGAAGCGCGTGCTCGACCGCGGCGCGATCGAGGCACTGGTCCCGCACAAGCATGCGATGTGCCTGTGGGACGAGGTGCTGGACTGGGACGCGCAGCGCATCCGCCTGCGCGCGGCGAACCACCGCGACGCGGCGCACCCGCTGCGCAGCGACGGCATGCTGCGCGCGCTGCACCTGGGCGAGTACGGTGCGCAGGCGATGGCGGTGCACGGCGGCCTGCTGGCGCGTGCCTCGGGCGGGATCGCGCGCCCGGGCCTGCTGGTGGCGCTGCGCGACCTGCGCCTGCATGTGGTGCGCATCGACGAGCTTCCCGGCGCGATCGAATGCGACGCCGAGCAGCTCGCCGCGGGCGAGGCCAGCCAGCAGTACGCATTCCGCATCCGCCATGACGACACCCTGCTCGCCGCCGGCCGGGCCACGGTGATGCTCGGCGCATAGGCCCGGAGCCTGGGGGTTGGATCCTGCCCCGCAGGCCCGGGTGTTTGGGTGACGCCACGCGTGGACGCGCCGCGCGAGAACGCCCGTTCCGGATGCGCGGCACACCCATGATTCGCGCAACGCCGCATAATCGCCGTTTTCTCCCGGCGGATACCCCATGAGACGAGCACTCGTCACCGGCGGCAGCGGCGACCTGGGTGGCGCGATCTGCCGGCGGCTCGCGGCCGCCCAGTGGCACGTGATCGTGCATGCCAACGCCAACCGCGCACGCGCCGAGGCGGTGGTCGAGCAGGTCCGCGAAGCCGGCGGCAGTGCGGAATCGATCGCGTTCGACGTCGCCGACGGCGAGGCCGCGGGCACCGCGATCGAGGCCCTGCTGGCGGGCGGCGCGATCCAGGCCGTGGTCAACAACGCCGGCATCCACGACGACGCGCCGATGGCCGGGATGTCCGCCGAACAGTGGCGGCGGGTGATCGATGTATCGCTGCACGGCTTCTTCCACGTCACCCAGCCGCTGCTGCTGCCGATGGCGCGGATGCGCTGGGGCCGCATCGTCAGCGTGTCGAGCGTGGCGGCCGTGCTCGGCAACCGCGGCCAGAGCAACTACGCCGCGGCCAAGGCGGCGCTGCACGGCGCGACCAAGTCGCTCGCGCGCGAGATGGGTTCGCGCGGCATCACCGCCAACGTGGTCGCGCCCGGCGTGATCGCCGGCGGCATGGCCGACGCCGCGTTCCCGGAAGAGCGGGTGAAACAGGTGGTGCCCGCGGCGCGCGCCGGCACGCCGGACGAGGTTGCGGCGCTGGTCGCGTTCCTGTGTTCGGACGACGCCGGCTACATCAATGGCCAGGTGATCGGGATCGACGGCGGCATGAGCTGAACGCGCAAGGGCGTCGCTGCGCCCGGCTCGCGCTGCGTTCACGAGGCCGGGCCGATCATGGCCGGATTCCAACGGGAGTCGCCGTCATGCGCCGTCTTGTCGTGCCCGGTCTGTTCGCCGCCATCGTGCTGCTGGCGGCCTGCTCCACGTCCCACGTGCTCACGGGTACCCCGCGCCCGCCGATCGATCCGTCGCAGGTGCGGCTGTACTACGGTCCGCCGCCTGGCGGTTTCGAGGAGATCGCGCGCCTGGAAGTGCAGAGCGGCGCCTTCACCTACGGCGAGCAGAACAAGACCGACTCGGTGCTGCGCAAGCTGCGTGAACAGGCCGCGCGACTCGGGGCCAACGGCATCCTGTTCCAGGGCACGGCCGACGGCCATGGGGGTGGCGGCGTCAGCGTCGGCGGCGGCGGTGGCCGCGTGGGCGGCAGCAGTTTCTCGGGCGTCGGCGTCGGCGTGAACATCTCGCCGCAACAGAAGTACGCCAACGGAATCGCGGTCTGGGTGCCGAACCCGCCGCCGGTGGAAGCGCCCGAAGCGCCCGTAACCCCCGACGCACCCGCACCCGGGACGCCCGCCACGCCGTAGGTCGCCGCGCCGTGCTGCGCCCGCACCCGCTTGGGCGGCGGGCGTGGGGGCTGGCTCCTCAGGCGGCCACGCCCTGTTGCGCGTACCAGTCGGCCGGCAGCGACAAGGCTTTGCCCGTTGGCCCGGCCGCCAGCAGCGCCTCCAGGCCGCAATCCCCGATCGTGGGGTAGTCGTCGCGCACCCGCTGCAGCAACTCGCCCGCCAGCCAGTGCATGCGCGCGACGTTCTCTTCCATGCGCACCAGGAACGCCGGCGTGTCGAGCCTGTCGGCCAGGGCGCCGTTCATGTCGCGGAACCAGTCGATGCGGAACTGGTCGAGCAGGCGCGGGGCCGGTGCCTCGCGGCCCTCGTTGCGCCGGCCCCATTCGCGCAGCAGCGGCTGCACCGCCAGGTTCAGCGCGCTCGCCTGTTCGAACAGCGGGCGCAGGCGCCCCAGCGTGGCCAGGTCGGTCAGCCGGCCGGCGAAGAACAGCGGCGCCAGCAGCGACCAGTAGTAGGTGTAGTCCCAGATCACCTTCAGCGGCATCACGCGTTCGTCGCCGAACAACGGGTACTGGTCCTGGTAGAGGGTCAGGGTGTTCTCGTAGAACGAGAAATACAGCTGTTCGTAGAGCGCGACGTAGGGCTCGAACGCGGCACCGGAGGCGTCCTTCGCGATCAGGTCGCAGATATAGGTGTTGCAGATCGCGATGAAGTCGCTGCCGGGCGAGTAGAACGGGTCCAGGAAGACGCCGGCCTCGCCGGTGGTGGCCCAGCGCCGGGTCGAGAACACCTGCTTCGCGCCGTAGGAGAAGTGCCGCAGGAACAGGAAGTCCTGCAGGGCGTGTTCGCCCTGCTCCAGGCTGGCGGCGACCTGCGGCTGGTGCCGGCGCAGCCAGCCCATGGCCTTGGCATGCGTGTTCATCGTCTCCAGCGGATGCATCTTCGCGTCGCAGACGATGCCCAGCGAATGCGCGCCGCAGGCCAGCGGGATCAGCCAGAACCAGTAGCCCGGGCCGCACATGTGGTTGGTCGAGCGCCAGCGGTCGGGCGGGTCGCAGCGCTGCAGCCAGGCCGGGTCGCAGGACCACCTGTTTGGGTCGACGAAGCCGTCCACCCGCCACCACACGGCGTTGGCGTCGTGGTCGTTGGCCATGGCCAGGTCGAGCTTGCGCTTGAGCAGGCCGGCGCGGCCGCTGGCGTCCACCACCCAGCGGCAGTGCAGCGTCCGCGCCTGGCCCCCATGTTCCAGGGTCACGACGTGTTCGTCGTCGCCTTCCGCGAGCTCGAGGCCGCGCACCACCGCGCCGTCGCGGAAATCGACGCCGAGTGCGCGGGCGCGTTCGCCGAGGAAGTTCTCGAAGCGGCCGCGGTCGATCTGCCAGGAGGGCGTCGGCAGCAGCTGGCTCACGCCCAGTTCGGTGCAGCCGTCGATCGCCTGGCTGCCTTCGGAGAAGAAGAACCGGAAGCCGAACTTGCGGATCTGCTCGGTTTCGAGGTGTTCGCGCAGGCCGAGCACGTCGGCGAAGTAATGGGCGCCGATCTCGACCGTGGATTCGCCGACCTTGAAAGCGCCCTCGCGCACCGGATGGTCGCGTCGCTCGACGACCGTGACCGACAGCGAGGGCGCGCTCTGGCGCAGCTGCAGCGCGAGGGTCAGCCCGGCCAGGCCGCCGCCGAGGATGGCGACGTCGGTACGGAGTGCGGGAGTCTGGGACATGTCGCCTCGGGGGCGGCGGGCGGGACTGCGAGACTACCGCACGCGACCGGCGGTTGCGTTCACGGCCGGCACGGTCGTCTCCGTGGATGCATCCGGATCGAAGATCACCGGCGGCCGCGCCCGCGCGCGCCGGTACTGGCGCAGCAACTGCCCGTGCGCGCACACCTGCCCGACCACGTGGGCGGTGATCCGGTAGAGGTCGCGGAACAGCCGGAAGTGGCTGTGGCGGAACTGCTCGTCCGATCCTGCGACCGCGTAGCGCGTCTCCACCGGCACCGACACCACGCCGTAACCGAGCCGCCGCGCCGCCGAGACCAGGATCTGCGCTTCGAACACGAAGCCTTCGCCGGGCACGTCGCCGAGCGCGAGCACCGGCGCGGGGTACAACCGCTGCCCGCTCTGGCTGTCGAGCAGGCGGAAGCCGCATGCCCAGGCGATGCCCCAGTCGCCGAAATCGTTGCCCAGGCGCCGGTACCAGGGCTGGGTTTCGCGCTTGCGCAGGCGCGCGCCGTTGACGATGTTGCGCGGGTGCGCATTCGCCGCCGCGACCAGCCGGGGGATGTCCGCGGCGCGATGCTGGCCGTCGCCGTCCATCGTGACCACGGCGGCCATGCCGCGCCGCAGCGCCTCGGCGAATCCGCTGCGCAGCGCCCGGCCCTTGCCGGCGCGCCGAGGATGGCGCAGCAGGATTGCCGGGAGCTCCGACACGATCGCGGCGGTGTCGTCCTCGGAGCCGTCGTCGACCACGATCACCAGGTCGGCGTGCGCCAGCGCTTCCTCGACCACCCCGCGGATCCGCAGGGCCTCGTCGAGCGCCGGGATCACCACGGCCACGTTGCCGCGGTGCAGGATCGGCTGCTCAGCCATGCGCGATGTCCAGCACCAGCGAGCGCCCCGGTCCGGCATGCAGCATCGCGTCGTGTGCGCCCGCAGCCAGCGCGTCGAACAGCGGCAGCATCGGCGCCATCGCATTGGCCTGCGCGCGCAGGGCCAGCGGCCCGCTGCCCGCGGGCGCGTCGCCGTCGTGCAGCCGCGCGGACAGCCGCGGCCCGGCACCCTCGCGCGCGAGCACCAGGGCGGCGCCGAGCAGGCCCTCGCTGCGGGTCGTCGTCGACAGCAGACCGGACGCGGTGGTGTCGTAGCCGACCAGCAGCACCGCCTCGGCATCGGTCGCCAGCTGCACCAGTGCCTCCAGCAGCCCCTGCGCGAAGGTGGCGCGGTACGCGCTGATCGCGGTGGTCGTGCGCATGCAGCCGCTGCCGATGGTCCAGTAGCCGGCGGCGGCGTTGTGCACGGAGTTGTGGAATTTGGTCGGCGAGATCTCGGTGGGCGCCCGGGCCAGCGTCTCGCACATGTAGTCCATGATGCCGAGGTCGCCATGGGTCGAGGCGAAGACGGAGGGCAGCATTGCGGGGTCGCGCGCGGCGTCGCGGCAGGCGGCCAGCGCGACCTCGAGCGCGACCAGCACAGACGGCGGCGCGCGCCGGCGCTCGTTGGGCGCCAGCAGCTGCGGCGCCGGCCGCGTCGCCGGATCCTGCGGCAGCGCGCCGCCGGTCGCGAACGTGCGTGCCGCCGCCCAGTCGGGCAGGCCATCGCTCCAGTAGCCGACGCCGGCGATGGTCGCGGACAGCACGCTCACGCGTCGCCGCCGCCGCCGAACACCAGCGAGCAGTTGTTGCCGCCGAAGCCGAACGAATTGTTCATCGCGAACGCGATCGTGCGCTGCGCATTGTCGAAGCGGATCTGCGGGCCGCAGCCGGGATCGGGCGCGGTGCTGTTGAGGATGCCGGGCAGCAGGCCGTCGCGCAGCGCGAGCAGCGCGAACACCGACTCGACGATGCCCGCGGCGCCGAGCGTGTGCCCGGTCCAGCCCTTGGTCGAGCTCGCGTGCAGCGTGTCGGGGAACAGGTCGGCCACCGCGCGCGCCTCGATCGCATCGTTGGCCGGCGTCGAGGTGCCATGCAGGTTGAGGTAACCCACCTGCGCGGCGTCGATGCCGGCGCGCGCCAGCGCCTCGCGCATCGCCAGGCTCGCGCCCAGGCCCTGCGGATGCGGCGCGGACATGTGGTGCGCATCGCTGGATTCGCCGTAGCCGCGCAACTGCAGCGGCGCGTCCTCGCCAGGCGCCAGCCGTTCGAGCACGGCGAAGCCGCCGGCCTCGCCCAGCGACAGCCCGTCGCGTTCCGCGTCGAACGGCCGGCACGGCTGCGCCGACACCAGGCCGAGCGCGTTGAAGCCGAACAGCACGCTGCCGCACAGCGTGTCGACGCCGCCGACCAGCGCCGCATCGACCACGCCGGCGTCGATCAGCCGCGCCGCCTGCGCGAACACCTTCGCGCTCGACGAACACGCGGTGGCCACCGTCACGCATGGCCCGCGCAGGCCGGTGGCGTGCTGCAGGAAGTCGCCCAGCGAATGCGGGGTGTGCACGATCGGCCGCTGCAGGTCGGCGGGCATGCACGGCGAGTCGTCGGCATCGCTTGTGGCGCGGGCGTAGCCTTCCTCGCTGGCGCCGATGCTGGAGGTCGAGGTGCCGATGACCAGCGCGATCCGTTCCGCGCCATGGCGCGCCACCAGCGACCCGAGCGCCGGCAGCACGCCATCGTGCTGCAGCGCCAGCCACGCCAGCCGGTTGTTGCGGCATTCCCACTGCGACAGCGCGGCGGGCAGGGGGCTGTCCTCGAGCCCGTCGACGCGGCCGATCCAGGTCGGCAGCGGAGAGGCGCCGAAATCGTTGCGACGCAGTCCTCCACGCCGTGCGCCCAGTGCCGCGGCCTGCGCCGCGATGCCCTGGCCCAGCGCCGTGGTGGCGGTGAACGCACGCACGGCGACGGGACGCATCGAAGGCGGCGGGGACGGTTGGATCACACGGGCGGTCCGCATCAGGGGGCGCCGAGTATAGCGAGGCGCCAGTGAGGCCAGACCGCACATGCTTGCGCCTGCCGACGGAGCCCGCCGCCGGTCCCGTTCGCGCCCGGTGCGCGGCTTCGCCCACCGGCGGCATCTGCGCGACCCACGTCCCCTGCCCGAAGGCCGGCGAGCGGTGCCGTGGCCTCGCCTGCCAGGCGGACTGCGGCTGCCAGGGGCGCGTCGACCGCACCGGCGCTTGCGCCCGGCCACTCGCGCCACTCGCGCGGGCCAGCCGCGCCGTGTCCGAGCCGCGACGGCAATGCTCAGCGCGTCAGGCAGCGCGCGAGGAAGGTCTCCGCCAACCGGTAGCGATGCAGCGCATCCTGGCCGCGCAGGCCATGCTTGGCGCCGGGGTAGGTCATCAGCTCGAACGGCGTGCCGCGCTGCTGCAGGTCGCTCATCAGCGCGGTGGAGTGGGTGAACAGCACGTTGTCGTCGGCCATGCCGTGGACCAGCAGCAGCGCGCCGGGGCGGATGCCCGCCGCATGCGCGAGCACGCGCGCGTCGCGGTAGCCATCCGGGTTCGCGTCGGGCAGGCCCATGTAGCGCTCGGTGTAGTGGGTGTCGTAGAGCGCCCAGTCGGACACCGGCGCGCCGGCGATGCCGCAGGCGTAGTCGCCGGGCGCGCGACCGAGCAGCATCAGGCTCATGTACCCGCCGTTCGACCAGCCGTGCACGCCGATGCGCTCGCCGTCGATCCAGGGCTGCGCCCGCAGCCACTCCACGCCACGGCGCTGGTCGTCCACCTCAACCGTGCCCTGCGCGCCGTACAGCGCGCCGCCGAACTCGCGCCCGCGTCGCGGCGTGCCGCGGTTGTCGAGCGAGAACACGACGTAGCCGGCCTGGGCGAGGTACTGGTTGAAGAATGCATCGGTACGCCCCGGCCATGCGTCGAGCACGGTCTGCGCGGCGGGACCGCCGTAGACGTAGACGACGGCCGGGTAGCGCTTCGACGGATCGAAGCCCTCGGGCCTGATCACGCTGTAATGCAGTGGGGTGCGGCCGTCCGCGGCGACCAGCGTGCCGAACTCCGTCGGCTGGTGCGCGGCGCGGTAGGGCGCGTAGGGGTGTTGCGGATCGTCGAGCTCGTTCGGCAGCAGGGTGGCGAGCTTCGCGCCGTCGGCCTGGTGCAGGTCGATCTGCGGTGGGGTCGCGGTGTTCGACCAGTTGTCCACGTACACGCTGGCATTGCGCGCGAAACTGGCGTTGTGGACGCCGCGCTCGCGCGACAGCGTCGAGATCGCGCCGCCATCCAGCGGTACCACGTGGATATGGCGCTCGGTCGGTGCCGGGACCGGCTTCGGCAACAGGTTGTCGGTGCGCACGCCCGGCACTGTGGTGCGCATGCCGGCGCTGAAGTAGACCAGCCCGCGCGCCTGGTCCACCGCGAGCAGCGCGTCGACCGGCCAGTCGCCGTCGGTGAGCTGTACGAGCGCCGAGCCGTCTTCCGATGCGAGGTACAGGTGCTCGAAGCCGTCGCGTTCCGACTGCCAGAGGAAGCGACCGTCGTCGAGGAAGCGCAGGCCGTGGTGCAGCGGCACCCAGGTCTGCGAGGTTTCGGTGACGAGCGTGCGCTGCGTACCGCTGGCGAGCGTGGTTTCGACAAGGTCCAGGCGCTGCTGGTCGCGCGACTGGCGCTGGAAGGTCAGACGTTGTGGATCGCGCCAGTCGACGCGGGCGAGGTAGATGTCCGGCTCGGGTCCGAGGTCGACCCAGCGCGGCGTGGCGCCCTGCCGCGGCGCGACCACGCCCAGCTTCACCCGCACGTTGGCCTCGCCGGCCGCGGGATAGCGCTGTTCCACCACCTCGGTGCGGTCGGCGTACATTTCGTAGCGGCGCACCAGCGGCACCGGCGACTCGTCGATGCGCGCGAACGCGATCGCGGAGTCGTCCGGCGCCCACCAGTAGCCGGTATGGCGATCCATCTCCTCGTCGGCGACGAACTCGGCGATGCCGTTGGCCACGGTGTCGCCGGCATCGTGCGTCAACCGCACCTGGCGACCGGAGGCGAGATCGATCACCCACAGCTCGCGCTCGCGGATGAAGCTGACGTACCCGCCCTTCGGCGAGAGCTTGGGGTCGGTGGCGAAACCCTCGCCGCCGGTGAGCTTGCGGACCGCACCGGGACCGGACTTCGACAGGTCGTAGAGGTACAGCTCGCCGCCGAGCGGGAACAGCAGGCGCCGCGAGTCCGGCGCCCACTGGTAGTCGACGATCCCCGACAGTCCGGCGATGCGCTGGCGTTCGCGCCGCGCCTTCTCCTCGTCGCTGAGCGTCTCCGCCCCGGGCAGCACCACGCGCGAATCGACCAGCAACCGCGTCTGTCCGCTGGCGACGTCGTACTCCCAAAGATCGAGCTGGTTGCGGTCGGTGTCCTTTCCACGCAGGAAGGTCACGCGCGAACCGTCGGGCGCGACCTGCGGCTTCATCAGCGTCGGGCCGGACAGCGGCGCGTCGCCGGTGATGGCCTCGAGGGTGAGCTTGCCCGGGCGGGAGACTGGCGCGGCGTGCGCGGCGGAGGCGGCGATCAGGGACATGGTGAGCAGTGCGGTCAGGCGCATGGACGACATCCGGCGGGCTTGGCGCCCATTGTAGGAGCCCCGTGCAGTCCATGTAGCCCGGATAAGCGAAGCGCATCCGGGGAACCGCTCTACCCCCGAGTTCTGCCCCGGATGCGCTTCGCTTGTCCGGGCTACGCGATTCGTCAGCGTTTCGGGTCGATGCCGAACAGCAGCTTCTTCTCTTCGTCGCCCATCGGCTTGCCGGCGTCCGGATTCACCTGCTTCGCCAGCGCGTAGGCGCGCTGCGTCGCCGGACGCGCGGCGATCGCGGCGTGCCAGCGCCGGAGCTCGGGATAGGGCGCCATGTCGATGGGGGCCTTGTCGTACGCGTTGACCCACGGATAGATGGCCATGTCGGCGATCGTGTAGTCGTCGCCGGCGACGAAGGCGCGCCCGGAAAGACGCCTGTCGAGCACGCCGAGCAGCCGGTTCGCCTCGTTGGCGTAGCGCGTCTTCGCGTAGGCGATGTCCTCCGGCGCGTAGACGTGGAAGTGGCCGTACTGCCCGGTCATCGGGCCGAGTCCGCCCATCTGCCACATCAGCCACTGGTTGACCTCGACCTTGCGGCGCACGTCGTCGCCGAAGAAGCGCCCGGTGCGGTTGGCGAGATAGAGCAGGATCGCACCGGACTCGAACACGCTGATCGGCGCGCCGCCATCGACAGGGGCGTGGTCGACGATCGCGGGCATCTTGTTGTTCGGCGAGATCGCCAGGAAATCCGGTTCGAACTGGTCGCCCTTGCCGATGTCGACCGGCCTGATCGCGTACTCGAGCTTCGCCCCGGCGTCGGCGAGCTCCTCGAGCAGCAGGGTGACCTTGTGCCCGTTGGGCGTGGGCCAGTAGTAAAGGTCGATCATGGCGGCCATCCGGATATGCGGGTGCGCCAGTGTAGGCCCGGGTGGGCGTGCGGGCCGTCCCGCAGGCGGACCGCTGCGTTACGCGTGTCATGCGGCTGGCGGATCGCGAAAACCGCGCAGTGATGGCGCGTGCCCGGTGGGCGCCGCCCTGCCAGCGAAAGAAAAGACCGGGACGGCCGACCTTGCGGTCGTCGACGCGTCCCGGCGGAGGAAGCCTTCAGTTCGTGGGGCAGTCGAGCTTGTGGTCGAAGTCGGTGCTGGCGGTGACGCGTGTCAGCGCGATCCGGCTGCCGGCGCCCGTGGTCAGCTCGAACGGCACCGCGAGCTTGCCCGTGTCCGCGCCGTGCAGACGCAGGCACTTCAACGGCACGGCCACGCGCGTCCATTCGCCGCGCGGCAGGTTCGCCAGCGCCTCACCGATCTCCACCTCGCCGCGGCAGCCCTCGCCACAGCCGGCCGACAGCGTCGCCTTGCCGTCCGTCGGCGGCGCGTCGACGCGCAGCGTGGTGACCACCGGCACGTCGCCGTTGGTCTCGCGGGTCAGGTCCAGCGGCTCGTTGGACAGCAGCTGCACGGTGGCCTTGCCGGTCCACGCGAACAGGCGCGCGCCCTCCTGCACCTCATGGTTGATGGCGCTCATCTCCAGCGAACCGTCGCCGGTCTTCGCCGCCGGATGCACGACGTCCATGGCGTTGCCGTCCGCGCCCACCAGGCGCAGGGTGAAGCCGGTGGTCGGCACGCCGCGTTCGAACCAGGTATTGCCCGACGTGGCATCCGCGTCGATGCCCGCGTCCTCCGGCAGCGCGGCGAGATCGCCGTCGTCGGCATAGCTCAGGCCGTGGCCGAAGGCGAACAGCGGATCGTAGTCGGCCTGGCCGTGGTTGTTGGCGTACTGGTCGGCGCGACGCGGCCAGGAGAAGCTGAGCTTGCCCTTGAAATCGTGTTGCGGCTTGCCGTCGGCGCCCTGCAGCAGCACGTCGGCCACGCCGCCGCCCTCCGAACCCGGCAGCCAGGCCGCGACGAACGCGTCGGCGGCGTTGATCTCGCGGTTGAGCCACAGCGGGCGGCCGCTGAGGAACACGGCGACCACCGGGATGCCGTCGGCCTTGAGCTTGCGGATCAGTTCCAGATCGCCGGACTTGCCCGACTTGAACATCAGGTTCGACAGGTCGCCCTGGAACTCGGCGTAGGGTTCCTCGCCGAACACCACGACCGCCACGTCGGGCTTGCTGGTGTAGGCGCCGTCCTCGGCCAGCTCCGCGGTGCCGCCGGCGGCGGTGACCTGCGCCTCGAGTCCGTCCCAGATCGAATCGGCATTAGGAAAGTCGGCGCGGGTGGTGCCATCGCCCTGCCAGGTCAGCGTCCAGCCACCGGACTGCTTGCTGAGGTTGTCGGCGCCGTCGCCCGCGACCAGCACGTTCGACTTCGGCGACAGCGGCAGGATCCCGCCCTGGTTCTTCAGCAGCACCAGCGATTCGCGCACTGCGCGGCGCGCGACCTCGCGGTGTTCCGGCGCGCCCAGCAGTTCGAACCTGCCGCCCAGCGCGCGCTCGGAGGGCTTCGGCTTCTCGAACAGGTTGGCGCGGAACTTCACCCGCAGGATCCGGCGCACCGCATCGTCCAGCCGCTCCATCGGGACCGTGCCGGCCTTCACGTGCGCCAGCGTGGACTCGTACATGCCCTTCCAGCTGTCGGGCGCCATCGCCATGTCGAGGCCGGCATTGAAGGTCTGGGCGCAGTCGGTGTTGCTGCAACCGCGCACCTGGCCGTGGCCGTTCCAGTCGCCGACGACGAAGCCGCCGAAGTTCATCCGTCCCTTCAGCACGTCGGTGAGCAGCGGCTTGTGGCCGTGCATCTTCTCGCCGTGGAAGCTGTTGTAGGACGCCATCACCGCCTGTGCGCCGGCCGCGATCGAGGGCACGTAGCCGGCGGCGTGGATATCGCGCAGCTGCGCTTCGCTCACCACGGTGTCGCCCTGATCCTTGCCGTTACCGGTGCCGCCGTCGCCCAGGTAGTGCTTGACCGAGCTCATGACGTGGTGGTCGTCGAGGAATTCGGGGGTGCCGGGCTTGCCCTGCAGGCCTTCCACGAACACGCCGGCGTAGCTGGCGACCAGCTCCGGATTCTCCGAATAGCCTTCGTAGGCACGGCCCCAGCGGTCGTCCTGCGGCACCGCGACGGTCGGGGCGAAGGTCCATTCCATGCCGGTGGTGCGGGTCTCGATCGCGGTGATGCGGGCGATCTCGCGCAGCAGGTCGGGGTTGCGGGTCGCACCCAGGCCGATGTTGTGCGGGAACAGCGTGGCGCCGACGATGTTGCTCTGGCCGTGCATCGCGTCGATGCCCCAGATCACCGGGATCGCCTTGCCGCCGCCGCTGGTATCCATCGAGGCTTCCCAGAACGCGTCGGCGAGCGCCAGCCATTCCTCGGGCCTGGCGTTGTACTTGCCGCCGGGGTCGGAGCCGCCACCGGCGAGGACCGAGCCCAACCGGTACTTGCGCACGTCTTCCGGGGCGATGCTGCCGATGTCGCCCTGGATGATCTGCCCGACCTTTTCCTCCACCGTCATCGAGGCGAGCAGCGCATCGACCTTCTGTTCCAGTTCGGCGTCGTCGGCGAACGGCCACTCGGGCTGCGGCCAGTTCGCCGGATCGATGGAGGCCGTCGTTGCATCCGCGGCCGGCGCGTCTGCGGGTGTGGTCGCGTCGGTTCCGGCCGCAGCCGGGCGCTCGCCGTTGCATGCGCCCAGCAGCAGCGCGGCGGCGAGGCCTGCGCCCAGGCGCGTGACGGACAGGAAGGTGCGGGTTGTACGCATGGAGGCGGTTCCGTAGGGTCGAAGATCAGCCGGCACGTCGCGCGAAATGGCGCGTCGCGACATGACAGCGTTGTCAGAATGTGCACCATACCCGGTCTGCGCCGGCGAAGCTTGTTGCACAGCACAAGCGGGATCGCGCGTTCCGGAGGACTGCCATGGCACCGCAAAGCAGCCGCGCGGGCAACCCGCGCGCGCCGGGCGTCCGCGACGGCGCGGTGGCCGACGACGCTCTGGCAGAATCCGCAGGCTTCGCGGACAGGACCGGCAGACCCATGGCGCGCGTGCGGATCGAGGATGTGGCGGCGGAAGCGGGCGTGTCGATGAAGACCGTCTCGCGCGTGCTCAACGAGGAACCCAACGTTTCCGAAGCGACCCGCGAGCGTGTGCGCGCGGTGGTCGAGCGCCTGCAGTACCGCCCGCATCCGTCGGCGCGCGTGCTCGCCGGACGCAAGTCGTACCTGGTGGCGATGCTCTACGACAACCCGTCGAGCAACTACCTGATGGAGGTCGAGCTTGGCGTGCTCGACGCCTGCCAGGCGCAGCACTACAACCTGATGCTGGCGCCGCTCGTCTACGACGCCAAGGACATCGTCTCCAAGGTCGAGTCGCTGGTGCTGCAGTCGCGCCTGGATGGCGTGGTGCTGACCCCGCCGATCACCGACGACGCCGCGCTGCTCGCGCGCCTGGACGAACTCGAGATCCCGTGGTCGAGCATCTCGCCGACCGAGTCCAACCGCCGCATCGGCGTGGTCGTCGACGAGCGCAGCGCGGTCGCGGAGATGATCGCGCACCTGGTCTCGCTCGGGCATCGGCGGGTCGCGCACATCAAGGGCCATGCCGCGCACGGCGCGAGCGCCTGGCGGCTGGCCGGCTATCGCGACGGACTGGCGCAGGCGGGGATCGAGCCGGACGAAGCGCTGGTGGTACAGGGCGAGTTCTCCTACGACTCCGGTTTCGCCGCCGCCAACCACCTGCTCGATCTGCCCGATCCGCCGACCGCGATCTTCGCCGCCAACGACGACATGGCGGCCGGTGCGATCGGCGCGATCTGCGAGCGTGGGCTGTCGGTGCCCAGGCACGTGTCGGTGTGCGGCTTCGACGACACCCCGATCGCCCGCCACATCTATCCGACCCTGACCACCGTGCGCCAACCGACCCGCGAGATGGGGCGTCTGGCCGGGCTGGAACTGCTCAAGGCGATCCGCGACCGCGACGAAGGCGGACTGGTGACGGTGCCTTACACGCTGCAACTGCGGCGTTCCACGGGGCCCAGGCCAGCCTGAGCGGTCCGTACCCGGCTCGACGGCCTGTCCTCGCGCCCGCCAATTCCCGCTCGCGAAAGCGATCGCGCGACACCACGCGCGGGCGAGGGACGAGCGTGCGGGTATGTGCGGACAGCGGGCGCGCGTCACGTTCTCTCTCTCTCTCTCTACTCTCTACTCTCTCCCAAGGCGGCCCGGTTGCGCGCACTGTCGCACTCCGCGCGGGTTCCGTGTGCGAGATCGATGTGGGTCGGAGCAGCCCTGCCAAGCAGTTGGAACGCGACATGGGCGCGTCAGAAAATGTCTTGCCGATGACGCGAATTCCAGCCACTGATCCAGTGCGAAAAGTAGTTAGCGGTACCATTCGATTTTCGGTTGACAACGCTGTCAGCTTCTCTTCCTAATGCCGGCGCCCGATCGCAATGGTCGCGGCTCACCATTCGCTTTCGTGACGACCTTGGGAGAGGAAGGTTCATGAAATACACACACACAGCGCCCAAGCGGCGCCTGTTGACGTCCGCGCTGCTGCTTGCGCTGGCCCCGCCGCTCGCGGCGCAAACCGTTACCCAGGATCCCGCGCCGTCGCCGCCCGCCGGACAGGCGACGAACGACGATCCCGCGGAACTCGATACCATCGTCGTCACAGGCATCCGCGCGAGCCTGGAGTCGTCGATGAACATCAAGCGCGACGCCCAGGGCGTCGTCGACGGCATCGTCGCCGAGGACATCGGCAAGTTCCCCGATACCAACCTGGCCGAATCGCTGCAGCGCATCAGCGGCGTGTCGATCGACCGCACCTCCAGCGGCGAAGGCCAGAAGGTGACCGTGCGCGGCCTCGGTCCCGACTACAACCTGGTGCTGCTCAACGGGCGCCAGATGCCGGCCTCGAACCTCGGGCCCGGCGGCGCCGGCGCGTCCTCGGCGCGCTCGTTCGATTTCTCGAACCTGGCCAGCGAATCCATCTCCGCGGTGAACGTCTACAAGACCGGGCGCGCGGACAATCCGACCGGCGGCATCGGCGCCACCATCGACGTGCGCACCGCGCGTCCGCTCGAGGCCGAGCCCGTGGTCAGCGTCGGACTGAAATCGGTCTACGACGAATCCAACCAGCGGCTGCCGCGGACGCTGCAGGGCAGCGACTTCACCGGCGAGCTGTCGGGCATCTTCAGCCAGACCTACGCCGACGGCCGTTTCGGCGTGATGCTCAGCGGCAGCTACCAGGACCGCGACTCCGGCTTCAACCAGGCTTCCGTCGCCGACGGCTGGCTGACCTTCGCCGGCGACAACGCCGACCCGGGCTGCTGGCAGTGCCTGCCGCAGGAAGGGCAGGGGTATTCCGACCGGATCGAGAACCGGCCCGGACCGGGCGACATCTACGCCCGTCCGCAGAACACCGGCTACAGCGTCAACGGCATCCAGCGCCAGCGCACCAACGGCCAGGTGACCCTGCAGTGGGCGCCGACGGACAACGTCACTGCGACCGTCGACTACAACTACATCGAACAGCAGGTGCAGGTGCAGCGCAGCGAGCTCTCGGTCTGGTTCAACCAGGGCGCCGGCGACAGCAGCTGGACCGACGGCCCGATCGCAGCGCCCATCATGTACTCCGAGGACATGGTCGGCTCCGACCTGTCGATGGGCGGCGCCAGGATCGGCAGCGAGACCACCAGCGACATGCTCGGCTTCAACGTCGAGTGGGAAGTCAACGACGCGCTCAGCCTGGAGTTCGACTACCACGACTCCAGCGCCACCTCGCGCCCCAGCGGCCCCTACGGGTCGGCCGGCGTGCTCGGCGTGGCCGCGTACATCCGCGGCAACACCACCGTGGACTACAGCGGCGAGATCCCGATCGTCAACGTGCTGCTGCCGGCGGGCGTGAGCCAGGTCGATCCGTCGCAGGCGCTGGTGACCGGCTCGGTGTTCCAGAACAGCTACAACAAGTCCGAGGTCGAACAGCTGCAGGCCAAGGGCCGGTTTGAGTTCGGCGACTACTCGGGGCTGGACTTCGGCATCTCGACGATGGAGGTCAACAACCGCTCCGCGTCCGCGGTGATGCAGCGCGACACCTGGGGCGGCGTCGGCACCCCGGCCGACTACGACGACGACATCTGGTACAACGACAGCATGGCGCGCTACTTCGAGGCGTTCGGCAACCACGGCAACCCGATGTGGACCGACGACTTCCTGGTGTTCGACTTCGAGCGCCTGCGCCAGGCGGCGATCGGGATCACCGGCTGCCCGAGCTGCTACGAGATGCCGACCGAGTTCACCGACGACATCCGCACCCGCGAGAAGTCCGAGAGCGCGTACGTGCAATGGACCTCCACCTTCGGCGACGTCATGCCGCTGCACGTCGCGCTCGGCGTGCGCTACGAGAAGACCGACGTGGAGTCGGAAGGCCTGCAGCGCGTGGGCCAGACGATCACCTGGATCGCGGCGAACGAGCTCGCGGTGGACTACGCGCCCGAGCGCGAGTTCACGCGCGACACCGGCAGTTACGACTTCGTCCTGCCCAACCTCGACCTGAAGCTCGATATCACCGACGAGATGGTGCTGCGCGGCAGCTACAGCCAGACCATCGGGCGCCCGGGCTGGGGCGACATCAGCGCCGGGCAGGTGCTGCAGCCGGTGGTGCGGGCCTCCGGCGGCGAAGGCCGCCGCGGCGATCCGTCGCTCGAGCCGCTGAAGTCCGACAACTTCGACCTGTCGTTCGAGTGGTATTACGGCGAAGGCAACTACTTCTCGGTCGGCTACTTCCGCAAGGACATCGAGAACTTCATCAGCACGACGATCGTGCGCGAAGAGCCGTTCGAGATGACCACGCCGATCGGCGGCGCCTACTGGAACGCCGCGCTCTCCGTGTGCCCGGCCACCGATGGTGCCTGCATCCGCAACTACATCTTCGAGAACTTCGCCGGCCAGCCGGGCGTGGTCCAGACCGGCGTCGACGGCGAGGGCAACCCGACCGGCAACATCACCGGGCTGCCGGGCGATCCGGTCGCCGGGTTCAACATCAGCGTGCCGGCCAACCAGCGCTCGGACGAGGTCGACGGCTGGGAAATCAACGCCCAGCACATGTTCGGGCAGACCGGCTTCGGCGTGGCGGCGAACTACACCATCGTCGATTCCGGGCTGACGTTCGACGACCAGAGCCTGGGCCAGCAGTACCCGCTGGTCGGCCTGAGCGACTCGGCCAACCTGGTGGCGTTCTACGACCGCAACGACTGGCAGGTCCGCCTGGCCTACAACTGGCGCGACGAGTTCTACGCCGGCTCCGGCCCGCGCACCGACCCCAACCACGTCGAGGCGTACGGCCAGCTGGATGCGAACGTCAGCTGGCAGGTCAGCGAGAACCTGACCCTGAGCCTGGAAGGCATCAACCTGACCGACGAGACGATGCGCACGCACGCACGCCACGAGAACATGGTCCGGTACGCCACCCAGACCGGGCCGCGCTACATGTTCGGCGCGCGCTATAGGTTCTGATGCGGGCCGGGGGCCGCCCGCGGCGGTGCGCAGCGGAAGGGAGCCGACGGACATCCGTCGGCTTCTTTCCCTGTGCGCGCTGATCGGGCACGATCGGGGAGCGACACCCCGCTACGCCGGAACCGTTGAGGATCGATGGGCCAGCATTTGCTCCTGAACGACACCGAACACCGCGACCTGCGTGTGTCCGTCGGCCATGGCGCCCATCTGGGCGACGACGTCATGGGCGCCTTGACGTTCCCGGACGAGTTCCGCAGCGTGCAGGCGCACTACCCGATCGTCTTCCGCCGGGAGGCGGCGGGCGGACTGGTGCCGCTGGCGCTGTTCGGCCTGCAGGAAGGCTGCAACCTGTTCCTCGACGGCGACCGCTGGGATGCGACCTACGTTCCGCTGTCGATCCAGCGTCAACCGTTCCTGATCGGCATCGCGGGCGAGCAGCGCCTGGTCCACGTCGACATGGACCATCCGCGCGTGCGCCAGGCAGGCGCCGAAGGCGCGCCGTTGTTCGACGAACAGGGCGGCCCGACCGCTCACCTCGAGCGCGTGCGGTCGGTGCTGCTGGCGCTCCACGACGGAGTGGACGCGACGCCGGCATTCATCGAGGCGTTGCAGCGCCTGGCACTGCTCGAGGCCTTCTTCCTCGACGTCAGGCTCGACGACGGCAGTCTCAACCGGCTCGCCGGCTTCCACACCATCAACGAAGAGCGGCTGGGTGCGCTGGATGGCGCCGCGCTGGAGCGCCTGGCCGGCGACGGCCATCTCCTGCCGATCTACATGGTGCTCGCTTCGATGTCGCGCTTCCGCGACCTGATCGAGCGCACGAATCGCCGCCGTGCTGCCCCCCGCTAGGCCCATTCCCGAGCTGGGCGGAATCGATGCCCGCTCCCTGCCGGATCCGGTGCTCGCCTCCGATCTGCCGATCGTATTGCGCGGCCTGGTGTCGCACTGGCCGATCGTGCATGCCGCCCGGTCCGCCCATTCGGCGATCGATTACCTGAAAGGATTCGACCACGGCGCCATGCCGGTGGTGGCGACCGTCGCGCCGCCGGGCGAGTCCGGGCGCGTGTTCTACAACGCGGACTTCAGCGGTTTCAATTTCCGTCGCGAGCAGGTGCCCATGGGCGTGGCGCTGGAAACGCTGCGCAAGTACCTCGCGGACGAAGCCCCGCCTTCGATCTACGTCGCCTCGACCACGATCGACACGTTCCTGCCCGGCTTCCGCGGCGAGAACGACCTGGACTTCGGTTCGCGCGCGCCGCTGGCCAGCATCTGGATCGGCAACCGCAGCCGCATCGCCGCGCACCAGGATCTGCCGCAGAACCTCGCCTGCGTCGCCGCCGGACGCCGGAGGGTGACGCTGTTCCCGCCCGACCAGCTGGCCAACCTCTACATCGGGCCGATCGATTCGACGCCGGCCGGACAGGCCGTGAGCCTGGTGGATTTCGCCGCGCCCGATCTCGACAGGTTCCCGCGTTTCGCCGAGGCGATGCGCCATGCGCTGGTGGCGGAACTGGGTCCGGGCGATGCGGTCCTGATCCCGGGCATGTGGTGGCACCACGTCGAAGGGCTCGATCCGTTCAATGTGCTGGTGAACTACTGGTGGCGCGATGCGCCGGCGTGGATGGACACGCCGATGAACACGCTCATGTACGCGATCATGACCATCCGCGACCTGCCGCCGGCGCAGCGCGCGATCTGGCAAGAGGTGTTCCGGCATTACGTGTTCGAGCCGGGCGAGGCGACCGCGGACCACATCCCGCCCCATGCGCGCGGCGTGCTCGCGCCACTCGACGAGGCGCGCACGCGCGACCTGCGCGCGCGGCTGCTGCAACGGATCAACCGATGAGGACGACAGACGTGGATACTTCCGACGACGACCGCCCGCGCACGCCGGTCCGACGCGTGGTCATCGCCGGCGGTGGCACCGCCGGATGGATGGCGGCCGCGGGCATCTCGAAGCTGTTGGGCAAGACCCTGGAGATCATCCTGGTCGAATCCGAGGAAATCGGCACGGTGGGCGTGGGCGAGGCGACCATCCCGACGCTGGTGACCTTCCACCGCGCACTGGACATCGCCGAACAGGAGTTCATGTCGGCCGTGCAGGGCACGATCAAGCTCGGCATCTCGTTCGAGAACTGGCTCGAGCGCGGCCACCGGTACATCCATTCCTTCGGCGTCAACGGCAAGGACCACTGGTCGGCCGGCTTCCAGCATTTCTGGCTGCGTGGACGCGCCGGAGGACTGGCGAGCGGCTACGAGGACTACTGCGTCGAACTGCAGGCCGCGCTGCAGGACCGGTTCGGCCACCTGCCCCGCAACGGGATCAACTACGCCTACCACATGGACGCGAGCCACTACGCGCGCTTCCTGCGCAGGTTCAGCGAAGCCAACGGGGTGAAGCGCGTCGAAGGCAAGATCGTCGAGGTCGGCGTCGGCGACGATGGCGACATCTGCAACCTGCGGCTGGAGGACGGCACGGACATCCGCGGCGATTTCTTCGTCGATTGCACCGGGTTCCGCGCGCTGCTCATCGGCAAGGCGCTCAATGTCGGCTACGAGGACTGGTCGCACTGGCTGTTCAACGACAGCGCACTGGCGACGCAGACCACGGCCGTCCGCGACGCGGTGCCCTACACGCGCGCGATCGCCGGCACCGCCGGCTGGCAGTGGCGGATCCCGCTGCAGCACCGCGTCGGCAACGGCATCGTCTACGCGAGCCGCTACATCACCGACGACGAGGCCCGGCACGAATTCCTGTCCAGCCTCGAAGGCGAGATCATCAAGGACCCATGGCCGGTCCGCTTCCGCCCCGGGCGACGGATGAAGTGCTGGCATCGCAACTGCGTCGCGCTCGGGCTGGCGGGCAGCTTCATCGAGCCGCTCGAGTCGACCACCATCCACCTGATCCAGCGCGGCATCATGCACCTGCTGCAGCTGTTCCCGCAGGTGGTCACGCCCGCCGCGATCGCGCAGTACAACGCGCAACTGGCAGAGGAACTGGTGCACGTGCGCGATTTCGTGGTGATGCACTACCACCTCACCCACCGGCGCGACACGCCTTACTGGCGTGCGATCGCGCAGATGGACATCCCCGGCACGCTGCAGCATCGCATCGACCTGTTCCGCGAGACCGGCAGCGTCTTCCACGTGCCCGGCGAGCTCTTCGGCGCGAATTCCTGGATCCAGGTGATGATGGGCCAGGGGGTCATGCCGGAGCGCTACCATCCGACCGCCGATGCGATGAGCGAGGACGGACTCGGACGCTTTCTCGACGACATCCGCACGAACGTGCTGTCGACCGCGGGGACGCTGCCGCCGCACATGGACTACATGCGCAGCTACGCGCCGGCCGGCAAGCCCTGAATCGGCCCGCTGCGCTACCGCATCGGGGGGCGGTCAGGGCTGCCGCAGACGACCCGCGGGGTCGGCCGCATCGGTGCGCAAGGCACCCGGCGTCCGCAGCTTCGGCGTCACCATCGGGATCGTCAGCATCGTGCTGGCCACCGCCATCAGCAGCAGCGCGGTGAAGGTCTCGCTGGTGATGATCCGCTTGTCGAGCAGGATGTTGGCGAAGATGATCATGATCAGGGCCTTGGTCTGCAGCAGCCAGCCGATGATCGAGGCTTCGCCTGGCCTCCACCCGAGCAGGCGGCCGGCGATGCGCACGCCGAGCAGTTTGCCGGCGACGGATGCGACCAGCAGCGCGGCGGCGGCGAAAAACACCGCACTGCCGCCCACGTCCCACGAGGTGCGCAGCCCGGTGCTGAGGAAGAACACCGGCATGACCACCAGCAGTACATGGTGGCGCAGCAGGTCCATGGCCTCCTGCTCGAACCATTCCGCGTCCATCACCACGCCGGCCAGGAACGCGCCGACCATGAAGTGCAGGCCGGCCCAGTCCGCGCCGAATGCGCAGATCGCCAGCCAGACCAGCATCACGTACCAGCGGTCGCGCATGGGGACGGCGCGCATCAGCTTGCGGAAGACGATGCAGGCCAGGCCGAACGCGACGAGGAACGCCACCTGCCGGCCGATCCGTTCCCAGTCCATCAGCACCAGGGCCAGCACGCCCCAGATCGCGATGTCGTCGAGGCTGGCGTAGCGCAGGATGCGCTGGCCCATCGGCGCGCGCAGGATCTCGAGCTTCTCCATGAACAGGATCAGGATCGGCAGCGCGGTCACCGCGCAGGCCATGCCCACGCCGACCACGAACTGCCACGGCAGGCCTTGGCTGCCGATCCAGCCGTCGAAGCCCAGCATGCCCATCGCCACCACGGCGCCGGCCGCCAGCGGCAGGCCCAGCGCGAGCCCGGCGGTCACGCCTGTCTCGCGGCGGTTGTGCCAGGCCTTGCGCACGTCCAGCTCGATGCCGGCGATCATGACGAACAGCATCACCGCCCACCACGCGATGCCGTTGAGCGCGGTGATGACATCCGCAGTGAACACGGTGGCGTGGAACTCAGGCACCGCCTTGCCCAGCACGCCGGGCCCGAGCAGGATGCCGGCGATGATCTGCACCACCACCAGCGGTGCCCAGTAGTCCGTGCGGCACACGCGCCACACCGCGTAAGGCACGGCGAAGATGATCGCCATCGCGATCAGGAACAGTTCGGTGGTCGTGATCGCGTGGGGCACGTGCCTGGCGGGGAGCTGACCGGCGTCAGTGTCCTCCCTGCGCCGTCAGCCTGTCGAGGTCGATGCCCTGCCTGCGCAGGATCCCGGGTGCGCGCGCCGCGTAGAACGCGAGGTAGGCGAAGCACACCACTCCGACCACGAAACTCATGTGGATGCTGGTCACGTCGGCCAGCCAGCCCTGCAGCCAGCTGACGATACCGCCGCCCATGATCATCATGATCAGCAGGCTGCTGCCCTGGTTGGTGTTGCGTCCCAGGCCGGTGATCGCCAGGGCGAAGATGCACGGCCACATCGTGCTGCAGAACAGGCCGACGCTGATGAAGGCGACGATGCTGGCCTTGCCGCTGGTGAACATGCCGATCAGCAGCGCGGCGATGCCGCACAGCGAGAAGATCAGCAGCATGCGCGCGGGGTTGCCGCGGCTGGCGAAGGTGGCGCCGATCATCAGCACGATCACCAGCGCGTAGCCCAGGAACTGGGTGATCTCGTGGCGGGCGATCGCGTTCACCGCCAGGAACACCCCGAACGCGACGTAGGGCAGCAGCACCGTGAGCATGCGTCGTGCGTTCATGCCGACCTCGAACGCGCCGGCGGCGCCGGCCCAGCGGCCGATCATCAGGCTGGCCCAGTACAGCGACACGTACGGCGCGAGCTGCGAAGTGGGAATGCCCAGATCTTCCTCGAGGTACGCGGGCAGGTTGGCGATGGTGGAGACCTCGACGCCCACGTAGACGAAGATCGCGACCATGCCCAGCACCAGCTGCGGATAGGCGAACGCGGACTTCTTGTGGACCAGCTTGTCCGCATCCTCGGCCTCGTCCTCGGCCAGCGCGTCGAGGTCGATGTGGTTGGGCACCGGCGAGAACTTCAGGAACACCGCCACCAGCACGAACGCCGCGCCCAGCACCAGGTAGGGCGTCTTGACGCTCTCGATGCTGGCCTCGGTGCCGCCCGCCATCACGCTGCCGAAGATCGCGAAGCTGACCAGCAGCGGGCCGATGGTGGTGCCGAAGTTGTTGACGCCGCCGGCCAGCGTCAAGCGCTGCGCGCCGGTGGCCGGGTTGCCCATCACGATCGCCAGCGGGTTGGCGGCGATCTGCTGCAGCGAGAAGCCAAGGCCGACGATGAACAGGCCCGACAGCATCAGCCCGAACGAGCCCGCGTTCGCGGCCGGGTAGAACAGCAGCGAGCCCATCGCCGAGATCAGCAGGCCCAGGCAGATGCCGTTCTTGTAGCCGATGCGGTTGAGCACGTCGGCGCCGATCAGGCGCGAGGTGAAGAAGTAGACCAGCGAGCCGACGGTATAGGCGACGTAGAACGCCAGCGCCACGTACATGCTCTGCTGCTGCGACAGGTGGAACGCGTTCTTGAAGACCGGGATCAGGATGTCGTTGCTGGCGGCGACGAAGCCCCAGAAGAAGAACACGGTGACCAGCACAGCGAACTGGGACCAGCGGGTCTGGTGGGTGGTCATGGGGCCTGCCGTTGGAAGGGGAATCCGGGGAACAAGTGGCGGCGGCCGGAATCCCCCCGACCGCCGCCGGCGCCGCGTGGACGGCGTCCTGCGACGCGCCTCTCCTCGCGTCGCGGCGCCGTGCCCCGGTGCACGGAAGCTTGTACAGGGCTCGTGACAACGTTGTCAAATTTTCATGCGCATCTGGCCATGCGAGCGCCCAACGCATTGAGTCGGCGGGCTTTTGTGTGCGTTGCAACAACGGTCGCGCGCCACGCCGGCGCGCAGCGCTGCGGGGTCCTCGGGCGCCCCGGCTTGGCAGTCCGCCGGCGCATCGCTACCCTCCGCGCTCCTGTCTCCACAGCGACCCCGATGCCGACTTCCAACCCCACCCCGCGCCTGCCGCCGCTCGCCTACGTGATCTTCGGCTCGCGCTGGCTGCAGTTGCCGCTGTATCTCGGGCTGATCGTGGCGCAATGCGTGTACGTGTTCCTGTTCATCAAGGAACTGACGCACCTGGTGACCGACGCCAACACCCTGACCGAGCAGGGGATCATGCTGCTGGTCCTGGGGCTGATCGACGTGGTGATGATCTCCAACCTGCTGGTGATGGTGATCGTCGGCGGCTACGAGACCTTCGTCTCGCGCCTGGGCCTGCAGAACCACCCCGACCAGCCCGAGTGGCTGAGCCACGTCAACGCCAGCGTGCTCAAGGTCAAGCTGGCGATGGCGATCATCGGCATCTCCTCGATCCACCTGCTCAAGACCTTCATCGCCGCCGGAGAAGTCGGTTTGCCGGTGTGCGGAAGCGCGGAGTACATCGCCGCCCTGGTCACCCACGCCGGCGCGGTCGCCGATGGCCTGGCGCTGGACGCGCCGGTCTGCACCAAGGTGACCTCGGCGGGGGTGATGTGGCAGTCGATCATCCATGGCGCCTTCATCCTGTCGGCGATCGGCATCGCTTACACGGACAAGCTGATGACCGGCAGCACCGCCCGGCGCGAACACGCGGGCGGGCACTGAGTCCGGCGCGGGTCGGCCCGCGCGTCGGCAGCCCGGGCACGGCCTGCGGCTCCCCTACCCGGAAATGTCTGCTGGGCGCCCGTCGCCCGGCGTTTCACCTTGGGCGCCACACGTTCCACGCCTGGCCGTTGCCTGCGCTCGAGCGGGATTTCGCCACGGATTTGCTGCGCATTCCGCGTGGTACTGCGGCGGTTTCCGAGGCAACGATCGCGCCACCACGCGCCTGCGGGCACGTTGCTGCACCGCAAAGTGACACTCCGCATAACGACATGTTATCAATTCGGCGCGCTGATGTTAGCGCTAACAAAAACTAGAGCAGCAAGGACGCGTACCGCTCGCGTGAAACACCAGGGTTCTGCAGCCCGCCAGGGGTGGCCGATGCGCCGTTTCCAGGTCGGGGTACGGGGCCCGATGCGAGCCGGTTGCAATTTGGTTGAGTCACGGAGCCGCCCGGCGCCGTGGTCGCCCGGAGGAAGGCGGTATCGAAGTGATTCCTACTGAAGTCATGAATAACGGGGAGGGCAGTCGGATGAAGTTGCACAGATTCTTGAAGTCCCGCACTGGCGCGGGTGGCGGGCAGAGCCCGTTGCCGGACGCTGGCGACATGCTTTTCTTCGCTCACATCCAGTGCTGAGGACATAATTCCATGAACCACAAGTTGAAAGGTTTGAAGTCGAAGGCGATGTTCACCTTCGTCGGCGGCATGCTGGTCATCAATCCGGCATTCGCGCAGGATCCTGCGCCGCAACAACCCGCAGCACAGCAGGCGCAGACGACCACGGACGACGCCTCGACGCTCGACACGGTCATCGTCACCGGCCTGCGCAACAGCCTCGAAAACTCGATGAACATCAAGCGCGACACCCCCGGGGTGGTCGACGCGATCAGCGCCGAGGACATCGGCAAGTTCCCGGACACCAACCTCGCCGAATCGCTGCAGCGCATCACCGGCATCTCGATCGAGCGCCGCGACGGCGAAGGCGCCCAGGTCACCGCGCGTGGCTTCGGCCCGGGCTACAACCTGGTCACCCTCAACGGCCGCCAGATCCCGGGTGCCGATGGTTTCAGCAGCGGCGGGCTTGAGATCGGCGGCGTCGGTTCCGGTACCCGTGGCTTCAACTTCGCCCAGCTGGCCTCCGAGGCCGTCAGCGGCGTGACCGTGTACAAGACCGGCCGTGCGAGCCAGCCCAGCGGCGGCATCGGCGCCACAATCGACATCCTCACCTCGCGTCCCTTCAACTACCCGGGCGGCGAGATCATCGCCAGTGGCGGGATCAAGGGGGTGTCCGACGATTCGCAGGTCCTCGACAGCGACATCACCCCCGAAGTCTCGGGCATCTTCAGCTACGCAAACCCGGACAAGACCTGGGGCGTGAGCGTGAATGCCAGCTACCAGGAGCGTCACGGCGGCTCGGTCCAGGCCACCCAGAACGGCTGGAACGTGGCCCGCTGGACCGGTTCGGACAGCCGCTTCCGCCCGGACGCGGTGATCGAGAACGCGCCGACGGTCGGCCAGCTGTACTCCATGCCGAACGACGTGCGATACGCATACCAGGACTTCGAGCGCGAGCGCACCAACGCCCAGGCGGTGCTGCAGTTCGCCCCGACCGATGCGGTGGTCTTCACCCTGGACTACACCCACTCGAGCAACGAGATCGCCCAGAATCGTGGCGAGCAGACCATGTGGCTGCAGAACAGCCTGACCCACGTGACCTACGACGGCAACCCGGATGTGGCGACCCCGGTCTACATCCGTGACCTTGCCGGCGGCGGCAAGGACTTCGGCTTCGAGCAGCAGCGCGACGAGCAGAAGTTCGAGCTCGACTCGATCGGCCTGAACGTGCGCTGGGACGTCACCGACCGCTTCTCGCTGAACTTCGACGGCCACAGCACCAAGAACAATAGCCGTCCGAACGACCCGATCACCGGGGGCAGCTCCACCGCATTCAGCTTCGGTGGCTTCGCCCCGGATCCGAGCACCAACAACTGGACCCAGGAATACGAGTTCAACAACGGCCTGCCGATCGCGTGGCGCACGCTGTACCCGACCACCGCGGACGCGCTGGCCGGAACCAACGGCGTGATCAATCCGGATTTCCCCCCGGAGCAGTTCGGCAGCCAGATCCTGCGCATCTGGTCGACCCGCCAGGACAGCGAGATCAAGCAGGGCCGCATCGACGGTGAGTTCGCGTTCGACAATGGCCGCTTCCGGTTCGGCGTCGACTCCAGCGATACCAGGATGCGCCGCCTGAACGTCGACGGCCATGCGCACCTGATGACCCTGGGTGACTGGGGTTCGGTCGACCGCGGCCAGATCGCCAGCCTCGCTTCGCTGCTGAGCCAGTTCAGCATCACCGACCAGTTCGACGACTTCGACGTCGGTCAGGCCGCCTCGAACGTGTGGATCGGCAACGCCAGCGAGATGGCCGTGTGGGCCGAAGGCCTGTGCGCCAGCGGTACCGAGCCCGAGGCCTGGGCGGCCAACAACCGTTGCGACAACATCTCGTCCCAGGTCCGTACCGTCTATGACGCTGACAACCAGGTCCAGGAGAAGACCCGCTCGGTGTACATCCAGTGGGAGCAGGACGGCATGCTTGGCGACTTCCCGACCTACACGGTTGCCGGCCTGCGGTACGAGAAGACCGACCTGACGTCGACCTCGACCATCCAGGTGCCGGGTAGCATCGCGTGGCTGTCGAACAACGACTTCCAGGTGCGGACCTCGCCCGAATCCATGCCGTTCAGCGAGACCAACAGCTACAGCTACCTGCTGCCGAACCTCGACTTCAGCATCGACTTCACTTCCGAGCTGAAGGGTCGTGCGTCGTTCAGCAAGACCATCGCCCGCGCGCCGTACGGCAACCTGTATGCCGGCCCGACCGCAGGGGGCCCGAGCGGTTCGACCCTCTACGGCGAGCAGTTCCGCGCCACGGGCACCGCCCAGAACCCGTCGCTGCTGCCGCTCGAGTCCGACAACCTGGACTTCGGCATGGAGTGGTACTTCGCTCCGGCCAGCTTCATCGGCGTGACGTACTGGAACAAGCGCGTCACGAACTTCATCGGCAACACCGTGGTGCGCGAGAACCTGTACGACCTGTACGACCCGACCACCGGTGCGGACGCGCAGGCGGCCAATGAGTTCCTGGCCAGCGCGCAATGCGCTGCGCAGGTGACTGCGGCGGGTGGCGACCCGGCCGAGGGTTGCGCCCAGAACTACACCACCCTGTTCGCTGCCACCGCGCTGCTCCGTTACGCCGGCGAGACCGGCGGCCTGGCGGCGTACGACGGTTCCAACGCGCAGTCGCTTGCGCTCGAGGCCCAGTACGACATCATCGGCGATGCCGCCCTTGGCGACCCGGAGTACATGTTCGACGTCAATCGCCCGGTCAACCAGCGTGCGGCCAAGCTGCGCGGCTGGGAAATCGGCGGACAGTACTTCTTCGGCGACACTGGCTTCGGCGTCCAGGCCAACTACACCATTGTGAAGGGTGACGTGGCCGTGGACCGTGCCGCCGATCCGGGTACGGACGTGTTTGCCCTGACCGGCCTGAGCGACACCGCCAACGCCGTGCTGATGTACGAGAAGTACGGCTGGTCGGCGCGCCTGGCCTGGAACTGGCGTGACGAGTATCTCCTGGCTGCCAACCAGAACGGCAACAACCGCAACCCGTACTTCGTCGAGGCCTACGACCAGATCGACCTGACCGTGAGCTATCAGCTGACCGACCAACTGGCGATTGCGGCCGAAGTCATCAACCTCACGGGCGAGGACGTCCGCTGGAACGCGCGTTCGGAGAACCAGTTCGTGCGCGTGGTCGACCAGTCCCCGCGGTACATGGTGGGTCTGCGTTACGCGTTCTGACCGCGACAGTGATCTAGCAAGTTCCATGGAAAGGCAGGGACCGTCGCTTCGGCGACGGTCCCTTTTTTTGCCGCCTTGCTGCGCGCGGCGCGCAGCTTGCGGGCGATACCCGGTTGCCGATATGGTCCTCGGGGGGAACACTGCTTCCGTGAAGGGACCCCCCGCGGTCCGAAGGACAAGTTGGAGCCGAAATGGCCCGTTACGAACTGCTCAACAACGTCGCGCACAGCCACCTGCGCGTTTCAGCGCGTTTCAGCGCCGATTACGGCGATGATGTCGGCATGGTCGAGGCATTCCCGTCCGAGTTCGCCGAGATGCAGCGCGAATACCCGATTTTCTTCCGCAAGGATTCCGACGGCTCGTTCCATGCCGTCGCACTTCTCGGCTTCGGGCCCAACGAGAACCTGTACCTGCGTGATGACGCATGGCAGGCCAATTACCTGCCGGCGGTGATCGCGCGAGGTCCGTTCCTGATCGGCTTCCAGGAGCAGATGGTCGACGGCGAACTGCGCAACGAGCCGGTGCTGCACGTCGACCTGGATCATCCGCGCGTGCGCGATGGCCACGGCCACCCGGTGTTCGCGCCGCAAGGTGGTCATAGCGCGTACCTTGAGAAGGTGATCCGGGTGCTGCGCGGGTTGCACGCCGGCGCCGGCGCGGCCAAGACCATGTACGCAGAGCTGGAGCGCCTGGAGCTGATCCAGCCGGTGCAGCTGGACGTGAGGTTCGACGACGACAGCCGGATCAATCTGGAAGGTCTGTATGGCATCGACCGGGAGCGCCTTGCCGCGCTGGACGCGGCGCAGCTGCACCAGCTGCACGGCGCCGGCTGGCTGGAGGGTGCGTACCTGCTGCTGGCCTCGGTGCACAACATGCAGCGGCTGGTCGCCGAAAAGCAGCGCAGGCTGCACGCACAGGCAGCGGGCCGGGCGGTCTGAGCATGTTTGACCGGCTGCCCAAGGTG
The DNA here is from genome assembly GCF_008244685.1 of Luteimonas viscosa. Taxonomy (NCBI): domain Bacteria; kingdom Pseudomonadati; phylum Pseudomonadota; class Gammaproteobacteria; order Lysobacterales; family Lysobacteraceae; genus Luteimonas; species Luteimonas viscosa. Next base: position 2,603,719 of record NZ_VTFT01000001.1, read on the forward strand.
CGTGTCCTGGAGGGTTTCAGCGCCGGGACCTTGCCGGTCGAGCGGCTCATTGCCGAGAATCTGCCCACCGTGCTTCCGGGCGTGGCTCGCCAGTGGGGCCTGGTGCAGGCCGGGCTGGAGTCGCCGCGTACGGCGATGGAACAGCTGCGTGCCAGCTACAACGGGCGCCCGGTGCAGTACAACTGGGGCGATCCGGCCACCGCCGGCCGGCCGTTCTACAACGATGATTTCACCGCACTGAACTGCCAGGTGCGTCGCGGGACATTGGACCAGGTGCTGGACGAGCTGGCCTCGCATCTGGACGACCCGGCGCCGCCCACCTACTACGTGGCCTCGCTGCTGGTCGACTCCTGCCTGCCGGCGCTGCGCGAGCACAACGACCTGGGCCTTGAGCGCCATGGCATTTCCGCACCGCCCAGCATCTGGATCGGCAACCGGGTGACCGCCTCGTGCCACTACGACGCGCCCAGCAACATTGCCTGCTGCGCGGTGGGCCGTCGCCGCTTCACCGTGTTCCCTCCCGAGCAGGTGCACAACCTGTACCCGGGTCCGCTGCAGCCCACGCCAGGGGGCCAGGCAGTGAGCGTGGTGGATTTCGATGCCCCGGACCTTGAGCGCTACCCGCGCTTCGCCGCGGCGATGGAGGCCGGCCAGACCGTCGTGCTTGAGCCTGGTGACGCGATCTTCATTCCCAGCCTGTGGTGGCACCACGTGAAGGGGCTGGATCCGTTCACCGTGCTGGTCAACTACTGGTGGAGCAGCATGCCGGAGTGGATCCCCACGCCGATGCATGCGCTCAACATGGCGCTGTGGTCCATCCGCGATCGCCCCGAGCACGAGAAGCGGGCCTGGCGGGAAACGTTCGAGTACTACGTGTTCGGTCCGGCCGAGCGTGCCGGCGAGCACCTGCCGCCGCCCGCACGTGGCGAGTTGGGGCCGTTCGATGAGATGGCCTCCCGGCGCATGCGCGCGGCACTGATCGCGAAACTCAACCGCTGACTACTGGAGCAGCGGCTTCCGGCGCTCCACTGGTGCGACGTCGTTACCCGGCCGGCCGCGTTCGCGGCGGCCCTTTGAAAGGAGGGGCATCTTGGAAAAGAACCGGATCCGCAAGGTAGTCATCGCCGGTGGCGGCACCGCGGGCTGGGTGGCGGCGTGCGCACTGACCCACCAGTTCCGCGACCTGCTCGACATCACCCTGGTCGAGTCGGAGCAGGTCGGCACCGTCGGCGTGGGCGAATCCACTATCCCGACCATCCGCACCTTCCACAAGCTGCTGCAGATCGACGAGCGCGAGTTCCTCAGCGCCGTGGCCGGAAGCTACAAGCTGGCAATCTCGTTCGAGAACTGGATTCGCCCGGGCTCGCACTACTTCCACCCGTTCGGCACCACCGGCGTGAATACCTGGTCGGCCGACTTCCACCAGTTCTGGCTGGAAAGTCGCCGCCGCGGCCTGCAGAGCGAACTGGGCGACTACTGCCTGGAAACCGCCGCCGCACGCCAGGATCGCTTCGCCCTGTTCAATACCGGCCAGAACGCCCAGCAGTGGTCGATGCGCTGGACCCAGGCGGCCACGATGGAACGCAAGGATGTGAGTTACGCCTACCACTTCGACGCCGGGCTGTATGCCGCATTCATGCGGATCAGGTGCGAGGGCAGCGGGCTCAAGCGCATCGAAGGCAAGATCGCCCAGGTTCGCCAGGACCCGGACAGCGGCTTCGTGCAGGCATTGGTGCTGGAAGACGGGCAGGTCATCGAGGGCGACCTGTTCATCGACTGCACCGGCGCGCGCGCGGTACTGAGCGAGCAGGCGCTGCACACCGGCTACGAGGACTGGAACCACTGGCTGCCGAGCAATCGTGCGGTGGCGCTGCAGACCGAGGCCGACGGACCGGCGGTGCCCTACACCCGCGCGATCGCGCACGAGGCCGGCTGGCACTGGAAGATTTCGCTGCAGCACCGGATCGGCTGCGGCATCGTGTTCTCCGATGCGCACATGTCCGACGACGAGGCGACCGCCAGACTGCTCGCCGAGAACCCGGCCAAGCCGCTGCGCGACCCGTGGATCATCCCGTTCCGCACCGGCCGCCGCCGCAAGTCCTGGAACAAGAACGTGGTCGCGCTGGGCCTGGCGAGCGGCTTCATCGAGCCGCTGGAGTCCACCAGCATCCACCTGACCCTGAGCGCGGTCACCCGTCTGGTGCAGTTCTTCCCCTTCGAGGGCATCAGCCAGGCCGCGGTGGACCGCTACAACCAGGTCAGCCGCCAGGAGCTGGAGCACGTCCGCGATTTCGTCGTGCTGCATTACCACCTCAATCAGCGCGACGAGCCGCTGTGGCGCCAGTGCCGCGAGATGGAACTGCCGCCGGGCCTGGCCGAGCGTATCCAGGTGTTCCGCGAGACCGGCTACGCGTGGCAGGGGGAAGACGAGCTGTTCCGCCTCGACTCCTGGACCCACTGCATGCTCGGCCAGGGCGTGGTGCCCCAGAACCACCACCCGCTGACTCGCGCGCTGTCGGACGCCGATCTCAAGCGCCTGCTCGACGGCGTGCGCAAGCCGATCGATGCCGCGGTGGCGGCCATGCCCAGCCACCAGCAGTTCCTCGACAGCTACTGCAAGGCGCCGGCCTCGGCCTGGGAACAGATGTACGCACGCGCCCGGCAGCATGAGCGGGTGACCGGCAAGGTCGCGGGCGTTGGCGGAGACCTGACCAGGTGACGCGCAGATGCTGATCCAGGCTCATCCCGGACGGCGCCTTGAGGTGCGGCGGCTCGGCGCGGAAGGGACACCGCTGCTGGTCGTGGACCAGGCGGTAGCCGACCCCGACCGCCTGGTGGGCAAGGCCGCGCGCGGACACTTCACCCGGCAGGGGGCGCTGTTCCCGGGGCTGCGCCTGCGTGCGCCGCTGTCGTACGAAGCGTTCCTGGAGCAACTGCTGCGTCCGCTGCTGGACGAACACTTCGGGCTGCCGTCGCAGGGCCGGCTCGCTTTCCCCACGTGCCACTACTCGCTGGTGACCCTGCCGCCGGATCGGCTGGACTTCCTGCAGCGCATTCCGCACATCGACTCGGTGCAGGCCAACGGCCTGGCCGTGATGCATTACCTGTTCCACGGGGACTGGGGCGGTACTGCCTTCTACCGGCATCGGGCCACGGGCTTCGAGTACGTGGATGCCTCGCGCCATTCGACCTACTTCCAGACCCTGCAGGAGGAAAGCCTACGCGAGGATGCGACCGGGCCGGGCTATATCAACGGGGATTCCGCCCTGTTCGAACAGATCGGCAGCGTCGACGGCGTCTACAACCGGCTCGTGGTCTACCGACGCAACGTGCTGCACTCGGGCAACATCGACAGCACGCGCGTGCCGCCGGCGGATGTCCATGCCGGGCGCCTGTCGATCAACAGTTTCATCGACGTGGTGGGGCCGACGCGATGAACCGTCGGTGATCTTGCCCGGCCGGCCTGTGTCGCGTGGCGGTGCGGGCCCGAGTCCGATGCTGTTGCTGCAGTTGCAGCTGGCTCTCGCATCGGCCAAGCTCTCCGGCACTGCGTTGCGCCGCGTCGGTCATTCGCCGGTGATCGGCGAGCTGGCCGCAGGCCTGGTGCCTGGGCCGCGGGTTCTGGAAGCGGGGGTGCGCAGGTGCATGCGGCCGTGTTCCCGGTGGCGTCGCTGCCGATGCTTTCGGGCCTCGGTGCCTTGGGCGTGAGCCTGTTCATGTTCATCGTCCGGGCCGAGTTGCGCGCGCCCGGGGGCAGCGCCAGGCAGGCGCGCGTCGCGATCTGATCGCGGGTTCTGATGAATGTGCGCGGCCTGAAGGAGCCGATCGTGGTCAAGGCGGGCTACGACGCCGGGCTGCGGTCGGGCGCTGTTCACGATGCTGTTCGCCGTCACCCCGGTGACGACGGTGATGGCCTCGCCGCTGCTCCGCCTGCTCTAGCGCGGGCCGCGCGCGGACACGGCCGATGCGGCGGCCGAGCGGGCGTCCATGAGACATGGCGGCGTGCCGGCGCTCCCGGGGGCTGCGACGGTGGTCGCCTAGAATGGGTGGATGGATGTCTCCCACCTGATCGACGGGCTGAACCCGGCCCAGCGCGAGGCCGTGTCCGCTCCGCCGGGCCATTACCTTGTGCTCGCGGGCGCCGGCAGCGGCAAGACCCGCGTGCTCACCCACCGCATCGCCTGGCTGAACGAGGTGGTCGGGGTGCCGGTGCACGGCATCTTCGCCGTCACCTTCACCAACAAGGCTGCCGGCGAGATGCGCCATCGCGCCGATGCGCTGTTGCGGCACGGCTCGCGCGGGCTGTGGATCGGCACCTTCCACGGCCTCGCGCACCGCCTGCTGCGCCTGCACTGGCAGGATGCGAAGCTGCCGGAAGGCTTCCAGATCCTCGACAGCGACGACCAGCTGCGCCTGGTCAAGCGCGTGGTGCAGCAGCTGGAGTTCGACGAGGCGCGCTTCCCGCCGCGGCAGATCGCGTGGTGGATCAACGCGCAGAAGGACGAGGGCCGCCGGCCGCAGCACATCCAGTCGGCCGGCGACGAGTGGTCGCAGGTGATGCTCAGGAGCTACGCGCTCTACCAGGAGCGGTGCGACCGCGCCGGGCTGGTGGATTTCGCCGAGATCCTGCTGCGCGCGCACGAACTGCTGCGCGACACCCCCGCGCTGCTGGCCCACTACCGCCAGCGCTTCGGCCAGCTGCTGGTCGACGAATTCCAGGACACCAACGGCGTGCAGTACGGCTTCGTGCGCCTGCTCGCAGGCGACACCGGCCAGGTGTTCGTGGTCGGCGACGACGACCAGTCGATCTACGGCTGGCGTGGGGCCAAGGTCGAGAACATGCAGCGCTTCCTGCGCGACTACCCGGGCGCGCACACGATCCGGCTCGAGCAGAACTACCGCTCCAGCGCCAATATCCTGGGCGCGGCCAATGCGGTGATCGCGCACAACCCGGAGCGCCTGGGCAAGCAGCTGTGGACCGACAGCGGGGAAGGCGAGCCGATCGACCTGTATGCGGCCTACAACGAGATCGACGAGGCGCGTTTCGTGGTCGAGCGCGTCGCGCAGTGGGTGCACGGCGGCGGCAGCCACGGCGACTGCGCGGTGCTCTACCGCAGCAACGCCCAGTCGCGCGCGTTCGAGGAGACGTTGCTCGCCGAACAGGTGCCATACCGCGTCTACGGCGGCGTGCGCTTCTTCGAGCGCGCCGAGGTCAAGGACACCCTGGCCTACCTGCGGCTGGTGGCCAACCGCGCCGACGATGCCGCGTTCGAGCGCGCGGTCAACACGCCCACGCGCGGCATCGGCGATCGCACCCTCGACGAGGTGCGGCGCGAGGCGCGCGCGGCGGCGGTCTCGTTGTGGGAGGCCTCGCTGCGCGTGCAGCAGGGCAATGCGTTGGCCGCGCGTGCGCGCAACGCGCTGGCGACGTTCCATGCGCTGGTCGACGCGATCGCGGGCGAAGTGGTCGAGCTGCCGCTGAAGGACAAGATCGACCACGTGCTGCTGCGTTCGGGCCTGCGCGTGCACTACACCAACGAGTCCAAGGGCGCGGCGGATTCGCGCGTGGACAACCTCGACGAACTGGTCTCGGTCGCCTCGCGCTTCGTCAAGGGCGACGAGGAGGATGCGGCGCAGCTGTCGGAACTGGTCGCGTTCCTCGCCTACGCCGCGCTCGAGGCCGGCGAGGGACAGGCGCAGGCCGGCGAGGACGGTGTGCAGCTGATGAGCCTGCACAGCGCCAAGGGCCTGGAGTTTCCGCTGGTGTTCCTGGCCGGCATGGAGGAAGGCCTGTTCCCGAACGCGCGCTCGATCGAGGAGAGCGGGCGGCTGGAAGAGGAGCGGCGCCTGGCCTACGTCGGCATCACGCGCGCGCGGCAGAAGCTGGTGCTCAGCTACGCCGAATCGCGGCGCCTGCACGGGCAGGACATGTACGGCGTGCCGTCGCGCTTCCTGCGCGAGATCCCCGCGTCGCTGCTGCACGAGGTGCGTCCACGCGTGCAGGTCTCGCGCCCGGCGTTCGCACCGCGTCCGCGCCGCGACTGGGGCCATGCCTCGCTGGAGGAATCGCCCGGCTTGAAGCTCGGCCAGAACGTCGCCCACGCCAAGTTCGGTACCGGCGTGGTCACCGACATCGAGGGCAGTGGCGCACATGCCCGGGTGCAGGTGAACTTCGACGACGCCGGCTCGAAATGGCTGGTGCTGGCGTATGCCAACCTGACGCCGGCGTAGGCGCACGATGTCCTCCCGGCGCGGGCCGCGTTCGGCGCGTCAATCGCGGATGGGGAAGTCGGGCTCCCCGAGCGTGCCGTCCGCTCGCAGCACCGCGTGGCGCTTGCCGTCGCGATCGATGACCACCGGGACCGGGTCCTGGAACATGGGTCGACGCACGAACCTGAGCGTCCAGCGGAACTGCTCCAGCGTCTCGAGCGCAGCCAGCTGTGCCGGCGTCAGCCCGGCGCGCAGTGCCGACCGGTCGCTGGGCTGCTGTCCGCGTCGCTCGCGTCCGTACATGCCGCGGCCCCGGTTGATGGCATCGCATCGAGTGTGGCGTGCCGCGCCTGCAGGTTGCGTGAAAGGCGCGGCATGAGGCAGCCGGTGCATGCGCCTCCCGCGATTCGCGGTGGTCCGGTTGCATGCATGGGACACACAGGTTGCCGCATGGCACCACGGGCAGGCGACGCATCGTGCATCATGCGCCGCATGCGATCGACGCACGCGATGAGGAGCAAGCCATGCAGGTGGGCATGATCGGGTTGGGCCGCATGGGCGCGAACATGGCGCAGCGGCTGCAGCAGGGTGGACACGAGGCGATCGGTTTCGATCCGGTGCCGGAAGCGCGCGCGCGGCTGGCGGCGGAAGGTCTCGGCTCCGTCGACACGCTGGAGGCACTCGCGGGTGCGCTCGAGGCACCGCGCGTGCTGTGGATGATGGTGCCTGCGGGCGCACCGGTGGACGCCACGATCGCAGCCCTGCAGCCGCTGCTGTCGCCCGGCGACATCCTGGTCGACGGCGGCAACTCGTTCTACAAGGACAGCCAGCGACGCGCGGACGCGCTGCAGCAGCAGGGCATCGTGTACCTCGACGTCGGCACCAGTGGCGGCGTCTGGGGCCTGGCCGAGGGATACAGCCTGATGGTCGGTGGCGATGCCGCGGCTTCGGCCCGCCTGTCGCCGCTGTTCGAGGCGCTCGCGCCGGCGCCGGACCGCGGCTGGGGTCACGTCGGTCCCAGCGGCGCGGGCCATTTCGCGAAGATGATCCACAACGGCATCGAGTACGGAATGATGCAGGCCTACGCCGAGGGCTTCGCGATCCTGCAGCGCCGCGCCGACCTGGTGCCCGACATCGCCGGCCTGGCCGAACTCTGGCGCCACGGCAGCGTGGTGCGTTCGTGGCTGCTCGATCTCACCGCGCAGGCGCTGGCAGGCAACCCGGGGCTCGACGGCATCGCGCCCTACGTCCCGGATTCCGGCGAGGGACGCTGGACGGTGGCCGAGGCGATCGAACTCGACGTCGCAGCGCCGGTGATCACCCAGTCGCTGATCGAACGCCTGCGCTCGCGCGATGGCGAGGCGTTCGCCGACAAGCTGCTGTCGGCGATGCGCGACGCCTTCGGCGGCCACGGCGTGAAGTCCACCCGGCCCGCAGCGGGGCCGTGAGCCCGGATTGAGCAGGATCAAGGCGACGCGATCGCGGCTGTGGCCTCATGGGGTCCGCCCCAACCGCTGCGAGGTGTCCATGTACACGCATCTGCTGATCGCGACCGATGGCTCCGAACTCGCCGCGAAGGGCGTCGAGGCAGGACTCACGCTGGCCGCGGCGCTGGGCGCCCGGGCGACCCTGGTGACGGTGTCGGAGCGCTGGCAGGATCCGCTGCCGGGCGATCCGTCGGGGCTGGCGCTGTCGTTCGAACTGCGCGAGGAGCAGCGCAAGGCGCAGGCGGCCGGGGCCGAGCGGATCATCGCCGAGGTGCGGGCGCAGGCGGAGCGGGCAGGGGTGGCGCTGGAAGGGGTGTACGTGCCCGAACGCATGCCGGACGAGGCCATCCTGGAAACGGCGCAGCAGCGCGGCGCGGACCTGATCGTGATGGCCTCGCACGGCCACCGGGGGCTGCGCAAGCTGCTCCTTGGCAGCCAGACCCAGGCGGTGGTCAGCCGCAGCGCGGTGCCGGTGCTGGTGGTGCGCTGATCCGCCGGATCAGCCGGGCGCGATCGCGCGCCCGCTGGCGGCGCTGGCCAGGCCGGCTTCGAGCACGCGCATTACATCCAGCGCCTGGGCGGCGGTGACGGGCGCTTCCCCGCGCCCGAGGATCGCATCGCGCATCGCCGCGTAGCAGGCGCGGTAGTCGCCGCAAGGTCCTTCGAACGTGCGTGGCACCGGCACGCCATCGGCGATCGTGGTCAGGATGCCGGGTTGGGGATCGCATCCCCAGCCATCGGATCCCGGGACGACGCCATCGCGCAGCGCCGCCTCCTGCGGGTCGAGTCCGTGCTTGACGAAGCTGCCGCGCGTGCCGTGCGCGGCGAAGCGCGGTCCGTTCGCCGCCACCAGCGAGCCTGCGTGCAGGACCACCCGCAGGCGCCCGTAGCGCAGCACCAAATGGAAGAAGTCGTCGACCACCGCATCCGCGCGCTGCGCGCCGATGTCGGCCTGGATCGTGTCCGGCATGCCGAACAGCTGCAGCGCCTGGTCGACCAGGTGCGGCCCCAGGTCGAACCACAGGCCCGCGCCCGGGCCCGCGCGCTCGCGCCAGCGGTCTGGCACCTGCGGCCGGAAACGGTCGAAATGCGAGTGCAGTTCGGCCAGGTCTCCCAGCGCGCCCTGGTCGATCAGCGCCCGCAACACCAGGAAGTCCGCGTCCCAGCGCCGGTTCTGGAACACGCTGGCGATACGGCCGGCGCCGCGCGCGGCATCCATCACGCGCCCGGCTTCCTCCAGTGTCGTGGTGAACGGCTTGTCCACCATGACGTGGCGGCCGGCCTGCAGCGCGGCGATGGCCAGCGGTGCGTGCACCGCGTTGGGTGCGGCGATCACGACCAGATCGATGGCGTCGTCGGCGAAGGCCGCTGCCGGATCGCCGACGACCTGCGCCCCGGGCAGGTCGGCGTGCACCTTGCCGGCGTCGCCGGACACGATGGTGTGCAGCCGCAGCCCGGCCGTGTGGGCGATCAGCGGGGCATGGAAGACGCGGCCGACATAGCCGTAGCCGACCAGCGCGACGTTCAGCGTGTCCGCCATCGCGGGCGGCTTACCAGCCGAACAGCTTGAAATAGGTCTGCGGCGGGTCGTCGCCCTCGCGGGTCGAGATCACGCGGCCGTCGCGAACGTGCAGGTGGTAGCCCGGTCCGCGGGGCGGCTGCACATGCACCACCTGCAACTGGCCGGCGACGCGGTATTCGGTGATGACGTCGCCGTTGGATTCGGTGCGGACGTTTTCGACCGCGTCGGCGGGAATCTCTACGCCGGAGGTGGCCGGCGTGGTGGCGCAGGCGCCGACGGCAAGCAGCAGCGGCAACAGCAGGGCGGAGTGCAGGCGGCGCATGGGGGGCTCCCGGCAATCGTGGAATCGCATTATGCGCCCGCGCGGGTGGGGCCGAGGTGATGCGGTGGAAGCCAGGGGGATGGGGTGATTCGGCGTGGATCACGCGTGGACGCGCGCTGGTCGGTGCGGCTCCGTCGGGCCCGGTCCGGAAAGGCCGGGGATGCATGGGCATCGCGGCTGGGCGGGACGTGGGCATGGACAGCGCGCGGCAGGAAACCGCTGTTTCGCGTGCGGGCGCGTTTCGTCATGCCGGCGGGTGTTGGGGTGGGTCTGGGGCAAGGAGCTGAAGGCGTCGCGATTCGACTTGCGTCACGCGTGGCGACGCGTTCGTCCGCGGGCCTCGTCCGGTTTCGTTTGGCGCGGCGTAGAATCGGGCCATGCCAAGACTCGTGCTGATCGACGGTTCCTCGTACCTGTTCCGCGCGTTCCACGCGCTGCCGCCGCTGACCAACGCCGACGGCGAGCCGACCGGCGCGCTGTTCGGCGTGGTCAACATGCTGCGCGCGACGCTGAAGGAAGCGCCGGACTACGCCACCTTCGTCGTCGACGCCAGCGGACCTACCTTCCGCAACGAGCTCTACCCGGCCTACAAGGCCAACCGACCGCCGATGCCGGACGAATTGCGCGCGCAGGTCGAGCCGATGTGCCGGATCGTCGAGGCGCTGGGCTTCACCATCCTGCGCGTGCCGGGCGTGGAGGCCGACGACGTGATCGGGACCCTCGCGCTGCAGGGCGCCGCGGACGGCATCGACATCACCATCTCCACCGGCGACAAGGACTTCGCGCAGCTGGTGCGGGTGCCGGCTTCCGGCAGCGGGCGCGTGGAGCTGGTCAACACCATGACCGGCAGCCGCATGGACAGCGACGAGGCGGTGATGGCGAAGTTCGGCGTGCGCGCCGCGCAGATCGTCGACATGCTGGCGCTGATGGGCGACAGCGTCGACAACATCCCCGGCGTGCCCAAGTGCGGGCCCAAGACCGCGGCCAAGTGGCTGGCCGAATACGGCACGCTCGACGGCGTGATCGCCAATGCCGGCGCGATCAAGGGCAAGATCGGCGAGAACCTGCGCGAGGCCCTGCCGCAACTGCCGCTGAGCCGGCAACTGGCGACGATCCGGACCGACGTCGCGCTCGAGGTCGCGCCCACCGGGCTGCACCTGCGTCCGCGCGACGTCGATTCGCTGCGCGAGCTCTATGCCCGCTACGGATTCAACCAGGCCCTGAAGGAGCTCGACGGCAACGGCGTCGCCGGCGTCGTGGAAAAGGAGCCGGGCACGGCGCGCGGCAGTGGCCGCTATACCGCGCCGGTGGTGCAGGACGAGGCGCCTCCGGACCCCGCGCTCTCCGCGCCGGGCGAGTACGAGGCGATCCTCACGCGGTCGCAGCTGGACGAGTGGCTGGCGAAACTGCGCGCGGCGGGCGAGTTCGCGCTCGACACCGAGACCGACTCGCTCGACCCGATGCGCGCCAACCTCGTCGGCCTCAGCATCGCGGTGGAGACGGGACGCGCGGCCTACCTGCCACTCGCGCACGATTATCCCGGTGCGCCGGCGCAGCTCGACCGCGCCGCCGTGCTCGCCGCGTTGCGGCCCCTGCTCGAGGATCCGGCCGTGCGCAAGCTCGGCCAGCACGGCAAGTACGACCTGCACGTGCTGCGCCGCCACGGGATCGACGTGCTTGGTTACGCCGACGACACCATGCTCGAGAGCTTCGTGCTCAACTCCGGGCAGCGCCACGACATGGATTCGCTGGCGCAACGGCTGCTCGGCTACGAGACGATCCGGTACGAAGCGGTGGCCGGCAAGGGCAGCAAGCAGATCCCGTTCTCGCACGTCGCCATCGACGACGCCACGCGTTATGCGGCCGAGGATGCCGACATCACCCTGCGCCTGCACCGCGTGCTGGCGCCGAAGCTCGCCGCCGAGCCCGCGCTCGAGCGCGTCTACCGCGGGATCGAGATGCCGCTGGTGCCGGTGCTGGAACGGATCGAGGCCAATGGCGTCATGGTCGATGCCGAGGAACTGCGCCGCCAGACCGCCGACCTGTCGCGACGCATGCTCGCCGCGCAGCAGAAGGCGACCGAACTGGCCGGGCGCACGTTCAACCTGGATTCGCCGAAGCAGCTGTGCGCGCTGCTGTTCGAGGAACTGAAGCTGCCGGCGCTGGTGAAGACGCCCAAGGGCCAGCCCAGCACCAACGAGGAAGCGCTGGAAGCGATCGCCGACCAGCACGAGTTGCCGCGCGTCATCCTCCACTACCGCGGCCTGGCCAAGCTGCGCAGCACCTATACCGAGAAGCTGCCGGAGATGGTCAACCCGCACACCGGCCGCGTGCACACCAGCTACCACCAGGCGGGTGCGGCGACGGGGCGACTGGCGTCGAGCGATCCCAACCTGCAGAACATCCCGATCCGCACCGAGGACGGCCGCCGCATCCGCAAGGCCTTCGTCGCGCCGGAAGGAAGGCGTCTGGTCGCCTGCGACTACTCGCAGATCGAGCTGCGGATCATGGCCCACCTCTCCGAGGACGACGGCCTGCTGCGCGCCTTCGCCGCCGGCGCCGACATCCACCGCGCCACCGCGGCGGAAGTGTTCGGCCGCACGCTGGAAGAGGTGACCTCCAACGAACGTCGCGCCGCCAAGGCGATCAACTTCGGCCTGATGTACGGCATGAGCGCGTTCGGGCTGGCGCGCAACCTCGGCATCGGCCGCGGCGAGGCCCAGGACTACATCGCCACCTACTTCTCCCGCTACCCGGGCGTGCGCGACTACATGGAGCGCACCCGGCAGCAGGCGCGCGAGCAGGGCTTCGTCGAAACGGTGTTCGGGCGGCGGTTGTACCTGGACTTCATCCACAAGGGCAACCAGGCCCAGCGCGCAGGCGCCGAGCGCGCCGCGATCAATGCGCCGATGCAGGGCACCGCGGCCGACATCATCAAGCGCGCGATGGTGGACATCGACGGCTGGCTCGCCGGGCAGGGGGGCGCGGCGCTGATGATCCTGCAGGTGCACGACGAGCTGGTGTTCGAGGTCGACGCCGGCTTCGTCGACACCCTGCTGCGCGAGGTGCCGGCGCGAATGGCGGCAGCCGCAGAACTGCGTGTTCCGCTGGTGGTGGATTCCGGCACGGGCATGAACTGGGACGAGGCGCATTGAACACGGGAACGACGGTCGGCGAGCGCCATCCGCAGGCGCCGTGGGAGCGCTCACGGCGCGCCGCGGGTGCGTGGATGGTGCCGGCATGACCTTTGGCAGGGCATGTAACTGCATGTAACTCCGTGAAAAACAGGAGTGCGAATCGCACAGGTAAACGCGGGCTGAATTCTTCCGGCCCGCAAGCGACTTCTTCACGAACTCTCAATGTTCGGGGTGGTCATATAGCTCGCGACAGATGCAAGGTCTGTCGCTGATCTCCTCCCATCCCCTGGAGCAGAGATCCGGAACGCAAGACTTCTCCCCGAGTCCCGTTCCCGAGCCCCGCCGGCCCCCCCTGCCTGCGGGGCTTTTTATTGCCCGCCGCGCGGGCCGGCTCGAGCGCCCGATGCAGCCGGGACACCCGCTGTGGGGTCCGGCGCCCGGCGCCGGCAGGGCCTAGAATCCGCGCATCCGTGCGCAAGATCATCCACATCGACATGGACGCGTTCTACGCGTCGGTGGAGCAGCGCGACGATCCGTCGCTGCGCGGCCGGCCCGTGGTCGTCGCCTGGCGCGGCGCGCGTTCGGTGGTCTGCGCGGCCTCCTACGAGGCACGCAGGTACGGCGTGCGTTCGGCGATGCCGGCCATGCGTGCCGAGCGGCTGTGCCCCGACGCGGTGTTCGTGCCGCCGGACTTCGTGCGCTACAAGGCGGTGTCGCGCCAGGTGCGCGCGATCTTCCTCGAGCACACCGCCCTGGTCGAGCCGCTGTCGCTGGACGAGGCCTATCTCGACGTCACCGAACCCAGGATCGCCGCAGCCAGCGCCACCGCGACCGCGCAGGCGATCCGCGCCCGGATCCGCGAGGAAACGCGGCTGACGGCGTCGGCGGGCGTGGCGCCGAACAAGTTCATCGCCAAGATCGCCTCCGACTGGAACAAGCCCGACGGCCTGTGCGTGATCAGGCCGGCGCAGGTGGAGGCGTTCCTGACGCCGCTGCCGGTCGGGCGCATTCCCGGCGTGGGCAAGGTGATGCAGGGCAAGCTCGAACGGCTCGGCGTCCGCACCGTCGGCGACCTGCGGGCGCTGCCGCGGGAGGAACTGCAGTCGCGCTTCGGCAGCTTCGGCGTGGCGCTGCACCGGCGTGCGCGCGGCATCGACGATCGCCCGGTGGAACCGGACCAGCCGGTGCAGTCGATCTCGGCCGAGGACACCTTCGAGCGCGACCTGCCACTGGGCGAACTCGAGCCGCACATCCGCCGGATCGCGGAGAAGGCCTGGAATGCGACCCGCAGGACCGAACGCGTGGGGCGCACGGTGGTGCTCAAGCTCAAGACCGCGCAGTTCCGCATCCTCACCCGCAGCCTGACGCCGGATGCGCCGCCGCCGTCTCAGGACGCTTTCACCGCCATCGCATTGGCGTTGCTCGAACGCGTCGACCTGCCGGACGAGACGCGCTACCGCCTGGTGGGCGTGGGCCTGTCCAATTTCCGCGACGCGGAGGACGTCGCGCCGCAGCCGGGTCTGTTCCCCGCGGAGGCGGCGGCGTCCTGAGCGTGCGCGGGGCCCCACGATCGTGCGTCGCAGCGACGGCCGTTAGACTGCAGGCCCCTGGAACGAGGCAAGGCGATGTCCGCAGTACCGCGCGCCATGCTGTTCGACCTGGACGGCACCCTGGTCGACAGCGCCCACGGCATCGCCTGGGCGGTGAACCGGACCCTGGCCGAACTCGGGCACCCGGCCGCGGACGAGACGCTGGTGCGCACCTGGATCGGCGAGGGCGCGCGCTTCCTGCTGCACCGCGCGCTGCGCCATGCCGGCGCCGACCTGCCCGACGGCGAGGCCTTCGATCGCGTCTTCGCCCTGCTGATGCGGCACTACGCGGCGTCGCTGCCGCGCCAGGCGCGCGCGTATCCCGGCGCGGACGCGGCGCTGCGCGGGCTGCGCGAGCGCGGGGTGGCAGTGGCGCTGTGCACCAACAAGCCCCAGCGCTTCATCGATCCGCTGCTCGAGGCGCTCGACTGGCGCGCGTTGTTCGACGGGATCGTCGGCGGCGACACGCTGCCCGAGTGCAAGCCTTCGGCGCTGCCGTTGTTGCACCTGGCGCGCGCGCTCGACGCGCCGGTCGAGGCCTGCCTGATGGTCGGCGACTCGCACACCGATGCCGCGGCGGCGCACGCCGCCGGCATGCCGCTGGTGCTGGTGGACTACGGCTATCACCGCGAGTTCGATCTGCATGGCGCGGGCGCGGTGGCGGTCACCGGCGACCTGCGCATGCTGCTGCAGATGCCGGCTCCTGGCGCAGGCGCGCTCGCGGTGCCAACCGGCGCCGTCTAGCCGCTGCAGGACGGCAAGGCCGCAAGCCGCTTCCGGGACGATGTCGGTGCGATCGTGGGGGTCGCGACCGCCGCATCCCCGCCCCGGGTGCGCTTCGCTTACCCGGGCTACGCGCTGCCGGCTCATGGCGCAGGCGTGCACGCGTGCCAACCGGGCCGTCTAGCCGCCGCAGGACGGCTAGGCCGCGAACCGCCTCCGGGACGATGTCGGTGCGATCGTGGGGCGCGCGACCGCCGCATCTCCGCCCCGGGTGCGCTTCGCTTACCCGGGCTACGCGCTGCCGGCTCATGGCGCAGGCGTGCACGCGGTGCCAACCGGGCCGTCTAGCTGCCGCAGGACGGCTGGGCCGCGAACCGCCTCCGGGACGATGTCGGTGCGATCGTGGGGGGCGCGACCGCCGCATCCCCGCCCCGGGTGCGCTTCGCTTACCCGGGCTACGCGCTGCGGATGCCGGCTGCGGATACGGCCTCGCCGGTGGTGTCCTCGGCGACGCGTAGCCGCCGCGGCAGGCGGGCTCCGGGCTATTCGTCGCCACGCGCCCGTCGAACCCGGGCGCGCTGTCAGCACTCGTGCCTGTTTGCTGCCAACACGCCGCGCCCGCGCAGCGCTAGGCTCGGGTCGGACCAACGAGGAGGCAGGCATGAGCGGGATCCGACAGGGGGCGGCGGCCGCGTTGTGGCAGGCGGTGATCCGCGAGGCGCTGGCCACGCGCGGCGCGGAACTCGACGAATCGCAGGAAAGCTATCTGGTGTTCGTGCTGCTGCGCCACCAGCGCGACGCGCACCTGCTCGCGCGCATCCAGGCGCTGGAATGGCTCGATGCGCAGGCACAGGCCGGCAGCGTCCGTACCGACGCGCTGCGCGACGTCGGCGATCGCTGCCTGCTGGTGGCCGGGCTGTTCCCGGCGCTGGCGCGCCGGCGCCGGGTCGGCGTGGAGTACTTCGTGGACCTTGGCCGCGGCGCCTACCAGGGCGTGGCCGATGCCGGGCGCGACGCCTATGCCGAACTGTTCGCGCGCCTGGCCGGCACCTACGACGAGCTGGTGGCGACGCTGCAGGCGGTGCGCGGTCTGGTCCCCTTGCCGGTGCCGATCGCACACGCGCGCGCCCTGCACTGACGCGGTCGGGCATGCGGGTCTGCGCCCGGCGCTGTCGCGCGTGCATCCCGCCTGCGTCGTAGGCAGCGCTGCCCCCGGGCAACGTGGCCCGCGTCGCAGCGGGCGTGCCGTACCTGGCCGAGCGCTGCCCGATGGGCTTCAGTGCACCGGCGGGACGGCGACGCCGGTTGCCCACGCGCGCGTCGGCCGCCCAACCCGTCGGTCGCCAGCCAGCCGCCTGCGCGCATGCGGCCGCGCAGCACCGGGCTGGCGGCCGGCCCGATGATGCTCCTGCGCCCGCGTCAGCGCGCCGGACGCCAGCGCAGCGCCACGTGGTATTCGCGCCCCGGCTGGTAGTACCAGGCCACCGTCTCGTACTGGCGGTCGAACACGTTGCTGGCGCGCGCGAGCAGGGTCCAGTCGCGGTGCAGCGCGTATTCCAGGCGCAGGTCGGTGGTGGCGTGGCCGCCCAGGCGCACGGTGTTGGCGGGGTCGTCGTAGCGGCTGCCCGCGCCCTGCACGGTGATGCCGGCGCGCAGCGGGCCGAAGTCGCGGTCGAGGTCGAGCCGGCCCGTCGTGCGCGCGCGTCGCGCCAGCAGGTTGCCGTCGTTGGCGCCGCCGCTGCGGTCGCGCGGATCGGTGTGGCTGAGTTGCAGCGAGACGTCGATCCCGGCCAGGGTGGTGCCGAAGGCGAACTCGGCGCCGCGGATGCGCGCCTGGTCGACGTTGCTGCCCACGCCGCGGTAGTCCGGCGGCGGGTAGACGAACACGATCAGGTCGTCGATCCGGCTCTCGTAGACGTCGAACGACCAGTGGTGGCCCTGCGCGATGCGCGACAGGCCGAGGTTGAGGCTGGTCGATTCCTCCGGCCGCAGGTCGGGGCTTTCGGAGCCGGGGTAGTACAGGTCGTTGAAGGTCGGGGCCTTGAAGCCGGTGCCGAGCGAGCCGGTCAGGCGCAGGCCGTTGTCGAATGCCGTGCCCCAGCCCAGCGCGCCGGTGACGTGGCTGCCGAACTGCTCGTTGTCGTCGTGGCGCACGCTGGCCTGGAAGCGCTGGGCGCCCGCCTGCCCGCCATAGGCGAGGAACACGCCGGTGTTGTCGCGCTCGTCGACGGCGTAGGCGGTGGCGCTGTCCACGCGGTCGTTGCCGTGGTCGATGCCGAGGCTGAGCAGGTGGTCGGCGGCCAGCTGCACGTCGGCCTGCACCGAGGCGCTGTCGCGACGGGTCTGGAAGTCGCTGCGCGGCAGCGCGTCGAGGAAGTCGTCGGAGCGGTCGACGTTGCGTGCCAGCGCGAGGCTCAGCGCGAGCCGCCCGTCCCCGGGCGCGTGCCGCAGCCGCGCGCCGGTGACCTGCTGGCGGATGCGCGAGCGGTTGGTCCACGAGCCGTCGAACTCGTTCTCGGCATCGGCCTGCAGGAACTGGCCGTCCAGCACCAGCGCCTCGCCGAAACGGTAGCCGCCGCGCAGGGTGATCGAGGTGTTGCGGTAGCCGTCGTCGTCCGGCTCGTCGGTGAAGCAGCCCTGGAACAGCGCGCCGGAGCCGCGGCAGGCGTTGAAGCCCTCGGTGCTGTCGTAAGCGCCGTGCGCGCCGATCCAGCCGCGCTCGCCGCGGTGGTCGAAGCCGGCGCTGGCCTCGCGCGCGTCATGGCTGCCGCCGCCGACGCTCGCGTAGGGCGAGAACCCCTGCGCCTGGCTGCCGCGGGTGAATACCTGGATCACGCCGCCGATCGCCTCGGAGCCATACAGGCTCGAACGCGGCCCGCGGATGATCTCGATCCGTTCGATCTGCGCCAGCGGCAGGTCCTGGATCGCCGCCATGCCGGCGGTGGCGGAGTTCATCTTGACCCCGTCCACCAGCACCAGCACGTGGTCGGATTCGGTGCCGCGCAGGAACAGACTGCTGAGCTTGCCGCGGCCGCCGGTGTTGCCGACGTCGATGCCGGCGCGCCCGCGCAGCAGTTCGATCAGGTCGCGCGCCTGGCTGCGCTCGATCTCGGTACGTTCGATGACCTGGGCCGGGACCAGGCTGTCGGCCAGGCGCAGCTCGCTGCGGGTGGCGGTAACCAGCACGGTATCGAGGTCGGTGGCGGCGGCATCGGCGCGCGCCGCCCCGGACAGGGTGGAGGCGGACAGGAGCAGGGCGGCGGCGATGGCCGCGGGCAGGGAACGGTGCATGCAGGGCTCTCCATGGCGCGCACACCCGCGTACGCGCCGGTTTCGGTCGGGTCGCGACAGGGAGAGCAGAGGCCGCGGAACCGGAGACGCGCGCCGGCATCGCCGCCGCGACGCCCTCCGCGTCGCAACCAGTGGACTCCGTGGCCGGTCTCCGGACTCGCGCGCTGGGCAGTGGATGCCCTGGCCGTCGCGCCTTCCCATGCCCTGGGCACAGTGGCGGATGCGGCGGCCTGACGCGCTTACCGTTGCGGGGGCAGTGCCGGAATGGCCGTGTCGCTGCTCGCGACATCGGCGTCACCGGCTTCCCGTTTCAGCCCTTGGACGAACGTCCGCGGGCCACCTCGAAGCAGCACGCATTGTACGCGATGGGGGAGTGCCCACGTCCCGGGGGCGCCTTTCGGGGGCGACCCCATGGAACCTTCCCGGCGACCGCCTCGATCGCCCTGGGGGCACGCTCAGTCGTGGTCGCCGCCGCCGGGTTCGTCGAGGAAGCCGAACGAGGGCGCGGGCGCCTCGTCCTGGTGGTGGGTGGTGGTGACCGGCGCTGCGGCAGGGCGCCCGCGCGGCGGCGGCAGGCCGGCCGTCGCCGCCTCGACTGCGGACACCAGCTCGGCGCGCCGGGCCTCGGGCACTTCCTGCCAGTGGCAGTCCTGGAGCGCGCCCTCGAGCGCGTAGAGCATGTTGAGGCTGGGCTTGAAGCCGGCGCGCCGGACCCGCATGAACGCATCCACCGGGCCCGCGGCCACCAGGTCCTCCTGCGTGCGCAGCCCCACCTGGCGCAGCCAGGCGGCGGACTTGGGACCGATGTTGCGCAGTTTCAGCGGAGCATTCATGGCAGCGACTCGACGTAGATCCGGGCGATGGTTTCCAGCCCCTCCTGATCCATAACGTCGAAACGGGCCGGATCCGGGCTGTCGAGATCGAACACCCCCACCAGCTCGCCGTCGCGGACCAGCGGCACCACCAGTTCCGAGCGCGAGGCCGCGTCGCAGGCGATGTGGCCGGGGAAGGCGTGGACGTCGTCCACGCGCTGGGTCTGCCGGCTGCGCGCGGCGGCGCCGCACACGCCACGGTCGAGCGGGATGCGCACGCAGGCGGGCAGGCCCTGGAACGGGCCGACCACGAGTTCGACGCCGTCGTGGAAGTAGAAACCCGCCCAGTTCAGCCGCGGCAGCGCGTGGTAGACCAGGGCGGCGAGGTTGGCGGCATTGGCGACCCTGTCGCGTTCGCCATGCAGCAGCGCGCGGGCCTGCTCCGCGAGCTGGGCATACTGTTCGGACTTGTCGCCGCTTAGACTGGAGGCGCTGAACATGCGGCCAGTGTAGCAGCGCGTCCACGCGCGCTCCGGAGGACGGGTGACGGATCTGGAACGGCTCGATCGCGATGGCGCCGGCTTCCGCCTGCGCGGTGAACAGGTGACGCGGCTGGAGACCTTCGTCGACGCCGCGTTCGCGTTCTCGCTGACCCTGCTGGTGATATTCACCAGCGACCTGCCGCAGACCGCCGCCGAGCTGCGCGAGGCGTTGAAGAAGGTGCCGACCTTCGTCGCCTGCTTCGCCGTGCTGATGATGTTCTGGGCCGCGCACAACCGCTGGAGCCGGCGCGTCGGGCTGGAGGACGCGAAGTCGACCGTGCTCAGCCTCGCGCTGGTGCTGGTGGTGATGGTCTACGTGTACCCGCTGCGGATGGTGAGCTCGAGCTTCCTCTCGCTCGTCACCGCCGGCTGGCTGCCGAACGAACTGGGCATCGACGCGGACCACGTCATGCGCGACCTGCAGACCACGTTCATCGTCTACGGCCTGGGCTTCGGCCTGCTGGCCTGGTTGCTGTGGCGGCTCAACGCGCATGCCCTGCGCAGGGCCGATGCGCTCGCGCTGGACGCCAACGAGCGCCACCTGCTGCGCACCGAGGTCGGCTCGCACGCGATCCTGGCACTGGTCTCGCTGGCCAGCCTGGCGAGCGCGCTGATGCTGTACGTGCTGGATCCGGCACTGAGCGGCGTGGTCCGGGTGCTCGCCGGGCTGCCGATGTGGTGCTACGCGACGCTCGGGATCTGGATGCCGTGGTACCACACGCATCGCGAGCGGCAACGGCTGTCGCGGCATGCCGCGGCGCCCGGCGGTGGCGGCGCATGAGCTGGTCCTGTTTCGTCACCGGTACCGACACCGGCATCGGCAAGACCTTCGCCTCGGTGGCGCTGCTGCATGGGCTGCGCGCGCGTGGCCTGCGCGCCTTGGGGATGAAGCCGGTCGCCAGCGGCTGCGTGCGGACCGACGCAGGCTGGCGCAACGAGGATGCACTGGCCCTGCTCGCGGCCAGCGAGCCGGCGCCGGCCTATGCCGACGTCAACCCGTTCGCGCTGCCCGCCGCGACCGCGCCGCAACTGGCTGCGCGCGAGGCCGGGATCGCGGTGGATCTGGCGGCACTGCTGGCCGCGCATGCGCGACTCTCGGCAACCGCACAGGCGACCGTGGTGGAAGGCGTCGGCGGCTGGGCGGCGCCGCTGGCCGATGGCCTGGACCAGTGCGCGCTGGTGCGCGCGCTCGATGCCGACGTCGTGCTCGTGGTCGGGCTGCGGCTGGGTTGCCTCAGCCACGCGCGGCTGACCGCGCGTGCGGTCGAGGCCGACGGTTGCCGGCTGGCCGGATGGATCGGCAATCGCGTCGATCCGTCGTTCGACCGTGCGGACGACTACCTCGACCTGCTCCGCGACGCCCTGCCGGCACCTTGCCTGGGCGTCCTGGCGCATGCACCGACGGGCGATGGCGCGATCGCGGCGGAGGAACTCGACGTGGCGCCGTTGTGGCGGACCGGCGACCAAAGCCGCTGAAGGAGGCGTCCTTCCTGCCCCACGCAGCGGCAAAGGCTTGTAAGCGGAGGTCCTGCGTCCTTCCCCACGCAGTGGGAGGGTTTCGAAGCGGTGTCCTGCTTCTTTCACCGCGCAGAAGCAAAGGTATCGAGCTGACGTCCTGTTTCCTTCGCCCAGGCAGTGGGGGGAAGATGCCGAAGGCGGATGGGGGCGCGCCGAAGGCGCGGCAGGACTTTGGCCCCTGTCTACCCTCACCCCTGCCCCTCTCCCGCAAGCGGGAGAGGGATGAAACATGCCCCGCGCCGGCTCCGTTCCGGCCTCAGCCGTGCTGCGGCGCCGGCGGCGGCAGCCGATCCGCGCCGTCCGCTTCGCTCGCCGTCTCGTAGTCGCGGTCGTGCGCATGGTCGCGGGCGAGGTAGAGGTAGAAGGCCGGCAGCACGAACAGCGTGAACACGGTGCCGATGGTCATGCCCGAGGCGATCACCGTGCCCATCGAGAAGCGCGAGGCCGCGCCGGGGCCGCTGGCCATCAGCAGCGGAATCATCGCGAACACCAGCGCCGCGGTGGTCATCAGCACCGGCCGCAACCGGATCGCGGTCGCTTCCTCGATCGCCTCGCGCTTGGAAAGGCCCTGCTCGATCTGCAGCTTGTTGGCGAACTCCACGATCAGGATGCCGTGCTTGGAGATCACGCCCACCAACGTCACCAGGCCCACCTGGGTGTAGATGTTGATGCTCATCCCCGGGAAGGCCTCGATCCCCGAGAAGCCGAGGATGCCGCTGATGATCGCCAGCACGTTGAGGGTGAGCAGCGCGCCGCAGATCGCCATGGGCACCGTGAGCAGCATGATCAGGGCATCGCGGAAGCTCTCGAACTGCGCCGACAGCACCAGGAAGATCACGATCAGCGCCAGCCCGAGCGTGACCAGCATCGCCGATCCCTCCTGCTTGAACTGGCGCGACTCGCCGGCGTAGTCGACGCTGTAGCCCTGCGGCAGCACGTCGCGCGCGGCCTCGTCGAGGATCGCCAGCGCCTCGCCCTTGCTCACGCCCGGGCGCGGCGCGAACGTGATCGCCACCGAGTTGAGCTGCTGGAAGCGCTTGAGCGACTGTGGCTGGGTGCTCTCGCGCAGCGTCACCAGGGTCGACAGCGGGATCAGCTCGCCATCGCGGGTGCGGGTGTAGTAGTTCTGCAGTTGCGCGGCGTTGAGCCGGTCGCTGCGCTGCACCTGCGGGATCACCAGGTACGACCGGTTCTGCATCGCGAAGCGGTTGGTGTAGCCGCCCGAGAGCATCGCCGACATGTCGGCCGCCAGGGTACGCATGTCGATGCCGAGCGAGGCCGCCTTGTCGCGGTCGATCTCCACCTCGATCCGCGGCTTGTCGATCTTCAGGTCCTTGTCGAGGAAGATGAAGCGCTTGCTCTCCATCGCCCTGGCCAGGATCTGGTCGGCCAGCTCGCTGAGCTGGCTCAGTTCGCCGACGCCGCCGATGACGAACTCGCCGCCGCCGTCGCCGCCGGCGCTGGGCAGCGAGGGCGGAACCAGGGCGAAGGTGTTCAGGCCCGTGACCTCGCTGATCTTCGGCTGCAGGTCCTGTTCCAGCACCTGTTTGGTCGAGCGCTCGCGCTCGCTCCAGGGCTTGAGCACGAAGCCGGCCATCGCCATCGGGCTGGCGCCGCCGCCGGCGCCGCCGAAGCCGCCGTTGAACAGGAAGTAGTCCTGCACCTCGGGCACGCCCTTGGCGATCTGTGTGACCTCCTCGGTGTAGCGCTCGACGTAATCGAGGGTGGCAGTGGGGTCGGCCTGCGCGATGGAGAAGATGAAGCCTTCGTCCTCGAGCGGCGCGGGTTCCTTGGGCGCGGTCATGTACAGGAACACGCACGACACCAGCACGATTGCGCCGAAGAGCGCGATCACCGCCTTGGTCTCCAGCGCGCCGTGCAGCCTGCGCTGGTAGCCCAGGCGCAGCTTGTCGAAGCGCGTGTCCAGCCAGGCCTCCAGCCGGCCCTTGCTGCCCTCGCTGTGGGGCTTGAGGATCTTCGCGCTCATCATCGGCGAGAGCGTCAGCGCGATCACGCCCGAGAGCAGCACGCTGCCGGCCAGGGTGAACGCGAACTCGGTGAACAGCACGCCGGTCAGCCCGCCCTGGAAGCCGATCGGCAGGTACACCGCGACCAGGGTCGTGGTCATCGCCACCACCGGCCAGGCCAGCTCGCGCGCACCCTTGATCGCCGCATCGTAGGGCGACATGCCTTCCTCGATGTGGCGGTGGATGTTCTCCAGCACGATGATCGCGTCGTCGACCACGATGCCGATCGCCAGCACCATCGCCAGCAGGGTCAGCAGGTTGATGGTGAAGCCCATCAGCAGCATCAGGAACAGCGAGCCCACCAGCGACAGCGGGACCGTCACCGCGGGGATCAGCACGCTGCGCAGGCTGCCCAGGAACAGGAAGATCACCACGATCACGATGACCACCGCCTCGATGATCGTGGTCACCACCTCGTTGATCGCATCCTGGATCGCCTCGGTGCTGTCGTAGGGAATCGTGGCGATGATGCCTTCAGGCAACTGCGGCACGATCTCGCTGTCCCACAGCTCGCGGACCTCGCTGATCACGTCGAGAGAATTGGCGTCGGGCGAGACGAAGATGCCCATGAACGTCGCCGCCTCGCCGTTGATGCGGACCGAGGTGCCGTAGTTCTCCGAGCCCAGCATCACGTCGGCGACATCGCCCAGGCGCACGATCGCGCCGTCCTGCTCGCGGATGACCAGCTTGCGGAATTCCTCGGCGTTGCGCAGGTCTGTGCGCGCGGTCATGTCGATCGCGACCATCTGGCCCTTGGTCGAGCCCACCGCGGAAAGCACGTTGTTGGACTGCAGTGCGGTGGCGACGTCGCTCGCGGTCACCTGAAGCGCG
Organism: Luteimonas viscosa; assembly: GCF_008244685.1. Taxonomy (NCBI): domain Bacteria; kingdom Pseudomonadati; phylum Pseudomonadota; class Gammaproteobacteria; order Lysobacterales; family Lysobacteraceae; genus Luteimonas; species Luteimonas viscosa. Next base: position 2,627,730 of record NZ_VTFT01000001.1, read on the forward strand.
GTCATGCGGTCGGGCTTGAGCCACACGCGCATCGCGAACGTGCCGGCGCCGAGGATGTCGGCGCGCTGCACGCCGCCCACGGTGACCAGCTTGGGCTGGACCACGCGTGTGAGGTAGTCGGTGATCTGGTTGTTGTCGAGCGTCTCGCTGGCGAACGACACGTACATCGCCGCGATCTGCTGGCCCTGCTGCAGGTCGATCACCGGGTCCTCCGACTCCGGCGGCAGCTGGCCGCGCATCTTGTTGACCTTGGCGGCGATCTGGGTGAGCGCCTCGTTCGGATCCTGGTCGAGGCGGATGTAGGCCTGGATCGTGCTGACGCCGGCCGAGCTGGTCGAACTCAGGTAGTCGATGCCCTCGGCGCTCGCGATCTCGCGCTCCAGCGGCGTGGTGATGAAGCCCTGGATCAGGTCGGCGTCGGCGCCGTAGTACACGGTGCTGACATTGATCACCGCGTTGCGCAGCTCCGGGTACTGGCGCACGTTCAGTTCCGAGAACGCGCGCAGCCCGAAGATCAGGATGAACAGGCTGACGACCATCGCCAGCACCGGCTTGTTGATGAAGATGTCGGTGAATTTCATCGCTTCGAACTCCCCCTCTCCCGCTTGCGGGGGAGGGTCGGGGTGGGGGCCCGCGCGCGGCGCGGGGCGGTCGGACCGGTCAGCGGTTCTCGGCCTGCGGCTGCGCGTCAGAGGTCGGCTGGATCTTGTTGTTGACCGTCACCTCGGCTTCGTTGCGCAGCTTGAGCAGGCCGCTGGTCGCCACCCGTTCGCCGGGCTTCAGGCCCTCGGTCACGGCGATCAGGTCGCCGCGGGTGGTGCCGGTCTTGATGAAGCGCTGGTTGACCACGAGCTTGTCGCCGGTCAGCGCATTGCCCTGCATGTCGGTCTCGCCTTCCTCGCGCGGCACTTCGCTGATCACGAACACCGCGTTGCCGTAGGGATTGAAGCTGACCGCGGTCTGCGGGATCACCACCACGTCGCGCTCGCCGCCGAGCGCCAGCGACACGTGGGCGAACGCGCCCGGACGCAGCTCGCCGTCGGGGTTTTCCAGCGTGGCCTGCGCGGTGAAGTTGCGCGTGCCGGGGTCGACCCCCGGTTCGATCGCCGTCACCCGGCCCTCGAACACCTTGCCGGGCAGCGCATCGACGGTGGCGCGGATCGTCGTGCCCTGCTGCAGCTTGTCCATGTACAGCTCGGGCAGGTTGAAGTCGAGGTAGATCGGGTCGAGCTGCTGCAGGCTGACGATGGGATCGCCCGGCGAGACGAACTGGCCGAGGTTGACCTTGCGGATGCCGAGCTCGCCGCTGAACGGCGCGCGGATGGTCTTCTGCGCGATCAGCGCGCGCTGCGCGTCGGCCTGGGCGCGTGCGCTGGCGGCGGTGGCCGTGCGCTGCTGCACCTCGTCCAGCGAGACCAGCTGGTCCTTGCCCAGCTGCTGCCAGCGCTCGGCCTGCACGTCGGCCAGGCGCGCGGCGGTCTCCAGCGACTTCAGCGTGGCCAGCTCGTTGTCGGTGTTCAGGCGCACCAGCACGTCGCCGGCCTTGACCGGCTGCCCGGCCTCGAACTCGATCGCGCGCACCACGCCGCCGGCCTCGGTGGTGACGTCGGTGCCGTTCACGGCGACCAGGGTGCCGACCGCCTCCGCGTCGTCCGACCAGCGCTCGGCACGCGCCACCGAGGCGCTCACCGCCGACGCCGGCTGCGGCATGTTGTCGAAGAAGTTGTTGGTCTGCGCGCCGATGAAGGCCTTGACGGCGAACACGCCGCCGAACACCAGCGCGGTCGCCAGCAGCATCAGGATCAGGCGCAACGCGAATCGCGGCTTGCGCTTCTGGGGGGCAGTGGACATGGGGGGAGCCTTGGTGGAAAGGAATCAGCGGGTCGAGCGGGTGGGATAGGGGCAGGGCGCGTCGAACACGTCGCGGCACAGGCGTTGCGTCATGCGGTCGAGCGCGTCGTCGTCGCCGGGATCGAACAGGGGTTGCCAGCCGTAGCCGTTGAGCAGGTAGTGCAGGTGCTTGAACAGCAGCCGGTACGGATCGCCGATGCCGGCCGGATCCAGCAGCCCCTGCTGCTGCGCGAGAGTATGCATGCCCAGGCACAGGATCCATGGGCCGATCGTCAGGCATTCGTCCGGCATGGCGAATCCCGCCGGCAGGTCGCCGTTGCGGCGCGCCTCGGCGGCCACCCCGTCGACCAGGGCGGCCAGTGGCTCGCAGGCCTCCAGTGCGCGTCGCCGGCTGTCGGCGGACGCGGCGCCCCAGACGACGTCGGTCCACACGAACTGGGCGAGGCGGAAATGCTCGGGCTGCTCGCGCAGCACGATCAGGTCGGCCAGCGCGATCGCGACGATGCGGTCGCGGGTAGGGCCGTTCCAGCGCGCCGCGCGTTCGAACAGTTCGACCCGACCGATGCAGTTGCGCGTCGACAGCGCCACCAGCAGGTCCTCCTTGCTGGCGAAGTGCTTGTACAGGGTGCCGATCGCGTACTCGCATTCCTCGGCGATCCTCGACATCTGCAGGTTGAGCAGCCCGTCGCGCTGGATCAGCGCCTGCGCGCAGTCGAGGAACAGGTCCTCGCGGCGCGCGAATTCCCGCTGTTTGCGATCGACGGTGGCCATGGGCGTGAGGGGGAGGACGTCGGCAGGCGGGCATTGTGAACCAGGTTCATTCCATGATCCAGCGTTCATTTGCGGCGGGCAGGGCGCCATGGCCCCCCCTGACGAACGGCAGGGTCTGACGGTCCGGCTCGCAAGTATACTCGCCGGTACAGAAATTAATCACGCCCGTGCCTGCGCGGGCCCCGCCAGGGATTTGCCCGATGCGCCGCCTCCTCGCCCCCGTGCCGCTGCTCCTCCTGCTTGCCGCCTGTGGCGGCGAGCAGGCCCCCGCGACCCCGCCCCCGCCGGAGGTCGGCGTGATCGAGGCGACGCCCGCCAACCTGCCGCTGACGCTCGACATCGGGGGCCGCCTGGCGCCGTTCCGCAGTGCCGACGTGCGCGCGCGGGTACCGGGCGTGCTGCAGAAGCGGGTGTACGCCGAGGGCAGCGATGTCCGCGAGGGCGACGTGCTGTTCCTGATCGATCCGGCACCGCTGCAGGCGGCGCTGGGGACCGCCCAGGCCTCGCTCGCGCAGGCGCAGGCGAACTACGCCAACGCGAAGGCCGGCGCCGACCGTGCGCGCCAGCTGGCGCCGCAGAACTACGTCTCGCAGTCCGACCTCGACAATGCGCTCGCCGCCGAACGCAGCGCCGCGGCGGCGGTACAGGCGGGGCGCGCGGCGGTCGATTCGGCGCGCATCAACCTCGGTTACGCGACCGTGCGCGCGCCGATCGCGGGCATCGCCGGCAAGCAACGCGTCACCGAAGGGGCGCTGGTCGGACAGGGCGATGCGACCCTGCTGACCACGGTCGACCAGGTGGACCCGTTGTACGTGAACTTCTCGATCAGCGTCAGCGAACTCGGGCGCATCCGCGCGATCGTCGCGGCCAGCGGCCGCGACCGGTCCGAGGTCGCGGTGCGCCTGCCGGACGGCAGCGAGCACGCGCACAAGGGCGCGCTCGACTTCTCGGCGGACCTGGTCGATCCGGCGACCGGCGCGGTCTCCATGCGCGCGAGCGTGCCCAACCCCGACAGGCGCCTGCTGCCCGGCACCTACGTGACCCTGGAGGCGACGATGGGCATGCAGCAGGGCGTGTTCGCGATCCCGCAGGCGGCGGTGCAACGCGACGCGAGCGGCGCCTACGTTCTGGTGGTGGGTGCCGACGGCAAGGTCGCACGCAGGGACGTGGAGACTTCGACGGCCAGCGAGGGCAACTGGATCGTCACGGACGGCCTTTCCGCCGGCGAGCAGGTGATCGTGGCCGGGGTGCAGAAGGTGCGCGTGGATGCGCCGGCCAGGGCGGTGCCGTGGCAGCGCGACGGTGCGGCGCCGCCGGCGAAGCAGGCGCCCGCCCCCGGCGCTCCGCAGCCTGCGGCACGACCCGCGGCGCCTGTCGCGCCATCCGAAGGCGCGCCTGCCGACGCCGACGCCGAGGGCTGACCGGCCATGCCAAGGTTCTTCATCCACCACCCGGTCTTCGCCTGGGTCGTCGCGATCCTGATTTCGCTCAGCGGCGTGATCGCGCTGCTCAACATGGGCGTCGAGTCGTATCCCAACGTCGCCCCGCCGCAGGTCACCATCAGTGCCACCTATCCCGGTGCCGACGCGCAGACCGCCGAGCAGGCGGTCACCCAGGTCATCGAGCAGCAACTGACCGGCATCGACAACCTGCTGTACTTCAGCTCCTCGTCGAGCTCCTCGGGCGGCGTGTCGATCACGCTGACCTTCGAGAGCGGCACCGATCCGGACATCGCCCAGGTGCAGGTGCAGAACAAGGTGTCGCTGGCGACGGCGCGCCTGCCGACCGAGGTGATCCAGCAGGGCGTGGTGGTGGCCAAGGCCAACAGCGGCTTCCTGATGGTGGTCGGCCTGCGCTCCGTCGATGCCTCGATGGACCGCAACGCGCTCAACGACATGATCGCCTCGCGCATCCTGGAGCCGCTGGCGCGGGTGCCGGGCGTGGGCAATACCCAGCACTTCGGTTCGTCCTACGCGATGAACATCTGGCTCGACCCCGAGAAGCTGCAGGGCTACGGCATGTCGGCCTCGCAGGCGCTCGCGGCGGTGCGCGGGCAGAACGCCCAGTTCGCCGCAGGTTCGATCGGCGCAGATCCCGCGCCGGAAGGCCAGGGCTTCACCGCCACCGTCGCCGCCGAGGGCCGCTTCAGCACGCCCGAACAGTTCCGGAACATCATCCTGCGTTCCGACGCCGACGGTGCCGTCGTGCGGCTGGGCGACGTGGCGCGCGTCGAGGTCGGCGCGCAGGGTTACGGCTTCGATGCCAAGTTCGACGGCAAGCCGGTGGGCGCGGTCGCGGTGACGCTGCAGCCGGGCGCGAACGCGCTGGCGGTGGCCGAGGCGGTCACCGCGCGCATGGACGAGCTGCAGGCGACGTTCCCGACCGGGGTGGAGTGGTTCACGCCGTTCGACACCACCACCTTCGTCCGGATCTCGATCGAGGAAGTGGTGGTGACCCTGGTCGAGGCGGTCGTGCTCGTGTTCCTGGTGATGCTGCTGTTCCTGCAGAACCTGCGCGCCACGATCATCCCGACCCTGGTGATCCCGGTCGCGCTGCTGGGCACGTTCCTGGGCCTGAGCATGATCTGGTTCACGGTCAACCAGCTGACGCTGTTCGCGATGGTGCTGGCGATCGGTATCGTCGTGGACGACGCGATCATCGTGATCGAGAACGTCGAACGGATCATGGCCGAGGAGCATCTGCCGGCGCGCGAGGCGACCGAGAAGGCGATGGGCCAGATCACCGGCGCCGTGGTCGCGATCACGGTGGTGCTGGCGGCGGTGTTCATCCCCAGCGCCTTGCAGGGGGGGGCATCGGGCGAGATCTACAAGCAGTTCGCGATCACCATCGCGATGGCGATGGGCTTCTCGGCCTTCCTCGCGCTGGGCTTCACCCCGGCGCTGTGCGCGAGCTTCCTCAAGCAACATGACCCGGACGCTTCGAAGAAGCAGAACGTCGTCTACCGCACCTTCAACAGGTACTACGACCGCATCAGCCGCACTTACGTGGGGCATATCGGGAGCGCGGTGAAGCACGCGCCCCGCTGGATGATGGTGTTCGCGGCGATCGCCGTGGTCTGCGCGCTGCTGTTCACCCGACTGCCGGGCAGCTTCGTGCCGGAGGAGGACCAGGGCTACGCCCTGGCCATCGTGCAATTGCCGCCCGGCTCGAGCCTGCAGCGCACGCAGGCGGTGTTCGAGGACGTGCGCACCACCATGGAAGGCCTCGACGGCTACGAAGGCATGATGCAGATCGCCGGCTTCAGCTTCGTCGGCCAGGGCGAGAACGTGGGCATGGCGTTCATCCGGCTCGACCACTGGGACGAGCGGGACGTCACCGTGCCCGAGTTCATCGCGCAGGCCAACGGCGCGCTGCAGGGCATCAAGGAAGCGCAGATCTTCGTGGTCAACCTGCCGACCATCCGTGGCCTGGGCCAGTTCGGCGGCTTCGACATGTACCTGCAGGATCGCGCAGGCCTCGGCCGCGAGGCGCTGGGCGCGGCGCGCGACACGCTGGTCGCCAGTGCCGCGCAGCAGCCGGAGCTGTTGACCGCGGTGCGCCCCAACACCCTGCAGGACGCGCCGCAGCTCAGGCTCGACGTCGACCGCGCGCAGGCGCAGGCGATGGGCCTGTCGGTGAGCGACGTGTACAGCGCGATCCAGCTGATGCTGGCGCCGGTGTACGTCAACGACTACTTCTCAGAAGGTCGCGTCAAGCGCGTGATCATGCGCGCCGACGCGCAGTTCCGCAGCGGTCCGGAATCGTTCTCGCGCTTCTACACGCCGTCGGCGCTGGAGAACGTCGACGGCAACCCGGCGATGGTCCCGCTCAGCAACGTGGTGTCCACGCGATGGCAGATGAACGCCCCGGCGCTGACCCGCTACAACGGCTACTCGGCGGTGAACATCAACGGCTCGCCGGCGCCAGGCCGCAGCTCCGGCGAGGCGATGGCGGCGATGGAGGACATCGTCGGCAACGAACTGCCGACCGGCATCGGCTACGACTGGACCGGGCTGTCGTACCAGGAAATCATCGCCGGCAATACCGCGACGTTGCTGCTGGTGCTGTCGGTGCTGGTGGTGTTCCTGTGCCTCGCGGCGCTGTACGAGAGCTGGTCGATCCCGGTCTCGGTGCTGCTGGTGGTGCCGCTGGGCCTGCTCGGCGCGGTGCTGTTCACGATGATGCGCGGGCTGTCGAACGACATCTTCTTCAAGATCGGCCTGGTGACGGTGATCGGCCTGGCGGCGAAGAACGCGATCCTGATCGTCGAGTTCGCGGTGCTCGAGCGCACCCAGGGCAAGACGTTGCGCGAGGCGGTGATCGAGGCGGCGCGCCTGCGCTTCCGTCCGATCCTGATGACGTCCTTCGCCTTCATCATGGGCGTGGTGCCGATGGCGATCTCCACCGGCGCCGGCGCCAACGCCCGCCACGCGATCGGCACCGGCGTGATCGGCGGCATGCTGTTCGCCACCTTCCTCGGCCTGCTGCTGATCCCGGTGTTCTTCGTCGCGGTGCGGCGCATGCTCGGCGACAGGATGGACGAGCCGCTGCCGACGACGGACGAGGCCACGCCGTCACCCGGGCCCGCATCGAACGACTGACGGCTGGCTGGGGAACGCGCGTGGCGGGGGCCGCCATGTGCGTCGATGCGCGGCGGTGTCCTGGCCGTCAGTCGTGAAGCGGCCGGTCCCCGGCCCTGGAGCCATGCTGCGCAGGCACGACGCGCAGGCCGCGCCGCCGCGGCCGACTCAGCCGTGGCGCGACAGGTGCATGGCGTAGAAGGCGGCGCCCAGGTGCGGTGGACGCAGCGGCGCACGCACGTCGAAGCGCGGGCAGGCCGCGTGCAGCGCCTGGGTGAACGGCGCCAGTAGCAGTGCGCCGGCGCTGAACGCGCCACCCGAGTACGACACCGGCACCGCCTCGCCGTCGTCGAAGGCGAGCGTGCGGCGCAGCGCGTCGGCGATGCGCGCCAGCTCCTCGCCGGCCACGCGGAAGATGCCGGCGGCGGTGGGGTCGCCCAGTCCTGCGGCCTCGGCCACCAGCGGCGAGAGCTGCGCCAGAGCGCCACGCGCCAGCGCATCCTCCCCGTACACGTGCGCGCACAGGTCCAGATCGTGTCGCAACCCGAGACGCTCGCGCAGCAGCGTGTGCAACGGGCCGCGCGGCAGCCGTCCGTCGCTCATCCGCGAGAACGCGTTGAGTCCCTGCACCGCGATCCAGTAGGCCGAGCCTTCGTCCGAGAACGCCTCGCCCCAGCCGCCGCAACGCGCCGCGCGGTCGCCGCGCTGGCCGTAGCCGATCGAGCCGGTGCCGGCGACGACGTTGATGCCGTCGCCGCAGTCGAACGAACCCGCCCAGCCGCAGACCATGTCGTTGTCGCAGGTGTAGCGTTCGTGTCCCAGCAGGTCGCGCGGCATCGCATCGAGCAGCGGCGTGACGCGGCTGTCCTCGCCGTAGGCCGGGAGGCCGAAGAAGGCATGGCGGACATCGACGCGCGTGCGGCCGGCGCGCGCAAGCGCCGCGTCGATGCCTTCGCCCAGCGCCGCGCGCACGCCGTCGAGGCCGACCTGCGGATGGTAGGTGGTGCCGACCCGCGATTCGCCGAGGAGGCCGCCGCTGGCGTCGACCACGGCGAAGCGGGTCTTGGTGCCGCCGCCGTCCACGCCCAGGAAGCAGTCGCCGGCCATCAATCGGCCAGCGGGTGGATGCGCACGCCCTGCACGACGCGGTTCACCGTGCCCTGCACGTTGGGATTGTCGGGCGACAGGCCGAGCGCGCGCGAGGCGAAGAACGCGTACAGCTGGGCGACCGCGACGTAAGGCCACAACAGCTCGACGTCCCGCGCCGCGGCCATGCCGGGTACCGCGAGCGTGTCGCGCGCCGCCTGCGGCCGCGGATGCGCGGTGACCTCGATCACGCGCGCGGCGCAGCCGTCCTGGCGCAGTTCGTCGACCAGGTCCTGGTCGTAGCGGCGGGTGGTCGCATCGCCGGAGACGAACACCACCACCAGGGTGCGGTCGGTGACGAAGGTCTTCGGCCCGTGGCGGAACCCGAGCGGGGAATCGAAGCAGGTCGCGACCGCGCCGTTGCTCAGCTCCCCCAGTTTCAGGCATGCCTCGCGGGCCAGGCCCTGGAAGGGTCCGCTGCCCAGATAGACGACGCGGTCGAAGCCGCGCAGCGCGAGTTCCTGCAGTGCCGGCCGGGCGTCCGCGATGACGCGGGCCATGGCATCTGCGACCGCCGCGATGCGTGCGTCCAGCGCCTCGACCCCCGCCAGCGCGGCGAGCGTGGCGTACATCATGCAGCTGAAGCTGGAGGTCATCGCGAAGCTGGCGTCGTGCGTCTCCTCCGGCAACTGCAGGGTCATCGCCTGGCGCGCGGCGACGCGGCCGAGCGCGCCGTCGGGATTGCAGGTGACCAGCAGGTGGCGCACGCCCGGGACCAGGGCTTCGGCCAGTTCGACCGCGGCCAGGCTTTCCGGGCTGTTGCCCGAGCGTCCGAACGAAACCAGCAGCAGCGGCCGGTCCGGGTCGACGTACAGACGCGGGCAGCTGACGATGTCGGTGGTCGGCACGGCATCCACGCGCGCGGCCAGCTGCCGATCGAGCAGGGGCGCCAGGCACTGGCCGATGTAGGCCGAAGTCCCGGCCCCGGTGAGGATGATGCGCGCCGCCGGATCGCGGGCGACCGGTCCGACGAACGCCTCGATCCGCTCGCGCAGTTGCGAGAGCAGCGCGTGCGTTTGCGCGAGCATGCGCGGCTGCTGCTCGATCTCGCGCGCGGTGTGCAGCGCGCCGGATGCGGCGAGCTCCGGCTCCGGAACGCCCAGGTATTCAGCGGTGGTCATGGCGGGGATGGCATGCACGGTGGTAATCATCGAGGACGGTGGCGACGTGCGCCATGACGAGGGAATGGGGATCGCGGGTGGCACGTCCCTCGCGCATGGCGTGCAGGGCGTGCGGGAGATGCTGGCTGAGCAGGGGCAGCGGCGGCGGCCGGTCGCGCAGGTTGGCGAACAGGCGCTGGCGGGCCCGCTCGATCGCGGGATCGGGCCAGTAGTAGCGGATGCGGTCGCTGAGGCTGTACGACAGGTCGAGCTCGAGTTGCGCGCCCTGCGCGTGGTAATGGCGCTGCCAGTGCCCGGGCTGCTCGCGCATGCGCGCAAGCGAGAGTTCGCGCAGGTTGGCGCGTGCGTCGGGTTCGACCGTCTCGCGTTCGATCGCATCGAGCGCCCACAGCGCCTCGCGCAGCGCGAACGTCAGGCCGGGGCCGACCTTGAGGATGGCGAAGTGGTCGCGCACCAGCGCCCGCAACGCGCCGGCGGTCTGGTAGTCGGTGGAATGCGCCTCGAACACCATGCCCGGCACGCTGGCGATCGCGTCGCTGAGCGCATGCGCCGCGTCGGGACGGTAATCGACGACCTCGTGGTGGTCGAACTCGACCCCCGGCTGCACGACCGAGGCGACCACCCGCGCCCATGCCGCCTCCAGCCCCGCGGCGGCGAAGGCCTGGCGGTGCGCCTCGATCGTCGCCAGGGCCGCCTGCGCCGTGGTGGGTTCCAGGCCTTCGATCGCCTCGGTGGCCCCGCCCGGCACCGGCACTTCGGTCCCGATCACGTAGACCGGCGGTTCGCCGCCGGCGCGGGCATGCGCGGCTTCCGCCGCCAGGCACAGGCGCACCGCGCGCTCGACGACCACCGGTTCCGGCAGCGGCACCGGGTCGCCGGCGCAGGCCATCGAGCAGTCGAGGTGGATCTTGCGGAATCCCGCGGCGACGTAGGCATCGACCATCGCCTCGGCCTTGTCCATGGCCGCCGCGGCATCGAGCGCGGTCCACGGGTTGGGGCCGAGATGGTCGCCGCCGAGCGCGATGCGCGCCGGGTCGAAGCCGACGTCGACGGCGATCGCGTGCACGAAGCGCACGAAGTCCGCAGGGACCATGCCGGTGTAGCCGCCGTCCTGGTTGACCTGGTTGCAGGTCGCCTCGAACAGCGCCACCGGCGCCGCGACCGCCAGCGCATGGCGCAGCGCGGCCTCGATGACGATCGGATGGGCGGAACAGACCGAGGCGATGCCCACGGCCTCGCCGCGCTTGTGCCGTTCGATCAGGTCGAGCATGACGCGCATCGCATGCGACTCCGTGTCAGGGCGCCCGGGGCGCGGGGGCGTCGTGCTCGGGCTGCAGCACCAGCAGCAGCGAAGCCACCAGCGCCAGCGCGAGGCCGACCATCTTCAGGGGGCCGGGCACCACGCCGGCGATCAGCAGCGACAGCGCCGCGGTGACCAGCGGCGCGCCGGCATTGGTCAGCGGCGCGACCACGATCGCCTTGCCGTAGCGGAAGGCATAGACCAGCATCAGCGCGCCGACCGCGTTGAGGGTCTGGATCGCGGCGGCCATCCACGGCCCGTCGAGGCCCAGGTTCAGCGGTTGCGTCCAGTCGGTCATGCCCCACGCCACCGGGATCAGCAGCAGCGCCCCGAGCATCATGTAGAAGAAGATGCTCTCGGCGCCGACGGTGTTGTTGGCCAGCTTCATGAAATAGGCCTGCACCCCCCAGGCCAGCATGATCAGCAGCGCCAGCGGGAACCAGCCCAGCCCCTGCGCGCCGCCGCCGAACGACAGGTCGAGCATCGGCAATGCCACCAGCGCCAGCGCGATGCCGAGCGCGCCGAGCCGGCCGGTACGCTCGCGCAGCAGCAGGAACGACAATGCGATCGTCACCACCGGCGACAGCGAGATCACCGGGAAGATGAAGTAGGCGGGCCCGGTGGTGAGCGCCTTGAACAGCACCATCTGCCCGCCTGCGCCCAGCAGGCCGATGGCCATGCCGTAGCCGATGGCGCCGGGGGTGCGGTCCAGCGACCAGCCGGTGCGCCACAGCACGAACAGCGCCGGCGGGATCATCGTCAGCGCCCATACGCAATACACCAGCGTGTCCGGAAAGCCGTGCTGCGAGGAAAGCCCCGCCAGCGCGCCCCAGACGCCCCACAGCAGGACGGTCACCAGCGCATAGACCAGCCACGGGCGTCCCGTGCGCGGTGCCGCGCTCATGCGCCTTCGCCTTCGGGCAGCGCCTGCAGCAGCAGGAAGCCTTCGAATGCGGCGTCCAGCGTGTTCGCGCGTGAATCGACGACCCCCAGCTCGCGATCCTCGAACAGGTCGCGCACACGCCAGCGGCCCTTGCCGAGGCCGCGCAGTTGCAGCGGGCCGTTCCAGGCATCGGCGTAGAACGCGTAGTACATCGCGCCATCCTTCGCGATCGCGTGCGCCTCCGGCCTGTCGAAGCCGATGTCGTACAGCGCGCCGCGATATTCGCCCTTCGGCAGCATGTGCGCCTTGTACAGGTCCACCCACTTGCGCCACAGCGCTTCCTTCTCCGGCGTCAGCACGAAGCCGCCGGGCGGCAGCGGGCCGGGGTTGGGACGGTCGGTGTCGCGCGGCCAGGTGAACTTGGTCGAGATCACCGCGCCGATGCCGACGCTGCTGGCGAAGTCCTGGCCGCCGGTGCTGAGTTCGACGTGGTCGCCGGCGTAGCTGCTGCCGCGCCCCATCAGCGCCTTGACGGTCTTGCCCTTGTGCCGCACCTGCCAGGACGACAGCGGGTCGGACGAAGGGAACTGGTCGGTGGCCGGCAGGTTGTGGAACGCGAACGCGGTGCCGCAGGGGCACAGTTCCACCACCGCCTCGGGATTGGCCTCGCGCGCGGCGGCGTGGATCGCGTTCCAGAAGTCGGGCAGCTTCTCGCACGACTCGGCCGGGTGCGCGTGGTTGTGCGCGGGGTTATGGCAGGGTGCGACCGCGTTGAGGTGCTGGCCGTCGAGCTTCAGTCCCTCGAAGCCCCATTCGCCGATCGCCTTCTTCACGAACGCGACGTAGTAATCGATGGTCTTGTCGTAGGCGGGGCACTGGGTGAGCGCGTTCCACCACGTCACCTTCTGGAAACCGCCGTATTCGTCCAGCAGCAGCATGTCGGGGTGCTGGTGCAGCACGTCGCTGCCGGGGTCGGCCGCCAGCGGCGCCAGCCACAGGCGCGGGCGCAGGCCCTGGGCGCGCACCGCATCGGTGAAGGCGCGCATGTCGGCGTCGCCGCGCGGGAACTTGCGCAGGTCGATCGCCCAGTCGCCCTCGTTGGTCTGCCAGCCGTCGTCGAGCACCGCCCACTCGAACCCGAGTTCGCGCGCCTTGGGCAGGGTGGCCAGCACCTGCTCGGTGGTGAAGTCGCGCTCGTAGCCCCAGGCGCACCAGATCGGCGCGAAGGCGGAGTCCGGCACCTCGCGCGCGGCGATGCCCTGGTCGCCCAGCAGGCCGCGGTAGAGTTCAAGCGGGGCGTAGAAATCGCCGCTGTGCACGCACAGCAGCGTGCGCTCGGTCGTCAGCGTGCCGCCCGGCGGCAGCGTGGCCGGCTGCGCGCTTTCAAGCGCGATGCTGGCGCCGCGCGCGGTCTTGCGCACCGGCATGTCCAGCAGCCGCGGCATCGCCTCGACATGGCCCACGGCCAGGCCGCCGTCGCGGCGCCACAGGTCGGCCACCGGCGTGCCGCCACCGTAGTCGGACGAATCCATCGCCAGGGTGTTGCGCTGGTTGAAGTCGGCGTCCACCGGCTGCACCCAGTCGCGCCGGTCGGTATGGGTGGCGCCGGAGAAGCTCCAGAAGCCCCCGGGCGCATCGTCCAGCTCGTACGCGGCGTTGCGCCAGCCGGCCAGCTCCAGCGGGGCGTCGCCGCCGTTGCGGTAGGTGGTGGCCAGGATCGCCAGGCCCGGATAGCGTGCGTAGAAGGTCAGGTCGACGGTCTTCTCGATCCCGCCGGCCGAGCGGCCGCGCAGGACATGGCGGCGTCCGCTGCCGTGGCGCGCGTCGTCCAGCGGTTGGATGCGCTCGTCGGCGAAGGCGAAGTCCTGCAGTTCGGTGCCGTCGGCCAGCAGCAGCACTTCGCTGGGCTGGAAGCCGGTCATCGCGTTGCCGCCGCGCTCGATCGCGGTATGCATGCGCGCGTCGAAGCGGATGGCCAGGCGGTCGTCGTGCGCCACCGCGCGTGCCGGCCGGGAGGACCCGGCACGCGCGGCGGACAAGGAGGGGAGCGCGGCCAGCGCGACGGTGCCGGCGGCCAGCTTGAGGACGGTGCGGCGTCCGATCGGGGTCATGGGACGGTTCCGAAGGAGTGCGGGGGCATTCTGCGTGACGGGCCCCAGCGATGCAACATTTTTGTTTCGATATGTTGTATATAAGTTTCGTTACATTCCGACGGAGCCCGCGATGCACGCCCGGTCCCTTGCCTGCCTCGGCGCGATCCTGGCGCTCGCGACCGCCTGCGCGCCGGTCGCCACCACCCCCGCCGTGGCCGATGCGGCCGCGAAGGATGCGACCTACACCATGGCCGATTTCGCCCGCGTGGCGAAGTTCGACGCGCACGTGCACGCCAACACCTCCCAGCGCGCCTTCCTCGATCAGGCCGCGGCCGACAACTTCGAACTGCTGACGATCAACGTCGACTACCCGGTGTTCCCGTCGATCGCCGACCAGCGCACCGCCGCGCTCGCGCTGGCGAAGGCCGATCCCGCGCGCCTGCACTGGGCCGCCACGTTCTCGATGGACGGCTTCGGCACCCCGCAGTGGCGCAGTTCGGTCGGGCAGGCGGTCGACGCCGCGGCCGATGAGGGCGCGCTGGCGGTCAAGATCTGGAAGAACGTGGGCATGATCGAGAAGGATGCGGACGGGCGCCTGGTCATGCTCGACCATCCCGCGCTGGCGCCGGTGGCCGAACACGTGCGCGCGCGCGGCCTGGCCCTGATCGGCCACCAGGGCGAGCCGCACAACTGCTGGCTGCCGCTGGAGCAGATGACCACCGACAACGACCGCGAGTACTTCGCCAACCACCCGCAGTACCACATGTACCTGCATCCGGACGAGCCTTCGTACGAGGACCACATGGCGGTGCGCGACCGCTTCGTGGCCGCGCATCCGCGGCTGCGTTTCGTCGGCGCGCACATGGCCAGCCTCGAATACGACGTCGATCGCCTGGGCGCGTTCCTCGACCGGTTCCCCAACGCCAGCATCGACCTCGCCGCACGCATGAGCCAGGTGCAATACCAGTCCGTGCGCGACCGCGAGCGCGTGCGCCGCTTCTTCATCCGCCACCAGGACCGGATTCTCTACGGCACCGACCTCACCCAGGCGCCGGACACGGAGCCGGACGAGATGCGCCGCACCGCCCACACGGTCTGGACGGCGGACTGGCGCTATCTGGCGACCGCCGAAACCCAGCACGTGGACATGATCGGCGCGGACGTGGCGGGCCTGGCGCTGCCACGTGCGGTGATCGACAAGATCTACCACCACAATGCGCGTCGCGTGTTCCTGCGGGAAGGCAACGCCGATTGACGTCGCGCGCGATGCGTTCCGATCGACGGCGACGCGGCCGTTTCCGGGTCATGTACGCATGCATCCGCATGCGTCGAAGCACGTGGCTGGCCGGGACGACCTAGGCCAGCAGCAGTTCGAAACCGAGCTGCTGGCTGGCGGCGCGGATGTCCTCCGGCGCGCCGGTATCGGTGATCAGCGTGTCGAGGTCGGTGACCGGGATGATGCGGTGCAGGCACACGGTGCCGAACTTCGAGCTGTCGGTGATCGCGACCACCACGCGCGCGGCCTCGACCATCTTGCGGTTGAGCATCGCCTCGGGCTCGTAGTGCGTGGTGATCCCGCGCTCGAGATCGAAGCCGTCGACCCCGAGGAACAGCCGGTCCACGTGCAGCGCGTCGAGCGCCTCGACGGTGAGCCCGCCGTAGAAGGCCATGTTCTTGCGGCGCAGCTCGCCGCCGAGCATCACGATGCGGATGTTGTTCTTCGGGGTCAGCGCGGCCAGCACGTTGAAGTCGTTGGTGACCACGGTGACGTCGATGTTCGGCAGCGCCTCGGCCAGCTGGATGGCGGTGGTGCCCGAATCGATCGCGATGGTGTCGCCGGCCTTGACCAGGGTCGCCGCGCGCAGCCCGATGCGGCGCTTCTCGTCGAGGTGCGAGGTGCGCTTGGCCTCGTAGGGCGGTTCGGACAGGGCGCCGCCGACCACGTGGCTGTCGATCGCGCCGCCGTAGGCGCGGGCCATGACCCCGCGCTCGGCGAGGTAGCGCAGGTCCTTGCGTACCGTCTGCATGCTGACGCCGAAACGGCGCGCCAGCGCGGTCACCTGCACGCTGCCGTGCTGGCGCACGAGTTCGCTGATCTGCAGGCGTCTCTGGCTGGTGTCGCGGGTGGCGGCCATGGGGTCCTTTCCTCTGCGGTCGGAGTATGCGACATTTCGTTAAATTTCGCTATTGATGCGAAACGAAACATAGGATAGGCTCGGTTTCGTTTCGTTCACCTTCCGCCCGCTACCGCCCCGAGGAGACCTCCGTGACGACCGTCCGACTGCACCGGAAAACGCTCGCCTTCAGCATCGCCCTGGCGATGCTGGCGCCGTATCCCCTCCTCGCCCAGCAGTCCGACCCCGCCGCGGTCGAACCGTCCGCTGCGGAACCGGCACCGGGCAGCGACGAGGCGATCGAGTCGATGGAGACCGTGGTGGTCACGGGCGTCCGCGGCAGCCTGGCGCGCGCCACCGAGCTCAAGCGCGATTCCTCGACCGTGCAGGATTCGATCAGCGCGCTGGAACTGGGCAAGTTCCCCGACGACAACGTCGCCGACTCGCTGAGCCACATCACAGGCGTCTCGATCTCGCGCACGGCGGGGGGCGAAGGGCAGCGGGTGAGCGTGCGCGGGCTCGGCCCGGAATACACGCTGACCACCTTCAACGGCCGCATCCTCGCCACCGACGGCGCCGGCCGCGACTTCGCCTACGACGTGCTCCCGGCCGACGTCATCAGCGGCGCCGACGTGATCAAGGGCGCGCAGGCCTCGCTGACCGAGGGCGCGATCGGCGGCCTGGTCAACCTGCGTTCGGCCAGCCCGTTCGACCGCACCGGGCAGCACGGCGCGCTGCGCCTGGAAGGCGACCGCAACCTGATGTCGGAATACGACGGCGGCAAGCTGTCGGCCGTCTACAGCAACACCTACGCCGACGATACCTTCGGCGTGCTGGTCGGCCTGGTCTACGCGAAGCGCAAGGACCGCACCGACGTCGCCGGCAACGATGGCGGCTGGAGCCGCAACGCCGATCCGAACGACGAGAGCTGGCTGTGGGGCAACACCTGGGGCGGCCATATCGATCCCGACGGCAACGGCGTGCTCGACGAGGACGAATACGGCCTGATCGGCCCCGGCCAGTTCCGGGTCGGTTCGATCCTGGAAGAGAAGAAGCGCACGGCGCTGTCGGCCAAGCTGGAGTGGCGGCCGAGCGACAGCGTGAGGATCTCGGTCGACGGCCTGAAGACGCGGCTCGATTCGCCGCAGGTCGGCTACCAGCAGTCGTACTATCCGCTGTTCGCGCCGGGGCGCTGGTCGAACATGACCATCAACGACGGCATCGTCACCGACTTCACCATGGACAACCCCGATCCGGAGATGCGGCTCAATCCCGAGCTGCTGAACCAGACCGAGTACCGGGTGGTCGATACCGACCTGTACGGCGTCAACGGGCAATGGAAGGTCAACGACGACTTCACCCTCACCGCCGACCTGTACCGCTCCACCTCCAGCCGCTATTCCGGTGGACAGGATTCGTACGTGGTGCTGCGCATGAACCAGCCCAACGTGGCGCGGATCTGGCTGGACGGCGGCGTGCCGAACGTGCAGGCGACCTTCGCCGACGGCCGCGACCTGATCGGCGGCCTGGCGGCCGGCCAGTTCGGCGCGGACGATTTCAACACGCACTACTTCTCGCTGGCCGGCGACAACATCGACGACCGGATCACCGGAGGCGCCGTCGCCGGCGAGCTGTTCGTCGGCGAACTCGGCATCGACAGACTGAAGTTCGGCGTCAACCGCACCGACCGGCGCAAGGCCCGCGACCTGGTCAACAACGCCCTCAACGGCGGCGCGGACTACTACTCCGGCGGCAACGCGATCAACGTCGGCGACCTCGGCGGCAGCGTGATCTCGGACACCTTCAACCTGCCCAACTTCATGAGCGGCGTGTCGTCGGTGTTCCCGCGCTCGTTCCTGGGCTTCGACGTGCCCGGCTACATCGCCGCGCTCGAGGCCTACGACGGCAATCCGCGCCCGGGCGGCGGCAGCTACGACTACGCCGCGGCGGCGCCAGTATGGAACCCGCTGCAGAGCTATCGAGTGTCGGAAAAGACGCTGGCGAGTTATATCGAGCTGGACCTGTCGGGCGAGCGCTGGAGCGGCAACGTCGGCCTGCGCCTGGTCAAGACGCGCACCACCGCGCAGGCTTGGGACGCGGAGATCCTGAGCATCGTCGAGTTCGGCGCCTTCAACTACTCGGCCGTCTACGCCGAGCCGTCGTCGGTCTACCAGGAATCGGAATACACCTACGCCCTGCCGACGGCCAACTTCACCTGGCGCTTCACCGACGACCTGCAATTGCGCCTGGGCGCCGCCAAGACCATGGCGCGCCCGGCGGTGAGCCAGCTGGCGCCGACCAACACCACCGAGAGCGTGGCCTGGGGCGAGTTCACCCAGATCTACGGCGGCAACGCCGAACTCGAGCCCTACAGCGCGAAGCAGGCGGACGCATCTCTGGAGTGGTACTTCGCCGAGAACTCGATCGCCAACTTCGCCGTCTTCCGCAAGCGCATCGAGAACCAGATCACCACCAGCTGGGAGCCCGGCCAGGACATCGGCGTGGGCCCGATCGTCGACACCGACGGCAACCCGGTGACCGATGGCCCGACCCTGTTCAACATCATGCGCCCGATCAACGGCGACTACGCCAAGGTCCATGGC
The DNA here is from genome assembly GCF_008244685.1 of Luteimonas viscosa. Classification (NCBI taxonomy): domain Bacteria; kingdom Pseudomonadati; phylum Pseudomonadota; class Gammaproteobacteria; order Lysobacterales; family Lysobacteraceae; genus Luteimonas; species Luteimonas viscosa. Next base: position 2,646,192 of record NZ_VTFT01000001.1, read on the forward strand.
TTCGAGGCGGGCCTGCAGCACTTCTGGGAAAGCGGATTCGGCTTCCGCGCGCAGTACACACGCAACTGGTCGAGCAGCTGGGTCGACGACGAGGAGCGTCCGCTGGAAGGCATCGCGCCGTCGGTCTACTCGCTGGGGGTGATGTACGAGAAGGGCCCGTGGTCGCTGGGCGCGACCGCCGACCGCACCGACGGTTTCGTCACCGCCATCAACGTGCTCGGCGGCGGCTACAACGAAGAGGCAGACCCGATCACCTGGCTCACCGCGCACGCGTCCTACAACGTCAACGACGACTTCACCGTGTCGCTGGAGGGCAGCAACCTGCTCGACGAGGCCAATACCTACAGCATCAACGGCAATCCGCTGCTGTCGCAGGGGTACTACCGCTACGGTCGTTCGATCACGGTGGGCCTGAGCTACCGGTTCTGACGGTTCCGCGCGGCCAGCCTGCCTGGCCGGCCGCTTCCATGGAGTAAGGAGTCGAGGCGATGGGACGCTGGAGAATCCCGGCGGGCGCGATCCCGGCGGCATTGGCGCTGGCGCTGGTCTGCACCGGCGCATCGCAGGCCTTGTCGCGGACTTCGGAACGCGGGCGAGCGGATGCGCCAGTCGCGGACGAATGGCCGCAGGCGAGCAACGAAGCCGTCCATCGCGTGCCGGTGGGCTTGGTGGTGGCGGGGCAAGCGCGAGGTGCCCTGCCGCAGAGGGAGTCGCGAACCGATCGCGCGGCTGCAATGGCGCGCGGGGTGCCTGCCGGAACCGCTTCGCCGCCGGCGCAGGCAGCCGCGGCATCGTCGCGCACGACCGGCGGACGCGGCGCCCGGCACCGGCGCGCGGCATCGGCCTTCATCCCGGTGCCGCTGCAGTCCCGCATCGATGCGGTCCAGCCGATGACCGGCATCGTGCTGTGGAACGACAACGCCGCCGGCCTGGCCGCGCTGGGCGAGGACGTGCAGCTGGAGTTCGCCTACCTGCGCTACAGCGACGTGAGTCCCAGCTCCACCACGTTCGACTGGTCTCCCGTCGACACGCGCCTGGCCGCCGCCGCCGCGCGCGGACACCAGATGATCCTGCGCTTCCACGACACCTATCCCGGTCGCACGGAGATCTCCATCCCGGCCGACATCGCCGACGGCCCTGACCACGTCACCGCCTTCCACACCGTCGAGGGGCGCCGTACCTTCATCCCCGACTGGCGCTCGCAGCGGCTGCGGCAGTTCGTGCTCGACTTCTACACCCGCTTCGCGCAACGCTACGACCGCGACCCGCGCCTGGCCTTCGTGCAGGTGGGCTTCGGCTCCTACGCCGAGTACCACCTGTGGGACGGGCCGCTCACGCTGGGACACACGTTTCCGTCGAAGGCATTCCAGCAGCAGGCGCTCGAACATCTGGGCGCGAATTTCGTCGACACGCCCTGGTCGGTCTCGATCGACGCCGCGAGCGGAGTCTACTCGCCGTTCCCGTCGGTGCCGTCGCTGCGCACGCTGCGTTTCGGCCTGTTCGACGACTCCTTCATGCACGAGCGCCACTCGGAGAGCGACACCGAATACAACCGCGCCGCCTGGCGCTTCTTCGGCGACGCGCGCCACCATGATGGCCCGGCCGGCGGCGAGTTCAGCTACTACAGCGATTACGACCAGGCGCACGTGCTCGACCTGCCCGATGGCCCGCACGGCCGCAGCTTCGAATCCTTCGTGGCGCAGTACCGCATCAGCTACATGATCGGGAACGACCAGCCCCGGTACCAGTCGCGTGCGAGGATCAGGCAGGCGGCGATGGCGACCGGCTACGCGTTCCGGGTCACGGCGCTGGAAAGCGATGGTGACTGCGTGCGCATGGCGGTCCGCAACGAAGGAGCGGCACCGATCTACCACCACGCCTGGCCGGCCGCCAACGGCCAGCGGGCGGGCGCATCGCTGAAGGGATTGCTGCCCGGCGACGAAGACACCTTCCAGGCCTGCATCGGGCCGCACCAGCGCGAGGCGCTGGAGATCGGCATCGAAAGCGATCGCCTGGTGCCGGGACAACGGATCCAGTTCAACGCATCGCTGACGTAACGCAGCGACAGGAGTGTTCGAGGTTCCCGGTCGCTGGCGACATCGCTGCTCCGAATCCGGGGGCGGGCCAAGAAAAGGTTCTTCTCCCATGGGAGAGAGAGATAGTCCGCGATGGAGAAGACATTGCCGGGACTTCGGATGGACGCCGCGCCCTGGCGCCCGGGGATCGCTTTTCGCTCGCGCGCAAAACATCCATGTTCTGCTTGCCGCGATCCCCGGGCACCAGGACGCGGCTCACCGTTGCTCTGGCCGCGATGGCCCGGTGGCCTGCCCTTCGAAGCCACGCCAATGGTCGGCCGATGGGCGTTCCGGGTCGGGGGTTGCGGAAAGCAGCGCATGGATGCGCTGCGGCGGCGAGTCAGCCATGGATGGCTGACCGAGCCGAAGAGCAATCCCCGGCCCGGAACGACCCGAGCCGCAAGGCCGGGGCCAATCCCTGACAACTTGGCCAGGGTCCCTCTCATTGGAGAAGAACCAAAAAAACCCGGCAGCCAAGGCCGCCGGGTTTCCGGTTCGAGCGCGGCGCGGGGAGGGACGCGCCGGCTCGGGGGACTGCGCGTCGCTCAGCGGCGCTTGGTCGCCTTGGCGGCCGAAGCCACGACCTTCTCGGCCTGGGCCTGCGCCTTGACGGTGGCGGCCTCGAGCTGCGACTTGGCGATCTCGGCGATGGCCTCGTTGGTCTTCACGGTGGTGCCGAAGACTTCCTGGCCGGCGCTGATGCTGCGCTCGACGTTTTCGCGGGCGATCTGCACGCCCTTCGGCAGCAGGGTCTTCATGCCGTCGAAATCGCGCACCTCGGCGGCTTCGCCGAAGAACGCGAAGGTGGCTTCGGCGTTCTCTTCGAGGGTCGCCATCTGCAGGCCGAAGACCTTCTGGGCGTTCTCGAGGGCAAGCTGGTTGATGCGCGCAGCGGTGTCGGCGAACTGACGCGTCGCGGCTGCGAACTGCTCGTTGTACTGGTAGTTCATGGTGATCTCCTGCGATCAGTGCCGGCACGGGGTTGCCGGGTTTGTGCGATGCAGGATAGCCATGATTATGTTGCAGTGCAACATCGACCCGACGAACGGCTGAATGGCGTTCAGGTTTGCAGGTAAATCAGCCGCTTGCTCGGACCGGGGACCCCTCAGCCGCTGTACCGGCACCCCGAGGTGCAGGTTTCCCGGACCACCACGGCACTTAGCGCCGGCAGGGCGGGCTTCAGGCGCTCCCAGATCCAGACCGCCAGCCGCTCGCTGGTCGGATTTTCCAGCCCGGGCACGTCGTTGAGGTAGTGGTGGTCCAGTTGGTCATGGAGCGGCTTGAATGCGGCCTTGATGTCGGCGAAGTCCATCACCCAGCCGCTGTCCGCGCCCGGCTCGCCGCTCACGTGCAGTTCCACCCCGAACGAGTGCCCGTGCAGGCGCGCGCACTTGTGGCCGGGAGGCACGTTCGGCAGCCGGTGCGCGGCTTCGAGGGTGAAGCTCTTGAAGATGTCCATGCGGCATTGTCCTTGCGCCGGCACCGGCGGGCAATCGTGGAACTTGGGGTTTGCGACGGCGATGCGGTAGCGTACGGCCCCTTGGCCGACTGGACGCGCGCAGCGCGGAAACCGGTGCGCGCCGGCCTACCGCACATCCACGATGCCGCCATGCCCCGCGAGGAGCAAAGCCGATGACACCCGAAGAACTGCTGGCCACCCACGGCCCGCGAGAAGCGATGGAATACGACGTGGTCGTGGTCGGCGCCGGTCCCGGCGGGCTGGCGACGGCGATCCGGCTCAGGCAACTGGCCGCGGAAGCGGGGCGCGAGGTGTCGGTCTGCGTGCTGGAGAAGGGCTCCGAGCCGGGCGCGCACATCCTCTCGGGCGCGATCATGGATCCGCGCGCGCTGGCCGAGCTGTTCCCGGACTGGGCCGAGCGTGGCGCGCCGCTGAAGCAGGCGGTGACGCGCGACGAGTTCCTGTTCCTCGGCGAGGACGGCGCCCGCGCCACGCCGGCGTTCTTCCTGCCCGAGTGCTTCGACAACCACGGCAACTACATCGTCTCGCTGGGCGCGGTGACGCGCTGGCTGGCGCAGCAGGCCGAAGCGCTGGGCGTGGAGATCTTCCCCGGCTTCGCCGCCGACGAAGTGCTGTACACCGACGACGGCGCGGTACGCGGCGTGGCCACAGGCAACCTCGGCCTCGGCCGCGACGGCGAGCCGACGCCCGAGTTCCAGCTCGGGATGGAACTGCACGCGAAGTACACGATCTTCGCCGAAGGCTCGCGCGGCCACCTGGGCCGGCGCCTGATCGCGAAGTTCGGGCTCGACGCCGGCCGCGACCCGCAGAGCTACGGCATCGGCATCAAGGAACTCTGGCAGGCCGACCCGGAGCGGCACCAGCCCGGGCTGGTGGTGCACACCGCCGGCTGGCCGCTCGCGGACGACACCTATGGCGGCTCGTTCCTGTACCACGCCGAGGACGGCAGGATCACGCTCGGCTTCGTGGTCGGACTGGACTACGCCAATCCGTACCTGAGCCCGTTCGAGGAATTCCAGCGCTGGAAGACCCATCCGGCGATCCGCAAACACCTCGAGGGCGGCAAGCGCATCGGCTACGGCGCGCGCGCGATCACCGCCGGTGGCCTGCTGTCGCTGCCGAAGCTGGTGTTCCCGGGCGGCGCCCTGGTCGGCTGCGAGGCCGGTACCCTCAACGCCAGCCGGATCAAGGGCAGCCACGCCGCGATCAAGACCGGCATGCTCGCGGCCGAAGCCGCGTTCGCCGCGCTCGGCGAGGGCCGCTTGCACGACGAGCTGTCGACGTATCCGGAAGCGTTCGAGCGCAGCTGGCTGCACCAGGAGCTGCTGCAGTCGAAGAACTTCAAGCAGTGGTTCAAGAAGGGCCGCACCCTGGCGACGCTGATGACCGGCATCGAGCAGTGGCTGCTGCCGAAACTCGGCATCCGCAACCCGCCGTGGACGCTGCACCGCGACAAGCCCGACCACGCCTGCCTGGAGCCCGCGGCCCGGCACGCGAGGATCGCGTATCCCAAGCCCGACGGCGTGCTCACCTTCGACCGGCTGAGCTCGGTGTTCCTGTCGAGCACCCACCACGACGAGAACCAGCCCAGCCACCTGACCCTGAAGGATGCGTCGATTCCGGTGGAGGTGAACCTGAAGGAGTACGCCGGACCGGAAGCGCGCTACTGCCCGGCGGCGGTGTACGAGTTCGTCGGCGAACCCGGCAGCGAGCGGCTGCAGATCAACTTCGCCAACTGCGTGCACTGCAAGACCTGCGACATCAAGGACCCGATGCAGAACATCGTCTGGGTCGCGCCGCAGGGCGGGGGCGGGCCCAACTACGCGGGGATGTAGCGGCCGCCCGCATTGCGGTCGTTCTCACGCTGAGCGCCACGCGGTTCTTTTCCGCCGGCGCGGGTGCGCGGTCCTTCTCCCGCGGCGCGGGAGAAGGTGGCCCGAAGGGCCGGATGAGGGCAGGCCACGAACTGGACACCGGATTGCCGCGCGGGTGGGCGTCCAGGCTCACCGTTGCGCGGCGGTGCTTTCAAGCTCGTCGATCAGCTGCTTCATCTCGTCGATCTCGCGACGCTGCGCCTCGATGATCTCGTCGGCCAGCGCCCGCACGCGCGGATCCCGGATGCGCGCCCGCTCGCTGGTGAGGATGGCGATCGAATGATGCGGGATCATCGCGCGCATGTACGAGACATCGTCGACCGTGCGCTGGCTTCGCACCAGCCACAGCGCGCCGGCGAAGACCACGGCCGCGGCCGCGAAGATGGCCATGTTCTTCCGGCGGTCCTGGTACATGTGCAGCATGAACAGCAGCATCAAGGTCGCCATCGACGCGCCCATGATCAGGGCCATGTAGGCGCGGGTCTCCGAGAAGAACACGTGGTCCGGCGCGTATGTATGCAGGTACATCAGGCCGAACATGACGAGTGTCGAGGTGGCGATCATGACGCCGAAGCGGGGGTACGGGCTCATCGGACTCTCCTGCTGGCAAGGATCTGTACGGGGGACGCCACGGCCGGTCGCGTCCGCGCCGGCGGTGCGAATCGGGAGGCGCGCGCACGCGGCAGTCGGACGCCGATGCCGCGAAGCGGGGCGTGCGCCGGAAGGCGGTTCGCGTGGCCGGACATCCCGGCGGCAGCGCGTGCGACGAATCTAGCGGATGCCGGTGCCGCCGGCGTGCAGAGTCCGTGAATGCGACGCCAAGGGCGGTCCGCAATCGCGCGGCGTTGCGCCGGCCGCGATCGCCTCCCCGTGCAGCTCCCTACGGGTGGCCATCGCGCCGCACCGCGTAGGGCCCGAAGGTATTGCCGATGAAGCCGCCGGCGGTGTCGACGCTCAGCAGGCTGGCATCGAGGTCGGCGGCGAGCGGCTTCCAGTCGCCCGGCGCGAGCGCGTAGTCGACATCGAGGCGCGGCGCGGCGAGGCGGAAACGCAGCGAGACCTGCGCCGGCACTCCGGACAGCCGAATCCGTGCGAGTTCGCGGCCACCTTCGGGTTCGTCCTTGCCGGCACGGCGCAGCAGCACCAGCGCCGCGCCGCGCTCGTCGCGTTCCAGGCCCGCCACGTAGTGGTAACGCTCGTTCTGCAGCAGCGCCATGCCCGCGAATTCGCCGGCGTCGAGGGCGGCGGCGTCGAGCGTGGTGGCGAGCGTGGCGTGATGGTGCAGCAGCCGATGGGCGACATAGGCCGGCTGCCCGCGCGACTGGCCGTGCGCGCCGAGCGGCGTCGCGGCAGGCGTGATTCGCAGGCCGTCGCCAGTGGTGAACCACGCGGTCTTCGGCGGATCGAGCATCACCCACTGCGGCGGCAACGTGCCGGCCCCGAACCGCTCCGTCCACGCCATCGGCCCGGTGGTGGGCGGCGTGGCCGCGTCGCGGGGCAGCGCAGGACGTTCCAGCACCGCGGGCACGCGTTCGCCGCGCGCCAGGATCACCGGCCAGCCCTCGCGCCACTGCACCGGCAGCAGGAAGGTCTCGCGGCCGAGGTTGTACTGGTTGCCGCGGTAGGGGCGGGTGGCGAGGAACACCGCCCACCAGCTGTCGTCCTGCGCGCGCACGAACTGCGCGTGGCCGGTGGAGGTGACCGGATCGGTTCGCGCGGGATCGAGGTCGCGCTGGGTGAGCGTGGGATTGCCGCTCCAGGCCTCGTACGGACCGGTGACGGCGCGGCTGCGCCAGATCATCTGCGCATGCTGCTCGCCGGTGCCGCCCTCGGCCGCAGTGAGGTAGTACCAGCCGTCATGCCGGAACACGTGCGGACCTTCGACGTGCTCGGGATTGCTCGCCGGATCCACGCCGGCGTCGACCAGCTGCAGGCGCGGGCCGACCAGCGACAGCGTTTCCGCATCGAATTCCTGGATGAAGATCGCGCGATGGCCGTCGTAGCGCATCTCGCCTTCGGGGACGCCGTTGTTGACCAGCCAGGCGCGGCCGTCGTCGTCGAAGAACAGCGACGGGTCGATGCCGTCGATGTCCAGCCAGTGCGGATCCGACCACGGCCCGGCCGGGTCGCGCGCGGTGACGACGAAGTTGCCCATGCCGCGGCCCGGGCAGTAGAAACAGGTATTGGCGATGTAGAACGTACCGTCGTGGTGGCTGATGGTCGCGGCGAACAGCCCGCGGGTGAGTTCCTCGCCATCGCCGTAGGGCATCTGCTCCGGCCGGTCGATCGCGTTGCCGATCTGCCGCCACGAGACCAGGTCGGTGCTGTGGAACACCGGCAGGCCGGGGAAATAGCCGAAGCTCGAGGTGACCAGGTAGTAGTCGTCGCCGACGCGGATCGCGGACGGGTCGGGATGGAAGCCTGCGATCACCGGGTTGCGGAACTGCGTTGCGCCGGGCGCCGGGCCGTCGTCGTCGCCCGTGTATGCCACTTCGGTGAACAGCGCTTCGCCGGCGTGGGCGCCGGTGGCGAGCAGGCAGCCGGCGAGGAATGCCAGGCAACGTTTCATGATCATGCTCCGGTCAGGCGGGCGGCGCCGGAGCGCGCTGCCCGGCCGCCTGCATCCGCCGCGTCCACAGCAGGTGCAGGCCGCGGGCGGCGAGATCCTCGGGATGCCGCTGCACGCCGATCTCGAGCGTGGTCAGTGCGCGCGCGTACACGCCCAGCAGGCGTTCGCTGCCGATCAGGTGCACCTGCGCCGGACGCGGCCGGTCCGCCGCCAGTCCGCATTCGTGCAGTTCGTGCCCGACCAGCAGGCCGGACAGGTACGAGGGCAGCGCCGCTTCCGCGAACTGTCCCGAGAGGCCGGCCGTGCGGACGCCGAACAGGTGGTGCAGCAGCCCGCCCGGCTCGGCACTGCGGCGCAGCCCGGCCTCGAAGGCATAGGCGTCGAAGCGGCTGTCGTCGTGGGACATCAGCGCGCCGAGGATGCTGTGCTTGCGCAGCAACGCGTACAGTTCCCCGGTCATCGCCGTGCGGATGCGCTGGACGCGACCGTCGCGGATCGTCACCCACTTGCTGTGGGTCCCGGGCAGGCAGACCTGGTGGACGCCTCCGGGCAGTACGTCGAGCAGGGCCGCAAGCTGCGTTTCCTCGCCGCGCATCACGTCCGGTACGGTCTCCGAGGTGTCGCGCAGGCCGGGGACGAACCACAGCTCCCGGTGTTCGAACCCGGGCGGGTGGATGCGCTGCATGTGGCGCGCGAGGTCGGGCAGGCCGGCGGGGCAGTCGAGGTAGGGCATCTCGTGCCAGCCGCCCCTGGCGCCGGCCATGCCGCAGAGCAGGACGTGGCTGTCGTCCCAGCCGGCCATTTCCGCGGCAAGTATCGCGCCGAAGCGGCCGCCGGTGGCGAGCGTGCCCTGGTCGCTGCGGCGCCGTTCGCTCAGGGTGCCGTCCGCCCCCATCCGGTACAGGCGCAGGTGGGTGGTGCCCCAGTCGACCGCGATCATGCGCCGCGCAGCCGCGGCTCGGCGCGACCGCTGCCCGGTGCCAGCCGGAAGGCGAACACGCCACCGGCATGCGGCGCGCGCGCAAGCGCGTCCCCGTCGAGTTCCTCGCGCGCGGTGGTCACGTACAGCGTGTCGAAGTCCGTACCGCCGATCGCGCAGCACGAGGGTCGGCCCGCGGCAATGGCGACGATGCGGTCGACGCGGCCATCGGGTGCGTAGCGCACCACGCGGGCCGCGTCCCACTGCGCGTTCCACAGGCCACCCGCCGCGTCGACGGTCGAGCCGTCCGGCGTCATCCCGCCTTCGACTTCGGCGAACACGCGTGGATTCGAGATGCTCGCCTGGTCGGGATCGTAGTCGCAGCGCAGGATGCGCGGCTGCATCGAGTCGCAGTAGTAGAGCGTCCGGCCATCGGGCGAGAAGCAGATCGAGTTCGGGATCGCGGCGGGCGGCAACGGCAGGACGCGCAGGCCGTGGGCGAACGAGAACTGGTAGAACCGGCCCAGCGGCGGCACCGCGCCGGTTTCGTCCTTGGTGCCGAACACGAAGTTGCCGTCGCGGTCGCAGCGGCCGTCGTTGCTGCGCGTGGCTGCGCCGTGCTCGGGTTCGAGGGCGGCGAGCATGCGCAGCGACAGCGCTTCGCCCGGCATCGGCGCGTCCGCAAGGCGGATCGATTTCGCCAGCGCCAGCAGCAGGCGGCCGTCGTCGCACAGGGCGAGGCAGCCGAGGGCTTCGGGCAGGTCCCAGGCATGGGTGGCGCCGTCTGCTGGCGCGTGCATCCACAGCTTCGATCGCAGGATGTCGGTCCAGTACAGGCGCTGCGTGCGCTCGTCCCACACGATGCCCTCGCCGAGCTGGCAGCGGCTGTCCACCGCCAGCGTCGCGGTCGCCTCCAGGGGACGGCCCGGATCCGTCACCTCACCACTCCGCCACGCTGCCGTCTTCGTGGCGCCACAGCGGATTGCGCCAGCGCGGCGGCTCGCGCGAGGCGCGTTCGAGGCGTTCCACGTCGATCTCCACGCCCAGCCCTGGCAACGGCAGCGCGGCGATGCTGCCGGTGTCGTCGCAGCGGAAGTCGTCCTTGTTGAGCACGTAGTCGAGCAGATCGGTCCCCTGGTTGTAGTGGATGCCGATGCTCTGTTCCTGCAGCATCGCGTTCCAGCTGACGAAGTCCACCTGCAGGCAGGCCGCCAGCGCGACCGGGCCCAGCGGGCAATGCGGCGCCAGCCCGACGTCGTGGGCCTCGGCCATCGCCGCGATCTTCACGCATTCGGTGATGCCGCCGGCGTGCGAGAGATCCGGCTGCAGCAGTGCCAGCCCGCCGGCGGCGAGCACCGGCTTGAACTCGGCGCGCGAGTACATGCGCTCGCCCGCTGCCAGCGGGATCGAAGTGGCGTCCGAGAGCGGGCGGTAGTACTCCCACTGTTCGGCCAGGACCGGTTCCTCGACGAACAGCGGCTTGAACGGCGCCAGCTCGCGCAGCAGCACGCGCGCCATCGGTGCGCTGACCCGGCCGTGGAAGTCGATGCCGAAGTCGATCGCGTCGCCCACCGCCTCGCGCACCGCGGCGACCTTGGCCACCGCGGCGTCGATGGCGCGCGGGCTGTCGATCAGCTTGAGCTCCTCGGTGCCGTTGAACTTGAAGGTGTCGAAGCCCGCGGCGTGGTGCGCCTGCATCTGCGCGACGATCTCGCCCGGCCGGTCGCCGCCGACCCAGCGGTAGGTCTTCATGCGATCGCGCACCATTCCGCCGAGCAGCTGGTACACCGGCACGCCCAGCGCCTTGCCCTTGATGTCCCACAGCGCCTGGTCGATGCCGGCGATCGCGCTCATCAGGATCGCGCCGCCGCGGTAGAAGCCGCCGCGGTACAGCACCTGCCAGAGGTCGTTGATGCGCGCCGGGTCGCGCCCGACCAGATAGTCGCCCAGTTCGTGCACCGCCGCCTCGACGGTCGCCGCGCGGCCTTCGATCACCGGCTCGCCCCAGCCGCTGATGCCCTCGTCGGTCTCGATCCGCAGGAACAGCCAGCGCGGCGCGGCCTGCCAGGTGGTCAGCCGGGTGATCTTCATGCGGTGTGTTCCATCCATGCCTCGCGGAAGCGACGCGCCTGCGTGCGCGTGTGCTCCGCGGATTGTCCCGGTCGATAGAGTTCGCCGCCGATGCCCACGCCCTGGCAGCCGGCGGCAAGATACACGGGCAGGGTTTCCGGCGTGATCCCGCCCACCGCGAACAGCGGCACCGGCGGCAGTACGCTGCGCAGCGCGCGCACCATCGCCGGCCCGTAGACCGCGGCGGGGAACAGCTTGAGCATCGGCGCGCCGGCCTCGAGCGCGTCGAAGGCCTCGCTGGTGGTGGCGAAGCCGGCGACCACCTGCAGCCCGAGCCCGACCGCACGGCGGATCACCGCCGGGCGCACGTTGGGCGTGACCACGAGGGTGCCGCCCGCGGCCAGCAGGGCATCGACGTGCGCGGCTTCGAGCACCGTGCCCGCGCCGATCCGGGCGCGGTCGCCGAAGCCGGAGGCGGCGATCGCGACGCTGCGCGTCCAGTCGGGCGAGTTGGTGGGAATCTCGATCGCGTCGAATCCTTCCTCCACCAGGACCTCGCAGTGCTCGGCGACCTCCACCGGCATCACGCCGCGCAGGATCGCGATCAGGGGCAGGCGGAACGGGGTGCGGGGCTCGTCCATGCCGGGTTCCGGAATCAGGGGGCCGGCGCGCGCGCGTGGCCGCGACCCGCCGGTCCGGCTGCGCGCGCAGCGGCCGCCGCGATGGCGCGGCGTGGGCGGTCGCCGTGCAGCGATCGCAACATGCTTGGTCCTCCTCCCGGTCCCGCGTCAGTGGGGTGGCCGCCCGCGGGATCCCGGCGGGTCGCCACCACAGGAGAGACCGGGCGCGAGGCACCGGCTCCGTGAAAGCGGACATAGCCTCGCGTGGCCGTGGTATGTACGACAAATGAAATTTTCGTCGTACCCTATTCCCTTGGCGAATATGTGAACACGGCGAGGAACAGCATGGTGCAACCGGCCACCGGATGGTTCGGCGCGACGCGGCTGAAGACCCGCCACCTGGCCTTGCTGCTGCACCTGTACGAGCAGCGATCGGTGCTGCGCGCGGCCGAAGCGGCCAACATGACCCAGCCGGCCGCGTCCAAGCTGCTCGCGGAGATGGAGGCGTTGCTGGGGGTGCCGCTGTTCGAGCGCCACGCGCGCGGCGTCGAGCCGACCTGGTACGGCCAGGTGCTGATCCGCCGGGCGCGGTCGGCGCTGTCGGAGATCGGGCGCGCGCACGACGAGATCGCCGCGCTGCGCAGCGGCCGCATGGGCCAGGCCTCGATCGGCACGGTGGTCAATCCCGGCACTACCCTGGTGCCGCAGGCGATCGCGGCGGTGAAGCGCGACTTTCCCGACATCCTGATCCGGGTCGAGATGGACTACAGCCGGCCGCTGGTGGCGCGCCTGCTCGACGGCCAGCTCGACATCGTCGTCGGCCGCATCATGGGGCCCGAAGGCGCCGCCGACCTCGACTTCGAGCCGCTGGCCGACGAGCCCCACGCGGTGATCGTTCGCGAGGGCCATCCGCTGGCGCGCCGCGAGACGGTGCACCATGCCGACCTCGCCGAGTTCGGCTGGATCATGCCGCCCGTGGCCAGCGTGTTGCGCGCGCGGCTGGACGCGGTGTTCCTCGAGCTGGGCCTGACCCTGCCGCAGAACATCGTCGAGACCGCCTCGCTGCCGGTGATCATCCACCTGCTGCGGCACAGCGACCTGCTGACCGCGCTCCCGCCCGAATCGGTGGGGCCGTACCTGCAGACCGGGCAGATGCGCGTGCTGCCGATCGACCTGGGCGTGCGCATGGAATTCTTCGGCATCGTGCGCCGCCGCGACCAGTTGCTGTCGCCCGGGGCGGAACGGGTGCTGGAAGCCTTGCGCTCCACCGCGAGGCGGCTGTATCCCCCGGCGCCGCGCCGGGGGAGCGACTGAAACCCCGGGAGCCGGGGGCAACCGGCGGCTCAGCGCCAGGGCCCGGCTATTCCCAATCAGACTAGCTTGCGGCCAAAAATTCATTGGTAGTGCATGGGTTGACGCTCCTATGCTCCAAGCAGACGGCCGTGTCTTGCGCTGTCATCAACGGCCGCGCCAGAGAGCGCACGCCGCTGAAGCCGGCGCCAGACACCTCATCCGCTTGTCATGTGCCCTTGGGAGGGGAACACCATGTCAACGCTCCGCCACCGCCACCCGGCTACCGGGAAGGCGGCATCCGATGCCACCCGTACTTTCCGCCGCTCCGCCATCGCCCTCGGCGTGGCGGCCATGCTGGCCGCGCCTGCCTACGCGCAGGAGGCGACCGCCACCGCGCAGCCGGACGAGGCCACCGAGCTCGACAAGGTCGTGGTCACCGGCATCCGCGGGTCCGTCTACCGGGCCCAGGACATCAAGCGCGATGCCAACACCTTCGTCGATTCGGTGACCGCGCTCGACATCGGCGCGCTGCCGGACCGCAGCGTCACCGAGACGCTCTCGCGCATCCCGGGCGTGACCATCGACCGGTTCCTGTCGGTGGGCGACCCCGAGCACTTCTCCGCCGAGGGCGGCGGCGTGCAGGTACGCGGCTTGACCCAGGTGCGCTCCGAACTCAACGGCCGCGACAGCTTCTCGGCCTCCGGCGGCCGCGCGCTGAGCTTCCAGGACGTGCCCTCGGAACTGATGGCCGGCGTGGACGTGTACAAGAACCAGACCGCCGAGATGATCGAAGGCGGCCTCGGCGGCACCGTCGACCTGCGCACCTTCATGCCGCTGGACTTCGAGGAAAGCCGCCTCGGTGTGTCCTTCAGCGCCAACCGCGGCGATTTCGCCGACGAGGTCAAGCCGTCCGGCTCGATCCTCTACAGCAACCGCTGGGAGACCGGCGCCGGCGATTTCGGCATCCTGGTCGACGTGGCGCATTCGGAACTGGCCACGCGCACCGACGGCATGTTCGTGCGGCCGTTCTTCAACACCGCCAACAGCGACCTCGACGGCGACGGCACCAACGAGCAGCTGTGGCTGCCGCGCGGCGCCGACTGGCGCACGCTCGAATACGAGCGCGAACGCCAGGGCGCCTATGTCGCCCTGCAGTGGCGGCCGAACGAGAACCTCGAACTGTTCGCCACCGCGTTCCAGAGCAGCTACGACGAGCTGTGGTACGAGGATGCGATCTTCGTCTCCAACGATCCGCTGCAGGTCCGGCTCGACGCCAGCCAGCCCTACGAGCTCGACGGCAACGTGTTCGTGTCCGGCCGGCTGCGCTCCAACGGCGACATCCCGATGGGCACCGACATCCGCGCATCGCACCGCGAGTCCAAGACCACCGACTACTCGGTCGGCATGAAGTGGGCCTTCAGCGAGCGCACCGAATTCTCCACCGACCTGCAGTTCATCAAGGCCGACACCCGCGCACTCGATTCCACCGTGTCGCTGGGCGTCAACGTGCCCTACATCGACGTCGACGTGGGCTCGGGCCGCCCGAGCATCGGCGTGGACGAGCAGTTCACCGCGAACCCAGCCAACTACTACTGGGGCTTCACGATGGACCACCGCGACGACAACGAGGCCGAGGAAGTGGCCTGGCGCGCGGACCTCAAGCACAGCTTCGATGCCGGCTTCGTCGATTCGATCCAGTTCGGCGTGCGCCTGACCGACCGCGACGCCACCAGCGTCGACACCGGCTACGACTGGCAACCGGTGTTCCAGACCTGGATGCAGGGCTGGGCGCTGCCGGCCGGTGCGCTGCCGGGGCTCGACCTCGACGGCACGGTCAACTCCAGCCTGGTGAACCTGCAGACCTTCGACAACTTCTACCGCGGCGACGCCAACACGCCCGGTGCGTTCTATGCGCCGGTCCTGTCGACCGCGCTGAACTTCCCGCAGAGCTACCTCGACATCCACGGCGCGGCCATCCCGTACTACACCTGCTGCTACGGCCAGATCACCCCGCGCGACCTCGACGACCCGCAGTGGCGCAATACCCAGGGCGAGAAGACCACGGCCGGCTACTTCATGCTGAGCTTCGGCAGCGACGAGGCGCTGTTCGACGGCAACGTCGGCGTGCGCGTGGTCCGCACCGAGAACGAGGCGGACGGCTTCCTGGTATATCCGAACCTGCAGTTCGCGCCGTACCTGGGCGCCGGCGAGTCGGTGCCGATCACGGCGAGCAATTCGTATACCGACGTATTGCCCAGCCTCAACCTGCGCTGGGAATTCGCGCCCAACCTGATCGCGCGCTTCGCCGCGTCCAAGGCCATCGCGCGCCCGGCCTTCAGCGACATGCAGGCCTACCAGCAGCTCAGTGCGGCGGTCCGTGATGGCGTAACGCCCGACCCGGGCGAGACGGTCACCCCCGACGACCTCGACCTGACCGGCAGCTCCACCGACAACCCGTACCTCGAGCCGATGAAGGCCAACCAGTTCGACCTGTCGCTGGAGTGGTACTTCGCGCCGGACAAGGGCGGCATGGCCTGGGTGAACTTCTTCTACAAGGACGTCGAGGACTACTTCCGCCAGCAGACCGAACTGGTGCCCTACCCGGGCGTGGACGGCAACGAGTACGACTACCTGATCTCGCGCCTGGTCAACATCGGCACGGCGAAGATCCAGGGCGCCGAGCTCGGCTGGAACCAGTTCTTCGATTTCCTGCCAGCCCCGTTCGACGGCCTGGGCATGTCGGCCAACTACACCTACATCGACAGTTCCACCGAGATTCCGGCGGGCTCGAACGCGGTGCCGATCGATACCGACGGCAGCACGTTCGACGACCTGCCGGCCGATGGCCTGTCGAAGAATTCCTACAACGCGGCCGTGTTCTACGAGAAGGGCCCCTGGCAGGTGCGCCTGGCCTACAACTGGCGCAGCGAATACCTGCTGTCGGTCGGCCCGAACGGCTACAACGGCGGCGATGGCGGCATTCCGTGGAAGCTGCCGGTCTACAGCGACAGCTTCGGCCAGCTCGACGGTTCGATCTTCTACAAGGTCTCCGACAACGTGCAGATCGGCCTGGAGATGAACAACCTCAACAACGCCGAGCAGCGCACGATCATGGACCAGAACGGCGCGGGCAAGCGCATCACGTCCTGGTACGTCAACGACCGGCGCTACGCCGCGACGCTGCGCTTCACCTTCTGACGGGCACGGGCCGTCCGGACGCCCCGTCCGGGCGCCCGGACGACAACCCGGGTGCGGACGGATGCGCCGCACGCACCCGGTCGCGGACCAGCGGCTTCCCTCCCGGGCCGCAGGATCCGCAACTGCGGCGGCGCGTCGCCAGCCCCGTGCACAAGCACTGGCGGCGCGCCGGCCGCAGCATCCGGAAACGCCTGATCGACTCCGTCGACAGGCTCGGATGAAACAGTCCCGGATGTATCGATTGGCGTCTACGACCATCGCCCAATACGGCTTGGCGCGCATTGACGCGCTCAAAATGCGAGCGCTAACATCGAGACAGGGGCGCACAGTCGTCCAAGGGGACAAGCACGACAGCCGGGTCTCCGGCATGCGGGTTTCTGCGCGGGCGCCGGCACGGTGGCGTCGTCGCGCAGGCGCTGGTGCTGGCCAGCGCAGATGGCGTAGCGGACGCGGGTCGTCCGTGCGTCGGTGGCACACCGTGGCGATCAGTCCGCGACACACAACTCGATCCGTTCGACGCGCATTCCTCGGGAGGGAACACCAGGCGAACGCTCAACCATCGCCAGCCGGCCTTCCGGCAGGCGGGTTTCGACACCCTGTGCACGTTCCGCCGCAGCGCCATCGCCCTGGGCGTGGCCGCGCTGCTGTCCGCTCCATTGCACGCGCAGACCACGGGCAGCAACGCCCCCGCCGGCACCACCAGCGACGCCACCGACCTCGATGCCGTGGTGGTCAAGGGCGTGCGCGGCGCGGTGATGCGCGCGCAGGACATCAAGCAGGACGCGCCGCAGATCATCGATTCGGTCACCGCCGAGGACATCGGCGCACTGCCCGACCGCAGCGTCACCGAAACCCTCAAACGCATCAGCGGCCTGACCGTCACCGGTTTCGCCGCGCGCGACGATACCGACCATTTCTCCGCCGAAGGCAGCGGGGTGATGATCCGCGGCCTGACCTTCGTGCGCGGCGAGCTCAACGGCCGCGACGTGTTCACCGCCAACGGCGGCCGCGGCATCAGCTTCGAGGAAGTGTCGGCCGAGCTGATGGCGGGCGTGGACGTGTACAAGAATCCCTCGGCCGAGATCATCGAGGGCGGCCTGGGCGGCACCATCAACCTGCGCACGCGCATGCCGTTCGACGAGCCGGGGCGCAAGATCGCCGGCAGTGTCGACGTCAACTACGGCGACAAGGCCAAGGATGCGCGGCCGTCGGCCTCCTTTCTGTTCAGCGATCGCTGGGACACCGGCGTGGGCGAGATCGGCTTCCTGGCCAACGTCTCGTACTCGGAACTGGCCACGCAGTCCGACGGCATCCAGATCCAGCCTTACTCGCGCCGCGGCCGCACGCCGGCGGAGCAGCCGGAAGGGCTGCCGAACGGGGAAGGCTGGGTGTACGACTGGGAGCAGGAGGCCTGGGTGTCGTCCGACAGCCAGCGCGACCTGCTGCTCGAAGGCAGCGGTCGCGACCAGGTGTTCGTCCCCGGCGGCGTGAACTGGCGCCGCACCGATTTCGACCGCAAGCGCCAGGGTGGCGCCTTCGCGTTCCAGTGGCGTCCCAGCGACGACACCGAGATCTACACCCAGTTCATCACCTCGAAGTACGACATGACCTGGCGCGAACACTTCATGGAGTACGCCGGCGCGGGCGAGGCCAACAACACCGACAACTGGACCGGCGACCCGAACTATTACGGCAACGCCTACGACGGCGGCGACGGACTGGCCGACCGCACCAACCGCCTGATCCCGATGCCGGGCACGCAGTTCGAATACGACGACAACGGCCGTTTCCTGCGCGGCAGCATCCGCCTGGGGGGCTGGCGCGGGCAGCCGGGCGACGATTCCAACGGCATGTACCAGGGGCCGGGCATCCAGTTCGTGGCCGGCAACCGCTACAACGTCCAGTCCTCGCAGACCACCGACTGGTCGGCGGGCTTCCGCCACTTCATCAGCGACAACTTCCTGGTGCGCGGCGACTTCCAGTACGTGAAGGCCGAGAGCGACCAGGTCGACTTCTCCGTGCACACCTCGACCCTGCTCGAAGGCATCACCCTCGACCTCACCGGCAAATACCCGTCGGTGACGCTCGACAATCCGGACCGGGCGCTGCAGCAGGACACCTACTTCTGGCGCTCGGCCATGGACCACCTGGCCGACAACGAGGGCCACGAACGGGCCGGGCGGGTCGACTTCGAGTACAACTTCCCCGACAGCACCTGGCTGCGCACGTTCCGCTTCGGCGCGCGCGTGGCGGACCGGGAATACACCAGTTTCTACACCACCTACAACTGGCAGCCGATCAGCGACGACTGGAACCGGATCGAGAACCCGGACCCGACCCGCCCGCCGGTCGCGTGGCTGGACCAGTTCTATGCCTCCGAGTCGGCGATCTACACGCTGGACGACTTCTTCGGCGGAGACGCCAACGTCCCGACCCAGTTCTGGGCGGCGCGGGACGGCTTCGTCGACATCGGTCGTGTCCGCGACACGCTGGCGACGATTCCCGGCGCACAGTGGAATCCGATCGCGTTCACGCCCGACGCCATCAACCAGCAGCGCGAGCGTACCCAGGCCGCGTATGGCGTGATGTACTTCGGCAACGACGAGCTGCGCAACCCGGTCGACGGCAACCTCGGCGTGCGCGTGGTCAAGACCAGCGTCAAGGCCTTGGGCGGTGGCCTGCTGCCGGACATGACCGGCGCGTACGTGGAGGACGTGGCGCAGGAAGTGCGGGACGCCTTCTACGGCCAGGCCTTCACCAGCCAGGTCAACACCTCCTATACCGACGTGCTGCCCAGCCTGAACGTGCGGGTGCGGTTCGACCATGGCCTGCAGTGGCGCTTCGCCGCATCCAAGGCGATCGCGCGACCCGAGTTCAGGCTGATGCAGAACTGGATCACGCTGTCGGCCAACGCCGCAGGCTGCGCCCAGGCGCGGGAGGACGGGCTGCGCGAGGAGCTCTGCAGCTTCGACGACCTCGCCTACAGCGGCAGCGGCGGCAACCCCGAACTCAAGCCCATGCGTGCGAACCAGTTCGATACCGCGCTCGAGTGGTACTTCGGGCCGGCCAACAGCCTGTACCTCACGCTGTTCAAGAAGGACGTCGAGGGCTATTTCGCCACCTCACTGGGCACCGAGATCATCGACGGGCGCGTGTACCAGATGAACCGCACGCGCAACCTGGACGAGGGGAAGATCAAGGGCTTCGAATTCGGCTACTCGCAGTTCTTCGACTTCCTGCCGGGCCTGGGCGTGCAGGCGAACTACACCTTCGTGGACAGCTCCGGCGGCACCAACGTCGACGTCGGCCCGCCGGACGGCGCGCCGACGGTGCCGGAGGTCGCGCTGGAACTGCCGCTGGAAGGCCTGTCGCGCCGCAGCTACAACCTGATCGGCATCTTCGAGCGCGGCCCTGTGTCCTTACGCCTGGCGTACAACTGGCGTTCGCGCTACCTGCTCACCAGCAGCGACGTGATGCCGGCCATGCGCCAGCCGGTGTGGAACGACGACTACGGCCAGCTCGACGGCTCGTTCTTCTACAACCTCACCGACAACATCCAGCTCGGGCTGCAGGTGAACAACATCACCAACAGCACCACCAAACTGCTGATGGGGCCGCGCGGCTACCGCCGTGACGGGTTCGTGGACGAGACGCTCTACAACCGCGCCTGGTTCGAGAACGACCGGCGTTACTCGGCGGTGTTGCGCGCGAGCTGGTAATCGCAGGCGACGAGCAGAATCGGGGGAGGGTCGCGGCATGCCACGCGACCCTTCCTGTTGCGCATGGACATGGGCGACGCGGTGATCGCGCGTACCGCGACGATGATGCATTGCATCATTCCATGGTGCTATACGCGCGGGCGTTTTATTCATTGGTAGGGAATGCCTGCGCCACCTATCCTGTCCCGCTGACACGTGGGGCGAGGGGTGCCGGGGGATGAGGCTGCGCACAGGGCGATCCAGGCAAGGCGCGAGCCGGGGTCGGCGCGGCGGCGCATGGCTGTTCATCGCCTGCCTGTGGGTGCTCGCCAGTGCGAGCGCCCAGGCGTCCTACCAGTGGCGCAACGTCGCCATCGGCGGTGGCGGGTTCGTGACCGGCCTGGTCTTCCATCCGGCGCAGCCGGGCCTGCTCTACGCCCGGACCGACATCGGCGGCGCGTATCGCCTGGAGCCCGACGGCGGGCGCTGGACACCGTTGCTCGACTGGATGGGCGAGGACGACAAGGGTCGCTTCGGTGTGGAAAGCCTCGCACTCGACCCGTCCGATCCCGATCGTCTCTATCTTGCGGTCGGCACCTATCTGCACGAACGCGGCAGCGAGGGCGCGATCCTGCGCTCGCGCGATCGCGGCGCGACGTTCGAGCGCACGCCGCTGCCGTTCAAGCTCGGCGGCAACGAGCAGGGTCGCGGCAACGGCGAACGCCTGGCGGTCGATCCCCACGACGGACGCGTGCTGCTGTTCGGCACCCGCGCCCACGGGCTTTGGCGCAGCGACGACGCGGGCGCCAGCTGGAGCGAGGTGCCGGGTTTTCCCGCGATCGCGACATCGAAGTCGGCATGGGCGAAAGGCTGGCGCGACGAGGTGCCGATCGGCATCGCCTTCGTCGTGTTCGATCCGGCCAGCGGCGGCTCCGGGGCGCCGTCGCGCACGCTCTACGCGGGCGCGTCGACGAAGGAGGCCAGCATGTACCGCTCCGACGACGGCGGCGACAGCTGGCGCGCCGTGCCGGGCCAGCCCACCGGCCTGCGCCCGAGCCACATGGTGCGCGATGCGCGCGGCCGCTGGCTGCTGAGCTACGGCGACGAACCGGGGCCGAACCACATGGCCGACGGTGCGGTGTGGCGTTTCGATCCCGCCGACGGCAGCTGGACCGACATCACCCCCGCACCGCAATCGAGCGGCATCGCCGGCACGGGCTTCGGCTGGGGCGCGGTGGCGGTGGATACGAACGATGCGGACGTCATCGTCGCCTCCACCTTCCGCCGTTACCAGCCGCACGACGACATCTACCGCAGCACCGATGGCGGTCGCAGCTGGACAGCCATGCTGCCGCGTTCGTCGTTCGATCATTCCAACGCGCCGTGGACGCGGGATGCGAAACCGCACTGGATGGCCGACCTCGAGATCGATCCGCACGATCCCGACCGGGTCTGGTTCGTCACCGGCTATGGCGTGTGGGCGTCCAGCAACGCGCGTGCGTTCGATCGCGGCGAGACCTTGCAGTGGCGCTTCGAGCAGGAAGGTTTCGAGGAGACCGTGCCGCTGGCGCTGGCCAGCCCGCCGCAGGGCGCGCACCTGGTCAGCGGGCTGGGCGACGTGGACGGTTTCGTGCACGACGATCTGGACGTGTCGCAGCAGCGCTACGCCGGCGTGCGCTTCTCCAACACCGAGAGTCTCGCGTTCGCCGGGCAGGCGCCGGACGTCATGGTGCGCACCGGCTACTTCCACAACCGTCCCGAAGGCGCGGTGCGTGGCGCATGGTCGACCGACGGCGGTCGCACGTGGACCGCGTTCGCAAGCGAGCCGCCGGACGGCGACGGCGCAGGCCACATCACCCTGGCCGCCGACGGCAAGCGTGCGATCTGGAAGCCGCGCAACGGCGAACGCCATTGGCTGACCGCGGACATGGGCGGGCGCTGGCAGGCAGTGCAGGGCTTGCCCAAGCATGCGGTGGTCGAGGCCGACAAGGTCGACGAGGGCATCTATTACGGGTTCGATGCCACCACCGGCAAGCTCTATGTCAGCGGCAACGGCGGGGTGGGCTTCAGGGAAGTCGAGGCCAGCGTCGGCGAAGTGGGCGACTGGTATCGCGCCGAGATCCGACCGCATCCGCAGCGCACCGCCGAGGCCTGGATCGCGGCGTCGTGGCGCGGCCTGCTGCACTGGTCGCCCGGCAAGCTGGAGCGCGTGCCCGGGGTCGACAACGTGATGTCGGTCGGCCTCGGCAAGCCCGCGAACGAGGGCGATCCGCTGGTGCTGTTCGTGTTCGGTGAAGTCTCCGGCAAGCGTGGGCTCTACCGGTCGGACGACAACGGCCGACACTGGCATCGCATCGACCGTGATGCGCAGCGATTCGGCGGCGTCATCCGCCACGTGACCGGCGATCCGCGACTGCACGGACGCGTGTACTTCGGCACCGAGGGACGCGGCATCTGGTACGGGGATCCGCAATGACGATCGCGTGGCGGGCGTGGCTGCTGTCGTTGCTGGTCCCGCTGGCGAGCGGCTCGTCGTTTGCGGCGGAGCGGCCAGCTGCATCGGACGACGTAGCGGAGGGCTATCGTCCGCTGCCTGTCCAGGCCGAGGCCATGCCGCGAACCGCAGTTCCGCCGATCGCATTGTCGGCGCCGGACGACATGCCGCCGCTGATCGCCAATGTCGCAGCACGCCAGACGCGTTCGCTGGACGGAACGTGGCAGGCGATGATCGATGCCTATGGTGCCGGCATGGGCGACTGGAAGGCCGCCTGGCGCGACCGTACGCCCGAGCGGCCCGACGAGTTCCACGAGTACGGCTTCGACGATGCTTTCACCCTGCAGGTGCCGGGCGATTTCAACACCCAGCATCCGCAGTTGCATTGGCTGGAGGGATCGGTCTGGTACCGCAAGCGCTTCGATTTCGATGCCGAACGGCTGCAGCGGCAGCAGCGTCGGCTGTTCGTGCATTTCGGTGCGGCGAACCAGCGCGCCGACGTGTTCCTCAACGGCGAGCCGGTCGGCAGCCACGAAGGCGGCTTCACCCCGTTCCAGTTAGAGCTCACCGGCAAGCTGAAGCAGGGCGAGAACCGGCTGCTGGTCCATGTCGACAACCGTCGTCGTCGCGACGCGGTGCCTTCGATGGGGTTCGACTGGTTCAACTACGGCGGGCTGACCCGCAGCGTGCGGCTGGTCGAGCTGCCGGCGCGCCATGTCCGCGACTACCACCTGCAACTGTCGCCGGACGACCGAGAGGAAGTCCGCGGCTGGGTGCAGGTCGCGCCCGCGCAGGCCGGACTGCCGGTACGGGTGGAACTGCCCGAGCTGGGCATGGCGGTCGATGCGCGCACCGATGCGGCCGGCCGCGCCGCGATCGCGTTCCGCGCACCGCTGCAGTTGTGGTCGCCGCAACGACCGAAGCTGTACCGGGTACGCGTCTCCGCCGCCGGCGACGCGGTGGAAGACGAGATCGGCTTCCGCAGTATCGCGGTGCAGGGCGAACGGATCCTGCTCAACGGCGAGCCGGTGTACCTGCGCGGCATCAACCTGCACGAGGAGATCGACGGCCGGCGCGCCGCGTCCGACGACGACTATCGGCGCCTGCTGGAACAGGTACGCGCGCTGGGCGCCGACTTCGCGCGGACCGGGCACTATCCTTTCGGCGAGGAGTTCGTGCGCCAGGCCGACCGCATGGGCATCCTGCTGTGGAGCGAGATCCCGGTCTACCAGGGCATCGATTTCGAGGATCGCGGAACGCAGCAACTGATGCAGCGGATGCTGGCCGAGATGATCGGGCGCGACCGCAATCGCGCCGCGGTGGTGATGTGGGGCATCGCCAACGAGACCGCGCCGGGACGGGCCCGCGACGCGGTGCTGACCGCGCTGGCGGCGCAGGCGCGCGCACTCGATCCGACCCGTCTCGTCGCCGCCGCATTCTACGGGCCCGGTTTCCACGGCGCCCGCCTGCAGATGCACGATCCGCTGTTCCCGGCGCTGGACGTGATCGGCGCGAACATCTACTACGGCTGGTATGTGCCGTGGGCGGTCGAGCCCGAAGAGGTGGAATGGATCCCCCCCGGGAAGCCGCTGCTGATCTCCGAGTTCGGCGCCGAGGCCCGGCATGGCCACCGCGGCGCCGCCGACCGCGCGGGCGACTGGAACGAGGAATTCCAGGCAAGCTTCTACCGCAAGCAGTTCCGGTTGATCCGGCGGCTCGGCTTCGTGCAGGGCACCCTGCCGTGGGTGCTGGCCGATTTCCGCTCGCCGGTGCGCATGCATCCGTACCAGGGCGGCTACAACCGCAAGGGGCTGCTGTCGGAGGACGGCGAGCGCAAACTGGCCTGGGACGTGGTCGCGGACTTCTATCGCACCGTGGTCGCATCCCCGCAGACGAGGCGGCAAGGAGTTTCGAATGAATAGGTCGTGCTGGATCCGCACCGCGCTGTGCTGGCTCGTCGGTTCGCTGTCGGCCGCTTCGGCGCATGCGGTCGATCTGCCGCGCGTGTTCTCCGACGGCATGGTGCTGCAGCGCGACCGGCCGATCCAGGTCTGGGGTCGCGCGGCGGCAGGGGCGCGCATCCAGGTCGCACTGGGCGCGGATCGCGCCAGCGCCACGGCCGGTGCCGATGGCGGGTGGCGCGTCGAGCTGCCCGCGCGCGCAGCCGGCGGGCCGTTCACGATGCGGATCGACGACGGCACCGCGCCGCGCGAACTGCGCGACGTGCTGGTCGGCGACGTGTGGCTGGCTTCGGGACAGTCGAACATGGAGTGGCCGATCTCGCAGTCCGCCGATGCCGATGTCGAGATCGCGCGCGCCACCGATCCGCTGATCCGCCATTTCAAGATTCCGAAGTCATGGTCCGGCACGCCGCAGTGGCAGCTGGCCGGTGGCGAATGGATCGCCTCGTCGCCGGCGGTGGCGGGCCAGTTCTCCGCCGTGGCGCACTTCTTCGCGCGCGAACTGCGCCGCAGCGAAGGCGTGCCGATCGGCATCATCGACAGCACCTGGGGCGGCAGCAGCATCGAGGCGTGGATGGATGCCGCCACCCAGGGCATCGACGGCGAGGCGCAGGCGGCGCTGGCTGAGAGGCTGAAAGCCGACGACGAACGCGCGCTGGCGCAGGCGCGCGCGAACCTGGCGCGCTGGCAGCTGCCGGCCGACGACCGCCGCTGGAACGCTGCGGACCTCGACGCGGCGGGCTGGGCCGACATCGCCGTGCCCGGGCTGTGGGAAGGCGGTGGCTTCAACGGCATGGACGGCATCGCGTGGTACCGCACCACGTTCGAGCTGAGCGCCGCCGAGGCCGGGCGCGGGCTCGCCCTCGGCGTCGGCCGCATCGACGACACCGACACCACCTGGGTCAACGGCGTCGAAGTCGGCACCACCGAGTCGCAGTACAACCTGGCGCGCGTGTACGAGGTGCCGGCCTCCGCGCTGCGCGCCGGCACCAACACCATCGCGGTGCGGGTGACCGACCTGGGCGGCGGTGGCGGGATCCATGGACCGGAGGAAGAACTGTTCGTGCAGCCCGGGGGCGGCGCGCGCCGGCCGTTGGCTGGAACCTGGGCGTTCCGGCCCGCACAGGTCACCACGCTCGCGCTCGACGATGACAAGAACCAGCGGCCGACCCTGCTGTACAACGCCATGATCCACCCCCTGCAGCCGCTGCCGGTGCGCGGCGTGATCTGGTACCAGGGCGAGGCGAATGCCGGCAGCGTGGAACAGGCCATGGCCTACCGGCAGCAGTTCCCGGCCTTGATCCGGCAATGGCGCACGCAGTTCGACGCGCCGGCGCTGCCGTTTCTGTGGGTACAGCTGGCCAGCTGGCATTCGGGTGGCGACGAGGGCGACACCAGCCCCTGGGCGGCGCTGCGCGAATCCCAGACCGCGACGCTGTCGCTGCCGGCGACGGGACAGGCGGTGGCGATCGACATCGGCGATGTCGGCGACATCCATCCGAAGAACAAGCAGGACGTGGGCAAGCGCCTCGCGCTGGCCGCACGTCGCGTGGCGTATGGCGAGGCACTGATCCATCGGGGGCCCGTGTTCGAAGGCGCGCGATTCGCCGATGGCGTGGCGCTGCTCTCCTTCGACGCCGATGGTCTGGCCGCGCGCGGCGGCGATGCGTTGCAGGGCTTCCGGCTCGCCGGCGCGGACCGCAGGTTCCATCCGGCCGCCGCATCGATCGACGCCGACCGGGTGGTCGTGCGCAGCGATGCCGTGGCCGCACCCGTGGCGGTGCGCTACGCGTGGAGCGATGCGCCGGTGGACGCGAACCTCGTCGGCGCGAGCGGTCTGCCGGCGTCGCCGTTCCGGAGCGATGACTGGTGAGGGTGCTGATGGAAGAGCCGGCGGCGGTGCAATTGTCGCTGCGCGATGCGGCAGAAGCTGCCTCTGCCTCTGCCTCTGCCTCTGCCTCTGCCTCTGCTTCTGCTCTTGCTGTTGCAGTTGTCCTTTGGAGCCGTAAAGCGAGCCGAGCACCGCAGCCGGTGGTGGCCGTAGAGGCGCCCATGTCTGAGCGTAGCGAGTTTGGGCGCCGTGCCACCGCCGGCGAGGAGCGCAGGGGACCGGCGCGGCGCAGCCGCGACGGCTCGCGTCCGGTGAAAGGGCTTTTGGTTCCTTTTGGCCCGTCAAAAGGAACTCGTCCGCGCAGCGGGCGAAAGCTCTCGATCTTGCCCTTGAGACTCCTGACTAATCCAGAGGAACAACCGCGACGGCTTACGCGCTGTCGCGCGGGTGACTTTTGTCTTGGCAAAAGTCACCAAAACCGCCTCCGCCGGACGCGATCCGGACTGGCTGCGCCAGTCCGGTCCCCTGCGTTTCTCCGTCGGCGGGGCACGCGGCCCAAACTCGCTGCGCTCGGACACGGGCCGCTCTTCGGCCCCGCCGCCCTGCGATGCTCGGCTCGCTTTACGGCTCGAAAAGCCAAGGCACAAGCAACGGCAACGACAACAGCAGCGACAAGGACAGCAGCGCCCAGACCATGCCCCAGGAGACCGCAATGACGCAGGGAGTGCCGATGGCCGTCGTGCCACCCGGATCGGGAGGCCGCAAGGCGCGGAGCGCGCTGTTCGCGCTGTTCGCCATGGCCGCTCTCGTGCTGGCCGGCTGCCAGCGCCAGTCTGCCGTGCCTGCAGATGGGTCCGCGCCCGATCCGGCCGCGGCCGCCGATGCGGCGGGCGACAGAGAACGTGCGGACGCGAACAGCGAAGTCGCGGACGGCGAACGCCCGATTCCGCGCTTCGAAAGCAAGGACGGCAAGCACGCCCTGATCGTCGATGGTGCCCCGTTCCTGATCCTGGGCGGGCAGGCGCACAACTCGAGCAACTATCCCGAACCGCTGAAGCAGGTATGGCCGGCGCTCGAGGACCTCGGCGCCAACACGCTCTCGATCTCGATCGCCTGGGAGCAGGTGGAGCCGGAGGAGGGGAAGTTCGACTTCTCCTTCGTCGACCACCTGCTGGCGCAGGCGCGCGCGCACGACAAGCGGCTGATCCTGCTGTGGTTCGCCACCTGGAAGAACAACGGTCCGAACTACGCGCCGCGCTGGGTGAAGCTCGACAACGCACGCTTCCCGCGCCTGGTACGCGAGGATGGCGTGGTGCTGAACTCGCTCTCGCCGCATGCGCAGGCCACGCTCGATGCCGACCGCAAGGCCTTCGCCCGGCTGATGGCGCACCTGCGCGAGCATGACGCGCAGCGTACGGTGATCATGGTGCAGCCGCAGAACGAGCCTGGAACCTATGGCGGCGTGCGCGACTTCTCGCCGATGGCGCAGAAGATCTTCCACGGGCCGGTGCCGCAAGCACTGCTGGACCACCTCGGCAAATCCCCCGGCACCTGGCGCGACGTGTTCGGCGCCGACGCCGACGAGACCTTCCACGCCTGGCACATCGCCCGCTACATCGACCAGGTCGCCGAAGCGGGCAAGGCCGAGTATCCGCTGCCGATGTACATCAACGCCGCGCTGCGGGGGCCGTTCAACCCGGGCCAGCCGGGCCAGTACGCCAGTGGCGGGCCCACCGACAACATGCTCGACGTGTACAAGGCCGCCACCCCGCACGTCGACCTGCTCGCACCCGACATCTACATGCCCGAGCACCTGCTCTACACCACGGTGCTCGAGCGCTACGCGCGGCCGGACAACGCGCTGTTCGTGGCCGAGACCGGCAACACGCCGCAGTACGCGCGCTACCTGTTCGCCGCGCTCGGCCACGACGGCATCGGCTGGGTGCCCTTCGGCATGGACTACACGCCCTACGGCAACTGGCCGCTGGGCGCGAAGCGCACCACGCCCGAGACCATCGCCCCGTTCGCACAGGCGTTCGCGCGCATCAACCTCGGCATGCGCGTGTTCGCGAAGGCCGCGTCCGAAGGCCGGCTGCACGGCGTGTCCGAGGCGCCGGGCGTGCCCGAGCAGCAGATCCGGCTCAACGACCGCTGGAACGCCACGATCGCCTACGGCCTGCCGCACTTCTGGTTCCAGGGCACGCCGCCCGGCAACCCCGAGCCGATCGGCGGCGCGCTGATCGCCGAACTCGGACCGGACGAGTTCCTGGTCACCGGCATGCATGCGCGGGTGACCATTTACCCGGCGCGCGAAGGCGTGGCGATGATCTACGACCGGGTCGAGGAAGGGCGCTACGTCGATACGGCGTGGGAGTTCCAGCGCAACTGGAACGGCGACCAGACCGACTACGGACTCAACTTTTCCGAGGCCACGCAGCTGCTGCGCGTGACCCTGGCCACCTATTCCACCCAGACCGACACGAAACCCCAGGAGCCCTGACGCCATGACCCGACTGTCCCGCTTTCCGCGACCCCTGGCCCTGCCACTCGCGCTCTCCCTGGCCTGCGGCGTGGCGCACGCGGCCCCCGGCTGGGAACGCGACGGCGGGGGCGTCGTGGTGCGTCCGGCGCAGGCCGGCGCGGCTCCCGTCCGGTTGCAGGTGGTGGACGGTAATATCCTGCGCGTGACCGCCGATCCGGACGGCGATTTCGAGCGCTCCAAGAGCCTGATGCGGGTCGAGCGCGAAGGCGCCGCACCCGGGTTCGAAGTGAAGGAAGGCGACAATGCGGTGCGCGTGGTCGCACCGGGGATTTCCGCGACGGTCTCGCTGGCCGACGGCCAGGTCGCGTTCTTCGACGCGGCCGGCAAGCCGCTGGTCTCGGAAGTGGCGGGCGGTCGCACGTTCACCCCGGCCGAGTTCGACGGCCGCGGCTACGTCAGCGTGCGCCAGCGCTTCGTGTCGAACGACGACGAGGGGCTGTACGGCACCGGCCTGCACCAGCAGGGCTGGATGAACCTCAAGGGGCGCGATGTCGAGCTGCTCCAGCACAACATCGACAATGCGATTCCCTACCTCACCTCGAGCCGCCACTACGGCATCCTCTGGGACAACAACTCGATCACCCGCTACGGCGACCCGCGCGGCCTGCGCCAGATCGGCGAGGTGGTGGCGCTGTACGACAAGGACGGCAAGGAGGGCGCGCTCACCGCGACCTATTCGATCGAGGGCGACGTCAAGCTCGTCCGGCGCGAGGAGAAGATCGATTACCAGTTCATCTCCAGCCTCGAAGCGTTCCCCGAAGCAGGCAAGAACCTGGCCCAGGGCGGGCGCAGCGAGGTGGTCTGGGAAGGGCAGATCGCCGCGCGCACCTCCGGCCGCCACACCTTCTCGCTGTTCAACAGCGAGTACGCCAAGCTCTACGTCGACGGCAAGCTGGTGATCGATCGCTGGCGCCAGAACTGGAACCCGTGGCACCACGAGTTCGCGCTGGACCTCGAGGCCGGCAGGAAGCACGACATCCGCATCGAGTGGGACCGGATCGAGCCGGCCTACCTCGCGCTGCAGGGGCGCGACCCGCTGCCGGCCGACGAGGCGCAGGACCTGTCGATCTGGTCCGAAGCCGCGCAGGTGATCGACTACTACGTGGTCGCCGCCGACGACGCAGACGGCGTGATCGCCGGCTACCGCGAGCTCACCGGCAAGGCGGTCCTGCTGCCGAAGTGGGCCTACGGCTTCTGGCAGAGCCGTGAGCGCTACAAGACCCAGGCCGAGCTGACAGGCGTGCTCGACGAGTACCGCCGCCGCAAGCTGCCGATCGACAACATCGTGCTCGACTGGTCGTACTGGCCCGAGGACGCCTGGGGTTCGCACGATTTCGACCCGAAGAACTTCCCCGATCCGGAGGGCATGGTCGAGCACGTGCACGACAACAACGCCCAGGTCATGATCTCGGTGTGGCCGAAGTTCTATCCGACCACCGAGCACTACAAGGAGCTCGACGCCAAGGGCTACATGTACAAGCGCAATGTCGAGGTCGGCGAGCGCGACTGGATCGGGGACGGCTACCTCAACTCGTTCTACGATCCCTACGCGAAGGAGGCGCAGGACATCTTCTGGCGCCAGGTGAACACCAAGCTCAACGCCAAGGGCTTCGATGCGTGGTGGCTCGATGCCACCGAGCCCGACCTGCACAGCAACCTCGACACCGGCGAGCGCAAGGCGCGGACCACGCCGACCGCGCTGGGATCGTCGGTGGAGTACTTCAACTCCTATCCGCTGCCGCATTCGGAAGGCGTGTACCGCGGGTCGCGCGAGGTCGATCCGGACAAGCGCGTGTTCATCCTCTCGCGCGCGTACTTCGCGGGCCAGCAGCGTGCGGCGGCGGCGTTCTGGAGCGGCGACATCGTGCCGCGCTGGGAAGACTACCGCGAGCAGATCTCCGGCCTGGTCAACGCCTCGATGGCGGGCGCGCCGAACGTGAGCTTCGACATCGGCGGCTTCTCGCCCGAACGCCGCTACGAGCAGAAGGACCCGGCGCACCTGCCGGAATGGCGCGAGCTCAACCTGCGCTGGTTCCAGCACGGTGCGTTCGTGCCGATCTTCCGCCTGCACGGCCAGTTCCCCTACCGCGAGATCTGGGAGATCGCGCCCGAGGGCACGCCGCACTACGACAGCTTCGTGCACTACCTCAAGCTGCGCTACACGCTGCTGCCGTACATCTACACCCTGGCGGGCGACACCTGGCACGCGGACGGCACCATCCTGCGCGCGCTGGCGATGGATTTCCCGGCCGATGCGAAGGCGCGCGACGTCGCCGACCAGTACCTGTTCGGCCCCGCGTTCCTGGTCGCGCCGGTGACAGAGTTCAAGGCCACCAGCCGCGAGGTCTACCTGCCCGCTGGCGCGCAGTGGATCGACTTCGAGACCGGGCAGCGGCATGAAGGCGGGCGCACCATCACCGCCGCCGCGCCACTGCAGCGGATGCCGCTGTTCGTGCGTGCCGGCTCGATCGTGCCGCGCACCGTCGTGCAGCAGTACGTGGACGAACAGCCCGGTGCGCCGCTGACCATCGAGGTCTACACCGGTGCGGACGGCAGCTTCTCGCTGTACGAGGATGCCGGGCGCAGCTACGGCTACGAGCGCGGCGAATCCAGCCGCATCCCGCTGGCGTGGGACCAGGCGAGCGGCACGCTGACCATCGGGGCGCGCGAGGGCTCGTATCCGGGCATGGCGGCGTCGCGCGAGATCCGCGTGCGCTGGATCGACGGCCCGCGCGGCGACAACGGCGCGCTGGAGCCGGAAGCGGACGCCACCGTGACCTACGACGGATCGGCGCAGGTGGTCGCGCGGCCGGCGAAGGGCTGAGCCGTGGCGGCGTTCGACCCGCGTCGTCGCGACGCGCTCAAGGCCGCCGCGCTGGCGGCGGTGGCGGGAGGGGGCGCGGCGGCAGGTTTCGGTCGCGCCGATGTGCGGGCGGCCGCGCCTGCCCTCGGCACGGACGCGGCTGGTGCGTCCGCGGGGTCTGCCGATGGCGTAGCCGTCGCGGGTGGCGCGTCATGGGAGGATCTGCGGCTGTGGTATCCGCGCCCGGCCACGCAATGGGTCGAGGCGCTGCCGCTGGGCAATGGCCGGCTCGGTGCGATGGTGTGGGGCGGCGGCAAGCACGAACGCATCCAGCTCAACGAGGACACGCTCTACGCCGGCGGCCCGTACGATCCCACGCCGCCGGATGCACGCGAGGCGCTGACCGAAGTGCGGCGCCTGCTGTTCGCGCGCCGCTATGCCGAGGCCGAAGCATTGGCCAACGAGACCATGCTCAGTCGGCCGCCGAAACAGATGCCCTACCAGCCGCTCGGCGACCTGGTGCTGGACTTCTTCGAGATCGCCGAGACCAACGGTTACCGGCGCGAGCTGGACCTGGACCGCGCGCTGGCGACCTCGACGTTCGAGGCGCGCGGGCTGCAGCACCGGCGCGAGGTGTTCGTCTCGCCGGTCGACCAGTGCCTGGCGATGCGCCTGTCGGGTGACAAGCCGGGCCGCATTTCGCTGCGTATCGGCTTGGCGAGCGACCAGCCCAGCGCGAGCGTGGAGGCCGATGGCGACGCGGGCGTGCTGCTGCATGGGCGCAACGAGGGGGCGTTCGGCGTGGACGGCCGGCTGCGCTTCGCCGCGCGCCTGCGGGTGCTGCCGGTCGGTGGCACGCTGCAGCGGCGCGACGGCCGCATCGAGGTGCGCGATGCCGACGAGGTGGTGCTGCTGCTCACCGCGGCCACGAGCTTCCGCCGCTACGACGACGTCTCCGGCGATCCCGGGGCGACCACCCGCGACCAGCTCGCGCGCGCGGCGGCGCGTTCATGGCCCGAACTGCTTGACGACCACGTCGCCGCGCACCGCGCGCTCTTCCGGCGCGTGCAGATCGACCTCGGCGCCTCGCCCGCCGCGCTCGCGCAGCTGCCCACCGACGAGCGTGTCGCGCATTTCGCCGACGCGAGCGATCCCGCGCTGGCCGCGCTCTACCACCAGTTCGGCCGCTACCTGCTCATCGCGAGCTCGCGCCCCGGCACCCAGCCGGCGAACCTGCAGGGCATCTGGAACGACCTGCTGCAGCCGCCGTGGGAAAGCAAGTACACGATCAACATCAACACCGAAATGAACTACTGGCCGGCGGAGGCGGGCGCCTTGCCCGAATGCGTCGAGCCGCTTGAACGCATGGTCTTCGAACTCGCAGAGCGCGGTCGCGAGACCGCGCGGCGCATGTACGGCGCGCCGGGCTGGGTGGTGCACCACAACACCGACCTGTGGCGCGCGACCGCGCCGATCGACGGCGCGCAGTGGGGCCTGTGGCCGCTGGGCGGCGCCTGGCTGCTGCAGCACCTGTGGGACCGCTGGGACTACGACCGAGATCCGGAGTACTTGCGCAAGGTGTATCCGCTGTTCCGCGGCGCGGCGGAATTCTTCGAGGCCGTGCTGGTCGAGGATCCGCACACCGGTGCCCTGGTGACCGCGCCGTCGATCTCGCCCGAGAACGTCCACCCGCACGGCGCCGCGCTGTGCGCCGGGCCGTCGATGGACGCGCAACTGCTGCGCGACCTGTTCGGCCAGTGCATCGAGGGCGCCGCGCTGCTGCAGGTGGATGCGGCGTTCGCGCAGCGCCTGGAACGCCTGCGCGCGCGGTTGCCGCCGCACCGCATCGGGCGTGCCGGCCAGCTGCAGGAATGGCAGGACGACTGGGACATGGACGCGCCCGAGATGGACCACCGCCACGTCTCGCATCTGTATGCGCTGCATCCCTCCAGCCAGATCAACGTTCGCGATACGCCGGACCTCGCCGCCGCCGCGCGCCGCTCGCTGGAGATCCGCGGCGACGAGGCCACCGGCTGGGGCATCGGCTGGCGCCTGAACCTGTGGGCGCGCCTGCGCGATGGCGAGCGCGCGATGAAGATTCTGCGCATGCTGCTGAGCCCGTCGCGCACCTACCCGAACCTGTTCGATGCCCATCCGCCGTTCCAGATCGACGGCAATTTCGGCGGCACCGCCGGGATCACCGAGATGCTGCTGCAGAGCTGGGGCGGCACGGTGTTCCTGCTGCCCGCGCTGCCCGAAGACTGGCCGACCGGTGAGCTGCGCGGCGTGCGCGTGCGCAACGCGGCGTCCGTCGACCTGGCCTGGCGCGGGGGCGCGCTGGCCAGCGCGACGCTGCGCAGCGACAAGGGCGGCGAATACCGCGTGGACTACCGCGGGCGGGAGCTGGCCCTGACCCTGGCGGCCGGCGAGGCGGCAGAACTCCGGCCGGATCGCGGCGGACTGCGACGTGCGTGATGCCGGCTGCCCGCAACGCGCTCGCGTTGGTTGCAGCGGAGACCGTCCCGCGCGATTGCTGCAATGCACGAAGCGCGACACGCGACTCCGGCTACCCTATGCGGCACTGGATGACAGCGCAGTCATCCAGCGAGCCGGACCTGCCGCCCCGGGCGAGTGCGTGCCTGGCTCCAGTGGTGTCGTATTCCCCGTGACGCCAGGCCGCTTCCGCTGTCGCGGGGACGGTCGCAGCGGTGGACGCGAGCTTCGTGCGATTCGTCGGATCCAGCAGAAACGGAAAGTCATCCCGGGAGGGAATACATGAGCAGTGGTAACGCGTCAGGCGAGAACACCGGTTTCATCATCCTGATCAGCCTGGTGGCGACGATCGGCGGTTTCCTGTTCGGCTACGACAGCGGCGTGATCAACGGCACCGTCGACGGCATCACCACCGCGTTCGACTCCGATGCGGCGGTGACGGGATTCAACGTCGCCTCGATGCTGCTCGGTTGCGCGGTCGGCGCGTGGTTCGCCGGCACCCTGGCCGACCGCTACGGCCGCCGCACGATGCTGCTGTTCGCGGCGGTGTTCTTCATCGTCTCGGCCTGGGGTTCGGGCATCGCCACGTCCTCGTTCGAGTTCGTGATCTACCGCGTGATCGGCGGCCTGGCGGTGGGTGCGGCGAGCGTGATGTCGCCTGCCTACATCAGCGAGGTGGCACCCGCGCGCTACCGCGGCCGGCTGGCCACGATCCAGCAGATCGCGATCATCTCGGGCCTGTTCGCCTCGTTCCTGAGCAACTACCTGCTGGCGAAGGTGGCGACCTCGTCGGTGGCCGAACTGTGGATGGGGTACGAGGCCTGGCGCTGGATGTTCTGGGCCGAGCTGGTGCCGGCGTCGCTGTTCTTCGTGCTGCTGTTCGCGATTCCCGAAAGCCCGCGCTACCTGGTCGCGCGCGGCCTGCGCGATCGTGCGCAGGGCGTGTTGTCGCGGCTGTACGGCGCGGCGCAGGGCGAGCGCAAGCTGGGCGAGATCGACGCCTCGCTGGCCACCGACCACCACCGCCCGCGGCTGTCGGACCTGGTCAGCAAGGCCACCGGCAGGATCCGCCCGATCGTTTGGGTGGGCGTGGGTCTGGCCACGTTCCAGCAGCTGGTCGGCATCAACGTGGTGTTCTACTACGGCGCGGTGCTGTGGCAGGCGGTG
This sequence comes from Luteimonas viscosa, assembly GCF_008244685.1. Taxonomy (NCBI): domain Bacteria; kingdom Pseudomonadati; phylum Pseudomonadota; class Gammaproteobacteria; order Lysobacterales; family Lysobacteraceae; genus Luteimonas; species Luteimonas viscosa. The sequence goes on from NZ_VTFT01000001.1 coordinate 2,681,279, forward strand.
GGCTTCTCCGAATCCGACGCGCTGCTGATCAACGTGCTCTCCGGCGCGCTCAGCATCGGCGCCTGCATCGTCACCGTGCTGCTGATCGACCGCGTCGGGCGCAAGCCGCTGCTGTGGATCGGCTCGGTCGGGATGGCCGTCACCCTGGGCTTGGTGACCTTCGCCTTCGCCACCGGCGGCGTCGACGCGGCCGGCAAGCTGCAGCTCAGCGATTCGATGGGCCTGCTGGCGCTGGTGGCGGCGAACGCCTACGTGGTGTTCTTCAACCTGTCCTGGGGCCCGGTGATGTGGGTGATGCTGGGCGAAATGTTCCCGAACCAGATCCGCGGCTCCGGCCTGGCGGTCGCCGGGCTGGCGCAGTGGACGGCGAACTTCCTGATCACCTGGACCTTCCCGATGTTGCTGGCCGGCATCGGCCTGGCGACTGCCTACGGCATCTACACGGTCATGGCGGTGATCTCGGTGTTCTTCGTGATCAAGTTCGTGCACGAGACCAAGGGCCGCGAACTGGAGCAGATGGAGGGCTGACGCCCCGGACAAGACCGACGCGGTTCCTTCCACCCGTTTGGCGGGGCATTGCGCCCCTCACGGGTGGGAAGGTGCCGAAGACGGATGTTGGCCGTTCGAAGACGCGTCACGCGCGCGTCGATCGCCCGGTCCCGGAGGCGTGGATGCCTCTCCGGCGACATGCGTCCACGCGCCCTGGACACACCGGTGAGCCTGCTTGAAGCGCAGGCCACCCCCGCCTCGCCGCAACCGATGAGGAACGAGTGATGCAATTGTCCAGCCTGGATATCGCGATCGTGCTGGCCTACCTCGCCGGCGTGTTCGTGCTGGCGCAATGGGTCTCGCGAGAGAAGGCGGGCCATGCCAAGGACACGGACGACTATTTCCTCGCCAGCAAGTCGCTGCCGTGGTGGGCCATCGGCGCCTCGCTGATCGCGGCCAACATCTCGGCCGAGCAGATCATCGGCATGTCCGGCTCGGGCTTCGCCATCGGCCTGGCGATCGCATCCTACGAATGGATGGCGGCCGCGACCCTGCTGATCGTCGGCAAGTGGTTCCTGCCGGTGTTCCTGCGCAACCGCATCTACACCATGCCGCAATTCCTTGAGCGTCGCTACGGCACGCGCATCCGCACGGTGATGGCGGTGTTCTGGCTGGGGCTGTACGTGTTCGTGAACCTCACCTCGATCCTGTGGCTGGGTTCGCTGGCGATCGCGCACGTGGCCGGCATCGACCAGATGGCGGCGCTGCTGGGGCTGGCGGTTTTCGCGCTCGCGTTCCAGCTCTACGGCGGGCTCAAGGCGGTCGCGCTGACCGATATCGTGCAGGTGGTGCTGCTGGTGGCCGGCGGCCTGCTGCTGGCGGGCATCACCCTCGACCGCATCGGCGAGGGCGCCGGCATCTGGGCCGGCTTCCAGCGCCTGCGCATGGAGGTGCCCGGGCACTTCCACATGATCCTGTCGCCCGACAATCCCTTCTACAAGGACCTGCCCGGCATCAGCGTGCTGATCGGCGGCATGTGGATCATGAACCTGAGCTACTGGGGCTTCAACCAGTACATCATCCAGCGCGCGCTGGCGGCGAAGGACCTGGCCGAGGCGCAGAAGGGCGTGCTGTTCGCCGCCTTCCTCAAGCTGCTGATGCCGGTGATCGTGGTGGTGCCGGGCCTGGCCGCCGTGCTGCTGGCGCCGGACATCGCACGTCCCGATGCGGCCTACCCGGCGATGATGTCGCTGCTGCCGGCGGGCATCCTGGGCATCGTGTTCGCGGCGCTGATCGCGGCGATCGTCTCCTCGCTGGCGTCGATGACCAACTCCATCTCCACCATCTTCACCCTCGACCTGTACCGTTCGCGCAAGCGCGACGACCAGCGCCGCCTGGTGCGCACCGGCCGCATCGTGACGGTGGTGGCGATGGCGCTGGCGGTACTCGCCGCGCGCCCGCTGCTGGGCAGCTTCGACCAGGCCTTCCAGTACATCCAGGAATACACCGGCTTCTTCACCCCGGGCATCGTGGTGATCTTCGTGCTCGGCCTGTTCTGGAAGCGCGCCAACGAGGCCGGGGCGCTCGCGGCCGCGATCGGCTCGTTCGTGCTCTCGATCGTGCTCAAGCTGGCGTGGCCGGCGCTGCCGTTCATCGATCGCGTCGGGCTGGTGTTCCTGCTGGCGCTGGCGCTGGCGGTTGTGGTGTCGCTGTCGATGCGGCACGCGCCGGAGAAGGACATCATCCGCACCGACGATGTCGACTACCGGACCGGGACTTCGTTCAACGCCGGCGCCGTGGCCGTGCTCGCGATCCTGGCGGCGCTGTACGCCGTGTTCTGGTGAGGTCGCCCCCAGCAGGGGTGCGATGACCGCGGGATGGCGCGTCGCAACCGGGCGCGTTCCGGCCGACGTCGGAAACGACGCCGTGCCATCCGTCTCCGGGTCTTGCGATGGCGGGTGGCGCTGCAGGATCCCGTAGTGGCTTGAACGGCCCCGGTGCGGCAAGCCCGGACCGCACGCGAGCCCGCCACGCCCGCCAGGGTGTCGGCGACGCGGCGGAATCGCGCGGCAGGCAGGCGTATGATCCGGTGGCCGTCGCCGGGGGACGGTCGCCATGGCGTCGACCACCGGTGCACGAAGTACGTCCGCGGTGCCGTGGTTCGCGACGGCAAGCGGCGGGCGCGCAGTGCGGAGCCGGGATGTGATGGGGTGTCGCGCGGGACGGGCGCAGGGCGCGGGTGCGTCCGCCTGGTCCCGATGCCGCGGGAACGGTCGAGTGCTCCGCTTGCCCGATGCCGCATGTTGCCGCTGGTGAAATCGCCATGCCGGAAGATTCCGCAAGCAACATCAGGACGATCGACCGCCTCCTGGACGAGTTGCTCGACCTGGACGCGCCCGCGCGGCTGCGCCGGCTCGCCGAACTGCGCGACACGGACGCGGCGCTGGCGGCCGCGGTCGAGCGCCTGTTGTCGTTGTGCCTGGAGGAGTCGGGGGAACTGGCTCCGGGCGGCGCGCTGGAAGGCAGCCTCGCCCGCGAGTGCCTGTTCGGCGTCGAAACGCAGCCGCTGGCCGCCGGGACACGGGTCGGACCCTACCTGGTCGAGCGCCTGATCGGCCGGGGCGGGATGTCCGAGGTCTATCTGGCGTCCCGCCGCTTCGACGGCTTCTCCCAGCAGGTGGCGCTGAAGGTCGTGCGTTCGGACAGGGTGGGCCTCACGCTCAGGGAGCGGCTGCTTGCCGAACAGCGCACCCTGGTGCGCCTGGACCATCCGAACATCGCCCGGTTCCTGGACGCCGGCGTCGATGCCGAAGGCAACGTCTACCTCGCGATGGAGGCGATCGACGGCGGTTCGATCCTGGAAGAAGCCGCGGACAGGGAGCTCGACCTGCGCGAACGCGTCGGCTGGACGATCCATCTGTGCTCCGCGCTCGAACACGCGCACGCGCAACTGGTGGTGCATTGCGACATCAAGCCGTCCAACGTCCTGGTCGACCGGTGGGGCCAGCCGCGGCTGCTCGATTTCGGTATCGCCCAGGCCCTGGGAGAGGCCGAAGCCGATGCCACCTCGCCAGGCATCAAGCTGTTCACCCCCGATTGCGCGGCCCCGGAACAGCTCAGTGGCGCGGCGGTGTCGACCGCCACCGACGTGTTCCAGATCGGGGCCCTGCTCTACCAGCTGATCGTGGGCCGGCCCTGGCCGGTGGACGGCAACATCACCTCGATCACCCGCGTGGATTCGATCCTGCACGAGCCGGCGGTCGCGCCGAGCCGGCGCCTGGTCGAAGCGCGAGAAGACCCGCGCGTGCGCGACAACGCGGTCTCGTGCGGCGCGGCCGATGCGGAGGCGCTGGCGCGGCAGGTGCGCGGGGGCCTGGACGCGATCGTCCTCAAGTGCCTGGCGAAGAGCCCGGCGGACCGGTACGCGAGCATCGAACAACTGCGCGGCGACCTCGAAGCCTGGCGCTCGCTGCGCCCGGTCGCCGCCGCGCACGCCGGCCGCTGGGAACGGACGCGTTTGTGGTGGCGCCGCAATCGCGGTGTCGCCTCGGTGGCGGTGGTCGGCATGGCGGCGCTGTCGATCGTGGCCGCGATGGCACTGGTACGCATCGCGGAAGAGCGCGCGCAGAAGGCGCGCGAGCAGGAGCGCGCGCTGGCGGTGGAGGGGTTCATGGGCCAGGTGTTCAAACAGGCCAGTCCCTACCTGCGCGGCGAGCAGGAACACGCGCTGGAGACCCTGGTGCGGGTGGGCGATTCGATGCTCGCCGGGAGTCGCGACGTGGATCCGCGGACGCGCCTGGCGCTGATGGCGGTGCTCGCCAACCTCGAACTGGACATGGGGCAACCGCAACTGGCGGCGACGCGCGCGCGCGAGGCGCTGCGTGCCGCCGACGCCCGCCAGGTGGACGACCCGCGGACGTTGCTCGCCATGAGCGCCCTGCTGGCCGACGCGCTCTCGCAGCAGGATCGCGACCAGGAGGCGATCCAGATGCTGGGACCGGCACTCGAACGCACCCGCGACGCCGACCTGCCGCTGGTGGAGCGGGCGCAGGCCTGGTCGCAGCTCGGCGAGCTGTACGAGACCGTCGGCCGCCTGCCCGAGGCGACCCGCCAGTTCGACGCCGTGTTCGAAGCACTGGTGGCCTCCGACGCGCCGCTGGAAAGCGGATCGATCGATGCGCTGCGACGCCTGGGCCGTTACCTCAACATCGGGCAGCGGGGCGAGGATCCGCAGCGGGTGAGGGCGATCGTGCGGCGGCTCGAATCGCCTGTTCAGGGCGAGACCGCGATCCAGCGCGCGGCGCGACTGAGCACGCTGAGCCTGGTGGGATCGCTGGCCGCGGACGATCCGGCCGCCAGCGGACGCTACGGCAAGGAAGCGGCGCAGGCGCTGGCGTCGGCGCTGGGCGCGAGCCATCCCCGGGTCTCGGTCGCATGGGGCGATGCCTGCGTCGCCTTCATCAGCGGCGGTGACCTGCTCGAGGCCAAGGCCGCCTGCGAAGCCTCCCTTGCGGGCAACGTCGAGGCGGGACGCGGGAGCACCGCATCGGCGGCGGCGGACCGCATCAACCTCGCCACCATCGAGTACCTGCGCGGCAACTTCGCATCCGCCGGCCGGCTGGCGCGGGAGGCGATGGCCGCGGTGGACCGGGAGTCGGCGCTGTCGCTGTACCTGTTCGGTGCGGGCACGCTGGCCCGGATCGACTATCGCGAAGGCGACCAGGACGCCGCGCTCGCGCGACTCGACGAACTCGCGACGATCCAGCGCCAGCGCTATCCGGACAACGCCGACATGCGCCTGACCGTGCATACCAACCGTGCCGAGGTGCTGCTGGCGCAGGGGCGCGTCGACGCGGCGGCGGCCGCGCTCGAGGAAGCCGGCGTGCGGGCGCACACCGGTGGGCCGCTCGACCGGCTGATCGCGGGCCAGGTGCTCGCTGCGGCCGCGGTGGATGCCGCGGCCGGGCGCCGCGACGACGCGCTGGCGAAGGTGGTCGATGGCATCCGTGCCTTCGAGTCGCACCCGGCGGTGTCGCCGGCGGAACTGGCGTGGGCGCTGCTCGATGGCGGCGAGGCGCTGATCCTGGCCGGGGAGCGCGACCCCGCGGCCGACCTGTTCGCGCGGGCGCTGGGCACCGGCCTGGATCCCGAGCGGATGCCGGGACTCTGGGCCTGGGCGAGCCTGCGCCTGGAGCAACTGCGGCCGGGAAGCGTCGAGCCGCGCGCGCTGGGCCGGGCGGTCGCGGTCGGCCGCGACCAGCTGGGATCGGCGCAACGCAGCGTGCCCTGCCTGCAGGCGCCCGCCGACCTCAGTGCCGGGCCGGCAAAGGCTGCTGCCCGGACAGCATGTCTTTGACCCAGGCGCGGGCGCGCATCCAGTCGCGCTGCACGGTGCGCAGCGGCAGGCCCAGCGCCTCCATGGTCTCGGCTTCGCTGAGCCCGGCGAAGAAGCGGCATTCGAACACGCGCACCAGTCGCGGGCTGGCGTCGGCCAGGCCGCGCAAGGCCTGGTCGATCAGCAGCAATTCGTCGGCCTCGCCCTGGACCGGGATGTCCAGGTCCTCGATGTTGTGCAACACCACGTTGGCGCCGCGCTTGTCGGCGCGTTTCTGGCGCGCGTGGTCGACGATGAACTGACGCATCGCCTGGCTGCAGATGGCCAGGAAATGCGCGCGGTCGCTGGCGTCGAGCGTGTGCTGGCGGGCGAGCTTCAGGTACGCCTCGTGGACCACGCCGGTGGTGTCCAGCGTCAGGTTCGGCCATTGCCGCACCTGGCGGCGCGCGAGCCGGCGCAGGTCCTCGTACACCAGCGGCATCAGCTTGCCCAGGGCGTCGGGTTCGCCCTTGCGGTAGGCGACCAGCAGGTCGTGGAGGCTCTGGTCCATGGTCTCGAAGAACGGGTCGCGCATACCGGACCGGCCAGCGCGCCCGGCCGCAATGCGCGACGGCCCGGGAACGCGCCGTTGACCGGGAAGTGGCGGGACGCGGTGGCCTGCTGCGTATATCCCAATCTCTCGCGGCGGCGGACAGGGGCGCCTGCCGCGTGCGCCGGTCCCCCAACACCACAGGTCATGTCATGCCTTCTCCGCTGCAACTCCTGCTCGATCCCGTTTCCCTCGTCGTGTTCCTGCTGTACGCCGGACTGATGGCATGGGAGCTGTTTTTCCCCGCGCGGCGACTGCCGTCCATCCGCGGCTGGCACTGGCGCGGCCTGGCGGCATTCGCCGCGTTCTTTTTCCTGTCCTCCTACCTGCCGCTGTTCTGGAGCGCGCATCTGCAGGCCTACCAGTTGCTGGATCTGAGCCATCTGCCGGTCTGGGCCGGCGCAGTGGTTGGCGTGCTCGTGTACGAGGCCGGCGTGTATGCCTGGCACCGCAGCATGCACGGGTCGGGCCTGCTGTGGCGCGCGCTGCACCAGATGCATCACTCGGCCGAGCGCCTGGACACGTTCGGCGCCTTCTGGTTCAGCCCGCTCGACATGGTCGGCTGGATCGCGCTTTCCAGCCTGTGCCTGACGCTGTTGGTGGGCCTGTCGCCGGAGTCGGCGACGATGGTGCTGTACGCCACCACGTTCATGGCGGTATTCCAGCACGCCAACATCCGTACGCCGCGCTGGATGGGCTACATCCTGCAGCGCCCGGAAAGCCATTCGATCCACCACGGTCGCGGCGTGCACGCCTACAACTATTCCGACCTGCCGCTGTTCGACATCCTGTTCGGCACCTTCCGAAACCCGAAGCGGCACGCGCCGCGACAGGGCTTCTACGACGGTGCGTCGCGGCGCGTCGCCGAGATGGTGCTGTTCCGGGACGTGTCGAAGGAACCCGGAGGCCGCGCGTCCTGATCATGCCCGTGTGTCGATCGCACCGGCACCGGCACCGGCTGCGGCCGCCCGCAACGAACTGAATCGTCGACCAGCGTCATCCGGGCGGGTCCCGTCCGCCGCATCCCCGTTGCACCGCTCCGGCGACCCTGGTCATCGCCGACGGGACGCGCGGGTGGGGATGCCTTCCGCTTCCTGCGCCTTGTCCCTGCCCATTCCGGTGCGGGGCGGGTCCGCGCGTCTTCCGTTTTCGCGACCTCAACCCAACCCTCTGGAGTTCCCCCGAAATGTCCAACCTCGCAACCACCCTCCTGTTCCTCGTCAGCGCGCTCGGCGGTGTCGCCGTCCCCGTTCCCGAACAGGCGAACGAAACGCCCGGGCAGCATGTCGCCGGCCCTCACCATGGCGCGGCGAGCGCCGCTTCCGCGCCGAACACCGCGAACGCGAAAACCCGCGCGCGGTCCGTGGATCGCGCCTGCGACGCCGATCTCTGGCGCCAGGCCCGGCACATTCCCCGCCGCCGCGCACCGTCCGTCGCAGACTGCCAGCGTGGCCTGTCGCCGCCGCTCAGCGTGTGGGAGCAGGAACTGCTCCGCCAGCACCGCCAGTTCCACGAGCTGAATCCGGCCTGGCGGTAGGCGCGCCCACCCGGCTCGA